>NZ_CP130831.1:1805000-3212500 GCF_030549525.1 Stenotrophomonas sp. 704A1 | reverse complement strand
CGCCGATCACCACCGACGACATCCCGAACGTGCGTGCCGGCGCCCATGGCGACATCAATTTCATCACCCTGCTGGTCGGCGCCAGCGCGGCGGGCCTGGAAGTGCAGTCGCATGAAGGCGAGTGGGTGCCATTCACCTCCGATGCCGACACCATCGTGGTCAACATCGGCGACATGCTGCAGCGCCTGACCAACCACGTGTACCCGTCGACCATCCACCGCGTGGTCAATCCTCCGGGCGAGCTGGCCCGCCAGCCGCGCTACTCGGTGCCGTTCTTCCTGCACCCGAACCCGGACTTCCTGATCGACGTGCTGCCCTCGTGCATCACCGCCGACAACCCCAGCCGGTACCCCGAGCCGATCACCGCCCACGGGTTCCTCGAAGAACGCCTGCGCGAGATCAAGTTGAAGTAATGAAAAGGCCGCCGGAAGGCGGCCTTTTCATTACGGTAGCGCCGGGCCATGCCCGGCGAGCGCAGCGGAAGGCGGCCTTTCCATCCCGGTAGCGCCGGGCCATGCCCGGCGAGCGCAGCGGAAGGCGGCCTTTCCATCCCGGTAGCGCCGGGCCATGCCCGGCGAACGCAGCGGAAGGCGGCCTTTTCATTACGGTAGCGCCGGGCCATGCCCGGCGAGCGCAGCGGAAGGCGGTGGCCAACCCCCACGCCCCGCCACAATGGCTGCGCCCCTCGCTGAAAATCCATGTAACCGCTTACACGGAAACGGATTTTTGCCGTAACGGGTATCATGCCCGGCTGACTTCACACAGGAGCCACCCGCTCATGCGCCGCAAGATCGTCGCCGGAAACTGGAAGCTGCATGGCAGCCGTCAATTCGCCAATGAACTGCTGGGGCAGGTGGCCGCCGGGCTGCCGCTGGAGGGGGTGGACGTGGTGATCCTGCCGCCGCTGCCGTACCTGGGGGAGCTGGTCGAGGACTTCGGCGGGACCGGCCTGGCCTTTGGCGCGCAGGACGTGAGCAGCAACGAGAAGGGGGCCTACACCGGCGAGGTCTGCGCGGCCATGCTGGTCGAGGTCGGCGCCCGTTATGGCCTGGTCGGCCACTCCGAGCGCCGCCAGTACCACCATGAAAGCAGCGAACTGGTCGCGCGCAAGTTCGCCGCCGCCCTGCACGCGGGCCTGGTGCCGGTACTGTGCGTCGGGGAAACCCTGGAACAGCGCGAAGCCGGGCAGACCGAGGCGGTGATCGCCGGCCAGCTGGCGCCGGTACTGGCGTTGGTCGGGGCCGAGGGCTTCGCCACGGCCGTGGTGGCCTACGAGCCGGTGTGGGCGATCGGCACTGGCCGCACCGCGAGCAAGGAGCAGGCCCAGCAGGTGCATGCGTTCATCCGTGGCGAAGTCGCGCGCATCGATGCTAGAATTGCTGATTCACTGCCCATTCTCTATGGCGGTAGCGTGAAGCCCGACAATGCCGGGGAACTGTTCGCGCAGCCGGATGTCGATGGTGGGCTGGTTGGTGGTGCCTCGCTGGTGGCTGCCGACTTCCTGGCCATCGCACGGGCGGCGGCAAACACTTAGTTCAGGTCGCCGGTCCACAGCCGGCACTACAGTCCGAGGGCGGATTCCCAATGCTGATGTTGATCCTCAATGTCGTCTACGTGCTGGTTGCCGTAGCCATGATCGCGCTGATCCTGATGCAGCGTGGCTCGGGCGCGGCGGCAGGCTCGGGCTTTGGCGCTGGCGCCTCGGGGACCGTGTTCGGCGCGCGCGGCGCGTCCAACTTCCTGTCCAAGTCGACCAAGTGGCTGGCCGTGGTGTTCTTCGGCATCAGCCTCTTCATGGCCTGGTATGCCGGTCATGGCAGCCGTCCGGCCGCCGACCAGGACCTGGGTCTGATGTCCGCCCCGGCGGCCAGCGCCCCGGCCGCTCCGGCGGGCGAATTGCCGGCCGTTCCGAAGGCCGATGCGGTCCCGGCTGCCCCGGTTCCGGCCGCGACTGTGCCGGCCAAGGCGGAATCTTCGGTTTCTGGTGAAGAAAAGCCGTCGGAAGGCTCCCAGAAAGACTGAAGCCGGTTACAATACGCGGCGCATCGGGAAGATAGTCTGATGTGATCGTTTGCCCAGGTGGCGGAATTGGTAGACGCACTACCTTGAGGTGGTAGCGACTTAGGTCGTAGGGGTTCGAGTCCCCTCTTGGGCACCATTTGTAAGTAAAGCGGGTTCGTCTGGCGCGCAAGGCGCCAGGCAGATTCCCGTCCACTCCCCCATGCCAAAGCGCCTGCAGGCGCAGCGGCAGAGGCAAGAGAGAATCGCTGTGCTGGCCGAATATTTGCCGTCTCTGCTGTTTCTGATCGTTGCCACCGGTATCGGCATTACGCTGATGCTGGTTGGTCGATTCCTCGGTCCCCGCCGCCCCGATCTGGAAAAGCTGTCGCCGTACGAATGCGGCTTCGAGGCTTTCGAAGACGCACGTATGAAGTTCGACGTGCGCTACTACCTGATCGCGATCCAGTTCATCGTCTTCGACCTGGAAATCATCTTCATCGTGCCGTGGACCCAGGTCTTCATGGAGCTGGGCGCGCGTTCGCTCGTCACCATGGGCCTGTTCGTCGGCATGCTGTTCCTCGGTTTCATTTACGTCTGGAAGAAGGGAGCGCTGGAATGGGAGTGATTCAGACTCTCGATGGCCTGATGACCAATCCTGTCCCGGAAGGGCGGGTTGATGACATCCTGCGGCCGGAAGGCGACAACCCCTTGCTGGAAAAGGGTTTTGTCACCACCAGCGTCGACGCCCTGCTGAACTGGGCGCGCACCGGCTCGATGTGGCCGATGACCTTCGGCCTGGCCTGCTGTGCGGTGGAAATGATGCATGCGGGCGCGGCCCGTCTGGATCTGGACCGTTACGGCGTGGTGTTCCGCCCGTCGCCGCGTCAGTCCGACGTGATGATCGTGGCCGGTACCCTGGTCAACAAAATGGCCCCGGCGCTGCGCAAGGTCTATGACCAGATGCCCGACCCGAAGTGGGTGATCTCCATGGGCAGCTGCGCCAATGGCGGTGGTTATTACCACTACTCCTATTCTGTGGTGCGCGGCTGTGATCGCGTGGTGCCGGTGGACGTCTACGTCCCGGGCTGCCCGCCGACCGCCGAGGCGCTGGTGTACGGGATCCTGCAGCTGCAGAAGAAGATCTGGCGTACACAGACCATCGCCCGCTGACCCCTTCACCTGACAAGAGCGCGCCAAGCCCCCATGGCAGAGCAAGCATCCTTCATCGACCGACTTTCCGCACGTTTCGCTGCTGCGAAGGTCATCGTGGTCGAACCCCGCGGCGAAGTGACGCTGGAAGTGCCTGCCGCCGAGTGGCACGCCACCGCCCTGGCGCTGCGTGACGAGTTTGGTTTCGAACAGGCCGTGGATCTCTGCGGTGTCGACTACCTGGGCTACGGCTCGGACGAGTGGGACACCGCCGATGTTTCCTCGCAGGGCTTCAGCCGTGGTGTCGAAGGCAAGGCCCAGGGCCGCTTCGCCTGGGGTGAATTCCCCAGCGAAGAGAGTGCTGACGGTGCCCGTCCGCAGCACATGCCGACCCAGCGTTTCGCCGTGGTCGCCCAGCTGCGTTCGTACCAGCACAACCTGATGATGCACCTGCGCTGCTTCGCCCCTGACGAAGCGCTGCCGGTGGTGTCTTCGCTGACCGGCATCTGGCCGGGCCTGAACTGGTTCGAGCGCGAAGCATTCGACCTGTACGGCGTGATCTTCGAGGGCCACCCGGACCTGCGCCGGATCCTGACCGACTACGGTTTCGTGGGTCATCCGTTCCGCAAGGACTTCCCGCTGATCGGCAACGTCGAAGTCCGCTACGACGAAGAAAAGAAGCGCGTCATCTACGAACCGGTCACCTCGGTGGAGCCGCGTGTCGGCGTGCCGCGCGTGATCCGTGACGACGCCCGCCTGCAGACCGCTGCCGGCGAGCGCGCGCAGGAGGCAGTGAAGTGAGCAGTCAGTTCCACCAGGCAACCGAAGCGTTCGCCAGCAATCCCGCCGAGAGCCGGCAGGAGATCCGCAACTACACCATGAACTTCGGCCCGCAGCATCCGGCCGCGCATGGCGTGCTGCGCCTGATCCTGGAAATGGACGGCGAGACCATCATGCGTGCCGATCCGCACGTGGGTCTGCTGCACCGTGGTACCGAGAAGCTGGCCGAGTCCAAGCCGTTCAACCAGTCGATCGGCTACATGGATCGCCTGGACTACGTGTCGATGATGTGCAACGAGCACGCCTACGTGCGCGCGATCGAGACCCTGATGGGCATCGAGGCGCCGGAGCGTGCGCAGTACATCCGCACGATGTACGACGAGATCACCCGCATCCTGAACCACCTGATGTGGCTGGGTTCCAACGCGCTCGATCTGGGTGCGATGGCGGTGATGCTGTACGCCTTCCGCGAGCGCGAAGAGCTGATGGACTGCTACGAAGCGGTCTCCGGCGCGCGCATGCATGCGGCGTACTACCGTCCGGGCGGCGTCTACCGCGATCTGCCGGATCAGATGCCGAAGTACAAGGAATCGCGCTGGCACAAGGGCAAGGCCCTGAAGAACCTCAACGCTGCGCGCGAGGGTTCGCTGCTGGACTTCCTGGAGAACTTCACCGTCGAGTTCCCCAAGCGCGTCGACGAGTACGAAACGCTGCTGACCGACAACCGCATCTGGAAGCAGCGTACCGTGGGTATCGGCGTGGTCACCCCGGAGCTGGCCCACCAGTGGGGCATGACCGGCGTGATGCTGCGCGGCTCGGGCATCGCCTGGGATCTGCGCAAGAAGCGTCCGTATGCCAAGTACGATGCCGTCGATTTCGACATCCCGCTGGGCAAGGAGGGCGACTGCTACGATCGCTACCTGTGCCGCGTGGCCGAAATGCGCGAGTCCAACCGCATCATCAAGCAGTGCGTGGCGTGGCTGAAGGCCAACCCCGGCCCGGTCATGGTCAAGAACTTCAAGGTCGCTCCGCCCAAGCGCGAGGACATGAAGGACGACATGGAAGCGCTGATCCACCACTTCAAGCTGTTCAGCGAAGGCTACTGCGTGCCGGCCGGCGAGACCTACGCAGCGGTTGAAGCGCCCAAGGGCGAGTTCGGCTGCTACCTGGTGTCCGACGGTGCCAACAAGCCGTTCCGCGTGCACCTGCGCGCACCGGGCTTCGCCCACCTGTCCTCGATCGATTCGATCGTGCGCGGCCACATGCTGGCCGACGTGGTGGCGATGATCGGTACCTACGATCTGGTGTTCGGCGAGGTTGACCGGTAATGCCGTCCGCCACGCCAACGCCTGCTGCAGGCAGCCGGCGCAAGCCGGCGCCGCAGTTTCTGCAATTCCACGTTATGCATTTCGCTGAGGTCGGCCGATGAAGGCGACAGGTAATTTCGAGGCGGCGCGCGACGTCGACCCGATGGTGGTGTTGAGCGACAAGACCCGTGCTCACATCGATCACTGGCTGTCCAAGTTCCCGCCGGACCGCAAGCGCTCTGCCGTGCTGCAGGGCCTGCATGCGGCCCAGGAGCAGAACCAGGGCTGGCTGACCGACGAACTGATCGCCGGCGTGGCCAAGTACCTGGACCTGCCGCCGGTGTGGGCCTACGAGGTCGCCAGCTTCTACTCGATGTTCGAGACCGAGAAGGTGGGCCGCCACAACGTGGCCTTCTGCACCAACATCAGCTGCTGGCTGAACGGTGCCGAGGACCTGGTCGCGCACGCCGAGAAGAAGCTCGGCTGCAAGACCGGGCAGTCCACCGCCGACGGCCGCGTCTACCTCAAGCGCGAAGAAGAGTGCCTGGCCGGCTGCGCCGGTGCGCCGATGATGGTCATCAACGGCCATTACCATGAGCGCCTGACCGTCGAGAAGGTCGACGAGCTGCTGGACGGGTTGGAGTAAGACATGGCACATCATCACGCACCCAAGGGTCCGGTCGGTCCTGCGCCGTTGCCGCACCAGGTGGTCTACACCACCCTGCACTACGACACCCCGTGGTCGTACGAGAACTACCTGAAGACCGGTGGTTACGCTGCCCTGCGCAAGATCCTCGAAGAGAAGATCCCGCCGGAGCAGGTCATCGAGATGGTCAAGCAGTCGAACCTGCGCGGCCGCGGCGGCGCGGGTTTCCCGACCGGCCTGAAGTGGTCCTTCATGCCCAAGGGCAACATGCAGAAGTACATCCTCTGCAACTCGGATGAATCCGAGCCGGGCACCTGCAAGGATCGCGACATCCTGCGCTACAACCCGCATTCGGTGGTGGAGGGCATGGCGATCGCCTGCTACGCCACCGGTTCGACTGTGGGCTACAACTACCTGCGCGGCGAGTTCCACCATGAGCCGTTCGAGCACTTCGAGCAGGCCCTGGCCGACGCATACGCCAACGGCTGGCTGGGCAAGAACATCCTCGGCAGTGGCGTGGACATCGACATCTACGGTGCGCTGGGCGCCGGCGCCTACATCTGCGGCGAAGAGACCGCGCTGATGGAATCGCTGGAAGGCAAGAAGGGCCAGCCGCGCTACAAGCCGCCGTTCCCGGCCAACTTCGGCCTGTACGGCAAGCCGTCGACGATCAACAACACCGAGACCTATGCCTCGGTGCCGGCGATCATCCGCAATGGTCCGGAGTGGTTCCAGAGCCTGAGCCTGACCAAGAACGGCGGCCCGAAGATCTTCTCGGTCTCCGGCTGCGTGCAGAAGGGTGGCAATTTCGAAGTGCCGCTGGGCACCACCTTCGACGAGCTGCTGGAAATGGCCGGCGGCCTCAAGCCGGGCCGCACGCTGAAGGGCGCGGTCCCGGGCGGCGTGTCGATGCCGGTGCTGAAGGCCGAAGAGCTGAAGGGCCTGCAGATGGACTATGACACCCTGCGTGCCCTCGGCACCGGCCTGGGGTCGGGGGCCATCGTGGTGCTGGACGACAGCGTCTGCTGCGTCAAGTTCGCCTGCCGCATCAGCCAGTTCTTCCACAAGGAATCCTGTGGCCAGTGCACCCCGTGCCGTGAAGGCACCGGCTGGATGCACCGGGTGCTGGAGCGCATCGTCGCCGGCAAGGCCACGATGGAAGACCTGCACCAGTTGAAGGCCGTGGCCGGCCAGATCGAAGGCCACACCATCTGTGCGTTCGGCGAAGCGGCGGCATGGCCCATCCAGGGTTTCCTGCGCCAGTTCTGGGACGAATTCGAGTACTACATCGTCAACGGTCATTCGATGGTTGACGGCAAGAAGGTGGAGGCAGCCGCTGCATGAGCGCGCAACCCATAAACCCGAGCGTGCCACCGGACCACGTCACCATCGAGATCGATGGCAAGTCGCTGGTCGTGCCGAAGGGTTCGATGATCATCCAGGCCGCCGACAAGGCGGGCATTTCGATCCCGCGCTTCTGCTACCACGAGAAGCTGCCGATCGCTGCCAACTGCCGCATGTGCCTGGTGGACGTGGAAAAGTCGCCGAAGCCGGCGCCGGCCTGCGCCACGCCGGTGATGGACGGCATGAAGGTCGCCACCCGCAGTGAAAAGGCGCTCAAGTTCCAGCGTTCGGTGATGGAGTTCCTGCTCATCAACCACCCGCTGGACTGCCCGATCTGCGATCAGGGCGGCGAGTGCGAACTGCAGGACGTGTCGCTCGGCTACGGCCGCTCGGTCAGCCGCTTCAACGAGCGCAAGCGCGTGGTGCCGGACGAGGACATGGGCCCGCTGGTCGCCACCGAGATGACCCGCTGCATCCAGTGCACCCGCTGCGTGCGCTTCACCGCCGACGTGGCAGGCACCTATGAACTGGGTGGCATGTACCGCGGCGAGAACCTGCAGATCGGCACCTACGACGGCAAGCCGCTGACCACCGAGCTGTCCGGCAACGTCGTCGACGTCTGCCCGGTCGGTGCGCTGACCAACAAGGTGTTCCAGTTCCGCGCCCGCCCGTGGGAACTGACCGCGCGCGAATCGCTGGGCTACCACGATGCGATGGGGTCGAACCTGTTCCTGCACGTGCGCCGCGGCGAAGTGCTGCGCACCGTGCCGCGCGACAACGAAGCGGTGAACGAGTGCTGGCTGTCCGACCGTGACCGCTACTCGCACCAGGGCCTGTACAGCGAAGACCGTGCGGTCAAGCCGCTGCGCAAGGTCAATGGCGAGTGGAAGGAAGTGAGCTGGGCCGAAGGCCTGGCCGCCGCTGCCGACATCCTCAAGGCGAACCAGGGCGACAACCTGGGCGTGCTGGTGCACCCGTCGACCTCGAACGAGGAAGGCGCGCTGCTGGCCCGCCTGGCCAAGGGCCTGGGCTCGAGCAACATCGACCACCGCATCAACAACCGCGATTTCTCCGACGCCGCCACCGCCGAAGTGTTCGGCCTGCCGCTGGCCGAGATCGAAGGCGCCGACCGCATCGTGGTTCTGGGCAGCAACATCCGCCACGAACTGCCGCTGCTGCACGCCCGCCTGCGCAAGGCGCAGACCACCAACGGCGCGAAGATCCACGTCGTCAACCCGGTGGACTTCGACTTCGCCTTCAGCATCGCCGGCAAGCAGATCGTGGCACCGTCGAAGTTCGCCGATGCGCTGGCCAACGCCGAGCTGCGTTCGGCAGTGCAGGGCGGCAACAACACCGTGCTGATCGTCGGTGGCATCGCCGAAAACCACCCGCAGGCCGCCGCGATCCGCGCTGCCGCGCGTGACTTCGCTGCCGCCACCGGTGCCAAGCTGTGCCGCATCCCGCAGGGCGCCAACGCCGTTGGCCTGACCCGCGCCGGCGTGTTGCCGGCCGGCAGGGACGTCGCCGCGATGCTCGCCGATCCGCGCAAGGCCTATGTGGTCTATGGCCTGGAACCGGGCCTGGACTTCGCCGATGCTGCCGCTGTGCGCAAGGCGCTGGCCGGCGCCCAGGTCGTGGCCTTCAGCCACTTCGCCTGTGCTTCGACCCGCGATGTCGCCGACGTGATCCTGCCGATCGGGGCGCTGCCGGAAATCGACGGCACCCTGACCAACCTCGATGGTCGCGAGCAGTCGGCACGTGCCGGCGGCAAGCTGCCCGGCGAGGCCCGCGAAGGCTGGCGCGTGCTGCGTGCCCTGGGCGGTGAACTGGCGGTAGCCGGTTTCGAGTTCGTCGACCTGGCAGGCCTGCGCGCCAGCCTGGCGCCGGTGACCGTGCAGGTGGCCGCGTCGGCCCAGCCGGTGTCTGCGGGCGAGGGGCTGGAAGTGGCCTCGACCGCCGCGATCTACCGCACCGACGCCGTGGTGCGTCGTGCGCCGGCGCTGCAGTCGCACCCGCTCAACAACGCGCCGCGCATCGTGCTCAACGCCGAAGACGCCGCCCGCCTGCAGCTGCAGGAAGGGCAGATGGCCAAGGTCGGCACCGATGCCGGCAAGGCCACCCTGCCGGTGGTGGTCGACGCCCGCGTCGCCGCGGGTTCGGTCTGGATTGAATCGGGCCACGGCGCAACCGCGCCGCTGGGTGCCGCTCGTGTCTCGGTGGTGGCTGCATGAACGAATTGCTGATTAACGCGGTCGATCCGCTGCACCAGTGGCTGCTGGGCCTGGGTGACATCGGCGCGCTGCTCTGGATCATCCTGAAGATCCTGGTGATCACCGTTCCGGTGATCATCGCGGTGGCCTTCTACGTGGTCTGGGAACGCAAGCTGATCGGCTGGATGCATGTCCGCCATGGCCCGATGTACGTGGGCATGGGCATCTTCCAGGCCTTCGCCGACGTCTTCAAGCTGCTGTTCAAGGAAGTGGTCCAGCCGAGCAGCGCCAACAAGGCGATCTACCTGCTGGCCCCGCTGATCACCCTGGCCCCGGCGTTTGCGGCCTGGGCGGTGGTGCCGTTCGACCAGCAGCTGGTGCTGTCCAATGCCAATGCCGGTCTGCTGTACCTGCTGGCGATGACCTCGCTGGGCATCTACGGCATCATCCTGGCCGGCTGGGCGTCCAACTCGAAGTACGCGTTCCTGGGCGCCATGCGCGCCTCGGCGCAGATGATCAGCTACGAAATCGCGATGGGCTTCGCCCTGGTCGGCGTGATGATCGCTTCGGGCAGCCTCAATCTGAGCAGCATCGTGATGGCGCAGGCCGGCAACTCCGGCTTCTTCGACTGGTTCCTGCTGCCGCTGTTCCCGCTGTTCGTCGTGTACTGGGTGTCCGGCGTGGCCGAAACCAACCGCGCGCCGTTCGACGTGGTGGAAGGCGAATCGGAAATCGTCGCCGGCCACATGGTCGAATACTCCGGCGGCGCGTTCGCGCTGTTCTTCCTGGCCGAGTACGCCAACATGATCCTGATCAGCTTCCTGATCTCGATCTTCTTCCTCGGCGGTTGGCTGAGCCCGATCCAGGGCTGGATCAACCCCGGCGAGATCTCGCCCTTCGTGGACTGGATCTGGAAGGGCGGCTGGCCGTGGCTGTTCATCAAGGTGTTCTTCTTCGCCAGCGCCTACATCTGGTTCCGTGCGAGCTTCCCGCGCTTCCGCTATGACCAGATCATGCGCCTGGGCTGGAAGGTCTTCATCCCGCTGACCATTCTCTGGATCGCGGTTACCGCCGTCATGGTGTTCTTCGGCGTGATTCAAAAGGGCGTCTAAGTGATGAACAGAATTACCCATTACTTCAAGAGCCTGCTGCTGCTCGAACTGCTGGCCGGTCTGTGGCTGACGCTGAAGTACAGCTTCAAGCCCAAGTACACGATGATGTACCCGATGGAGAAGTTCCCGCAGTCGCCGCGCTTCCGTGGCCTGCACGCCCTGCGCCGTTACCCCAACGGTGAAGAGCGCTGCATCGCCTGCAAGCTGTGCGAAGCGGTGTGCCCGGCCCTGGCCATCACCATCGATTCGGCCAAGCGCGAAGACGGCACCCGCCGTACCACCCGCTACGACATCGATCTGTTCAAGTGCATCTTCTGCGGCTTCTGTGAGGAAAGCTGCCCGGTGGACTCGATCGTCGAGACCCACATCCTCGAGTACCACTTCGAGAATCGTGGCGAAAACATCGTTACCAAGCCGCAGCTGCTGGCCCTGGGCGACCGTCTCGAAACCGAGATCGCCGAGCGTCGTGCCGCCGATGCCGCTTACCGCTGAGGTCGAGAGATGGATTGGGTAAATATCGCTTTCTGGGTCTTCGCCATCGCGGCAACGGTTTCGGCCGGTGCGGTGATCAGCGTGCGCAACCCGGTGCACGCCGTGCTGTGCCTGGTGCTGACCTTCTTCTCCATCGCCTGCGTGTGGCTGCTGGTCGGCGCCGAGTTCCTCGGCGTGGCACTGGTGCTGGTCTACGTCGGTGCGGTGATGGTGCTGTTCCTGTTCGTGGTGATGATGCTCGACATCGACCCCACCAAGCTGCGCGAGGGCTGGGTCCGCTACCTGCCGGTCGGCCTGGTGGTGGCGGTGGCGATGCTGGCGCAGATGCTGATCCTGATCGGCGTGAAGGGCAGGGCGGTCAACCCGTTCCCGGCCGACAACGCCGCCGCGCTGGCCGCCGACAGCTCCAACGTCACCTGGCTGGCACGCAGCCTGTTCACCGAGTACCTGCTGCCGTTCGAGTTCGCCGCCGTCATCCTGACCGTGGCCGTGGTCGCCGCCGTCATGCTGACCCTGCGTCGTCGTGAAGGGCTGAAGACGCAGAACCCGTCGCAGCAGACCATGGTCAAGGCGCACGACCGCCTGCGCGTGGTCAGGATGGATGCCGAAACGCCGGTCGTCCACAGCAGCAATCCGCCGGCCGCGGGCGAACAGGAGACCAAGGCATGATCACTCTGGGCCACATCCTGGCGCTGGGCGCGGTGCTTTTCTGCATCAGCCTCGCCGGCATCTTCCTCAACCGCAAGAACATCATCGTCCTGCTGATGTCCATCGAGTTGATGCTGCTGTCGGTCAACATCAATTTCGTCGGGTTCTCGCGGGAACTGGGAGACACGGCCGGCCAGCTGTTCGTGTTCTTCATCCTGACCGTGGCTGCCGCCGAGGCCGCCATCGGCCTGGCGATCCTGGTGACCCTGTTCCGTACACGCCGCACGATCAATGTCGGCGAAGTCGATTCGTTGAAGGGCTGATCCACAGATGGAAATCACTCTCTCCAAGAGTCTGTTGATCGCAGTGGTGCTTGCGCCGCTGTTCGGCAGCATCATCGCCGGCCTGTTCGGTCGCCAGGTCAAGCGCTTCGGCGCGCAGACCATCACCATCCTCGGTGTGGCTGTCAGCTGCGCGCTGTCGATGTACACGCTGTACCAGCTGTTGTGGGGCGGGGCGCAGCCCTTCAACCAGAACATCTACACCTTCTTCGAGGTCGGCCAGTACTCGGCCCATGTCGGCTTCATGGTCGACAAGCTGACCGCGATGATGATGGTGGTGGTGACCTTCGTGTCGCTGCTGGTGCACATCTACACCATCGGCTACATGGAAGAAGACCCGGGCTACCAGCGCTTCTTCAGCTACATCTCGCTGTTCACCTTCTCGATGCTCACCCTGGTGATGAGCAACAACTTCCTGCAGCTGTTCTTCGGCTGGGAAGCGGTGGGCCTGGTGTCGTACCTGCTGATCGGCTTCTGGTTCAAGCGCCCGACCGCGATCTTCGCCAACATGAAGGCGTTCCTGGTCAACCGCGTCGGTGACTTCGGCTTCCTGCTCGGCATCGCCGGCGTGCTGTGGGTGTTCGGCACCCTGGACTACTCGCAGGTGTTCTCGCAGGCCGGCATGCTCGCCGACCCGCGCGCCCAGCTGCAGATCTGGGACGGCACCGTGCTGGGCATGCAGCTGCTGAACGAGCCGGTGATCTGGTCGATCGCCACCGTGATCTGCATCTGCCTGTTCATCGGCGCCATGGGCAAGTCGGCCCAGGTCCCGCTGCACGTGTGGCTGCCGGATTCGATGGAGGGCCCGACCCCGATCTCGGCGCTGATCCACGCCGCGACGATGGTGACCGCGGGCATCTTCATGGTCACCCGCATGTCGCCGCTGTTCGAGCTGTCGCAGACCGCGCTGAACTTCATCCTGTTCATCGGTGCCACCACGGCCTTCTTCACCGGCCTGATCGGCATCGTGCAGAACGACATCAAGCGCGTCGTCGCGTACTCCACGCTGTCCCAGCTCGGCTACATGACCGTCGCGCTGGGCGTGTCGGCCTACTCGGCGGCCGTGTTCCACCTGATGACCCACGCCTTCTTCAAGGCGCTGCTGTTCCTCGGTGCCGGCTCGGTCATCATCGCGATGCACCACGAGCAGGACATGCGTAAGATGGGCGGCCTGCGCAAGTACATGCCGATCACTTTCGTCACCATGTGGATCGGTACGCTGGCCCTGGTCGGTACGCCGTTCTTCTCCGGCTTCTACTCGAAGGACACCATCATCGAGGCGGCCGAGATCCACGCCCACATGCAGAACAGCTGGGTGGCCACCTATGGCTACTGGGCCGTGCTGGGTGGCGTGCTGGTGACCAGCTTCTACAGCTTCCGCCTGCTGTTCCTGACCTTCCATGGCAAGGAACGCTTCCGTGATGCCCATCATGACGACCATGCGCATGACGGTCACCATGACGACGCGCATGCGGCAGATGCCCACCACGGCGATGCGCACCATGACGACCACGGCCATGGCCACGGTCCGCATGAGCCGCACGAAACCCCGTGGGTGGTGACCCTGCCGCTGATCCTGCTGGCCATTCCGTCGATCGCCATCGGTTTCTTCAGCATCGGTCCGATGCTGCACGGCACCGACTGGGCCGGCCACCACGCGCACGCAGCGATCAAGGGCCAGGTCAACACGTTCTTCACCGGCATCGTCGACTTCTACGATCCGGCCAAGAACACCGTGGCCTTCCTGGGCGAGGAGTTCCATGGTCCGGTGGCGTTCGCGCTGCACGGCATGATGCTGCCGCCGTTCTGGCTGACCCTGGCAGGCTTCGTGCTGGCCGCGCTGTTCTACCTGTGGAAGCCGGACCTGTCGGGCAAGGCACGCAAGACCTTCGCCCCGCTGGTGTCGGTGCTGGAAAACAAGTACGGCTTCGACAAGCTGTGGATCGATGGCTTTGCCGGCGGCAGCGTCAAGCTGGGCAAGGTCTCGCGCTGGATCGACAGCAACATCGTCGACGGCGTGGTCAATCTCTCGGCACGTGTTGTGGACGTCGCAGCCGGCGTGCTGCGTCGTACCCAATCCGGTTTCCTCTATCACTACGCCTTCGCGATGATCATCGGCCTGATTGCCCTGCTGGGCGTGCTGATGCATTACCTGCGTTGATGACCTGTACGGAATAAGAAGACGTGTCGAACTGGCCTCTACTCAGTGTCCTCATCTGGCTGCCGATTCTCGGCGGTGCCCTGATCCTTGCGATTCGTGATGCGCAGACCGCCCGTTGGGCGTCGCTGGGCGTCGCGGTGCTGACCTTCGTGGCGAGCCTCTCGCTGCTGAGCGGCTACGACCCGGGCATCGACGCGCTGCAGTTCGTCGAGACCCACGCATGGATCCCGACCTACAAGATCGGCTACAACCTGGGCGTGGACGGCATCGCCGTGGCGCTGATCCTGCTGACCACGCTGGTCAGCGTGCTTGCCCTGATCGGCGCCTGGAGCGCGATCGACAAGCGCGTCAACCAGTACGTTGCCGCCTTCCTGATCCTGGAAGGCGTCACCGTCGGCATCTTCGCCGCGACGGACGCGATGCTGTTCTACGTGTTCTTCGAGGCGATGCTGATCCCGATGTTCCTGATCATCGGTGTCTGGGGTGGCCCGCGCCGCATCTACGCCGCGCTGAAGTTCTTCCTGTACACCTTCCTCGGCTCGGTGCTGATGCTGGTGGCGCTGATCTACCTGTACCTGAAGGGCGGCAGCTTCCAGCTGGCCGACCTGTACGCGCTGCAGCTGTCGGGCAAGGAACAGACCTGGATCTTCTTCGCCTTCCTGATCGCCTTCGCGGTCAAGGTGCCGATGTTCCCGGTGCACACGTGGCTGCCGGACGCGCACGTGGAAGCACCGACCGCCGGTTCGGTGATCCTGGCCGCCATCGCGCTGAAGATCGGTGGCTACGGCTTCCTGCGCTTCAACCTGCCGATCGTCCCCGACGCGTCGCAGGAATGGGCCTGGCTGGTCATCACCCTGTCGCTGATCGCGGTGATCTACGTTGGCCTGGTCGCGCTGGTGCAGGACGACATGAAGAAGCTGATCGCCTATTCGTCGATCGCGCACATGGGCTTCGTCACCCTCGGTACCTTCATCGCGCTGTGGCTGGTGCGTGAGGCCGGCAACGCCGATGCCGCCCGCCTCGGCCTGCAGGGCGCGATGGTGCAGATGATCTCGCACGGCTTCGTGTCCGGCGCGATGTTCTCCTGCGTCGGCGTGCTGTACGACCGCATGCACAGCCGCCGCATCGCCGATTACGGCGGCGTGGTCAACGTGATGCCGTGGTTCGCCACCTTCGCCATGCTGTTCTTCATGGCCAATGCGGGCCTGCCGGGCACCAGCGGCTTCGTCGGCGAGTTCATGGTCATCCTGTCGGCCTTCCAGCGGAATCCGTGGATCGCCCTGGGCGCCGCCACCACCCTGATCATCGGTGCGGCCTACACCCTGTGGCTGTACAAGCGCATCTTCTTCGGCGAAGTGGCCAACAGCCACGTTGCCGAACTGAAGGACATCAACGGCCGCGAATGGCTGGTGCTGGGCGTGTTCGCCATCGGCGTGCTTGCCCTGGGCATCTACCCCAAGCCGCTGACCGACCTGATGGAGCCCTCGATCGCCAAGCTGGCCCTGCAGATCGCCTCCAGCAAGCTGCTCTGACCGGGCCCAACAGCGAATTGATTCCAGGATTTGATAATGACCACCTCGCCGCTGCTGCCACTGACCGCCGCTGACCTGCCGCCGCTCGCTCCCGAGCTGGTGCTGATCGGCAGCGCCTTCGCCCTGATGATCCTTGACCTGTTCGTCAGCGAGCGGAACAAGATCGTCACCCACCTGTTCTCGCTTGCCGCACTGGCCGTGGTGCTGTTCATGCTGGCCACCGGCGTGGGCGGGCAGGGCGAGGTCTTCCATGGCATGTTCGTGCGCGACACCGCGGCGGACGTGATGAAGACCGGGATCGTGCTGCTCAGCGGCCTGACCCTGATCTACGGCTGGGGCTACCTGCGCGAACGCAAGTTGTTCCAGGGCGAGATCCCGGTGCTGATCCTGTTCGGTACCGCCGGCATGATGATCCTGGTCTCGGCCGGCAGCCTGCTGATGGTGTACCTGGGCCTGGAGCTGCTGGCGCTGTGCTCCTACGCGCTGGTTGCCAGCAACCGCGACAGCGGCCTGGCCTCGGAAGCGGCGATGAAGTACATCGTCCTCGGTTCGCTGGCTTCGGGCCTGCTGCTGTACGGCATGTCGCTGATCTACGGCGCCACCGGCAGCCTGCACCTGGATGCCATCCAGGCCGCCATTCCGCATTCGGAAGAGCGCGTGCTGCTGATCACCGGTGCGGTGTTCATGATCGCCGGCGTCGCCTTCAAGCTGGGTGCCGCGCCGTTCCACATGTGGCTGCCGGACGTGTATCAGGGTGCGCCTGCCCCGATCGCGCTGTTCATCAGCTCGGCACCGAAGCTGGCCGCCTTCGGCATGGCCTACCGCCTGCTGGAAATGGGCGTCGGCCCGCTGTCGACCGAACTGAAGCTGCTGATCGCCGGCCTGGCCGCGCTGTCGCTGGTCATCGGCAACCTGATGGCGATCGCGCAGAGCAACCTCAAGCGCATGCTGGCCTTCTCCACGGTCTCGCACATCGGCTTCCTGCTGATGGGCATCGCCGGTGGCGGCGCGCAGGGCTACGCCGCGGCGCTGTTCTACGCACTGGCCTACGCGATCATGTCGACCGCCGCGTTCGGCGCGATCATCGCGCTGTCGCGTGCAGGCTTCGAGGCCGAGAACATCGAAGACTTCAAGGGCCTGAACGCCCGCAACCCGTGGATGGCCGGCCTGGTGCTGTGCATCATGGCGTCGCTGGCGGGCATCCCGCCGTTCCTGGGCTTCTGGACCAAGCTGGCGGTGCTGGGCGCAGCGGTCAATGGCGGCCTGCTGTGGCTGGCCATCCTCGGCGTGCTGTGCGCGGTGGTCGGTTGCTTCTACTACCTGCGCGTCATCAAGGTCATGTACTTCGATGAGCCGGTGGGCGAGGCGATGCCGCGCAGCAACGACCGCGTGCTGGGTGTGGTGCTGGGCGTGAACGCACTGGCGCTGCTGGCGCTGGGCCTGGCCTGGAACCCGATCATGGTCTGGTGTCAGAACGCTTTTGCGCATCTTGCATAAAAGTTGACACAAAGCTGCGCGATTCGTGTAATATGCGCAGCCTGAGTTGTCACTGCAGCGGTTCAGCCAGAACATCGTTGCGGTAGCCCTCCTCGAAAGAGCGGGGCAGCAGTTCAAACACTTCCGGTGCGGGGTGGAGCAGTCTGGCAGCTCGTCGGGCTCATAACCCGAAGGTCGCAGGTTCAAATCCTGCCCCCGCTACCAACACATCGAACGGGCGCCAACCGGTTCGATGAATGAGGAAAGGCTTGCAGGTTTTGAAGTCATGCCTCATAATTCCGCTTCTGATGCGGGGTGGAGCAGTCTGGCAGCTCGTCGGGCTCATAACCCGAAGGTCGCAGGTTCAAATCCTGCCCCCGCTACCAAGTAAGAATGCGCCTTCGAAGTCCTGCTTCGAGGGCGTTTTTCTTTGGGGGTTCCGCCGGATCCGCCGGGCATGGCCCGGCGCTACCACCGCGTGTTGTCCCGGCAGCGCCGGGCCGTGCCCGGCGAGCGCAGCGGTCGGTTCAAGGCGGTCCAAGCCTTGCACCAGTGCGGTGCAGCCGCTATCATCAGCGGCCTAGGCAGTACCCCTGAAGGCGGCCTCCCCACGGGAGACCCGGTCCGGAAGGAGGGCTCGCAACACGCTTACGCAGCGCGTTGCAACCGGAATCCAGTCACCGGAGTCTTTCCGGAAAAAGGGGCCCTGCGGGCCCTTTGTCGTTTCCGGGGCGTCATGTTTTCACGCCGGCCAAGGCCGGCACCCAACCAAGAGATCAAGGCAGGCTGTGAGCGACAAGGCAACCGACATCGCGAATCTGCTCGCCCCGACCGTTGTGTCGCTGGGCCTGGAGCTGCTGGGCGTTGAGTATCTGCCGGCCCCCGGCGGTGCGACCCTGCGCCTTTACATCGACGTGCCGCTGGCCGAACAGCCGGAGCGCATCATCAATGTCGACGACTGTGAGCGGGTCAGCCGCGAAGTGTCGGCGCAGATGGACGTCGAGGACCCGATCAGTGGCAATTACACGCTGGAAGTGTCCTCGCCGGGCGTCGACCGTCCGCTGTTCAACCTCGAGCAGTTCGGCCGTCACCTCGGCGAATCGGCCAAGGTCACCCTGAAGCTGCCGCAGGACAATCGCCGCCGCCTGCAGGGCCGCATCGAGGCGATCGATGAGGCGCAGGGCAGCATCACCTTCATCGTCGACAACGCCGCGCTGGTGGTGTCGGCCGACAACATCGACAAGGCGCGGATCATGCCTGACTGGGTGGCGCTGGGGCTGGCCCCGAGCAAGCCGACCGGTCCGGCGCCGAAGCGTCCGAAGCCGAACAAGAATTCTTCTTCCAACGAGCCGGCGGCAAAGAAGCCGCGCGCGGAGTGAGCCAATGAGCAAGGAACTGTTGCTGGTAGTGGACGCGGTCGCCAACGAGAAGGGCGTGCCGCGTGAAGTGATCTTCGATGCCATCGAGGCCGCCCTGGCCTCGGCAGCGAAGAAGCGCTATCCCGACGAGGAAGTGCTGACCCGCGTGGTCATCGACCACAAGGATGGCAGCTATGAAACCTACCGCCGCTGGGAAGTGGTGGCCGATGACGTGGTCATGGAATCGCCTGATCGCCAGATCCGCCTGATGGATGCCGTCGACGAAGCCGAAGGCGTGGATGTCGGCGACTACATCGAAGAGCAGATCGAGAACCCGGACTTCGGTCGCATCGCCGCCCAGGCCGCCAAGCAGGTGATCGTGCAGCGCGTGCGCGAAGCCGAGCGCCAGCAGGTGGTGGATGCCTGGAAGGATCGCGTTGGCGAACTGATCACCGGTGTGGTCAAGCGCGCCGAGCGCGGCAACATCTATGTCGACCTCGGCGGCAACGCCGAAGGCTTCATTCCGAAGGACAAGGGCATCCCGCGTGACGTCCTGCGTGCCGGCGACCGCGTGCGCGGCTACCTGGCCGAAGTGCGTTCGGAACCGCGTGGCCCGCAGCTGTTCATCAGCCGCGCCGCCCCGGAATTCATGATCGAGCTGTTCAAGCTGGAAGTGCCGGAAGTCGGCCAGGGCCTGGTGGAAATCAAGGCCTGCGCCCGCGATCCGGGCGACCGTGCCAAGATCGCCGTGCTCGCCCACGACCAGCGCACCGATCCGATCGGCGCCTGCATCGGCATGCGCGGTTCGCGCGTGCAGGCGGTGTCCAACGAGCTCAATGGCGAGCGCGTGGATATCGTCCTGTGGAACGAGAACCCGGCCAACTTCGTCATCAATGCGATGGCACCGGCCGAAGTGCAGTCGATCATCGTCGATGAAGACAAGCATTCGATGGACCTGGCCGTTGCCGAAGACCGCCTGGCCCAGGCGATCGGCAAGGGCGGCCAGAACGTGCGCCTGGCCAGCCGCCTGACCGGCTGGCAGCTCAACGTGATGACCCAGGACCAGGTGACCGCCAAGTCCGAAGCCGAGCAGGCCGCGGCGCGCCAGCTGTTCATGGACAAGCTGGAAGTGGACGAAGAGATCGCCGGCATCCTGGTCAGCGAGGGCTTCGGCACGGTCGAGGAAATCGCCTATGTGCCGGTCGGCGAACTGCTGGCCGTCGAAGGTTTCGACGAGGACATCGTCGAAGAGCTGCGCGCACGTGCCCGCGATGCGCTGCTCAATGAGGCCCTGGCGGTCGAGGAAGGCCTGGAAGACGGCCAGCCGGCGCAGGACCTGCTGTCCCTGAAGGGCATGGACGAAGCCACCGCCTACGCGTTGGCCGGCCACGGCGTGCGCACCAGCGAGGACCTGTCCGACCTGGCCGCCGACGAGGTCATGGACTTCGGCATCGAAGGGCTGGACCAGGAGCGCGCCGCGGCGCTGATCCTGGCCGCGCGTGCCGAGGAGATCGCCCGACTGGAACGCGGCGAATGAGCCGGCAATGAACAGGGCCCTGAGCCGATCAGGGCGTAGAATCCGCGCCACCTCCAGATGCGGGGGGGCGCCCACAAGATCATAGGATCCGAATGTCGCAGCAAACCACCATCCGCAAGCTTGCCGAACTGGTCAATACACCGGTCGAAAAACTGCTGGAACAGCTGGCCGGTGCCGGCATGAAGTTCAGCGGTCCCGACCAGGTCGTGACCAGCAGCGAGAAAGTGAAGCTTCTGGGCTTCCTTCGTCGTTCGCACGGCAAGCCCGAGCAGGCCCCGGAAGAGACCGATCAGTCCGCAAAGAAGATCACGCTCAACCGTCGGAAGCAGCAGGAAGTGACGGTCAATTCCGGTCGCAGCAAGACGACCGTGAATGTCGAGGTGCGCCAGAAGCGTACCTACGTCAAGGCTGATGGTGGTCGCGCGATGACCCCGGACGAAGAGCGCGCGGACATCCTGCGCAAGCTCGAAGAGTCGCGTGCGCGCAACCTTGCCGAGCAGCAGGCGCTGGCCGAGAAGGACCGCCTGCGTGACGAGGCCATCGTCCGTGCACGCGAGGAAGAAATCGCCGCCAAGGAGCGTGCCGAGGCCGAGAAGAAGGCGGCCGAGGAAGCTGCGGTTGCCGCCAAGGCGGCCGAGGCGCTGGCCGCCAGCCAGCCCAAGGTGCGCGCGCCGATCGACGAAACCGCGCCGCGCCCGCCGCGCACCCCCGCGGCAGCCCCGGCTGCTCCGCGTGGTGCGCCGCCGCGCAGCGACGACCGCAACAACCGCAGCGCGCCGCGCAACGAGCGTGGCCCGGGCGACCGTTTCGCCGGCCAGATGCATCTGTCGGCCGCCGACCGTGCCCGTCGTGGCAACAGCAACAGCAACAACCGTGGCCGTCCGGGCAGCCGTCCGTCGTCCGGTCGCCGCGACATGTCGCGTGGCGGTGGCAACGCCGGTCCGCACGCCTTCGAGCGTCCGACCGCCCCGGTCGTGCGTGAAGTGGCGATCGGCGAGACCATCACCGTGGCCGACCTGGCGCAGAAGCTCGCGCTGAAGGGCGGCGAGGTGGTGAAGGCGCTGTTCAAGATGGGCGTGATGGCCACCATCACCCAGTCCATCGACCACGACACCGCGGCGCTGGTCACCGAGGAACTGGGCCACAAGGCCATCCGTGCCAACGACAACGATGCCGAAGACGCACTGCTGGCGTCGGCGGGTGAGGCCCAGGGCGAAGCCGTGCAGCGTCCGCCGGTGGTCACCATCATGGGCCATGTCGACCACGGCAAGACCTCGCTGCTGGATTACATCCGCCGCACCAAGGTCGCCACCGGCGAAGCCGGCGGCATCACCCAGCACATCGGTGCCTACCACGTCGATACGCCGAAGGGCGTCATCAGCTTCCTGGATACCCCGGGCCACGCCGCGTTCACCTCGATGCGTGCCCGCGGCGCCAAGCTGACCGACATCGTGGTGCTGGTCGTGGCCGCCGATGACGGCGTCATGCCGCAGACCAAGGAAGCGATCCAGCACGCCCGTTCGGCGGGTGTGCCGCTGATCGTGGCGATCAACAAGATCGACAAGTCCGGTGCCGACCCGATGCGGGTCAAGAACGAGCTGCTCTCCGAGCAGGTCGTGGCTGAAGAGTTCGGTGGTGACATCCAGATGGTGGAGATCTCGGCCAAGACCGGCCTGGGCATCGACGATCTGCTGGACGCCGTCTCGGTGCAGGCCGAGCTGCTGGAACTGAAGGCCGTGGACGAAGGCCGCGCCAACGGCGTGGTCATCGAATCCTCGCTGGACAAGGGCCGTGGCCCGGTCGCGACGGTGCTGGTGCAGCAGGGTCGCCTGAAGAAGGGCGACTACCTGGTGTGCGGCATCCAGTACGGCCGCGTGCGCGCCCTGTTCGACGAAACCGGCAAGCAGCCGGAGTTCGCCGGCCCGTCCATCCCGGTGCAGGTGCTGGGTCTGTCCGGCGTGCCGGAAGCCGGTGACGACTTCGTCGTCGTCGACGACGAGCGCCTGGCCAAGGACGTTGCCCAGCAGCGCGAAACCAAGCGCCGTGAATCGCGCCTGGTCGCCACTGCGGGCAGCCGCATGGAAGACATCATGGCCACCCTGGGCAAGGGCGAGGGCCAGCAGGTCCTCAACCTGGTCATCAAGGCCGACGTGCAGGGTTCGGTGCAGGCCCTGAGCCAGGCACTGGTCGCGCTGTCCAACGAAGACATCCGCATCAACGTGATCCACTCCGGCGTGGGCGGCATCACCGAGTCGGACGCCAATTCGGCGGCCGCTTCGAAGGCCACCGTCATCGGCTTCAACGTGCGTGCGGATGCGTCGGCCCGTCGCATCATTGAATCCAACGGCGTGGACCTGCGTTACTTCTCGATCATCTATGACGTGATCGATCAGGTGAAGCAGGTGGCCTCCGGTCTGCTGGGCGTGGAGATCCGCGAAGAGATCATCGGTATCGCCGAGGTCCGCGACGTGTTCCGCAGCTCCAAGCTGGGCGCCGTCGCCGGTTCGATGGTCATCGAGGGCGTGGTCAAGCGCAACAAGCCGATCCGTGTCCTGCGCGACAGCGTGGTGATCTTCGAGGGCGAGCTGGAATCGCTGCGCCGCTTCAAGGAGAACGTCGAGGAAGTCCGCAACGGTACCGAATGCGGTATCGCGGTGAAGGCCTACAACGACGTCAAGCCGGGTGACCAGATCGAGTGCTTCGAGCGTATCGAAGTGCCGCGCACCCTGTAATGCTGCAAAGGACCGGCCCCTGCGGGCCGGTCCTGTTTCATCCCGTAAACTGCAAGAACGCAACCCATACGAGCCTGACGCGTGCCCAAGACTTTCCATCGAACCGACCGTGTCTCCGCCCAGCTGCGCCGTGAACTCGGCACCCTGGTGCACAACGCCGTGCGCGAGCACGGGTTGCCCTCGGTGAGCGTGTCCGACGTGGAAATCACCCGCGACATGGCCCATGCCAAGGTGTTCGTCACCGCGCTGATGCCGGAACGTTCGGCCGAAGCGGTGAAGGGCCTGAAGGAACTGGCCTGGGGCCTGCGCATGGAACTGGCGCGGGCGATGAAGCTGCGCCACGTGCCCGAGCTGCACTTCCACTACGACGACTCGGTCGATCGTGGCGAGCGCATCGACAACCTGCTGCGCGATCTGCCCGACACGGTCGCCGCCGAGAAGCGCCGCGAAGGCGACGACGAGTAACCGAGCGCCGGGCCGTGCCCGGCGTTGTTCTTTCCGCGCCGCGCTGGGCGATGTCTGATGCAGACCGCGCTGCGCGCCCGCCGGGCATGGCCCGGCGCTACCCGTACCTGTCATGACCCGAATTCAGTTCCGACGCCTGGATGGCATCCTGCTGCTCGACAAGCCGACCGGCATGAGCTCCAACGCCGCACTGCAGGTGGCCCGTTGCCTGTTCCGCGCCGAGAAGGGTGGCCATACCGGCAGCCTGGACCCCTTGGCGACCGGCCTGCTGCCGCTGTGCTTCGGCGAGGCGACCAAGATTGCCGGCCTGCTGCTGGGGTCGGCCAAGGCCTACGACGCCGAGATCGTGCTGGGCCGGACCACCGATACCGATGACGCCGAAGGCCAGCTGCTGCTCGAGCGTCCGGTGCCGGCGATCAGCGCCGAGGCGCTGCAGGCGGCGATCGCGCCGCTGCTCGGCGAGATCCTGCAGCGCGCGCCGATCTATTCGGCGCTCAAGCAGGGCGGCGAGCCGTTGTATGTGAAGGCCCGCCGCGGCGACGCCATCGAGGCGCCCGAACGCCGGGTCCAGGTCCATGCCATCGACGTGCTGGAGCAGCACCCCGAGCGGCTGCGGCTGCGGGTGACCTGTGGTTCGGGCACCTATATCCGCAGCCTGGCCCGTGATCTTGGCGAGACCCTGGGCTGCGGCGCGCACATCAGCGCGTTGCGGCGGTTGTGGGTGGACCCGTTCCGGGCGCCGGCGATGGTGACCCTGGAGCAGCTGCGCGGCCTGCTCGACGCCGGTGACCAAGCGGCCATGGAGGCCCTGCTGCTGCCCGTGGCCGCGGGCCTGTCCGAGTACCCCCGGGTCGACCTCGATGCCGACCAGGCACAGCGCTTCTGCGTGGGCCAGCGCCAGCGCGACCCGGCCTGGCCACGTGGCCTGGTGGCCGTGTACGGACCTGAATCGGCCCTGCAGGGTCTGGGCCAGGTCGACGACAGCGGCCTGCTGGCGCCGCAGCGCCGCTTCAACCTCTGAACGGGGCAGGGCGGTTCAGTCCCGGACCTTGTTCCGGAGGCCCCCGACCGTTACAATTTCGCGGCCGTTTTCCGGCAGCCTGCGCAGGCAGGTTTCATCCCAAGTAGTCCACGGCGAGCCAGGCGGTGCGTGAAAGCGCGTTCCTGCCGGCCACGCATCACAGAGAAAACAGAAATGTCGATCGACACCCAGAAGGTCATTGAAGACAACAAGCGCAGCTCGGCTGACACCGGCTCCCCGGAAGTCCAGGTTGCACTGCTGACCGCCCGCATCGAACTGCTGACCGGCCACTTCAAGACCCACAAGAAGGATCACCACAGCCGCCGCGGCCTGCTGCAGATGGTCAACCGCCGTCGCAGCCTGCTCGACTACCTGAAGAAGAAGGACGTCGAGCGTTACAAGGCCCTGATCGAGAAGCTTGGCCTGCGTCGCTAAGCAACGAATCCCCCGCGGCGCAGCGATGCGCCGCGGTTTTGTTTTGTAGCACCGCAATCCCGATTCAGACCGGAACGATCCGGTCACCCGCTGGCGGCAAGGGTCGCCGACGGTCCAATTCGCAGACAGCATCCCCAAGGACATCCATCCGTGGCAAAAATCACCAAAACCTTCCAGTACGGCAAGCACACCGTCACGCTTGAGACTGGCGAAATCGCCCGCCAGGCCGGTGGCGCCGTCATCGTCAAGTTCGACGACACCGTGCTGCTGGTCTCCGCCGTCGCCGCCAAGAGCGCGCGTGAGGGCCAGGACTTCTTCCCCCTGACCTGCGACTATCAGGAGAAGTTCTACGCCGGTGGCCGCATCCCGGGTGGCTTCTTCAAGCGTGAAGGCCGTGCGACCGAGAAGGAGACGCTGATCTCGCGCCTGATCGATCGTCCGATCCGTCCGCTGTTCCCGGAAGACTACAAGAACGAAGTGCAGATCATCGCCACGGTCATGTCGTTGAACCCGGAAATCGACGGTGACATCCCGGCGCTGATCGGTGCCTCGGCAGCACTGTCGCTGGCCGGTACCCCGTTCAAGGGCCCGATCGCCGCCGCCAAGGTCGGTTACAAGGATGGCCAGTACATCCTCAACCCGACCGTGTCCGAGCTGAAGGAATCGCAGCTGGAGCTGGTCGTGGCCGGTACCGCCAACGCCGTGCTGATGGTGGAATCCGAAGCCGCGCTGCTGTCCGAAGACGTGATGCTGGGCGCCGTGACCTTCGGTCACCGCGAAATGCAGAAGGTCATCAACGCCATCAACGAGCTGACCGTCGAAGCCGGCACCAAGCCGTCGACCTGGGAAGCCCCGGCCAAGAACACCGCGCTGATCAGCGCCGTGCAGGAAGCGGTCGGCGCGCGCCTGGGCGAAGCCTTCCAGGTGCGTGACAAGCTGCAGCGCCGCGACGCCATCTCGGCGATCAAGAAGGACGTGGTCGAGTCCCTGGCCGGCCGCGTTGCCGCCGAGGGCTGGAACCCGGCCGAACTGTCGAAGGAATTCGGCGAGCTGGAATACAGCACCATGCGCAACTCGGTGCTGGACACCAAGGTCCGCATCGATGGCCGTGCGCTGGACACCGTCCGCCCGATCACCGTGAAGACCAGCGTGCTGCCGCGTACCCACGGCTCTTCGCTGTTCACCCGTGGCGAGACCCAGGCCATCGTGACCATCACCCTGGGCACCGCCCGTGATGGCCAGGTGATCGATGCCGTCTCCGGTGAGTACAAGGAAAACTTCCTGTTCCACTACAACTTCCCCCCGTACTCGGTGGGTGAGACCGGCCGCATGATGGGCCCGAAGCGTCGCGAGATCGGCCACGGCCGTCTGGCCAAGCGCGGCGTGCTGGCAGTGATGCCGTCGCTGGAAGCCTTCCCGTACACCATCCGCGTCGTCTCGGAAATCACCGAGTCGAACGGTTCCTCGTCGATGGCCTCGGTCTGCGGTTCGTCGCTGGCCCTGATGGACGCCGGCGTGCCGGTGAAGGCGCCGGTTGCCGGTATCGCCATGGGTCTGGTCAAGGAAGGCGATCGCTTCGTCGTCCTGTCCGACATCCTGGGTGACGAAGATCACCTGGGTGACATGGACTTCAAGGTGGCCGGTACCGCTGAGGGCATCTCCGCCCTGCAGATGGACATCAAGATCGAAGGCATCACCGAAGAGATCATGAAGCAGGCACTGCAGCAGGCCAAGGCCGGTCGTCTGCACATCCTGGGCGAGATGGCCCACGGCCTGACCGCTCCGCGCGAAGAGCTGTCGGACTACGCGCCGCGCCTGCTGACCATCAAGATCCACCCGGACAAGATCCGCGAAGTGATCGGCAAGGGTGGCTCGACCATTCAGGCCATCACCAAGGAAACCGGCACCCAGATCGACATCCAGGACGACGGCACCATCGTCATCGCCTCGGTCAATGCCATCGCTGCGCAGGCCGCCAAGGCCCGCATCGAGCAGATCACCTCGGACGTCGAGCCGGGCCGCATCTACGAAGGCAAGGTCGCCAAGATCATGGACTTCGGTGCGTTCGTCACCATCCTGCCGGGCAAGGACGGCCTGGTCCACGTGTCGCAGATCTCCAGCGAGCGCGTCGAGAAGGTCGGCGACAAGCTGAAGGAAGGCGACGTGGTCAAGGTCAAGGTGCTGGAAGTCGACAAGCAGGGCCGTATCCGCCTGTCGATGAAGGCCGTGGAAGAAGGCGAAGGCGTCAGCGCCGAGTAATCAACGGCGGGTGTCAGCCATGGTTGACACCTCCCCGTTGACATCGCTGGAATGAAAAAGCGGGCTTCGGCCCGCTTTTTCTTTGCCTGTCGTCCTGCATGCAGGATCGCGGCGAGGGGCCGGCAGGGTCGCGTATGCTTCGCCCATGGAGACGCTGCGCCTGCTCGACCTGGAGATCGATCGATCCGCGCAGCGGGTCGAGCGTGGCGGCGTCGTGCTGCCGGTGCAGGGGCTGAGCTGGCGCCTGTTCGAGGTGCTGCTGGCCCACGGCGGCAACGTCGTCGATTTCGACACCCTCGCCGGACAGGTCTGGGCACCGGCGGTGGTCGGCGAGGACGCGATCAGTCAGCGGGTCAAGCTGCTGCGCCAGGCGCTGGGCGATGACGGCCGGCGTCCGCGCTACATCCGCTCGGTGCGGGGGCGCGGCTACCAGCTGTGTGCGGCGCCGGCGCCGCTGCAACCGCCAGCACCACCGCGCCGCCGATTGCGGAGGTGGCCGTGGATCGTCGCTGCCGGCAGCGGGCTGGCGCTCGGCGTCGTCGCGCTGTGGCCGCGCCCCGCACCGCCCAGTCCGGCGCAGACCCTGCTGCAACGCGCGGACTACTACGCCGGCATCGGCCAGGCCAGCAACAACCAGCGCGCGATTGCCCTGTACCGGCAGGCGCTGCAGGTCGATCCCGAGTCCAGTCCGGCGCGTCGGGGGCTGTCACGTGCACTGTCCGCGCAGGGCTGCCTGTTCAACGGCCCGGCCGAGCAGGTGCGCGAAGGCCTGGCGCTGGCCGGGCAGGAGCTGCAGCGGGCACCGGGGCAGGGCGCCACGCACGCGCTGCGCGGGTATGCCTACGACTGCCTCGGGCGGATGGCAGAGGCCATTGCCGACTATGAGCGCGCGGTGGCGCTGGACCCGGGCGACGAGCGCACACGGGCGTCGTTGGCCTACCTGCAGCAGGAGCGCGGCCAGCTGGCACGCGCACTGCGTGACAACCTCGCGCTGAAGGCACCCGAGCGGATCCGTTTCCGCGATGTGCAGGTGGCGCGTGAACTGGAGCTGCTCGGCTTCACCCGCGCGGCGGCACAGCGCCACGCGCGCAATTTCCAGCTGTACCCGGACAACGTATTCGCCAACATCGCCTGGCCGCGCAGCCTCTACGTGGCCGGTGCCATCGAACCGGCGCGGCAGGCACTGGCCGAGGCGATGGCGCGTGGCACGCCGCATCCGCAGCTGCTGCGGCTGCAGGGGGAGCTGGCGCTGCAGGCAGGGGATCGCGCGGCAGCGGCCGATGCGTTCGAACGCGGCCGCCGCTTGCGCCCGCAGCAGTCGCTCGGACAGACCCTGGCCGCCCTGCATGCGCAGCCGGCGGCCTCGCCGGCATGGATCGCCCGGCGCCTGGCGGCGCTGCAGGGGCAGCCCGATGACGGCTGGTCCGATGCAGCGCTGGAACGGGCGCTGCTGCAGCAGGCGGCGGGCGATCCGCAGGCGGCGCTGTCCGCCCTGCAGCAGGCGGTCGACGGCGGCTTTCGCGATGCGGCGTGGCTGCGTGCCACGCCGCTGTTCCTGCCCCTGCATGAGGCGCCGGGCTGGCCGGCGTTGCTGGCGCGGATCGATGCCGATGTCGCCGCGCAGCGCGCCCAGGTGCTGGCCGCCGCGTGGCGCCCGGCCGAGCTGGCTGGCCTCAGCGCAGCGCCGGCAACAGGAACTCGGTGAGGATGCGCCGCGACTGCGGGTGGGCGAAGCTGCGGTTGTAGGCCTGGCTGGTCACCACGGCGACCGCCCGCTGCCGGGGAAGCACGAACACATAGTTGCCTCCGTTGCCGGACATCGCCCAGACCGTCGGTGTGTCCTGGAGGCCGAGTTTCAGGCCCCACCACTGATAGCCGTAGTCGCTGCCGTCACCGGCCTGCGCCTGCGCCCGGGTCATCGCAGCGATGTAGGCCGCTGGCACCAGCTGCCGCCCCTGCCAGCGGCCGCCATCGAGCACCAGCTGTCCGAACCTGGCCAGGTCACGGCTGCGGTAGCGGGTGCCGCCACCGCCCATGCCGATGCCCTCCGGCGAGCGGTTCCAGTGGCTTTGGGCAATGCCCAGCGGCCGTTCCAGTACGCGTGCGGCATAGTCGGCCAGGGCTTCGCCGGTGGCGCGTTCGAGTACTGCACCCAGCACGAACGAATCGGCGGTGCAGTAGGCGAACGCTCGCCCGTGCGGGCTGTCCACGGGGCGCTGCATCCACGGAGCGAACCCCTTCACCGGCAGGGCCAGGGCGAAGTCGCGCCAGTGCTCGGTCACGTACATGCGCTCCTCGTGGCCGGTCGAGAACGGGTTCTCGTCATCGCACTCCCACAGCGTGCTCATGGTCAGCAGATCTTCGACAGTGGTGCCGCGCAGGCGCGGGTCCACCTCGTGGCGGGCGGTGAAGTCGGGGAAGTAGTCGTAGACGCGGGCCTGCAGCCCCGGCAGATGGCCATCGCCGATGGCCGCACCGACCAGCAATGCAGTCACGCTTTTGCTGGCCGAGCGGACGTCGTGCAGGGTGTGGGCATCGGCGCCATTGAAGTAGCCTTCGTAGACCACCGTGCCATCGACCTGCAGCAGCACGCTGCGGATCTGCTTGAGCTCATCGCGGGCGATGGCCTGTTCCAGGGCCTGCAGGCGCGCCGGATCGGGTGCGCGCGGCGCGGCATGGCAGGGGGCGATGCACAGGCCCAGCAGCAGGCCGCAGACAGTCAGGGTCGAACGCATGATCAGGCTCCATCGAAAGGGAGCCCCATGCCGCCACAGCGTGGAATGAAGTGCTGGAAAATCCCCTGAAGAATTCTGAAAGCGCTGTGCTGCAAGGCTTCCGGCGCGTCCGCTTCAGGCTTCGGAATCGTCCTGGCCCAGCCACCAGACCTGGCCCGGCTGCGGCGCCGACAGCGGATGCTCGCGTTGCTCGATGCCCTGCAGCACGCGCCCCGGGGCGGCCGCGGCCCAGCTCGCCATCAGGTGCTGGACCGCCACCCGGCCCTGGGCGGCAATGCCGAGCGAGCGCTCGTCCTGCCAGCCCGCTTCGGCCTCCGCACCGTCATCATCGTGCCGGTGCGGGGTGCCGTAGCTGCAGCGCAGGCACAGGTGGCGGACCGAGTGTGTCCAGTCCTCGACCAGGCCGATGCCGGGCAGCGCCATGCGTTGCAGCGCGGCGATGTCCTCGGCGCTGTCGCACTGCACGAACACCGTGTAGGTGGCCATGTCCGACTGCTGCAGCCGCTGCATGGCATTGAACACCGGAACCTCATGCTCACCGTAGCGCCGGCGCCCGGTGGATGCCCCGTCATGCAGCACGATGTCGCCAAAGCGGAAGCCGCTTTCCGGCAGTGGCACGTTCTCCACCCGCGCGCGCACCGGATCCAGCCGCCGCATGTACACGGTCTCGCCGTCCGACCAGGGGTCCAGGCTCAGGCAGGCGACACCGAAGTTGCCGTCGATGGGACCTTCGGCGTCGTCGATCGCAATGCCGCAGCGACGCCACTGCCGGCGCGCTTCGGTCCAGTCACCGGCACCGGTGGCGGCGATGCCGGCGTTCCATGCCGTGCCCTGGTCGAACTCGTCGCGCAGCTGTTCCGCGCGCAGATTGTCCTGCAGCGAGGCCGGCCAGTCGCGCAGGTATTTGTGGGCCAGTCCCCGCATGTAATGCAGGTAGGCGATGTCGGGCGTGCCGGCAATGAGGTCGCCGAACAGATCTGCGGCCTCCTGCAGCTGGCCGGCATCGAACGCCGCATAGGCACGCGCCTCCAGCGCCTGCAGTTTCTCCAGGGTCGGGTCGTCGGGTCCGGTGAAGCCTGCGTCGGAATCTGCGGTCATGTCCCTGTGCCGATGAAAATCGAGGGACACCTTAGCCCAGGCGGGTACCGGTTTGTCCTGCTGCGCTGCACGCGCACGTCCGATGGGCCACCGCGATGTCGTGTCGACAGGGTGCCCGGCTGTCCACGGGACGACATGCGCGGACATCCGCGCAGGCGGGCAGTGTGTTTGCTACCGTGGCTGCGCCTTCGACCCGGGAGATCCCATGTTCCGCAAGACCGTGGCCCTGCTTGCCGTGCTGACCGCCGCTGCGCTGCCCATCGCCGTGCGGGCCGCGCCGCCCATTTTCGGTGCCTACTACCCCGGTGGTTCCGCCGAGCGTTATCCGGTATCGAGCATTCCGGCTGACCGCCTGACCCATCTGTTCTACGCGTTCTCCACCATCGAAGACGGGCGCTGCGCGGTGGGCGCGGAGGCGCCGGCGAACTTCGCGGCGCTGGCCGAGCTCAAGCGCGCGCACCCGCACCTGCGCACGCTGATCTCGATCGGTGGCTGGGGCGCCGGTGGCTTCTCCGATGCCGCGCTGACCGACGCCAGCCGCAGGCGGCTGGTGGATTCCTGCATGGCGCTGTTCTTCGAACGGTATGCCGGCAGCTTCGATGGCGTGGACCTCGACTGGGAGTTTCCGGTCAGCGGTGGCCCGAAGGAACTGGCGCACCGGCCGCAGGACCGCGCCAATCTGACCCGGCTGGCCCAAGCGTTCCGTGTCGCACTGGATGCCCGCGCGCGCGCGCAGGGGCAGCCGATGCTGCTGACCGCTGCGCTGGCCACCGGGCGGCTGCAGACCGACGGTCCCTACGACCCGGCGGCCAGCTACGACCTGCCTGCGCTGGCCGGGGTGTTCGACTTCATCAACCTGATGAGCTACGACATGGGCACCGGGTTCTCGGCGGTGTCGACCTTCAACGCACCGCTGCACGAGGTGCCGGCCGATCCGCTGGCACCGGCGTTGCGGCGCTGGAACAACGTCGCAGGTGCCGTGCAGTACTACCGCGAGCACGGCGTGCCTGCGCAGAAACTGGTGCTGGGGGTGCCGTTCTATGGGCGCGGCTTCAAGGTCAGCGGTGAATCCAGCGACGGCCTGTTCCAGCCCTACAGCGCACCGGCCGATGCCGGCGACTGGCGGGTGATCAAGGCACGCTACCTCGACCAGCCCGGCTGGGTGAAGCATTGGCAGCCGCAGGCGCAGAGTCCGTGGCTGTACAACGCGGAGCAGAAGATCTTCATCAGCTACGAAGACCCGCGCTCGATCGGCCTGCGCGCGCAGTTCGCCCGCGAGCAGGGCCTGGCCGGCGTCTTCATGTGGGAACTGACCGGCGACGACGAGCAGGCCAGCCTGCTCAACGCGATGCTGGCGCCGTGGCACAAGGCCCGCGTCGGCGATTGACCGGCAAGCGGGCGGGCGAGCGCCGGGTCATGCCCGGCCTCGGCTCACCCGGCCCAGACGCTGTTGGGATCGCCGCTGCGTGCGCGGCGCTGGCTGGCCACCGCCAGCCGCGCGAAGCCGAACGCCATCGCGATCGCCACGGCGTCGATCCAGAACAGCGGCCACTGTCCGCGTGCAGCGGCCCGCCACAGCCAGTCGCCATTGAGCGCGCCGTGCGCCACCGGCACCAGCACGGTGCTCAGCGCCGCCGCCCACAGCAGCTCGCGTGCGCCCTGCGCGGGCCGGCGCCATGCGGCCCACAACGCACAGGCCGCCCAACTGCCGAAGCAGGCCCAGCGGATACCACGGTCGACCGCCGCCGGGGCCACCCGTTCCAGCACCAGGGCGGCCAGGAAGGCGACCGAGATCGCCACGCACAGGCCGATGCAGACGCCGACGGTGGCCCGCGCCATGTTGATCGCCGCGCGCGACTGCTGCGGCTGCCGGCGTTTGCGCCGGGATTCGATCCACAGCAGGTTGCCCGAATAGAACAGGAAGGCGCCCCCCAGGCCGAGCAGGAAGTACAGCCACACCACCACGCCATTGCCGAACTCACCGAAGTGCAGGGCGTAGGCGGCGCTGAGGGTGGCATGGTTGGCGTCGCGCTGGCCCGGCAACTGGCTGGCCAGCAGCGAGCCGGTGGCCACATCCAGTGCCACCGCGCCGAGCGGTCCGAGCGTGCCGCTGGCTTCGCCGGTGATCTCGATGGTGGCATTGGCATCGCCGCCGTTGGCCAGTTTCAGGTAGGCCGGTTCGAAATCGGCCACGCCCTGCGCGCGTGCCACTTCCAGCGCCCGCGCATGCAGCACGCGCAGGCTGCCCGGCGGCGCCGGAACGCCGCTGGCATCGCGCACCGGGGCGGTATCCATGGCGGTCGGTACCGCCTGCAGCACCTTGCCGTCGTAGATCAGCGGGTTGAGCAGCGCCATCTGGATGAATACCAGGCACAGCAGGGCGCCGGTCACCGCGAACATCAGGTGGAAGGGCAGGCTGAGCACGCCGATCACGTTGTGCGCGTCCTGCCACTGCTGCTTGAGGTTGCGGCCCGGGCGCAGTGCGAACAGGTCGCCCAGCAGCTTCGGCAGGTGGATCACCAGGCCGCTGAGCAGGGCCATGCCGTAGAGCAGGCTGACGATGCCCATCACGTACAGGCCGGCCACCGGCAGGCCCAGGCTGTAATGCAGCTCGTTGACCAGCTCGGCCAGCCCGGTCTGCGGTGGCGTGGCACTGCCTTCGGTGTGGCCCGGCCACGCGTACCGCCAGCTGCCGTCGTCGGCCTGCCAGTAGGCCAGCGGCTGCGGGTGGTCGGCCCCCGGGAAGGTCATGCCGACATGGCGACGGGCTTCCGGGTGGGTGGCCAGCACATCGTCGAGCAGGTACTGGGCATCATCCAGGCCCGCCGGCAGCGCCGTGGCCGCACCCGGGGTCTGCCACAGCGGCAGATCATGGTGGAACAGGGTCAGCGCCCCGGCATAGAAGGCCACGAACAGGCCGAAGCCGGCGACCAGGCCGACCCAGGTATGCAGGGTGGTGAACGTGCGCAGGGTCTGCGAACTGAATTTCATGCGTTCGATCTCATTGCACCGCGCCGGCCAGGCGCAGCAGGCCGAGCAGGGCGAAGCCGGCAGCGGCGCAGCCGGCCAGCGCCAGCCAGGCACGCAGTGCGCTACGGAAGCTGAAGGCCCACAGCGCGGCCAGCATCCACAGCGGCACGAAGGCGATCAGGCTGGGCACCAGGGCATTCTGCCAGGGCCCCGGCGGCAGCCAGGTCAGCAGGCCGGTCACCGCAGCGGCGAGGAAGAAACCGGGAAAGACACCGGCCAGCGCGCGCGCCCACATCAGCGTGGCTCCGCATCGGGGCGGTGCCAGGCCGCCAGTGCCGGCAGCAGCATCGCCGCCAGCATCCAGGTGCACAGCATCGCGACCAGGCCGGCGGCGAAGCCCAGTTCGGCCATCCACAGCCACAACGCGGCAGCGGCGGCGACCAGGCCGATCTGCCGGCCGAGGCGTCCGGCACGGCGCAGGCGCGGCCAGCGGCAGTGGGGCGAGGCGGCATAGAAGGCCAGCGCCGAGAACATCGCCGACAGCATGCCCAGGCTGCAGAAGCCCAGGGTCGACAGGCCAACGGTGATCATGGCCGGCCCCCGGCGTGGCGCTGGGCCGGTGAACGCGGGGCACGGGCGGGGCCGGCACAGGCCGGTCGAAGCGGGTGGCGCATTGCGGGGTCCTGGGGGAAAGCGGGCAGGCTGGCGCGGGCGGGCTGCGCGCACATGGTAATCATTGCGTTTTCACGCCGCCAGCCAGCGCCATTCAGGCGCCATCACCGCGCCGCTTGGGCTTTGTCGAGCGCTGGTTTAAGATCATGGCCATTCCCCGTCTGGAACAAGGTGGCCCGCGCCCAGCGCCGGCCGAGCGTGCGACATGAGCACTACCACCGCCCCCTGTTGACCCACCCCGAAGGCCCTGGGTTCCAGGCGCCCTCGCGGCGCTTTTTTATTGCCCGGACGCCGCTCCGGGAGCGCATTCCAGCCCGCCCAGGCGGGCCCCGCACGAAGCCATTGCGATGATCACGATTACCCTTCCCGACGGCAGCCGCCGCGAATTCGAAAACCCCGTCAGCGTCATGGAGGTCGCCCAGTCGATCGGTGCCGGCCTGGCCAAGGCCACCATCGCCGGTTCGGTGGACGGCGTGCTGGTCGATGCCAGCGACGTCATCGACCACGATGCCGGCCTGCGCATCATCACCGCCAAGGACGAGGAGGGCGTGGAGATCATCCGCCACTCCAGCGCCCATCTGGTCGGCCATGCGGTCAAGCAGCTGTACCCGGATGTGAAGATGGTGATCGGCCCGGTGATCGCCGAGGGCTTCTACTACGACATCTACTCCGAGCGCCCGTTCACGCCGGAGGACATGGCGGCGATCGAGAAGCGCATGGGCGAGCTGATCGCCCAGGACTACGACGTCATCAAGAAGATGACCCCGCGCGCCGAAGTGATCGAGATCTTCAAGGCCCGTGGCGAGGACTACAAGCTGCGCCTGATCGAGGACATGCCCGATGACATCCAGGCGATGGGCATGTACTACCACCAGGAATACGTGGACATGTGCCGTGGCCCGCACGTGCCGAACACCCGTTTCCTGAAGGCCTTCAAGCTGACCCGCATTTCCGGCGCCTACTGGCGTGGCGATGCCAAGAACGAACAGCTGCAGCGCATCTACGGCACCGCCTGGGCCGACAAGAAGCAGCTCGAGGCGTACATCAAGCGCATCGAGGAAGCGGAGATGCGCGACCACCGCCGCATCGGCAAGCAGCAGGACCTGTTCCACCTGCAGGAAGAAGCGCCGGGGCTGGTGTTCTGGCACCCCAAGGGCTGGGCCCTGTGGCAGGTGGTGGAGCAGTACATGCGCAAGGTCTACCGCAACAGCGGTTACGGCGAAGTGCGCTGCCCGCAGATCCTGGACGTGAGCCTGTGGAAGCAGTCCGGCCACTGGGACAACTACCAGGACAACATGTTCTTCACCGAGTCGGAGAAGCGTACCTACGCGGTCAAGCCGATGAACTGCCCGGGCCATATCCAGGTGTTCAACCAGGGCCTGCACAGCTACCGCGATCTGCCGATCCGCTATGGTGAATTCGGCTCCTGCCACCGCAACGAGCCGTCCGGCGCGCTGCACGGCATCCTGCGCGTGCGGGGTTTCACCCAGGACGACGGCCACGTTTTCTGCACCGAGGCGCAGATCGAATCGGAAGTGACCGCATTCCACCAGCAGGCGCTGGCGGTGTACCAGCACTTCGGCTTCGATGAGATCCAGATCAAGATCGCGCTGCGCCCGGAATCGCGCCTGGGCGATGACGCCACCTGGGACAAGGCCGAGGGCGCGCTGCGTTCGGCGCTGACCGCCTGTGGCGTGGAATGGCAGGAGCTGCCGGGTGAGGGGGCCTTCTACGGCCCGAAGATCGAGTACCACCTGAAGGACGCGATCGGCCGTACCTGGCAGCTGGGCACCATGCAGGTCGATTTCATGATGCCCGGCCGCCTCGGCGCCGAGTACGTGGACGAGAACAGCCAGAAGAAGCATCCGGTCATGCTGCACCGGGCCATCGTCGGCTCGATGGAGCGTTTCCTGGGCATCCTGATCGAGCACCATGCCGGCCAGTTCCCGACCTGGCTGGCACCGACCCAGGTGGTGGTGGCCAACATCACCGACGCCCAGGCTGAATACGTATCCGGCGTGACCAAAACCCTTGCGGAGCAAGGCTTCCGCGTCAGCGCGGATTTGCGTAACGAGAAGATCGGCTATAAGATTCGCGAGCATACGCTGCAGCGCGTGCCGTACCTGCTGGTCATTGGTGACCGCGAAAAGGAAAACGGCGCTGTGGCGGTGCGTACGCGTTCCGGCGAAGACCTGGGCAGCATGAGCCTGCAGGCCTTCATCGAGCGGCTCCGGGCCGAGGGCGCGTAAGCAAAGGTCCGGTCCGGGTGCACAGGCTCCCGGACCGGTTCGATACCCTTGGGAGAACGTAATATCAGCACCCCTGACAACAAACAGAACCGCAAGAATCAGGAAATCCGTGTGCCGCGCGTCCGCGTGATCGGCAGCGACGGAGAAATGATCGGCGTGTTGTCGCGCGACGAAGCGCTGTCCATGGCCGAAGATGAAGGCCTGGACCTGGTCGAAATCCAGCCGCAGGCCGATCCGCCGGTCTGCAAGATCATGGACTTCGGCAAGTTCAAGTTCGAAGCGCAGAAGAAGGCCAGCGAGGCCAAGAAGAAGACCAAGCAGGTCGAGATCAAGGAAGTGAAGTTCCGTCCGGTCACGGACGAGGGCGACTACCAGATCAAGCTGCGCAAGATGCGCGGTTTCCTTGAGGAAGGCGACAAGATCAAGGTCAACATCCGCTTCCGTGGCCGTGAAATGAGCCACCAGGAACTGGGGCGCGAGATGGCCAACCGGATCGAAACCGATCTGGGCGAAGACATCGTCATCGAATCCCGTCCGCGCCTGGAAGGGCGTCAGATGGTGATGATGATCGCGCCGAAGAAGAAGACCTGAGGCCTGACGGGCTGCCTTGCGGGGCGCCTGGCGGCTGAATGGGCAGGGTGAAGGGGCGCCGCGGGCGCCCTTTCGCTTGTCCGGGCGGGTAGCCGGTACCGATGTGAAAACGGTGTGGGGGCTGGTGGCAGCGGGGATTTCCCTGTATCATGCCCGGCTCGACCCACCCAGGACGGGTCGTACGCCGATCATGGCAGGACGGAAAGAGCGGCCCAGGCCGCCGCCAGATCAGTCAGAAACCAGGGTCATATCCCATCAAGGACATTGCAATGCCCAAGATCAAGACCAACCGGGCAGCGGCCAAGCGTTTCCGCAAGACCGCCTCGGGCAAGTACAAGTGCGGCCACGCCAACCGTAGCCACATCCTCACGAAGAAAGCGACCAAGCGTAAGCGTAATCTGCGTCAGACGGGCCATGTCCGTGCAGAAGACGCAGGCCGTCTGGACCGCATGCTCCCTTACCTCTGAGGAACTGAACAATGGCACGAGTTAAGCGTGGCGTACAGGCGCGTCGCCGCCACAAGAAGATTCTGGATCTCGCCAAGGGCTATTACAACGCCCGTCGCAAGGTCTTCCGCGTCGCCAAGCAGGCGGTCATCAAGGCACAGCAGTACGCCTACATCGGCCGTAAGCAGAAGAAGCGCAACTTCCGTTCGCTGTGGATCACCCGTATCAATGCGGCTGCCCGCATCAACGGCCTGAGCTACAGCCGCTTCATGAACGGCCTGCTGAAGGCCGGCATCACCCTGGACCGCAAGGTCCTGGCTGACATCGCCGTGCACGACGCAGCTGGCTTTGCTGCACTGGCCGAAAAGGCCAAGGGCGCACTGGCGGCATAAGTCCTTCCCGATGCCGTTGCCGTTCACGGGAACGGTGTCTGGTAGAGGCAATGCATGGGGAAGGGCGCAAGTCCTTCCCCATTCTTTTTTGGGTCCCGGCGCGGCCAAGCGGCAACGCGGGGACGGCGGTGGCGACAGGGGTCGGCCCTTCGCGCATCGCGATGGCAGATCGACTGGAGTTCCAGCCCCCCATGAGCGACATCCAATCCCTCACCACCCAGGCGCTGGCCGATGTGGCCGCCGCACAGAGCCCGGACGCGCTGGAACAACTGCGCGTGGCCCTGCTCGGCAAGAGCGGCAGCATCACCTCGCAGCTCAAGCAGCTCGGCGCCCTGCCGGCTGACCAGCGCAAGGCGGCCGGTGAAGCGATCAACCAGGCCCGCGATGCGCTGGGCAGCGCGCTCAGCGAGCGCAAGGCGGTGCTGGAGGACGCTGCGCTCGACGCGCGCCTGGCCGCCGAAGCCATCGATGTCACGCTGCCGGGCCGCAACGGCGAACGCGCCGGCCTGCACCCGATCACCCGCACCCTGGAGCGCATCACCGGCATCTTCGGCCGGCTGGGCTACGAGCTCTCCGAAGGGCCGGAGATCGAGGATGACTGGCACAACTTCGAGGCGCTGAACTTCCCGCCGCACCATCCGGCGCGTGCGATGCATGACACCTTCTACTTCGGCGACGGTCGCCTGCTGCGCACGCATACCTCGGGCGTGCAGGTGCGCTACATGGGCGAGCACCAGCCGCCGCTGCGCATGATCGCCGCCGGCAAGGTGTACCGCAGCGACAGCGACCAGACCCATTCGCCGATGTTCCACCAGGTGGAAGGCCTGCTGGTGGACGAGCATTCGACCTTCGCCGACCTGAAGGGCACCCTGGCCGAATTCGTGCGCGCGTTCTTCGAGCGCGACTTCGAGATGCGCTTCCGCCCCAGCTACTTCCCGTTCGTCGAACCCGGCGCCGAAGTGGACATCGCCTGGCAGCAGCCCGATGGCAGCACCCGCTGGCTGGAAGTGCTCGGCTGCGGCATGGTCCACCCGAACGTGCTGCGCAACGTCGGCATCGATCCGGAGCGCTACACCGGCTTTGCCTTCGGCATGGGCGTGGAGCGGTTCGCGATGCTGCGCTATGGCGTCAACGACCTGCGCGCATTCTTCGAGAACGACGTGCGCTTCCTGAAACAGTTCGCGTAACGCATTCGGTAACGCCGGGCCGTGTCCGGCGGACTCAACAACGCAGGCCCAGGCGCATGCGCCGGGCCCACCAGGGTGACACCATGAAATTCTCCGAAAACTGGCTGCGCAGCCACGTCCCGACCGGCGCCTCGCGCGATGAACTGAGTGCGGTGCTCACCGCCATCGGCCTGGAAGTGGAAGAGGTGACCGCGCTCGGCGGGGGGCTCGACCATGTGGTCGTGGCGCGCATTGTCGACGCCGTGCGCCACCCCGAAGCCGATCGCCTGCAGGTATGCCGCGTCGATGCCGGCCAGGGCGAGCTGCTGCAGATCGTCTGCGGTGCGCCGAATGCGCGCCCGGGCCTGGTTGCGCCGCTGGCGATGGTCGGTGCGCAGATCGGCGAGCTGAAGATCAAGCCGGCCAAGCTGCGTGGCGTCGAGTCGAACGGCATGCTGTGCTCGGCCAAGGAGCTGGGCCTGGACAACGATGCGTCCGGCCTGCTGGAACTGCCCGACGATGCACCGGTGGGCCAGACCCTGGTCGAGTACCTCGGCCTGCCCGATGCCAGCATCGAGATCAAGCTGACCCCGAACCGCGCCGACTGCTTCAGCCTGCGCGGCATCGCCTACGACGTCGCCGCCGCCACCCGCAGTGAAGTGCTGGCGTTCGCCGCCGACCCCGTTCCCGCCGCCGCGACCCGTGAACTGTCGATCCAGCTTGACGCCGGTGCCGACGCACCGCGCTACCTGGGCCGTGTCATCGAAGGCGTCAACGCCGCCGCCAGGACCCCGCTGTGGATGGCCGAACGCCTGCGCCGCAGTGGCGTGCGCCCGGTCTCGCTGCTGGTCGACATCACCCAGTACGTGATGCTGGAGCTGGGTCAGCCGATGCATGCCTACGACCTGGGTACCCTGCAGGGCAGCATCGGCGTGCGCCGTTCGCGCGCCGACGAAACCCTGAAGCTGCTGGACGGCCGCGACGCTGTGCTCGATGACAGCTTCCTGGTGGTCACCGATGCCGATCGTGCGGTCGGCCTGGCCGGCCTGATGGGCGGCTTCGACACCCGGGTCACCGACGCCACCAGCGCCGTGTTCCTGGAGGCTGCGCACTTCGCACCGGCCGCGATCATGGGCCGTGGCCGCAAGCTCGGCCTGCACACCGATGCCGGCCACCGCTTCGAGCGTGGTGTCGATCCGGCACTGCCGCGTACCGCCATCGAGTACGCCACCCGCCTGGTGCTGGACCTGGCCGGCGGTACTCCCGCGCCGGTCACCGAGGCCGTGCGTGAGGCCGATCTGCCGCAGCCGGCGTCGATCGTGCTGCGTCGCGCCCGCATCACCCGCCTGCTCGGCATCACCATCGACGACGCCGAAGTGGAGCGCATCCTGCGCGCACTGGGCATGCAGGTGGTTGCCAGCGCCGAGGGCTGGCAGGTCACGGCGCCGAGCCGCCGCTTCGATATCGCCATCGAAGAAGACCTGATCGAAGAACTGGCCCGCATCCACGGCTACGAGCAGATTCCGACCACGCTTCCCGGCGGGGCTGCGCGCGTGGCGATGCCCAGCGAGACCCAGCTGGATGCGCTGAGCGTGCGCCGCCAGCTGATCGCCCGCGATCAGCAGGAAACGGTCAACTTCGCCTTTGTCGACGATGCGCTGCTGACCCAGTGGCAGCTGCGCGACAACCTGGTGCCGCTGGCCAACCCGCTGTCGGCCGAGCTGGCGGTGATGCGCCCGTCGCTGCTGCCGGGCCTGGTCGCCACCCTCGGTCGCAATGCCGCGCGCCAGCTGGGCCGCGTGCGCCTGTTCGAGATCGGCCGCGTGTTCGCCCAGCAGCCCGGTGAAGGGCAACCCGCACCGCTGGAAACCCCGCGCGTGGCGGCTGCCGTCTGTGGCGACGCGCAGGCCGTACAGTGGGGCCTGCCGACCCGCAAGGTCGATTTCCATGACCTGAAGGGCGACCTGGAATCACTGGCTGCCGCCAGTGGCGCCGCGCTGACCTTCCGCCCGTCGACCCGCGCCTACGGCCATCCGGCCCGTTCGGCCGAGGTGTACCGTGACGGCGTGGCCATCGGCTGGATCGGGCAGATTCACCCGCGCCTGGCCCGGGCCATGCAGATCGACGTGGACGTCTACGCCTTCGAGCTGGAGCTGGAGCCGCTGACGGCGCGCGCGCTGCCGCGTGCCGGAGAACTGTCCCGGTTCCCGGCGGTGCGCCGCGACCTGGCCGTTCTGGTGCCCGAAACGGTGGCCTGGAGTGACCTGGCTGCCACCCTCCGCCAAGCCGCCGGCCCGCTGCTGCGCGAGCTGAACCTGTTCGACCGCTATGTCGGACAGGGGGTCGAGCCGGGATTCAAGAGTCTCGCTATGGGCTTGATTTTGCAGGACAAGTCGCGCACTCTGACGGACCGCGACGTGGAAGCGGTGGTGACCGAGGCGGTCACTGCCATCGAGCGTGAACACCACGCCCGGATCCGCGGCTGAGCGGGCAGCACTCGGGGGTAGCAGGCAATGGCATTGACCAAGGCGGAGATGGCGGAAAAGCTGTTCGACGAAGTCGGTCTGAACAAGCGGGAAGCCAAGGAATTCGTCGACGCGTTTTTCGATGTGCTGCGTGAAGCATTGGAACAGGGACGTCAGGTGAAGCTGTCGGGCTTTGGCAATTTCGACCTGCGGCGCAAGAACCAGCGCCCGGGTCGCAACCCCAAGACCGGCGAGGAAATTCCGATTTCCGCCCGTACGGTGGTCACCTTCCGTCCGGGCCAGAAGCTCAAGGAGAGGGTGGAAGCTTATGCTGGATCCGGGCAGTAACCGCGAACTTCCGCCGATCCCGGCCAAGCGCTACTTCACCATTGGTGAAGTGAGCGAGCTGTGCGACGTCAAGCCGCACGTGCTGCGCTACTGGGAAACCGAATTCCCCAGCCTTGAGCCGGCCAAACGCCGTGGCAACCGTCGCTACTACCAGCGCCACGATGTGCTGATGGTGCGGCAGATCCGCAGCCTGCTGTACGAACAGGGGTACACCATCGGTGGCGCGCGCCTGCGCCTGGATGGCCCCGACGCGCGCGAGGAATCGGCGCTGAGCAACCAGATCATCAAGCAGGTGCGGATGGAACTGGAAGAAGTGCTGCAGTTGCTGCGCCGCTGACCCATTTCCATCGTAATCCGCTATACTTCACGGCCCGCCGCACTGGCGGGCACATCGCAGCATCAGTCGGGGCGTAGCGCAGCCTGGTAGCGCATCTGCCTGGGGGGCAGAGGGTCGTCGGTTCGAATCCGGCCGTCCCGACCAAAACTGTTGATAGAACAAGGGCTTGCACCGTGCGGTGCAGGCCCTTTTTCGTTGTGGTCAGCAGGCGTCCCCCCGTTCATCGGCGGAATCCGGATGGCCGCACGCTATCGGATCGTTGACGAAGCGCGGCACCGCTTCGACATGCACCGCCTGGCCGCCCGACATCAGGACCCCCTGGCGCGGCGCCCTGTTCGCCAATCGCCCGGCACGAGCGCATGGTCGGAAGCGGATAAAATCGATGCCGAGTCCTTGCAACGTAGACAGACGGCATGAAGCAACCCGTGCAGTTCATCCCACTCAATCGGAGCAACGTCGATGAGTTGTCCGAACTTGCGGTCCGTGAATCCGAGCAGCACTTGATCTGTTCGAACCCGGAATGGCTGGCGCAGGCGGCATTCGTTGCCGAATCCCTCACGTTCGGGATCTTCAGGGAAGGCCGACCCGTGGGAGTCATCTCCTTCATCGATCCTCGCCTGGTGGATGAGGATGACGAGGACCAGGAGCACTATCAGCAGAATTGTCTGTACGTGTGGAGGGTGATGGTCGACAAGGGTTCGCGGGGCGCCAACGTTGGCGCTCAGGCGATCGGGTTTGCCCTGGGTTACGCCAGACTCGTGGGATTGGAAGGGGTATCGCTTACAACGATGGATCGGGAAGCCGGCAATGCGCTTCCTTTCTACGAGCGGCTCGGGTTTTCGGCGACAGGTCGTCGATTGGACGACGAGGCGGAACTGGTGTTCCGCTTCGGATGAGTGAAGCCGCCTGGCCGGCGGACAGCCCGGCCGGCTGCGAAGCGTGGGCTTTTCTGCTGCGACCGTGTATCCTGCGCGCAACTCGTACTACCGCGGCTGCTGAACCCGGTACTCACGAGAACATACCCATGGAAATGTCCAGAAACCGCGCCTGGAGGCGCACGCAGGCCCGCCAGCACGGCGGCGACCACACGGCCCCGCGGCCGATCTGCAAGCCGGAAAAGAACTGGAAGCTGATGTATCTGCGCAGCGCCAAGCTGCTGCGGGCACGCCAGCTGGGTTTCACCTATCCGGTCGTCAGCCCGCGTCATTGGATGGATCAAGGATGATCAATCTGTTGTTCGTCTGCAGCCGCAACCAGCTGCGCAGTCCCACCGGCGAAGCCATGTGGCGGCAGCGGCCAGGCTTCAGCGCACGCTCGGCGGGCACCAGCCCGCATGCACGCAGGCCGATCCGCCCAGCGGATATCCGCTGGGCGGATGTCATCCTGGTGATGGAGGCCAAGCACCGGCAACGGCTGCAGGCGACCTTCGGCCGGCTGCTGCAGCACACGCCACTGCACTGCCTGGATATTCCCGATGACTACCGCTGCATGGAGCCGGCGCTGATGGCGCTGCTCGAAGAGCGGGTGGCGCGCTGCCTGGCTCAACCGCCGCTGTAGCGGAAGATCAGCTCGGGGTCCCCCTCATCCAGGCCATGCACGATGCCGCACTGCTGGAAGCCGGTGGCTGCAAGCAACCGCTGCATCGCGGCGTTGGAGTGGTTGCATGAGGTGAACAGCTTGGCGCCGGCGCTGCACGCGGCGGCGTGCGCGAGCAGTGCGGTACCCACGCCGTGGCCACGTCGTGGCGCGGCCACCATCAGCATCGCGATGAAGGCTTCGCCGAAGAACTGCGCGTGCAGGGCCAGGTAACCGGCCAGCTCGCCATCGCGCTCGGCGACCCACTCCGCACCCTCGGCCAGCCACCCGGCAATCTGCCGGGCGCGCTGTGGGTCGGTCGCGGCGATGCTGTCCAGCGCGACCAGTGCCTGCAGGTCACTGCCCGAGGCTGCATGTATCTGCCAGCGGCACGCCTGCCCGCTCATCGCGTGCGCCACTGCAGCAGCAACGCGATCAGCGCTGCGCGATATGCGCGTTCCATGCCGTGCTTCCTGCCGGGAAATCGGCATGCTAACCGCTGGCGGCACGGCCGGGACTTCAGTAGACGCGGAACTCCGCGCGACAGCCGTCGCTGACCCACACGCCACGCCGGTCCCAGCCCCAGTTGCGGTCCTCGATGCAGGCGGTGACCGATGTCTGCCTGACCAGGCGCACTTCGTCACGGACACGGATGCGGCACTGCTTTTCCTTCCGTGCGTAGGATTCACAGAGCAGTCGCTGGCCACCCTCGTTGCGCTCGCCGCGGTGACCGGGCCAGCGGCTGCGGCCGCGCCTGTCGGCGACGAACTCGGCGCGGCAGCCATCGGTCACCCACAGCATGCCGCGCCGCTGTCCCCAGTTGTCATCTTCCACGCATCGGGTCACCGACAGTTGCCGCACCAGCCGCGCGCGGCCCTCGAACGGGCAGTGCTGGGTCTTGTTGAAATGCGATTCGCAGGTGGTGCGCGCGGCGCTGTCGGTGTCGTAGGCGTGGGCCGGGACGGCGCTGACGGCCAGCAGCAGGGCGAGCGGCAGGCTGCCCAACGGCAGCAGGCAGATGTTCATGGCAACCTCGAAAGCGGGGGACGGGGCGCAAGAATGGCGCACCTGCCGCGCGCTGCGGTGCGGGCGCCGCGCGCGGGCTCAGGGCGGATTTAGAAGTGTCCGCCGGCCCATGCAGCCGGTTACATCCCGTATCATTCCGGGCACTTCCGATTGCATCGGTTTACATTTTTTCACATGTTCCAGCACCCGCCGACGGCGCCCTCCGGCACGGTCGGTGGCTGTTGTGACGCGTGCGCGAACGGATGCGCGGACCACGACGACCACAGGGGGTTGCGTTGATCAGCAGTATCGTCATTCATCGTTCGGCCGGCGCAGGTGCGGCTGGCGTGCAGGTCCTGGACACCACGTTCAAGGGCAAGCGCATTTTCGTTGCGTGGGGCCTGCGCGGCCCGGAATTGAGCCGCGAGGCCGAGCCGGAGGACACCGTTGCCGCCCGCCAGGCGCTGCAGCGCATATCACGGCAGGCCGACGGACCGCGCAGCGGCGAGGTCTTCATCGCCAGCCAGTCCGGGGTGGCCATCAGCGTCTACCGCATGTTGACCGAAGCCCGCAGCGGCGACGCGATGTTCTTCCTGTGCGATTCACCGGCGGTGGTGGAATGGCTGGTCACCGCGCTGGACGTCCAGCCGGGCTGAGCGCCTCACTGCAGCGCGGCCTCCACGGCCGCGCACGCATGCAGCGCCGTGGTGTCGAACAGGGGCACCGGGCTGTCTTCAGGGCGCACCAGCAGCATGATTTCGGTGCAGCCCAGGATGATCGCCTCGGCGCCGCGCGCGACCAGGCGCTCGATCACCTCGACATAGGCCTGCCGCGAGCGCTCGCTGACCACCCCGGCGATCAGTTCCTGGTAGATGATCGCGTGCACGAGGTGGCGATCGTCCGCCTCCGGTACCAGCACGTCCAGGCCGAAGCGCTCGGCCAGGCGGCCCTTGTAGAAGTCCTGTTCCATGGTGAACGCCGTGCCGAGCAGGCCGACCCGGCGCAGGCCGGCCTGCACGATCGCGGTGGCGGTGGGATCGGCGATGTGCAGCACCGGAAGCGGGCAGGCCGCTTCGATCGCGCCGACCAGCTTGTGCATGGTGTTGGTGCAGATCAGCAGCAGCTCGGCGCCACCGGCCTGCAGCCGCTGCGCGGCATCGACCATCTCGGTTGCCAACGCCTCCCAGTTGCCGTCGTGCTGCAACTGCTTGATGCGGGCGAAATCCAGCGACCACAGCAGCAGCGGTGCCGAATGTGCGCCGCCCAGCCGGGTCCGCACGTGCTCGTTGATCAGGCGGTAGTACTGCGCCGAACTCTCCCAACTCATGCCACCGATCAGGCCAAGCGTCTTCATGGGGTTCTCCGTGCCGGGGAGTGCCATTGCAGCACAGCCGCGGGCTGCAGGCGCGTGCCAGGCAGCGCACGGGGCAGCGGGGCGCGCTGTACCCATCGCTGTGAGCGCACTCTGTGCGTATCGGGAAAGCGGCCGTCGCTCTATCCTTGAGCGGTTTTCCGGCGGACGCATGCATGGCCCTGCATACCTGGTGGTGGTTCCTGGCGACGGTCTTCGTGCTGTGCGGCACGCCGGGCCCGAACATGCTGCACATCCTGGGCCGCAGCGTCGGGCTGGGCTTCCGCCGCAGCGTGCCGGCCATGGCCGGTTGCCTGCTGGCGATGCTGCTGGTGCTGGCCGCGTCGGCGGCGGGCCTGAGCGCCGTGCTGCGCTCCTCGCCGATGTTGTTCGACGTGCTGCGCTATCTGGGCGTGGCCTACCTGGCCTGGCTTGGCATCAAGGCGTGGCGTGACAGCCTGCGACCGGCACCGCCGGTCGTGGCCGAGTCCGATGCGCCGCTGGCAGCGGTGCACGGAGCCGGCGCGGTGTTCCGGGGCGGCCTGCTAGTCGGGTTGAGCAATCCGAAGCTGCTGCTGTTCGCTGCGGCGTTCCTGCCGCAGTTCGTCGATCCGGCACGCGGCCAGGCATTGCAGTACACGGTGCTGGTGGCCACGTTCGCAGCCTGCGAACTGTTCTGGTACGTGATGTATGCCGCCGGTGGCCATGGCCTGCGACGCTGGCTGGCGCAGCCCTTCGCGCGGCGCTGGTTCGAGCGCCTGGTGGGCAGCGTGTTCCTGGCCTTCGCGGTTGCGCTGCTGCGCTTCCGGCCGCGCTGACCGCTGCGGTTTCACATCGCGCCTGCGGCCTGTTCACGTCTGCGGGATCGCCGCCCGCCTAGCCTGATCACACCGTTTGCATTCCCGCCAGGGGAAAGGATCGACATGATCAAGTGGGCCATCATTTTCGCCATCATCGGCCTGATCGCCGGCGCGCTGGGCTTCGGTGGCATCGCCGGCGCTGCAGTGGGCATCGCCAAATTCCTGTTCTGGGCCGGCATCATCATTGCCGTGGTGTTGTTCGTGCTGGGCATGACGGTGGCCAAGAAGGTCGCCTAGGCGCTGCCGGTGCTGCTTGGCCGCTGCAGCGCCAGGCTCAATGCGTGCTGCTGTTGGAAAACAGGTTGATCACCAGGACCCCGGCGCAGATCAGGCCGATGCCGATCAGCGCCGGGGCATCCAGCCGCTGCTTGAACACCAGCAGGCCGATCAGCGAGATCAGCACGATGCCCACGCCGGACCAGATCGCATAGGCGATGCCGGTGGGAATCGACTTCATGGTCAGTGACAGCAGGTAGAAGCACACGCCGTAGCCGACCAGCGCGCCCACCGTGGGGGCCAGCCGCGTCATGCCGTCGGAGGCCTTCAACAGCGACGTGGCGATCACTTCCAGTACGATCGCGCCGGCCAGGTAGACATAGGCATTCATTGCAGCACCCTGCTCATTCCAGTTCGCACAGTTTCAGTGCCTCATGCGCCATGGCCCGCGCATTGATGCGTTCGTCCTCATCCAGCGGCCGGCCGTAGGCGGTCGCCCAGTAGCCGTCGGCAACGCAGCGCGCCGCATGCAGGCGCGGGTCGCGTGCTTCATCGGGGAACTCCAGCAGCATCTGCCGCATCCACGCCCGCCAGCAGGACAGCAGCGCCGGCTCCAGCAGGTTGCCCATGGTCAGCCCGATGTCATTCACGGTTTCCTGCTGCAGCAGGTGCTCGAAGCTGACCTGCACATAGGCGCGGCTGAAGCGGCCCGGACCGGCGGGTGCGTGTTGCAGCACCTGGCGGATCCTGCCTTCGAATTCGGCCACCAGCGAGGCCAGCGTCGCCTCGATCAGCGCCTGCTTGCTGCTGAAGTGATGGAACAGCGCGCCTTTGCTGACCCCGGCCGCGCGCGCCACATCCTGCACGGTCAGTGCCGCCAGTCCGTTCTGGCCGATGGTGCGCGCGGTGGCCAGCAGCAGCGCCTGGCGCACGTTGTCCGGTGCCTTGCGGCGGGAGCGGGGGGGAGAGTCCGGCATGGGAATGAAACCGACTGGGCGGTACGAGTGTAGCGCGTGCCGCCGCCTGTCAGTCCAGGTAGAACGCGATGCCGGTTGCCAGCTGCAGGTCGGGGCTGTCGCGATCCAGGCCGACATCGAAGGAGGCATCCAGTTGTACGTTCGGCCGCAGCATCCAGGTCAGCCCGGCGCCGGCAACGGACAGGTCCGGTTGGTGACGGGCGCGGGTGAAGCCGGCTTCCAGGTAGAGGCCGATGCGGTCACTCGCCGCCAGCGCCACGCTGGGGGACCAGGTGGTGCTGCGCTGGCCGTCGCCGCGCTGGTGGCTGGCATACAGTGCGCCGCTCCAGCGGTCGGTGATGCTGTGCTCGACACTGGCGGCGAGGGCGTACTGGCGGCCATCGCTGAAGGCCGCATCGCCGCGCGCGACAACGCCACTGGCCAGCAGGGCCCAGGCGGTGCGATCGGTGCTGCCGGGGCCGGCCCACTTCAGCCCGACCACGCTGTCGCCGGCACCGCGCTGCCGCGTGCGCGGCTGATCGGGGCCACGTTGCCGCTGCCGCAGCCACGGTGTCGAGGACAGCTGCAGTTCCAGCCCGGGCGCCAGACCGGTGCGCAGCAGCAGATCGCTGGACAGTGTCGTGCTGCGTTGCCCGTCGCGGTCGCGCTCGCGCTGGAAACCGGGCAGGCCGATCTCCACGGCAAGGGCGCCGCGCGGCACGCTGTCGGTGCCGAAGCCGATACCGGGGCGGTCGAAGCCGGGAACCTCGTCGGCCAGCGCCGGCGGACTGGCCAGCAGGAGGGCGAGCGGCAGAGCAATCGGCAGGGCGTGGCGCATGCGGGATCCGTGCTGCGGGCGTAGCGCAGCATGCCGCGTGGCGCCGTGCGCACGGCGTGAGAAGTGCCGGTCAGTCGCCGATGCGGGCGAAGCGCGGTTGCGTGCCGCTGTCGCCGGCGACCTGCTCGACGAACATCGCGAAGGGCCGCACCCACAGGCCACCGGCACCATACAGCGCGCGGTAAAGCACCAGCGGTTCCAGCGTTTCACTGCTGCGGACGATCCCGATCACGTCGTACTCGCCACCCTTGAAGTGGCGGTAACGTCCCGGTGCCAGCGTGGGGAGCGGCGGCAGGTCGGTCATGCGGCGTGTCTCCTACCGGCGCGCGGGCGACGCCGGTGCCGCGCAGTAGCTGTCGATGGCCTCGGCCGTGTTGGCCAGTCCCTGCGCCTGTGCCAGTTCCCAGGGGCGCTCGCAGCGTTGGCTGCGCGCGCACCACTGGTAACCGGCTGACCCGATGCATCCATGGGCGTCGCGGTCGCCACCTACCGGCGGTGCCGGATCGGTGGCGACCGGCGCGTCGGGCGCCCTGTCCGGGCTGGCGCAGGCGGTGAGCGCCAGCAGCGCGCTCAGCAACACGATTCTCATGGGATGCCTCCAGGCCTGGATCGGCCACATGCGGGATGCCCGCACTGGCGAAGCGCACCGGCGGACGGAGTCTTCAGCTTAGCGTGGCGCGGACCAGTTCCTCGATCAGGACAACGTAGCTGGCAGCAAAATAGAACTTCAGCAGCGTCGAGCGCTGCAGTGGAAGGGAGGTGCGCATGTGGAAGGGGCCCCTGTTGGTGACAGTAGTGTGAAGCTCCGTTAAGTTCGTGACAAGGGTCACGGAATTAATTCGCTAAATGCCGTCAGCGATGTGACGGCTGCCGCCTTTCCCACCCTCTGGCAGGCACTTTTCGGATAAGTCCGATAGGCCTTTCCTCAGCGGCTGGCTAGGCTGTTCAGCATCGGGAGACCGGCGTCCTGCCGCCCCGCACCTTCCTTCCCCGCAGGAGCCCGACATGGTCATCACTGTCCAATGCAACGCCCAGCGCTGGTCCGTACTGGACCCGCAGACCCGTGCGGCCGAGGCGTTCAGCAGCGGCGCCGCGGCGTTCGATGCGGCCGTGACCCTGGCCAGCGAGCATCACCACCGTACCGGCCAACGCAGCGTGGTGCGGGTGGAAGCACTGGGAAACACGCTGGACGCGCTGCAGTTCGGCCACTGACGGAGGCCGGCGCAGTCAGGTGCGGTTGGGTTGGTTGAATGGCGGGAAACCGCCATTGCTGGACCCATTGTGCGCCGTGGCGCCAATCCCGGATGCTTGCCTCCACCGTATTCATGTGGAGACGTTGAATGGGCAAGGGACTTACATGGCGCGCTGCAGCCTGCGCGCTGGTGCCGATGCTGGCTGCCGCGGGTGGCGCGCAGGCACAGCGCTATGGCTACGACGACCGCTATGACGATCGAGGCAGCGGCATCGTGCGCTGCGAATCGATCAAGAACCGCAGCAATGAATGCCGGCTCGAAGGGCGCGCGCGGATGATCCGCCAGCTGTCCGGTTCCCCGTGCGTGGAAGGCGAGACCTGGGGCCAGTCGCGCGCCGGCGTGTGGGTCACCCAGGGCTGTCGTGCCGAGTTCGTCGGCGAGTACCGGCGCCCGGGCGGTGGCGGCTGGGGCGGCGGTGGCAACGGGTGGGGCGGCAGCCCGTGGGGCGGCGGTGGCCAGGTGATTGCCTGCCATTCCAACGATCACCGGCAGAAGTACTGCGAAGCGAGCATCCGCCGCGGCGTGCGCCTGGTACGGCAGGAATCGCGCAGTGCCTGCGTCGAAGGCCGGAGCTGGGGATGGGACCGCCGTGGCATCTGGGTCAGCGACGGCTGCCGGGCGCAGTTCCAGGTGAACTGATCGGCCAGGGCACGCGGCTCAAGATCAGATAAATCTGATAGCGATCACACTTCTTTCCTCGTATTGTCGGCAGCCGGGGACGCCGTTGGCGTCCTGGCCGCGCCGGGGCTTCCCGGCGCGATGTCCGCCGTCATCGATACGTTGTTCAAGGAGTGAGCATCGCATGTTGATCCGACTTCAATGCGAGCAGCGCCAGTGGCGCGTGCTGCATCCGGACAAGCCCGAACCGATCGAGTTCCGGGATGGTGTCCGCGCCTTCGACTTCGCCGAAACCCTTGCCCGCCTGCACTACGCCGATACCGGGCAGCGCGCGGCGGTGCGTGTGGAAGCCAGCGGCGCCTTCGTCGAGGCCGTCAGCTACGGCTGAGTGCGCCATCCACCCATGGCATGGAGCTACCGGTCGCGGTAGCGCCAGGCCATGCGTGGCTGGCTCTGCTCAGCTGGCCGCGCTCAGCGGCGGCGTGCCTGCGGCCAGCTGCGGCCAGCGCGCGAGGACCGCAGCCCGGATGCCGGCGGCATCGATTCCGGCTTCGGCGAGCAGGTCTTCGCGGCTGGCATGGTGCTGGAAGGCATCGGGCAGGCCCAGGTGCAGGATCGGGCGCAGCACCTGTTCGGCATTGAGCAGTTCGGCCACGGCCGAACCGGCACCCCCGGCCACCACGTTGTCTTCGATGGTCACCAGCATCTCGTGCTGGTGGGCCATGGCCAGCACGCACTCACGATCCAGGGGCTTGATGAAGCGCATGTTGACCACGCTCAGCCCCAGTTCGCGCCCGACCTGCTCGGCGGCGGCCACGGTGCTGCCAAAGGCGAGCAGGGCGGCACGGCTGCCCTGCAGGCGCTGCTCGGCCTGGCCGATCGGCAGCGTCGACAGATCGTGGCCGGCCTCCACGCCGGTGCCGCTGCCACGCGGGTAACGCACCGCGGCCGGGCCGGGGTGCTTCAGGCCGGTGCTGAGCATCTGCCGGCACTCGGCCTCGTTCGAAGGCGCCATCACCACCATGTTCGGCACGCAACGCAGGAAGCTCAGATCCAGGTTGCCGGCATGGGTCGCGCCATCCGGGCCGACCACGCCGGCGCGGTCGATCGCAAACAGCACATCCAGGTCCTGGATGGCCACGTCATGCACCAGCTGGTCGTAGGCGCGCTGCAGGAAGGTCGAATAGATCGCCACCACCGGCTTGCCGCCCTGGGTGGCCATGCCCGCGGCCAGCGTCACCGCATGCTGCTCGGCAATGGCGACGTCGAAGTAGCGCTGCGGGAACTCCTTGCTGAAACGGACCAGGCCGGAGCCCTCGCGCATCGCCGGGGTGATCCCGTACAGGCGCGGCTCGGCGGCGGCGGCATCGCACAGCCAGTCGCTGAACACATCGGTATAGGTGGGCTTCTTGGCCCCGGCCTTGGCCACCAGGCCCTTGTCCGGATCGAACGGGCCGACCGCGTGGTAGCCGATCTGGTCCCCTTCGGCCGGCTCGTAGCCCTTGCCCTTGGTGGTCATCACGTGCAGCAGCTTCGGGCCCTTGGAGGTGCGCAGGGTCTTCAGTGCCGACAGCAGCGCGGGCAGGTCGTGGCCGTCGATGGGACCGGTGTAGTGGAAGCCCATTTCCTCGAACATCGTGGACGGCACGAACATGCCCTTCCAGTGCTCTTCCCAGCGCTTCACGAAGCGCGCGGGATTGTTCTTCTTGTCCCCCAGGATCTTCTTGCCACCTTCGCGCAGCGCATTGAGCGTGCGGCTGCCGGTAGCGCGCCCGAGCATCTTGGTCAGCCCGCCGACGGCCTCGGAGATCGACATGTTGTTGTCGTTGAGGATCACCAGCAGGTTCGGTTCCGGTTCCATGCCACCGGCGTGCATCAATGCTTCGAACGCCATGCCGGCGGTCATCGCGCCGTCGCCGATCACGGCCACCACCTTGCGGTCGTCACCCTGGGACTGGCGGGCGATGGCCATGCCGAGCGCCGCCGAGATCGAAGTCGAAGAGTGGCCGACGCCGAAGGTGTCGTACTCGCTTTCTTCGCGCTTGGGGAACGGTGCCACGCCGTCCTTCTGCTTGACGGTGTGGATCTCGTCGCGGCGACCGGTAAGGATCTTGTGCGGGTAGGTCTGGTGACCGACATCCCAGACCAGTTGATCGACCGGGGTCTGGTACAGGTAGTGCAGGGCCACGGTGAGTTCGATCACGCCCAGGCCAGCGGCGAAGTGGCCGCCGCTCTTGCCCACCGATTCGATCAGGTAGGCGCGCAGTTCATCGGCGACCGCCGTCAGTTCGGATTCGTCGAACGTGCGCAGGTCATCCGGCGTCCGGATGCGCGCAAGGCGGGGATAGCGGGCAGAGTCGATCATCATGTTCGCACTTGTTCTGAACGCCCATTTTCGCCCTCAAACCGGGGTGGGGCAAGCAAACGCCGCCGCCCGTGACAGGACGGTGAGGGTTGCATTTCCGGGCATTCAGGTGCAGAGCTTGGAGCGCTTGGGCAGCTGGGCCTTCAGGAACGCCATCTGGTCGGCCAGGATGTTGCGGTTGGACAGGATCAGATGCTCGATCCAGCTGGGCCGGTAAGGCACGGCCAGCAAGGGCATGCCGGCCTGTTGCGGCGTGCGGTCGCTCTTGCGCGAGTTGCAGTGGAAACACGCGGTCACCACGTTTTCCCAGGTATCCAGGCCGCCCTTGGACAGCGGCATGACGTGGTCGCGGGTCAGGGTAGGGCGGCCGAACTGCTGGCCGCAGTACAGGCAGAGATGCGCATCGCGGGCGAACAGCGCCGGATTGGTCAGGTTGGGAGTGGGGTCGATGGCGCGCGAGCGGGCGTGGCCGCGGGCGGCGATGATCGGGTGCAGGTCCATGCCGCTCTGCAGGCCGCTGCGACGATTGGTCCCACCGTGGATGTGCAGGCAGGGATCGCCGAGCGTCCAGGCGACCGCCTCGCGGGCGTAGAGGCAGGCGGCGTCCTGCCAGGTGATCCAGTCCAGTACGCGTCCGTGGGCATCCAGCGAGAGCAGCCGGACCGTACCGGGGCGATGCAGCGGGCTGGCATTGGGCGATGCTTCGGCGCCCGGAGCGGAAAGCGAGGCTCCGGCTTCGATCAGACCCAAGCGTGTAGTGTCTGTCTCCATCGGGAAAACAGCTTATACCTGAATCATTGCGATTTGGATATCGCCTGGAGGGCGATATCCAAATCGCAATGATTCAGGTCCGCGCATTCCTCCTATCCCCCGCGCCTTCGGCGCGCCCCCCTTAACAAAGGGGGGCTTTTCTCCAGATGGTTTCCGGTGGTTTTCATCCGCGCGTGGCGTGGATCTATTGGCCACCGGAGATCTGTCGAAGGCGGGATGGGTCCGGTTGCGGGGGCGTGAGCCGCATGGCCCGAGGCATGCCTCGGGCGGGTTGGGCAGGACGCCCAACCCCGGTCTTGCCGTGTGCGCAGGACAGCGCACACGAGCAAGCGGCGACCGAGCTTACATGGACGTACTTGCAGCGTCCCCCGCAATTGGACCCGCCCCGCCATCCCGCAGGAAACCAGCTGTTGCTCCAGCGGTTGCGGTTGCCGGCCAGCGGCCGGCATTACCGCGGGTGCCGGGCGGCCGCCCGGCTCAGGCGCCGAAGCGCTCGTCGTCCATCGCCATCAGTGCGGCGGCGCCGGCCTGGATCGCGGCGGCGTGGCTGAGCGTGCGCGGCAACACGCGGGCGAAATAGAACCGCGCGGTCTCGCGCTTGCCCTGGGCAAAGGCAGCGCCGTGTGCACTGGCATCGGCCGCAGCCACGCTGCGCGCCCACCAGTACGCCAGCACGACATAACCGGAATAGAACAGGTAGTCGTAGCTGGCTGCACCCAGTTCGTCCGGATTGGCGGCTGAGCGCTGCAGCACGTCCAGGGTCAGCTTTCCCCATTCGGCGGCCTTGGCACGCAGCGGGCCGATGAACTCGGCCAGCGCTTCGTTGCCCTCGTGTTCCTTGGCGAAGGCCTCGATCTCGGCCAGCATCAGCTTCAGCCCGGCGCCCTGGCTGGCGGCCGTCTTGCGGCCGATCAGGTCCAGCGCCTGGATGCCGGTGGTGCCTTCATACAGCGTGGTGATGCGTGCATCGCGGGCCAACTGTTCCATGCCGTGCTCGCGGATGTAGCCGTGGCCACCGAAGCACTGCAGGGCGTTGTAGGTGTTCTCGATACCCCATTCGGTCTGGCAGGCCTTGGAGATCGGGGTCAGGAAGCTCACCAGCGTGTCGGCGCGTTCGCGCTCGGCGGCATCCTCGGCGTGGTGGGCGACGTCGATCAGGGTGGCCGCGTGCAGGGCCAGCAGGCGGCTGCCTTCGACCAGCGACTTGATGGTCAGCAGCATGCGGCGCACATCCGGGTGCACCAGGATCGGGTCGGCGGCCTTGTCCGGGAACTTGGCGCCGCTCAGCGAACGCGACTGCAGGCGCTCACGGCTGTACTTCAGCGCGTTCTGGTAGGCACGCTCGGACAGGCCGATGCCCTGCAGGCCCACACCCAGGCGCGCGGTGTTCATCATGGTGAACATGGCCTGCAGGCCCTTGTGCGGCTGGCCGACCAGGTAGCCCTGGGCGCCGTCGAAGTTCATCACGCAGGTGACCGACCCCTTGATGCCCATCTTGTGCTCGATCGAGCCGCAGCGCAGCGCGTTGCGCTCGCCGAGGTTGCCATCGCGGTCGACCTTGAACTTGGGGGTGACGAACAGCGAGATGCCCTTCGCGCCCGGCGGGGCGTCAGGCAGCTTGGCCAGCACCAGGTGCACGATGTTTTCAGTCAGGTCGTGCTCGCCGGCGGTGATGAAGATCTTGGTGCCGGTGATCGCGTAGCTGCCATCGGCGTTCGGCTCGGCCTTGGTCTTCAGCAGGCCCAGGTCGGTGCCGCAGTGCGGCTCGGTCAGGCACATGGTGCCGGTCCAGCGGCCTTCGATCAGCGGCTTCAGGAACGCTTCGTGCTGCCAGGCTTCGCCGTGCTGTTTCAGTGCTTCGATGGCGCCGTGCGAGAGCAGCGGGAAGTTGCCCCAGGCCAGGTTGGCGGCGTTGATCATTTCGTTCAGCGGCACGCCCAGGGTATGCGGCAGGCCCTGGCCGCCCAGGTCCGGCGAAGCGGTCAGGCCGGTCCAGCCGCCGTCGACGAACTTGTCGTAGGCCTGCTTGAAGCCGGGCGGGGTGGTCACTTCACCGCTGGCCTGGTCAAGCACGCAGCCGATCTCATCGCCCACGCTGTTGAGCGGCGCCAGCACGCTGGCACTGAAGCGGCCGGCCTCTTCCAGCACGGCGTCGACCACGTCGGCGGTGGCATCGGTGAAACCCAGGCGGGCGAACAGCGGCTCGACCTTGAGCACGTCGTGCAGGCCGAAACGGAGGTCGGAAAGCGGGGCGGTGTAGCTGCTCATCGGTGCGTCTCGAATTGATCAGGGGCAGGGGAGCGGCGCCACGCACCGCGGCGGAAAACGGGGATCAGCGCAGCACGCCCGGCAGGCCCGGTGCCTGGTTGAGGGTGCTGCGGCTGCTGATGTCGAAGGTGCGCTGCTTCTTTTCCTGCGGGGTGGCTGCCACGGTGCCCTTCAGGCCGTAGGCGAGGGTGCGGTTGCCGGCCAGGGCGTCGGCCACCACCAGGCGGGCGGCGGAGCTGGGCACCAGTTTGAGGTTGATGACGTCGGCCGAGGTGCCGCCGATGGAGATGGCCGGCTTGGCCTGCAGGGTGCCCGCTTCGGTGTCGCCGACGGCCAGGGTCAGTGAGACATCGTCGAAGGTCATGGGCATCGAGCTGTAGTTCTGCAGGCGCAGGGCCACGGTCCAGTTGCCGTCGGTGCCCACGGTCAGCTGCTGCAGGCGGGCTGCCGGTTCCGAAACACGCTTGACGATGCCATCGCCGCAGGCGGCCAGGGCCAGGGTGCACAGAACGATCAAGGTGGTACGGAAACGGAGACGCATGGGCGCAGGTCCTCTGGAGGCGGTGCGTGGAATAAGCATACTACGGCGTATGGAAGAATGGATCGCCCGCGGCGACCCGTCGCAGAGGGTAGCGCGTGAAGATGGCTGCAAGGCGTGCGTGATGCCGTTGTGCGCACGTGGCGTGCGCCGGTTCGGTGGCCGTTCAACCGGCAGGCGGCTCACGCAGCGGCGCCATCACGCGCAGGGGCGCCAACGCGTAGCCCATCGCTTCGGCCCTGGCCTTGAGCTGGTCGAACAGGGCGCGATCCATCGAGGGAGCGCGCGAGAGGATCCACAGGTACCTGCGGTCGGGCTCGCCCACGACGGCCCACTGGTACTCCGGATCCAGCGCGATCACCCAGTAGTCGGCCCAGACCAGCGGCACCCAGCTCAGCCAGTCGGGGGCGAAGCGCACCTGCAGCTGGCCGGGCTGGCCTTCCACCGGGCGTGCCACGCCCTCGGCGACGATGCGTTCGCCGCTGTCGATGCGGCAGGCATTGGTGACGCTGATGCGTCCATCGCCGCGCAGGCTGTAGGTGGCGGTGATGTCGCCCACGCAGTTCTTCTGGAACGACACCGGCAGATGCGCGATTTCGTGCCATTGGCCGGCATAGCGGTCGATGTCCAGGGCCTCGACGGCGCGCACGGGTTCGGCAGCGAAGGCCGGCGCGGCGGCCAGCAGCAGGCAGGTCAGCAGGGCAGGGCGCAGGCGCATCGGCATGGGCGGGCTCCGGGCGAGAGCTTCGAGCGTAGGCGAGTGGCGGTGGTGGGGTGTGAATGCCCCCGGCGGGCGATCCGAGGCTACTGGCCGAACGGCGCCTGGCTGGATTCCTCGCCGTCGTGGGTCAGGCTGCGGGTATGCAGGATGCCTTTGTCCATGTCCCACTGGAACAGATCCACGCCCCCGCCGCCTTCGCCATTCGCGCGCAGGCGCACCACGCCGCGGGTCTGGTTGTCGGTCAATAGAACCTGTGACGAGCCGTCGGTGTCGACCGTCAGGCCGATGCGGTCACGAAGCGGGGCCTCGCCCCGACCCACCGGCGCATCCAGGGCAATGCCAACGCCGCCATCGTCGTAGGTGGTAAAACCGCCGCGCTCGGCGCCGGTGTGGTCAAAGATGAGCAGCCCGGCGGACCGGCTGCGCCTGCCGTCATTCATGGCGGCCTGGCTGATCTCCACACGCACGATTCCACGATCGTCCAGCACCTGCAGCCTGCGGGTGGTCAGCTCATCGATGTGCAGCGGGGCCTGGCGCTGCAGAAGCAGCCAGAGGGTCGTCGCGGCCAGGGTAGCCACCAGCAGGGCAAGGCCGGCGACCAGCCACTGAAGGCGTCGCAGCGATCGCTGCAGTCGGGGCAGGGCGGGGCTGTCGTCCATGTCATCGTCGCTCCATGCGGTCAGCCAATGACCGTACTACAGATGCGTGGGCGGCGAAGGGGCAAAAAAAAAGACCTGCATTGCTGCAGGTCTTCAAACTGGTGGCCGAGGACGGAATCGAACCGCCGACACGGGGATTTTCAATCCCCTGCTCTACCAACTGAGCTACTCGGCCAGTTTGGCTGGCCAACCGCGCAGGACGCAGTGGCCGGAAAAAAAAGACCTGCATTTCTGCAGGCCTTCGAACGTGGTGGCCGAGGACGGAATCGAACCGCCGACACGGGGATTTTCAATCCCCTGCTCTACCAACTGAGCTACTCGGCCACGTGTTTCGTTGCAGCGTGGTCGCTGCCAAGGACGCGCATATTACGGAGGTTGGACGCCTTCGGCAAGCGTTTTGGCAAAAAACCTTCACATTGCCGTCTGCGCACCGACGCGCTACCTGCAAGTGCTTGATCCTGCGTCGCCCGATCGCATCCGCCGCGCACCGGACCCGCGGCAGGGGCAGGGGGCTGATGGCGGAAATCAGCGAGCCGCCGCCGTTGCCAATGTCGCTGCCGCAACGGCTGCACGCGGCGGCCAGCGCGCAGACCGATGGAACGCTGTTTTCGCCACCTCCGCCGCGCTGCGCGACGGCGTACTGTCGGCGTTCCTTTCCCACGCTGGCAACAGCAGAGCTGCTGGACATGTCCGAGATTCCGACCACTACTGCCCGCATCGTGCTCGCCTCACGCCCACAGGGGGCGCCGGTGGCCGCCAATTTCCGCCTGGAGCAGGCGCCATTGCCTGCGCTGGCACCGGGCCAGGTGCTGCTGCGCAACCGCTATCTGTCGCTGGACCCGTACATGCGAGGGCGCATGGACGAAGGCCCGTCGTACGCACCGCCGGTGGCACTGGATGCGGTGATGGAAGGGCAGACGGTGGCCGAGGTGCTGCAGTCGCGGGCGCCCGATGTGGCGGTGGGTGAGCTGGTGCTGGCCGGCGGCGGCTGGCAGACCCACGCGGTGGTGGACGCCGATGCGATCGGCCGCCGCCTGGACCCGGCCGGGCTGCCACTGAGCACGGCCCTGGGCGTGTATGGCATGCCCGGTTTCACCGCGTATTCCAGCCTGATCGAAATCGGGCAGTTGCAGGCCGGCGAAACCCTGGTGGTGGCCGCCGCCAGCGGCCCGGTCGGCGCGACCGTGGCACAGCTCGCCAAGCTGCAGGGCGCGCGCGTGGTCGCCATTGCCGGTGGCGACGCCAAGCGCGCCTATCTGCAGACGCTGGGCGTGGACGTGGCGCTGGATCATCGTGCGGCCGACTTCGCTGCGCAGTTGCGGGCTGCAGTGCCGAACGGCATCGATGTGTACTTCGAGAATGTCGGCGGCCATGTGCTCGATGCCGTGCTGCCGCTGCTCAACGATTTCGCACGCATCCCGGTGTGCGGCACCATCGCCACCTACAACGCGCGGGGCGTCGAGCAGCCCGGCCCGGACCGGTTACCCGCACTGTTCAGCCAGATCCTGCGCCAGCGCCTGACCGTGCGTGGGTTCATCGTGCACGACTTCAACCATCTGTGGCCGGACTTCGAACGCGAGATGCCGCAGTGGCTGCGCGATGGCCGCATCCAGTACCGCGAGGACGTGGTGGAAGGGCTGGAGCATGCGCCGGAGGCGTTCTTCGGGCTGTTGCAGGGGCGCAACTTCGGCAAGCTGGTCGTGAAGCTGGATTGAGCATTCGCCGGGCATCGCCCGGCGCGACCGCAGCGTGTGCCGGACCGGTCGTGTCAGCCGTTGGCTGCCTTCTCCCGGCGCAGCAGTTCGCGCTTGCGGGCCACGCCCCAGGCGTAACCGGACAGATCGCCATCACGGCGCACTACGCGGTGGCAGGGCACGGCCACCGCCAGCGGATTGCTCGCGCAGGCGCGCGCCACCGCACGGCTCGCGCGCGGCGCACCGATGCGTGCGGCGATATCGGCATACGATGCGGTCTGCCCGCGTGGGATCTGCTGCAGCGCCTGCCAGACGCGCTGCTGGAAGGCTGTGCCACGGATATCCAGCGGCAGGCGCGCAGCGCGTGCAGGGTCTTCGACCAAGGCGACGACCCGTGCCACCAGCTGCTCATAGCCGGCATCGGCGCCGACCAGCTCGGCCTGGCGGAAGCGCTGCTGCAGCGACCGCAGCAGCGCTTCGGGGTCATCGCCCAGCAGGATCGCGACCACGCCGATGCTGCTGCTGGCCACCAGCACACTGCCCAGGGTGCTTTCGGCAATGGCGAAGTGGATCACCTCGCCACGGCCGCCGGCACGCCATTGCTTCGGGGTCATGCCCAGCAGCCGCGGCGCGTTTTCATAGAAGCGCCCGCTGGAACCGAAGCCGGCGTCGTGGAAGGCATCGGTGATGCGCTCCTGTTGCTCCAGTCCGGTGCGCAGGCGGTCGGCGCGCAGCGCGGTGGCGTACTGCTTGGGGGTCAGCCCGGTGGCCTGCTTGAACAGGCGATGCAGGCGGGTCGGGCTGCAGCCGGCGATCTCGGCCAGTTCCTGCAGCGAGGGTTCTTCCGGGCTGGCCTGCAGGTGGCGGCAGACCCGTTCGACACGGGCATCGAGGGCGAGAGTGGCGGTGCTGTCCATGGCGCGATTCTGGCACGCGCCCGGCCTGCGGAAACTCCGTTTCCTGCACCGGCGTGCGAGGCCCGGAAACGGAGTGTTGGCGGGCCGCAGGCACGGCATCGTGGCGGCCACTTCACAACCGGTACCACGACCATGCGCCTGAACAACAAGATCGCCCTCATCACCGGTGCCAGTGCCGGCATCGGTCGCGCCAGCGCGCTGCGTTTCGCCGCAGAAGGCGCAAAGCTGGTGCTCAATGCGCGGCGGCCGCAGCCGCTGCAGGAACTGGCCGGACAGATCCGCGCCGCCGGTGGCGAGGTGGTGGTGCATGCGGCGGATGTGGCTGATCCGGGCACGGCGCAGGCGCTGGTCGATCTGGCCCAGCAGTCATTCGGTGGCCTGGACATCGCCCTCAACAATGCCGGCATGCTCGGGCCCGGCGTACCGGCTGCGGAGTTCCCGGTGGACGCCTGGCGCGAGGTGATGGCGACCAATCTGGATGCCGCCTTCCATGCCGCCCGCGCGCAGCTGCCGGCGTTGCTGGCGCGCGGCGGTGGTTCGCTGGTGTTCGTGGGAACGTTCGTTGGCCACACCGTGGGTTTCCCGGGCATGGCCGCCTATGCATCGAGCAAGGCCGGGCTGATCGGCCTGAGCCAGGTCATCGCTGCCGAATATGGCGCGCGCGGCGTACGCAGCAACGTGCTGTTGCCCGGTGGCACCGATACCGAGATGGGCCGACAGGCGGCACCGACCGGCGATGCCCGCGACTTCGTGCGCTCGCTGCACGCACTGAAGCGCATGGCCGAGCCGGAGGAGATCGCCAACGCCGCGCTGTTCCTGGCCAGCGATGAAAGCAGCTTCGTCACCGGAACCGCGATGCGCGTGGAAGGCGGGGTGTCGATCACCCGTACCTGAGGCCCGCGTCAGGGGCCGTAGCGCACGCCACTGCTGGCCATGAAGCCCTTCGGGTCGAACACCGCCCAGATTTCGCCCCAGCGGAAGCAGGCGCGGCCTGAGGTGAGTGGGCTGCCGAATGCCTTGGCCAACGCGCGGCGCATGAAGGCGACCTCCGCATCGATGGCGGCCTGGGTGGGCCAGCCCTCCTGCATCGGCGCACCGGGAAGCTGGACGCCGAGCGATACCATCGACAGTGCCTGCCCGTGGAAGCACAGCGCAACGCCCGCCGCCACGCCCTGCAGCTGCAGGCCGCCCAGCTGCAGCCACTGGTAGCCGTTGCCCAGGTCGCGCAACTGCTGCGGCAGTGCGCCGAAACCGGCGCGCGCCGGGTCCAGCCGCAACCCGGGGCCGATTCTCGGCGTCAGCTCTCCCAGGCCGATGCTGCCGTCGGCGGCATCGAACTGAAGCGACCGCAGTGCACTGCCGGGCGCACTCACGGCGCGAAACGCACCTGGCGCGGATCGCTGACGCTGACCTGCGTCTGGTAGTAGTACTTGCCGCTGGGCTGGCCGCTGGCGGTGATGAAGTCGATGCGGACCCGGCGCGCGGTGCCGCGCACCAGCAGGCGGCGGTTCTGCAGGTGCTCCAGTTTCAGGCCCAGAGCGTTTTCCAATGCAGGGCGCAGTGCCGCATCCAGGTTGAGGGTGATGTTCAGCGGGTGCCGGTAGTCGCGTTCGCTGTTGAGGTAGATGCGGCCCTCGTCGCTGCCGACGGCCTGTACGGCCAGGGCGAACGTGCCGGAAATGCCGCGTGCCGGATCGTCCTGCGCCGCACGCACGGCTTCCTCGCTGCCGATGTAGCCGGGTGGCGGCGCGGCAACCAGGCGGTGCGCACAGCCGGTCGTGAGCAGCAGCGGGACCAGCAATGCGGTCAGCAGGGCGGGGCGATTCATGGCGCGTCCTTGTGCGTCGGTGGATGTGCCGATTGTGGCCACGCAGGGGCTGCAGCCACAAGCGCGCTGTCCAATCGGCCCGCCGATGGGTCATGCTGGGCGCCTGCCGCATCGACCAGGGAAGGACATGCCCACGACCGCACACATTGATGCCATCGATTGGGGCGCGCTGCAGTGTGCCTATGGCGACGCCTCTGAAGCGGGAGCACTGCTGGCGTCGCTGATGGACCCGCAGCACCAGCAGGACTGGAACGACATCTGGTCGCATCTGTGCCACCAGGGCACGGTGTACACGGCCAGCCACGCTGCACTGCCCGTGCTGTTGGCGATCGCGCGCCAGAGCGGACGCCGCGATCGCGATGATGCCTTGCTGCTGGCCGGTGCGATCGTGGCCGGTTCGGACGTGGGGGATCCCGGCCTGGTGCCGCACGGCGATGTCATCCAGGCGCTGCGGGGCAAGGTGCAGCAGCGCCTGCAGAGCAGTGGCAAGGACGCGGTGCCACTGTCCGATGACGGCCACGGCGAGCGCGGCTGGCTGCGCCAGGCGTGGTTAGGGCTGAGCGGCGAGAAAGCGTGGTCGCTGCATCTGGACCGGCTGGCCGAAGGCGAAATCGCGGGCGAATGCGCGGCCTGCTCGGCCGAGCTGTACTGCTCGCTGGTTGCCGACGCACCTTATGTCTGCCATGAGGACCCGGTGTCCGGCGTGCCGTCGGCGATGACGGCGCTGCTGCCGGGTGAACCGGTTGGCGTGGCCGAGCACTGGCTGATGCAGCAGGTGCGCGGCGATGGCGACGTTGTTGCCGAGCGGTTGCTGGGACTGGCGTTCGGTCATTCCACCTGCAGCGCCTGCGGGCATCCGTTCGCCGTGCGCGACTGCATGCAGGCCTGAGGTGCGCATTGCCCGTGCACGCGGCGCTCGCGGCGGTCTGACGAGCGCATCACCGGCGCCTGTCTAGCGTCCAGTGGCAGGGCCGGCCTGTCGCCGGCGGGAGCCCAGCCATGAACGACAAGCGCAACCACAACCAGCAGCAGGCCCGTGAGGGCACCGAGGAAAGTCGCCAGGATCGCCGCCAGGATGAGGTCGCAAAGCAGCGGCCGGGGCAGCAGGATCAGCAGGTGCATGATGCCCATTCGCGGCGCCCGCAGCGCAAGGACGGCAGCCAGGATCCGGCCTGAGGTGCGGAACCGTTGCGCGCGGTCATGCAGGTGATGGGGGTGGCGGGTGCGGTCGGCAGGATGGCCGCCGCGACCTCGATCGCGCCGTACCCCGGTGCCGCCCCACGGGGCGGCCAGATGGGAGGGCAGGGGATTTCCCTGGCACAGCGGGGCGGCCATCTGCCCAAAGAAAAAGCCCGCAGATCGCTGGGATCTGCGGGCTTTCTGAATAGTGGTGGAGCCAAGGAGGATCGAACTCCTGACCTCGTCATTGCGAACGACGCGCTCTCCCAGCTGAGCTATGGCCCCACGGCACGGCCAGTGTAGCGCTGGCTCCCGGCCTTGCCAAGCGCCGGGCCGGAATGACCGCCGCGGGGGATCGGTGCCTTCGCGGCCGATTCAGCGCGGGGCGTGTGCGCACCCGGCGCGGGCGGCCGCATCACTGCCTGACCGCACATCGGTGCAGGTATACGATGGGGGCAGCCGTGAACCCCTGCTCGCGCAGCTCGGGGTCGCGTTTGCGCTGCTGCCCGGTGCAGACGCCAGCCACCGGGAGCGCGCCGGCTCCGGACGCCGTGCATCCACCCATGAAGGACGCCGCATGACCGACTACCGCCCGCTGGACTGCGATCTGCACGATGTGCTGGAAATCGCCTGCCTGCACCGCGCGCTGCTTCAGGTGGAACTGACCGGCGGCGGCACCTTCGTGGCCCGCGCGCGGACCACGCTGAGCACGCCTGACAAGGAAGAATTCCTGCTGCTGGATGCGGCCGACGGCGAACGCCGCATCCGCCTGGACCAGCTGCATGCCGTGACCACCGTGGGCGCCGATGGCGTCGCAGGCCAACGCACGGTGCTGGGGCCGGGATCCTTCGATACCCGCGGCGACGCCGAACAGAACGTCTGAATCAAGGGAGAGCTGCGGCAGCACCGAGGCGGACGCTGACCATCGCAACACGGCTGGCGCTGCCGAGGGTGGCGATTCCCCCGTGGCCCTCCGCTTCGCGCCTGAGCGCCGCCTCGCAATGGCAACGGTGCAGGCAGCAGGGCGCAGGAGGCGGTGGCCCAGGCCGCCGCCTTCCATCTGCGCACTTTGCCGCAGCAGGCGGGACGCTGCCTGCAACGGGCTGCGCAACGAAATCGTAACAATTCGGGCGATAATGAACGCTTGCGCAGTGTTCTCCTTTTCTGCCGCCCGGCTCGCGCAGGCCGCACGGACGCCCCCCCTCAGAGCTTTCGATGCCTTCCCATTCCGATTCCCGCCGTTCGTCGGGCTTGTCGTTCTCCGCTGTTTCCTTCCGCCGCCATCCGCTGGCGATGGCCTGCGCGGGCGCCGCGCTGGTTGCCAGCTTCGCGGCCACCGCACAGGACAGCACCCCCAGCGCCACCGCGCTGGACACCATCACCGTGACCGCCGAACACCGCGAGCAGAACCTGCAGGACGTGCCGGTCTCGGTCGGTGTGGTGCAGGGCGAGCGCATGCGCGATTTCACCGCCGGCGGCGACGACACCCTGCTGGCGCTGTCCGGCCGCGTGCCGAGCCTGTATGCGGAAACCACCACCGGCCGCATTTTCCCGCGCTTCTACATCCGTGGCCTGGGCAACATCGACTTCTACCTGGGTGCCTCGCAGCCGGTGTCGATCATCCAGGACGACGTGGTGCTGGAGCACGTGGTGCTGAAGTCCAACCCGGTCTATGACGTGGACCAGGTGGAAGTGCTGCGTGGCCCGCAGGGCTCGCTGTTCGGCCGCAACACCACTGCCGGCATCGTCAAGTTCGACACCCTGAAGCCGACCCAGGACTACAGCGGCCGCGTCAGCGCCAGCTACGCGACCTACAACAGCGTGTCGATCGACGGCGGCTTCGGCGGCCCGATCAACGACATCGCCTCGTTCCGCGTGTCGGCGCTGTACCAGCACCGCGACGACTACGTGGACAACACCTACAGCGGCCCCAGCGCCGATGGCACGGTGAGCCCGAAGAAGAACGCGATGGGCGGCTTCGACGACCGCAACGTGCGTGCGCAGCTGCTGCTGACCCCGAGCGACCAGTTCTCGATCCTGGCCTCGGCGCATGCCCGCGACTACGAAGGCACCTCGACCCTGTTCCTGCGCAACGCGCTGACCAAGGGCTCGAACCAGACCGACGTGCCGCGCGACCAGGTTGCCTACGACGAAGCCGACAACAACCCGCAGGCCTACAAGACCTACGGCGGCTCGGTGAAGGCGCGCTATGACTTCGGCGCCGTCGACTTCACCTCGATCACCGCCTACGAAACCACCTCCGGTTACAGCCGCGGCGATACCGATGGCGGCGCGGCGGTGAACTACCCGGTCAATGGCGTGCCCAACGGCTACGGCCAGTCGATGGGCCAGATCCGCGACCTGGACCAGTGGACCCAGGAATTCCGCCTGGCCAGCCATGACGACAGTGCACTGCAGTGGCAGGCCGGTGCGTTCTACTTCAATGGCAGCGACACCACTGACTTCTACCAGCGCGCCTGGTTCCTGAAGGGCGCTGCGCGCAATCCGAACAACTGGGTTCGCCTGCGCAACAAGAACACCTCGTGGGCCGGTTTCGGCCAGCTCAGCTACGCGTTCACCGACAGGTTCACGGTCACTGCCGGCCTGCGCCAGACCAGGGACGAGAAGCACACGCGCCTGCTGAAGACGGCCGATACCGCCGCCGGCGCAGTGACCTACCGGGGCCGCACCGACGTCAAGATGTCCGACACCACCCCGAGCTGGGATCTGAGCGCGATGTACCAGATCACCCCGGACGTGAGCGTCTATGCCAAGGTGGCCCGTGGCTTCCGTGGCCCGACCATCCAGGGCCGTTCGGCGGTGTTCAACGCCGATTTCACCACCGCCGATTCGGAAACGATCCTGTCGTGGGAAGCGGGCGTGAAGAGCAGCCTGTGGGACAACCGCCTGCGCCTGAACGCCACCGCGTTCACCTACACCGTCAACGACATCCAGCTCAACGGCAACGATTCGGACGGCAACGGCGTGCTGTTCAACGCCGACAAGGCCAAGGCCTACGGCTTTGAAGCGGACATGGAACTGCGCCCGATCCCGAACCTGACCCTGAGTGCCGGCTTGAGCCTGCTGCACAGCGAGATCCAGGACAAGCGCGTGTATGCGCAGGTCTGCGGCCTGAATGGCCAGGTGGTGTGCACGGTGGACGATCCGACCATCAAGGTCGGTGCCAACACCTTCGCGCAGATCGATGGCAACCCGCTGCCGAACGCACCGAAGTACAACATCAACCTGGCAGCACGCTACGACTTCCCGGTCAGCGATGCCGCCACGATGTTCGTGTCCACCGACTGGAACAAGCAGGGCTACACCAGCTTCGTGCTGTACGACAGCAAGGAATTCAACTCCAAGGGTGATTTCGAGGGCGGCCTGAAGATCGGCTACTCGGGCAACTATGGTGCCTACGAAGTGGCGCTGTTCGCACGCAACATCACCAACGAGAAGAACCTCAAGGGCGTGATCGAGAACTACATGGCCGCGGTCTACAACGAACCGCGCACCGTGGGTGTGTCGCTGAACATGAACTGGTAAGTCCAGCGGTCTGGGTTTCGGGAACGGCGCTCCTTGAGCGCCGTTCTTCGTGGGGCCGTGCTAAGTTCCTGCGCCGTGTTGAAAGGACCTCGACCGTGCTCACGACGCTGTTCCAGACCTACTCCGGTTCCACCGCCGCCGAAGCACTGCAGGCCCGCTGCCGGGCGCAGGTGGTGCGCTGGCGCTGGGCAACCGAATCGATGGCGTTTGAGGTGCCGTTCCTGTGCGAGGAATACGGCCGGCCCGCGCCGCGCTGGATCGCCGACGCCAAGGCCGACCCTGCACGGCATGTCCGCCATGGTTTCGACGCGGAAGGGCGGATCATCGTGGAACGTGACCGCAATGGCGGTGTCTCGGTGTGGCTGCACCTGCCGGATCTTCGCCAGCAGGTCTCTTTCTACAACTCCGGCAGCCTCTCCTCGATCACGCAGTTCCGCGAGGCCGATGGACGCCTGCAGGAAATGCAGCAGGTGACCGACGACAGCGGCTTCACCGAAACCTTCGAGTGGCAGGGCGAGCGCCTGCTGCGGGTGCTGGTCGAGTGCTGGGGCAGGGGCGAACGCACCGGGTGGAGCCAGCGCCTGTATGACCATGACGATGATGGGCAGCTGCAGCGCATCACGCTGGAGCACCTGGATCGCCGGAAGCGCCGGACGGGGGATGCGCAGCTGCTTTATCTGCGTCCGCGGAAGGGCGAAACGCTGGCGACGGTGTGCGCGGAGGTGGAACGCCGGCTGCTGGAGGCGATCGCCGAGGCGCTGCCGCGCATCGCGCGGGATGAACCGCTGTACTGTCTGCTGCTGTGCTACACCGAGGAGGACGTAGCGGCCGCGTGGCCGCCCTTCCTGGTCTGGGGGCGTCAGTCCTATCGCGAGCAGGTGCTGGCACGCGGCGAAGAGGTCGCGTACCTCCTGTGGGCGCCGGATGAGATCCGTCAGGCGCAGGGTGAAAGCAGCGAGCAGTGGTTCGACGCGCCGGCCCTGGTCGAGGCGTGCGCCCGGCACAACCAGTACATGGCGCTGCGGCAGAGCTCGGCCTCGGCGAAGCGGCTGCTCACCCGGGTGGCAGCCTGGCTGGACGCACCGGCGCAACGCGCGCAGCTGTGCACCACCGATGATTTCGTGGTGGCGGTGGCGGACAATACCGGTGCAGTCGATCCGCTGCGCGCGCTGCGGCGGGCGATCGCACCCGAGCGCTGGCAGCTGCTGAAGTCACGCGGGTACGTGTGAGGCGGAGCGGCCCGCTGATGCGGGCCGCCGGGCGCGTCGACTCAGACCGCGGTGCGGTCGCTGTCCTGGCTGCGCTGGCCGAAGGTCAGCGCCCAGGTCGCGCTGTCCACCTGCTGGCGGTCCTGTTCCTGCTGCTTGCGTGCACGGCTGGCGCCGAACCAGCGGCCTTCGCCGTTGATCAGCGGCGCCATGCGCGCCACGTCCACGTACTCCGGGTCGATCTCGCTGGCACGCTGCAGCCAGGTCAGCGCCAGGAACGCGTTGGCCGGCACGCCGTTGCCGAAGTGGTAGATGTCGGCCAGGTAGCCGGCGGCCCACAGCTTGTCGTCGTCGTCGCCCCGCCACCACAACGGGATCAGCGCACGCTCGACGGCCTCGCGCTTGTGCGCATCGTTGTCGCCGTCCAGGGCCAGGCAGGCGAGGTTGCGGCAGGTCGGTCCCCACACCCGCTCGCCGGCGTCGGCTTCGCGCAGGCAATGCAGATACAGTTCGCGCGCACGTGCCTGGTTGTCGGCACCCCCGGCGGCGACCAGGCGTACGGCGAGGTTGTAGGTGGCGATCAGGTCGCCACCCTGCACCGCGCGTTCCTGCCAGTGGGCAGCCTGCTCGGCGTCGACGAATTCCGGTTGGTCACGGCCGCCGAGCCGGCCCTTGTACAGGTCGCACAGGGCTGCCATCGCGCCGGCGTCGCCAGCCCCGGCCATGCGCTGCAGCAGCGACAAGCCGGCCGTCTGCGAGACATCGCAGAACAGGTTCGAGGCGAAGGTGACCGTCGAGGTGTTCTGCTGCAGCGCCAGCGCCAATGCGCGCTGCAGCAGGGCCTGTCCGCGCGCCGGATCCGGTGTCAGCCCGAGCAGGCCGTGCTCGATGGCGCTGCCGGCCCAGAGCAGGCCCAGCGCGCAATCGCCTTCGTCTGCGGCGTACGCCACGACCTGTGCGAACAGGGCGTCGGCGCCTTCCACGTGGGCGAACCAGGCGCAGGCTTCCAGGTTGCTGAAGCCCTCGTGCAGGACCACGTCGCGGTCCAGGCGCCAGGCCTGCTGCAGATCCTCCAGGACCGCCTGCATGTGCCGGGCGTCCCACTGCACGTCGCCCTGGGCATCTTCGCTGCGGCCCAGGTGGTAGCGCAGTGATGCGCGCTGGGCCAGCACCTGTGCACGCACGGAGCGTTCCAGGTGCCAGTCGAGAATCTGCGCATACGCGCGCTCGTGCGCGGCCACCGCGTCGGCATCGTCGCGGTGCGGCAGCGCATCCATCCAGTCCTGTTCCTTGCACCAGCGCAGGGCGTTGCGCTGGGCCAGGTCCAGGCCGCGGCACCAGCCGCTCTCGATGAAGTCTTCCATCGCCTCGTGGCTGCCGCCCCAGCGCGGGTACAGGTAGTAGAGGGTGTCTTCCAGCGTGCTCGGGTCATCGGGGCGTTGTTCAAGCACCCGTTGCATCCAGTACGCCAGCGGCGCGTCGAACTGCTCCTGGCTGCGTCCACGCAGCAGCGGCGGCAGGTCGTCGGGCAGCGCCTGCAGCGGCATGCCGAAGCGCGAAAGCAGCTGCAGGGCCTGTGGCCAGGCCTGCGGATAGTGCCCGGCCAATGCCTCCACCGTGGATTCGGCGGCCTGGCCGGCCTGCAGCGCCAGCAGCCAGTCCGGCTCGCCCAAGTAGCTGGTGATGCGCTTGATGCCGTCCAGCGCCAGCGCCGGGCGCGGCGACAGCGCGATCGCCTGCAAATAGGCATGCACGGCATGGTCGCGCGCCAGCTGCGCGGCCAGCCATTGGCTGTCCTCCACCAGGGCGGCGACGTCGGCACTGCGCAGCGCACCGGCGGCCGACTCCCAGCAGGCACCCAGGCTCAGATGTGCGTAGTAGCTTTGCGGCGCGGCGGCGACCCAGCGCTGCGCCTGTTGCAGGCGTTCATCGAGGCTGAGCGTCGCCTCGTGCAGGTTGCGCAGGCGCCAGCGGATCCCGGGCAGCCGCCGCGCGCCCTCCAACCACACCTGTTCGTGGGGTGCCAGCAGCGCGTCCAGCGCTGCGTAGTCCTGTTCCTGCAACGCCCTGCGCGCCTGCGCGCGCCAGGCCAGGTCCTCGGCGGAGAGGCCGTCCTTCGCAAGTCCATCTGTCATCTGTTGCCATCCAACACTAACGGGGCCGCTATTGGACAGGTCCAGATCCACGCCTGCAAGCGCGGCAGATGCGCATGGCGCTGCGCCGGAAGCCTCAGCGCGCCGGAAGCAGCGCCTGCAGCCGGGCTTCCAGTTCCTGCTGGCGCCATCCGGCCAGCGCGGTTGGCCATTCGCGACGCTCCAGATAACTTTCCAGGTGCTTGCGCGAGGCCAGCACGCCGTCGGCCAGTCCGAGCTCGCGGCTGCGTTCGGCCACTGCATCCTGCAGCTTCTTCAGTGCCTGCTTGTGGCTGTCGCCGGCCTGCATCGCCAACGGCGCATCGGCTTCGTCGGCCAGCGGGGTCTCCAGGGCCTGCCATACGGCGGCAGCGAGTTTGCGCGGGGCCTTGGGGAACTGCTCGAACATCCTGCCCAGCGCGGTCGCATCCGCAGGCGGCGTACGTGCCAGGGTGGCGGCCAGTTCGTTGTCGAGAATCCAGCTGCGCGGGCGATCACTGGCGCGTGCCTGTGCGTCGCGCCAGCGCAGCAGCCGCAACAGGCGGCGCTGTGCCGCGGCATCCAGGAACTGCGCCGAACGCATGGCCAGGTGCGGCCAGCGGTCCTCGTCGTTGGCGACGCTGGCCAGCAGGCGCTCGGCGTCATCGTCAAGCCACTGCCGGCGCCCCAGCGCCTGCAGCCTGGCGTCGATGGCATCGTGCATCGCGAACAGGTGCTCGACGTCATCGGCGGCGTACTTCAGCTGCGACGCCGACAGGGGCCGGCGCATCCAGTCGGAACGGGTCTCGCCCTTTTCCAGCGCTACGCCGGTGATTTCCTGCACCAGCTTCTGGTACCCCATGCCGGCGCCGATGCCGGCCAGCGCCGCGCCGATCTGGGTATCGAACAACGGACGCGGCAACACCCCGCAGGTCCACTTGAACGCCACCAGATCCTCGCTGGCGCTGTGCATCACCTTCATGATGGACGCATCGGCCAGCCACGGCGCCAGCGCCTCGGGCATGCCGGGGATCAGCGGGTCGATCAGCAGGATGTCCTCGCCGACCGCCATCTGTACCAGCGCCAGCTGGGGCCAGAACGTGCGCTCGCGGATGAACTCGGTATCCAGGCCGATACGGGTCGGCGGCTGCTGGCGGTATGCATCCAGCTCGGCGGGGGTGGTGATCCAGATTGCCACGGGTCAAGGCCTACTACTCGGGTTTGCTCAGGCAGGGGAGAATAGCCTAACGTCGGTCCGCGCCCGTGCCGAAGGAGGCCCTGCTTGCGTTTTCTGCTGTCGTCCGTGCTGTGCACCGCCCTGGCCGTGGCCCTGGCCGGGTGCGCGCCGTCGCCACCGGCGCCGTCCGCGCCGGCAGACGGGGCGGACGGCAAGGGCGCTGCCGGGCCATCGGCTGCCACGGGCGAGGCGACGCCGTCCGGCCGCGGCACGGTGACCATCGCCGGCGACGATGCCGCCGAGGACGTCCAGCAGTGGACGCCGCCGCGGGTCGACCGCCAGGGGCGCACGCTGGCGCAGCTGCGCCGCGCCGCCGAGCAGGCGTTCACGCGCGGTCATCTGTACGAAGACGGTGATGCAGCGGTGCCGCTGTGGCTGGCGGTGCAGGAGGAAGCACCGGACGACCGGCAGGCACGCGCAGGCCTGCAGCGCGCCCGCCAGCGCCTGCTGCAGGAGGCCGATGCGCTGCTGCAGCGCCCGCTGAAACAGCGCGAAGCGCTGGCCGAAGCCGGGCGCCAGGCGCTGGTCCTGCTGACCCTGGCGCCGAAGGATGAAAAAGTGCGCGCGCTGCAGGGCCGGGTCGAGACCGCGCAGCGGGCCGTGGCCTACAACCGTGCCGGCGAGGACGATCTGCGTGCGGACCGGATCGGCGAAGCGGGCGATGGTGCCATCGGCAATTTCCGTGAGGCGCTGGCGCTGGATCCCCACAACCGTCGTGCCCGGCAGGGCCTGGCCGCGGCCGAGAGCGGCCTGATCCGCCGTGCCGAGGACGCAGCGCGGATCCGTGACTTCGCCAGCGCCGGCGCATGGCTGGCCGAAGCCAGCAAGGTGCGGGACTCGTCACCGACCATCGCCGATGCGTTCGAGCGCATCGAACAGATCCGCGCGGCGGCACTGCTGCAGCTGCGCGACAGCGGCCTGCGCGACCTGGCGACGCCACAGGGCCTGAAGCCGGCCCGCGAGAAGCTGGGCGAGGCACTGCGCATTGCCCTGCCGGGTGACCCGGTGGTGGCGCAGCTGCGCGAACGCATCGAGCTGGCCACCCACTACGGCAGCTTCCGCCCGGGCCAGGTGTTCAGCGATGCGATGCGCGACGGCGGGCGTGGGCCGCAGATGATCGTGGTGCCGCACGGCGGCTTCCAGATGGGCGCCAGTGATTCCGAGCCGGGGGCCACCGATGCGGAGCGACCGTCGCACTATGTGCGCTTCGAGCGTGGCTTCGCGATGGCGATCACCGAGATCACCGTGGGCGACTTCGAGCGCTACGTGAAGGCGACCAGCGCCCGTCCGCGGGCGACCCGGCGTGGCCATTCGGTGGTCTATGACGAGCGCAGTGGCAATTTCATCCGGCGCAGCGGCGTCGATTGGCGCTCGGACTATGACGGCGGGCGGGCGCTGGGCAACTCGCCGGTGATGCACGTGAGCGTGCGCGATGCAGAGAACTACGCCACCTGGCTGTCCGAGCAGACCGGGCGCAGCTACCGGCTGCCCAGCGAAGCGGAGTTCGAATACGCCCTGCGCGCAGGCAGCAACGGCCGCTATCCGTGGGGCGACGCCGGCCTGCCGCCGGAAGGCAGCGGCAACTACACCGGCAGCAAGGACGTGTCGCCGTCCGGCCGGCGCTGGCACAACGCCTTCGTCGGCTACGGCGACGGCTGGTGGGGTCCGGCACCGGTGGCCAGTTTCCAGGCCAACGGCTTCGGGCTGCACGACATGGGCGGCAATCTCAGCGAGTGGGTGGCCGACTGCTGGCATGCCAGCTATCGCCGTGCTCCGGCCGACGGCGCCGCCTGGTTCAATCCGGGCTGCCGTTCGCGGGTGATCCGGGGCGGCAACTGGGCCAATGCGCCCGAGCAGACCCGGGCGGCGTGGCGGCAGTCGCAGGATTCGGATACCACCAACGCCCGCATCGGCTTCCGCCTGGTGCGCGGCATCTGAAAGACACCGGCTTCACCCCGCCACGCCCGCGCCGCACTAAGATTGCGCCGTGCCCGCCGGCCGGCGGGGTCAGCCGGAACACCTGCCGATGCGCAACGATCCTTTTTCCCGCTCGCAACAAGGTCCGCGGCGGCGCGGCCTGTTCGGCAACATCCGCTGGTGGGTGCTGCTGCTGGCTGCCGGCTACGCGGCGTTCTACTGGTTTTCCAACCGCGCCGTCGATCCCTATACCGGGGAGAAGGTGCTGATCGACAGCAGTCTCGATGCCAGCCAGGAGAAGGCCCTGGGCCTGCAGGCCTACCAGCAGATCCTGTCGCAGGAGCGGCCGCTGGATCCCAACGCACAGATCTCGCGCGACATCCGCGCGATCGCGCAGCGGCTGATCGCCAAGGTCGACGTGGTCGAGACCGCACTGGCGCAGGAGCATGGCCTGCAGCCGGGGCATTTCTCGCGAGACTTCGAGTGGGAGGTCAACGTGATTCCCTCCGACCAGGCCAACGCGTTCTGCCTGCCCGGCGGCAAGATGGCGGTCTATACCGGGCTGGTGCCGGTGGCACGCACCACCGATGCGATGGCGGTGGTGATGGGGCATGAGATCGCCCATGCGCTGCTGCGCCATGGCGCGCAGCGCATGGCCCAGCAGAAGTTGACCCAGATCGGCCAGGTGGCGGGCGCCGCCAGCGGCATGGACGCGCAGCAGCAACAGATGATGATGTCGGCGATGGGCTACGGCTACCTGTTGCCGTATGCCCGCAGCCATGAAACGCAGGCCGATGAAGTCGGGCTGATGCTGGCGGCGGCGGCCTGCTTCGATCCGCGTGAGGCGGTACCGCTGTGGCAGCGCATGGGCCAGGCCGGCGGCGGCCAGGCGCCCCCGGAGTTCGCGTCCACCCATCCCAACCCGGGCACCCGTATCCAGAACCTGCAGGCGCTGATGCCGAAGGCGCTCGAGTACCGGCAGAAGTTCTGCGAGCAGGCCCGGTAAGCGCTGTCTGGCCGCGCGCAGCGCTGCAGGAAACCCTATCTGACTGCCGTGACCTGCATGTCGATCACGCCATCACCCACGCGTGCCTGCAGTGCATCGCCCGGCTGCACCTGCGCGACCTGGCGCACCAGCGCACCGTCGTCGCTGCGGGTCAGGATGCTGTAACCGCGGGCCACGGTCGCCAGCGGGCTGACCGCTTCCAGCGAACGGGCGATGCCGCGCAGGCGCAGCGCATCACGCTGCAGCAGGCGCTGCAGCGCCGCCTGGGGGCGGCCTCCCACGGCGCCAAGACGCCGGCGCAGGGCATCGAGCCGGCGCTGCGGATGATGGCCGCGCAGGACCGCGGCGGCGTGGCGCAGACGGGCGCCGCGCCGTTCCTGCTGCTGCTGTTGCGCCGCATGCAGGCGGCGCCCCAGGTCCAGCTGGCGGCGGCGCAGCAGGTCCAGCCGCGCCTGCGGGCTCTGGGCATTCAGCCGCAACAGTGCACGATCGGCCCGTTGCATGGCCTGGCCCATCGCGTGCCGGTGCAGCTGCACCAGGCGTGCGGCGTCGCGGCGCAGGCGCAGGGCCAGGTCGCGCTGGTCGGGTACCAGCAGCTCGGCCGCCACCGAGGGCGTCGGCGCCCGCAGGTCGGCGGCAAAGTCGCTGAGGCTGAAATCGGTCTCGTGACCCACCGCCGACACCACCGGCGTCGCGCTGGCGGCGATCGCACGGGTCAGCGCTTCGTCGTTGAAGGCCCACAGGTCTTCCAGCGAGCCACCGCCACGGGTCAGCAGGATCACGTCGTAGCGGCCGCTGGCATCGGCGGCCTGCAGCAGGCGGGTGATCTGCGCGGCGGCGCTGGCGCCCTGCACCAGCGTCGGCAGCAGGTCCACTTCCAGCATCGGAAATCGACGGCCCAGCACGCTCAGCACATCGCGCACCGCAGCACCGGTCGGGGAGGTGATCACCGCCAGGCGCCGCACGTGCGTCGGCATCGGCCGCTTGCGCGCGGGATCGAACAGCCCTTCGCCGTCCAAACGCGCCTTCAACTGCTCGAAGGCCCGCCGCAACGCACCTTCGCCGGCTTCTTCCATGTGGTCCAGCACCATCTGGTACTCACCGCGCGCGTCGTACAGGGTCACCCGGCCGCGCACCAGCACGCGCATGCCTTCGCGTGGCACGAATGCCAGGTACTGCGCCTTCATCCGGAACATCGCCGCACGCAGCTGCGCGCGCGGATCCTTCAGCGTGAAGTACAGGTGGCCCGAGGCCGGGCGTGCCACGCTGCCCAGTTCGGCTTCGACCCAGATCGCGGGGAAACTGCCTTCCAGCAGATCGCGGGCCAGCGTGTTGAGCTGGCTGGGAGTGAGGATGTCGTGGTTGCGTGGCTGCATGGTGACGGCGTGGGGCAGGTGGAACGGGGGCTCAGGATCGCACGTTGCCGCGCGGGGATCACGCCTGCGGGGCCGTCATGGCGGGCAGTGCGTGGGTGCGCAGCAAGGCGATGGCATCGGGCCAGCGGAATCCAACCATCCTGACGGTTGCGGCGAGGCGTCAGCCGGCGTGTTGCTGCAGGGCCCATTGCACATGCTCGCGGACCAATGGCGAGGGGTCTTCGGCACGCGTCTGCAGTGCGCACAGCGTCTCTGCGCTGGTCGGCGCATTGCCCAGCGCCACCGCGATGTTGCGCAGCCAGCGCTGGTGGCCGCTGCGGCGGATCGGGCTGCCCTCGGTACGGCGCAGGAATTCATCCTCATCCCAGGCGAACAGCTGGTCCAGGCGCGCGATGTCCAGCTGGTTGCGGGCACGGAAGTCGGCTTCGTCGGTACGCTTGGCGAACTTGTTCCAGGGACAGACCAGCTGGCAATCGTCGCAGCCATAGATGCGGTTGCCGATCAGCGGGCGCATCTCGAGCGGGATCGCGCCGTCGTGCTCGATGGTCAGGTAGGAAATGCAGCGGCGCGCATCCAGTCGCTGCGGAGCGGTGATCGCGCGGGTCGGGCACACCTCGATGCAGCGCGTGCAGGTGCCGCAGTGCGCGGTGGCCGGTGCGTCGATCGGCAACGGCAGGTCGATGTAGATCTCGCCGATGAAGAACCACGAACCGCCATGGCGGTCGATCAGGCAGGTGTGCTTGCCGATCCAGCCCAGCCCTGCATTGCGGGCCAGCGCGCGTTCCAGCACCGGCGCCGAGTCGACGAAGACCCGATAGCCCAGCGGCGCGACCTCGTCGTTGATCTGCGTGGCCAGCTTCTGCAGGCGGCTGCGCATCAGCTTGTGGTAATCGCGGCCCAGGGCGTAACGGGCCACATAGGCGCGGCCGGGGTCGGCCAGGGTGGCCCACGCTTCGGTATCATCCTTGTGGCTGTAGTCCATGCCCACCGAGATCACCCGCACCGTGCCGGGCAGCAGTTCGGCCGGGCGCGCACGCAGGGTTCCATGGCGGGCCATCCAGTCCATCGTGCCGTACAGGCCCTGGCCCAGCCAGTCGGCGAGATGTGCCTCGTCCTCGGACAGTTCGATGCCGGCAATGCCGCAGCGCTGGAAGCCGTGCGCACGTGCCAGGTCACGGATGCGCTGCACGGCCAGGGCCGGATCGAGGGGGGCGGGGACGGGAACCATGCGCACCAGTATAAAATCCCTGCATGGCCAACCTCGCCGATCTGTTCGATTCTGCTGCTGCGCGTGCGCTGGATGCCCAGGCCTCGGCGCTGGCGGGCGATGGTGGCTGGGAGCTGATGGCCCAGGCCGGGCTGGCCGCCTGGCAGCGCCTGCTGCGGCACTGGCCGCAGGCACTGAATGTGGGCGTGGTGGTGGGCAGCGGCAATAACGGTGGCGACGGCCTGGTGCTGGCGCGTCATGCGCTGCTGGCCGGGCGCCGGGTGACGGCGCTGAGCCCGCCGGGCAAACCGCCAGCCACCGCGTTGGCGCAACGGGCAGCATCGGAGTTCAAGTCCGTCGGGGGAACCCTGGCGGAATTCGGCGGAACGCTGCCCGCGGCCGATATCTGGGTGGATGGCCTGTTCGGGCTGGGTTTCGACCGGGCGCCGGAAGGTGCAGCACAGGCCGTGATCGAAGCACTGAACGCACAGGACGCACCGGTATTCGCACTGGATGTGCCCAGCGGCGTCGACGCCGACCGTGGCACGGTGCCGGGCGTCGCGGTGCGCGCAGCGCTGACGCTGCAGTTCATCGTGCCGCACCGCGGCCTGTACACCGGCGACGCGCTGGAGCACGCAGGCGAACCCGCGCTGGCCGCGCTGCAGCTGCCCAAGGCGGCGTGGCAAGGCGTTTCGGCAGCGGCCGAGCATTGGACCGGCGCGCGCTTGCCGGCATTGCTGAAGCCGCGCCGCGCCAATACCCACAAGGGCGAATCCGGCCATGTGCTGTGCGTGGGCGGCAATCACGGCAGCGGTGGGGCCATCGCCCTGGCTGCCGAGGCGGGCCTGCGCGCCGGTGCCGGACTGCTCAGCATCGGCACCCGCGGCGACCATGTCGGCCCGCTGCTGGCGCGCCTGCCGGAGGCCATGGTGCATGCGCTGGAAGACGGCGATGCGCTGCCCGGCCTGCTTGAAAAGGCCAAGGTCGTGGCGATCGGGCCTGGCCTGGGCCAGGACGACTGGGCGCGTGCCCTGTTCGCGCGCGTGCTGGCCTGTGGCAAGCCGCTGGTGCTCGATGCCGATGCGCTGAACCTGCTGGCCCGCGACCCACGCGCGCTGCCCGATGCCATCCTTACCCCGCACCCGGGTGAGGCCGCGCGCCTGCTGGAATGCACCACGGCCGAGATCCAGGCCGATCGCTACCGCTGCGCCCAGGCGCTGGCCGAGCGCTACCACGCCGTGGTAGTGCTGAAGGGCGCTGGCAGCATCGTCGCGGCCCCCGGTCGCACCCCGCGCCTGATTGCCGCCGGCAACCCCGGCATGGCGGTGGGTGGCATGGGCGACCTGCTCACCGGCATCATCGCCAGCCTGCGCGCGCAGGACCTGGATGCCTTCGATGCCGCCGCGTGTGGCGCGCTGTTGCATGCGCTGGCTGGCGATGTCGCTGCCCTCGACGGCGCGCGTGGCCTGCTTCCCACTGATCTGCTGGCGCCACTGCGGCGACTGGCCAACCCGGAATGTTCCCGATGACTGATTTTTTCCTGGCCGACAGCGAAGCGACCGAACTGCTGGGGCAGTGGCTGGCGGCAACCCGTCCAGCGCAGGCGCTGGTTGAACTGCGGGGGGATCTGGGAGCCGGCAAGTCGACCACCGCCCGTGCGCTGCTGCGGGCGCTGGGGGTGCAGGGCGCGATCCGCAGCCCGACCTACACGCTGGTTGAACGCTATCCGCTGGCCAGTGGTGGCGAGGCGTGGCACCTGGACCTGTACCGGATCGGCCAGGCCGGCGAGCTGGATTTCCTCGGCCTGGACGAGGGCAGCGCGGTGCTGTGGCTGGTCGAATGGCCCGAACGCGGCGCCGGCGCGTTGCCGCCGACCGATCTGGTGGTGGCGCTGGAGATCGAAGGGCAGGGACGGCGTGCCCGTCTCAGCAGCCTTAGCGACGCTGGGCGTGAATGGCTGGAGCGGCTGCCCGATGGGGGCGACTTGCAGGCCATTTCTGTCGGCTGACGAGAACAAAGATCGGCAGGTTACGGATTATTAAGGAAAAAGGTATTGCATTCCGTTCAGCGCGGTGATTGAATCCTGAGCCATGCGCCCGGGGAACCGTCTCATCGCCATCTGCACCACCGTCGGACTGTGTCTGGCGAGCCTGAGTGCGTGGGCCGGTGAGGTCCGCCAGGTGGTGCTGAACACCGGTGCCACCGGCACCCGCGCCGAGATCGCGCTGGTGGGCAGCGGCGGTTACAAGACCCTGTCACTGGCCGGCCCCAACCGGCTGGTGGTCGATTTCCCCGATTCCAGCGCCGTGCGCAACCTGAAGATGCCCGCGCCGCAGGGCGTGGTCACGGCCGTGCGCACCGGGCAGCCGGTGCCGGGCACGTTCCGCGTGGTGTTCGACCTTGCCGAATCGGTTGCACCGTTCCGCCCCCAGATGCAGCGCGAGGGCAACGAATCCAAGCTGGTGATCGAGTGGCCCGGTGATGGTGCTGCGGTGGCCGCCAGCCGACCCGCGCCGGCCCCGGCGCCGCCGGCAACTGCTGCGGCGGCCGGCTCGACCGCAGCGGACAGCGCGCAGGCCCGCGGCGATGCCGCGCGCGCCACGGCCTTGTTGACCGCGCAGGTGCAGCAGCAGGCCAGCGCCAGCGCCGCGGCGCCGGCATCGCCGACACCGGCGCCGAGCACCGCGCCGGTGCAGGTGGCGGCAGCCGCCACCACCGCCAGCAGCACGCCCACCTCATCGCCGGCAGCGATCCTGGCGGGACAGCCGACCACCGCAGTGGTGACCACGCCGCCGCGCCCGGCACCCACGCCTGCGGTGACGTCCGAGCCTCCGCGCCCGACCATGCCCAGCGATGCGTCGCGCATCCGCATGCAACCGGGCATGCGCCATCTGGTGGTGGCTATCGATCCCGGGCACGGCGGCCAGGATCCGGGTGCGATCGGCCCGACCGGCAAGCGCGAGAAGGACGTCACCCTGGCAGTGGCCCGTGAACTGGCGCGCCAGGTCAATGCCACGCCGGGCCTGAAGGCCTTCCTGACCCGCGACAGCGATGTGTTCATCCCGCTGCCGATGCGTGCGCAGAAGGCGCGCGCGAACAAGGCCGACATCTTCATTTCGATCCACGCCGATGCCGCCGAGAACCGCTCGGCCACCGGTTCGTCGGTGTACGTGCTGTCGACCAAGGGCGCTTCGTCGCAGCGCGCGCGTTGGCTGGCCGACAAGGAAAACGCGGCCGACCTGGTCGGTGGCGTGCGCCTGCAGCAGACCGAGGGAACGCTGGCCAATGTGCTGCTGGATCTGGCACAGAGCGGCTACATGAAGTCTTCCGAAGATGCAGCCGGGCACGTGCTGGGCGGCCTGAAGCGGATCGGCAACAACCACAAGCCGAACATCGAGCGCGCCAACTTCGCGGTGCTGCGCACCTCGGACATGCCGGCGATGCTGGTGGAAACCGCGTTCATCTCCAACCCGGACGAAGAGCGCCGCCTGACCGATCCCGCCTACCAGCGCAAGGTGGCCGGCGCCGTGCTCGATGGCGTGCACACGTTCTTCAGCCGCCAGCCTCCGCCGGGCACCCTGTACGCGGCACGCGCGCAGGCCGAGATCGACGCCGCCAGCACCGTCGCCGGCGGCAGCAAGTAACCCGCCGACGGCGGGTTGCGGTAGCGCCGGGCCATGCCCGGTGGAAGTGCAGCTCCGCTATCATCACCCCATGAAGCCTGCTGCCCCTCCCGCCCCATGACCGTGCCCGATCCACGCCCGATCCGGTCGCTGCCGGAAATCCTGATCAACCAGATCGCCGCCGGTGAAGTGGTCGAGCGGCCGGCATCGGTGGTCAAGGAGCTGGTCGAGAATGCCATCGACGCTGGCGCCAGCCGGGTCGATATCGATCTGGAAGAAGGCGGCGTGCGCCTGATCCGCATCCGTGACAACGGCAGCGGCATCGCACCGGAGCAGTTGCCGCTGGCGGTGTCGCGGCATGCGACCAGCAAGATCGCCAACCTGGACGAACTGGAAGCGGTGGCCACCCTCGGGTTCCGTGGCGAAGCGCTGCCGTCGATCGCATCGGTGAGCCGATTCACCCTGGCATCGCGGCGCGCGCATGACGAGCACGGCTCCGCGCTGCAGATCGAAGGCGGCAAGATCGGCGAGGTGACACCGCGCGCGCATGCGCCGGGCACCACGGTGGAGGTGCGCGAACTGTTCTACAACGTGCCGGCGCGGCGCAAGTTCCTGCGCGCCGAGCGCACCGAGCTGGGCCACATCGAGGAATGGCTGCGTTCGCTGGCGCTGGCCCGCCCCGATGTGGAACTTCGCGTTTCCCACAACGGCAAGGCCTCGCGCCGTTACAAGCCCGGTGACCTGTATTCGGATGTGCGCCTGGCCGAGACCCTGGGCGAGGACTTCGCCAGCCAGGCAGTGCGCGTGGACCACAGCGGTGCCGGCCTGCGCCTGCATGGCTGGATCGCGCAGCCGCACTATTCGCGCGCCAGCGCCGACCAGCAGTACCTGTACGTCAACGGCCGTTCGGTGCGCGACCGCAGCGTCGCCCATGCAGTGAAGATGGCCTACGGCGATGTGCTGTACCACGGGCGGCAGCCGGCCTACGTGCTGTTCCTTGAGCTGGACCCGACGCGGGTCGATGTGAACGTCCACCCGGCCAAGCACGAAGTGCGCTTCCGCGATTCGCGGCTGGTGCATGACTTCGTCTACCGCACGCTGAAGGATGCGCTGGCCGATACCCGTGCCGGCATGAGCGCGCAGGATATCGGCGCGGCAGCCGCGCATCCGGCCGAAGCCGGTAGTGCGGCAGCGGCTCCCGGCGCGGGCGCGGGCGCGTCCAGCTTCGGCTACGTACGCGGTCCGGCACCGGGTGCGGGCGCCGGCGGCAGCGCTGGCTTCTCCGGCTGGCGTCCGCAGCAGCCGCTGGGCCTGCAGGTGGCCGATGCGCCCGCTGCCTACGCGGCGCTGTACGCCACGCCGGCGGGGGCCGAGCGCGCGGCGGCGCTGCCGCCGATGCCGATGGAGAACGGCTTGCCGGTCACCCGCGCCGACGCCGGCGTGCCGCCGCTGGGCTACGCCGTCGCACAGCTGCATGGCATCTACATCCTGGCCGAGAATGCCGAAGGCCTGATCGTGGTCGACATGCACGCCGCGCACGAGCGCATCGGCTACGAGCGGTTGAAGAACGCCCACGATGGCATCGGCCTGCAGTCGCAGCCCCTGCTGGTGCCGATCACCCTGGCGGTGGGGGAGCGCGAGGCCGATACCGCCGAGATCGAGGCCGAGACGCTGGCCGCACTCGGCTTCGAAGTCACCCGCGCGGGCCCCGGCGCACTGCACGTGCGCAGCATTCCCGCGTTGCTTGCCCATGCCGAACCCGAGGGCCTGCTGCGCGACGTGCTCACCGACCTGCGCGAGCATGGGCAGAGCCGTCGTATCGCCACGGCGCGCGATGAACTACTGTCGACCATGGCCTGTCACGGAGCGGTGCGTGCGAACCGGCGCCTGACGGTGCCGGAAATGAACGCACTGCTGCGCGACATGGAAATCACCGAGCGGTCCGGCCAGTGCAACCACGGCCGGCCGACCTGGGCCCGTTTTTCGCTGGCGGAGATCGACCGCTGGTTCCTGCGCGGCCGTTGAGCCGCGCGACATTGAGGGGAGCACCGATGCGACGTTGGGGAATGGGCGGCCTGCTGGCTGTGCTGTGGCTGGCAGGCTGCAGCCAGGCGCCGACGCCGGCGCCGGTGGCGGTTGAGGATCCGGCGTTTGCCGCGCAACAGCAGCAGTGGCGGGTAGCGCGCTACCAGGATCTGACCCGCCCCGATGGCTGGACGGCCCTGGTCGGCCTGCACTGGCTGCAGAACCGCTCGCACTTCGTCGGCAGCGCCGCCACCAGCGGCATCCGCCTGGCGGTCGGCCCGGGCAAGCTCGGCCTGATGCGCCGCGACGGGGACCAGTGGTGGTTCACGCCCGAATCCGGCGCCGATGTGACCCTGGAGGGCGTGCCGGTGCGTGGGCGCGTGCGCATGCAGACCGACAAGGATCCGCAGCCGACCCTGCTCGCCTTCGACGGCGGCAAGGGCCAGCTCAGCCTGATCCGCCGCGGCCCGCGCGATGCGCTGCGGGTCAAGCATGCCGACGCACCCGCGCGCCGCGATTTCGCCGGCCTGCAGTACTGGCCGGGCGGCCCCGGCTGGCAGCTGCAGGCCCGGTTCATCGCGCATCCGCCGGGCAAGACATTGCCGATCGTGGACATCACCGGATTGACCACCGAGATGCCTAATGCCGGTGCCGTCGAATTCGACCGCGATGGCCGCAGCTGGCGGCTCGAGGCGATCGGCGAGCCGGGCCAGCCGCTGTTCCTGATCTTCGCCGACCGTACCAGCGGCCATGGCAGCTATCCCGCCGGGCGCTACCTGGATACCGATGCGCCCACGGCCGATGGCCATGTACGGATCGATTTCAACCACGCCACCAATCCGCCGTGCGCGTTCACCGCATACGCCACGTGCCCGCTGGCACCACCGGAAAACCGCCTGGACCTGCGCGTGGAAGCCGGTGAGAAGGCCTACCACCTGCCTGAAGGAGAAGGTTGACCATGTCGATGAAACGGCTGCTGCGCAGCGCCGTCGTGCTGCTGGCCTGTATGGCCGCTCCGCTGGCCGGCGCGGGCAACGCCCCGACCGAGGCCGGCGCCGGCAAGGCACCGGTGCCACTGCTGTGGAAGGTCAGCGGAGCCGGCGATGCCCGCCTGTACCTGCTCGGGTCCTTCCATCTGCTCAAGCCGCAGGACTACCCGCTGTCGGCCGAGGTCGAGCAGGCGTTCGATGCCGCGCAGCGCGTGGTGTTCGAAGTCACGCCGGAAGAGCTGGAGTCGCCGCAGATGGCCAGCCAGATGGTGCAGGCCGCCATCCGCAAGGATGGCAGCGAGCTCAAGCGTGACCTGGACGCGGCGACCTGGCAGAAGCTGCAGGCCTACGCGGCCCAGAACGCATTGCCGCTGGCGCAGCTGCAGGGCATGAAGGCATGGTTCGTCGGCCTGTCCATCACCGTCGGGCAGATGCAGAAACTCGGCCTGGACCCCGAACTGGGCCTGGACCGTCACTTCATGCAGCGGGCGCAGAAGGCCGGCAAGAAGACGCTGGGGCTGGAGGACATGAACAGCCAGATCGCGCTGCTTGATGGCATGAGCCTGCAGGAGCAGCGGCAGATGCTGTCCGAAGCGCTGGACGAGGCCGGCAAGGGCGATGCACAGGCGAAGATGCTGCATGACGCCTGGCGCCGTGGTGATGACCGCCTGCTGTGGAACCGCATGGGCGTGGAGATGCGCCAGCAGTATCCGCAGCTGTACCAGCGCATCAACACCGACCGCAACGATGCCTGGCTACCCAAGCTGGCGCCGTACCTGCAGGCGGGGCAGGGCGGAACCCTGGTTGTGGTGGGAGGGCTGCATCTGCTCGGCAGCGATGGCCTGGTCGAGAAACTGAAGGCGAAGGGCTACAAGGTCGAGCGCGTCTGCAAGGGCTGCAGGAAGTAGATCGGCGCCCGTCAGCGCTGGGCCGGACACAGGAACGGCGCGCCCAGGGCGCGCCGTTGCCACATCTGCCGGCGTGCTCGCTTCAGCGGCGGGTCTTGCCGCCGGTGCCGCTGCCTGGCTCGTTCGACTTGCCAGCCGTACCGGTCCCGGTACCGGTGCCAGTGCCACCCGGGCGTGGGCCGCCGAAGCCGGTGCCCATGTTGCGCTGGAACTCCTGCCACAGCTCCAGGTTGCGCTCGGTCAGCTGGTTCATCATCGCCCACGGGGTCTGCCCGAGCAGGTTGCCCATCTGCTGGCGGAACTGCTGCTGCTGGTCCAGGAAGACCTGCATGCTGCGCTCCAGGTAGTTGCCCATGAAGCCCTGCAGCGAGTCACCGTAGAAGCGGATCAACTGGCTCAGCAGCTGCGTGGACAACATCGGTTCGCCGTCCTGCTCCTGGTCGGCAATGATCTGCAGCAGCACGGAGCGGGTGAGGTCGTCGCCGCTCTTGGCGTCGCGCACTTCGAAGTCTTCGCCGTCGAGGATCAGCTGGCGCACGTCCTCGATGGTGATGTAGCTGGAGATCTCGGTGTCGTACAGACGACGGTTCGGATACTTCTTGATGATGCGGGTCGCAGCCATGAAGCGGTACTCGTCACAGTAGACGCGCAGCATGGCGCAGTGCAGCAGCCGTTGCAACCGCCTCAGCCCCCGCCAGGCTTGGCTTTCAGCGGGGAAAATGTTGCGCAGCAAGGGGTTGCGTGCTGCGCAGCATGACCATCGGCAGGGGCAGCGGTAATGCTCGCCCGCCCCTGCGGCGCGGCTCACCAGCCCATGTGGTGGCCGCCGTTGATGTCCAGGTTGCTGCCGGTGATCCACGAGGCCTCTTCGGCCACCAGGAAGGACACGCCATAGGCGATTTCCTCCGGCTTGCCGAGGCGGCCGGTGGGAATGTCGGCGATGATCTTGGCGCGCACGTCCTCGGGCACGGCCATCACCATGTCGGTGGCCACATAGCCGGGCGAGATGGTGTTGACGGTGATGCCGAAGCCGGCGTTCTCGCGGGCCAGCGAGATGGTGAAGCCGTGCATCCCGGCTTTCGCGGCGGCGTAGTTGGCCTGCCCGTACTGCCCCTTCAGGCCGTTGATCGAGCTGATCTGGATGACCCGGCCCCAGCCGCGGCGGCGCATGCCTTCGATGACCGGGCGGGTGACGTTGAACACCGAATTGAGGTTGGTGTTGATGACGTCGTGCCACTGCTCCGCGCGCATGCGGTGGAAGGTGGTGTCGCGGGTGATGCCGGCATTGTTGACCAGGATCTCGACCGGGCCCAGTTCGGCCTCGACGGCCCGGATCAGCGCCTCGGCGCTGTCCGGATCGGAGACGTCGCCGGGAAAGATCGCGACCTGGTAGCCCCGTCCGGTCATGGCCTGCTGCCATGCGCGCGCCTTTGCTTCGTCGCGGTAATTGGTCGCGACCCGGTGGCCCTGGTCGGCCAGGCGTTGGCAGATGGCGGTACCGATGCCGCCGGTTCCGCCGGTGACCAGTGCGACGCGAGATGTCATGGAATGCTGTCCGGGTATCAGGTGGGGGAAGGGGGATTCTGCAACATCGGCGCGGAAAGTGCGCCCGCCGGCAGCAGGATGTCCGAGCGTGGCAGCAGGCCGGGATCGAAGGCCCGCCGCGCGGCGGCGAGCAGTGCATCGCGATCGGCTGCGTGGTCCAGCGCGGCCGGCGCCTGGCCCAGCAGCCGCCAGAGCTGGCGCAGCACCGGCAGCGGCTGCGCGCTGTCCACCGGCAGTGCGGCCAGTGACTTGGACAGTTTGTGGCCCGGCGCATCCAGCAGCAGCGGCAGGTGCCAGTAGCGCGGCACGGGCAGCCCCAGCGCCTGCAGCAGCAGGATCTGCCGGGCCGTGGAGTCGAGCAGGTCGGCACCGCGCACCACTTCGGACACGCCCTGCGCGGCGTCGTCCACCACCACCGCCAGCTGATAGGCCCAGCAACCGTCGGCGCGGCGCAGCACGAAGTCGCCGACCTCGGCATGCACGTCCTGCTGCTGCAGACCGCGCAGGCCGTCCACGAACTGGACCACGCTGCCGGGTGGCACGCGGAAGCGGACGGCGGGGTCCGGTCGCGGTTGCCGGGCGACACAGTGATGGTGGATGCCGCCGGCGGCGGCGACGTCGCTGCGGCTGCAGTGGCAGATGAACGCGTGGCCGCCGGCCAGCAGCTGATCCAGTGCGGCCTGGTAGGCGGCGCCGCGTTCGCTCTGCCACAGCACCGGCCCATCGTGGTCCAGCCCGAAGGCGGCCAGCGCCTGCAGCTGCGCGTGGGCGGCGCCGGGTACCGTGCGTGGCGGGTCGACGTCTTCGATGCGCAGCCGCCACAGCCCGCCGTGGTGGCGGGCCAGCAGCCAACTGCCAAAGGCGGCCAGCAGGGAGCCGGGGTGGAGCAGGCCGGTCGGCGAAGGTGCGAAGCGGCCGCAGGGAAGAGAGGAGGTCATGCAGCCTGAATCGTCGGTCAGGTTGGCGCTTGAATTCAAGCTGACTGCACCGCAAATTGACGGATATCGCCCCCTTCCGAGCCGGAATTTCCCATGTTCACCCGTATTGCCCTCTTTCTCGCCACCAACCTTGCGGTGCTGATCCTCGCCGGCATCGTGATGTCGATCCTGGGTGTGGACTCCCGTTCGATGAGCGGTCTGCTGGTCATGGCCGGCATCTTCGGCTTCGGGGGTTCCTTCATCTCGCTGCTGCTGTCCAAGTGGATGGCCAAGCGCTCCACCGGTGCGGTGGTGATCACCGAGCCGCGCAACCCGACCGAGCGCTGGCTGCTGGCCACGGTCGAGCGCCAGGCCAAGGCGGCCGGCATCGGCATGCCGGAGGTGGCGGTGTATGAGGGCCCGGAAATCAACGCCTTCGCCACCGGTGCCAACCGCAACAACGCGCTGGTGGCGGTGTCCACCGGCCTGCTGCACAACATGAGCGAAGACGAGGCCGAAGCAGTGCTGGGCCACGAGATCGCCCACGTTGCCAACGGTGACATGATCACCATGGCGCTGCTGCAGGGTGTGCTGAACACCTTCGTGATCGTGCTGGCCCGCGTGGTCGGCGGCGTCATCGACAGCGCGCTGTCGGGCAACCGCGAAGGCGGCGGCCGCGGCTTCGCCTACTTCATCATCGTGTTCGTGCTGGAAATGGTGTTCGGCCTGTTCGCCACCATGATCTCGATGTGGTTCTCGCGCCACCGCGAATTCCGCGCCGACGCCGGTGGTGCCTCGCTGGCCGGTCGCCAGAAGATGATCGCGGCGCTGGAGCGCCTGCAGCTCAACCACGGCCAGAGCACGCTGCCGACCCAGATCGCGGCGTTCGGCATTGCCGGCTCGACCGCGAAGAAGCTGTTCATGAGCCACCCGCCGCTGGAAGAGCGCATCGCCGCGCTGCGGGCGTCGACGGTGGCGTAAGTTTCCGCTACCCCACTGCAGTGCAGGAACGCCCGGCCCCGCGCCGGGCGTTTCTGTTTGTGCGCATATGCAGTGGTGGTGCGGGATCATGCTGGCGGCCGCTTCGCTCGCCGGGCATGGCCCGGCGCTACCGGGCATCGTCGTGCCGCGGTGGCTCGTGACCTTGACGGTGCGGCGCCAGCGCTGGGTGGGCGCACAAACGAAAACGGCACCTGCGAAGGTGCCGTCCCGCCAACCGTGTCTGCGCGGAGATCAGAACTTCGCGTCGAACTCGGCCGCGTAACCGGTGTTGACCAGCACCTTCTGCAGCGACTCGGCGACCTTCAGGTTGCCGGCCACGATCTGCTGCGTGTCCGGGCCACGGTTGTCCATGCGGGCCGGGGTGGCACCCTTGAAGTCGCAGACCTTGCCACCGGCTTCGCGCACCAGCAGCACGCCGGCGGCGATGTCCCAGGCCTTGACCCCGGCTTCGAAGTAGGCGTCGGCGCGGCCACAGGCGACGTAGGCCAGGTCGAGCGCGGCGGAGCCGGTGCGACGGACGTCCTCGGCATGCACCAGCAGCGCATCGAGCGACTTCAGCTGGGCACTGGCACGGGCGCGCTCGCGCGGGGCGAAACCGGTGTGGATCATGGTGCCTTCCAGATCCTTGCGCTCGGCCACGCGGATGCGGCGGTCGTTGAGTACGGCACCGGCGCCGCGGCTGGCGGTGAACAGTTCATTGCGCAGCGGATCGAAGATCACCGCGTCGGTCGGCTCGCCGTTCTCGACCAGGGCGATCGACACGCAGTAGTGCGGCACGCCGCGCAGGTAGTTGCTGGTGCCATCCAGCGGGTCGATGACCCACATGTGGCGACGCTCGCCCTGCACGCCACCCTCTTCGCCGAAGATGCCGTACTCGGGGTAGGCGCGCTTGAGTTCCTTGACGATGACCTTTTCCGCGTCCGCATCGACTTCGCTGGCGTAGTCCATGCGGCCCTTCTGCACCACATTCAGCGCCTCGAGCTTGTTGATGTTGCGCAACAGGACGTTGCCGGCGAGGCGGGCGGCCTTGACCATGACGGTTACGGCGGGTTTCTGCATGGCGTGGGCTCCCGGAAAGGCAGAAGAGAAGGGCTGGCGGGGGAAAAGAGCGGGTCCGGCGCAGTGGCCGGCCGCACAGTTTACCATTGGTCTTCGTCCAGCTCGACCTTTTCCCTGTTCATGTCCCAGTTTCCCGCTGCCACCCGCCTCCGATTCGTCCTGGTCGGTACCCAACACCCCGGCAACATGGGCGCCGCCGCCCGCGCACTGAAGACCATGGGCCTGGCCCGCCTGGTGCTGGTGGCGCCGGAGAAGCCCCTGGATGAAGAGGCCTTCCGACGCTCGGCCGGCGCCGAGGACGTGCTCGGCGATGCGCCGGTGGTGGCGACCCTGGCCGAGGCCGTGGCCGACTGCCGGTTCGTGCTGGGCTGTACCGCCCGTGCCCGCCGGGTGCAGCTGGAGGAGCTGCTGCCGGCCGATGCCGCTGCCCGTGCGGTGGCCAAGGCCGGCGAGGGCGCCGAGGTGGCGCTGGTGTTCGGCCGCGAGCGCACCGGCCTGACCAACGAGGAGCTGCAGCTGTGCCATGCAGCCGTGCACATCCCGTCCGATCCGGAATTCAGTTCGCTCAACCTGGCCGCGGCGGTGCAGGTGCTGGCCTATGAAGTGCGCATGCAGCTGCTGGGCGCGCAGCCGGTGGCGGCGACCGAGCCCGGTCTGCGCGAGCAGGTGGCCAGTCATGAGCAGATGGAAAGCTTCTTCGCCCAGCTGGGCGACACCCTGGACGAGATCGATTTCCACAAGGGGCGCGCCCCCGAATCGGCGATGCGCAAGCTGCGCCGCCTGTTCCTGCGCAGCGAGCCGAGCGAGCAGGAAGTGCGGCTGCTGCGCGGCATTCTTGCCGACGCCCAGCGCATGGCAAGGCTGGCCCGGAACGACGGCAGGGACGGCTGACGACGTTCCCGTTTTTTCGGGTAGTCTGTCCGGATGCCCTGGGGGAATGATGCGTGTGTCGGGTCTGCATGAGGCAATGCAGGGGGAACTGCTGAGCCTGGGCTGGCGGCGGCTGGCCGTGCCGGTGCGTGCTGCATCGGTGCTGGCGTACGCGCCGGGCCGCGACGACGCAGATCCGGCGGCAGGCCGTGCGCTGGCCGCGCCGGCCGTGCAGGGCGCGCATCGTTCGGTGCCGGGGTGGGGCAAGGGAACCACGCAATCAGCTGCGGCGGCGGGAGCAGGGTGCCAGCGCCGCCGTGAGCGTGGCGCACGGCCGCTGCTGTGCCTGCAGGGGCGCCGGTTGCGGGGAATTTGCGCTGTCCACCGTGCTGCCGAGGTGCAGCTGCCGTGGACGGCATTGAAACAAGGGTTGGCGCGCGTGCGGATGGAAGTGCAATGAAATGGCTTGGCTCCGGGATGCAGACCCGATTCCTGCTCGCAATGGGCGGGGCGATGCTGGTGGTGGTCGCGATCCTCGCCGTGCTGCTGGGGCGGCAGGCCGCCATGCAGAGCGAGGTGAAGAGCCTCAGTGGCGGCGTGCTGCATGAACTGTTCGATCGCAGCGTGCGCAGCCGTGGCGAGGCCATGGTGCGCGAACTGTCCGAAGCGCTGGCCGGTCCGCTGCGCGACAATGACCGCGACCAGATCGGGGTGCTGGTGCGCAGCATTTCGCGGCAGCCGGTGGTGCGCTACGTGCTGGTGTTCGACGCGCAGGGCCGGCTGGTGCATGACGGCAGCGCCGGCGTTGCCGGTGCCGGCCGGCCGATGACCGACCCGCTGGCCGCCGGCGCGGTGGCTGCGCGGTCGCTGGTGGTACAGCAGTCGCCCTCGGTGCTGGACAGCACGATGCCGATCCTGGTGGGCCCGCAGCGCATCGGCGGCGTCCGCGTCGGCATGGCGCTGGATGAAGTGCGGCAGCGCGAGCAGGCGGCCAATGCCACCCTGGGCGAACGCCTGCAGCAGGTCGGCAGCCGGCACCTGGGCTGGCTGCTGCTGATGCTGGGCCTGCTGGTGGTGATCGGGGTGGTGGTGATCCTGTACGTGCAGCGCACCCTGGTGGCGCCGATCCGTGACCTGGCCGCTGCGGCGCGCCGCATCGAGGCCGGCGATTACCAGGCACCCCTGCGGGAGAACACCCGCGACGACGAGGTGGGCGAGCTGGTGCGTGGCTTTGCGCGCATGCGCGATGCGATTGCCCGCCACGACCGCGAAGTGCGGCACATGGCCTACACCGACGCGTTGACCGGGCTGACCAACCGGCTGGCGTTCCGCGAAGCGCTGGACCACCGGCTGATGGCGGCGCGAGCCTCCAACCACCGGCTGGGCCTGCTGTTCGCCGATATCGACGATTTCAAGCGGGTCAACGACACCCTGGGCCACGAAGCCGGCGACGAGGCGCTGCTGCAGTTCGCCCAGCGCATCGGCCGCGCGGTGGCCGAGGCCGGCGGCGACGACGCGCTGCTGGCGCGGTTCGGTGGCGATGAGTTCGTGATCCTGGTCGGTGATGGCGATGTCGTGGCCAATGCGAAGCTGCTGGCCGAAGTGCTGGTGCGCGAGCTGGGCAAGCCGCTGGTGGTGCAGGGGCGTGAGTTGTTCCTGGGCACCTCGATCGGCGTCACCCTGTTCCCCGAAGATGCCGCCGACGCGACCACGCTGCTGAAGAACGGTGACATCGCCATGTACCAGGCGAAGATGGCCGGCAAGAACTGCTACCGCTACTACAGCCGCGCGATGGACCATGCGGTCGAGCGCCGGGTGCACATGGAGCAGGAGCTGCGCGGCGCATGGGAGCGCGGCGAACTGCGGCTGGCCTACCAGCCGATCTTCCGCATGCGCGACCGCCGCCTGGTGGGCGTGGAGGTGCTGCTGCGCTGGCAGCACCCGACCCTGGGCACGATCCCGCCGTCGGTGTTCATCGAGGTGGCCGAGCAGAGTGGCCTGATCGAGATCATCGGCCCGAAGGTACTGCGCGCGGCGTGCATGGAAGCATCGCAATGGCCACGCGGCGTGGCCGGTGACGAGCTGTTCGTTTCGGTCAACGTGTCGCCGCGGCAGCTGCGTGGCGGGGAACTGCCGGCGCTGGTGGCGCAGTGCCTGCACGAGTCGGGCCTGCCGGCGTCACGCCTGCACCTGGAGCTGACCGAAACGGCAGTGATCGGCGATGAAATGGTGGCCGCGCAGTTGCTGGACAAGCTGCACCGCACCGGGGTGAAAGTCTGGCTGGATGATTTCGGCACCGGTTTCTCCGGCCTGAGCCACCTGCGCCAGGTGCCGGTGGACGGGGTCAAGATCGACAAGAGCTTCGTCGCCGACATGCAGCGCGATCCGGACGATCTGGCCCTGACCACGGCCATCATCGCCATGGCCCATGCGCTGGGCATCACTGTGGTGGCCGAGGGCATCGAGCAGGAAGCGCAGTTCGAACTGCTCGCCCAGCGCGGCTGCGACCTCGGCCAGGGCTATCGGCTGAGCCATCCGGTCACCGCCACCGAAGTGGTGCGGATGATCGAATCGGGGCTCTGACGGCAGCTCCCCGCCGCGCGTGGAGGCTCCCGCCGGGCAGCCGCTCCGCGCAGGACGGGCAACGACCAGTTACACCGGGCGCTTGCTCGGGTCGCCGGGCAGCTCGCGCACCAGCTTCGGCACCAGGTAGCCGGACAGGCGTGCCGTCAGGCCGGCAATCAGCGCCTTGGCCTGGGTGTCGTCCACTTCGAAGTGGGCCACGCCTTCCACCTTGTCCAGCTGGTGCAGGTAGTAGGGCAGCACGCCGGCGGCGAAGCTGCGCTCGCTCAGGTCCTGCAGCGCCTGCACGCTGTCGTTGACCCCGCGCAGCAGCACCGCCTGGTTCAACAGCTGGGCGCCGAGGCCACGCAGGCGCGCCAGGGCGGCGTCCACGCCGGCATCGAACTCGTTGGCATGGTTGGCGTGGACCACGATCGCCAGCGGCCAGGGCAGGCTGCCCAGCCACGCCAGCAGTTCCTCGTCCACGCGCTCGGGCAGCACGATCGGCAGCCGGGTGTGGATGCGAAGGCGGCGGAGGTGCGGAATCCGGCGCAGGGCGTCGGTCAGCTCGGCCAGCTTGTGGGTGGCCAGCGACAGCGGGTCGCCGCCGGACAGGATCACCTCGTCGATGTCCGGGTCGGCCGCGATGGCAGCCACGGCCTCCTGCCAGCCGCCCTTGGCGGCGTTTTCCGCGCCGTAGTCGAAGTGCCGGCGGAAGCAGTAGCGGCAGTTGATCGCGCAGCTGCCGGTGGCCACCAGCAGGGCCCGCCCGCGGTACTTCTGGATGACTCCGGTCGCCTTCTTCGCCGCGCCGTCGCCCACCGCGTCGAAACTGAATCCGGGCGCCGGACGCATCTCGGCGTCGACCGGCAGCACCTGGCGCAGCAGCGGGTCGGCCGCGTCGCCGTGGCGCATGCGGGCCACGAAGCCCTGCGGCACGCGCAGCGCGAACTGCGCCATGGCCGCCTCGGACACGCCCAGCGCGGCAGCGTCCAGGCCCAGCTGGGCCAGCAGCTGCTGCGGGTCGCGCAGGGCCTGCCGCCACAGCTGCTGCCAGCGCGCTGGCGCACCTGGCGACGGGGGCCGGGGGAAGGCGGAAAGCTGCATGGAGACGGGGCCTGCGGTTATCATGGGGGCATAAATCAGTTGCCCACCGGCTTCCGGTGGGCTTTCCATTCTATCCGGCTCGCCGCACCCGCGGCGGTTTTGCCATTTGAGGAGCTTGAGCATGGCCACTGTGGGCATGAATGACGTCAAGAACGGGATGAAGATCCTGGTCAACAACGAACCGGCGGTCATCACGGATACCGAGTATGTGAAGCCGGGCAAGGGCCAGGCCTTCACCCGCGTGAAGTACCGCTTCATCCGTTCGGGCCGCGTGGTGGAACTGACCATGAAGGCCACCGATGACCTGGAAGTGGCCGACGTTGTCGACACCGACATGAACTACATGTACAGCGATGGCGAGTACTGGCACTTCATGGACCCGGAGACCTTCGAGCAGGTGCAGGCTGACAAGGCCGGCATGGGCGGCGCCGAGAAGTGGCTGAAGGGCGAGGAAGCCTGCATCGTGACCCTGTTCAACGGCGCGCCGATCTTCGTGCAGCCGCCGAATTTCGTCGAACTGAAGATCACCGAGACCGACCCGGGCGTGCGTGGTGACACCTCCGGCGGTGGCGGCAAGCCGGCCACGCTGGAAACCGGCGCCGTGGTGCGCGTGCCGCTGTTCGTCAACCAGGATGAAATCATCAAGGTGGATACCCGCTCGGGCGAATACTCCTCGCGCGTCAAGTAAGGTTCCGGCCGCAGGCCGACCTTGCTGCAGGGCCGGGCCATGCTCGGCTTTCCGGGCATGGCCCGGAACCCGTTGCCGGCGTCCGTGACGCCGCAACGGACAGCCGCCGGGCACGGCCCGGCGCTACCGCCTCCCCTCAGGCGCCTCCCATCAGGCCGCCCCACAGCCAAGTGAGCCCGCATGAGCGATAGCCCGCACCTCCCCGAAGCCTGCGACCTGCTCATCGAAGCCGGTCATGTCGTACCGATCGAGCCGCATGCGGTGGTGCTGGAAGACCATGCCGTGGCCGTGCGTGGCAGCGAAATCGTCGCCATCCTGCCGCGAGCCGAGGCCCGCGCGCGCTTCCGTGCCGCGCAGGTGGTGAGCCGCCCGGATGCCGCGCTGATGCCGGGCCTGGTCAACGCGCATACGCACAACCCGATGACCCTGCTGCGCGGCGTTGCCGACGACCTGCCGCTGATGACCTGGCTGCAGCAGCACATCTGGCCGGTGGAAGCGGCGGTGATCGGCCCCGAGTTCGTCGCCGACGGCACCACCCTGGCCATCGCCGAGATGCTGCGCGGCGGCACCACCTGCGCCAACGAGAACTACTTCTTCGGCGACGTGCAGGCTGCGGTCTACAAGAAGCACGGTTTCCGCGCGCTGGTCGGTGCGGTGATCATCGATTTCCCCACCGCCTGGGCCAAGACCGACGACGAGTACTTCGCCAAGGCCGGTGAACTGCATGACCAGTGGCGCACCGATCCGCTGATCGGCACCGCGTTCGCGCCGCACGCGCCGTATACCGTCAACGATGCCAATTTCGAGCGGGTGCGGATGCTGTCCGACCAGCTCGACATGCAGGTGCATCTGCATACCCATGAAACCGCGCAGGAGATCAGCGACTCGATCAAGCTGCACGGCCAGCGCCCGCTGGCGCGGCTGGACCGCCTCGGCCTGGTCAACGACCGCCTGATCGCGGTGCACATGACCCAGCTGACCGATGCGGAGATCCACCTGTGCGCCGAGCGCGGCGTCAGCGTGGTGCACTGCCCGGAATCGAACCTGAAGCTGGCCTCCGGTTTCTGCCCGGCCTGCGCCCTGCAGCGCGCAGGCGTGAACCTGGCCATCGGCACCGATGGCTGCGCCAGCAACAACGATCTGGACATGTTCAGCGAGAACCGCACCGCGGCGATCCTGGCCAAGGCCGTCGCCAACGATGCCACGGCACTGGACGCGGCGACCACGCTGCGCGCCGCCACCCTGGGTGGCGCCCGCGCGCTGGGCTTCGGCGAGCGCATCGGTTCGATCGAGGTCGGCAAGCAGGCCGACCTGGTCTGCGTCGACCTGTCCGCGCTGGAAACCCAGCCGCTGCACAACGTGCTGTCGCAGCTGGTGTATGCCACCGGCCGCCAGCAGGTCAGCGACGTCTGGATCGCCGGCAAGCCGAAGCTGGTGCAGCGCGAGCTGGTCGGCATGGACCTGCCGGGCATCATCGCCAACGCGCGCCAGTGGCGCGAGCGCATCCGTCATATCCGCGCCTGACCCTTGGCGCCGCAAGGACTCCCTCATGACCGCCCCTCACGCTTCCTCCAATTTCGATCAGGCCGAGCTGGACAAGTTCGCCGCACTGGCCACCCGCTGGTGGGACGCTGACGGCCCGCAGAAGCCGCTGCACGCGCTGAACCCGGTGCGCCTGCAGTACGTGGCCGAGCGCGTGCCGCTGCGCGGTGCGCGCGTGCTGGATATCGGCTGCGGTGGCGGCCTGCTGAGCGAAGCGCTGGCCCAGGCCGGTGCCGACGTCACCGCGATTGACCTCGCCCCGGAACTGGTCAAGGTCGCTCGCCTGCATGCGCTGGAAAGCGGCGTCACGGTCGACTACCGGGTACAGGCGGCCGAGGATCTGGCCGCCGAGCAGGCCGGCAGCTTCGATGTGGTGACCTGCATGGAGATGCTCGAGCACGTGCCCGACCCGGGTGCGATCATCGCGGCCTGCATGCGCCTGCTGAAGCCGGGCGGTCACCTGTTCCTGTCCACCATCAACCGTACTGCCGCGGCGTTCGCGGTGGCGATCGTCGGTGCCGAATACGTGGCGCGGCTGCTGCCCAAGGGCACCCATCACTACCAGGAGTTCATCAAGCCGGCCGAGCTGGCGCGCTGGCTGCGCGAGGCCGACCTGCAACTGGCCGATGTCAGTGGCATGGCCTACGAGCCGTGGCGCAACCGTGCACGGCTGAGCAGCCGCACCGACATCAACTACCTGGCCCACGCGGTCAAGGCCGCATGAGCCGCGCAGGCTTCCCGCGCGCGGTCCTGTTCGACCTGGACGGCACGCTGCTGGACAGTGCGCCGGATTTCGTCGCCACCTGCGATGCGATGCTCGCCGAACGCGGCCGCGCGCCGGTCGATCCGGCCGTGCTGCGGCCGGTGGTGTCGAAGGGCTCGCGGGCGATGGTCTCGGCCGCCTTTCCGGACCTGGATGCCGCTGCGCGCGACGCGCTGATCCCGGAATTCCTGCAGCGCTACGAAGCATTGATCGGCCAGCATGCGGTGCTGTTCGATGGCGTGGCCGGCATGCTCGGTGCGCTGGACGACGCCGGCACCGTATGGGGCATCGTCACCAACAAGCCCGAATACCTGGCCCGCTTGATCCTGCCGCAGCACGGCTGGCAGCAGCGCTGCGCGGTGCTGGTCGGTGGTGACACCCTGGCCGAACGCAAGCCGCATCCGCTGCCGCTGCTGCATGCCGCGCAGGCCATCGGCATCGCCGCCGAAGACTGCGTGTACGTGGGCGACGACGAGCGCGACATCATCGCCGCGCGCGCGGCGGCCATGCCGTCGGTCGCGGCGCTGTGGGGCTATCGCCTGCACAGCGACGACCCGCTGGCCTGGCAGGCCGACGTGCTGGCGGACAACCCCGCACTTCTGCAACGGGCCAGTCTGTGGCCGACCCGGCCGGCAGCCCCGGCCCAGCCGTAAGGAACAACGTAGTGAGCAGTACCGCGCTGGAAAGCTTCCTCGACAAGTGGCGCAGCCGCTGGCCGGAATGGTCGGTGGCCGCGCCCTTCGTGGCCGAGCCGCAACGTGACCTTGCGGTGGCGTGGTTCGCGCTGCTGCAGGAATTCGATGACATGCTCAACACCAGCGGCGATCCGTTGCCGGCCGACGCCAAGCTGGCCTGGTGGGGCGAAGAGCTGCGCAGCTGGGCTGCGCAACGCTCGCGCCATCCGCTGGGGCGCGTGCTGGAGCCGGTGCGCGCGCCGTGGGCGCAGCTGGCCGAGACTCTGCCGGATCTGGTCGAGGCGCGCACGGTCGCGCTCGATGCGGCCAGTGCCGAGCGCGCGCTGGCCAATTACGCCGACGCGGTTGCCGCTGTGGAAGCGGTGCTGTTCAACGACACCCCGCGCAAAGGCGCGGGCCGTGCCGTCCAGTTGCAGACCCTGGCCCAGCGCCTGCAGGACGCCGGCGTGGCCGGGGTGCCGCGCAGCCTGCTGGATGAGGATGCCAGTACCGCCACGCAGCGCTGGGCGCAGCATCTGCTGAAGGGGTGGGGCGCACGCGTGCCGGGCCCGCGCGCGCGCCGCGTGTGGTCCAGCCTGGCGCGTGCCCGGCTGGCCGCGCAGGCCGCAGGCAAGCCGATCGAAGCGACGCCGGTGCGCACCCTGCTGCGCGTGTGGTGGGCCGCGCGCGGCTGATGCCGCTGCGCTCGCCGGGCATGGCCCGGCGCTGCCCGTTCATCGCACGGCCCATGCGCGATGAACGATCCGTCACGTGGTAGCGCCGGGCCATGCCCGGCGGCGAACCTGCGCGCGCTATTTGCGTTCCAGCACCAGCAACGGGTCGATGCGGGTGTCGAACCAGTTCATGCCCCAGTGCAGGTGCGGGCCGGTGGCACGGCCGGTGGCCCCCACGGCGGCGATCACCTGGCCCTGGCTCACCCGGTCTCCCACCTTCACGTCGATGCGCGACAGGTGCAGGAAGTTCGAGCTGACCCCGTACCCGTGATCGATCAGCAGGGTGCCGCCGGTCAGGTACAGGTCCGGGCCGGCGAAGGTGACCACGCCGGCCGCCGGCGCCTTCACCGGCGTGCCGGTCGGTACCGCGATGTCCATGCCGGAATGACCGGCACCGGGCTGGCCGTTGTACACACGGGCGTTGCCGAAGCGGCCGCTGATGCGGCCCTGCACCGGCCAGATGAAGGTCTGGGTGAAGTCGGTGCGGTCGTCATCGCGGGCGCGTGCGGCGGTGACCTGCGCCTGTTCGCGCTTGATCCGCTCGGCAATCGCCGGTGGTGGGTTGACCGTTTTCGGCGGCACGCCGTTGACCCGCTCGGTCGGCCAGTCGCGCGGCGTCACGCTGATGCTGGCGGTCTCGCTGCCACCATCGCGGCGCTGCACCTGTACCTGCAGCGGGCCCTTCTCATCGCGGCCGATGCCGAACACCACGCTGCCGTAGCTGCTCACCCGCAGCTGGCGGCCGGCATACCGCACGCGGCTGCCGGCGGGCACCTTGCCGATCACCAGCGCGCCCTGCGACGCACTGGCCGGGAACACCACGCGGCTGTCGATCAGGCTGCCGATGCCATCCTGCGCCTGCGCCGGGGATGAGGAAAACAGGGGCGCGGCCAGCAGCAGCGCCCCGATCATCAGTGCCGGACGCATCAGCGGTCGTAGGTCATGCGCTGGCCGGCGGGTTCACCCACCAGCTTGCTGCCGTCCCACACCTGCTGGCCGTTGACCCAGGTGGAGGCGATGCGCGAACGGAAGGTGGTGCCTTCGAACGGCGACCAGCCGCACTTGGACAGCACGTCCTCGCGCTTGACGGTGAACGGCACGTCCTCGACCAGCACCAGGTCGGCGAAATAGCCCTCGCGCAGGAAGCCACGTTCTTCCACGTCGAACAGCTGCGCCGGGGCGTGGGCGAACTTCTGCACCACCTGCTCGCGGGTCAGCTTGCCTTCGTGCACGCGCTCCAGCGCGGCGACCAGCGCGTACTGCACCAGCGGCAGGCCCGACGGCGCCTGTGCATACGGCTTCTGCTTCTCTTCCCAGGTGTGCGGCGCGTGGTCGGTGGCCAGCACGTCCAGCACATCGTCGGCCAGCGCGGCGGTGATGGCCTCGCGGTCGGAGACCTCCTTGATCGCCGGGTTGCACTTGATCAGGTTGCCCTTGGTCGCGTAATCCGGACGCGCGAAGTGCAGGAAGTGCACACAGGTCTCGGCGGTGATCTGCTTGCGGCTGCCGTCGGCGCGGATCAGCGGGCCCTTCTCGAACAGCGCCAGCTCATCGGCGGTGGAGATGTGCAGCACGTGCAGGCGGGTGCCGTGCTTGCGTGCCAGCGACATCGCCAGCCGGGTCGATTTGATGCAGGCTTCGCGCGAACGGATGTCCGGGTGCATGTCCGGGGTCAGCGCGTCGCCGTACTTCTCCTGGAACGCCTTGAGGTTGGCATCGATCATCGGCGTGTCTTCGCAGTGCGTGATGATCGGGGTCGGGCATTCACGGAAGATCGCGTCCAGCGTTTCCGGGTTGTCCACCAGCATGTTGCCGGTGGAGGCGCCCATGAACACCTTCACGCCCGGCGCCTTCTTCGGGTCCAGTGCGCGGATCGCGTCCAGGTTGTCATTGCTGGCGCCGTGGTAGAAGCCGTAGTTAGCCCAGGCGCGGCCGCGTGCGAGTTCGTACTTGGCCTCGAGGATGGTTGAATCCAGGGTCGGCGGGTTGGTGTTGGGCATGTCCATGAAGCTGGTCAGGCCGCCGGCCACGGCCGCCGCCGATTCGCTGGCGATGTCACCCTTGTGGGTCAGGCCCGGTTCGCGGAAGTGCACCTGGTCATCGATCATGCCGGGCAGCAGCCAGCGCCCGGCCGCGTCCACCACCTGCTCGCCGTCGCGCGGCGTCAATCCGCTGCCGATCTGCGCGATGCGGTCGTTCTCGATGCGCAGGTCGCCTTCGAAGGTGCGGCCTTCGTTGACCATGCGGGCGTTGGTGATGAGGGTGGAGGACATGTCAGTGTTTTCCTGTGCAACGGCAAGAAGGGGCATCGGTGCGCTCGGGCACGAGGTCGATACCGCCCGGATGGAAGGGATGACAGCGGCCGAGCCGGCGCGCGGCCAGCCAGCTGCCGCGCAGCGGGCCGTGCCGGGAAATGGCTTCCATCGCGTATTCAGAACAGCTCGGCACGAAACGGCAGCGCGGCCCCAGCAGGGGGCTGATGAAGCGCTTGTAGAAGCGCAGCAGGGCGATGAGCAGGCGCGAGATCACCCAGTCATCTTATGCCAGTTGGCATGAAGGCCGCATTTGTGCAGGATGGGCCGTTGGTCGCATGTCGCCGATGGCCTGTGACCGCGCGTGGCACCCTCGGGTGCCGGACAGGTTCCGTACCGCGCAAGGCGGTCCGTGTTGGTCGGACCACCCCTTGGGCCCGTTGTCTCCAGGACTGAATGGAGCGGGCCCCCAAGGTTGCTGCTGCGGGTCGGGTAGGCTATAAAGGCCCGCTTTCCCGGGCCCCGGGGAATCCAAGGAAGAGCGTTTCGTGGCTGCTAAAAAAACTGCAAAGAAGGCCGTCAAGGCCGCCAAGAAAACCGCCAAGCCTGTTGTGAAGAAGTTGGCGGCCAAGCCCGTTGCCAAGAAGCCGGCCAGCAAGGCGGTGACCAAGGCAGCATCCTCGCAACCGGCGGCCAGGAAGGCCACCGCAAAGAAGTCGCCGGCCAAGGCCGGCAAGCCGGCGGTGGCGAAAAAGCCCGCTGCCCCGGTCAAGGCCAAACCCGCCGCTGCCAGCAGGAAAGCGCCGGCCGTAAAGAAGGTCGCCAGCAAGGCAGCGCCGGTAAAGAAGGCCGCCGCGAAGCCGGCGCCGAAGAAGGCACCTGCCAAGCCGGCGCCGAAGGCGGTGGTGAAGAAGGCGGCCGCCAAGCCGGTTGCCAAGCCGGCACCGAAGAAGGCTGCGCCGGCCAAGCCGACCGCTGCCGCCAAGGCTGCCAGGAATGTCGCCACGCCGGTTGCCAAGCCGACGCCGGCCCCCGTAGTGAAGTCCGCACCGAAGCCGGCTGCCAAGCCGGCCCCGGCCAAGTCTGTCCCGGCCAAGACCGCGGCAGTGGCAGCAGCCAAGCCGGCCCCCAAGCCGGCGCCGGCCGCCACCCCTGCAGCATCGACCGCCCCGCAATCCAAGAATCCCGTGCCCGTTTCGAAATCGCCTGCCAAAACCGCCGTGAAATCCGATTCCGCTCCGAAGACCGTGTCGCGCCCAGTGGGCAAGGTCGCCGTCGCCGTCGCCGCCCGTTCGGCGGCCCCTGCGCCGCGCAGCAAGTACAAGGTGGTCGAATACAAGACCGACGAGGCCACCGGCCGCCCGATCCTGCCGGCCGGTTACAAGCCTGCCTCGGACGAGGAGTACATGAGTCCGCTGCAGCAGGAGTACTTCCGCCAGCGCCTGCAGAACTGGCGCGCTGATCTGGTGGAGGAATCCAAGCAGACCATCGAGAACCTGCGCGAGGAAGTGCGTGACATCGGCGACGAAGCCGAGCGTGCGACCCGCGAGACCGAGAACTCGCTGGAACTGCGTACCCGTGACCGTTACCGCAAGCTGATCGGCAAGATCGACAGCACCCTCAAGCGCCTGGAAGCCGGCGACTACGGGTACTGCGTGGACACCGGTGAGGAAATCGGCCTGGAGCGCCTGGAAGCGCGCCTGACCGCCGAGCGCACCATCGACGCCCAGGAGCGTTGGGAGCACCTGCAGAAGCAGCAGGGCGACTGATTCCCGATCGTTGTCTGGTCATGCAGAAAACCCGGCTCCGGCCGGGTTTTTTGTTGGGTGGCTTGGCCCTTTGTAGCGTCGAGCCATGCTCGACTCCGTTTCAGAGGCGCCAGTCGAGCATGGCTCGACGCTACAGAAAGCCGGCGCGGCGCCGCGGCTACTGCAGGTCGCGAAGATTCAGTTTCCGCAGCGTCGGGTTCTTCCATGCGGTGACCCCGGCCACGCTGAGCACCGCGAAGCCGCCCAGCACCACGGCGGGCACCAGGCCCAGCAGGCGCGCCATGGTGCCGGCATAGAACGCGCCCAGTTCGTTGGACGAACTGATGAAGATGCCGTTGATCGACGATACCCGCCCGCGCATGTCTTCCGGCGTGGCCAGCTGCAGGATGGTCGAGCGGATCACCACCGACACGCCGTCGAAGGCCCCATAGAACAGCAGGATCAGCGCCGACAGCCAGAAGTGCTGCGACAGCCCGAAGCCGATCACGCACAGGCCGAAGCCGGCCACCGCGAACAGCAGCACGCGGCCGGCATTGCGATGCAGCGGGTGCCGGGCCAGCCACAGCCCCACGCAGACCGAGCCCAGGGCCGGTGCAGCGCGCAGGATGCCCAGCCCCTCCGGGCCATGGTGCAGGATCTCGTGCAGGAACGCCGGCAGCATCGCCACCACACCGCCGAGCAGCACCGAGAACATGTCCAGCGCCATCGCCCCGACCATGATCCGGTTGCCGACCACGAAGCGTGCGCCTTCGGCGATGCTCTTGAAGATCGGCGCAGCCGGTCCGGTGTGCACCGGTTCCTCCACCTTCAGGGTGGCCAGGCAGACCATCGCCACCAGCGCGAAGACCGTGGCCACCGCATAGGACAGGCCCTTGCCACCGAAGCCGACCAGCACGCCGCCCAGGGCCGGGCCTGCGATCATGCCGGCCTGGAACACGACAGCACCCAGGCCGGCACCACGCGCGAACTGATCGCGTGCCAGCACCCGAGCGAACAGTGCGTTGTAGATCGGCGACAGGAAGGCGCGGACCATGCCGGTCAGCGCGATGGCGGCATAGATCGGCCACACGCCCTCGACCGGCAGCCACCCCATCGCCACGCTGGTCAGTACCAGCGCGGTGGCGATCAGCCCGGCGCAGGCGACCATGCCCAGCCGGCGGCGTGGCAGATGGTCCACCAGGTAGCCGGCGAACGGGGCCACGCAGAAGAACGGCAGTACCTCGGCTAGGCCGATCAGGCCCAGCGAGAACGGATTGCGGGTGACTTCATAGATGTGCCAGCCGACCGTGACCGCGACCACCTGGTAGGACAGCATCGCGAAGATGCGGTAGGCCAGCAGCCTGGCAAAGCCAGGCCGGGACAGCAGGCCCAGCGCGGTGTCTTCGGCCGTGGCAGGTTCGCTCACGAGGGGTCGCGCTGCAGCTGCGCCTGGGCGGTATCGCGGATGAAGGCCAGCATCGCCGCCACGCCGTTGCTGCGGGTCGGCGAGAGGTGGCGGGCCAGGCCGATGTCCTGGATGTAGCTCGGTTCGGTGGCCAGGATCTCCTGTGCCGAGCGCCCGGAGTACACGCGCAGGGCCAGGAAGATCAGCCCCGACACGATCGCCGAGTCACTGATGGCGTGGAAGCGCAGCGACTGTGCGTTTCCCTCCGGCACGATCCAGACCATCGACTGGCAGCCGAGCAGGCGGTGCTCTTCGGTCTTCCAGTCGTCCGGGAAGGCCGGCAGCTTGCGGCCCAGGTCGATCAGGTACTGGTAGCGCTCGGACCAGTCGCCGAAGAAGCCGAATTCCTCGGCGATGGCGGTCTGGGCCTCGGCGGCCGTAGGTTCAAGCGGGAACGGGGAGTCGGTCACAACAGTCTCTACAGTGGGGCGTGGCCGGGGCTGCCGGCCACGGGGCAGGGCGGGTCAGGCGCGCTTGCGCACCCAGCGCACGCCCTGCGGGGTGTCTTCCAGCACGATGCCTTCGGCGGCCAGCTGGTCGCGGATCGCATCGGAACGGGCGAAATCGCGGGACTGCTTGGCTGCGGCACGTGCGTCGATCAGGCCCTGGATGCGGGCGTCATCGCTGCTGTCACCGGCGGCATTGCCGAACCACTGCGCCGGGTCGGCCTGCAGCAGGCCCAGTGCGATGCCGGCGCCGAGCAGTTCGCCCTTCAGGCGGGCGCGCTGCGCCGGGTCGGTGGCACGGCGGGCCTCGCCGGCGATGCGGGCCACTTCGGCCAGCGCCTGCGGAGTGTTGAGGTCGTCGTCCAGGGTGGCTTCGATCTCGGCCGGGATGACCGCGGTCGCGTCCACCTCGGCCAGGTCGCGCAGGGTGCCGTACAGGCGGTCCAGGGTGCGCACCGACTGTTCGATCAGTGCATCGGACCAGTCCAGCGGCTGCCGGTAGTGCGCCGACAGCAGCGCCAGGCGCAGCGCTTCCGGCGGGTGCTGGCGCACCAGGTCGTGCACGCGCTCGATGTTGCCGATCGACTTGCTCATCTTGGCACCGCCGAAGTTGAGCATGCCGTTGTGCAGCCAGAAGCGGGCGAAGATCCGGCCGCCATGCGCGCATTCGCTCTGCGCGATCTCGTTTTCATGGTGCGGGAACTGCAAGTCGACGCCGCCGGCATGGATGTCGATGGTCTCGCCCAGGTGGGCGGCGGCCATCGCCGAGCACTCGATGTGCCAGCCCGGGCGGCCACGGCCCCAGGGCGATGCCCAGCCGGGCAGGTCGTCGCTGGACGGCTTCCACAGCACGAAGTCGCCCGGGTCGCGCTTGTACGGGGCCACGTCGACGCGGGCACCGGCCAGCATCTCGTCCGGGTCGCGCCGCGACAGCTTGCCGTAGCCGTCGAAGCTGGCCACCGCGAACAGCACATGGCCCTCGGCGGCATAGGCGTGGCCGCGCGCGATCAGCTGCTCGATCATGGTGATGATCTGCGGCATGTGCGCGGTCACCTCCGGTTCGATGTCCGGCGGCACCACACCCAGCGCGGCCATGTCTTCACGGTAGGCGGCGGCGAAGCGGTCGGTGATGGTGCTGATCGGCACCCGCTGTTCGCGCGCGGCGGCGTTGATCTTGTCGTCCACGTCGGTGATGTTGCGCGCGTAGCGCAGCCCGCCGAACCGGCGCCGCAGCAGGTCGGCCAGCACCCCGAACACCACCGGGCCACGGGCGTTGCCGATGTGCACGTAGTTGTAGACCGTGGGGCCGCACACATACAGGGTCGGACAGGCCGGATCGAGCGGAGTGAACGGTTCGAGCTGGCGAGTCAGGTTGTTGTGCAGGCGCAGGGTCATGGGGCTGTGGCTGGGGGACAGCCTGTGATTTTAGAACGTGTCGGCCCGCTTTGGGGGGAACGCCGGCGCCGCTGGGTACCGGCCTCGACCGGGGGTGGGGTGGGCAGGAACGGCGCGGACGGGTAATGTTCAGCCCCTCGCGGTCACCACTGCCTACACTATTGCCGTGTCCCTGCTCCCGTCGCCCATGAAAACCCCCGCGTTGCTGACCCTGGCCTGCCTGTCGGCGTTGCCCGCCGTGGTTCTGGCCCAGGAGGCCGAGCCGCGCAACCGGGTGGTGATCGTGGAGAACGTGAAATTCGACTACGCCCAGGTGCTCAACGTGGAGCCGGTGTTCCAGACCCTGCGCGCCACCCGCACCGAGGAGCACTGCGAGCCGGTGTCCACGCGGACCCTGGCGCCGGTCAACGTGACCGGCGAAGAGCCGGTCGAGGACAAGGGCCGGATCGGCCGTTTCTGGGACTCGGTGCGCTCGATGTTCAAGCGCAGCGACGAGGAGACCCTGGAGGAGGTGCCGGCCGAGACCCCGGCCCCGGCGCCGGCCAACAATGGCCCGATGCTGACCCGGGACTGTCGCATCGTGCCGGTCGGGCGTGAATTCCGCCGCCCCATCGCCTACGACGTGGACTATGTCTACAAGGGCACCAAGTACCGTTCACGGCTGCCGGAAGATCCCGGCAACCGGCTGAAGATCCGGGTTTCGATCACCCCTTGGGTGGGCCCGGAGCAGGCGGCGGCCGGCACCCCCTGATTCTGCGACGGCGGCCCCTTGCGCCGGCTCCGGCCGCATGCAAAGATTGGCGGCCATGAAGCTCACCGACTTCCAGCACGACAGCAGCGCCGCCCGCCAGGCCACTGGCATGACGTCGCGTGCCCGTCGACCGGAACCCCACATTCCCGCTGGGTAATCCGGAGCTTTCTGCTGTTCGTCCGAAAAAAACCCAGCCCACCGGCTGGGTTTTTGCGTTTCCGGGTTCCAGAAATTTCAACTGCAACATTCGCGTCCCACCCTTGGTTTCCGGTTCTCCCTTCCACCTTCCACAGCGTCGATTCACGGCGCCGCCACGCAAGGAATGATGATGTCCCCCAAGCACTTCCTGAACACTCAGGACTGGAGCCGCAGCGATCTCGATGCGCTGTTGACCCAGGCCGCGCTGTTCAAGCGCAACAAGCTCGGCGACCAGCTCAAGGGCAAGTCGATCGCGCTGGTGTTCTTCAACCCGTCCATGCGCACCCGCACCAGCTTCGAACTGGGCGCGTTCCAGCTCGGCGCGCACGCGGTGGTGCTGCAGCCGGGCAAGGATGCGTGGCCGATCGAGTTCAACCTCGGCACGGTGATGGACGGCGATACCGAGGAACACATCGCCGAAGTGGCCAAGGTGCTGGGGCGCTACTGCGACATCATCGCCGTGCGCGCGTTCCCGAAGTTCGTGGACTGGGCCTACGACCGCCAGGACATCGTGCTCAACAGTTTCGCCAGGTACTCGCCGGTGCCGGTCATCAACATGGAGACCATCACCCACCCGTGCCAGGAACTGGCCCATGTGATGGCGCTGCAGGAGCACTTCGGCACCCAGGACCTGCGCGGCAAGAAGTACGTGCTGACCTGGACCTACCACCCCAAGCCGCTGAACACCGCGGTGGCCAACTCGGCGCTGACCATCGCCACCCGCATGGGCATGGACGTGACCCTGCTGTGCCCGACCGCCGACTACATCCTGGACGACCGCTACATGGGCTGGGCCGAGCAGAACGTGGCCGAAAGCGGTGGTTCGCTGAAGATCAGCCATGACATCGACAGCGCCTACGCCGGCGCCGACGTGGTCTATGCCAAGAGCTGGGGTGCGCTGCCGTTCTTCGGCAACTGGGAGCCGGAGAAGCCGATCCGTGACCAGTACAAGCACTTCATCGTCGACGAACGCAAGATGGCGCTGACCAACAACGGTGTGTTCAGCCATTGCCTGCCGCTGCGCCGCAACGTCAAGGCCACCGACGGCGTGATGGATTCGCCGCAGTGCATCGCCATCAACGAAGCCGAGAACCGGCTGCACGTGCAGAAGGCGATCATGGCTGCGGTTGCCGGGCGCTGATTTTTCTTTCGATTCATTGAAACCCCGCCGGGCATGGCCCGGCGCTACCAGGACATACCCCCCCATGAGCAACAAAGACGTCGTTCTCGCCTTCTCCGGCGGCCTGGATACCAGCTTCTGCGTGCCCTACCTGCAGGAGCGTGGCTACAACGTGCACACCGTGTTCGCCGACACCGGCGGCGTGGATGATGAAGAGCGCGATTTCATCGAGAAGCGCGCCGCCGAGCTGGGCGTGACCAGCCACGTCACCGTCAACGGTGGCCCGGCCATCTGGGAAGGCTTCGTCAAGCCGTTCGTGTGGGCCGGCGAAGGCTACCAGGGCCAGTACCCGCTGCTGGTGTCCGACCGCTACCTGATCGTCGATGCCGCGCTGAAGCGTGCCGCCGAACTGGGCACCAACATCATCGCCCACGGCTGCACCGGCATGGGCAACGACCAGGTCCGTTTCGACCTGGCGGTGAAGGCGCTGGGTGATTACCAGATCATCGCGCCGATCCGTGAAATCCAGAAGGAACACACCCAGACCCGCGCCTACGAGCAGAAGTACCTGGAAGAGCGTGGCTTCGGCGTGCGTGCCAAGCAGCAGGCCTACACCATCAACGAGAACCTGCTGGGCGTGACCATGTCCGGCGGCGAGATCGACCGCTGGGAAGCCCCGGGCGAGGGCGCGCGTGGCTGGTGCGCGCCGCGCAGCGAGTGGCCGGAACAGGCGCTGACCGTCACCCTGAAGTTCGTTGAAGGCGAAGCCGTTGAACTGAACGGCAAGGCGCTGCCGGGCGACCAGATCCTGGCCCAGCTCAACAAGCTGTTCGCCCCGTACGGCGTCGGCCGCGGCGTGTACACCGGCGACACCGTGATCGGCCTGAAGGGCCGCATCGTGTTCGAGGCGCCGGGCCTGGTCTCGCTGCTGGCCGCACACCGCGCGCTGGAAGATGCGGTGCTGACCAAGCAGCAGAACCGCTTCAAGCCGGACGTGGCGCGCAAGTGGGTGGAGCTGGTGTACGAAGGCTTCTACCACGACCCGCTGAAGACCGACATCGAGGCCTTCCTGAAGTCCTCGCAGGCCAAGGTCAACGGTGAAGTGGTGCTGGAAACCCGGGGTGGCCGCGTCGACGCGGTGGCGGTGAAGTCGCCGCACCTGCTCAACACCAAGGGCGCCACCTACGCACAGTCGGCCGACTGGGGCGTGGAGGAGGCCGAAGGCTTCATCAAGCTGTTCGGCATGAGTTCGACGCTTTACGCGCAAGTCAATCGCTGAGCGATTGAATTGCGCGCGCGTCTCCCGCGCATTCCACCTAATCCCCGCGCCGTTGGCGCGCCCCCTTGAACATCAAGGGGGCTCTCCACCAGATGCATTACGGTAGCGCCGGGCCATGCCCGGCGGAATTCCACAGGATTGTTGATTCATGCTTGAACAGACGCTCGATCACCTGCAGGCGCTGGTGTCCTTCGACACCCGCAACCCGCCGCGTGCGATCACCACCGGTGGCATCTTCGATTACCTGCGCGACCATCTGCCCGGCTTCAACGTCGAGGTGATCGACCACGGTGCCGGTGCGGTCAGCCTGCATGCCGTGCGCGGGACGCCGAAGTACCTGTTCAACGTGCATCTGGATACCGTGCCGGACTCGCCGCACTGGAGTGCCGACCCGCACGTGATGCGGCGCCTGGACGATCGCGTGGTCGGGCTGGGCGTGTGTGACATCAAGGGCGCGGCGGCGGCACTGGTCGCGGCGGCCAATGCCAGCGATGGCGATGCCGCGTTCCTGTTCTCCAGCGATGAAGAAGCCAACGACCCGCGCTGCATCGCCGCGTTCCTGGCCCGTGGCCTGCCCTACGAAGCAGTGCTGGTGGCCGAGCCGACCATGAGCGAGGCAGTCCTGGCGCATCGGGGCATCAGTTCGGTGCTGATGCAGTTCGCCGGTCGCGCCGGGCATGCCTCGGGCAGGCAGGATGCCGCCGCCAGTGCCTTGCACCAGGCCATGCGCTGGGGCAACCGCGCGCTGGACCACGTGGAATCGCTGGCATCGGCATGCTTCGGTGGACTGACCGGCCTGCGTTTCAACATCGGCCGCGTCGAAGGCGGGATCAAGGCCAACATGATCGCCCCGGCGGCCGAGGTGCGCTTCGGCTTCCGTCCGCTGCCGTCGATGGACATCGATAGCCTGCTGGCGACCTTCGCCGGGTTCGCCGAACCGGAAGCGGCGCTGTTCACCGAGACGTTCCGCGGCCCCAGCCTGCCGGCCGGCGACATCGCCGAGGCCGAACACCGCCGCCTGCTGGCGCGCGACGTGGCCGACGCCCTGGATCTGCCGATCGGCAATGCGGTGGACTTCTGGACCGAGGCCTCGCTGTTCTCCGCGGCGGGCTACACCACGCTGGTGTTCGGTCCGGGTGACATCGCCCAGGCCCATACCGCCGATGAATTCGTGACGCTGGACCAGCTGCAGCGCTACACCGACGCCGTGCATCGCATCATCGCTGCCGGCGCCTGATTCTTCCCTTTCCGACGAAACCGAAATGTCTCCTGCCCTCCAGCCCCACCGCCAGACCCGCCAGACCATCGTGCGCCTGCTTTCCAGCATGGCCAGCGCGAAGGAGATCAGCCAGTACCTCAAGCGTTTCTCGCAGCTGGACGCCAAGCGCTTCGCCGTGGTCAAGGTCGGCGGTGCCGTCCTGCGCGACGACCTTGAAGCACTGACGTCCTCGCTGTCGTTCCTGCAGGAAGTGGGGCTGACCCCGATCGTGCTGCACGGCGCCGGCCCGCAGCTGGACGCCGAACTGTCCGCGGCCGGCATCGAGAAGCAGACCGTCAATGGTCTGCGCGTGACCTCGCCGGAAGCGCTGGCGATCGTGCGCCGGGTCTTCCAGCAGTCCAATCTGCGCCTGGTGGAGGCGCTGCAGCAGAACGGTGCGCGCGCCACCTCCATCACCGGTGGCGTGTTCGAAGCCGAATACCTGGACCCGGACACCTACGGCCTGGTCGGCGAAGTGAAGCGGGTCAACCTGGCACCGATCGAGGCCAGCCTGCGCGCCGGCTCGATTCCGGTCATCACCAGCCTGGGCGAAACCGCTGGCGGCCAGATCCTCAACGTCAACGCCGACTTCGCCGCCAATGAGCTGGTGCAGGAGCTGCAGCCGTACAAGATCATCTTCCTGACCGGCACCGGTGGCCTGCTGGACGAGGCGGGCAACGTGATCGATTCGATCAACCTGTCCACCGAATACGATCACCTGATCGCGCAGCCGTGGATCCATGGCGGCATGAAGGTGAAGATCGAGCAGATCAAGGATCTGCTCGACCGCCTGCCGCTGGAATCGTCGGTGTCGATCACCCGCCCGGCCGACCTGGCCAAGGAGCTGTTCACCCACAAGGGCTCGGGCACGCTGGTGCGCCGCGGTGAGAAGGTGCTGCGCGCCACCGCCTGGGACGAACTGGACCTGCCGCGCCTGAAGGGCCTGATCGAATCCAGCTTCGGCCGCACCCTGTTGCCCGATTATTTCCAGAAGACCCGGCTGCTGCGCGCCTATGTCAGCGAGAACTACCGCACCGCGGTCATCCTCACCGACGAGGCCGAAGGTGTGTACCTGGACAAGTTCGCCGTGCTTGATGACGCGCAGGGCGAGGGCCTGGGACGTGCGGTCTGGAACGTGATGCTGGAGGAAACCCCGCAGCTGTTCTGGCGTTCGCGCCACGGCAACCCGATCAACCATTTCTACTATGCCGAGTCCGACGGCTGCTACAAGCAGGATCACTGGAAGGTGTTCTGGTATGGCGCCGATGGCATCGACCGGATCAAGACCTATGTCGATCATTGCGCCGCGCGCGCACCGAGCCTGCAGGGCTGAACGATGAGCACGCCTGACGCCTGGAACACGGTTCCCGTCCTGCGCGGCCAGCACGTGACGCTGCAGCCGCTGCAGCCCGAGCACGTGCCGGGCCTGCGCGACGCGCTCGAAGGCAGCGGCCTGGACCAGCTCTGGTACACCCAGGTGCCGTCGCCGCAGCAGGTCGAGCACTATGTGCAGGCTGCGCTGCAGGCGCAGACCGAAGGCAGGGTGCTGCCGTTCGTGATCCGCGATGCGGCCGGTGACATCATCGGCAGCACGCGCTTCTATGGGCTGGAGGCGGACGTGCCCAAGCTCAGCCTGGGCTACACCTGGTACACGCCACGCGTACAGCGCACCGGTGCCAATACCGAAGCCAAGCTGTTGCTGCTGCAGCATGCATTCGAGGCCATGGGCTGCATCAGCGTGGTACTGGAAACCAGCTGGTTCAACTTCACCTCGCGCACCGCGATCGCCCGCCTGGGCGCCAAGCAGGATGGCGTGCTGCGCAACCACAAGCGGCATGCCGACGGCACGCCGCGCGACACCGTCATCTTCTCCATCATCGATGCGGAATGGCAGGGCGTGAAGCGCCACCTGCAGTACCGCCTGGACCGCCACGCATGAACGATTCGACTTTCACCCTGGGCATCGTCGGTGCCCGCGGCCATACCGGCGCGGAGCTGATCAAGCTGGTCGCCGCGCATCCGCGCCTGCAACTGGCCTTCGTGTCCTCGCGCGAGCGCGCCGGGCAGCGCCTGTCCGATCACCACCCGGAATTCCAGGGTGAGCTGCAGTACGAGAACCTGGACGCCGATGCAGTGGCGGCCAAGGGCGTGGATGCGGTGATCCTGGCCCTGCCCAACGGCCTGGCCGCACCGTTCGTGGCCGCGCTGGAAGCGGCGAAGCCGGACACCGTGATCGTCGACCTCTCGGCCGATTACCGCTTCGACCACAGCTGGTACTACGGCCTGCCGGAACTGACCCGTGGCCGCTACAACGGCCAGAAGCACATCAGCAATCCGGGCTGCTATGCCACCGCGATGCAGCTGGCGGTGCATCCGCTGCTGGACCTGCTGGCCGGCCCGCCGCAGTGCTTCGGTGTCTCCGGCTACTCCGGCGCCGGCACCACGCCATCGGACAAGAACAACGTCGACCTGCTGGCCGACAACCTGATGCCGTACGCGCTGACCAACCACGTGCACGAGCGCGAGGTGTCGGTGCAGCTGGGCGTGGCGGTCGAGTTCATGCCGCACGTCGCGCCGCACTTCCGCGGCATCACGCTCACCGCCAACCTGTGGCTGAACCGCGCGCAGAGCCGCGAGCAGATCGTCGAGCGTTTCCAGCAGGCCTATGCGGGTGAACCGCTGATCGAGGTGGTGGACGACGCGCCGTGGGTCAGCCGCATCGCCGGACGCCATGGTGCCCAGGTCGGCGGCTTCACCCTGGCCCCGGGCGGCAAGCGGGTGGTGGTCGTGGCGACCCTGGACAACCTGCTCAAGGGTGCGGCCACCCAGGCCATGCAGAACCTCAACCTCGCGCTGGGCATCGACGAACTGACCTCGATCCCGCACTGAACCCCGCTACCGGAGCCCCCCCATGGCAGACCTTCTTTGGCAGAAGCCCGGCGTCGCCGTCGACGCCCAGATTCAGACCTTCCTCGCCGGTGACGACGTCATCCTCGACCGCGAGTTCTTCCTGCACGACATCGCCGCCAGCGCCGCGCATGCGCAGGGCCTGCAGCACATCGGCATCCTCAGCGGTGATGAGCTGGCCGGCCTGCTGCGCGAACTGGAGGTGCTGGCGCAGGACTTCCGCGACGGCCGTTTCGTGCTCGATACGCAGTACGAGGACGGTCACTCGGCGATCGAGGCGCGGCTGACCGAACGCCTGGGCGATGCCGGCCGCAAGATCCACACCGGCCGCAGCCGCAACGACCAGATCCTGGTGGCCACCCGCCTGTGGCTGAAGGAAAAGCTGCAGCGCGTGGCGCAGCTCAGCGCCGAAGTGGCGAAGGTCGCACTGGACCGCGCCCAGGCCGAGAAGGACCTGCCGATTCCCGGCTATACGCACATCCAGCGCGCCGTGGTGTCCTCGGCGGGGATGTGGTGGGCGGGCTGGGCCGAGGCCTTCATCGACAACGCCGTGCGTGCCCGTGATACGCATGCGCTGGTGGATGCCAATCCGCTCGGCACCGCCGCCGGCTACGGGGTGAACCTGCCGCTGGACCGCGAGCACACCACCGCCGCGCTCGGTTTCGCGCGCATGCAGATCTCGCCGATCTACGCGCAGCTGTCGCGCGGCAAGTTCGAGCTGGCCGCGCTGGAAGCGCTGGGCGGCGCCACCCTGGACCTGCGCCGCATCGCCTGGGACCTGTCGCTGTTCACCAGCGCCGAGTTCGGCTTCGTGGCGCTGCCGGCGCAGTACACCACCGGCAGCTCGATCATGCCCAACAAGCGCAACCCGGATGTGATCGAACTGATGCGTGCCACCCACGCCAGCGTCGCCGCCGCGCGGACCGAGATCGAGCAGCTGCTGTCGCTGCCCTCCGGTTACCACCGCGACCTGCAGTCGTCGAAGGGCGCCATCTTCCACGGCTTCGGACGTGGCCTGGCCGCGCTGGAGCTGCTGCCGGCGCTGCTGGCCAATCTGGAATGGCGCGACGACAGGCTGCGCGCGGCGATCGACTCGGGCATGTATGCCACCGATGTCGCCGTGGAAGCGGCCGTGGCCGGCGTACCGTTCCGCGAGGCCTACAAGGCGGCCGCCGCCGGCGCCGACAGTGCAGGGCAGGGGCGCACCCCGGAAGGCAGCCTGGCCGCGCGGGTATCGCCGGGCTCGGCCGCAGACCTTCGCCTGGATGCGCTGCGCGCGCGCTGGCAGGCGCTGTCCTGATGGCCGCCACCGTGTACCTGGTGCTGGCGATGCGGCGGCCGGACTTCAACCCGGCAGCGGTGCAGCCGCACCGTGACTTCCTCGACGCGCTGCAGGCCGACGGCAAGCTGCACCTGACCGGCGGCTTCACCGACGGCAGCGGCGGCGCCTATGTGCTGTGCAACGTCGACAGCCTGGCCCAGGCGCAGGCCATCGTCGCCACCGATCCGCTGGTGACCCTGCACGCCTCGGAGCTGACCGTGCACGAATGGAACATCCGCTGAGGCGCACCTGATGACCCCGCACGCCGCCACCGTCGCATCGCCGTTCACCGAACAAGCGCTGCCGCCGTGGCGGCGTGCCGTGCTGAAGGTGGGCAGCAGCCTGCTGGCCGCCGATGGCGGCGGCCTGTCACCCCGGCATGCGCTGGGCCTGGCCCAGTTCGTATCGGCCAACGTGCTGGCCGGCCGCGAAGTGGTGATCGTGTCCTCGGGGGCGGTCGCGGCCGGTCGCGCCATTCTTCCCCGCGCCGACCAGCCCGGTGCGGCGATGGCCGCCCGGCAGGCGCTGGCCGCACTCGGCCAGGCCCAACTGATCGGCCTGTGGCAGCGCTTCTTCGAGCGTCCGGTGGCGCAGGTGCTGCTGACCCACGACGACCTGCGCAACCGCCGTCGCTATCTCAACGCCCGCGCTACGCTCAACGAACTGCTGCGGCTGGGGGCACTGCCGGTGGTCAACGAGAACGACACCGTCTCGGTGGATGAGCTCAAGCTTGGCGACAACGATAACCTGGCCGCCACCGTGGCCGCTCTGGTCGATGCCGATGCACTGTTCATCGCCACCGATATCGATGGCCTGTACAGCGCCGACCCGCGCGTGCATGCCGACGCCCACCCGCTGCATGAGGTGCCGGAGCTGAGTGATGCGGTGCTGGCGATGGCCGGCGGTGCGGGCTCGCTTGCCGGTACCGGCGGCATGCGGACCAAGCTGGAGGCCGCTGCCAAGGCCGGCCGTGTCGGCATCGAGACTTACCTGTTCAACGGCCGCAGCGGCGAGGTGGTGCGGGCGTTGGCGCAGGATCGCCTGTTCGGCACCCGCATCCATGCCGGCCGCAGCCGCGAAGCCGCGCGCAAGCACTGGCTGCGCCACGCACCGCTGGCCGAAGGCGCGATCGTGGTCGATGCCGGCGCCGCGCAGGCGATGCGCGAGAAGGGCGCGTCGCTGCTGCCGGGCGGCATCATCGGTGCCGAAGGCATGTTCCGCCGCGGCGACATGGTGCAGGTGTGCTGGCTTGCCGAGCGCGGCCGGGTCTGTATCGCGCGCGGGGTCAGCCAGTACGCTGCCGACGACGTGCGCCGCATCGCCGGCCGCCACACCCGCGACATCGAGGCCGTACTCGGCTACAACTACGGTGGCACCGTCGTCCATCGCGACGATCTGGTGTTGCCATGACCGGTTTGAAGGACATCCCGATGAGCGACATCGAATCGCAGGCGCGCGCCTGCCGCGACGCGGCCCAGGTGGTCGCCGGCCTCGACAGTGCGGCCCGCCGCCATCTGTTGCAGGCGATGGCGCAGGCGCTGGAAGCGAATGCCGGGCAGATCCTGGCCGGCAACGCGCGTGATCTTGCTGCTGCACGCGACAAGGGCGTGGGCAGTGCCATGCTCGATCGGCTGGCGCTGGACCCGGCGCGGCTGCTGGCGATGGCCGATGCGGTGCGCGACGTGGCTGCGCTGCCGGATCCGGTCGGCCGGGTGACCCACGACGAGGTCCGCCCGAACGGCATCCGCGTGCAGAAGGTGCGCGTACCGCTCGGCGTGATCGCGATGATCTACGAAGCGCGTCCGAACGTGACCGCCGAAGCGGCGGCGTTGTGCCTGAAGGCGGGCAACGGGGTGATCCTGCGCGGTGGGTCCGAGGCGATCCACTCCAACACCGCCATTGCCGAGGCGCTCGCCGGTGCGTTGCGGGCCAGCGGCGTGCCGACGGCGGCAGTGACCGTGCTCACCGACCTGCGCCGCGAGGCGATGCTGGAGCTGCTGCAGCTGCATGAGCTGATCGACCTGGCCATTCCGCGCGGTGGTGAGGGCCTGATCCGCTTCGTTGCCGAGCATGCGCGGGTGCCGGTGATCAAGCATTACAAGGGCGTGTGCCATCTGTTCGTGGACGCCAGTGCCGACCTCGACAAGGCGATGGCATTGCTGGTGGACGGCAAATGCAGCCGCCCCTCGGCCTGCAATGCGCTGGAGACGCTGCTGGTGCACCAGGACATCGCCGCGCAGTTCCTGCCACGGGCCGGCCAGGCATTGGCCGAGCGCGGCGTGCAGCTGCGCGCCGACGCGCGCGCGCAACCCCTGCTGCCGGGCAGCAGCGCGGCCACCGATGCCGATTTCGCCGCCGAGTTCCTCGACCTGGTGCTGGCCGTGGGCGTGGTCGATGACCTCGATGCCGCCATCGCGCATATCCGCCGCTTCACCTCGGACCACACCGAAGTGATCGCCACCGGAGACGCTGGCCATGCCGAGCGCTTCGTCAGCGCGCTGCGGTCGGCGGTGGTGATGGTCAACGCCTCTTCGCGCTTTTCCGATGGCGGCCAGCTCGGCCTCGGCAGCGAGATCGGCATTTCCACCACGCGTCTGCACGCCTACGGCCCGATGGGCCTGGACGCACTGACGGTTGAACGGTTCGTCGTGCGCGGCGAAGGGCAGACCCGGTAGCGGCCTGCCTGCAGGGCTGTCGCCCTGCACGCCCACACCGTCCGGCCCGCGGCCTCCGCCGTTGCCGGGCGCAACCCGGCCACGCCGGTTACCGCAACGCCTGCGCCGTCATCCCCACCGGCCGCGCGTGCTCGTCCATGTGCAGCGTCACCGCCTTGGCGTTGAACAGATCCTCGGCCAGATGATCGCTGGCGCCCAGCGACTGCGCGATCTCCGCGCGCGTGGCATCCTCGCGCGGGCAGCGCCGCTCCCTACCGGCAAAGCGCAGGCGGTTGTACTCGGCCCAGGCGATCAGCAGCAGCGCGCAGCAGGCCAGGATCACCGGCAGCGCGATGATCACGAACGGATCCAGGTGCTGCTTGTGCTCGTACAGCTGCAGCCACGCCAGATGGCCGCCCAGCAGCCACGAGATCAGGGTCACCAGCGGTGCCCACAGGTAGAAGTAGAACCCCCAGAACGCCAGGGTCACGAAGCCCCACGCGGTACGCTGCAGGCGTGGCTGCTTGCGCGGTTTCTGGATCAGGCGCGAATCGAAGCGGTTGGACGGCCTGCTGGTGGCCGCCTGGCGGTTGGCGTTCATCGGATACCCCGGTCTGGGCTGACCCAGGTGGCACGCTTGCCACGCCGCTTCAGCAGCGTCTTCGGCAAGGCCACCAGGGTGGTGAACAGGCTGATCAACCAGTACGCCATCGGATACCAGATGACCCAGAAGTAGTTGCGGCCGATATGGGTTTCGTAACGCCGGTCGATGATCAGGCTGCTGGCGAACTGCAGCAGGCAGACCAGGGCCAGGATCACGCCATGCCATTGCGGCAGCAACGTGTCGATGTACAGCGACGGCGGCATCGGGAAGAACTTGCCCAACACCCACAACAGCACGATCAGCAGCATCGTGTAGGCCCACAGCACGCTGAGGATGTACTCCAGCAGCACGCCCCACATGCGCCGCTTGCGCCAGCTGAACAGCGAACTGCCGTGGCGCAGCAGCACCTCCACGCCGCCCTGCGCCCACCGCAGGCGCTGCCGCCACAGGCCCTTCAGGGTTTCGGGCATCAGGATGAAGCACAGCGCGTTGGGTTCGTAGCGGATGTCCCAGTGGTCCAGCTGCAGGCGCCAGCTGATGTCGATGTCCTCGGTGACCATGTCGTCGGCCCAGTAGCCGATCCGGTGCAGGGCGGTGCGGCGGAACGCGGCGATCACCCCGGACACGGTGAAGATGCGGCCATAGACGCGCTGGGCGCGCTTGATCATGCCGATGATCGAGGAGAACTCGGCCACCTGCAGGCGACCGAGCAGGGTGGAACGGTTGCGGATGCGCGGGTTGCCGGTGACCGCGCCGACGCGCGGGCCGCTGGTCAGGTGCCAGACCATCCAGTGCATGGCGAACTCTTCCAGCATCGCATCGCCGTCGATGCACACCAGGTATTCCGAACGGGCCGCCAGTGCGCCCATGCGCAGTGCATTGGCCTTGCCCAGGTTGCGGTCCAGGTGTACCACGCGCAGGCGCGGGTGGATCGCCGCCAGCGCATCCAGCCGCGCGCCGGTGTCGTCGCTGCTGCCATCGTTGATGGCGATCACTTCGAAGTCCGGGTAGCGCTGTGCAAGTGCGGCGCCGATGGTGTCGTCCAGGTTCTCCGATTCGTTGTGGCAGGGAATCAGCAGGCTGGCGAACGGCGCATCGACCATCGGCGGGGGATCGTTGCGCGGCCGCGACTTCCGCTCGCGCCGGAAGAAGTAGTACAGGCCGCCCGACATCCAGAAGAACGCCATCACCATCGGGTAGAAGAAGGCGAACTGGAACAGGGCGTTGAGCCACGGGTTCATGTCCACGTCACTTCTCCGGATACGGGAAGTTGCGCGCGGACATCGCCGCGCGTGCATCCTGGGTCGACGGCTTGTCGGCGATGAAATCGTCCGGGTACCACGCGAAATGGCGCACGCCCTGCGCCTGCAGGCGACGGATCTGTGCGCGCAGGCGTTCGCCGCTGATCGGTGTCTGGGTGCGCCAGTCCACCGTCTGCAGTTCGAACATCGTGTGCTTCAGGTCGGGATCGTGCGCACGCACGGCCACCACCAGGCGGTCCAGCCAGCGCTCGGGGCGGCGGCTGCCTTCCATCCACGGCATCGCCATCAGCGCGGTCCGGTCGTAGGCCCGGTTGAACAGGTCCAGCCGCTGTGCGAACCAGGCCGCGCTCTGCGGCTGCAGCACCGGCTGCGCGTACAGGTTGCGCACCGTGCCAAGCTTGGGACGCCAGCGCTGCGCGCTGTCGCGCAGTTCCAGGGTGAAGTCGATCAGTGCCTGGGTCCGGCCACCGTCGCTGCCTTCCTGTGGCAGCTGCGCCAGCTCGGTATCGCGCACGTAACCGTCATCATGGAACAGCAGGCCCTCGAAGTAGGAATTGATGGCGAGGTCTTCGTAGATGTCCTTGATGATCTGCCGTGCCTGCGGCTGGGTGAAGTCCAGCCGGTACATGCCATCGCGCTCGGGGCTCTGGATGCCCAGTGCCGCACGCTGCGCCAGGTCGGGCAGCTCGAAGCCGAGCACCGGCAGCCAGGCATAGACCTTCACCCCGGCACGGGTCTTCAGCTGCCATGCCACACGGTTGAACAGGTCGGCGCGCATCGGCATGTGCCGGTTCGGGAAGTACAGCGCGTCGGCGGTGTTGTTGCCGTCCGGGTCGGCGAACGCCTGCAGGTAGACGTGGGTCGGGCCGATCCGCTTGACCCGCTCGATCAGTACATCCAGGTTGCGCGCCTGCTGCGCGGCATCGCTGTCATAGACCGAATCGAGATCGATCTGCAGGGCGCGGGTGCCGTCCAGGGTGACGTTGCGGCGCAGTTCGAACGCCAGCGAGGTGACGTTCGGGTTGCTGGTCACCAGCAGTCGCGCCAGTCCGTGCAGGTCGGCGGTGACCGGGGTGCTGCGCCCCTCCAGGTCGAACGATACCGGCATGCCGAGCTGCTCGGCGATGTCGTTGCTCAGCTGGTTGTAGGCGGCGTAGGGCCAGACGATGGCCTTCGGACGCACGCCCAGTTCCTTCTCGATGCGCTGCACGCTGCGTCCCAGATCGTCGCGCAGCCGCTTTTCGTATTCCTGTGCGCTCTCGTAACGCTGCGCCTTGGGATCGTAGATGCGGGTGATCACCGCCGGGGTCTGGTTGCCCTGCGGGTTGGACTGCACGCCGTGGTGCAGGTTGTCGGTGTGACTGGCCAGTTCGATCAGCCCGCTGGCCTGCATCTCGCGCAGCTGGTCCCAGGTGAGGAAATCATCGCGGCCGAAGGGGCGGTAGCCATAGTCGATGGTGCGGCCGGGCGCCATGTCCACATAGTCGGTGATCACCGCCACCAGTGCCGGATAGTTGTAGGCGCGCAGCAGCGGATAGACGCGGCTGTAGACGCTGCGCAGGCCATCATCGAAGGTCAGCAGCACCGGCCGCGGCGGCAGCCGTGCTTCACCGCGCGAGGCCTTGATCAGCTGCGACAGCGATATCGGGTGGTAGCCGTGCGCGGACAGCCAGTCCAGGTGGGCGGCGAAGTTCTGCGTGCTGACTGCATAGGCGTCGGCATCGGATTTCTCCCGCACGTCATCGCGCACGTCGTGGTAGCTCAGGACCAGCAGGCCGTTGTCGGCCGAATCCAGTTCCGTCTCACGCGCGCCCTGGGGTTGGGCGGTCGCCGGCAGCGTCACCGCCAGCAGCGCCAGCAGCAGCAGGGTCATCAGGTTGCGAAGCATCCGTTCCATCTCATTCTCCCCAGCGCAGCACGGCATCGAAGCCGATATGACGTTCACGTTGGCCGTCGTACACCGGCCGCGACCAGCTCACGCCGTATTCGAGGATCCGTCCCTGATCGAACTGCCATTCGTGGCGATAGGCCACGGTGGGGATGAGTGCGCTGCCAAACCCTTCCTGCCAGTAATTGCCGAGCGACACGGTCAGGCGGTGGCGGAAGTGGCGCTCGTAGTGGCGCCACAGCTGCTGATCGATGCGCAGGCCCACTTCCACCGACCGATCGCGCGAGGGGTTGAAGTAGGGCGCGTCATCGCGGCTGCCACGGCTGGTGTAGACGCTGCCGAGGCCGTCGATCAACAGCCGCGGGCGGGTCAGCAGGCGCTGTTCGATGGCGCTGTTGAGGGTGTCGCGACGGTTGCCGTCGTCATAGCGGAAGCGGCTGCCGCCGATGCTCCAGTGGGTGCGCTCGCTACGCGTGTACTCCACCGCCACGGCGACGCTGTCGGCGGTGATGCCGGCCACGCGCGCCTGCATCGAGGCCTCCGGATCATTGCGCGCTGCAGTCACGCCGGCGTGCCAGCGGTCGTTGAACTGCCAGCCGAAACCGCCGCGCAGGCCGGTGTCGCCGATGCTGTCGTTGGGACGCATTACCGCGGCCTCGGCGTCGATCCGGTCGAAGCGGTAGCGCACGCCGGCACCGATCCACAGCGGGTCGATCTGCTGGTCCTGGAAGTCCACCGAGCGGCGGTCGGCAAAGGCGAACAGGCGCCAGCGGTCGTTCAGGACCGGGCTGGCCACCTCCATGCCGTAGTGCAGGTCGTCGTTGCCCAGCGGCGACGTTCCGCCACCACCGGAACTGTGGCCGCCTTCGACCATGGCCATCAGCTGCCAGCCGCGATGCGCGCGCCAGTCGCGATCCATGCGCTGTACCGAGGGCTGGGTCGGGTAGCGTGCCAGCAGATCGTCATGCAGCGGCCGCGCCAGGTCGTCGCGCTGCAGCTGCACGTAGGCCTCGTACATGCCCAGGCGCGGTGCGATGTCACGCGGGTCCAGGGTGTAGGCCATCTGGTGGCGTTCCAGCGCCCGCCGTGGCCAGCCGCGCATCTGGTAGACGCTGCCCAGCGAAGTCTGCAGGCCACCGTTGCCGGGGCCGACCTCCACCAGGCTTTCCAGTTCACGCTGGGCGGTGGGCAGGTCGCCGCTGTAGGCGCGCACCATCGCCAGGTTCAGATCGGCTTCGTAGCGCGCCCAGTTCTCGAACGGCGCCTTGCCGCCGCCCCAGCGCCACGCCGGTTCGTCCTTCTGCCAGGCCTGCAGGTAGCCGACCGCCTTCTCGGCCTGCTCGGTTTCCAGGTAGGCATAGGCCAGTTCCGAGCGCGACTGGAACCGCGAGGGATCGTTCTTCGCGGCGGCCTCCAGCAGCGGAATGGCTTCGTCCGGATGCTGGGTGGCCATCATCGAATCACCCACCGCCGGCAGCACGTAGTCGGGGAGCGCATGGCCCTCCTGATGCAGCGCACGGGCTTCGTCACGGACCTGGGCGTGGCGGGCCAGCCGGTTGAGCAGGATCAGCCGGTCCAGGCGGATGCGCAGCGGTGCCTGTGCCTGCGGCGTGCCGTCGCGCTCGACGTAGCGCTCCATTTCCGCCAGCGACGCTTCGGCCTCGTCCAGCCGGGTATCCTCGGTCGCGCCGTAGGCCAGGCTCCAGCTGACCAGCTTGGCCACGTAGTTGGCCTCCAGCCGCGCCTTCTGGTCCTGGTCGAACAGTCCAGGCCGCGCCTGGTACAGGCGCCAGGCGCGGTGGGCATTGCCGATGTCGCCCAGGGTCAGCACCTGCAGCTTGTACAGCAGGTCGTCCTCCGGTTCGCGCAGCTGGGCGCGCTCGATCGCCGCCAGGGCATCGACCCAGCGCGCCTGGTCACGGTAGCGGCCGATTTCGGCGAGCCGGTCGGCCCGCGTGATCGCGGCGGGCGGCGGCGCCGCAACGGCCCAGGACGCCAGAGTGGCGCAGGCCAGGCCAACGCAGAGCGCCAGCGGACGGTGGACAACCATGAGACCCCCTAAGCATCCATACTTGAACGATGTGCGTGAAAGTGTGACGCACATCACATGCCAACTCTACCTGATGCGTCCGCAGGGAGGCCAGTGCCTGCCTGTACCTGGTTGACGGAGAGTGCTGGCGGGACCGGCCACCCTGGCGTGGGAGGCTGCAGGGCGCGCACCGGCGCGCCTGTCGCCGGGCCGTCCCCGTTCCCCGCACCGGTGCCGCCGGCACGCCCTGCGTCATCCAGGCTGCCGCTCCTGGACGCGGAGCGGGTCAGCTTTGGACACGCTACGTCACCCGTTGCGGAGACGGTGTGTAGAGCGTGGGCGGCCGGCCGGGGGGAGGAGCGCGGCCGTCGCCGGGGTCACCAGAGGTCTTCGAGCTTGCGGGGCTTGCAGGCCACCCACGACGCACACAGCATCAGCGTGGCGCAGCCGAACAGGAAGGTGAAGGGCAGGGTCCAGCTGTTGCTGACGCTGTGCAGCCAGCCGACCAGGAACGGCCCCAGGCAGCTGAAGCTGTAGCCCACACCCTGCATGAAGCCGGACAACGCGGCCGAACCGGTCGGGGTGCGCGTGCGCAGGTTGATCAGGGTCAGCGCCAGCGGGAAGGTGGATGGGCCCACGCCGAGCAGGCAGGCCCACAGCAGCGGCGCCTTCATCGGTGCCAGCAGCAGGCCGGTGAAGGCGATCACGAACGAGAAGAAGCCGATCAGCACCAGCGGGAACGGGTTCTGCAGGCGCACCGCCAGCGAGGGGATGACCAGCGAGGGCAGCAGGCCCAGTGCCGAGAACACCGCCACCATCACCCCGCCGAAGGCCGGCGTGGCGCCGGCCTCGACCACGATGCGCGGCAGCCAGGTGAACATCGAATAGGTCATCAGCGAGGTCATGCCGAACATCAGCGTCATGCTCCAGCCCAGCGAGGTACGCCAGACCCTGCCGTGCGGCTGCGCGGTGGGGTCGGTGGTGTCGGCCACCGGCTTCGGTGCGCGCCGCGCCAGCATCAGCCACGGCAGTGCGGCGGCCAGCGCCAGCAGCGCCCACATGCCCAGCGACACCCGCCAGCCGGCGGCATTGGCCACCGGCACCGCCAGCAGTGCCGGCAGCATCGTGCCCAGCTGCAGCACGCTGATGTACAGCGTGCTCATGGTGCCGACCTTGTTGGCGAAGTAGCGCTTGACCAGCGGGGGGACCACCACGTTGCCGATGCCCATGCCGGCCAGCGCCAGCACCGAGCCCAGCAGCAGGGTGCCGACATTGCCGGCGCTGGAACGCAGCAGCAGCCCGGCCATCGCCATCACCATCGCCAGCAGGGTGGTGCGTTCCAGGCCCAGGCGCCGGGCCAGCGCCGGCGTGGCGACCCCGAACAGCGCGAACGAGGCGGTCGGCAGCATGCCGAGCACGCCGGTCATGGTGGTGCCGAAGCCGAACTGCTGGCCCAGCAGGTCCAGCAGCGGGGTGATCGAGGTGACGGCGGTGCGCAGGTTGACCGCCGCCAGCAGGATCGCGGCGAAGGCCAGTACGCGTCCGTGCAGCAGCGACGGCGAGGGGGAAGTCTGGGACGTCATGCGGTGGTCCTTGCAGGTGGCGCATGCCGGCAAGCGGCGTGCAGCGCCGCCATCGGTACGTGCCGATGCGGCAGGTGGGGGAGGTGCGGCGCGGTCGCCCGGCAGCGGCGCCATTGTACGTGGACCGTCCCGAACGGTCCGGCCGGCCGCCGCTGCGGGCGCCGGATACAAAAAAACCCGGAGGACAGTGATGTCTTCCAGGCTTCTTGGTGACCACCGGAGTGGTCGGGGAGACAGGATTCGAACCTGCGACCTCTACGTCCCGAACGTAGCGCTCTACCAGACTGAGCTACACCCCGAAGGGAGCCGCCTATTCTAGCCATTTCCCCCGATGGCGGCAAGGGGGAGGGCCGTACTGCATCGCTGCCGTGGCAGCGGCTCCTGCGGGGAACAAAAAAGCCTGGACGACTGCACCAGGCTTCGATGCGACCACCGAAGTGGTCGGGGAGACAGGATTCGAACCTGCGACCTCTACGTCCCGAACGTAGCGCTCTACCAGACTGAGCTACACCCCGAAGGAGCCGCCAAGAATACGGTGTGAAGACCGTATCGGCAACCCTTTTTTACAGTTTCAGTGCACTTCCTTGTCGGTACGGCCGCTTTCGCGGGCTTCGAACCACATTCCGTTGAGGATGGCCACGACCGAAGCCAGTCCGGCACCGAGGATCCAGGCGAAATACCACATGCGAGTTTCTCCTATCAGGTGGGGATATCAGTACGCGTTGGGGTTGTCGCCCATTTCCTCCGCCGTCGTCTTGCCCTTCAGCACGCGGTACACCCAGGTGGTGTAGGCGAGGACGATGGGCAGGAAGATGGCAGTGGCCAGCAGCATGATCCACAGCGTGAGATGGCTGGACGAACTGTCCCAGACGGTCAGGCTGGAGGTGGGCTGGCTGGAGGACGGCAGCAGGAACGGGAAGATCGCAAAGCCGACGGTAAGGATGATGCCGGCGATGGATGCACCCGATGCGATGAAGGCCAGGCCGCCACGACGTGCGCGCAGCAGCACCGCGCTTGCCAGCGCACCCAGCAGGCCCAGCACCGGGAACACCACGGTCGCCGGCATGCTGCTGTAGTTGCGCAGCCAGCCACCGGCGGCGCTGCCCAGTTCGGCGGTCTTCAGCAGCGGGTTGGTCGGGCCGTCGGTCACCACCTGCGAGGTGATCTGGTAGCCCGGCAGGCCGAACGCCACCCAGGCACCGGCCACGGCGAACAGCACGAAGCTGATGATGGCCGCGATACTGCCATAGCGCGCCGCACGCTCGGCCACCGGGCCGTCGGTCTTGATCACCAGCATGGCCGCGCCGTGCGAAACCAGCATGGCCACGCTGATCAGGCCGGCCACCAGCGCGAACGGCGTGAGCAGGCCGAAGAACGAACCGGTGTAGGTCACGCGCAGCGTGTCATCGAAGTGGAACGGCACGCCGAGCAGCACGTTGCCCACCGCGACGCCGGCGATCAGGCCCGGCAGCAGGCCACCGACGAACAGCACGCGGTCCCAGTTGTCGCGCCAGCGCTTGGACGGCAGCTTGCTGCGGTACTTGAAGCCCACCGGGCGCAGGATCAGCCCGAACAGCATCGCGAACACCGCCAGGTAGAAGCCGGAGAAGCTGACCGCGTACAGCGGCGGCCATGCGGCGAAGATCGCGCCACCGCCGAGCACCAGCCAGACCTGGTTGCCTTCCCAGACCGGACCGACGGTGTTGATCACCAGCCGGCGTTCCTCATCGGTCCTGGCCACGAACGGCAGCAGGGTGCCGACGCCAAGATCGAAACCGTCCATCACGGCCCAGCCGACCAGCAGGATGCCGAGCAGCAGCCACCAGATCACGCGGAGCGTGGTGTAATCAAGTGCAATGAATTCCATCTGGATTCTCCTGCCTCAGGCCTGGCCGGGGGCAACGGCAGTGGGGGAAACAGGGCGGATGTCGGCCTGCAGCGTGGGCAGGATGTCGTCCGGGCCCTTGCGGATCGCCTTCAGCATCAGCTTGATCTCGATGATCAGCAGCACCGTGTACAGGCTGGTGAACACCGCCAGCGTGGTCAGGATTTCATGCAGTGCCAGGCCCGATGCCGCGTAGAAGGTGGGCAGCACGCCATCCACCGCCCACGGCTGGCGGCCGTACTCGGCCACGAACCAGCCGCATTCGATCGCGATCCACGGTGCCGGCAGCGTCCACACCGCCAGCTTCAGGAACCAGCGCTTGTCCTGGAAGTTGTTGCGGCAGGAGAAGTAGAAGGCCAGCGCGAAGAAGGCGATCAGGTAGAAGCCCAGGCCGGCCATGATGCGGAAGGTCCAGAACAGCGGCGCCACGCGCGGCACGGTATCCATCGCCGCCTTGGAGATCTCTTCCGGGGTGGCGTTGAGGATGTCCTCGCGGTAGCGCTTCAGCAGCAGGCCATGGCCGAGATCCTGCCAGTGACGGTCGAACATCTCGCGCGCTTCCAGGTCGTTCTTGTCCTTCTTCACCCGTTCCAGGGCGCCGTAGGCGATCTGCCCGCCACGGATGCGGTGCTCGGCGCGCTCCACCAGTTCCAGGATGCCCGGGATCGGCTGGTCCAGCGAACGGGTGGCGATCAGGCCCATCAGGTACGGGATCTTGATCGCGTAGTCGTTCTGGTGGGTGTCCTGGTTGGGAATGCCGAAGGCGGTGAAGTCGGCCGGGGCACGCTCGGTCTCCCACATCGCTTCGATCGCCGCCAGCTTCATCTTCTGGTGCTCGCTGGCGGCATAACCGCTCTCGTCACCCAGCACCACCACCGACAGCGAGGACAGCAGGCCGAACGCTGCGGCGACCGCGAACGAGCGGCGCGCCATGTCGCGGTGCTTGTTGCGCAGCAGGTACAGCGCGCTGATCGACATCACGAAGATCGCGCCGGTCACGTAACCGGCACTGACCGTGTGCACGAACTTGGCCTGCGCCACCGGGTTGAGCAGCACCGCGGCGAAGTCGACCACTTCCATGCGCATGGTTTCGGGGTTGAACACCGCGCCGGTCGGGTTCTGCATCCAGCCGTTGGCGATCAGGATCCACACCGCCGACAGGTTGGTGCCCAGTGCCATCAGCCAGGTCACGGTGAGGTGCTTGACTGGGCTCAGGCGCTTCCAGCCGAAGAAGAACAGGCCGATGAAGGTCGCTTCCAGGAAGAACGCCATCAGGCCTTCGATCGCCAGCGGCGCACCGAAGATGTCACCGACGTAGTGGCTGTAGTACGACCAGTTCATGCCGAACTGGAACTCCATCACCAGGCCGGTGGCCACGCCGATGGCGAAGTTGATGCCGAACAGGGCGCCCCAGAACAGGGTCATCTGCCGCCAGACCTGCTTGCGGGTCATCACGTACACGCTTTCCATGATGGCCACCATGAAGGACAGGCCAAGCGTGAGCGGTACGAATAGGAAGTGGTACATCGCGGTCAGAGCGAATTGCAGCCGCGACAGTTCTACGACTGTCTGATCAATCATGGCCTGGCTACCTCGTTGGATAGTGCCGTTGCAGGTGGCGGGAAGGGTGGTCTACGGGGTGAATGATGTGACCGACTACTTCAAACAGCCTTGATCCAGATCAATGTATGAATGGGTATGCAGGTCGATCCTATGCCAACCCGATGAAGACTGCGACCGCCGGCCGCAGGGGGAGGCTGTTGCCTGCGCCTACAATGCCGTCCATTCCCCTGTTGCCCGTGAAGAGCCTTGAGCGCCGCCGAACCGACCGCTGACGCCCATGCCCCCGACGCCGAAACCACCCGGCTGCGGCGCATCCGTACCGCCTGGCTGGCCGGCCTGGCCCGCGCCGCACGGGGCCGGCAGCGGTTGGCCGCAGCCTGCATCAGCCTGTCCGGCGCGCTGCTGATCGGGCAGGCAGCGGCCATTGCCTGGCTGGTGCAGCAGGTGCTGGTCGAACGTGGGCCGCTGGCCGACGGCCTGCCGGTACTGGCGGGACTGGCGCTGATCCTGGTACTGCGTACCGTGCTGGCCAGCGTCACCCAGGCGGCTGCCGGCGATGTGGCCGATGCCGCGCGCCTGGCCCTGCGCGAGCGGGTGTTCGCGCGCCTGCTCGCGCACGGCCCGCTGTGGTTGCGGCAGCGCCGCACCGGCGAACTGGGCGAACTGATGCTGCACCACGGCGATGCCATCGAGAGTTACTACAGCGGCTTCCTGCCGGTGCGCACCGAGGTGGTGGTGGTGCCGCTGCTGATCCTGGCCGCGGTGGCGTGGGTCGACTGGGTGGTGGCGCTGATCCTGCTGTTCACCGCGCCGCTGGTGCCGTTCTTCATGATGCTGGTGGGGTGGGGCGCCGAAGCCGCCGGGCGCGCGCAGCTCGGCGAGCTGGCGCGGATGAGCGGCCATTTCGCCGACCGCATCAAAGGGCTGGGCCTGCTGCGCCTGTATGGTCGCGGCGAGGCCGAACTGGCCGGCATCGAGGCCGCTGCCGAAGGCGTCCGCGTACGCACCATGAAGGTGCTGCGCATCGCCTTCCTGTCGTCCACGGTGCTGGAATTCTTCGCCTCGGTCAGCGTCGCGATGGTCGCGTTGTACCTGGGGCTGAGCTATCTCGGGCTGATGTCGCTGCACGCCAGCGTGCCTTCGCTCGGTGCAGGCCTGTTCTGCCTGCTGCTGGCGCCGGAGTTCTATGCGCCGCTGCGGCGCCTTGCCGCGCATTACCACGATCGCGCCAATGCGCTGGCCGCTGCCGCCGAGGTGCAACGCCTGCTGCAGGCACTGCCGGACGAACCGGACGCGGCCAGCACTGACGCGCCGGCGCTGGTGCCCGAACCGGCCGAGGCGGCGCTGCCGCCGCTGCAGGCACAGGGGCTGGTGCTGCGCCCGCTGGGGGCCAGCCACGATGTGCTGCAGGGCGTGGATCTGCACCTGGAACCCGGCCAGCGGCTGGCACTGGTCGGTCCCAGCGGCAGTGGCAAGAGCACCCTGCTGGAAGCGCTGGCCGGCTGGCTGCCGCCGCGCGCCGGACGCGTGCAGGTACGGCCGGGGCTGCAGGTGGCCTATGCCAGCCAGCGCCCGTATCTGTTCCACGGCACCATCGCCGAGAACCTGCGCCTGGCCGACCCCGGCGCCAGTGACGCGCGGCTGCGCGCGGTGGCCGAGGCGGCACAGGTGCTGCAGTTCGCGCAGCGCCTGCCGCAGGGGCTGGATACCCTGATCGGCGAGCGCGGCTTCGGCCTGTCCGGGGGCGAGGCGCGGCGTATCGGCCTGGCCCGGCTGCTGCTGCGCGACCCGCAGATACTGCTGCTGGACGAGCCCACCGCGTTTCTCGATGCCGACACCGAAGCCGCGTTGCTGGGCAGCCTGGCCGCCTATGCGCGGGGCCGCAGCGTGGTGGTGGCTACGCACAGCCCGGCGGTGATCGCCTGGGCGGACCGCTGCCTGCTGTTGCCCGAAGGCCGGCTGGTCGCGCCGGCGCAGGCGGTGCGCGCATGAGCCGCTCGCCGGATGCGCTGCGCGGCGTGTTTGTGCGCCACCGCGCGCGGCTGCTGCTGGCGGTACTGCTGCTGTGGACCACCATGCTGGCCGGCACCGCGCTGCTGGGCCTGTCCGGCGGCTTCCTGACCGCGGCGGCGCTGGCCGGTGCCGCCGGCCTCGGCCAGGGGTTCAACTTCTTCACGCCTTCGGCCGGCATCCGCGGCCTGACCATGGCCCGCATCGCGTCGCGCTACTTCGAAAAACTGGTGGGCCACGATGCCACCCTGCGCATCGCCCGCGACCTGCGCGTGTGGTTCTTCCGCCGCGCGCTGCCCCTGGCGCCGGCACGCCTGGGCGCGACCCGCACCGGCGAGCTGCTGGCACGCCTGCTTGGCGATATCGGCGAGGTCGACGGCCTGCTGGTGCGGGCGATCGGCCCGCTGCTGGCGTTGGCCGCGCTGTCGCTGGTGGGCGTCGCCTCGGCCGCGCTGATCCTGCCCGCCGCCGGCGTACTGCTTGCCGTGCTGGCGCTGCTGATCGGCATCGGCGTGCCCTGGTTCGGCGTGCGTGGGCACGACGATGAAGAGGCCGACCGTGCGGCGCATCGCGCGGCGCTGCGCACTGCGGCCTTCGAGGGCCTGGAAGGTGCCGCCGACCTGGCAGCACTGCAGGCCGGCACCGCGTGGCAGCTCAAGGTGCGGGTCGCGGCCAAGCAGGTCGCCTCGCGCGACCGGCGCCGGCGCTGGCGCCTGATCGCCGCCTCCAGCCTGCATGGCCTGCTGGCCGGGCTCGGCCTGGTGGCGATGCTGGCGCTGGCGCTGCACGCGGCCGAGCAGAACCGGATCGCCGCGGAAATGGCGGCCGGCCTGGTGTTCCTGACCGTGGCGATGATCGAACTGTGGGCCGGCATGGGCCTGGCCTGGCAGTCGCTGCAGTCCGGTCGGATTGCCGCCGCGCGCCTGCAGGCCATCGTCGAGCAGCCGCCGGCGGTGCTCGATCCGGCAACCCCGCAGGTGCTGCCGCAGACCGCAGCGGTGCAATGGCACGATGTGCACTTCCAGTGGCCGGGCGCGGTGCGGCCGGTGCTGCGCGGGCTGCAGCTGACGCTGGCACCCGGCGAGCGGATCGCGATCCGCGGCGACAGCGGCAGCGGCAAGACCACGCTGTCGAGCCTGCTGCTGCGCCTGTGGGATCCGCAGCAGGGGCGCCTGACCTACGGCGGGCTGGACCTGCGCGAGGCCAGCCAGGCCGACTGGCAGCGACGGCTGGCCTGGTTGCCGCAGAACGCTCCGGTGTTTGCCGGTACCGTGGCGGAGAACCTGCGGCTGGGCGACCCTGATGCCAGCGACAGCGCACTGTGGGCGGTGCTGCGGCGTGTGCGCCTGGGCGAGTGGGCTGAGCGCAACGGCGGCCTGCAGGCCTGGGTCGGCGAGAATGGCGCGACGATGTCAGCGGGGCAGGCCCGCCGCCTGGCGCTTGCGCGCGCGCTGCTGCGCAATGCGCCGATCCTGGTGCTGGATGAACCTACCGAAGGCCTGGACGTGGACACTGCGCGTGCGCTGCTGCAGGACCTGCCGCAACTGCTCGACGGCCGCAGCCTGCTGATGATCACCCATGACGATCTGCCCAGCGGCGTGGTGGATGTGCAGTACCGCCTGCGTGACGGGGTGCTGGAGCGGGAAACGCGTCGCTAGGTGCCGGCCCGCGTCGGCACCTGCGTGCATGGCGGCGTTTGCCCCGGCGGCCGTTCACCGCGGAAATTCGCGCAGCATCACCGCGATGGACGCGACGTTGGCCACCACGCACAGCCAGAACACCCACTGGAATTCCGCCTTGCGGTGCTTGTGGCAGAACAGCGCCTGCGCCAGCAGCGCACCCGGCCAACCACCGGCGAATGCCAGCAGCTGCAGCGTGCGCTCGGGAATGCGCCATTGCCTGCGCCGCGCCGCGCGCTTGTCATGCCCGTACAGTCCGAACGACACCGCGCTGGCCAGCAGGCACCAGCCGCCAGCCCACCGCGGCAGCACGCCGCTGACCATCAGCGCGAGCAGGGCGCCGAGCGCGGCCAGCGCCAGCGTGCGCCGCCACGCCACTACAGGTCGTCGAGGAAGCCGCGCACGGCCGGGCCGAAGCGCTCGAAGTCGACCAGGAAGGCGTCGTGGCCCTGCGGTGATTCCAGGCCGATGAACCGCGCATCGGCGCCCCCGGCACGCAGGCCGTCGGCGATCTGCTGCTGTTGCTGCACCGGGAACAGGATGTCGGTGTTGGCCCCGATGGCCAGCGCCTTGTCCACGCGGATCTTCGCCAGCCCGGCCAGCACATCGCCATCGGCATACTCGGCCAGGTCGAACCAGTCCATCGAACGGCTCAGGTACAGGTAGCAGTTCGGATCGAAGAAGCGCACGAAGCGGCGCGCGTGACCTTCCAGATAGCTCTCGACCTGGAATTCCAGCCCGAACGGATCGTCGTCGGCCTGGTCCGAATCCAGCCGCACGCGGCCGAACCGGCCATCCCATTCCAGCGCCGAACGGTAGGTGATGACGCCGAGCTTGCGCGCCATGCGCATGCCCGATTCGGGATAGGCGGCATCGTCGTAGTGGCCGCCGTTCCAACGGGGATCGAGGCGGATCGCCTCGCGCTGCAGCGAACGGATGGCGATGGAGAACGGCAGCGCCTGCGCACTGCCGGAGATGTTGATGTGACTGCGCGCGATGCCCGGATGCAGCATCAGCACCGCCAGTGCCGTCATGCCGCCCATCGAATTGCCGACGATGCAGGCCAGCTGCCCGATGCCCAGCGCGCGCACGACCTCGACCGCGGCGCGCGCGCCGTCCTCGATGGACAGCTCGGGGAAATCGAGCCGATACGGTTCACCGCTGGCCGGGTTGAGCGAGGCCGGGCCGGTGGAGCCCTTGCAGCTGCCCAGCGAGTTCACGCAGATCACGAACCAGCGGTCGCTGTCGATCGGCTTGCCGGGGCCGACCATCGCCTCCCACCAGCCCGCGGCCGGATTGGCCGGGTTGGCGGCCGCGTGCGCATCGGGCGACAGGCCGGTGACGATCAGGATCGCGTTGCTGGCATCCGCGGCCAGCGAGCCCCAGGTCTCGTAGGCCACGCGCGCGCCGAGCAGGGCGCCACCGCGCTTGCATGCAAAGGGCGAGGGCAGGGCGTGGAAACGGGTGCCGGGCGGAATGAATTCGGTCATGTCGACATTCTAGCGGTGCCGCATGTGCAGCTGGCGACACGCTGGTTTCCATTGGCGCACGGCGCAGGTTGGCGCACGGCGCAGGCGGTGTGGCGTTTCACGCTGGCGCCGGGTCGTGTCCGGCGAGCGCAGCGGTGCAGGGTTCAGCGGAAACGCAACTCGACCACGCCATCATGCGGCAGCGTCACCCGCACCACTTCGCTCTGCAGGTCGCCCTCACTGCGGTTGGCGCTGCCGCTGCGCGAGATCCGTGCCAGCACTTCCACCTCGCGGTGCGCCGACAGCGGTGCGGTCGGCATCGGGCTGTCGCCGTCGCCAAGGCCGACGGTGGCCGGGAAGCCGGCCAGCGGCAGCCGGCGCGCCGCCACCGGCATCGGCGGCCCGCCGACCGCGCGTGCAAGCACGAACACCTGGGTGCCGGCTGGCCACGTCGATGCCGCCGGCGATGCGGGCAACTGCACGCGCACCTGCAGCAGCGCAGGCGTCGTCGCGGCAGGCGCATCGGCGGCCTGTCCGGCCGCATCGCGGGCGATGGCGATCTGCGCCTGCAGGGCCTGTGCTGCGCCCGGTTCCAGGCGTGGCAGCAGGCCGCTCCAGACGGCCGCCGCTTCGGCATTGCGGCCGCGCTGGCGCAGCGCAATGCCCAGCAGCCAGCTCGCGCGTTCGGCATCCGGCGCCAGCGTGCGCGCCCGCTGCAGCCAGCCCAGCGCGGTATCGTCGAACTGCTTGGCCGGATCGGCCTGGGCACGCGCCTGCGCTGCTTCCACCAGCACGCCCGGATCATCCGGTGCCAGTGCTGCGGCGCGCTTGAAGGCGTCGGCTGCCGCGGTGACGTTGCCCAGCTCGGCCTGCGATCGACCGAGCAGCGCCCAGCCGTCGGCACGTTGCGGGTCGCGCTCCAGGGCCTGCTGCAGCGCCTGTACGCCGTCGCGCAGGGTGGCGACCGAAGGCGCCGGCTGCACCTGCGCGGCCCGCGGGTTGCCGACCAGCAGGTACAGGCAGGCGCCGGCCACGGCCACCGCGACCACGCCGACGATGAAACCGCTGCGGCCATGCCGACGCAGCGGCCACAGCACCAGCACGGCCATCACGGCTGCCGTCAGCGCGGCCAGGACAAGCAGCGATCCACTCACCAGCCATCGCCTCCATCGCGGTCGGTCGGTACCACCGATGCCACCTGGCGGCTGCGGCGGCGGACGATGCCCAGCACCACCAGCGCACCGCCGCCCAGCACCAGCAGCGGCCCGGCCCACAGCAGCCAGGTGCCCGGCTGCAGCGGCGGCTGGTAAAGCACGAATTCGCCATAACGGGCGACCAGGAACTGCTTGATGGCCGTGTCATCGTGGCCCTGCTGCATCAGCTGCAGTACTTCGCGGCGCAGGTCCTGTGCGATCTGTGCGTTGGAGTCGGCCAGCGACTGGTTCTGGCACTGCACGCAGCGCAGCTGCGCGGCCAGGTCATGGAAGCGGGCTTCCTCGGCCGCATCGCGGAAGGCCAGCGGTCGCGGATCGTGTACGGGCTGCTGGGCCAGGCCGGGCAACGGCAGCGCCAGGGTGATCGCCAGCAGCAGGGGCCGCAACCTGCGCATGCGCTTACGGCGCGGCCTGCAGGGTGTTGCCGGCGTTGCCCTGGGCCTTCTCGAGCTTCTCCAGTGCCGGCACCAGCTTCTCGTCGACCACCTGCTGGGTCATCGCGCCGCTGTACTTCCAGCGCACGATGCCGCTACCGTCGACCAGGAAGGTTTCCGGCGCGGCGGTCACCCCCCAGTCGATCGCGGTGCGCCCTTCGATGTCGCTCAGCACCACCATGAACGGGTTGCCCAGCTGTTCCAGCCAGTGCAGCGCGTCGCTGGGTTCATCCTTCCAGTTGTAGCCGATCACGCGCACGCGCTTGCTTTCGGCGAAGCGGGTCAGCACCGGGTGCTCTTCACGGCAGGCGGCGCACCAGCTGCCCCAGACGTTGAGCAGGTACGGCGCGCCGCGCAGCTCGTCGCTGCGCACGATCATCTGCGGGTCGTGCAGGACCGGCAGCGCGAAGGCCGGGGCGGGCTTGTCGATCAGCGCCGAAGGCAGCACGTCGCGCTGCGGATCGCCCGACTTCATCACCCCGTAGATCATCAGCCCGAGCAGGCCGAAGAAGAACAGGACACCGATCACGATGGCTACCGGCGGCAGCGGACGGGAAGGGCGCGGGGCGGGTGACTCGGACATGGGGAACTCCTACGGACGACGAAAGCGGCGGTCGGCGGCGGTGATGAAACCGCCCAGTGCCATCAACAGCGCACCCAGCCAGATCCAGCGCACGAAAGGCTTGATGTGGACCCGCACCGCCCATGCATTGTTGCCCAGCGGCTCGCCCAATGCCACGTAGACATCACCGCCGATCCGTGCATCGATGCCGGCTTCGGTCATCACCTGGCCACCGCTGGCGTACTGGCGTTTCTCCGGGTGCAGCAACGCCTGCTCGCGGCCATCGCGCAGCACCCGCAGGTGACCGCGGTCGGCGATGAAGTTCGGGCCCTCGTGGTGGTCGACCCCCTCGAAGCGCACTTCATGGCGGCCCACCTGCACCTGCTGGCCGGGCGACAGCGCCACCTCGCGCTGCACATTCAGCGCTTCCACCAGCAGGGCACCGGCCAGGAACACGGCGACGCCTGCGTGGCCGACGATCATGCCGAGCATCTCTGCGGTGAACCGGCCATTGCCGCGCAGGCGCTGCCAGACGAAGCGGGCCGTCCCCAGCCCGACCCACGCCGCGGCCGCAACGCCGATGCCGGCCTTCCAGCCGTTCTGCGGTGCCTGCCACCAGGCCCAGGCGCCCAGCAGCAGCGCCAGGCCCAGCCACGGCAGCAGCAGGGCCAGCGCCCGCGAGGGCTGGTCGCGCTGCCATTTCACCAGCGGGCCGAAGGGCAGCAGCAGCACCATCGGTGCCATCAGCAGCAGGAACAGGCTGCCGAAGTAGGGCGGACCGACCGATATCTTGCCCAGCGACAGCGCATCGGCCAGCAGCGGATACAACGTGCCGAGCAGGACCATCGCGCAGGCACTGGCCAGCAGCAGGTTGTTGGCCAGCAGCAGGGTTTCGCGCGAGGTCGCGGTGAAGCCGCGGCGCGGGTCGTCCGCATCCACCGACAGGCGCGGCGCGCGCAGTGCATACAGCAGCAGGCTGCCGCCGACCAGCACCGACAGGAACACCAGGATGAACAACCCGCGCGAGGGATCGGCGGCGAACGAGTGCACGCTGGTCAGCACGCCGGAGCGCACCAGGAAGGTGCCCAGCAGCGACAATGCGAAGGCCGCGATCGCCAGCAGCAGCGTCCAGCTGCCGAAGGTGCCGCGCTTTTCGGTGACCGCCTGCGAATGGATCAGTGCGGCGCCGGCCAGCCACGGCATGAAGCTGGCGTTCTCCACCGGATCCCAGAACCACCAGCCGCCCCAGCCGAGTTCGTAGTACGCCCACCAGCTGCCCAGCGCGATGCCCAGGGTCAGGAAGCCCCAGGCCACGTTGGTCCAGGGCCGCGTCCAGCGCTGCCAGCGCGCATCCACCCGGCCCTCCAGCAGGGCCGCCACGGCAAAGGCGAACGGCACCGCGAAGCCGACGTAACCCAGGTACAGCATCGGCGGATGGATGATCAGCCCCGGATCCTGCAGCAGCGGATTGAGGTCGCGGCCCTCCAGCGGTGCCGGGTCCAGGCGCAGGAACGGGTTGGAGGTGAAGATCAGGAAGGCGAGGAAGCCGACACTGACCACGCCCATCACCGCCAGCACGCGTGCCTGCACCGGTGCCGGCAGGTGCCGCGACAACAGCGCGACCGCGCCGGTCCACAGCGCCAGCACCAGCGCCCACATCAGCAGCGAGCCTTCGTGCGCGCCCCAGACCGCCGAGTAGCGGTAGATCAGCGGCAGCAGTGAATTGGAATTCTCGGCCACGTAGCGCACCGAGAAGTCCTGCTGCACGAACGCTGCGGTCAGGACCGCGAAGGCACCGGCCAGCAGCAGCAGCTGGGCCAGGGCCGCCGGACGTGCAACCGCCATCCAGGCGGCGTTGCCGCGCTGCGCGCCGGCCAGTGGCAGCCCGGCCTGCAGCAGTGATGCCAGCAGCGCACATACCAGCAGGATCTGACCGAGTTCGGGCAGCACTCAGCGCACCTCGGGCGCCGGGACCGGCACATCATGCTTGCGGTGCGCATCGCCCATCTTGTCGGCCACTTCCTTGGGCACGTAGTTCTCATCGTGCTTGGCCAGCACTTCGTCGGCGACGAAGGTGCCGTCCTGCAGGCGGCCGCTGGCAACCACGGCGGTGCCCTCGCGGAACATGTCCGGCAGGATCCGCGAGGTGGTCACCGGCAGGGTCGCATCGCCGTCGGTCACCACGAAATGCGCCTCCAGCGACCCGCTGGGGCGGTTGAACGAGCCCTTCACCACCATGCCGCCGAGGCGGAAACGTGCCTGGCCATCGACATCGCCGCGCAGCACTTCCGAGGGCGTGTACAGGTAGGCGATATTGCGCTGCAGGGCGAAGGCCACCAGGGTGGTTGCCAGCCCGGAGGCCAGCAGCAGCAACAGCACCCAGATCATGCGGCGTCGCTGGACCGGCGTCATCGGCTGAGCTCGGTGGCCAGCGGTGCCGGCGCCGCCGCGTTGCTGCGCGCCTGCAGTCGCTGCTGGCGGCGCAGCGCCTGTTGCCGCGCATGGCGCAGGCGCAGCCAGGAACCCAGCGCGTCGCAGGCCAGCACCAGCAGGAACACCGCGAAGGCGGCGATGATGAAGGGCAGGTGGGTCATCGTGATCCCTCCTCGAGCGGCCGGGCGCCACGGCCCAGGCGTTCACCGATCCAGGCCTTGCCCGCTTCACGTACGAGATTGTCGGCGCGTGCCTTGGCCAGCAGGGAGCCGACGAACCACAGCTTGGTCGCGACCACCATCCACCACAGCGGCGCGATCAGTTCCGGCCGTACCGCGTTCTCGCCGAACACATTGATCGACTGGCGCTGGTGCAACGCGCCCCACCAGTCCACCGAGTAGCGGATCACCGGCAGCAGGCCGACGCCGACGATGGCCAGCAGGCCGGCCGCGCGCGCGGCGCTGCGGCGGTCCTCGATGGCGTGGTACAGGCCGATCACGCCCAGGTACAGGAACAGCAGGATCAGTTCGCTGGTCATCCGCGGGTCCCAGTCCCACCAGGTGCCCCAGGTGCCCTTGCCCCAGATGCTGCCGGTCAGCAGGGTGATCAGGGTGAAGCCGGCGCCCATCGGTGCACAGGCCATGGCCAGGATCTCGCAGATCTTGATCCGCCAGACCAGCGCGATGGCTGCGTAGAAGGCCATCAGCGCAAACACGAACAGGCTCATCCAGGCGCTGGGCACGTGGATGTAGATGATGCGGAAGGCGTCGTGCTGGTTCTGCTCCTGGGGGGCCACGAACAGGCCCTGCCACAACCCGATCAGCAGCACCGGCACCGCTGCAACGTAGAAGACCCGGGACCAGCGCGCGGCGAAGCGGTCGAAGGTGGGCGGTGAACCGAGTTGATGGAACCAGCGGACGATCGGATTCATGCGTGACGGCTATCCAGCAGGGATGGATTGGCTCTCAGCTCGGTCAACTCAGAGAAATACGGATGGCAGCGGCTGTCGCCAGCGGGGCCAGCACCAGCGCGACCACCAGGCCGGCCCCCAGCATCAGCAGCGCGCCGACCGGGTCCTGACCGCGGCTGGCCGCCGCCACGCTTCCCGCACCGAACACCAGCACCGGTACGTACAACGGCAACGACAGCAACGCAACGAGAATACCAGAGCGGCGGATGCCGACGGTCAGTGCAGCGACCACTCCGCCGATCAGGCTCAACAGCGGCGTTCCCAGCAGCAACGATGCCAGCAACATCGGCAGCTGGTCATGCGGCAGATGCAGCATTTCGGCCAGCAGCGGGCTGAGCACGATCAGCGGCAGGGCGGTGGTGGCCCAGTGCAGCAGCACCCGCACCAGCACCAGCCAGGCCAGCGGCACCGGTGCCAGCAGCCATTGCTCCAGCGAGCCATCTTCGGCATCGGAGCGGAACAGCGAATCCAGCGCCAGCTGCCCGGCCAGCAGCACCGCCAGCCACAGCACGGCGCCGGCGGTGGCCGCCAGCGCGGTCGGTTCGCGGCCCTGCGCAAGCGCGAACAGCACCACCACCAGCAGGGCGAACAGCACCGGCTGCAACGCATCGCCGCGGCGGCGCCAGAGCAGGCGCAGGTCGCGGGTCAGCAGTGCCCGCGCGGTCTGCCACAGGCCCGGTTCGGTGCCCGGCGCGATCATGCTTCACCGCCGAGATCGAGCTGGCGCGTCCGCACCGGCGGCGCGGCATACGCACCGTGGGTGGTGACCAGTGCCGCGCCACCGCTGCGCAGGTGCGCCGAGATCATCCGGTTGACCAGGGTGATGCCCTCCAGGTCGAGGTTGGCATAGGGTTCGTCGAGCAGCCACAGCGGTGCCGGCGACAGCCAGACGCGGGCCAGCGCCAGGCGCCGCTTCTGCCCGGCGGACAGATGCCGGACGAGGGTGTCCTCGTAACCGGCCAGGCCGACGATCGCCAGCGCGTTGCCGGGCATCTGCCGGGCACGGCGCCCGTGCAGGCCACACAGGAAGTGCAGGTTCTCCAGCGTGTCCAGGTCCGGCTTCAGCGCCGGCAGGTGGCTGAGGTAGGCAACGAAGCGCGCGCGCTCGGCATTGCTGGCCGGCTTTCCGTCGATCAGCACCTGGCCCGCGCCCGGCCGCGCCAGACCGGCCAGCACCCGCAGCAGGGTGGTCTTGCCGGCGCCGTTGCCGCCCTGTACCAGCAGCGCTTCGCCGGCATCCACATGGAAGTCCAGCGGGCCGAACACCGGCTCGTCATTGCGGGAGAAACGCAGGCCACTGGCGGCCAGCAATGCAGGGGCGTTCAAGGCGCAGGGATCTTCATGCCGGAGTGCGATGGCAATTGTAGCGGCGAATGTGACCGGGTAGTGCCGGGCCATGCCCGGCGAGCGCGAAGCGCGGCATCCTGGTCGCATTGCATCTACAAACAGCCGCCGGGCATGACCCGGCGGTACCGTCGGCGCCGCAGGCAGGGCCCGGATTTCGTACACTTCCAGCCCTTGTTCCCCCACAGCCCAGGCCGATGCAACCCACCACCAAGCTGCCCAAGGTCGGTACCACGATCTTCACCGTGATGTCCCAGCTCGCTGCCGAACACGGCGCAGTCAACCTGGGCCAGGGGTTTCCGGATTTTTCCGCGCCGCAGCGCCTGATCGACGAAACCACCCGGGCGATGGCCGCCGGCCTGAACCAGTACCCGCCGATGACCGGCGTGGCGCCGCTGCGCCAGGCCATCGCGCAGAAGTCACTGGACCTGTACGGCGCGACGATCGACCCGGACACCGAGATCACCGTCACCAGCGGTGCCACCGAGGCGATCTTCAACGCCATCCACGCCGTGGTGCGTGCTGGCGAGGAAGTAATCGTGCTGGATCCGGCCTACGACTGCTATGAACCGGCCATCGAGCTGGCCGGTGCCACCGCCGTGCACGTGCCGCTGGACCCGCAGACCTTCGCCGTCGACTGGGACCGCGTGCGTGCGGCGATCACCCCGCGCACCCGCCTGCTGATGGTCAACACCCCGCACAACCCGTCCGGCGCGATGCTGGACGAGGCCGACATGCAGGCGCTGGCCGATGTACTGCGCGGCACGCAGATCTACCTGATCTCCGATGAGGTGTACGAGCACATCATCTATGACGGCCGCCGCCACGAATCGGCGCTGCGCTACCCGGAACTGCGCGAGCGCACCTTCGTCATCTCCAGCTTCGGCAAGACCTACCACTGCACCGGCTGGAAGATCGGCTACGCGGTGGCGCCGCCGCTGCTGACCGCCGAGTTCCGAAAGGTGCACCAGTACAACACCTTCACCAGCTTCGGCCCGGCCCAGTACGGCTTTGCCGCGATGATCCGCGACGAACCCGGGCACCACCTGGAACTGGGCGCGTTCTACCAGGCCAAGCGCGACCGCTTCCGCGAGCAGCTGGCCGGCACCCGCCTGAAGCCGCTGCCGGTGCCGGGCGGCTATTTCCAGCTGGTCGACTATTCGGCCATCAGCGATCTGCCCGACCACGAATTCGTGAAGTGGCTGACCGTCGAGAAGGGCGTGACCGCCATTCCGCTGTCACCGTTCTACGAGACCGCGCCGGTGGGCCAGCGCCTGGTGCGCCTGTGCTTCGCCAAGAACGAGGCCACCCTGGACGCGGCGATCGAACGCCTGCGCCTGCTGTAAGCGGAGCGATGACGATGCAGGACCTGCGCATTTCCCTCGTGCAAGGCGACACCCGCTGGCATGACCCGGCGGGCAACCGGGAGTACTACGGCGCGTTGCTGGCGCCGCTGGCCGGCAGCACCGACCTGGTGATCCTGCCGGAGACCTTCACCAGCGGTTTTTCCAACGAGGCCATTGCCCAGGCCGAAGGCATGGACGGCCCGACCGTGGCCTGGGTGCGTGAACAGGCCAGGGCGCTGGACGCGGCGGTGATCGGCAGCGTGCAGCTGCGCGAGGGCGAGGGCGTCTACAACCGCCTGCTGTTCGCCACGCCCGACGGCGACCTGCAGTACTACGACAAGCGCCACCTGTTCCGTTATGGCGGCGAGCACGAGCGCTATGCTGCCGGCCGCGACCGTTTGAGCGTGGAATGGAAGGGCTGGCGGATCAATCCGCAGGTCTGCTACGACCTGCGTTTCCCGGTGTTCTGCCGCAACCGCTACAACGTGGAGCGGGCCGGGCAGATGGATTTCGACCTGCAGATCTTCGTCGCCAACTGGCCGTCGGCGCGTGCCTACGCGTGGAAGACCCTGCTGCGCGCGCGGGCGATCGAGAACCTGTGCTTCGTGGCCGCGGTCAACCGCGTCGGCGTGGACGGCAACCAGCTGCATTACGCCGGCGACAGCGCCGTGATCGATTTCCTCGGCCAGCCGCAGGTGGAGATCCGCGAGCGCGAACAGGTGGTCACCACCACCATTCCGGCCGAGGCGCTGGCCGCGCACCGCGCACGCTTCCCGGCGATGCTCGATGCCGACAGCTTCCAGCTGGGCGATCGGGCCTGACTGGGCAGGGCAGGACCGGCGCGGGCGCCTGAACACTGCCCGCATCGTTGCCCGCGCCTGCATTCTCCCTGCACGTGCGCGCTGCTAGATTCGCCGGCAGTCTGATCGAAGTGGAAGTCCGCCGATGAACACCAAGCCCTTTGCCCTGCTGCTGGCGCTGGCCGCCGCCGCCGTGGCCCCGGCCGCGCAGGCCGGTGGCAATCTGGATTGCCAGCTGCGCTACAACCTGTCCGGCTGGTCGCTGATCTACAAGACCGCGTCCGGCAACGGCACCATCCGCTGCAGCAATGGCGCCAGCATGCCGGTGCGGATCCAGCTCAAGGGCGGCGGCCTGACCGTCGGCAAATCGAAGATCACCGACGGCCGTGGCAGCTTCACCGGCGCCAGCAGCGTCGGTGAGCTGCTGGGCACCTATGCGTCGGTCGGCGCCCATGCCGGCGCGGTGAAGTCCAGCAACGCGCAGGTGATGACCAAGGGCGATATCTCGCTGGCCCTGTCCGGTACCGGCAAGGGGTGGGACCTGGGCGTGGACGGCGCCGCCTTCACTATCAGTCGCCGCTGAGCGCAGAAAGGGGACGGAAGGGATCGGTCGTGTGCGGCACGGACGACGTGGTCCCCGGCGTCCCTGTGTCTGCGTCAGATGACCTGTGCGTTGGTACGCACGATGAGTCGCCAGCGCAGCATGCCTTCGTTCGGCAGATGCGGGTGGTGCGAGCGCGGGGGAAATGCTTCGCCCTGCTTGCAGGTGATCTCGCTCCTGCAGCCTTGGCAGCTGTAGATCCCCGAGACCGGTACCGTGTCGCCGGGGTCGTAGAGGGTGGTCCACCAGCTGTTGCTGGGGTCGACGATCGTCAGGGCAGAACGGCTTGTATGCCAGGCCATCAACGTTGCCTCCTGTGGGTAGGAGACCTCACGATACGAAGCGGGCGCGCCGATTGCGTCGCCTTCTGGCACGAACTGCACGTTTTCAAACAATTCCGACGTGCGCGCCCCACTGCAGGCCGGGTCGGAACCGGGCTTCGGTGGCTCACACCGCCTACGACGGCTTACTGCTGGGCCAGCAACCAGGCCAGGGTGCCACGATGCGGCTTGGGCAGGGTGGCTACGGCGTCGAACATCGTGCGCGAGGCCCAGCAGGCGTCAGCCGGTGTGGCCGTTTCCATCTGCGGCATGATGGCCATGGCGCGGGAACGCGCCGCGTCGCTGGGCAGGCTGGCCATGAAGGCTTCCGATGCCGCCTGGATCTGCGCCTCGCTGACCGTGCTCGGCGGGCGTTGTTCCAGCTCGGCGATGCCGGCCTCGTAGCTCATCTCGAACCACGCGTCGATATCCGCAGGCGGGAGTTTTTCAAGCTGGGCGAAGAACAGTGTGCTCAGCTGTGACACGTCGGCAGCGGTGGTCGCACGGGCACTGCGCGCGCAGTCCTCCACCGGCATGGCGTGCAGGATGCTGGCCATGATCCTGGCGCGTTGTTCCAGGCGCTGCGGCGGCAATCGTGCGATGCCGTCGAGGGTCAGCTGGGTGCCGGCCTGTGCGGCTTTCCCCTTGCTGCCGGCCTGCCTGATGCGCTGCGCATAGCGCGGATCGACGATCAGCCGGCGCACCATCCGATCCGTGGGGGCGTGCAGCGGGGAAGATTCCGGCCACGGGTTCTGCCTGGCGGCCAGTTCCTGCTTGAGGCGGTTGGCGGTGCGTTCGCAGCCGCCCGCCACCAGCGTGAGGAGCAGCAGGGCGCCCATGCGGGCGCCCAGGGACAACATCCGTGTCATCGATCGTTCCGTCCTGGTGAGGTGGGATCAGCCGCCGCGCGGGCCGCTGCGACGCGGGCCGCCGGGGCCGCGGTTGCCGCCGGGGCCACGGTTGCCACCCGGGCCGCCGGGACCCCGGTTACCGCCGGGACCGCCCGGGCCACGGTTGCCGCCCGGGCCCCGATTGCCACCGGGGCGGGCGTTGGCGTGACCGCCCGGACGACCATTGCCGGCCGGACGCGCGTTGCCATACGGATTGAAGCCCGGGGTGGCGTGGTCGGACGGGAAGCTCGGGGCGTTGCCCGGATGGCCGTACGGGTGCTTGTTGCCCTGGCCCTGCGAGCGGTTGCCGGCACCGGCCGGACGCCCCTGGCCACCGCCACCGGCGCCGCCACGACCTTCACCCCCGAAACCGCCACGGCCCTGGCCACCACCGGCGCCCGGACCCTTCGGCTTGCCGTAGGGGCGGCCCTGGCCGCCTGCACCCGGACCACGCGCGCCGGGGCCACGTGCGCCCGGGCCGGCGTTGCGGTGGCCGCTCGGGCCGGTGCTGACACCGTCCGGCACGTACCAGGTGCGGAACGCGGCCGGGTTGCCTTCCGGCAGCGAACGGTCGTTCTTCGGCGCGCGCTGCTTGAACGGGCGCTGCGACTGCTTGGCCGCCGCTTCACCGCTCACCGTCAGGCCGCCCTTGAAACCACCGCCGGCCTTGCCACCGCGACCGCGGCCGCGGTCTTCGCGGACGTTGTCGAAGCGACGCAGTTCGCGGCCTTCATCGGCGGTGCTGTGGCCGTTGACGTAGGCGTTGCCACGGCCACCTTCGCGCACGCGCACGGTGGTCTTGGCGGCGCGGCGCTGGCCGATCACCGGCTGCAGGGTCAGCGCCGAAGGCGCGCCTTCTTCCAGCTTCAGCTGGGCGCGCAGCGCTTCGACCTGGGTGCCCGGCAGCTCGACCGACTGGCCACGGGCCAGTTCGCGCGGCAGGCTGACCTTGCCGTAGCGGGTGCGCTTGAGGCGGCTGACCTGGCAGCCCTGCGATTCCCACAGGCGGCGGACTTCGCGGTTGCGGCCTTCCTTCACCACCACGCGGAACCAGTCGTGTGAATCGGTGCCGCCGATACGTTCGATCTCATCGAACTTGGCCGGGCCGTCTTCCAGCGCAACGCCGCGGGCGAGGCGGTCGACGATGGCGTCGGAGACCTTCTCCTCGCCTTCCGGGGCGCGCACGCGCACCACGTACTCGCGTTCGACCTCGAACGACGGGTGCATCATGGCATTGGCCAGCTCACCGTCGGTGGTGGCCAGCAGCAGGCCGGTGGTGTTGATGTCCAGCCGGCCGATCGCGATCCAGCGCGCGCCCTTCAGCGGCGGCAGCGATTCGAACACGGTCGGGCGACCTTCGGGATCTTCGCGGGTGGTCACTTCGCCTTCCGGCTTGTTGTAGACCAGCACGCGCGAGGGTTCGCTCAGTGCGGTGGCGACGAAGCCACGGCCGTCCAGTTCGATCCTGTCGCCGCTCTTGACCGACATGCCGGTCTGCGCGACTTCACCGTTGACCTTGACCAGGCCTTCGGCGATGCGCTGTTCCAGCGCACGGCGCGAGCCCAGGCCGGCCTGGGCCAGGACCTTGTGCAGGCGTTCTTCCAGCTTGAACTGTTCGGAGGTTGCTTCGCGCTTGAGCGAGAGCTTGTTCAGCGAGGTCTTGCGGGGGGTGTCACTCATCAGTTTTGCTCCGGCCGACGGTTTCGAGGTCGGCCTCTGGTTCGGAATCGGCTTGGTCAACAGCCACGGTCGTCGTCGCGACGGCGTTGTCTTCGCGTTCGTTCACTGTCACCGCGCGCTCGCCCGGCGCGGAATCGGGGTGCCCATCATCGGAGGGCGAAGGTGCTTGCTCGTTGTCGGCCGCCGCAGCATCTGCGGCAGCGGAATCCGGGGTGTCGCCGGCGCTGGGGCCGGCGTCGTCATTTGCAGCAGCGTCCGGGTCGGCGCCCAGGTCCGGGCCGTCGGCACTGGCCGTCGGCGGTGCATCGCGATCCAGGGCCAGCTGCGGTTCCAGCTCGCCCAGGTCCTTCAGTTCGGACAGCGGCGGCAGTTCGTCCAGGCGCTTGAGCCCGAAGTAGTCCAGGAAGCCCTTGGTGGTGCCGAACAGGGCCGGCTTGCCGGGTACGTCGCGATGGCCGACCACGCGGATCCACTCGCGCTCTTCCAGGGCCTGGATGATGTTGCTGCTGACCGCCACGCCGCGCACCTGTTCGATCTCGCCGCGGGTGATCGGTTGCCGGTAGGCGATCAACGCCAGCGTTTCCAGGGTGGCGCGGGTATAGCGGGTCTTGCGCTCGGTCCACAGCCGGCTGATCCAGCCGTGCACTTCGCCGGTGACCTGGTAACGGAAGCCGGAGGCGACCTCGACCAGTTCCACGCCGCGGCCGGCACAGGCCTCGCGCAGGCGTTCCAGCGCACGCTCGATGCTGCCCGGCGGCGCCGGCTCCTCTTCGGGGAACAGGTCCTTCAGCTGGGCCAGGGTCAGCGGCTGGCTGGACGCCAGCAGCGCACCCTCGACAATGCGGTCGATCAGCGGTTGATCCATCGGCAGTCAGCGCTCACTCGTTTTCATTGGCGGCGTCGTTGTCGTCGAACTCGCTGCTGAACTGCAGCGGGGCATTGGTATTGCCGGCAGCCAGGGACTTCACGTAGATCGGCGCCAGCGGCTCTTCCTGGACCAGGTCCAGCAGCTGCTCCTTGGCCAGCTCCAGCACCGCCAGAAACGTGACCAGCACGCCCAGCTTGCCTTCCTCGGCGGTGAACAGGCTCTCAAAACGATAGAACCGGCCATCTTCCAGCCGTCCCAGCACTTCTCCCATGCGCTGCCGCACGCTCAGTGCCTCGCGCTTGATCGCGTGGCCACTGAACAGCTCGGCGCGCTTGAGCACGTCGTGCAGGGCCATCAGCATTTCCTTCAGCTCGACCGGCGGCGGCAGCTTCACCGCAGCGCGTTCGGGCATGAAGGCATGCGCCAGGCTGGTATCGCGGTCCTGCCGGGGCAGGGCATCGATGTCCTCGGCGGCCTGCTTGAACCGCTCGTATTCCTGCAGCCGGCGCACCAGCTCCGCACGCGGATCGGCTTCCTCACCCTCCACGCTGGGGGGGCGCGGCAGCAGCATGCGCGACTTCACCTCGGCCAGGATCGCCGCCATCACCAGGTACTCGGCCGCCAGCTCGAAGCGCAGCTCGCGCATCACGGTGATGTATTCCACGTACTGGCGGGTAATCTCGGCCACCGGAATGTCCAGGACATCCAGGTTCTGCCGGCGGATCAGGTACAGCAGCAGGTCCAGCGGTCCTTCGAAGGCATCCAGGATGACTTCCAGCGCATCCGGCGGGATGTACAGGTCCTGCGGAATCTGCAGGACCGGTTGCCCATGCACCACGGCCAGCGGCATTTCCTGCTGCTGGGGGGCGGGCGGCCGGGTTGGCGGGTTCGCGTCGAGCGCGAGTTCGGAAGTCATCTAATGGACATCAGGATTGCAACGGACCAGTCGCGGTGACCGGGTACGCCGGGCATGCGCCACGGACTCCCAGGACACCAGGCACGCCACGTTCGGCGCGGTTCCACACATCAAACAGCAGGACGCGCCGCAGGACACGGCAGCGACAGAACTACGGGGAGGTCGTCTACGTGGCCCGGTCGGTGGGCCGGTTCGAAGCAGCGGATCGGTCGTCGGGGGCTGCGTTGGCCGCAAAAACCGACGGGCTGCTGCATCCAGCCACGTGCAATGGACCCTAGGGTAAGCCTTTGCCGGGCCAGTGTCCAGCAACGGCCGGGCGGCGGCCGGCATTGGCTAGAATCGGCAGCGTCCAGCAACACGAGCGAGGAGCTGCCGGTGTGGTATGTGATTGAAGGGTATGACGGCCAGGATGTACTGGCGCAGCGGCTGCAGGCGCGGCCTGAACACCTGGCGCGGCTGACCGCGCTGCGCGATGAGGGCCGGCTGCTGCTGGCCGGGCCATGCCCGGCGATCGACAGTGAAGACCCCGGTCCGGCCGGTTTCAGCGGCTCGGTGGTGATTGCCGGCTTCGATTCGCTGGCGGCGGCCCAGGCCTGGGCCGAGGCCGACCCGTACGTGGCTGCCGGGGTCTACGCCCGGGTGCAGGTGCGTCCGTTCCGCAAGGTGCTGCCATGAACGCGCGGCGGATCGAGCAGATCCGTGATGCATTGCAGCAGGCGCTGGCCCCCAGCGTGCTGGACATCGAGGATGACAGCCATCGCCATGCCGGCCACGCCGGTGCACGCGATGGCCGCGGCCATTTCAACGTGCGGGTGGTCAGCGACCGCTTCACCGGACTGGCCCCGCTGGCCCGTCACCGTGCGGTCTACGCCGCGCTGGGGTCGCTGATGGATACCGATATCCACGCTCTGTCCATCGACGCAAGGACACCGTCAGAACAAGGCTGAGCCCTTGTCCTGTGGTGTCCTGGCCGGTCCCGGCAGGGGCCGGTCGAGGACAGGTTTCTGTGTCCGTTGTGGGACATTCGCCTAACGGACTGTTTACAAGCGCGGATGGAAACGCTTACATTCCGCGCCAATGCTGGTAGATCCAAGCCGTGGAGGGCGGCTTCGTGAACAAGGCAGCCATCACAATCAAAGACGTCGCCCGTGAAGCCAGGGTCTCCGTGGCCACCGTTTCGCGCGCGCTCAACGGGCATGAAAATGTCGCCGAACCGGTCCGCCAGCTTGTGCTGGAAGTGGCCGCACGGCTGCGTTACACCCCGCACGCCGCCGCCCGCAGCCTGAGCAGCCGCCGCACCAATACGGTCGGCGTGGTGCTTCCGGACCTGTACGGCGAATTCTTCTCCGAGTTGATGCGTGGCATCGACAACGTCGCCCGCAGCCGTCGCCAGCACCTGCTGGTGTCCAGCTACCACGGCGACCAGGAACAGCAGGGCGCGGCCCTGCGTGCCATGCGCGGCCGGGTCGACGGCCTGCTGGTGCTTTCGCCTTATGCCGAGAGCCCCGGCTTCCTGACCGACAACCTGCCGCAGGCCCTGCCGACGGTCCTGATCAACACCTACCTGCCTGGCCAGGACCATCCGGTGTTGAGCATCGATGACCACGCCGGGGCGATGGCGATGACCCGCCATCTGCTGGATGCCGGCCACCGCCGCATCGCTTTCATTTCTGGCCCGGACCTCAACTTCGACGCGCGCGAGCGCCTGCGCGGCTTCCGTGATGCGCTGGCGGCTTTTGGCGGCAGCGCCGAGGGCATCGAGCTGCCCGGTGATTTCGACGAAGCTTCCGGCCATCGCGCCGGTCAGGAGTTGCTGGCAGCTGGCACGCTGCCCGATGCCGTGTTCGCCGCCAACGACATGATGGCCCTTGGGTGTCTGTATGCCTTCGCGCAGGCAGGTGTCCACGTTCCGTCCGATGTCGCCCTGGCCGGTTTCGATGACATTCCGCTGGCGCGTTTCGTCCACCCGTCGCTGACCACCATGCAGGTCAGCATCGCCGAGCTCGGCGATCGGGCGATGTCGCGCTTGTTGCAGTTGATGGACGGCACCTCCACGGAAGGGGCAGGGGACAAGCAGACCCTGGTCCCGCGCCTGATTGTTCGCGATTCCACCACTCCGCCATCGGGCCATTGAAGCCAGAGGCGTTCCTTCTTTTTCTGACTGATCGCAGGGACCGTGCAAGCGGTCACCACCACCCGGAGATTGAGTTGATGATGCATTCCACTATCCGCATGCCGGCTCGCCGGCTGCTGAGCACCGCACTGGTCAGCTGCCTGATGCTGGCCGCCGCTCCGAACGTCATGGCGCAGTCGGCCAACGCCAGCCTTCGCGGCCAGGTGGCTGGCGCTCAGGCCGGCTCGGAAGTCACCGCCACCAACGTGGCCACCGGCACCGTGCGCCGTGGCAGCGTGCGTGCCGACGGCAGCTACTCGCTGATGGGCCTGGATCCGGGCACCTACAACGTGGTCGCCAACGGTCAGACCCAGAAGGTCACCGTCACCGTGGCCTCCACCGCGACGCTGAACTTCAGCGAGGCCGCTGCCGGCGGCGGCGGCTCCACGGCGGCCACCAATCTGGATACGGTCAACGTCGTTGCGCCGACCCTGCTGCAGGAAGTGCGTACCTCGGAAGTCGGCAAGACCGTCAGCCTGCAGCAGATCCAGACCACCCCGCAGGTGTCGCGCAACTTCCTGGAGTTCGCAGATGCGGTGCCGGGCCTGATCTTCACCCGTGACGCCAAGGGCAACACCTCGCTGCGCGGCGGTGCCACCAATGCCGACGGCACCAACGTCTACATCGACGGCGTGGGCCAGAAGAGCTACGTCAAGGGCGGCGGCGTGGCCGGCCAGTCCGGCAGCGCCGGCAACCCGTTCCCGCAGCTGGCCATCGGCGAATACAAGGTCATCAGCGGCAACTACAAGGCCGAGTACGGCCAGGTCTCCAGTGCCGCGGTGACCGCTGCGACCAAGTCCGGTACCAATGAATTCAAGGGTGAGGCGTTCTACCGCTACACCGACGAGGACATGCGCGCCAAGACCCCGGCCGAGCGCCAGGGCGGCAAGGAGAAGATGGTCTCGGCCGAGAAGGAATACGGCTTCGCCCTGGGCGGCCCGATCATCCAGGACAAGGCCCACTTCTTCGTGACCTACGAAGCCAAGCGCTTCGACCTGCCGGTCACCATCGCACCGGACGGCGCGGTTACCGGCGCTGCCGGCCTGCTGCCGCCGGCCGGCGCCGCCGGCCTCGGCCCGGCCAGCCAGCCGTTCCAGCAGGACCTGATCTTCGGCAAGATCGACTTCGAGCCGACCGACAACGATCGCATCGAGCTGACCTTCCAGGACCGCGACGAGACCCAGTCGCAGTTCAGTGGCCAGACCTCGCCGGAAGCCGGCCGTGAAGTGGTCAACACCGACCGCCGTTACGCCCTGCGCTGGAACCACAGCGGCGAGCGTTACTACAACGAGTTGATGGTCACCCACGAAGATTCGTTCAACAACCCGACCCCGCTGACCCTGGCCAACGGCATCACCTACACCGCACCGGACGGCACCGAAGACCGCACCATCGTGAAGATCGGTGGCGCCTCGGCACTGGACTCGCAGGTGAAGGGCCAGAAGGGCTGGTCGATCGAAGACAACCTGACCCTGGACGGCATCCAGTGGGCCGGCGACCACACCATCAAGATGGGTGTGAAGTACAAGCAGATCGACCTGTACGCCTCCGACGCGGCGCAGATCAACCCGACCTTCACCTACACCCTGGGCGACCCGGATTTCGGCTCCGACATTCCGTACAAGGCGCAGTTCGTCAAGCCGGTGACCGGCGTGTCGGGCGTGTCCGGTGAAGTGCGTTCGAAGTCCAAGCAGTACGGTGTGTTCATCCAGGACGACTGGCAGGTCAACGATCACCTGCAGATCAACCTCGGCCTGCGCTGGGACTACGAAAAGACCCCGTCGTACCTGGACTTCGTGACCCCGCAGCAGGTGGTGGACGCGATCTACTCGCAGGATCCGCGCGCTGCCGCCGGCCAGACCTACGCCGATTCGCTGGCACTGGGCGGCCTGGACATCAGCGACTACATCAGCAACGGCCACAACCGCAAGGCGTTCAAGGATGCCTGGCAGCCGCGCCTGGGCTTCTCGTATGACATCAATGCCGACGAGCAGCATGTGATCCACGGCGGTGCCGGTCGTTCCTACGACCGCGACCTGTTCGACAACCTGCAGCTGGAAACCACCAAGCTGGCGCTGCCGCAGCCGACCATCTACTTCCGCAACCCTGCCACCGGCACCTGCATCAACGGCCAGGCCGCCTGCTATGACTGGAACCCGAACCTGCTCAACGGCATCGGCAACCTGCAGGCGCTGGTCGGTGCGACCAGCAATGCCGGCCTGGAAGTCGACCTGCTGAACAACAAGCTGAAGGCGCCGTACTCGGATCAGTTCAGCCTGGGCATGAGCAACCAGATCGGTGACTGGCTGACCGACGCCACCATCGCCCGTACCCTCAGCTACGACGGCTTCGCCTTCACCCTGGGCAACCGCTACCCGACCGGCCAGTTCTTCGATGACCCGCGCCTGTGCGGCGGCACCGATCCGGGCCTGAGCCAGGCCTGGAGCTGCAACGTGCCGGGCTTCGGCAGCCTGATCATCGGCCAGCAGGGCATCAAGACCCGCGCCACCCAGGTCCTGCTGTCGGCGCAGAAGCCGTTCACCAAGGAAAGCGGCTGGGGTACCTCGATTGCCTACACCTGGACCACCGCGCGCCACAACCGCGACATCAACGAGAAGTACGCCTTCGACCGCGGCCTGATCAGCGACTACCCGACCATCCGTTCCAACGGCGCACCGCGCCACCGCCTGGTGGTCACCGGTTCGTATGCGGGCTTCTGGGGCATCACCTTCGGTGGCAAGATCACCCTGGCCACCCCGACTGCGGTCAACGACTGGTACCCGGTGCCGCAGGCCAGTGGCTACACCCTGCCGACCCCGCAGGCCGCCGTGCCCAACGCCAATGGCAAGTTCCTGGTGGGTGGCAAGATCTTCGGCTACCGTTCGGTGGACCTGCAGGCGACGAAGACGTTCAAGATGGCGGGCGACACCGAGCTGTACGCTCGAATCGACATCATCAACGTGTTCAACTTCGACAACTTCTCCACCTACAACTACGTCAAGACCAACGGCAAGCTGCAGGCCAGCTACAACGAGACCGGCGACATCATCGGTACCCCGCGCCAGGTCAAGGCCGAAGTGGGCTTCCGCTTCTAAGCGGAGCCGTCACGGCGCCATCGGTTCCCCGATGGCGCCGGTTTCAGCGGCGATGGCCGGCTGCGGCCGGTCCATTGCCCAGGCCACTGCTCCCTGTACCGGGCGCAGCGGCGTGGGCAATACGCACCCTGACCGGCCACGTTCGCGTGGCTTTTTCAGCGTGCATTCTGTAAACGATTTCAGGTCATTGGACGTTATGCTCTTTCATCGATCAGCCCACCGGAGGAACCGCGCCATGCAGGCACGCCACCTGTTGACCGCCGCTGCGATGACCCTGGCCATCGCTGCCTGCAAACCGGCCCAGCAGGAACCCGCCAAGCCGCGCCCACCGGTGATCCTGATCGAGGCCGATGCCCCGCCACGGCCGATGAAGCCGGAGCTGCCGCCGCTGTTCGATGACATCGAGCGCCGCACCTTCCAGTTCTTCTGGGATACCACCAACGAGATCAACGGGCTGACCCCGGACCGCTATCCGTCGCGGCCGTTCGCCAGCATCGCTTCGGTGGGTTTCGCGCTGACCGCGTACCCGATCGGCATCGAGAACGGCTGGGTCAGCCGCAACCAGGCGATCGACCGGACCCTGACCACGCTGAAGTTCTTCCGCGACGTGCCGATGGGGCCGCAGCGCACCGGCAAGGCCGGCTACAAGGGTTTCTACTACCACTTCCTGGACATGCAGGAAGGCCGTCGCTACGACAGCTGGGTGGAACTGTCCTCGGTGGATACCGCGCTGCTGATGATGGGCGTGCTGTTCGCGCAGTCGTACTACGACGGCGACGATCCGCGCGAGAAGGAGATCCGGCAGATCGCCGACACCCTGTACAGAAAGGTCGACTGGCCGTGGCTGCAGCAGCGTGCGCCGCTGATCTCGATGGGCTGGTTCCCCGAGAGCGGCTTCATCGATCACGACTGGATGGGCTACAACGAGGCGATGATGGTCTACATCCTCGCCCTGGGCTCGCCCAGCCACCCGGTCAGCCCGGACGCGTGGACGGTGTGGACGCGGACCTACGACAACGACTGGGGCGTCTACCAGGGCCAGGAATACCTGTCCTTCGGGCCGCTGTTCGGTCATCAGTACAGCCACGTCTGGATCGACTTCCGCGACATCCAGGACGCGTACATGCGCGAGCGCGGCAGCACCTACTTCCTCAACAGCCGTTCGGCCGCGCTGGCGCAGCGCGAGTACGCCATCGCCAACCCGATGAACTGGAAGGAGTACGGCGAGAACGTGTGGGGCCTGACCGCCAGCGACGGGCCGCAGAACACCACCCAGGAATACCGCGGCGAGCAGCGCCAGTTCCGCCATTACTCCTCGCGCGGTGCCGGCCTGCGCGAGAACTTCGATGACGGCACCATCGCCCCGACCGCAGCGATCTCCTCGGTGGTGTTCGCCCCGGAGGAAGTGATCCCGGCCACGCTGGAGATGCACAAGCGCTATGGCGACTACATCTATTCCAGCTACGGCTTCCTGGATTCGTTCAATCCCAGCTTCAACTACGACATTCCGATCAAGACCGGCCGCGTGGTGCCGGATCGCGGCTGGGTCGCCAGCGATTACATCGCCATCGACCAGGGCCCGATCCTGACCATGATCGCCAACTACCGGAATGATTTCGTCTGGGAAGTGATGAAGAAGAACCCGTACATCCGCAAGGGCCTGGAACGCGCCGGCTTCAGCGGTGGCTGGCTGGCGCCGGAGGGCGAGTTTCAGCCGCTGCTGCTGCAGAAGGATGAGAAGGCCGCTGCCGCGCGCGCGGTCGGCATCGCCGAATCACGCGCCGCCGCTGCGCAGGAACAGAAAAACAATGCCAACCGCAACACCGGCCAGGGGAAGTAACAAGGTGCACGACTGGAAACACCGCCTGCGGCGCTGGGCACTGCCTGCACTGGCCGCGCTGGCCATGGCCGGCTGCACGCGCCAGGAGCAGGGCACCACCACCGTGCGCTTCTGGGCCATGGGCCGCGAAGCCGAGGTGGTGAGCGAACTGATCCACGAATTCGAGGCGGAGAACCCCGGCATCAAGGTCGATGTGCAGAACATCCCCTGGACCGCCGCGCATGAGAAGCTGCTGACCGCCTTCGCTGCCGATGGCCTGCCCGACGTATGCCAGCTGGGCAACACCTGGGTGCCCGAGTTCGCCGAGCTGGATGCGCTGACGCCGCTGCAGCCGTTCGTGCAGCGCTCGGCCGTGGTCGATCCGGAGGACTATTTCCAGGGCATCTGGGATACCAACGTGATCCACGACCAGCTGGTGGGCGTGCCCTGGTATGTCGATACCCGCCTGATCTACTACCGCAAGGACCTGCTGGCCAAGGCCGGCTACGACCATCCGCCGCGGACCTGGGCCGAGTGGGAAGAGCAGATGGCGGCGATCAAGCGCATGCAGGGACCCAACCGCTATGCCGTGCTGATGCCGATCAATGAATTCGAGCAGCAGCTGTCGCTGGCCCTGCAGCAGCCCGACCCGCTGCTGCGCGACGACGACACCCGCGGCAATTTCTCCAGCCCGGGTTTCCGCCGCACGCTGGGTTTCTACGCCAACATGTTCGAGAAGGGCTGGGCGCCGAAGATGTCCGAGACCCAGATCTCCAACGTCTGGGATGAATTCTTCCGCGGCTTCAACGTGTTCTACATCTCCGGCCCGTGGAACATCCGCGAGTTCAAGAAGCTGCAGCCCAGGGAGCTGGAAGGCCAGTGGGGCACGGCCGCACTGCCGGGCCCGGATGGCCCCGGGGCCGGCATCGCCGGCGGCACCAGCCTGGTGATCTTCCGCAGGTCGCAGCAGAAGGAAGCGTCGTGGAAGCTGATCGAGTTCCTGTCGCGGCCGCAGATCCAGGCCCGCTTCCATTCGATCATCGGTGACCTGCCGCCACGCCGCAGCACCTGGAACGCGCCGTCGCTGGCCAATGATCCGCTTGCCGCCGCGTTCCGCGATCAGCTGGAGCGGGTGAAGCCGACGCCGAAGGTGCTGGAGTGGGAGCGCATCGTGCAGGAAATGCGCATCGTCACCGAACAGGTCGTGCGCGGTGGCCTGCCGCAGGACAAGGCCGTGGCCGAGCTGGACCAGCGCGTGGACAAGGTGCTGGCCAAGCGCCGCTGGATGCATGAACAACAACGCCTGCAACGCAGCGCCCCGCCGTCGGGTACGACCAGTGCGGTGGCCGCCGGGAGCCCGCAATGAAACGTACCTCGCTTGCCGGCTGGATCTTCGCCGGCCCCTCGCTGATCGTGCTGGGCGTGTTCTTCGGCCTGCCGGTGGCCTCGGCGCTGGCGCTGAGCGTGACCGATTTCGACCTGTACGCCCTGGCCGACAGCAGCAACCTGCGTTTCGTCGGCCTGGGCAACTATGTCGATCTGCTGCAGACCCCGATGTTCTGGAAGTCGCTGTGGAACACCACCTATTTCGTGGTGATCGGCGTGCCGCTGTCGATCGGCGTTTCGCTGGGCGCGGCGATGCTGCTCAACGCACCGGCCGCGCGCTTCAAGGCCCTGTTCCGCACCGCGCTGTTCGCACCGGTGGTGACCACCCTGGTCGCCGTCGCGGTGATCTGGCGGTACCTATTCCATACCAGCTACGGCCTGGTGAACTACGGCCTGGGCCACCTGGGCATCAGCCCGATCGACTGGCTGGGCGACCCGAACTGGGCGATGCCCACCATCATGCTGTTCGCGGTGTGGAAGAACTTCGGCTACAACATGGTGATCTTCCTGGCCGGCCTGCAGGCGATTCCGCATGACCTGTACGAGGCCGCGCGCATCGATGGCGCCTCGCGCTGGAAGCAGTTCCTGCACATCACCCTGCCGATGCTGGGCCCGGTCCTGCTGGTGGTCGGGGTGATCACCGTGTCCGGTTACTTCCAGCTGTTCGCCGAACCGTACGTGATGACCCGCGGCGACCCCCTGCAGAGCACCGTCAGCGTGCTGTACTTCATGTTCGAGGAAGGCTTCAAGTGGTGGAACCTGGGACGCGCCTCGGCCGTGGCGTTCCTGCTGTTCCTGATCATCCTGGCGGTGACCACCGTGATGCTGCGTTTCGGCCGCAAGAGGCAGTTGGTATGAGTCGTGAAATCGGCCAGTCGCGCTGGCACCCGTGGATGATCAACGGTGCGCTGCTGGTGCTGGCCCTGGTCAGCCTGGCGCCGCTGCTGTGGATGCTGTCGGTCTCGTTCATGCCGCAGGGCGAAGCCACCCATTTCCCGCCGCCGCTGCTGCCCTCGAGCGTCACCACGCACAATTACCACGAGCTGTTCGCTCGCACCGGGATGGGCGGCAACTTCGCCAACAGCCTGCTGGTGTCGCTGGCGATCACGCTGGGTTCGCTGCTGCTCAACACCATGGCCGGCTATGCGTTCGCCAAGCTGAACTTCGTCGGCCGCGAGCGCCTGTTCCAGGTCCTGATGGCGGCGCTGGTGATCCCGGCGCAGGTGGCGATGCTGCCGCTGTTCCTGCTGATGAAGCAGCTCGGCCTGGTCAACAGCTTCGGTGGCGTGATCGTGCCGGCGCTGGCCAGCGTGTTCGGCATCTTCCTGGTCCGCCAGTACGCGCGCTCGATTCCCGATGAGCTACTGGAAGCGGCGCGCATCGACGGGGCAGGGGAGCTGCGGATCTTCTTCCAGATCGTGCTGCCGATGCTCAAGCCGGTGCTGGTGACCCTGGCGATCTTCACCTTCATGGGCGCATGGAACGATTTCATGTGGCCATTGATCGTGTTGACCGACCAGGAGCACTACACTCTGCCGGTGGCGCTGGCCACCCTCTCGCGCGAACACATCATGGACGTGGAAATGATGATGGCCGGCGCGGTGGTCACCGTGGTCCCGGTGCTGGCGCTGTTCCTGGTGCTGCAGCGGTACTACATCCAAGGGTTGTTGCTGGGGAGCGTGAAGGGATGAAGCGTGCGATCGCCGTTGGACTGGGCCTGGTTTGGTCTTCCCTGGCGATCGCCGCTCCACCGGCGCTGCCAGCGCCCAAGGTGCTGGATGACTTCGACGATGTCGGTGCCTGGAAGCTGGTGCTGTCCGACCAGGTCAGCGGATCGCTGCGCCCGGTCAGTGGCGCCGGCGGTGGCCGCGCGCTGTGCCTGGACTATGACTTCCACAAGGTCTCCGGCTACGTCGGCATCCGCCGCGCACTGAACATCGAGTATCCGGCCAACTACCGCTTCGGTTTCCAGCTGCGCGGCGATTCGCCGGCCAACGATCTCCAGTTCAAGCTGATCGACGCCAGTGGCGACAACGTCTGGTGGGTCAATCGTCCCGGCTATGCCTTCCCCAAGGCCTGGACGCCGGTCGAGTACCGCCGCCGCCAGATCGACAAGGCCTGGGGGCCGTCGCCGGACAAGGAGATGGCACGCAGCGCGGCGGTCGAGTTCACCCTCTACAGCAAGGTCGGTGGCCGTGGCACGGTGTGCTTCGACAAGCTGACCCTGCAGGGCCTGCCGCCGCAGGATGATTCGGCGCTGATGCCCTCGGTGATCACCGATACCGCCTCCGCGCTGCAGGACCGCATGATCGATGGCAAGAGCGATACGTTCTGGGTCAGCGGTGGTGTCAAGCAGCAGACCATCAGCCTGGATCTGCACAAGACCCGTGAGATCGGCGGCGCGGTGATCGACTGGCTGCCGAACCTGGAGGCCCGTCGCTATACCGTACGCACCTCGGAGGACGGCCGCGACTGGCGCACCGTGCGCGAAGTCTCCGCAGGGGCCGGCGGCCGCGACTGGCTGGCCCTGCCGGACACCGACGCGCGCTATGTGCGCTTCGATCTGCAGGATGGCCCGAACTGGCGCTACGGCGTGCGCGACATCGCGCTCAAGCCGCTGGCATTCGCTGCCACGCCGAACGCGTTCCTGTCTTCCGTGGCCGCCGACCTGCCGCGCGGTTCGCTGCCGCGTGCCTACGTGGGCGAACAGCCGTACTGGACCCTTCTGGGGCTGGACGGCGGGCAGGAGCAGGCCCTGATCAGCGAGGATGGTGCACTGGAGCCGGCCAAGGGCAGTTTCAGCGTCGAGCCGTTCATCCGGCTCGATGGCAAGCTGCTGGACTGGTCCAACGTGGCCGTCACCCAATCGCTGCAGGACCGCTATCTGCCGATCGCCAACGTCGACTGGGTGCATGAGAAGGCCGGCCTGTCGGTGACCGGCTTCGTGCAGGGCAGCGCCGACCGCGCGCAGCTGATCGGCCGCTACCGGCTGAGCAATCCGGACAAGGTCACGCACGAATACACCCTGGCGCTGGCGATCCGCCCGTGGCAGGTCAATCCGCCCACCCAGTTCCTCAACACGGTCGGTGGCTTCAGCCGCATCGACAGCCTGGACGTCGGCGAACAGCTGGTGCGCATCAACGGCGAGCCGCGGCTGTACCCGCTGCAGGTGCCCGATGCGCGCTTTGCCAGCACGTTCGATGGCAAGCTGGACGTGATGCACCTGGCCAGCGGCACGCTGCCGGCCACCACGGCGGTGAAGGACCCGACCGGCATGGCCTCCGGTGCGCTGCTGTACACGATCAAGCTGGAGCCGGGGCAGAGCCGCGAGGTGGCGATCGTGCTGCCGCAGACCGGCAGCTGGGCGCCGCAGGCGCTGGACGTGGCCAAGGCCCAGCAGCAGGTTGCCGCGATGTGGCGCGACACGCTGGGCGTGGTCACCCTGCAGGTGCCTGCCGCCGGCCAGCCGCTGGTGGAGACCCTGCGTACGGCGGTGGCCCACATGCTGATCTCGCGCGTCGGGCCGCGCCTGCAGCCCGGCACCCGCTCGTATGCGCGCAGCTGGATCCGCGACGGCGCGATGATCTCCGAAGGCCTGCTGCGCATGGGGCGCAGTGATGCGGTGCGCGACTACGTGCGCTGGTACGCGCCGTTCCAGTTCGAGAACGGCAAGGTGCCGTGCTGCGTCGATGCGCGTGGCAGCGACCCGGTCCCCGAGAACGACAGCCACGGCGAGCTGATCTACAACATCGCCGAGTACGGGCGCTACACCGGCGACACCGCCTTCCTCGAACAGATGTGGCCGCACGTGCTGGGGGCCTACACCTACATGGAGCAGCTGCGCGCCAGCGAGCGCACCGAGGAGAACCGGGCGCGCAATCCGGCGTTCTACGGAATGATGCCGGCGTCGATCAGCCATGAAGGCTATTCCGCCAAGCCGATGCACTCGTACTGGGACAACTTCTGGGCGCTGCGTGGCTACAAGGATGCCGCGCAGCTGGCCGCCCAGCTCGGCAAGCTCGAAGCGATGCAGATCAGTGAATCGCGCGACCAGTTCCGTGATGACCTGCAGGCATCGCTGCACGCGGCCATGCAGCAGCACCGCATCGACTACCTGCCGGGCTCGGCCGAGCTGGGCGATTTCGATGCGACCTCCACCACCATCGCGCTGGCCCCCGGCGGTGAACAGGGCCGGCTGCCTCAGCAGGCGCTGGAAGCCACCTTCCAGCGCTACTGGAACGAGTTCGTCGCCCGTCGCGATGGCAAGCGCGAATGGAAGGACTACACGCCCTACGAATGGCGCAATGTGGCCGCGTTCGTCCGCCTGGGCTGGCGCGAGCGGGCGTGGCAGGCCACCGAGTTCTTCTTCAGGGATCGCGCACCGCAGCCCTGGAACCAGTGGGCCGAAGTGGTCTCGCGCACGCCGCGCAAGCCGTTCTTCGTCGGCGACCTGCCGCATGCCTGGGTGGCTTCGGACTTCGTGCGCTCGGCGCTGGACATGTTCGCCTACAGCCGTGATGTCGACGATGCGCTGGTACTGGCCGCGGGTGTACCGGTGAGCTGGCTGCAGGGCGAGGGCATTGCGGTGCAGGGCCTGCGCACACCGCAGGGCCAGCTCAACTATCGCCTGCAGCGCAGCGACAAGCAGCTGGTGCTGGAACTGCAGCCGGGCCTGGTACCGCCCGCCGGTGGCGTGGTGCTGCCGTGGCCGTATGCCGGAGAACCCGGGCAGGCCAGCCTCAACGGTGAGGCTGTGGAGTGGATCAACAACGAACTGCACGTGCACCAGCTGCCGGCACGTGTCGAGATCGACGTGCCCAGCGCGGTGCGTCGCGCCGAACGCAAGGGACAGTAGGCATGCGCGACAGGGGGAGAGGGCGCAGCGCGCTGGCTGCGCTGGGGCTGGCCGTCGCGCTGGCCCTGGCGGGCAATGCAGCGGCGTCGCCGAAGGCCGCGGGCACCGCGGTGGCCAGCGTGGCCAGCGAGCCCGGCATGAGCATGGTGACGTTCAACTTGCACCATGACCGCGAGGACTGGCCGACCCGGCGTCGTACCATCCTGGCCGAACTGAGGCGCCTGCAGCCTGACGCGGTCGCGCTGCAGGAGGTGATCCAGAAGCGCAACGTGCGCAACCAGGCGCAATGGCTGGCCAGCCAGCTCGGGTATCGCTATGTGTTCGTGTCCACCGACGCGGTCGGTGCGCCCAAGCGCTACGGCAATGCGTTGCTGACCCGGCGACCGATCCTGGCCCAGGGCGAGCACCTGCTGCAGCCGCTGGACGACTACCGCACGGTCGCGCACCTGCGCATCGACGTCGACGGGCACCCGGTGAATGTCTATGCGACCCATCTGAACGAACGCAGCGACGCGCGCGGCCAGGGTATCCGCCGCCGCCAGGTCGAGGATCTGCTGCGCTTCATCACTGCGACCTCGGCGGGCGCGCCGGTGGTGATTGCAGGGGACTTCAACGCACTGGTCGACGCCGGGGATCTGAGCGAACTGCGCAGCCACTATGGCGACAGCTACGGCAGCGTGCACGTGAACACCGACCTGGCTGCGGTGAGCACGCTCAACCGCCACTACTACCAGGCACCATCGCGGATCGACCACATCTTCTTCCAGCAGGAGCAGATGGTCGCGCGCGAGGCCAGCATCCTGTTCGACCAGCCCGACGAGGGCGGACGCTGGGCGTCGGACCATTACGGCGTGTGGACCCGGCTGCAGTTTGCACCGAAGCCCTGAGTCATGAGGGTGCGGCGCACCTGCATCGTGCCCGGCGCCCGACAGCACATACAGAAACGGCGGGGATCATCGATCCCCGCCGTTTCGTTTCAGCCTGTGCAATGACGATCAGGCGGCCGGCGGCGTGCGCTTGCCGGCGTCTTCGTCGTCTTCGCTGGCCTGTGCCTCAGCGGCCAGGGCGGCTGCATCGGCGTGGCCATCGCTGGCCGGATCGACGGCGGTCACGGCCACGGGCTCGGCCACCGGCGCAGCGGCTTCCACCGGCGCGGCATCAACACTGGAAGCTTCGGCCGGCGCTTCGGCCGGCGCCGCCGTGGCGGCCACCTCCGGCGTCGGTTCCGCCTGCGGCGCGGCAGCGACCGGGGCTACCGGTGCCGGCGCAACCACCGCTGCGGCCTCGGCCTTCACCGCGGCCGGCACGGATACCGGCGTGGCCTCGCGGGGCGTGCCTTCGACGGGCGTGCCTTCGACGGGCGCGACCTCGACGGGCGCGACCTCGACGGACGCGGCCGCCTCGGCCACCACCGGCTTCGCTTCGATTGCCGGCGCGGCTTCGGCAGCCGCCACCGGTGCTTCGGCCGGGGTTGCCTCGACCACCGGGGCCGCAGTCGCCACCGGCTGCACCGGGGTGGCAGCGTCGATGGCATCGAGCATGCTGGTCTGCACCGGCGACGGTGTCGGCTCGGCCTTGACCGGGGCGTCGACCGGCGCGGGCTCGACCACGGCGCTGCTTACCGCAGCGACCGGTGCCAGCGCGGCGGCCACGGCGACCGGGGCACGTGCGGGCTTCCCGTTGTCAACCGCTGCCGGCTCGGCGTCGTCATCGAAATCGAACTCCGGCTGCGACCGGCCCGGCTGTGTGGCCGGCGCCTTGCCGACCACCGCGTCGTCGCTCGCCGCATCGGTGCTGTCGTTGTCTTCGCTGTCGTCACCGTCGTCCTGGTCATCGCCCAGGGCATCGGAACCGGCGGCCGTGTCAGCGCCACCGCGACGACGACGACGGCCACCGCGACGGCCACGACGGCGGCGGGTCGCGCCTTCGCCGGCCTGTTCGCCTGCGGCGTCGGTTGCGGCATCTTCGCCGGACACGGCAACCGCGTCGGCGTCAGTGCCTGCAGCAACCGTGGCATCGGCCACCGGTGCGGCATCAGCCACCACCACGTCGGCGACCGGTGCAGCCGGTGCCACCGGAGCGGCCGGTGCGGTGCCTTCCTGCGCGGTCACCGCGTTGGCGGCGACGGCAGTCGCGGCCACGGCGGCAGCCGCGGTTGCGGTGTCGGCCGTAGCCTCGGCTGCGGCACGCTGCGGCTTCTCGGCCGGCTTGTCACCGTCCTGCGGACGCGGCTGGCGGGGCTGCTTCAGCTTCGGCTGCTGCTGGCCCTGGCCCTGCTCGTTGCGCGGCTTGTTCTGCTGCTGCGCATCCTTCTGCTGATCGCGCTGCTTGCCCTGCTGCTGCGGCTGCTGGCCATTGGCGGGCGTGTTGCCGTTGCCGCCGTCCTTGCGGCCATCCTTGCGCTGCTCACCGCGCTCCTTGCGGCTGCCGCCGTCCCGCTGCTGCTGCGCATTGCCGTTGCCACCGTTGCCACGGCTGTCCTCGCGGCGCTCCTTGCGGTCCTTGTTGCGATCCTTGTTGCGGTCGCGACGGCCACCGTCCTGCTGCGGCTGGCGCGCGGCCGGCACCGGAGCGGGCGCCGGCGCCGGCTCGCCACCGAAGATGCGCTTCAGCCAGCCGACCACGCCGCCACTGGCGGCCGGGGCCGGTGCCGGGGCGGCCACCGGAGCCGCGACCGGTGCCACGGTCGGCTCGGCTTCCTCGCGCACCGGCGCGGGGGAGTTGTGCTTGACCTGGGTGACCATCGGCGGCGGGATGTTCAGCTGGCCCTTGGTCAGCGCATGCACCGGCAGCTTGCGCGGGGTGCCACGCTGGTAGCTCGGCTTGCTGCTGTCCTCGCCCAGCTCGTTCTCGCGCAGGCGGGTCACGGTGTAGTGCGGGGTGTGCAGCTGCTCGTCGGCGACGATCACGATCGGCGCTTCGTGGCGCTGTTCGATTTCACGCAGCGCGCTGCGCTTTTCGTTCAGCAGGTAGTTGGCGATCTCCACCGGCGCCTGTACCAGCACCTGCCCGGTGTTCTCCTTCATGGCGTGCTCTTCGGCAACGCGGATGATCGACAGCGACAGCGACTCGACGCTGCGCATGCGGCCATGGCCATCGCAGCGCGGGCAGACGATCTGGCTCGATTCGCCCAGGCTCGGGCGCAGGCGCTGGCGGCTCATCTCGAGCAGGCCGAAGCGCGAGATGCGGCCGACCTGCACGCGCGCGCGGTCGTACTTCAGTGCGTTGGCCAGGCGGTTTTCGACTTCGCGCTGGTGCTTGTTGGAGGCCATGTCGATGAAGTCGATGACCACCAGGCCACCCAGGTCGCGCAGGCGCAGCTGGCGGGCCACTTCCTCGGCCGCTTCCAGGTTGGTCTGGAACGCGGTGTCCTCAATGTCGCTGCCCTTGGTGGCACGCGAGGAGTTCACGTCGACCGCGGTCAGCGCCTCGGTCTGGTCGACCACGATCGAACCGCCCGACGGCAGGCGCACGTTGCGCTCGTAGGCGCCTTCGATCTGCGATTCGATCTGGAAGCGGTTGAACAGCGGGATGTCGTCCTTGTAGTGCTTGAGCTTGCGCAGGGTCTGCGGCATCACCTGCTGCATGAACTCCTTGGCGTGCTCGTACATCTCCTCGGTGTCCACCAGGATCTCGCCGATGTCGGCGCGCAGGTAGTCACGCAGGGCGCGCACGATCAGGCGCGACTCCTGGTAGATCAGGAACGGCGCCGGCTTGCTCAGTGCCGCTTCGGCGATGGCGCGCCAGACGTTGAGCAGGTAGTCCAGATCCCACTGCAGCTCTTCCGCATCGCGGCCGACGCCGGCGGTGCGGATGATCACGCCCATTTCGTCGGGAATGTTCAGCTTATCCAGGGCGTCCTTCAGGGCGGCCCGGTCTTCACCCTCGATGCGACGCGACACGCCGCCGGCGCTGGGCGAATTGGGCATCAGCACCATGTAGCGGCCGGCCAGGGAGATGAACGTGGTCAGGGCGGCGCCCTTGTTGCCACGCTCTTCCTTGTCCACCTGCACGACCACTTCCTGGCCTTCCTTCAGCAGCTCGCGGATGCCGGCCTTGTTGTGGTCGACGCCGGCCTGGAAGTAGTCCCGGGAAATTTCCTTCAGCGGCAGGAAGCCGTGGCGGCCCCCACCGTACTCGACGAAGGCAGCTTCCAACGAGGGCTCGATGCGGAAGATCCGGCCCTTGTAGATGTTGGATTTCTTCTGTTCCTTCGACGGCTGCTCGATATCGATGTCATACAACGACTGGCCATCGACGATGGCAACACGCAGTTCTTCGGCCTGCGTGGCGTTGATCAGCATTCGCTTCATTGTTGCGTTCCTCGCAAGCGGCTACCGCGCGGAACGCCATGGGGTTTCGCCTCTGGACACGGCTCGCCGCCCATTCGCGCAAGCGCGGGGAGGGCGGCTTGGGTTTCCAGCGCTACGACACCACGGCAGGCCGCGGGAGCGCTTCACTCTTATGGGTTTTGGGGTGTTACAAGGCCGCAGGCAGCTGTCAGCCAGGCTGGAGCGCCACGCGGGACATGTTCAGCACGGTTGCGTGTCAGGCATCCGGCGATGGCCGGGAGTGCCGGTGAGCCGCTAACATGGCCGCCCCGCGGGCGGTGGTCGCGCACTGTGCCGGATTCGTCGGAAGCTGGGCTTCTGGCCCTGAGTAACTTCCAACGAAATCAATCCCTTATCTCGCCCCCCGAGTGTAACAGAATAAACAGCCTGATGACTGCCCAAGACCCCACCAAGCCGGCCGGCGACAAGCCTTCCGTGCGCATGATCACCGTTCCTGCCGACCGTGCCGGCCAGCGCCTGGACAATTTCCTGCTGGGCCAGCTCAAGGGCGCTCCGCGCAGCCTGGTCTACAAGCTGGTCCGCAGCGGCCAGGTCCGGGTCAATGGCGGTCGTGCCAAGGCCGAGCGCAAGCTGGAAGCGGGGGACGAGGTGCGGGTGCCGCCGGTTCGTCTCAGTGAAGAAGGAGACAAGGCAGGCCCGCCGGAGGCGTTCATGCGCCGGCTGGAGCAGGCCATCGTCTTCGAGGACGCGCGCCTGCTGGCCCTGAACAAGCCGACCGGCGTGGCCAGCCACGGCGGCAGCGGCATCAGTTTCGGCGCCATCGAGACCCTGCGCGCGCTGCGCCCGGGGCAGACGCTGGAGCTGGTTCACCGGTTGGATCGCGACACGTCGGGCCTGCTGATCGTGGCCAAGAAGCGTTCTGCGCTGAGCGAACTGCAGGCGCTGCTGCGTGAAGACCATGGTGCCGGCATCCGCAAGCGCTACCTGACCCTGCTGGTCGGGCGGATGCCGGACGGCGTGATGACCGTCGATGCGCCGCTGCACGTCGGCCTGCGCCAGGGCGGCGAGCGCCATGTACAGGTCAACGCGATCGGCAAGGAATCGATCAGCCATTTCCGGGTGCTGGAGCGCCGCGGTGGCCATTCCTACTGTGAGGTGCGCATCGAGACCGGTCGTACCCACCAGATCCGCGTACATGCCCAGCACCTGGGTCATCCGGTGGCCGGTGACGACAAATACGGCGATCCTGCGGTCAACAAGCGGCTTCGCGAGCAGATCGGGCTGAAGCGCCTGTTCCTGCACGCCGCCTCGCTGGAGTTCGCGCTGGACGACGGCAAGAGCCCTTATGTGCTGAACGCACCGCTGGCCGATGAGCTGGTGGAGGTCCTGGATCGCCTGCGATGACGGCAGCGCCGGGCCATGCCCGGCGCTTCTGTGTAGCGTCGAGCCATGCTCGACTGGCTTTCCGCGCGACCCGACTGAAGCGCAGTCGAGCATGGCTCGACGCTACAGGGCCGGTCGCAACGCCCTCACCATTTGAACAGCACCAGGCTGATCGCCAGCGTGCCCATGCCCGCCACCAGCCCGTACACCGTCTCGTGGCCCTTGGCGTAGCGCTTGGCCGCTGGCAGCAGTTCATCCAGGGCCAGGAACACCATCACCCCGGCGATCAGCCCGAACACCCAGCCGAACGTGGCGTGTGACAGCGATCCGGACAGCAGCACGTAACCGATCGCCGCACCCACCGGTTCGGCCAAGCCCGACAGCAGGCTGGCGGTGAACGCGTACAGCTTGTTCCGGGTGGCGAAGTACACCGGCACCGCGATCGCGATGCCCTCGGGAATGTTGTGGATGGCGATCGCGAAGGCCAGTGGCATCCCCACCGACGGGCTCTCCAGCGTGGCGAAGAACGTCGCCAGGCCTTCCGGGAAATTGTGCGCGGTGATCGCGATCGAGGTCAGCAGGGCGACCCGTTTCAGGTACTCACGGCTGTTGTCGCGGAACGCCGGGTCCTGCTTGTCCAGGCTCTCATGCGGGTTGGGGATGAAATGGTCGATCAGCACGATCGCCACCACGCCCAGCAGGAAGGCCAGCGTGCCGTAGGTGAACCCGGTGCGCTCGCCATAGGCCAGCGCGAACGAGGCGATGGACTTGTTGAGGATTTCCGACAGCGACACATACACCATCGCGCCGCCGGCGAAGGCCAGGCCGAAGGCGAGCAGGCGCGGGTTGGGGCGGCGCGAGAACAGCACCAGCAGGCTGCCGATCGAGGTGGCCAGGCCCGCAGCGAGGGTGACCGCCAGGGCGATCCAGATGTTTTCGGGGGGAATCTGCAGCATGTACCGACGCGGTCCTGATCAGTGGGTAGCCGCCCCGGGCAGGGCCGGGGCGGCGAGGGCGAGGCGGGCGTCGGCTGGCCTTTTCACCGGCGGCGGTCAGCCGCCGCGGCGCAGGCTTTCTTCAATGGCGAAGCACTGGTCCGGCTTGGGCTGCGGCGGGTTGAAGCTCACCGGCACCTGGATCGTTGCCGGCACCGCTTCACCGTTGCGGGTGGCAGCCTTGAACTGCCAGCCCTGCACGGCGGTCCGGGCCAGTTCGTCCAGCTGCGGGTTGCCGGCGCCGGTCAGCAGGCTGACCTCGCTGGGCCGGCCGTCCGCGCCGATCACCACCTTGAAGGTGCTGGTGCCGCCCACGCCGGTGCAGGCCAGCTCCAGCGGGTACTGCGGCGGCGGGGTCTTCACTGCGGCCACCTCGGTCGGCGCCGGTGCGGGCGGTGCCGGTGGCGCGGACCCGCCACAGCCGGCCAGGCCGGTCGCAGCAAGCAGGGACAGGCTCAGCAGTCGCACGTTCATGGCAGTTGCTCCGTCAGGGCCGAGGTCTTGGCCGCGCAGATGAAGTCGTTCTCGCTCAGGCCGCCCACATCGTGGGTGGAGTAGCGCACGACCGCACGGTCGTAATGCACGCCCAGGTCCGGATGGTGGTCCTGCTGGTGGGCGATCCAGGCCAGCGCGTTCACGAAGGCCATGGTGGCGTAGTAATCCTTGAAGCGGAACGTGCGCACCAGCGCCTGGCCCGCCTCGGCCAGCTCCCAGCCGGGCACCTGCGGCAGCAGTTCGGCCAGGCGGGCCTCGCCAAGCTTGTGGTCGCTGCCCTTGCGTGGCACGCAACGGGCCTGCGCCAGTGGAATCAGGTCGGCCATGGGGTCCTCCACCTCGTGTTGACTGAACAATGCGCCGGCCGGTGTATAAAACGAATGAGCGGCTGACGCTTACTTGGCTAGAATAGCCTGATGATCCAGATCTCCGACACTGCCCAGACCCATTTCCGCAAGCTGATCGAACGTGAGGGCGTGCCCGGCATGGGCGTGCGCCTGAGCGCGGTCGATCCGGGAACCCCGCGCGCCGATGCCCGGCTGGAGTTCGCCGAACCGGCCGACCTGCTCGGTGACGAGTGGGCGGTGGACTGCGACGGCTTCACCCTGTACGTGGATGCGACCAGTGTCGGCTGGCTCGACGGTGCAGAGATCGACATCGTCGCCGGCACCGCCGGGACCCAGCAGCTGACCATCAAGGCGCCGCGCATCAAGGGCGAAGCCCCCGGCGATGCCGCCTCGCTGGTCGAGCGCGTGCACTGGGTGGTCGAGAACGAAATCAATCCGCAGCTCGCTTCGCACGGTGGCAAGGTGGCCGTGCAGGAAGTCTCCGCCGACGGCGTGGTGCTGCTGCGCTTCGGGGGCGGTTGCCAGGGCTGCGGCATGGCCGACGTCACCCTCAAGCAGGGCATCGAGAAGACCCTGATGGGCCGTGTGCCGGGGGTAACCGCAGTGCGTGACGCGACCGATCACGACAGCGGCCACGCACCGTACATCCCACGCGGCAACGCGGCCTGATCGCCGACGCGTGCCTCTGCCCCGGGCCGAGCAACTCATCGACCTGCTGCTGGCGCGCCAGCAGCGACCGCCCATCCTCGAGAAGACCACCGGCCTTCCCTATGGCTGGGCCATCTGGCTGCGCACGCTGACACCGCTGCCGCGCCCCTTGCACGCGCGCGAACTGATCGACGTACTGCTGCCGCGTCCGTTGCCCGGCCCGCCCGGGCGACGGCCCGCGCTGGGACCGTGGGCGTCGCTGCGCCGCCTGTTCTGGCAGGACTGGGACCCGGCACCGCGTGACCAGCGCTGGATGCGCTGGACCTCGGCGCTGGTCAGCGCGCTGCTGCACCTGCTGTTCTTCCTGCTGCTGCTGTGGGTGGCGGTGATCCGTACCAGCGCACCGGATGCGCAGGGCGCTGACGGCCAGCGCGTACAGATCGCGTTCGTCGGCCGGGGTGCGCAGGAAGGCGGCGGCGACCAGGCCGGCGCCGCGCCGGCGGCCGCTGCGGCTGCCGGCACCGCCGCGCCCGGCCAGGACGCCGGCGCAGCAACCGCACCGCGTCCGCAGCCGGCCACCGCTGCGCCACCGTCTGCGGCCGCTGCTGCCGCGCCCGGCGCCCGCGTGCCGGTACCGGCTGAAGCCGAGCCTGCGCCGGCCGCTGCGCCGCCGCCCTCCCCAGTGCAGGCGACCGAGGTGGCGCAGGCCACCACGGATTTCGTGGTGCCGCCGATGGCGCCACCGCGGACCGAGGTCAGCATCGTTCCGCGCGACGCGACGCCGGCCGTGCGCGAGCGCAGCGTGCAGCCATTGTCGGCTGCACCGGCGCCGGCGCCGCTGCGTGCGCCGCAACCGGCAGCGCAGGTTCCGCGCGTGCGCGAGGTGCAGGTGCAGGAGCGCGAGATCGCCATGGTGGATGCGCCCGCAGTGCCGCAGGCGATGCCCAGCACCGATGTCGAGGTGCGCGTGCCGCAGCGCGACCTGCAGGTGCGCGAACGTGAGGTCCAGGCGGTGACCGATCCCCAGGTGCGCATGGCGGCCATCGCGGGTCGCGAGCCCGATGTGCGCGCGCCGCGTGGACGCGAGGTGCAGGTGCGCGAGCGCGAAGTCGCACCGGCCGCGGCCGCAGCCGATGGGGCCGCCAGCGCCAGTACACAGACGGCTGCGCCGGTCCGCGCAGGCGCTGCGGCATCGACCCCTCCCAGCCCGGCCGCCGCGGGCGCAGCGGCGGCGGCCCCGGTGCCGGCGCAGGCGGGCGCACGGCCTGCGCCGACGCCCGGCAACTGGGCGACACCGGCGCGTGGCGATGACTGGGGCGCCTCCAGCCGCAACCGCGACGGTGCCGCTCAGGGCGCGCCGCAGGCCGCGCGCAGCGGCAAGGGCGACGGTCTGTTCAATGCCGACGGCAGCGTGCGCGTACCCGGCACCGAGGGCGCGGGCAGTGCCGGGCGCGGCGCGCCCGGGGGGGGCAATGATGGCTGGAGCAAGGAGCGTATCGCGCAGTCGGGCACGTGGTTGAAGCGGCCGCCCTACGATTACACCCCGACCTCGTTCGACAAGTACTGGGTGCCGCAGGAGTCGCTGTTGGCCGAGTGGGTGCGCAAGGGGGTCAAGGCCATGGAGATTCCGTTGCCGGGCACCAGCACCAGGATTTCGTGCGTGATCTCGATCCTGCAGGCCGGCGGTGGCTGCGGCCTGACCGATCCGAACATGCAGGACCAGCCGGCCGTGGCGCGCCCGCCGCCGGACATCCCGTTCAAGAAAGAGCTGCAGGAAGACAACGGCAGCCGCTGACGCCGGACTGCCCGGCGGCCTTGTGCATGCCGCGCTGCGCGCTCGCCGGGCATGGCCCGGCGCTACCGCTCAGTTGCTCTGCGACAGGAATACCCAGAACGGTACGTCACGCCCGACCCAGTCACGGCTGGCTTCGTCGAGTACGTCCAGCAGGGTGTCGAAGTCCTTGCCGCCGGCCATGCGCAGCGCATCGACGTCGGCCAGGAACAGCGCGTAGCCGGGTGCCGGCAACCACTGCAGGTCGCGCAGGTTGTCCGACAGCGCATCCCAGTTGCCGCCGGTACCGGCCGGGAAATCCAGCTGTGCCGCCAGCCGCGCCAGCAGGGTGCGCTTGTCGCCCACGCCCTCCAGGTCGATCCGGATCACCTTCAGGTCGGCATCGCGCATCGCCGCCGACAACGCGCCGATATCGGAACTGTCGATGGCGTAGACGCCGGCGTTGTTGATGTCGTGCAGGCCGAGGCCGAAATCATCGTGGCTCATGGGCGCTCTCCGGAAGCCGGAACGGTGAAGCTGCGGAACGATTCGTAGTGATCGTCGGTGTAGTACCACGCATCCGGCGGATTGCCGCCGGTCACGATGCGGCGCGCGCCGCGATTGCGGGCGCCGGGGGTGTCGACGGTGTATTCGCGGTAGTAGCCGCGCGGGCGCTCGGGGAGCTGCTGCTCGCGATTGCCGAAGGTGCTGCCGTCCTGCCGGTGCGGGAACGGGCCGCCGCGCTGGATCAGTGCGATGGTCTGGCGTGCTTCGGCAGGCAGGAACGCGGGCAGGGCGCCGCGGGGGCCGGCGCTGCCGCCGCGTTCGGCCGTGGCAGCGGCGGTGGGCGCGCCCTGCAGCGCCGGCGCGAACTGCGGCGCGGGTGGGCGCTGCAGGTAATGGTTGGCGACCAGGCCGAGCAGCAGCAGGGCGATGGCGGTGATCAGCAGCCGGGGATTGCGCATGAGGGCGGGCAGGCAAGGGCAATGCGATCACTGTAGCGCCTGCGCGCTGCACCGTGCATGAGGGCGCGTGGCGCGTCACCGCTGCGTAACAATTGGCGGCAGGCTCACCGGCAGGACGCAATTTCCTTTACATCCCCCTTGGTAATCTTGCGGTCTGTCCCCATCATTCACCGCGCAACGCCCGACGACACCGTCGGGTGCCCTCGCTATCAGGAGATGCATCATGGCCTACACCCTGCCCAAGCTGCCCTACGCCTACGACGCACTGGAACCGCATATCGATGCGGCGACGATGGAAATCCATCACACCAAGCATCACCAGACCTACATCAACAACGTCAACGCGGCACTGGAAGGCACCGAATACGCCGACCTGCCGGTCGAAGAGCTGGTGAAGAAGCTCAAGTCGCTGCCGGAGAACCTGCAGGGTCCGGTGCGCAACAACGGTGGCGGCCATGCCAACCACTCGCTGTTCTGGACCGTGATGGCACCCAAGGCCGGCGGCAACCCGGTGGGCGACGTGGCCAAGGCGATCGACAAGGACCTGGGCGGTTTCGACAAGTTCAAGGATGCGTTCACCAAGGCGGCGCTGACCCGTTTCGGCAGTGGCTGGGCGTGGCTGAGCGTCACCCCGGACAAGAAGGTCGTGGTCGAGAGCACCGGCAACCAGGACAGCCCGCTGATGGAAGGCAACACTCCCATCCTGGGCCTGGACGTGTGGGAACACGCGTACTACCTGAAGTACCAGAACCGCCGTCCGGAATACATCGGCGCGTTCTTCAACGTCATCGATTGGAACGAAGTCGAGCGTCGTTACCAGGAAGCGATTGCCTGAGAACGGTAGCGCCGGGCCATGCCCGGCGGCTTCAACAGAAGGCCGGGGGAGACCCCGGCCTTTTTGTTTGCATGTGACCGCACCCGCCGGGCATGGCCCGGCGCTACCGGAGACGGGGCGAGCGCAGCGGTGCGTTCATTCGGTGGTGGCAGGCACATCCTGCAGGCGCAGGGTGGCCATCACGCCCAGGCGCAGCCCGGGCAGGTCGCCCTCGGCGGGCAGCGCGATCACCTGCTGGCGGATGCCGCCGAAATGCTTGACCTGGAACAGCACGTCCAGGCCATGTCCGCTGGCACCGCCGCCACTGGCTGCCGGTGCCTCCGGGCGGCCGCCGGGATTGCGGCGCGCCGGCTGGAAGCCCGGCGTGCTGCGCACCAGTTCCACGGTGCTGGCGGAGAAATCGCCGGCGATCAGGCTCGGCATGCCTTCGGCGGTCGCGCCGATCCAGGTCATCAGGTCGCTGGTCTGGTGCTGCCGCGCCGTGGCTTCGTCCGGGTCCGGGCGCAGCCGGGCGACGTAGACGTTGACCTCGCCGCCGCCCAGACGCAGGCGCATCATGCCGGCGGCGCTGAAGGTGCCCGGCGGGTGCAGCAGGGTGACGCCGTCCTCGCTGACCGGCAGCCGGGTCAGCATCGCATTGCCATGCCGCAACGGCTGGCTGGGCGGATCGGCCGTGACGAAGTCGCAGCTGTAGCGCAGGCGGCTGGCCAGCCAGCAGGCCGGGTTGCGGCCCTGCTGCTGCAGCACCTGCTGCACCGAGATCACGTCCGGCTGCAGATCGGTCAGCAGCTGCAGCACCTGCTCGCGGCGCTGCTTCCACTGGCCTTCGTCGCGGCTGGGCAGTTCCAGCGCGGCCACGGTCAGTAGCCGGACGTCGGCAGCGAGCCCTGCACCGGGCGGAGACTGCGGCCTGGCCAGGGCCGGCGCGGCCAGCAGCAGGGCCAGGGTGCCAAGCAGGATGCGGACGGAGGGGGCAGGGCGCATAACGATAAGTTTACGCTTTTGTCGTGCAGGTGCCGTGACTTCCGGCCTACCCGCACCGGCCTGCCATGCTTTGGCGCCGCTGTCATGCAGCCCTGCAGCGTGCTTCCGATGCACCGGTTCCGGTACTCTTGCGCCTTTCGCTTTGCAGGAATGCCTTACAGGATGAGCCACGACGCAGTCGCCCCCATCGCCGGCCAGGGAAAGATGCCGCGCCAGATCCCGTACATCATCGGCAATGAGGCCTGCGAGCGGTTCAGTTTCTACGGGATGCGCAACATCCTGGTGCAGTTCCTGATCACCTCGCTGCTGCTGCAGGAAATCACGGCGGAAGGCCGTGCCGGTGAAGCCAAGGACATCATGCACAGCTTCATGATCGGCGTGTACTTCTTCCCGCTGCTCGGTGGCTGGCTGGCCGACAGGTTCTTCGGCAAGTACCACACCATTCTCTGGTTCAGCCTGGTCTACTGCGCCGGCCATCTGTGCCTGGCGCTGTTCGAAGGCAGCCGCGAAGGCTTCTTCCTGGGGCTGGGCCTGATCGCGCTGGGCGCCGGTGGCATCAAGCCGCTGGTGGCGTCGTTCATGGGCGACCAGTTCGACCAGAGCAACAAGCATCTGGCCAAGGTCGTGTTCGACGCCTTCTACTGGATCATCAACTTCGGCTCGCTGTTCGCCTCGCTGCTGATCCCGCTGGTGCTGAAGAACTGGGGCCCGCAGTGGGCGTTCGGCATCCCGGGCATCCTGATGTTCATCGCCACCTTCGTGTTCTGGCTGGGTCGCAAGCGCTACGTGCTGGTGCCGCTGCCGCCGAAGGATCCGCATTCGTTCGCCAACGTGGTGCGTACCGCGCTGACCGCGCGCGTGGCCGGGCAGGGTCGCCCGGGCCTGGCCATCGCGGTGGCCGGCATGGTGCTGGCGGTGGCCTCGTTCGGCCTGGTCGGCTCGCTCGGCATCGTGATCTGCCTGTGCCTGGCACTGGTGGCGCTGCTGGCCGGCGTCGGCGGCGGCACCTGGCTGCAGCTGGACCGCGCGCGTGCCCAGCATCCGGCCGAAGCCGTGGAAGGCGTGCGCTCGGTACTGCGCGTGCTGGTGATCTTCGCGCTGACCACGCCGTTCTTCTCGCTGTTCGACCAGAAGGCCTCGACCTGGGTGCTGCAGGGCCAGCAGATGCAGATGCCGAGCTGGTTCACCGCCTCGCAGATGCAGGCGTTGAACCCGCTGCTGGTGATGATCCTGATTCCGTTCAACAACCTGGTGCTGTACCCGGCGCTGCGCCGTTTCGGCTTCGAGCCGACCGCACTGCGCCGGATGACCGCCGGCATCGCCTTCAGCGGCCTGGCCTGGATCGTGGTCGGTGGCATCCAGGTGGTGATGGACGGCGGCAACGCGATGTCGATCTTCTGGCAGATGCTGCCGTACGCGCTGCTCACCTTCGGTGAGGTGCTGGTCTCGGCCACCGGCCTGGAGTTCGCCTACAGCCAGGCGCCGCAGGCGATGAAGGGCGTGGTGATGAGCTTCTGGAACCTGACCACCACCATCGGCAACCTGTGGGTGCTGCTGTCCAACGCTGCCGTGCGCAACGATGCGGTGACCCACAAGATCGCCAGTACGGGCCTGAGCGAAGCGGCCTTCCTGATGTTCTTCTTCGCCGGTTTCGCCTTCGTCGCGGCGTTGGCCTTCGGTTGGTATGCGAAACGCTATCGTATGGTCGACAACTACCGCACCGCCTGAGCCTGACATGACCCCCGTCAATCTGCTGTTGATCGCCATCACCGCCCTCCTGTCGTGGATGGCGTTCAACAACCGCAAGCTGGCCGACCGCCTGATCCTGTGGCCGCCGGCGGTGGACCGCCACCGCCAGTACGACCGCCTGGTCACCTATGGGTTCATCCACGCCGACTGGTCGCACCTGATCTTCAACATGATCACCCTGTTCTTCTTCGGGGGATTCATCGAGAGCGTGATGGTGCAGCTGACCGGCAGCTACCTGACCTATCCGGCGTTCTACATCGGCGCGCTGCTGGTTTCGATCCTGCCCAGCTATCTGAAGAACCAGAAGAATCCGAACTACCTGAGCCTGGGCGCGTCCGGCGCGGTATCGGCGGTGCTGTTCGCCTTCATCCTGATCAAGCCGTGGTCGATCATCCTGGTGTTCTTCATCCCGGCACCGGCGATCATCTATGCCGCGTTCTACGTCGGTTACAGCATCTGGATGGACAAGCGCGGCGGCGACCGCATCAACCACAGCGCGCACCTGGCCGGTGCGGCGTTCGGCGTGATCTTCATGCTGGCCATGCAGCCGAGCATCTTCACCCACTTCCTGCGCGAGCTGTCCAACCCCAGCTTCCGCCTCGGCGGCTGAAGGCCTGCCGGGTCGGATCCGCAGGGATCCGGCCCGGTCGCGTGCAACGGCGGGGCCGGGTCAGGCCCGGCTTTCCTGGCCGTAGGTGTCGAGCAGGCGCGAGAACACTTCCTCGCCGATGCGCTGGAACGCCTGGTCCTCGGTCTGGCCTTCCACGGCCAGCTGCAGCAGGCCCTCCAGCAGGGCATGGTCGGTATCGGAACGGGTATCGCTTGGGATCATGACGGGCCTCCACGGCAGGTCGCATAGTCAACTGTCGCAAGGGGCGTGCCATGCTGGCCGGACCCCTCCAGAGGGGTTAGCGGCCGTGGCGGCTGCAGCTTGAGGGCCGCAACTGACGTGGCGGGGCCAGACGTGCCCCTGTTCAGGCTTCACGCGATCATGGCGCCCGGCTGCGCACCATCCACGCAGTCGCCGCAGGAGACAGTCCCATGGCTTCGGTCACACCCCCCGGTCTGGCCTACGAGGTCGAACACGACCAGGCCAACCACCGCTTCATCGCGCGCGTGCGTGGCCAGCAGGCGGTGCTGGAGTACCAGATCAAGCGGCGGCGGATGGTCATCACCCATACCGAAGTGCCCGAGGCGATCGCCGGCCGCGGCATCGCGGGCGAACTGACCCGGGTGGCGCTGCGTTTCGCCCGCGAGCAGAAGTACAAGGTGGTGCCCGCCTGCGCCTATGCAGAGGCCTTCCTGCAGCGGCACGAGGAGTATCACGATCTGCTGGTAGGCTGAATCCAGCGGGCCACGCTTCAGCCAGGGCAGGCGATGATGTACGAACATGAACAGGGGATCCCGATGAAGATTGGAAACAACCGGCCATTGCACGCGAGCGTGCTGGTCGGCGCGATGGGCGTGCTGTTGCTGGCCGGTTGCCAGCGTGACAACGACGCGGCACCGGCCACCGACGCCGCGCCTGCGGCCGAGGCCACCGCCTCCCAGCAGGCGCCTGTCGCGGAAGCGCCGCTGGACCTGCGCGATGTGATCGAGAACAACGAGCGCGAAGTGGTCGGCATCAGCTATCCGGCGGGCATTGATCGATACCCCGGCCTGGCGCGCGCGCTGCAGGACTACGCGAGCGCCGCCCGTGGCGACCTGCAGCAGGCGCTTGACGGACTGGGCAACGACAAACCGAGCATGCCCTACGAGCTGTCACTGAGTTTCGAGAAGCTGCTGGAAACCCCGCAGCTGGTGGTGGTCAGCGCGGATGGCAGTCGTTACACCGGTGGGGCCCACGGCGAGCCGCTGGTGGCACGTTTTGTATGGCTGCCGCAGCAGCAGCAGATGCTCAGCGCCGACAAGCTGCTGGGCGATGCCAAGGGCTGGAAGGCGATCAGTGATTTCGTCGCCGACCAGCTGCGCGAACGCGTGGCCACCCGCCTCAGTGGCGAGGACATGGACCCGGCCCAGCTGCAGGAATCGCTGCGCAACGCGTCGCGGATGATCGCCGACGGCACCGGCCCGCAGGCGGACAATTTCAGCCAGTTCCAGCCGCTGACCGACGACAAGGGGCAGATCACCGCGCTGCGGTTCGTGTTCCCGCCGTACCAGGTGGGCCCGTACTCGGATGGCACGCAGACCGCGGATGTGCCGGCGGCGGTACTGTTGCCGCACGTGGCCAAGGATTACGTGGAACTGTTCGCACGCGGGTAACCGCAGACGAGGAGGTGGCGTGGATACAGGGTTGCAGGAGCGGGTCACCGGCCTGCTCCAGGAGGCGGGGGTGCAGATCGGTGGCACCCGGCCGCAGGATATCCAGGTGCACGACCCGCGCTTCTTCGCGCGGGTCATGGGCCACGGCTCGCTCGGCCTCGGCGAGAGCTACATGGAGGGCTGGTGGGATGCCAACGTCCTGGACGACTTCCTGTTCCACCTGATGCAGGCCCACCTGGACGAACGCGTGCATGGCTGGCGCGACGTTGCCGATGCGCTGAAGGCACGCCTGTTCAACCTGCAGTCCGGGCAGGGCAGCTATGAAGTCGGGCGCCGCCATTACGACCTCGGCAATGATCTGTACCAGGCCATGCTCGGACAGCGCCTGGTCTACAGCTGCGGCTACTGGCGCACCGCCACCGATCTCGACGCCGCGCAGGAAGCCAAGCTGGATCTGGTCTGCCGCAAGCTGGGACTGCGTCCGGGCCAGCGCGTGCTGGACATCGGCTGCGGCTGGGGTGAAGCGCTGAAGTTCGCTGCCGAGCGCTATGGCGTCAGCGGTGTCGGAGTGACCATTTCGCAGGAGCAGGCAGGCTTCGCCCGTGAGCTGTGCGCCGGGCTGCCGATCGAGATCCGCCTGCAGGACTACCGCGAGCTCGACGAACCTTTCGACGCCGTGTTCTCGATCGGCATGTTCGAACACGTGGGCGACAAGAACTACCACAGCTTCTTCGAGGTGGCCCGGCGCTGCCTGTCGCCGCGGGGCCTGCTGCTGCTGCACAGCATCGGTACCAACGTCTCGCGCCACCGCACCGATCCGTGGATCGCGCGCTACATCTTCCCCAACTCGATGCTGCCTTCGGCGGCACAGATCACCAGGGCGTTCGAAGGCCTGTTCGTGCTGGAAGACTGGCACAACTTCGGCACCGACTACGACCTGACCCTGCAGGCATGGCGGCGCAACGTGGAAGCGGCGTGGCCGGTGCTGGATGCGCAGCGGTATGACGAGCACTTCCGGCGCATGTGGCGCTTCTACCTGGCGGGATCGATGGCGTCCTTCCGTTGCCGGCACGCGCAGCTGTGGCAGCTGGTGCTGTCGCCGCAGGGGGTGCCGGGCGGGTATGTGGCGCCGCGTTGAGGTGGAATCGCATCCACGCCATGCGTGGACGACCCAACAGAAAACCGCCCGGTTTCCCGGGCGGTTTTTTTCTGCGTCACGCTATCGCCGGGGCAATCAGTTGCCGGCGCCGGTCAGGCCACGCTTTTCCAGCAGCGGTTCGATCTGCGGCTCGTGGCCGGCGAAATCGCGGAACAGCTGCATCGCATCGACGCTGCCGCCCTTGGACAGCAGGGTGGCACGGAAGTGGTCGCCGTTCTTGCGGCTCAGGCCACCGTTGTCGCGGAACCACTTCTGGGTGTTGGCGTCGAGCACTTCCGACCAGATGTAGGCGTAGTAGCCGGCCGAGTAGCCGCCCATGATGTGGCTGAAGTACGGGGTCCTGTAGCGCGGCGGAACCGGCGCGTAGTAGATGCCGTCCTTCTCCAGCGCGGCGCGCTCGAAGGCCATCACGTCCTTGGCCGCCGGTACCTGGTCCGGGCCGATCTGGTGCCAGCGCTGGTCGAGCATGGCCGCACCCAGGTATTCGGTGGTGGCAAAGCCCTGGTTGAACTTGGCTGCGGCCAGCACCTTGTCCAGCAGTGCCTGCGGCATCGCCGAACCGTTCTGGTAGTGCTTGGCGTAGTTCTTCAGGATGGCCGGGTTGTCCGCCCACATCTCGTTGACCTGCGAGGGGAACTCGACGAAGTCACGCGGCACCGCGGTGCCCGAGAAGTACGGGTACTTCACGTTGGAGAACATGCCGTGCAGGGCGTGGCCGAACTCGTGGAAGGTGGTGTTCACCTCGTCCCAGGTCAGCAGGGTCGGCTGGCCGGCCGGCGGCTTGGGGATGTTCAGGTGGTTGGCCACCACCGGCTTGAACCCGGTCAGCTTGGACTGCGACACATAGGAATTCATCCAGGCACCGCCGCGCTTGGATGCGCGCGCGTAGGGGTCGAAGATGAAGATCGCCAGCTGGCTGCCGTCGGCGTCGAACACGTCGTAGACGGTGACGTCATCGTGGTAGACCGGCAGGTCGGTGCGCTGCTTGAAGGTCAGGCCGAATTCGAGGTTGGCGGCATGGAACACGCCGTTCTCCAGCACGTTCTTCATTTCGAAGTACGGCTTCAGCTGCGACTCGTCGAAGTTGTACTTGGCCTGGCGCACCTTCTCGCTGTAGAAGGCCCAGTCCCACGGCTCCAGCTTGAAGGTCGGCTTGCCGGCGGCCTTCTGTTCCTGGTCGATCATCGCCTGCAGGTCGGCGGCTTCACGCTTGGCATTGGCCACGGCGGCCGGGGCCAGCTTGCCCAGCATCGCGTTGACCGCTTCGGGGGTCTTGGCGGTCTGGTTGGTCAGGTTGTAGGCGGCGAAGTTGGCAAAGCCCATCAGCTTGGCCTTGTCGGCGCGCAGCTGCATGATGCGGGCGACCAGCGCGGTGTTGTCGAACTCACCGCCGCGGCTGCCGCGGGTGGTCGATGCTTCGTAGATTTTCTGGCGCAGCGCGCGGTTGGCCAGGTTGGTCAGCGGCGGCTGGCCGGTGGTGTTGAGCAGGGTGATCACGTACTTGCCGTCCAGGCCGCGTGCCTTGGCCGCTTCGGCGGCGGCGGCGATCTGTTCCTTGGACAGGCCGGCCAGCTCCTTGACGTCGTCGACGGTGATTGCCGAGGCGTTCACTTCCGACTGCACGTTCTGGCTGAACTTCGTGCCCAGGTTGGCCAGCTCGGCATTCATGGCCTTCAGCGTGGCCTTGTCGGCCTCGGACAGCTTGGCGCCAGCGCGCACGTAGTTGTCATAGTACTTCTCGACCAGGCGCACGCCTTCGGCGTCCAGGCCCAGCTGGGTGCGGGTGTCATACAGCGCCTGGATGCGTGCGAACAGCTTGCCGTTCAGCGCGATCGCATCGCTGTGCGCGGCGAACTTCGCCGAATAGTCCGCCTGCAGCTTCTTGCGGGTGTCGTTGGTATCGGCGCCGACCAGGCTGAAGAACACCGTGGTGGCGCGGTCCAGGGTGTCACCGCTCTTTTCCAGGGCGATGATGGTGTTGTCGAAGGTCGGCTTGGCCGTGTTGTTGGCGATGGCCTCCACTTCCTTCAGCTGCTGTGCCATGCCAGCGTCGAAGGCCGGGGCGAAGTCGCTGTCCTTGATCTTGTCGAACTGCGGGAAATGCAGCGGCAGCGGGCTGTCGGCAAAGAACGGGTTGGCCTGCTGGGCGGTGCTGCTGGCGGCCGCGGTGGCGGCGCCGGCAGCGTAGGCGGGCAGGGCAAGGCCGAGGGTCATGGCCACGGCAAGGGCAAGACGGGTGGTCAAGGTCGATACTCCGGTAAGGCAAACAAGGGCCCGAGGGTAACCCGGGCCGCCGCGCCGGCACTTGTGTCAAAAGGCATGCTGGCAGGCGCCTGCCGTGGTTGCGCCGCCACGGGGCTGCACGGGTACCATGCACTCACCGTCCCCGGACCCGCCGCCATGACCACCGCCTACGACTTCAGCTTCCGTGACCTGGAAGGCCAGCCGCAGCCGCTGTCGCAGTACCAGGGCCGCCCGCTGCTGCTGGTCAACGTGGCCAGCCGCTGCGGGTTCACGCCGCAGTACACGGGCCTGGAGCAGGTGTGGCAGGACTACCGCGATCGCGGCCTGGTGGTGGTGGGCTTCCCCTGCAACCAGTTCGGCGCGCAGGAGCCGGGTGATGCCGCGCAGATCCGCCGGTTCTGTTCACTGGATTACCCGGTCAGCTTCCCGCTGTCGGAGAAGATCGAGGTCAACGGCGACGGGGCCGATCCGCTGTGGGCGTGGTTGTCACAGCAGAAGCGCGGCCTGCTGGGCATCGCGCGCATCAAATGGAATTTCAGCAAGTTCCTGGTCGATCGCCAGGGCCAGGTGGTGGCGCGCTATGCGCCGACCACCACGCCGGAGCAGCTGCGCAGCGCGATCGAAGCGCTGCTGTGACCGTCATCCGCCGGGCAGGGCCCGGCGCTACCGCGGTGCCTTACTTCTCGACGAAGGCGCGCTCGAACACGTAGTGGCCCGGCTGGCCGATACGCGGTGACACCTGGAAGCCACGCGCATCGAGCACGGTACGCAGGTCGGCCAGCATCTGCGGGCTGCCGCAGATCATCGCGCGGTCGTTTTCCGGGCTCAGTTCGGGCAGGCCCAGGGTGCGCTGCATCTCGCCGCTTTCCATCAGCGAGGTCAGGCGGCCCTGGTTGGCGAACGGTTCGCGGGTCACGGCGGGGTAGTACAGCAGCTTGTCGCCGACCATCTCGCCCAGGAACTCGTGCTCGCGCAGTTCCTTCTCGAAGTAGTCGCGGTAGGCCAGGTCCCTTTCGTAGCGCACGCCGTGGCACAGGATCACCTTGTCGAAGCGCTCGTAGGTTTCCGGGTCCTTGATCACCGACAGCCACGGCGCCAGGCCGGTGCCGGTGCCCAGCAGGTACAGATTCCTGCCGGGGTGCAGGTCACTGATCAGCAGGGTACCGGTGGGCTTCTTGCCGACCAGCACCTTGTCGCCCGGCTTGATGTGCTGCAGGCGCGAGGTCAGCGGACCGTCCTGCACCTTGATGCTGAAGAACTCCAGCTGTTCTTCCCAGTTGGCACTGGCGATGGAGTACGCGCGCAGCAGCGGGCGCGCCTCGGTTTCCAGGCCGATCATCACGAACTGGCCGTTCTCGAAGCGGAAACCGCTGTCACGGGTGAGGGTGAAGCTGAAGTAGGCGTCGGTCCAGTGGCGGACCTCAAGCACCGTTTCGGCGCCGAAAGCGGAGGACATGGGCGTATCTATCAGAAGTCGTCAGGAGGGATTCTAGCTCAAATGAGACAGGTTCTCATTAGGCGGAACGAGAGGCGTTCTCAGCGGTAACCGGCGGCCTGCAGTTCGAACAGCTCGGCGTAGCGCCCGCCCTGGGCCATCAGCTGCTCATGGGTGCCGCTGGCCTCGATGCGGCCGTCGGCCAGCACCAGGATGCGGTCGGCCATGCGCACCGAGGAAAACCGGTGGGAAATCAGGATGGCTGTCCGATTATCCGCCAGTTCCCTGAACCGCTGGAACACGTCGAACTCGCTGCGCGCGTCCAGCGCAGCAGTGGGCTCATCCAGGATCATCACCTGCGCGTCGCGCATCCACGCACGGGCAATGGCGATCTTCTGCCACTGGCCGCCGGACAGGTCCACGCCCTGCTTGAAGCGGCGGCCGATCTGCTGTTCGTAGCCGCCCGGCAGCGCCTGGATCACTTCCTCGGCCATGCCACGGCGCGCGGCATCGGTGATGCGTGCGCGATCTTCCATCGCCTCGACCTGGCCGACGCCGATGTTCTCGCCGGCGCTGAGGTTGTAGCGGACGAAGTCCTGGAAGATCACCCCGAGGTTGGCGCGCAGGTCGTCCAGGTCGTACTCGCGCAGATCGCGGCCATCGAGCAGGATGCGGCCCTCGTCCGGTTCGTACAGGCGCGCCAGCAGCTTGACCAGGGTGGTCTTGCCGGCACCGTTCTCGCCGACCAGGGCCAGCACTTCGCCTGCATGCAGCTGGAAATTGAGGTGGCGTACGGCCCACTGCTCGGCATCGGGATAGCGGAAGCCCACGTCTTCGAACACGAAACCCTGGCGGATGGGGCGGGGCACGCTGACCGCGCCTTCGCGCGAGTGGATTTCCGGCTCGATCTGGAAGAACGAGTACAGATCGTCCAGGTACAACGCCTGGCTGGCGACCTGCGAGAAGCCGATCAGCAGCCCTTCCAGCAGCTGGCGCAGGCGCAGGAAACTGCCGGCGAGGAAGGTCAGGTCACCGATGGAGAAATCGCCGCGCACCGTGCGCCAGGCGATGTAGGCGTAGGCGGTGTAATAGCCCAGCGTGCCCAGCGCGGCCAGCAGCGTGCCCCAGAACGCGCGCCGTCGTGCCAGCGCACGGTTGGCCAGGAACAAGGCCGCCGACAGCGTGCGGTAACGGTCGACCAGGAAGCGGTGCAGGTTGAAGATCTTGACTTCCTTGGCGGTCTCCACGCTTGCGCCGAGCTGGCGCAGGTAGTCCAGCTGGCGGCGTTCGGGCGTCCACAGGAAGTTGAGGCTGTAGCCGGCGGCATTGAAGTGCGACTCACCGATGAAGGCCGGCACCAGCGCCAGCGCGAGCAGCAGGATCAGCCACGGCGCGTAGACCAGCAGGCCCACCGCCAGGCTGGCCACGGTGATCGCATCCTGCACCTGGCCGAACAGCTGGCTCATCAGGTTCATCCGGCCCATGGTCTGGCGCCGCGCACGGTCCAGCTTGTCCTGCAGGTCCGGGTCCTCGAAGTCCTCCAGGTCCAGGGTGGCCGCGTGTTCCATCAGGCGCACGCTGGTGGCGTTGGCGAACAGTTCCGACAGCAGGGCATCGGCGTAGCTGACCAGCCGGCCGAGCAGGTCCGAGGCGATGGCCAGGCCGAACTCCAGCGCCAGCAGGCCCAGCAGCGGAGTGAGCAGGCCACTGGACAGCGCCTCACCCAGTGGCGGGAACCCTGCCTCGTGCTGGCTCAGGTGCAGGGCCGTATCGATGATCAGCTTGCCCACGTACAGCATCGCCACCGGCAGCAGCGCCCGGATCAGGCGCAGGCCAAGGCTGGCCAGAGTCAGGGCCGGGCTGGTCTGCCACACCTGGCGCAGGAACGGCGGCAGGTTGCGCATCGCCTTGAAGCGCTGGCGCAGGCTGGGTTTCTTTGCGCTGGCTGCGCCAGCGTTGGGGGAAGCAGGCATGCGCGTATTGTGCGCGCCCTGCGCGTGGCGGAGGCATGAACGGGACGCATGCCTGCCATGCGCCGGCAGGGCAGCGCGTCGGAGCCGCCTGCGCGCTCAGTCCAGCGCAGCCAGCAGCGCAGGATGGTGAGCGAACCAGAAGCGCAGGGCTCCGCGGTCGATGCCGTAGGCGCCTTTCCAGAAATCGACGGGATAGCCCCAGTCCGAAGAGCGCGACGTGCGCGGTGCCAGACCGACCCGGGTGAAGCGTTGCGCCAGGCCAGGATGCTCGGGGGTCTGCAGCAGCCCGGCATGGCCCAGGGCATCCAGCAGGTGACGCGCCTGCTCGACGGACAGTTTCAGGCCCGGCAGCGCGCGCACGCGTTTGACGATGGTCGACGGGGTGTCCTTGGCGTCGCTCTCGTGGTGCAGCAGCCGCAGCAGTGCCACCAGCGTGCTCATGTCGCCGGGCGGCCGTCTGGGCGTCAGATTGTGTTGTTCCAACAGGAAGGTGATGGCGTTTACGCTTCCGCCGAGCACGACCCCGATGTTGTGGCGGACGCGCGCCCAGGTGGTCGGGTCGAATCTGCCTTCGCGGACCTGGCCGCAGACCGCACAGGCGAGGCTGGGATGTGGCTGCTCCTGATGCCTGGGGAAGTGCACCATGAACGCATACGCCGACAGCCCGGCGCGCAGGTCGCTGCGGTTCTCCTGCACACCGAGGATGAAGTTGTCTGCCACATGCTGGCGGTCGGCGCGGGCATAGGCGGCGAACATCCGCATCTGCAGGGCCTCATGGCCCGGATGTTCGACGGGCCACAACAGTCCATGCCGTTCAAGCGTCGACAGCAGTTCGGGCGACGCGGTGTCCCGCTCCCGGTACTGGGTCAGCGCCTTCAGCGCCTCCTTGCTGGGCGTGTCGGAGGCTTCGTCGGCCATGACGCTCGGATGCTTCCTGCGGGGCAGGTACAGTGCCCGGCGCTCCAGGCACTGTCAACGAAGCGCTCAGGGCAGCGGCGGCAGCAGCCCGGCGCCCAGCCGGTTCCAGGCATTGATGACCGCGATGCCCATGCTCAGGTCGCTGATGCCCTTCTCGTCGAAATGCGGTGCCAGCGCATCGAACGCCGCCTGCGACGGCGCGCCGTCGGTCAGCCGGGTCAGTGCCTCGGCCCAGCCCAGCGCCGCACGCTCGCGTGCATCGAAGAAGCGGCTTTCATGCCAGGCCGGAAGGGTATCGAGCTTGCGCGGCTCGATGCCGCCCTTGCGCAGCGCGGTGCCGTGCATGTCCATGCAGTAGCCACAGCCGTTGAGCTGGGACACGCGCAGGAACAGCAGTTCCATCAACGTCGGGTCGATCGAGCTGTCATGCACCGCCTTGCTGGTGGCCAGCAGGCCCTTGAAGGCGTCGGCAGCCAGGCGGGTATAGGGAACGCGGGGAGAGGCGTGGTCGGACATGTTCGGCTCCACGGCGGCCACGGTGGCCGCCTTTCACTACCAGGACGCCGTGCCGTCCACGTTCGTGACAGTCCCCGGCAGTTTTTCCGGATTGAGCACGCTGTACACATGGGCGATGCGGCCATCGACCACCTCGATGGTGGTGATCGAGTGCAGACGGTCGCCAGCGAAGCGCAGGATCGCCGGTTCGCCGTTGACCCGCCCCAGCCGGGCGGTATGGCCGAGCTGCCGGCGCGCGATGGCCCAGAACAGGCGGCCGATGCGCTCGGCGCCCAGCAGCGGGCGCACCGCCGCGGTGACCACGCCGCCGCCGTCGGAGACCAGGCGCGCATTGGCGTGCAGCAGCGCCTGGATGGCCTCGCTGTCGCCTCGCTGGGTGGCGTCCATGAAGCGCGCCAGCAGTTGCCGGTGCTGGCCGGCATCGGCGTTGAAGCGTGGCCGTCCGGCCTGCAGGCGCTGTTTCGCCCGGTGCACCAGCTGCCGGCAGTTGGCCTCGCTGTGGCCGAGCAGCTGGGCGATCTCCCGGTACTCGTGGTCGAACGCTTCCTTCAGCAGGAAGGCGGCGCGTTCCTCGGGGCCGAGCTGTTCGAGCAGGGTCAGGAAAGCCACCGACACCTCATCGGCGCGGGCATGGGCCAGGGCGGGGTCATTGGACGGTTCAGGCTCCAGGCTGACCGCCAGCGGTTCGGCCAGCCACGGGCCGACGTAGTGCACGCGCTCGCGCTTGGCCGCGCGCAGCCGGTCCAGGCCCAGCCGGGTGGTGGTGGTGATCAGCCAGGCCTCGGGGTCGGCGACGGCCGCGGCGTCCACGCCGGACCAGCGCAGCCAGGCATCCTGGACCACGTCCTCGGCATCGCTGCGGCTGCCCAGCAGGCGGTAGGCCAGCGCCATCAGGCGCGGGCGGTGGGTATGGAAGGCGGTTTCGGCGTTCATGTCGGCAAGGACGCCACGGCGGGCAGGCGTGTGACACGACTGTACAACGGCACCCCCGGCGACGGAGGGGGTAAAATGGGCGGATTACCCCCGCCAGCCTTCAGCAAGCGAGCATTCCGTGACATCGATCAAGCAGGAAGACCTCATCCAGTCCGTCGCCGACGCGCTGCAGTACATCTCGTACTACCACCCGGTCGACTACATCAAGAACCTTGCCGCCGCCTACGAGCGCGAGGAGTCGCCGGCCGCGAAGGAAGCGATGGCCCAGATCCTGATCAATTCGCGGATGTGCGCCGAAGGTCACCGCCCGATCTGCCAGGACACCGGCATCGTCACCGTGTTCCTGGAAATCGGCATGGACGTGCGCTGGGACGACGCGACCATGGGCGTGGAGGACATGGCCAACGAGGGCATCCGTCGCGCCTACCTGCACCCGGACAACAAGCTGCGCGCCTCGGTGCTGGCCGATCCGGCCGGCAAGCGCACCAATACCAGGGACAACACCCCGGGCGTGGTCAACGTCAAGGTGGTGCCGGGCAACACGGTCGATGTGATCGTCGCCGCCAAGGGCGGTGGTTCCGAAGCGAAGACCAAGTTCGCCATGCTCAACCCGTCCGACTCCATCGTCGACTGGGTGCTGAAGACCGTGCCGACCATGGGCGCCGGCTGGTGCCCGCCGGGCATGCTCGGCATCGGCATCGGCGGCACCGCTGAAAAGGCGATGCTGCTGGCCAAGGAAGCGCTGATGGAGCCGATCGACATCACCGAACTGCAGGCCCGTGGTGCGTCCAACCGCATTGAAGAACTGCGCCTGGAGCTGTACGAGAAGGTCAACGCGCTGGGCATCGGTGCGCAGGGCCTGGGCGGCCTGACCACCGTGCTGGACATCAAGATCAACGACTACCCGACCCATGCGGCCAACCTGCCGGTGGCGATGATCCCCAACTGCGCGGCCACCCGCCATGCGCACTTCACCCTGGATGGCAGCGGCCCGGTGATGCTGGACCCGCCGTCGCTGGAAGACTGGCCGAAGCTCACCTACGACGCGTCCAAGGGCACCCGCGTGGACCTGGACACGATCACCCCGGAGGACGTGGCCAACTGGAAGCCGGGCCAGACCTTGCTGCTCAACGGCAAGCTGCTGACCGGCCGCGACGCGGCGCACAAGCGCATGGTCGACATGCTCAACAAGGGTGAGGAACTGCCGGTCGACCTGAAGGGCCGCTTCATCTACTACGTCGGCCCGGTCGATCCGGTGCGTGACGAAGTGGTGGGCCCGGCGGGCCCGACCACCGCTACCCGCATGGACAAGTTCACCGAGCAGGTTCTGGCGCAGACCGGCCTGCTGGGCATGGTCGGCAAGGCCGAGCGCGGTCCGGCGGCGATCGAGGCGATCAAGAAGCACAAGTCGGCCTACCTGATGGCCGTCGGTGGTTCGGCCTACCTGGTGTCCAAGGCGATCAAGGCGGCCAAGGTCGTCGGCTTCGCCGACCTGGGCATGGAAGCGATCTACGAGTTCACGGTGCAGGACATGCCGGTGACCGTGGCCGTCGATTCCACCGGCGAATCGGTGCACAGGACCGGTCCGCGCGAGTGGCAGGCCCGCATCGGCAAGATTCCGGTGGTGGTGGAGTAATTCCTCCCGTTCCGGTGCAGGCAACGGCGCCCCTGTGGCGCCGTTGTCGTGTGCAGAGCGGTACGGCAACGGCGCCACAGGGGCACCGGTGCCTGCACGGGCAACCGCGCTCTGCTAGGGTCGGCACACCCCACCACTGGATGTGCCCATGTGCCTGCATCGATCCCTCGTGGTTGTGTTCCTGCTGGTCCTGGCCGCCTGCAGCACAACGTCCTCCCATGAAGGTGCCGGTTTCTCCGCTGGCGCGCAGTGCCGCATGCAGTGCCAGGCCGGCTATCGCAGCTGCATGGCGCGGGACACCACGGGCGGCAGCCGCCAGGCCAGCTGTGAACAGCAGGTGGCACCGGACCGGCGCTGCAGGGACATCCAGCATCCCGAGCTGCGCCGTTCCTGCGAGCTGAAGGCACACGACTGCACGATGCGGGCACCGATGATGGGCTGCGGCGAACAGCGCGATACCTGCGTGAGCAGCTGCGGCTGACGCACGCGCGGATACACCGCGCATAATCGGCGGATTCCCTGCACAGGATCCGCTGCATGCGTACCACTCTGTATGGCTCCCCCAGCACGGCGTCACTGGTGGTGCATTGGCTGCTGATCGAGCTGGGTCTTGACCACGACCTGGTCCTGCTCGACTTCGGCACGCGCGAGCACAAATCAGCCGACTACCTGGCACTGAATCCGGCCGGCCGGGTGCCGACCCTGCTGATCGACGGTCAGGTGCTGACCGAGGCGGCGGCGATCGCCCTGTACCTGGCTGATCGCCATCCGCAGGCGGGGCTGCTGCCGGCGGTGGGGACGCCCGCCCGTGGCGAGGCGTACCGCTGGATGTTCTGGTGCGCCAATACCGTGCAGCCGGCCTACCGTGCCTGGTTCTATGCCGATGAAACAGCGGGAGGGCAGTGCATCGACGCCGTGCGCGAGGCGGCGCGGCAGCAGCTGGAAGCGGCCTGGCAGCAGCTGGACACACACCTGCAGGCGGCAGGCCCCTACGTGCTGGGCGATGCGCCGACCGTGGTCGATTTCATGCTGGTGATGCTGATGCGCTGGTCGCGCAACATGCCCACGCCCAGCGACCAGTGGCCGCAGCTGAAGGCCCATGCCCAGCGGCTGAAGGCGCGCCCGGCCTTTGCCGAGGTCTACCGCCGCGAAGGCATCACCGACTGGCTGTGATCACCGGTGCGCCGCCCTTGACTGACACAGCCGGGCCTGGCCCGGCACTACAGGATCTCCAGCACCGTCTCCGGCGGCCGGCACAGGCGGGTGCCCTTGGCGGTGCGCACCAGCGGGCGGTTGATCAACCGCGGGTGCCCGGCCATGGCCGCCAGCAGGGTCGCCTCGTCGGCGTCGTGCAGGCCCAGCTCGCTGAACTCGGCCTCCTTGCTGCGTACCAGCGCCTGCGCAGTGAGTCCGGACTCGGCCAGCACCTGGCGCAGCGTCGCCACATCCGGCGGCGTGCCGAGATAGTCGATGACCTCCGGCTCGATGCCGGCATCACGGATCAACGCGAGCGCCCCGCGCGAATTGCTGCATGCCGGGTTGTGCCAGATCGTCACCGCCATCAGAACCACTCCAGCAGGGACACGCCCACACCCACGTAGGTGGCCTTGTGGTTGTAGTCGATCAGGCTTTCGCCGTACCCGTCGAATACCTGCACGTGGCCGCGCAGCAGGTTGCTGATCGGGAAGCCGTAGTCCAGCTGCAGGGCGCCGTGCGAGCGATCGCCGGTACGCAGCGAGTGACGTGCCATCAGCGATATCTCATGGCCCTTGTGGTTCCAGGTCAGGGTCGCGTCGCCGCGGCCCATGTAGTCCTCGATGTCCGGGTTGTTGTCATCGCTGCGGGACTCGGGAATGCGGTACCAGGGGCGCAGCACCAGCGCCCAGTTCTCGCGGTCCAGGCCGATGTTGAGCATCACCCGGTTCCAGCTGCGCGACAGCGGATCGGCGCGGCCGTTGGACTGGTGGTTCAGGGCGATGCCGGTCATGCGTCCGCGCCAGCCACCGATCGAGTAGCCGTTGCGGAACACCATCATCACTTCCGGCTCGTAATTGGTTTCGCGGAACGGGCGCGAATCCTCGCCGTTGTAGGCCTGCCAGCGCGAGCTCTGGGTGTAGCCGGCCCAGATGTCGCCGTTGTCGCCGAACAGGTTCTCGGCGATCTTGGTCTTGAAGCTGATCTGGAACTTCAGTTCGGCACTGTCCAGCACCTGCGGCGTGGTGACCGTGTTGGCCGGGTTCGGCGAATGCGGGGTGGTGTTGCGGTCACTGGTCCAGAACGCGGGCAACAGGTACACCGGCTTGTAGGCGCGCAGCTGGAACGGACCCAGCTTGGAGTCCTCGGCCAGCTCCCAGCGGCTGTCCAGCAGCGAGCCGCGGCCGGCATTGGCCAACGCGCTGTCCGGCCGTGCCGGGCGGAACAGGTCGCCGACGCGTTCGCGCAGCTTTTCCTCGCCCTGGCTCAGGCGCGTGGTCTGGCGTTGCTCGCGACGGGCCTGCGCGGCGGCTTCGGCTGCAGCATCGGCCTCGGCCGTGGTGGCTGCGGTGCGTCCGAACTGGCGGTCATAGCAGGCCAGGCGCGCGGCATCGGTGCTGATCGCCGCACAGGCGGCCGGCGAGGCCTCCGGACTCGGCGCGAATTCCTGGGCGGCCAGCGGGGCACTGGCCAGGGCCAGCGCCAGCGGCGCCAGTCGGGGAAGCAGGGTGGGCAGGGTCATTGCAGCAGGCCCTTCAAGGTGAATGCGGAGGAGAGGCACAGTGTGGCGGCTGCGCCGGGTGACGGCCAGCCCCGGGGAGTTATGCCCGGCGCCGGTGTGCCCGCAGCGTGAAGGCGGTCGCTCACAGGAACCAGGCGAAGGCGAACAGGCCCAGCATGGCGATCACCACGGCCAGCTTCAGCGCCAGACCGAGCAGGATGCCGAGCCAGGTGGCCAGCCCGACCCGGGTTGATCGGCCGAGTTCGCGGGTGTGCCAGTACTCACCCAGCAGCGCACCGATCAGCGGCCCGGCAAACAGCCCGATCGGCATGAAGAACAGGCCGACGATGCTGCCGATGAAGGTTCCCCACAATGCCTTGCGGCTGGCGCCCACGCGCTTGGCGCCGACCACTGTGGCCAGCACGTCGACCGCCAGCGACAGCGCGGTGAGCGCGCCAAGCAGCAGCAGCGTCGGCCAGCCGACATGGGTGAAGCCGTCGCCCCAGGCCGCCAGCACCAGGCCGACGAACACCAGCGGGATGCCGGGCAGGGCCGGCAGGACGATACCGGCGATGCCGATCAGGACAAAAATGACCGCTAGCAGATACAAGATGAATGAGAGGTCCATGCTGTCCAGTATGGTGGGCTTTTTGGGGTTGACAGTGAAAGATTTTGCCAGTTGCTTTTTCGTTTTGGTCGAGTTAAGTTGCAGTCGCTGAGCTTGGCAAGGTCACCGTGGATCGTGGCCTGATGAAGCAAGATCGTTCCGATCCGCTGCATCGATGCACCTCGCTTCCCCCTTGCTTGTCAGCCGCCGAACAGGCGTATCCAACAACAAGAGAGAGTCAAAGGGAGTTAGTGAGATGGCTGATCGCGAGACCGGTACCGTAAAGTGGTTCAATGATGCAAAGGGCTTCGGCTTCATCAGCCGGCAGAATGGCGAGGACGTGTTCGTGCACTTCCGCGCCATCGAGACCCAGGGCTTCAAGAGCCTCAAGGAAGGCCAGTCGGTGACCTTCGAAGTCGTGCAGGGCCAGAAGGGCCTGCAGGCTGACAAGGTGCAGCCGGCGTAATACCTGCCGCCCGTCGGCATGAAAAAGGCCCGCGCAAGCGGGCCTTTTTTTATCCGGCGTGGCCCGCCCGGGTTCAGCGCAGGATCACCCGGCCGTTGACCACGCGCACGTAGGTGTTCTCGCGGATGCCGCCCAGGTCACGCTGGTTGACCACGATGGTGCGGCCATCGTCCATGCGCACGCTGATGTCGTAGGTATCGCTGGTCACGTTCTTCTGGATCTGGTTGCCGGCCAGTGCACCACCCACGGCGCCCGCGGCGGCGGCGATGTTCTTGTTGCCGCGGCTGCCACCGGTATGGTCGGAGATCTCATGGCCGGCCACGGCACCGACGATGCCGCCGAGAATCGCGCCGGTGGCGCTGGGCGCGGTGCGGCCGGACTGCACCGTGTTGATGCGGGTGACGATGCCGCAGTCGGCGCAGCGGCCCTGGTTGTAGCCGGAATTGTTGCCGTAGCCGCCGTTGTTGTAGCCATTGTTGTAACCACCGCCACCATAGCCGGGCGAGGTGGCACAGCCTGCCAGGGCGAGGGTTGCGATGGCGCTGGCAGCGATGAGCTGGATCTTCATGGGGCGTCTCCTGGCCGTGAAGGCGGGTGCGTTGGGTGGTACTGCGTCATGCAGCAGGGTGGACGAATCGTCCTCTTTCCAACGTGAACAAGGCGCCAACCGCGCCGCCCCTCGCCCACTGAAAGATGAATCAGCGGAAGTCCTGGTGGCAGGCGCGGCAGTCGTCCTGCAGCACCTGCACGCGCCGCGCAAGGGCAGGACAGTCGGCGGGCGCGGCCGTGAGCGCCGCATCGAGATGCGCGCGGTAGCGGCGGGCATGTTCCTGGAAACGGGTGTTGTCCTTCAGCCCGGGGAATGCCAGGTCCAGCTCATTGGAGAGCAGGCGCAGGGCCTGCAGGCGCGGCGTGCTGTCCACCCGGCTGCAGCGGTCCTGCTGCTGTGCCCGCTGCAGCAGCGCGGCCTGGTGCTGCATGACCTGCATCAGGCTGTCCGGGAACGGATCGCGGCGCGCCTGCAGCGCACGCAGCGCCATCACCGTGGCGATCCCCCCGACCAGCAGGCCCAGGGCCAGTACGAACAGGTAGCGGTAGGCGGCAGAGGGCGGGCCGGGCGGGCGGGCATTCATGGCGGGCTCCAGGCGTGCAACGAAGGGTTTGGCGCCGGTGCACTGCGGTCACCGCGGCCTGCACGCTAAAATAGCCGCATGAATGAACAGGTCAAACAACGCTTCGCCGGCATCGAACGGCTGTATGGCGTCGGCGCCCTTGAGCGCCTGCAGAAAAGTCGCGTGGCGGTGGTCGGCATGGGCGGCGTCGGTTCGTGGGTGGTGGAGGCACTGGCCCGTTCAGCGGTCGGCCACCTCGCCCTGATCGATGCCGATGACATCTGCGTGTCCAACACCAACCGCCAGCTGCCCGCGATGGAAGGCAACTATGGGCGCAACAAGGCCGAGGCGATGGCCGAGCGCTGCCGGGCGATCAATCCGCAGATCGAGGTCGATGCCGTGCAGGCGTTCCTGACGCCGGCCAACATGGCCGACCTGCTGGACCGTGGCTTCGATCTGGTGATCGATGCCTGTGACAGCTTCCGGGTCAAGGTCGAGACGATCGCCTGGTGCCGCCGCCGCAAGCTGCCGCTGCTGACCGTGGGCGCAGCCGGCGGCCGCACCGACCCGACCCTGGTGCGCATCCGCGATGTCTCGCGCACCGAGCATGATGCGATGCTGGCGCTGATCCGCAAGAAGCTGCGCAGTGAATTCAACTTCCCCAAGAACGCCAAGCGCTACTTCGGCGTGCCGGCGGTGTATTCGCTGGAGAACGTGAAGTATCCGCAGGCCGATGGCAGTGTCTGTGGCCTGCGCCCGGATCTCGGCGCCGATGCGGCGCTGAAGCTGGATTGCGGTGCGGGCCTGGGCGCGGCCACGCACATCACCGGTGCGTTCGCGTTTGCTGCCGTCGGCAAGGCGCTGGAGATGCTGCTGGCGCCGAAGAAGGTCAAGGCTGAAGAGGCCGAGGTCCCGGCAGGCGCGTGAGGGGCGCGCCGGGCACGGCCCGGCGCTACCGGTCAGGTGGGCAGGTTGAACAGGCGCCGCGCATTCTCCGTGGTCGCCCGCGCCACCGCCTCCACCTCGATGCCACGCAGAGCGGCGACATGGCCGGCAATGACCGCCAGCCGTGCCGGTTCGTTGCGTTGCCCACGGATGCCGGCATCGGGTTGATCCGGTGCGTCGGTCTCCAGCAGCAGCTGCTCCAGCGGCATCTCCCGCACGAGGCGCTGCAGTCGCTGGGCGCGGTCGTAGGTCAGCGGGCCGCCCAGGCCCAGCAGGAATCCCTGGCGGTGCAGCTGGGCCGCCTGTTCGGGGCTGCCGGAGAAGCTGTGCACCACACCGCGCAGGCCACCGATGGCACGGATCGCGGCGATCACCGCATCCACCGCGCGGCGCGCGTGGACGATCACCGGCAGGTCGAATTCGCGCGCCAGTTTCAGCTGCCCCACGAAGTAGTCCTGCTGTGCCTGCGCATCCAGGCCGTCCACGAAGAAGTCCAGCCCGCATTCGCCGATGGCACACGGGCGCTCGCGGTCGATCCAGTCGCGCAGCTGCGGCAGGTGCGCCGGGTGGTGCTCGGCCAGGAACATCGGGTGCAGGCCATAGGCCGGGTGCAGCCCGGACGCCTGGCGGCAGACCTCGCGCAGCCCGGGCCAGCTGGCGGCGGTGACCGCAGGGACCACCTGCGCGTGCACGCCCGCCGCCCGCGCGCGCTCGATCACCGCCGCACGATCGCCATCGAACGCGCCCGCGTCCAGGTGGCAGTGGCTGTCGATCAGTCCGCTCAACGCTGCTCCAGCGGTGGCGGGCTGACCGCGTTGCGGCTCTTCCAGTTAGCCAGCAGCAGCGTTCCCAGGCCCAGCATCAGTTCGTCGACGAACGGAATCGGATCGGGGATGAACAAGGTGAGTGCGAACAGGCCGGCAGTCAGCTTGAACAGGGTGGGGTAGCGCAGCCGGCGTGCCCATTGCAGTACCGGCAGCAGCATCGGGTTGGCCATGGCGGTCTCCTGCGACCATGCGTTGGGGGAACCTGCAAACGCTACCACGGACCGAGTGTTTCCCCTTGCTGAATGGGTTACGCCAGCGAGCAGGAAATGTGGAGATTCCGTTCAGGCAGGCCATGCTGCAATCTGGTCCGAGAACGTTGCGGACGGTCCGCAAGGAGCAGGTCATGAAAAGCACAACAACAACTGTCCTGGTCGCAGCGGGCGCGCTGCTGGTCGGCGGTATCGCCACCGCCGCCTTCATGAAGAGTGGCAACACGGCGCCTGAGCAGCTTGGCGCCGCCAACCCGGGTGAATCGCGCCTGGCCGATGACAATGCCACCGATGACGGTGCCCGGGGCAACGCGCTGGATGCCAGCGCGCCGCGTGGCCTGGAATACGCCGACGTGCTGAAGGTCGATCCGATCACCGAGAAGCAGAAGGCCTATGCCACCGTGATCGGTACCGACCCGGTGCGCGAGACCTCCACCACCCAGACGCCGCACGAAGTGTGCCAGGACGTGGTGGTGCAGGAGCGCCTGCCCGAACGTGACGGCAATGTCGGCGGCACCGTGGTCGGCGCCGTGGTCGGTGGCCTGCTCGGCAACCAGGTGGGCGGTGGCAACGGCAGGAAGGCCGCCACCGCCGCCGGCGCCGTGGCCGGTGGCTTGATCGGCAACCAGGTGGACAAGCGCCACGTCGGTGGCCGCGTGGTCAACCGTACCGAGCGCCAGTGCCACACCGAAACCGCGACCTCCGAATCGAGCCGGGTCACCGGCTACAACGTGACCTACCGCAACGAAGACGGCACCACCGGCACCATGCGGATGGGCAGCAAGCCGGGTAACCGCATCGCCATGGGTACCAGCGACGTGGTCAAGGGTTACAACGTGACCTACCGCTACGACGGCGCCGAGAAGACCGTGCGCATGGACAACAAGCCGGCCAGCGATCGCCTGCCGGTGGTGGACGGTCAGCTGGTCACGCAGACCGCCGCGGCCGATGGTGCCTCGGCCAGCCGCCAGTAAGGCAGTCCCTGCAGCATGCATCGAACAGGCCGGCATCCGCCGGCCTGTTTCGTTTCCGCGATCCGCCGGCAACCGCCGTGCGCAGGCAGGGCACGCGCGCGCGGATCGGCGATGATGGTGGACCACTTTCCTCCGGGGACACCCGCATGAGCATCTTCGACCTGCGCCTCGAAACCGAACGCCTGATCCTGCGCCCGCCGCAGCGGCAGGACTACGAGCCGTACCTGGCGTTCTGCGCTGACGAGCAGGTGATGCGCACGCTGGGGGGCGTACAGGCGCCATCGGTGGCCTGGCGTAGCTTCTGCAGCCTGGCCGGCGCGTGGCAGCTGTTCGGCTTTTCGATGTTCAGCGTGATCGAAAAGTCCAGCGGGCACTGGGTCGGCCGGATGGGACCCTGGCAGCCCCAGGACTGGCCCGGGACCGAGGTCGGCTGGAGCATCCGCCGCGCCAGCTGGGGCCAGGGCTATGCACCTGAAGCCGCCAGGGCCGCCATCGACTGGGCGTTCGACACCCTCGGCTGGGAGGAAGTGATCCACACCATCGCCGAGGACAACGACAACTCCAGGGCGGTCGCGCGCAAGCTGGGCAGCACGCTGCTGCGCATGGCGCCACTGCCGCCGCCCTACGAGGGCAAGCCGCTGCAGGTCTGGGGCCAGACGCGGGCGCAATGGCAGCAGCGCCCGCGCTGACCGCGGCGAGCACACATGCTGCACCCGCGCTTGGCAGCGGCCGCTGCGCTTGCCAGACTGCGCGCAGCCGGTCGCCGGCCGGAATCGGGAGCAGGCAATGACGGAAGAGCGGATCGCGCTGACGGTGCACGGCATGTCGGTCTCGGGCAATTGCCACAAGGTGCGGCTGCTGCTGGAGCAGCTTGGCAGCCGTTATCGCTGGGTGGAGGTGGACAGTGCGCATGGCCAGACCCACACCCCCGAATTCCTGGCGCTCAACCCCAATGCCAAGGTCCCGCTGATCGTGCGCGACGATGGCCGGGTGCTGACCGAATCCAATGCGATCCTGTTCTGGCTGGCCGAAGGCACGCCGTACCTGCCGGCCGATGGCTGGGAGCGCGCGCAGGCGTTGAGCTGGATGTTCTTCGAGCAGTACACGCATGAGCCCTGCGTGGCGGTGGCCCGCTTCATCCGCGGCTGGACCCCTGCCGATTCGCCGCGCCGCGCCGAACTGCCACGCCTGCACGAACGTGCCGCCAGTGCGCTGGCCGTGATGGAGCAGCACCTGCGCCAAGCGCCTTGGTTCACCGGCAGTGGCTACGGCATCGCCGACATCGCGCTGTTTGCCTATACCGATGTGGCAGGCGAGGGCGGCATCCGCCTGGACCCCTTCCCGGAGGTGCGTGGCTGGTTGCAGCGCGTGCGGGAGCAACCCCGCTTTCTGCCGATGCCGGCGGTGACCGCCGAGGTGCGCACGCGCTTCGAGGCCGCGTGAATCGCGCAGGGTAGCGCCGGGGCGTGCCCGGCCGAATGCAACAACGACACGGAGGGTGTTCGATGTTCGCTGTGGTTCCCGATCCCATTCCCGCACGGATGCGTGCGCTCAACCGTGCCGAGGTGTGCGACGCCAACTTCCTTGAGGCGATACGCAGCTGGTGCGGGCTGCCGCGGCCGCGGCCGGCACCGGAAGCGCCGATCCTGCCGGGCAGCACGCTGACCGCGGCGGCCTTTGGCGAGCTGTTCGAATCGCAACTGGCCAGCCGCCAGCTCGACCTGATGGCGCGCGTGCTGCGCGTACAGAACAAGGTCTTCTACACCATCGGCTCGTCAGGCCACGAAGGCAACGCGCTGCTGGCGCGCGCGTGCCGGCATACCGACCCGGCCTTCCTGCATTATCGTTCCGGCGCCTTCATGGCCGAACGGGCGCGGCAGGTGCCCGGCATGGATCCGGTGCGCGATGCTGCCCTGTCCTTCGCCGCCAGTGCCGACGACCCGGCCAGTGGTGGCCGGCACAAGGTGTGGGGCAGCAAGCCGCTGTGGGTGCTGCCGCAGACCTCGACGATCGCTTCGCACCTGCCCAAGGCGGTAGGCACTGCGCTGGCCATCGAGAGTGGTCGGCGCCTGAGCCAGCCCCTGCCCATACCTGCGGACAGCATCGTGCTGTGTTCCTTCGGCGACGCCTCGGCCAACCATGCCACCGCCCAGACCGCGTTCAATACCGCGATGTGGTCGGCCTACCAGAAGCTGCCGGTGCCGATCCTGTTCGTCTGCGAGGACAACGGCCTTGGCATTTCGGTGAAGACCCCCGATGGCTGGATCGCCGAACGCTTCAGCCGCCAGCCGGGCCTGGACTATTTCCATGCCGACGGCCTGGACCTGGCGGCCGGCCACGCGCAGGTGCAGGCCGCGGTGGAACACTGCCGGCGCCTGCGCCGGCCGACCTTCCTGCACCTGCGCACCACGCGGTTGATGGGGCACGCCGGTACCGATTTCGAAGTGGAATGGCGGGCCCTGGCCGAGCTGTGCGCAGCCGAGGCACAGGACCCGTTGCTGCGCTCGGCGCAGATCGCGCTGGAGTCGGGCTGGATGGACGCGGCGATGATCGAAGCGGCCTACGAGGACCTGCGCGCGCGCTGCATGGCCGCCGCCGCCGCCGCCGATGCGCGGCCGAAGCTGCAGACGCTGCAGGAAGTCACCACGCCGCTGGCCCCGTACACGCCGGCAGCGGTGCAGGCCGAAGCCGAGCGCATCGCTGCGGCCGATGCGCGCCAGGCGCTGTATGGCGGTGCCGATGCGCTGCCGGAACGGCAACCGCCGCGGCATCTGGCGGTACAGATCAACCACGCCCTGCAGGAACTGCTGGGCAAGTACCCGCAGGCCCTGCTGTTCGGCGAGGACGTGGCGCAGAAGGGCGGCGTGTACACGGTCACCAGGGATCTGCTGCGCCGGTTCGGGCCGCGCCGGGTGTTCAACACCCTGCTGGACGAGACGATGATCCTGGGCATGGCGCAAGGCCTGGCCAACCTGGGGCTGCTGCCGATTCCGGAAATCCAGTACCTGGCGTACCTGCACAATGCCATCGACCAGCTGCGCGGCGAGGCCTGTTCGCTGCAGTTCTTCTCCAACGACCAGTTCCGCAACCCGATGCTGGTGCGGGTGGCCGGGCTCGGGTACCAGAAGGGCTTCGGCGGCCACTTCCACAACGACAACTCGATCACTGCGCTGCGTGACATCCCCGGACTGGTGGTCGGCTGCCCGTCGCGCGGCGACGATGCGGTGATGATGCTGCGCACCCTGGCGGCGCTGGCCCGGGTGGATGGTCGCGTGGCGGTGTTCCTGGAGCCCATCGCCCTGTACATGACCAAGGATCTGCACGCATCCGGGGATGGCCAGTGGCTGTTCGACTACCCGCCTCCAGGGCAGGCGCTGGTGCTGGGCGAGGGCAGGGTGTATGCGCCCGACGCGGGCGACCTGGTCATCTTCACCTACGGCAACGGGGTGCCGATGGCACTGCGCGCGGCGGTCGGCATCGAGCAGCAGCTGGGCTGGCAGGTACGCGTGGTCGACCTGCGCTGGCTGGTGCCGCTGGATAGCGGTTTCATCGCGGCCCAGGCCGCCACCGCGCAACGGGTGCTGGTGCTGGACGAGGGGCGCCGCAGCGGTGGGGTGGGCGAGGGCGTGGTCACCGCGCTGGTCGAGGCCGGCCACGGCCATCTGCCATTGCGCCGGGTCTGTGGTGCCGATACCTACACACCGTTGGCAGGGGCAGCAATGTTCGGGCTTCCAAGCGACAATGCGGTGATTGGCGCCGCCCTCGACCTGGCGCAGGAACCCTGATGCATGTGTGGATTGGCAGGTATGTTGTTGCCGGCGGCGCAGACGCCGGCCGAGGTCCTGCAGGCGCAGGCGCTGGCCATGGGCCAGGCGCTGCACCACCGCGGGCCGGATGATGGCGGAACCTGGGTCGATGCGGCTGCCGGCATCGCGCTGGCGCACCGGCGCCTGAGCATCCTCGACCTGTCGCCGCTGGGCCACCAGCCGATGGCATCGGCGGATGGCCGTTACGTGATGGCCTACAACGGCGAGGTGTACAACTTCGCGGCGCTGCGTGCCGAACTGGAGCCGCTGGGGCATGCGTTCCGTGGCCATTCCGATACCGAGGTGCTGCTGGCTGCGTTCCTGCAGTGGGGCGTCGAGGAGACCCTGCAGCGTGCCAACGGCATGTTCGCCATCGCGCTGTGGGATCGCCAGCAGCACTGCCTGTGGCTGGCCCGCGACCGGGTCGGCAAGAAGCCGCTGTACTACGGCTGGGCCGGTGACACGCTGGTGTTCGGTTCGGAGCTGAAGGCGCTGTGGCAGCACCCGGCGTTCGACAACGACATCGATCGCGACGCACTGACCCTGCTGCTGCGGCTGGACTATATTCCCGCGCCACACAGCATCCACCAGCGCTGCTACAAGCTGATGCCCGGGCGCGTGCTGCGGCTGGATGCCGCGGCGGTGGCGGCCGGCGCGAGCGCGCATCGCCCGGAACAGGCGCAGCGGCCCTACTGGGATGCGCGCGCGCGCATGCAGGCCGCGCTGGCCACGCCGTTCCAGGGCCGTATCGAGGAGGCCGAGGAGCAGCTTGATGGCCTGCTGCGCGATGCGGTGGCGCTGCGCATGGTGGCCGACGTGCCGGTAGGTGTGTTCCTGTCCGGCGGCACCGACTCGTCACTGGTGGCGGCACTGATGCAGGCGCAGAGCGCGCAGCCGGTGCACAGTTTCAGCATCGGCTTCAGCGGCTCCCACCACGACGAAGCCCCGCTGGCCCGTGAACTGGCCACGCACCTGGGCTGCGACCACACCGAGCTGTATGTCAGCGGCGCCGATGCATTGGCGGTGGTGCCGCAGCTGCCAACGATGTTCGATGAGCCTTTCGCCGACGCCTCGCAGGTGCCGACCGCGCTGGTCGCGCGGCTGGCCCGGCAGGGCGTGACGGTGGCGTTGTCCGGCGATGGCGGTGATGAGCTGTTCTTCGGCTACACGCGCTATGTGCGTGCGCTGCGCAACTGGCAGATGCTGGGGCGGGTGCCGGCACCGTTGCGGCGCTGGATGGGCGCGCGTGCGCATCAGCAGGGCGAGGCGTCGCGCACCGGTGGCCTGGCTGCACTGCTGGCCGAAACCGGCGCGCGCGGCATCGGCGACGTGTATCGCAACCGCATTTCGCGCTGGCGCGATCCGGCCGCCGCGGTACCCGGAGCGCGCGAGGCCGGGAGCTTCTACGACCTGGCCGATCCGCTGCATGGTGCGGGAACCCCGGCCGACGCGATGATGCTGGCCGACTTCGTCAGTTACCTGCCCGATGACCTGCTGTGCAAGGTCGACCGCACCTCGATGGCGGTCAGCCTGGAAGCTCGCGCGCCGCTGCTGGACTGGCGCGTGGCCGAGTTTGCCTGGTCGCTGCCGCTGGGCTTCAAGCGCAGTGAGTCGACCAGCAAGGTACTGCTCAAGCGCGTGCTGGGCCGCTATGTACCGCAGGCGATGGTGCATCGCCCCAAGCGTGGTTTCGGTGCGCCGGTCAGCGAGTGGCTGAAGGGCGAGCTGCGGCCCTGGGCCGATGAGCTGTTGCAGCCTGCACGGCTGGAGCGCGAAGGCGTGCTGTCGGCGGCGGCGGTACAGCCGTTGTGGCAGCAGTTCCTCGGTGGCCAGCGCAAGTGGCACACGCACCTGTGGAACGTGCTGATGTTCCAGGCCTGGCAGGATCACTGGCGGCAGGTCCGGGCGGGCGTGGGGCGCGGCTGACCTTCACCGGTGCACAAGGCCGGGCCGACTAGGCTTGGTTTCCCGCACCGTGAGGAGTATGTCCCGATGTCCGTCCCCACCATTGCCGTGTTCGTCGGCAGCCTGCGCAAGGACTCGTGCAACCGCAAGCTGGCGCGTGCGCTGGAAACGCTGGCCGGCGACAAGGCCCGCTTCCAGTACGTGCAGATCGGCGACCTGCCGCTGTACGACCAGGATTTCGATGGCAGCTATCCGGCCCAGGGCACGCGCCTGAAGGACCAGGTGCGTGCCGCCGACGCGGTGCTGTTCGTCACCCCCGAGTACAACCGTTCGGTCCCCGGGGTGCTGAAGAATGCCATCGACATCGGCTCGCGGCCGTACGGCGACAGCGCGTTCGCCGGCAAGCCGGCGGCGGTGATCGGCGCCTCCATCGGCCAGATCGGCACGGCCGTGGCCCAGCAGCATCTGCGCAACAGCCTGGCCTTCCTGGACATGCACGTGCTGGGCCAGCCGGAGGCGTTCATCCATTTCAAGGAGGGCCTGATCGATGCCGACGGCACGATCCACAACGACGGCACCCGCGACTTCCTGCAGGGCTATGTGGACAGGTTCCTGACCCTGATTGGCGTACACGCCAAGGGCGATTGACGACGCCTGCGGCGCTGTCACCCTTCTGCGATAATGGTCGGCTGCGGGCGTCGCACTGGCGCCCGTCGCAGGTGATGCGACGCCTCCGTGCCAGTCTGGTCATGCCCCGGCGGATATCCCCCGTTCTTCCACGGCTTATCCACAGGGTTGTCCATGGTCGCGAGGGTCGGCGCATGCCTACACTCGTCTGGCCCCTTCAGCAGGAAACACCGCAGCATGTCCGCCCGTCCCGGCTTCCGTTCCAACCGCAGAGAGCGCGGCGATGGCTTCGAACGCGATCGCGATCGCGATGAATCGCGTATCGACCAGCTGCGGGTGCCGCCGCACTCGGTGGAAGCCGAACAGGCGGTGCTGGGGGGCCTGATGCTGGCCCCGGAAGCCTACGACCGGGTCAACGACCAGTTGACCGAGGGCGACTTCTACCGCCGTGACCACCAGATGATCTACCGCGCGATCCGCGAGCTGTCCGAGCGCGAGCGCCCGTTCGATGCGGTGACCCTGGGCGAGTGGTTCGAATCGCAGGGCCGGATGGAGCTGGTCGGCGACGGTGCCTACCTGATCGAACTGGCCAGTACCACGCCGTCGGCCGCGAACATCGTGGCCTACGCCGAGATCGTGCGCGACAAGGCGGTGCTGCGGCAGCTGATCCAGGTCGGCACCGACATCGTCAACGATGGTTTCCAGCCCGAAGGACGTGACAGCAGCGAGCTGCTGTCGGCCGCGGAAAAGAGCGTGTTCGCCATTGCCGAGCAGGGCGCCCGCGGACGTACCGACTTCGTGGCGATGCCGGGCGCGCTGAAGGATGCCTTCGAGGAACTGCGCAACCGCTTCGAGAACGGCGGCAACATCACCGGCCTGCCGACCGGCTACACCGATTTCGATGCGATGACCGCCGGCCTGCAGCCGACCGACCTGATCATCCTGGCCGCACGCCCGGCGATGGGCAAGACCACCTTCGCGCTGAACATCGCCGAGTACGCGGCGATCAAGTCGAAGAAGGGCGTGGCGGTGTTCTCGATGGAAATGTCCGCATCGCAGCTGGCGATGCGCCTGATTTCCTCCAACGGCCGCATCAACGCCCAGCGCCTGCGTACCGGCCAGCTGGAAGACGAGGACTGGAGCCGGGTCACCAGCGCGATCAAGATGCTGAAGGAAACCAAGATCTTCATCGACGATACGCCGGGCGTGTCGCCGGAGATCCTGCGCTCGAAGTGCCGCCGCCTGAAGCGCGAGCACGACCTGGGCCTGATCGTGATCGACTACCTGCAGCTGATGAGCGTGCCGGGCAACAGCGAGAACCGCGCCACCGAGATCTCCGAGATCTCGCGATCGCTGAAGGGCCTGGCCAAGGAACTGAACGTGCCGGTGATCGCGCTGTCGCAGCTCAACCGGTCGCTGGAAACGCGAACCGACAAGCGCCCGGTGATGGCCGACCTGCGCGAATCGGGCGCCATCGAGCAGGACGCGGACATGATCGTGTTCATCTACCGCGACGACTACTACAACAAGGAAAATTCGCCGGACAAGGGCCTGGCCGAGATCATCATCGGCAAGCACCGTGGTGGCCCCACCGGTTCGTGCAAGCTGAAGTTCTTCGGCGAATACACCCGTTTCGACAACCTGGCCCACGATTCGGTCGGTTCGTTCGAATAACGCCGCAGGCGTTGCGGTAGCGCCGGGCCATGCCCGGCGGCTTCTCCACCGCCGCCGCCACGGTAGCGCCGGGCCATGCCCGGCGGCTGTCCCCGGGCTTTCATCGCCCCCACCCCGGTTTCGTCGCAAACCGTTTGCGGCCGGGCGGGCCCGGCGGCAGGGTGGTTCCAGGCGGCAGGGTGCCGCCCAAGGAGACCGTCATGAAGACCCTGTTCGCGCTGGGCGTGTGGTGCCTGCTGTTCGTGCTGTGCTGGCCGTTGGCGCTGCTGGCCCTGATCGCCTGGCCGCTGGTCTGGCTGCTGAGCCTGCCGTTCCGCCTGGTCGGCATCACCTTCTCGGCGCTGTTCGCGTTCCTGCGTGCGCTGTTCATGCTGCCGGCGCGCCTGCTCGGCGGGGGGCCGGTGAGCGCATGAAGCCGCTTGCCAGCATGGCGTTGATGCTGCTGACGGCGGCACCGGCGTTCGCCACGCAGCCGCCCTCGGCCTACCTGGAACGCCAGCACGATGCCGGCCAGGCCGAGGCCAAGGCACCGGAGACGCCTGCGCCGAAGGAGCACTGCCGGGTGGTGAAGGAATGGAGGGTTGGCGAGACGGTGGTGCAGCACCGGATCTGTGACGATCCGCCGAAGAAGCCTGCCGGCGCGGTGTAGCGCCGGCCGACGCCCGGCAGCTTCTGCAGGGCAGGCAGCCAACAAAAAACCCCGCCAGGGCGGGGTTTTTCGTTGCTCCAGTCCGCCAGGCGGGCCCGGCAGCGACCGGATCAGTTCGCCTTGTGGATGGCGCGCTTGCTGACCGCCATCGCCGCGTCGTGGATCACTTCCGACAGCGACGGGTGGGCGTGGCAGATGCGGGCCAGGTCATCGGCCGAACCGCTGAACTCCATGGTCAGCACGCCTTCGTGGACCAGCTCGGAGACGTTGGCGCCGACCAGGTGCATGCCGAGGATGCGATCGGTTTCGGCATGGGCCAGGATCTTCACGAAGCCTGCCGGCTCGATCATCGCCACGGCGCGACCGTTGGCGGCGAACGGGAAGCTGCCGGCCTTGTACGGAATGCCCTCGGCCTTCAGCTGGGCCTCGGTCTTGCCGACCCACGCCAGTTCCGGCTCGGTGTAGATGACCCACGGGATGGTGTCGAAGTTGACGTGGCCCGGCAGGCCGGCGATCAGTTCGGCCACCGCGATGCCTTCCTCGAAGCCCTTGTGCGCCAGCATCGGGCCGCGCACGCAGTCACCGACCGCCCACACGCCATCGACGCCGGTGTGGCAGTGCGCGTCGACTTCGATCTGGCCACGCTCGTTGACCTTCACGCCGGTGCCTTCGGCCAGCAGGCCCTTGGTGGCGGCGCGACGGCCGACGGCCACCAGCAGCTTGTCCACGGTCAGGGTCTTTTCGCCTTCGCTGTCGGTATAGGTGACAACGACTTCCTTCTTCTTGCCCTTGCCGGTGATCTCGGTCTTGGAGACCTTGGCGCCCAGGCGGATGTCCAGGCCCTGCTTCTTGAATTCCTTGGCAGCGGTCTTGGCCACTTCGGCGTCGGCCACGGCCAGGAACTCCGGCAGTGCTTCCAGGATGGTCACTTCAGCGCCCAGGCGCTTCCACACGCTGCCCAGTTCCAGGCCGATCACGCCGGCGCCGATCACCGCCAGGCGGTTCGGCACTTCGGTGAAGTCCAGGCCGCCGACGTTGTCGACGATGGTTTCGCCGTCGAACTTGGCGAACGGCAGCTCGATCGAATCCGAACCGGCGGCGATGATGACGTTGGTGCCCTTCAGCTCGACTTCCGAACCGTCGTGCTGCTTCACCTTGACCACGTTGCCCGGCTGCAGTTCACCGAAACCGTAGTAGGTGGCGACCTTGTTGGCCTTGAACAGCATGGCGATGCCGCCGGTGAACTGCTTGACGATCTTGTCCTTGCGGCCAACCATCGCTTCGACGTCGATCTTGGCATCCTTGAAGCTGATGCCGTGGTCGCCAAAGATGTGGCCCATGTTCCAGAACTGGCGCGAGGAATCCAGCAGCGCCTTGGAGGGGATGCAGCCTACGCGCAGGCAGGTGCCGCCCAGCGCCGGCTTGCCGTCCTTGCCCAGCGCTGCGTCGATGCAGGCGGTCTTCAGGCCCAGCTGGGCGGCGCGGATGGCAGCGTGGTAACCGGCCGGGCCGGCACCGATGACGACGACGTCGAATTGTTCAGCCATTGAATTATTCCTTGATGCATTACCAGAACCCCTCCGCGCGGACGCGGAGGGGTGGGAGGTCTTACAGACCGAACAGCATGCGGCCCGGGTTTTCCAGCTGGTTCTTGATGTCCACCAGGAACTGCACCGAATCCTTGCCGTCGATGATGCGGTGGTCGTAGGACAGCGCCAGGTACATCATCGGCGCGATCACGACCTGGCCGTTCTGGGCGATCGGGCGCTCCTTGATGGCGTGCATGCCGAGGATGGCGCTCTGCGGCGGGTTGATGATCGGGGTCGACAGCAGCGAACCGAAGGTGCCGCCGTTGGTCACGGTGAAGGTGCCGCCCTGCAGCTCTTCCAGGCTCAGCTTGCCGTCACGGGCCTTCTTGGCGTAGTCGGCGATGGTCTTTTCGATGTCGGCGAACGACATGCGCTCGACGTTGCGCAGCACCGGCGTGACCAGGCCCTTCTCGGTCGACACGGCGATCGAGATGTCCGAGTAGCCGTGGTAGATGATGTCGTCGCCGTCGATCGAGGCGTTGACCAGCGGGAAGCGCTGCAGCGCGTTGGCGGCGGCCTTCACGAAGAAGCTCATGAAGCCGAGCTTGATGCCATGGGCCTTGACGAACTCGTCCTGCAGTTCCTTGCGCGCCGCCGACACCTTGGACAGGTCGACTTCGTTGAAGGTGGTCAGCATGGCGGTGGAGTTCTTCGACTCCATCAGGCGCTCGGCGATGCGCTTGCGGATGCGGGTCATCGGCACGCGTTCTTCCGGACGTGCGCCACCGGCCTTGCCGGCGCCGCCGTTGCGGGCGAAGTTGACGATGTCTTCCTTGGTGACCGCGCCGCGACGGCCGGTGCCGTCGACATCGGCCGGGTTCACGCCCTCGGTGATGGCGGTGAAGCGGGCGCCCGGCGGCAGGGTGTCGGCGGCCGACTTGGCAGCCGGGGCCGGCGCGGCAGCGGCAGCCGGAGCAGCAGCGGCCGGCGCGGCAGCGGGGGCCGGAGCAGCGGCTTCAGCGGCCGGAGCCGGGGCGGCGGCCACGGCGCCTTCCTCGATGATCGCCACGACCTGGCTGGAGGTGACGGTGTCGCCTTCCTTGAACTTGATTTCCTTGATCACGCCATCGACCGGCGACGGCACTTCCAGGACGACCTTGTCGGTTTCCAGGTCAAGCAGGTTTTCGTCGCGCTTGACGGCGTCGCCCACCTTCTTGTGCCAGGTGGCGATGGTGCCGTCGGCGACGGATTCGGGCAGTACCGGGGCTTTGACTTCGGTGGCCATGCGGGAGCTTCCTGGTTTGTCTTCTAAATAGGGGGAGAGTTATTCAGCGAACGAGTCGTTGAACGGGTTGACCAGCGCGTCGGCGACCAGCTGCTGCTGTTCGCGGACGTGGTCAGCCATGTGACCGGCAGCCGGCGAAGCCGAACGTGCGCGACCGGCGTAGTGCAGGTTCTGGCCATCGGCCAGGCAGAACTGCAGGTGGTGGCGGATCTGGTACCACGCGCCCTGGTTCTGCGGTTCTTCCTGCGTCCACACCACGTCGGTGGCCTTGCCGTACTTCTTCAGTTCGGCAGCCAGCAGCGCACGCGGGAACGGATACAGCTGCTCCACGCGGATGATCGCCACGTCGTCCTGGCCACGCTTGGTCTGGTCTTCCAGCAGGTCGTAGTAGACCTTGCCCGAGCACAGCACCACGCGCTTGACCTTCTTGGCATCGGCAGTGGCATCGCCGATCAGGTGCTGGAACTCGCCGTTGGCCAGCTCGTCCAGGGTCGACACGGCCAGCTTGTGGCGCAGCAGCGACTTGGGCGACATCACCACCAGCGGCTTGCGGGTGGTCAGGTGCTGCTGGCGGCGCAGCATGTGGAACGCCTGCGCCGGGGTCGACGGCACCACCACCAGCATGTTCTCCAGCGCGCACAGCTGCAGGAAGCGCTCCAGGCGCGCCGAGCTGTGTTCCGGACCCTGGCCTTCATAGCCGTGCGGCAGCAGCAGGGTCAGGCCGGAAATACGGCCCCACTTGGCTTCGCCGGCGGCGATGAACTGGTCGATCACCACCTGGGCGCCGTTGGCGAAGTCGCCGAACTGGCCTTCCCAGATGCACAGGGTGTTCGGATCGGTGGTGGAGAAGCCGTACTCGTAGGCCATCACCGCTTCTTCGCTCAGCAGCGAATCGATGACGGTGGCCTTTTCCGGCGAATCCACCAGCTGCCGCAGCGGCATGTAGTAGTTGTCGGTCTTCTGGTCGTGCAGGATCGCGTGGCGATGGGTGAACGTACCGCGGCCCACGTCCTGGCCGACCAGGCGCAGTGCATTGCCTTCGTCGAGCAGGGTGGCGTAGGCCAGGTTCTCGGCAAAGCCCCAGTCGCCCGGGATCTCGCCGGCGGCCATCTTGCGGCGGTCGTCGTAGACCTTGGCCACGCGCGAGTGCAGCTGCACTTCTTCCGGAATGGTGTTGATCAGCTTGGCCAGCTCGACCAGGCGGCTCTTGTCGACCTGGGTCGACACCGGATCGGACAGCTTGCCTTCCAGCAGCTTCGGCCAGTCGACGAACAGCGGGCTGCTCGGCGGGGTCTTCTCGACCTTGGCCAGCTCGGTGGTCACTTCACCGGCATCCAGCTTCTCGCGGTAGGCATCGACCATCGCCTTGCCGGCGCCGGCGGCGATCACGCCGGCCTTTTCCAGCTGCTCGGCGTACATCTCGCGGGTGGTGGCGTGCTTGCGGATCACCTGGTACATCAGCGGCTGGGTGATCGCCGGTTCGTCGGCCTCGTTGTGGCCCCAGCGGCGGTAGCACATCAGGTCGATGACCACGTCCTTGGCGAACGTCTGGCGGAACTCGAAGGCCAGCTGTGCGGCGAACACCACCGCTTCGGGATCATCGCCGTTCACGTGCAGCACCGGGGCGGCGATCATCTTCGCCACGTCGGTGGCGTAGCGCGTGGAACGCGTATCCAGCGGGTTGGAGGTGGTGAAACCGACCTGGTTGTTGACCACGATGTGCACGGTGCCGCCGACGGCGAAGCCGCGGGCCTGCGACATCTGGAACAGCTCCATGACCACGCCCTGGCCGGAGAAGGCCGCGTCGCCGTGGATCAGGATCGGCATCACCTGCTTGCGCGCGGTGTCCTTGCGGCGCTCCTGGCGCGAACGCACGGAACCGGCCACCACCGGATCGGCGATTTCCAGGTGCGACGGGTTGAACGCCAGCGCCAGATGGACCGGGCCACCGTCGGTGGCGACGTCGGCCGAGAAGCCCATGTGGTACTTCACGTCGCCGGCCGAGGCATGCTCGTCGTGCTCGAACTTGCCTTCGAATTCGTCGAACAGCTTGCGCGGGTTCTTGCCCAGGGTGTTGACCAGCACGTTCAGGCGGCCACGGTGGGCCATGCCGATCACCACGTCCTTGACGCCATCCTTGCCGGCGCTGCGGATGATGGTGTCCATCATCGGGATCAGCGAGTCGCCGCCTTCCAGCGAGAAGCGCTTCTGGCCGACGTACTTGGTGTGCAGGTAGCGCTCCAGGCCTTCGGCGGCGGTGAGGCGCTCGAGGGTGCGGCGCTGGGTGTCAGCGTCCAGCTGGTAGTTGCCACCGGCCAGTTCCAGCTTCTTGTAGATCCACTGGCGCTGCTCGACCTCGGAGATGTGCATGAACTCCGCACCGATCGAGCCGGTGTAGGTCGCCTTCAGGCGCGCCAGCAGGTCGCGCAGCTTCATGCGCGGCTGGCCGCCCACGCCACCGGTGCTGAACTCCGTGTTGAGGTCGGCATCGGACAGGCTGTGGAAGGGCAGGCCCAGGTCCGGGGTGTTCACCGGAGCGGCCAGACCCAGCGGGTCCAGGCGGGCGTCGAGGTGACCGCGCGAACGGTAGGCGGTGATCAGACGACCGACATTGCGCTCACGCTCGTCGCCCGCACCCGTACCGGTGCCGGCTTTCAGCGCATCCTTGGCCGCGTCCGCAATGTGGGAGATGACGGCCGAGTGCGGGATGTCGCCTGCTTCACGGCCCTTGAAGCCGTCGAAGTAGGTTTTCCATTTGGGATCGACACTATCCGGGGAGACCAGGTACTGCTCGTACAGGTCCTCGACATAGGAGGCGTTGCCGCCGGCGAGTTGCGAAGATTGCGCAAACTGCTTCAGTTGATTGTCCACGATGGAGGGTGCTGATTCGCTTTGTGGGGTATGGCTTCAGAAGGACCCGGCAGGAAGATGAATAGCCATGCACGGGCGCGTTCAAACGGCCAAATTGTACCCCCATCCGGACAGGAAGGGGCAGCGCGGCGGGCATGCGGCGGCCCCCGGTGTCGTTCCCAGACAGGTTGGGCGGCGCGGCGGCGGTCAGATGCCGAGCGCGCGCAATTCGCTGCATTCGCGCGAACGGTCCCAGACGCGCTGCAATTGCTGCGCGAACGGCTGCGAACGTGCCGGTTGTGCGATCGCCGCTTCGCCGTCGAGGCGATGCCCGATCAGACGAAAGTAGAAGTCCCCCGCATCGTTGAGCAGGCAGGCCGAGGCCAGGGCGCGGTCGATCGGGTCGGCGACTTCGCGGAACTGGATCACACTGGGCAGGCGCTGGAACAGCGCCAGCAGGGGCGCACCGGCGCTGGCGATCGCCGCCGCGTCATGCACGATCACCCGCAGCTGCTTGTCGTGGCGGGCGGTGACGAAGCGGCGCAGGGCCGCCTGCACCGGCGCTGCGTCGAGCAGGCCCGGGTCGAGCTGGCGGCTGTGCAGCCACACGTGGCGGCGGGCGCGGTGGAGGATGGCGGTGGTGATCGCCACCGCCTCGGCGCGCGTGTCGATGACACTGGGCGACCCCAGCCGTCGCCGCATCTGCTGGTGGCCGATGCCGGCCTCCTCGAACACCTCGCCCTCGGGCAGGAAGCCCAGGCGGGCATAGAAGTCGCGGGCGGGCAACTGGGCATGCAGGTGCAGCTCGGCCAGGCCCAGCTGGCGTCCAGCCTGGACCAGGGCCTCCAGCAGCGCCTCACCGATGCCCTGGCTGCGATGGCTGGCCAGCACTGCCATGCGGCCGATGCGCCCGTCCGGGGCCAGCCGGCCGGTCCCGACCGGCTGCCCGCCGTCATCGACGGCCAGCACATGGGCACTGACCGGGTCCAGCGCATCGCGCTCCAGTTCGGCGGCGATGCCCTGTTCCTGCACGAACACGCGCTGGCGCACCGCGTGGATGGCGCGGTGGGCGTCGGCGTGGCTGACCTGCTGGACCCGGATCATGGTGATGGCTCAGCTGCGGTCGGCGTCGCTGTCGTCTTCCTCATCGTCCTCGAAGTTGACGATGACCTCGATACCGTCGTCATGCACGGTCACGGAGTGGACATCGTCGGACACCGCGTCGGCGTCGATCGCGGTCACGCGGTCGCGGCCTTCGACGACCTCGCCGAGCACCCCGACCGCTTCGCCGTCGTCCCCGTCGTCGGCGTCCTGCATGTCGTTGGGGTCGATCAGCTGGAACACGCCGCCGACCAGCAGCTGCTGGACCACCGCACGGCCCTTGTCGGACAGGCCCTTGTAGGCGGCGGCGTCGAGCTGCTCGGCACCGGCCAGGCGTTGTGCGTCCTTCACCGGCAGCGCGAAGTCCTGGCCGCTGACGTACAGGCTGGCGCCACGCTTGGCCCGGCGCCAGGCCAGACGGGCCCACGGATGGCGCTGCAGCAGCAGGCCCGAGGCCAGTGCCTGCACCACTTCTTCCGGTGCCGGCGCGGCCTGGTGGGCCATCACTTCGCCGGCGGCGCGGTAGGTGGTGATGAAGCGGCCGAACCAGTCGCCCAGCTTGTCCGGGTCGTTCATGCGGATGGCGTTGAGGGCGGTGATCACCCGCGCCATCGCCACGGTGTCGATCTCGTTCGGGTCGGCCGGCACCTTCAGGTCGCCATCCTGGTAGCGGATGTTCTCGTCGGCATCGGCGATCAGGGTGTCCAGGTAGTCGCTGATCAGCTCGGCCGACGCCGGCGCGCGCATGCCGAACGAGAAGGTCAGGCACGGATCCTCGGCGACGCCGTGGTGCGGCACGTTGGGCGGCAGGTAAAGCATGTCGCCCGGCGCCAGCACCCAGTCGTGGGTCGGCTTGAACACCTGCAGCAGCTTCAGTTCCACATCCGGGCGGAAGCCCAGCGGCGGGCGCTTGCCCTTCACCGATTCGCTGGCATCGATCTGCCAGCGGCGATGGCCCTGCGCCTGCAGCAGGAACACGTCGTACTGGTCGACATGGGCGCCGACCGAGCCGCCGGTGGCGGCGAAGCTGATCATCACGTCATCCATGCGCCAGCGCGGCAGGAAGCGGAAGTGCTCGATCAGCGCGCGCACGTCCGGGTCCCACTTGTCCACGTCCTGCACCAGCAGGGTCCAGTCGTGGTCGGGCAGGGCGGGGAACACGGCTTCCTGGAACGGGCCGGTGCGCACGCGCCAGCCATCGCGGGCCTTGTCGTGCTCGATCAGGCGCGCCAGCACGCCTTCTTCGCAGGCCAGGCCGGCCAGATCTTCCGGCTGCACGGGGGTCTGGAAGTCGGGGAAGGCATTGCGGATCAACAGCGGGCGCTTCTGCCAAAAATCGCGCAGGAACACGGCCGGGGACATGCCGAGCGGCTGGCCGGGGCGGGCGGTGACTTCGATCAGGGGGGCGGAGGATTTGCGGGCGGCCATGGGGGAATCCTTGCAGCGGAAAGCGGGAGGGGCGGCGTGGCGGGCCGCCTGAGGTCTCCATTGTCCGTCGTTCGCCGGGAATGCGCACGTGTGGTGGTTTGTCGCGGGGGGCCGGCCAACGGCGGAGCCCCTCGTGGCGGGGGGGGGGGGCGCGGAATGCGCTGGGTTCATGGGCTGGGCCGGGCGGGATGGGTTCGCGGGACACGCCGTGAACCCATCCATGGGGACTCGATGGCGCCATCCATGGCGCCAACGGTCCCGCGAACCCACCCCGCCCGGCCCCTGACGGTTTCCTGCGTGGCCCGCCACGGAATGGAAAGAAGAAAATCAAAGGCAACAGCGGGCCGCGCGCTGCGCTTGCTCGGCTTTACAAAAGACCCCTAAACGAAGAGGGACGCGGCGAAGCCGCGTCCCTCTTCGTTGATTCCCTCCCGATAACCCAATGCTCTTCGATCCGTCACCGGGAATCTGTCAGAGGCGGGGCGGGTTGGGTTCGCGGGGGTATCCGCGCCATGGATGGCGCGGCTAAGCCTCCACGGACGGATTCACGGCGTCCCCCGCGAACCCAACCCGCCCCGCCCAGCTCGCAGCAATCCAGAGCCGCTTTTGACGTTGCTTCTGCAGTTGCCGTTGCCTGCCGCAGGCAGCGCCCGCGGCCGCCGCCGCAAGGAAAACCCCTCAGATCTTCTTCGCCAGCGCCTCGGCCAGCCCCGTGTAGCTGCCCGGAGTCATCTCCAGCAGACGCTGCTTCGCATCCGCCGGCAGCTCCAGCCCCTGCACGAACGCACGCATCGACTCGGCGGTGATGCCCTGGCCACGGGTCAGCGCCTTCAGCTGCTCGTACGGGTTGGGCAGGCCATGGCGGCGCATCACCGTCTGCACGGCCTCGGCCAGCACTTCCCAGGCGGCATCCAGGTCGGCGTCCAGGCGCTGCGGGTTCACCTCCAGCTTGCCCAGGCCCTTGGCCAGCGAATCCAGCGCCACCTGGCTGTGCCCGAACGCGGTGCCCAGCGCACGCAGCACGGTGGAGTCGGTCAGGTCGCGCTGCCAGCGGCTGATCGGCAGCTTGGCGCTGAAGTGCTCGAACAGCGCATTGGCGATGCCGAAGTTGCCTTCGGCGTTCTCGAAATCGATCGGGTTGACCTTGTGCGGCATCGTCGACGAACCGACTTCGCCTTCCTTCAGGCGCTGCTTGAAATAGCCCAGCGACACGTAGCCCCAGATATCGCGGGCCAGGTCGATCAGGATGATGTTGGCGCGGCGGGCGGCATCGCCGATCTCGGCAATGTTGTCGTGCGGCTCGATCTGCGTGGTGTACGGGTTGAACACCAGGCCCAGGCTGGTCACGAAGCGCTCGGCGAATGCCGGCCAGTCCACGTCCGGGTAGCTGGCAGCATGGGCGTTGTAGTTGCCCACGGCACCGTTGATCTTTCCGGTCAGCTCGACCGCCGCGATCTGCGCACGCTGGCGCTCCAGGCGCGCCACCACGTTGGCCAGTTCCTTGCCGAGGGTGGTCGGCGAGGCGGTCTGGCCATGGGTGCGCGACAGCATCGGCTGGGCGGCCTGGGCGTGCGCCATGGCACGCAGCGTGGCAGCGACGCCGTCCAGGCTCGGCAGCACCACCTCGCGGCGGGCCTGTTCCAGCATCAGGCCGTAGCTGAGGTTGTTGATGTCTTCACTGGTGCAGGCGAAATGCACGAACTCCAGGGCCGGGGCCAGTTCGGCGTCGTCCTTCAGCTGTTCCTTGATGAAGTACTCCACCGCCTTGACGTCATGGTTGGTGGTGCGCTCGATCTCCTTCACGCGCGCGGCCTGGGCCGGGCTGAAGCTGCTGGCCAACGCGCGCAGGCGGGCGACCGCCGCTGCGGAGAACGGCGCCAGCTCGACGATGCCCGGCTCGGCGGCCAGCGCCAGCAGCCATTCCACTTCGACCGTGACGCGGGCCTTGATCAGACCGTACTCGGAGAAGATCGGACGCAGGGCATCGACCTTGCCGGCATAGCGGCCATCGAGCGGGGACAGGGCGAGCAGGGCGGAATCGGACATGTCGGCTGGGCTGGGGACGAGCGGCGGGGCCGATATTCTACGACGCGTGGCCTTCGCATGCTCGGTAGCGCCGGGCCATCCCCGGCGGATGGCGGCCGCGCTGCGCGCTCGCTGCCCGGCGCTGCCCGCACCACGGCCTGCCGGTGAAACGCTCTGGCCCGTCCTCGTCATCCCATGCCACGGACAAGGGAGTATCGTTGGCGCAGCCGCCAGCCCGGGAAGCGACACCCTGCCAGCCGCCGCTTCCCTTTCCCCAACTGAAGTAGTGCGGAGTCGATGCAATGAGCAAAGCTGCAAGCAAGGGTGCCACCCCGGGTTTCCGGACCGAACATGACAGCATGGGCGAGCTGCAGGTGCCTGCCGATGCCCTGTGGGGCGCGCAGACCCAGCGTGCCGTGCAGAATTTCCCGGTGTCGGGCCAGCGCATGCCGCGCGGGTTCATCCGCGCGCTGGGCCTGGTCAAGGGCGCGGCCGCTGGCGTCAATGCCGAGCTGGGCCACCTGCCCAGGAACGTGGCCAAGGCCATCCAGACCGCCGCTGCCGAAGTGGCTGCCGGTGACTGGGATGCGCATTTCCCCATCGACGTCTACCAGACCGGTTCGGGCACGTCGTCGAACATGAATGCCAACGAGGTCATTGCCACCCTGGCCAATCGTGCCGGCAAGGCCGGCAAGACCGCGGTGCACCCCAATGACCACGTCAACCAGGGGCAGAGCTCCAACGACGTGATCCCGACCGCCCTGCGCGTGTCGGCGGTACTGGCCGCGCACGAGCAGCTGCTGCCGGCACTGGTGCACCTGCGCAAGACCTTGGACAGGAAGGGCCGCAGCCTGCGCAAGGTGGTCAAGACCGGGCGTACCCACCTGATGGATGCGATGCCGCTGACCTTCGAGCAGGAGTTCGGTGCCTGGTCGGCACAGCTGGCATCGGCCCAGGAACGCATCGAGGACAGCCTCAAGCGCGTGCGCCGGCTGCCCCTCGGCGGCACCGCCATCGGTACCGGCATCAACGCCGATCCGCGTTTCGGCGCGCAGGTGGCCAAGGCGCTCAAGCAGCAGACGTCCTTCAAGTTCGACAGCGCCGAGAACAAGTTCGAAGGCCTGGCCGCACAGGACGATGCCGTGGAACTGTCCGGCCAGCTCAACGCGCTGGCGGTGGCGCTGATCAAGATCGCCAATGACCTGCGCTGGATGAACGCCGGTCCGCTGGCCGGGCTGGGCGAGATCGAACTGCCGGCGCTGCAGCCGGGCAGCTCGATCATGCCGGGCAAGGTCAACCCGGTGATCCCGGAAGCGACTGTGATGGCCTGTGCGCAGGTGATCGGGCACCACACCGCGATCACCGTGGCCGGGCAGACCGGCAACTTCCAGCTCAACGTCACGCTGCCGCTGATCGCGGTGAACCTGCTCGACGGCATCGGTCTGCTGGCCAATGTGTCGACCCTGCTGGCCGACAGTGCCATCGCCGGGCTGAAGGTGCGCGAAGACCGCGTGGCCGAGGCGCTGGCGCGCAACCCGATCCTGGTCACCGCACTGAACCCGATCATCGGCTATGAAAAGGCCGCGGCGATCGCCAAGCGTGCCTACAAGGAACAGCGCCCGGTGCTGGACGTGGCGCTGGAAGACAGTGGGCTGGACGAGGCCGAGCTGCGCCGGTTGCTGGACCCGGCCGCGCTGACTGCCGGTGGCATCCAGGCCGGCGGCGGTGGCGCCGGCGGCTGATCGGCCGGCGTCTGCGGATCACACGAAAACGCCGCCCCTCGGGGCGGCGTTTTTCGTGTCAGCGACGGTCGGCAACGATGTTGTCGAAGGTCTCGGTGTAATCCTTGAACTCGGGGATGGTCTGCACCAGGTCCGGCGGGATCACCACCATGCCCTCCGGCGGCTGGATCTTCACCGGCTGCATGTTGGGGTCGGCCGGCGCGGCGACCAGGGTGTTCTGGCGCAGCACCTGCAGCGTGCCGAACATCGTCTGCAGCATCTGCCGCTGGCCATCGTTGAGCGGGATCTGGATCTCGTCGATCTTCATCGTGCCGTCGGGCAGGATGATGATGTTCGGTGCCGGCTGGCGACGCACGGTCACCATGCTCTCGCTGACCGAGATCTTCGGCTTGCCACGCTCGGCGCGGTGGTTGCGGTATTCCTGGTCACAGCCGGCCAGGCCCAGGCAGAGCAGGACGGCCAACAGCACAAACAGCTTCTTCATGGCGATTCGATCGGGTGCATCCGGGGGCGCCCATTGTAAGCCCGCCCGCTGCGGGACGGCCGGCAACGGGTCAGGCTGCCGGCCGGGTGCGCTGATCGGTCTCAGTGGCCGAAGCTGACCGAGTTGTCCTTGCCGCAGTCATCAACATCGCCCTGGTCCATCGTGGCGTAGGGTTTGAATGCCGGCAGCGCGGCGGCCAGCGCCTGCTGGCTGGCCAGCATCGCCGGCAGGCGCTCGCAGATGCGCTTGGCCTGGGCTTCGATCCTGGCGGCCTCGGCGTTGATGCGTTTCTCGACGCCTTCGCTGTCGCCGCTGAAGATGCCCTTGAGGGCTTCACCGGCGGCGCTGGCGCCCAGCTTGGCACCGGCCAGGCCGACATCCATGCCATCCATCGCGATGGCCACCACGTGGCCCCGGTATTCCAGCAGCTGGCGGCGCTGTGCATCGCTGGTGGGCACGTCCTTGCCGCCGATCAGCAGGTGCCCGTCCGGGGTGATTTCCGCGCGCGGCTGCTGGTCGGCGGAGACCTTGATGTTGCCCTCGGCAATGTCCTTGCGGGCATCGTCCATGGCGTTCTTCACGGTCTGCCCGACACCGCTGGTGGCCTCGGCCACGCTTTTGCCGACGGTCTTGTCAGGCGTGGAGGACGGGCCGCCACAGGCGATCAGCGGCAGGCACAGCAGGGTCGCAGGCAGCAGGCGCAGCAGGTTCATGGCGTTTCCCTCGACAGGGTGGATGGGACGTTGCAGCAGGGGTCACTGGTTGCGGGGCAGGGTGATGCGGCCGGCGACGTTGCGGTGGCTGACATCGCCGCTGCCGCTGTGGTCGACGGTCAGGCTGCCGCGCACGCCGTCGACCTGGATGTCGCCCGACCCGTGGCTGCGCACATGCACGTTGCCCCCGATGTCGGACAGTTCGACGCCGCCGGAGCCGACCACGCCGACGTCGACATTGCCCTGTACCCGCTTGAACGCGATGTCGCCCGAGCCGACGGTGTCCAGGCGGGCGTTGCCACGGACGTCGCTGAGGGTCAGGTCGCCCGAGCCGACCGTGCCGGTGATCGCATCACCGCCGATGTTGCGCGCCTTGACGTCACCCGAACCCAGCGACAGCAGGTTCAGCGAACGGCCGCCGTCGATGTCCAGGTCCCCCGAGCCGACGGCCGCATGGATGCTGCCGCGCGTGTTGCGGGCGAGGGCATCGCCCGACCCGACATCCATGCTCAGCGACTGCGCGTTGTCCACGCTGGCATCGCCGGAGCCCACCTTGAACTGCAGCGGCAGGTTGTCCGGCACGCTGCCGCGGATGTCCAGCCAGGCATAGCTGTCGCCCAGCGACATGGTGCGGCCCTCGCGGCGCAGGCTGACCACCAGCTTGTCGCCGACCCGGCGCTGGTCCAGCACCAGCTGCTGCAGCCGGTCCTGGTCCGATGCGCAGGCGCGGCCCTCCAGCTGGCCGCCGCCGGCGCTGGCGACAACCTTCAGGTCGTGCTGGTTGACCTCGAACACCACGGCCTTGACCCCGGAGACGTCCAGTTTCAACGCGCGTGCAGCAGTGAACCGGCAGTTCGGTGCATCGGCGGCCCACGCCGACAGCGGCAGCAGCAACAGGGCAGTACAGGCAATCAGGGAACGCATGGGTGTGCCTCCGCAGTGAGGGTCAGATTTCGCCGGCGCGCCTGCGCAGGCGGATGGCGAGCAGGATGAAGGCCACGCCGAAGGCCGCGCCGATCCACAGGTCGGGCATGGCCAGCGACTTCAGCTGCGCAGCGGGCGACATCAGCGCCACCAGCGAATCCAGATCGTTGTGGCGTTCGCCGCCGGCGCGGTACAGCAGGTCCATGCCGGGCATCGCACCGAGCAGCAGGCGGCCGACGATGTGCTGCCAGAACCAGCCGGTGGTCAGGTCGAACACGTGCATCAGCTTGGTGGTGCTGACGATGATGCCGGCGAACAGCGGCAGCATCACTGCCCACAGGAACGGCTTGCTGCGCGCCCAGGCCGAGCACAGCAGCAGCCAGCCCGCGGTCGGCAGCGCCCACAGCGCATACACCGGAATGGCCACGAACATGCCCAGGATCAGGCTGACCGGATGCGACGGGCCGAGCACCAGCTGCATCGGGTCGCCACCGTGGGCCAGCGCCACCACGCACAGCACCAGCAGGAATGCCAGCAGGGTCAGGCTGGAGGCGATGATCGCGATGAGCGGGGCGATCAGCAGCGCACTGAGCAGCTTGGACAGCACGGTCTGCGTATCCGACAGCGGCAGCGACTTCCAGAACAGGATGCTGCGGTCGCGGCGGTCGTCGTACAGGGCGCCCAGGCAGTAGAAGAACACCACGAAGGCCAGCACGATCAGCGGCCAGGACGAGGTCAGCACCAGGGTCAGGTCGAGCCCGTTGCCCAGATCGGCCATGTCCTTGGCGCTGATGTCGCGGGTCAGGACCGCCAGGTCCAGGCCATTGATGTTGATGTCTTCGCCATCGACACGCAGGCCGCCACTGCGCGCGGCACGATGCAGGGCGAACAGGCCCAGGCCGATGCCGATGCCGCTCATCAGCAGCGAGACCAGGCCGGCGATCAGCGGCGCGTACAGGAAGCCACCGCGGTTTTCCCAGTATTCACGCTTGAGCAGCCAGCGCAGCGTGCCGGCCGGGCTGACGGGATGGTTGACGGCGTTCATGCGTAGGTCCCCTTCATGACAGCGACGAACAGATCGGCCAGGCCGGCAGTGCGGGTTTCACCCAAGCTGGCCAGCTGGCTGCGGGGCACCCCGTCGAACAGCAGGACGGTCTTGCCGAAGGCCTGGCTGCGCTCGTCGATGGGCTTCAATGCACGGGCGGTCTGCAGCTGGTCGGCACCGACCAGCAGCTCGGTGTAGCGCTCGCCGACCTCGTCCATCTCCGCGTTGAGCACGATGCGGCCATCGCGGATGAACATCACATCGGTGAGGATGTGTTCGATCTCCTCGACCTGGTGGGTGGTGACGATGATCGTCTTCTGTTCGTCGAAGTAGTCTTCCAGCAGGCGCTGGTAGAACTCCTTGCGGTACAGGATGTCCAGGCCGAGCGTGGGTTCATCCAGCACCAGCACCTTGGCATCGATGGCCATCACCAGCGCCAGGTGCAGCTGCACGATCATGCCCTTGGACAGCTCGCGCACGCGCTGCTTCGGCTGCAGCTTGGTGTTGGCCAGGAACCGCTCGCAGCGCGCGCGGTCGAAGCGCGGATGCACGCCGGCGACGAACTCGATCGCCTCGCGCACCTTCAGCCAGCGCGGCAGCACGGCCACGTCGGCGATGAAGCAGATGTCATTCATCAGCTCGTCGCGGTGCGCCCGCGGGTCGCGCCCGAGCACGTTCAGTTCGCCTTCCACCGACGTCAGGCCGAGCACTGCCTTCAATGCCGTGGTCTTGCCGGCGCCGTTGGGTCCGATCAGGCCGACGATGCGCCCGGCGGGAATGGAGAAGCTGGCGTTGTCGAGGGCGAGCGTGGTCTTGTAGGCCTTGCGCAGACCACGCGCGGTGATCACGGCATCGCCGGGTGCAGCAGTAGTGGGACTGGCGTTCATCAGAATTTCCCCTGGGGCAGCAAGTCGTCGAGGCTCAGGCCCAGGCGCTGGATGCGCTCCAGCACGGCCGGCCATTCTTCATTGAGGAAACGGTCGCGCTCGCTGCTGCGCAGCTGCGTGGCCGCCTGCTCGGTCATGAACATACCGAGGCCGCGACGCTTCTCGACCAGGCCTTCGTCGGCCAGTTCCTGGTAGGCGCGCGAAACGGTGATGGGGTTGAGCTGGTAATCGGCGGCCACCTGGCGCACCGAAGGCAGGGCATCGCCCGGCTTGAGGATTCCGTCAAGCATCATGGCGATCACGCGCTCCTTCAGCTGGCGGTAGATGGGAGCGCCGTCGCTCCACTGGATGTCGCTCATGGTCAGCTCCGTGGGGTCAGCGGCTGTGCGAACGAGAAATACGGCATGGACAGGGAGCTGTGCAGCCGACGCGGGGGGGAGGGGGAGGTCTCGGCATTCCCTGCCGGGGCGGTGGCATCCTGCGCGTGGTCGTGGGCAAGGGGGGAGGCAGCGGGTGCCGGCGGTGCCGGCATCGCCAGCCAGACCAGCACGAACAGGGTCGACACGGCGGTGACCGCGGGGGCGGTGGGGCTTCGGCGCATCATCCGGATATTCATGGTTCCCCCTGTCTCAGGTGACTGGTGTTGTATGCAACTATAACACCGGCACGCCCGGGTGCAAGTCCTTGCCGGACCCAACTGATGGCAGGGGTGGTCACGACGCTGCAACATCGCACCAAGTCATTGAAATAAAAGCGAAGTCTGCGCAGCGGGGAGCGGTGTCCGCCTGTCCTTCCATTCAGTCATGTCCATGCTATGTCATCGGAACCGCGCCGCCGCCAACCCGGCGGGTCTGTCGCCAAGCCCTGCAAAGTCGGCCATGCGCCGCAGCCCAAGAGCGCGCGGACCCCGGTGCTATAGTTCGGCCGATTCCCGGCCGAACACGGCCGGACCCCTTGCACTGGCTACTGCGGACCGTTCCCATGTCTTTGTCCACCTCCTCTTCGGCCCGCCTGCGCGGCCTGTCCCTGATGGCCCTGCTGGCTGTAGGGCTGACCAGCACGGCCGCCGCGACGGCCGCCGATCTGCTGGACCTGTCGTATCGGCCGTTGGCCGGCAAGCAGCAGGTCAATCTGCAGCAGCGCTACCACGGCCAGGTGCTGCTGGTGGTCAATACCGCCAGCAAATGCGGGTACACCCCGCAGTACGAAGGCCTCGAGGCGCTGCAGCAGCGCTACGCGTCGCGGGGCTTCGCGGTGCTCGGCTTCCCGTCCAACGATTTCAAGGGGCAGGAGCCCGGTGACGAGAAGCAGATCCAGGAGTTCTGCACGCTGACCTACGGCGTGAAGTTCCCGATGTTCGAGAAGGTGCATGTGACCGGCGCGCAGGCGACCCCGTTGTACCAGCGCCTGACTGCGGCCACCGGCGTGGCGCCGGCGTGGAACTTCCACAAGTACCTGGTCGGCCGCGACGGCAAGGTCATCGCCCAGTTCGCCAGCAAGGTCACCCCGGATGATCCACAGCTGAAAGCCGCCATCGACAAGGCACTTGCAGCGCCTGCAGCACATTGAATGACGGCACGGATGCCTCGACATCGACGGCATGCGTGCGACAATGCTTCTTTTCGCGCCGACGTCGGCGTCCAGTCACTTCCAGGAATGCAGCGAATGAAGATGGGAATGCGCGGCGCCGCGGCGTCGGTTCTGATTCTGGCGATGGGCACCTCCGGTGTCGCCCTGTCGCAACAACCGGCCGCTCCCTCGGCCGCCAAGGAGACCGCTACCTTGAATTCCCCCAAGCAGAAGCTCGGTTACGCCATCGGTCTGGACGTGGCCAAGTCGTTCGCGCCGATCGCCGATGAAATCGACGCGGCCGCGCTGCGTACCGCTGTGGAACGTTCGTTCGAAGGCCTGCAGCCGCAGATCACCCAGGAACAGGCCAAGGCCACCGATGCCGCCCTGCGCCAGGTGGTGATGGCCCGCAGCGGCCAGCAGGTGCCGGGCGTTGCGCCGGGCTCGCAGCCGCCGAAGGTCGACCGCGTCAAGGTCGCACAGATGATCGGTTCCTATTCGGTGGGCCCGTCGCTGGCGCAGCTGAAGGACGACATCGACACCGCGTCGCTGTTTGACGCGATCAACACTGGTCTGAGCAAGGGCCAGCCGAAGATGACCGAAGCTGACGCGACCGCCACCATCCAGGCGTTCATGGGGGCCAAGCAGGCCGAGATGCAGGCCAAGGCCGCACAGGCCGCGCAGACCAACCGCCAGGAAGGCAACGCGTTCCTGGCCAAGAACAAGACCCAGCCGGGCGTGGTGACCACGCCGTCGGGCCTGCAGTACCAGGTGATCCGCCCGGGCAGCGGCGAGCGTCCGCTGCCGTCCAGCAAGGTGCGGGTGAATTACGAGGGCAAGCTGCTCAACGGCACCGTGTTCGACAGCTCCGCGGGTCGTGGCCCGGCCGAGTTCGGCCTGGACCAGGTCATCAAGGGCTGGACCGAAGGCGTTGCGCTGATGCCGGTGGGTTCCAAGTACCGCTTCTGGATCCCCGGTGAACTGGCCTACGGCGAGAACGGCACCCCCGGTGGCCCGATCGGTCCGAACGCCACCCTGACCTTCGACGTCGAGTTGCTGGGCGTCCTGCCGTAAGCCACCACGGAGTCCGCACGGATATGCGCGTCGCGATTTTTGGTACCGGCTATGTGGGTCTGGTGACCGGCACCTGTCTGGCCGACGTTGGCCACCAGGTGGTCTGTGTCGATATCGACCAGGCCAAGGTCGATGGCCTCAACCGGGGCATCATCCCGATCTATGAGCCCGGCCTGGAGCCGATGGTGAAGGCCAACCATGCCGCATCGCGGCTGACCTTCACCACCGATGCGGCCGCCGCCATCGGCCATGGGCAGGTGGTGTTCATCGCCGTGGGCACGCCGCCGGACGAGGATGGCAGCGCTGACCTGCAGTACGTGCTGGCCGTGGCCCGCACCATCGGCCGGCACATTTCGGTGCCGACGGTGGTGGTCAACAAGTCGACGGTGCCGGTGGGCACGGCCGACCGCGTGCGTGCGGCCATTGCCGAGGAGCTGGCGGCACGCGGCGTGGACATCGCCTTCGATGTGGTGTCCAACCCCGAGTTCCTGAAGGAAGGCGATGCGGTCGCCGACTGCATGCGTCCGGACCGGATCATCATCGGTGCCGCCGACCCCGAGTCGGTCGCGTTGATGCGGCGTTTGTATGCGCCGTTCAACCGCAACCACGACCGCGTGGTGGAAATGGACGTGCGTTCGGCCGAGCTGACCAAGTACGCGGCCAACGCCATGCTGGCGACCAAGATTTCGTTCATGAACGAAATCGCCAACATCGCCGAGCGCGTCGGCGCCGACGTTGAACAGGTCCGCCAGGGCATCGGGTCGGACCCGCGCATCGGCTGGCACTTCATCTACCCCGGCGCCGGTTATGGCGGCTCGTGCTTCCCCAAGGATGTACAGGCCCTGGCGCGTACCGCGCAGCAGGCCGGCCTGGAGCCGAAGCTGCTGAACGCGGTGGAAGCGGTCAACGAATCGCAGAAGGGCCATCTGTTCGCGCTGATCCAGCGCCACTACGACAAGGGCGAGGACGAAGGCGTGCGCGGCCGGACGTTTGCCGTGTGGGGCCTGGCCTTCAAGCCCAACACCGACGACATGCGCGAGGCCTCCAGCCGTCGCCTGCTGGCGCAGCTGTGGGAGGGCGGGGCGACGGTGCGTGCCTATGATCCCGAAGCCATGCCGGAGTCGCGGCGGATCTTCGGCGAGCGCGACGACCTGGTGTTCTGCAGCAGTGCCAACGAAGCGCTGGACGGGGCCGATGCCCTGGTCGTGGTGACCGAGTGGAAGCAGTTCCGCAGCCCCGATTTCCAGATGCTGCGTGAGCGGCTGAAGGATGCGGTGGTGTTCGATGGCCGCAACCTGTATGAACCGGCGGACGTCGAGGCTGCCGGCCTTGCGTATTACGGCATTGGCCGGGGGCGTTCGCTGCATGTCTGATGTACCCACTGAACGCGAGCAGGCGCTGGAAGCGCGCCTGGTCGAGCTGGAGATGCGCGTGTCCTTCCAGGAACACGCGCTGGCCGAGCTGAGCGATGCACTGGCCGACGCGCGCATGGAAGGCAGCCGCAATGCCGGCATCCTGCGCGTGCTGCTGGAGGACCTGGGCAAGGTCCGCAACGCACTGAATTCTTCTGATCCGGCGAGCGAACCGCCGCCGCCGCACTACTGATCCGATCCCTATGAGCGATACCCTCCGCGACCAGCTGATGGGCCTGGGCTTCAAGCCCGCGCCCAAGCCCGAGCGCAAGAACGATGGCCCCCGCCGAGATGGCCGCCCGCAGGGCAAGGGCGGTGGTGCCGGCACTGCAACGCCGCAGCATGCAGGCAAGGGCGAGCACAAGCCCGGCGAGCGTCGCGGCCGCGGCCACGGCGGTCCGGGCAAGCCCGGGCAGCAGCGTGGCCAGGGCCAGCAGGGCCCACGCAAGCCGCGTACGGCCGAAGAGATGGATCTGGCCAAGGCCTACGCGATCCGTGCGCAGAAGGAAAAGGAAGAGCGCATCGAGACCGAACGCCTGAAGCAGGAGGAAGCGCGGCAGCGCCGCGAAGCCAAGGCCAAGCTGGAAGTGCTGCTGAAAGACAAGGGCCTGAACGACGAAGCTGCCGACATCGCGCGGCACTTCCCGTATGGCGGCAAGATCAAGCGCATCTATGTGACCGCCGACCAGCTCAAGGCGCTCAACGCCGGCCAGCTGGGCGTGGTCCAGCTCAATGGCCGCTACCTGCTGGTGACGGCCGAGGTGCTGGCCGCGTCCGAGGCGGTGTTCGCCGCATCGGTGGCGTTGAAGGTCGACCCCGATGCGCCGGCAGAGGAAGATCCGTACGCCGACCCGCAGTACCAGGTGCCGGACGACCTGGTCTGGTAAGCGCATGAGGGCCGCGGCGGACCCGGTGTCGTCGCGGCCATGAGGGAAGGGATGACCGCTGATCCAAGCCGCGGCTATGTGCCGCACATCGACGGCCTGCGCGCGATCGCCGTGCTGGCCGTCATCGTGTTCCACCTGGATCCGGCCTGGCTGCCGGGCGGGTTCACCGGCGTCGATGTGTTCTTCGTCATCTCCGGGTTCGTGGTCAGCGCCTCCGTGCACCGGCTACCGCCGCTGTCGCTGTGGCAGTCGATGCTGCGCTTCTACGCGCGCCGCATCCGCCGCATCGCACCGGCACTGCTGACCTGCCTGCTGCTGACGGCGCTGGCGAGCGTACTGTTCATCCCCGAATCCTGGCTCAGCGAGGCCAGCGACAAGACCGGGCTGATGGCCTTCTTCGGCTTCAGCAACTGGGTGCTGGCCGCCATCGGCAACGACTATTTCGCGCCCCGGGCCGAGTTCAATCCGTATACCCATACGTGGTCGCTGGGCGTGGAAGAGCAGTTCTACCTGCTGTTCCCGCTGCTGTTCCTGGCCTGGGCGCGTGGCCGGCGCGGGCGCTGGATCAGCCTGGGACTGTTTGCGCTGGTCAGCGTGGCGTCGCTGCTGCATGCCGCAGTGCTGGGCATGCGCGAGGCACCGCCGTCGTGGGCGTTCTATGCCACCACGACGCGCCTGTGGCAGCTGGGCGTGGGTGTGCTGCTGTTCCAGCTGCTGCATGTGCGCGAACCGCAGGCAGCGTTGAACGGGCAGACCCGCAGCCGCGCCACGCCGCTGTTCTCGTTGCTGGCCCTGCTGTCACTGCTGCTGCTGGGATGGGCGCTGTGGTCCGCACGTGCCGGGCGTTCGCCGTGGCCCGATGGGCTGCTGCCGGCAGCTGCCACGGCCGGGCTGCTGTGGTCGCTGCATCACCATCCGCAGGCCTGGGTCGGCCGGATGCTCGCCAGCGCGCCGCTGCGCCGCATCGGTCTGCTGTCCTATTCGCTGTACCTGTGGCACTGGCCGGTGTTCGTGCTGATGCGCTGGACCGTGGGGTTGCAGACGCCGGCGCAGATGGCCGCGGCGATGGTGCTGGTGGTGCTGTTGTCCTGGCTGTCCTGGCGCTGGGTGGAGCAGCCGTTCCGTGGCCCCCTCGCACAGCGCCTGACAACCGCGCGCTGGGTGGGCACCGGTGTGCTGGTCCTGCTGCTGGCGGGGGGGCTGCAGATGCTGCTGTACACGCAGGCACCGCTGCTGTCGTTGAGCACCGTCAGCCGCCATCCCGCCGATTGGTACCCCAATGGCAAGAGCGTGGCCCGCGACTATCCGCAGTGCGCGCTGGAGGTCGGCAAGCACCGTTTCGAAGGCGGCAGTGCACGCACCTTCGCGCGCGGCCAGTGCGACCGTCCGGCGGTGCCGGGCGTGCCGGGCGTGCCGGCGCGGGTGTTCGTTGCCGGTGATTCGCATGCCATGGCCTACATCGAACTGCTGCAGCGCCTGGCCCTGGACACCGGCACCCAGGTGTCCCTGTATGGCCGCGGCGGTTGCCCGCAGGTCAGCCTGCAGAAGTGGCGTGGCGCCGGCGCCGGCTGTGCCGCGTTCGATGCCGCGGTGATGGCTGACATCACGCAGCGGGCACGGCCGGGGGACGTGGTGGTGCTGGTGTCACTGCGGGTTCCGCGGCTGTCCGACCAGTTCGTGCTGTTCGATGCGCAGGCGCAGCTGGCCGGCGAACGCACTGCGGAAGCCGCCGCCGGGCGCGAGGCTGAAGTGGTCGAGGCGATTGCGCAGTGGAAGCCGTTGGCCGAGCGGGGCGTGCGGATCGTGCTGGAGGCGCCCAAGCCGGTGCTGCCGGCACCGCCCTATCGCTGTTCGGACCGCTTCAATGCGCACAACGAGGTCTGCCGCAACGGCCTGGACAGCACCCGTGCGGCCATGGATGCGCTGCGTGCGCCGATGCTGGGCAGCCTGCAGCAGGTGGTGGATGGCCTGCCCGGTGCGGTGCTGTGGGATCCATTGCCGGTGCTGTGCGACGCCACCCGCTGCCCCGCGCAACGCGACGGGCGGCCGCTGTTCTTCGATGGTGATCATCTCAGCGCGCACGGCAACCGTGTGCTGCTGCCGTCGCTGCGGCAGGTGGTGCTGCAACCCTGACGGTGTCCGGCGCAACCGGGGGGATCGCTGGCCTGGCGACAGCGGGCATGACCGTGCCCCCGGATCGTCCTCCGTCACACGGCGCCGGGCCATGCCCGGCAACGGATCATTCGGGATCGTAGTCGAGGTTGGACGCCAGCCAGCGTTCGGCCTGGGCACGATCCACGCCCTTGCGGCGCGCGTAGTCCGTCACCTGCTCGCGGCTGAGGCGGCCGACCACGAAATACTGGCTCTGCGGGTGGCTGAAGTAATAACCGGACACCGCCGCGGTGGGCAGCATGGCGAAGCTCTCGGTCAGTTCCATGCCCGCGTTGGCTTCGGCATGCAGCAGGTCGAACAGGCGGCGCTTCTCGCTGTGTTCCGGGCAGGCGGGGTAACCCGGCGCCGGGCGGATGCCGCGGTACTTCTCGTCGATCAGCGCATCGTTGTCCAGGCTCTCGGCACCGTCGTAGCCCCAGAAGCCGGTGCGCACGCGCTGGTGCAGGCGCTCGGCCAGCGCTTCTGCGAAGCGGTCCGCCAGCGCTTTGAGCAGGATCGCGTTGTAGTCGTCATGATCCGCCTCGAAGCGCGCGACGTGCGCGTCGATGCCGATGCCGGCGGTGACCGCGAAGGCGCCGATCCAGTCCTGCCGTCCACTGTCGGCCGGGGCGATGAAATCGGCCAGGCAGAAGTCCGGGCGTTCGGCGGGCTTGTCGACCTGCTGGCGCAGGAAGTGCAGCGTGGTCTCGCCGTCGGGATGCTGCACGCGGACGTCGTCGCCGATGCTGTTGGCCGGCCACAGGCCGAACACGGCCCTGGCCTGCAGCCACTTCTCCTCGACGATGCGCGCGAGCATCGCGCGGGCGTCCCGGTAAAGCTCGCTGGCCTGCGTACCGACGATCTCGTCGCTGAGGATGGCCGGGTATTTTCCGGCCAGTTCCCAGGCCTGGAAGAACGGTGTCCAGTCGATATAGGGCACCAGTTCGTCCAACGGATAGTCATCGAAAACGTGCAGGCCCGGCTGGTTCGGTGCTGGCGGGGTGTAGTGCTCCCAGCCGCCCTGGAACTTCTGTCCGCGCGCGTGCTCCAGCGATACCAGGCGCTTGGCGTCGCCACGATTGCGGTGGCGGGTGCGGATCTCTGCGTAGTCGGCTTCATTGGCGGCGACGAAGGCATCGCGCAGCTCACGCGAGATCAGCGACTGGGCGACGCCGACCGCACGCGAGGCGTCCTTCACCCACACCGTGGGTGCCTGGTAATGCGGATCGATCTTCAGCGCGGTATGCGCGCGCGAGGTGGTCGCGCCGCCGATCATCAGCGGCAGGTCGAAGCCCTGCCGCTGCATTTCACGGGCGACGTGGCTCATCTCTTCCAGCGACGGAGTGATCAGGCCGGACAGGCCGATGATGTCGGCCTGGTGTTCGCGCGCGGCGTCGAGGATCTTCTGCGCCGGCACCATCACGCCGAGATCGATGACCTCGAAGTTGTTGCAGGCCAGCACCACGCCGACGATGTTCTTGCCGATGTCGTGCACATCACCCTTGACCGTGGCCATGATGATCTTGCCGTTGCTCCTGGCGGTATCGCCGCTGCGCGCCTTCTCGGCCTCGATGAACGGCAGCAGGTAGGCCACGGCCTTCTTCATCACCCGCGCCGACTTCACCACCTGTGGCAGGAACATCTTGCCGGCGCCGAACAGGTCGCCGACCACGTTCATGCCGTCCATCAGCGGGCCTTCGATCACGTCCAGCGGGCGGCTGGAGCGCTGCCGGGCTTCTTCGGTATCGGCCTCCACCCAGGCGTCCAGGCCATGCACCAGTGCATGCGCCAGCCGCGCGTCCACCGGCTTCTCGCGCCAGGCGAGGTCTTCGGTCTTCGCCGCACTCCTGCTGCCCTTGTAGCGCTCGGCGATCTCCAGCAGGCGCTCGGTGGCATCGCGGCGGCGGTTGAGGATCACGTCCTCCACGCGTTCACGCAGGTCCGGTTCCAGCTCGTCGTAGATCGGCATGGCGCCGGCGTTGACGATGCCCATGTCCATGCCCGCGGCGATCGCGTGGTAGAGGAACACCGAGTGGATGGCCTGGCGCACGGTTTCGTTGCCACGGAACGAGAACGAGACGTTGGAGACACCGCCGGAGACGTGGCAATGCGGCAATGTCTGCTTGATGATGCGGGTCGCTTCGATGAAGTCGACCGCGTAGTTGTCATGTTCCTCGATGCCGGTGGCGACGGCGAAGATGTTCGGGTCGAAGATGATGTCCTGCGGCGGGAAGCCGATCTCGTCCACCAGCAGCCGGTAGGCGCGGGTACAGATCTCGACCTTGCGCGCACAGGTATCGGCCTGGCCGACCTCGTCGAACGCCATGACCACGGCGGCGGCACCATAGCGCAGCACCTTGCGTGCATGCTCGCGGAACAGCGCTTCGCCTTCCTTCAGCGAGATCGAGTTGACCACGCTCTTGCCCTGCAGGCATTTCAGGCCCGCCTCGATCACGCTCCACTTGGAAGAGTCGACCATCACCGGGATGCGGGCGATGTCCGGCTCGGACATGATCAGGTTCAGGTAGCGGGTCATCGCCGCTTCCGAATCGATCAGGCCCTCGTCCATGTTGACGTCGAGAATCTGTGCGCCGCTGGCCACCTGCTGGCGCGCGACGTCCACCGCCTCCTCGTAGCGGCCTTCCTTGATCAGCTTGCGGAACTGCGCGCTGCCGGTGACGTTGGTGCGCTCGCCGACGTTGATGAACAGCAGGTCCGGGGTGATGACCAGCGGTTCCAGGCCGGACAGACGGGTGGGGCGGACAGGCGTCATGGCAGGCAGCGGCTCAACGGCAGTGGGGTGGGGCATGCAGGACCAGTGCGGGGGCGAGGCTCATGCCGCCTGTTCCTGCACGCTGGGCAGCGCGCGCGGCGGCAGGCCCGCCACCGCTGTGGCGATCGCGCGGATGTGGTCGGGGGTGGAGCCGCAGCAGCCCCCCACCAGGTTGAGCAGGCCGTCCACGGCGAAGCCGCGCAGGGTGGCGGCCATTTCCTCGGGTGTTTCGTCGTACTCGCCGAATGCATTGGGCAGGCCGGCATTGGGATGGGCACTGATGTGGCAGTCCGCCACCTGTGACAGGGTCTCCACGTGCGGGCGCATCGCATCGGCACCCAGCGCACAGTTCAGGCCGATCGACAGCGGACGCGCATGCGCGAGCGAGGCGTGGAACGCTTCGGCGGTCTGCCCGGACAGGGTGCGGCCGGAGGCATCGGTGATGGTGCCGGAGATCATGATCGGCAGCCGCGCGCCGCGCGCGTCGAAGGCTTCCTCGATGGCGTACAGCGCGGCCTTGGCATTGAGCGTATCGAAGATGGTCTCGACCATGATCGTATCCGCGCCGCCGTCGATCAGGCCGTCGATGGCCTCGCGGTAGGTACTGCGCAGTTCGTCGAAGCTGGTGTTGCGGAAGCCGGGATCATTGACGTCCGGGCTGATCGACGCGGTGCGGCTGGTCGGCCCGAGCACGCCGATGACAAACCGTGGCTTGTCCGGCGTGGTCGCGGCCACGGCATCGCAGCAGGCCCGCGCCACCGCGGCGCCGGCCCTGTTCAACTCGTACACCAGGTGCTCGAGGTGGTAGTCGGCCTGGCTGACCGAGGTGGCGTTGAAGGTGTTGGTTTCCACCAGGTCCGCGCCGGCCTGCAGGTACGCGGTATGGATGTCGGCGATGATCTGCGGCCGGGTCAGCAGCAGCAGATCGTTGTTGCCCTTCAGGTCATGCCCCTGCGCTGCGCCATGATCGCAGCCCGCGCCGTGCGCATGGTCGTAGCCCCCGGCGAAGCGCTCGCCGCGATAGTCGTCTTCCTGCAACCCATGGCGCTGGATCATCGTGCCCATCGCGCCGTCGATGATCAGGATGCGCCGGTGCAGCGCCTCAAGCAGCGCCGCCACGCGTTCCGGGTGCAGCCAGGGCAGGGCAGTCATGTCGACCTCAGGGCTTGTTGGCGATCAGCGAGATCACCTCGAAATGCGGCGGGCGCTTCTCGCGGGTGACCGTTTCCAGGCTCGACACCTGCAGGCCGGCCTTGTCCACGAACTTCTTCAGTTCCTTGTCGCTGAAACCGAGATTGACGTGGCCATAGGCTTCCACGGCGGCCTTGTGTTCATGCCGGGCCAGGCTGCACAGCAGCAACCGGCCGCCCGGGCGCAGTACCCGTGCGGCCTCGGTCACGGCCTGTGCCGGCTTGCTGGCATAGGTCAGCGCATGCATCAGCACGACCAGGTCGAAGCTGCGGTCCTTGAACGGCAGCGCATGCATGTCGCCCTCGCGCACTTCCACATTGGGCAGGCGGCGCAGACGCTCGCTGGCGGCGGCTACCACGCGGGCGCTGGTATCGATGCAGATGTAGCGCTTGGCATGTGGTGCGACCAGTTCGGCCAGGACGCCATCACCGGAAGCGATATCCAGCACGTCGCCGGTTTCCAGCAGCGGCAGCGCGGTGCGCGCCAGGGCTTCCCAGGTGCGGCCGGGGGAGTAGTGGCGCTCCATGTCGCCGGCCACGCTGTCGGCCCAGTTCTGGTCAGCCGCGCGATGGGCCAGCACGGCAGCGACCCGTTCAGCATCCTGGCGCAGCAGCGGGTCATCGCTTCCGTTGCTCAAGGCATGCCACAATGCGCGCTGCGCCGGGTCCAGCTGGGCGTCGTCGAAGCGGTAATAGGCCGACACGCCGGCTCGGCGGTCGCGGACCAGGCCGGCTTCCTTCAGGCGCGCCAGATGGGTGGACACCCGCGGCTGGGCCAGCCGGGTGATGGCCGACAGTTCGGCCACGGTCAGCTCTTCCTGCTCCAGCAGCGCCAGCAGGCGCACGCGGGTGGCATCGGCGAACACCTTCAGGCGGGTCGACCAGTCTTCCAGATCCATAAACATCTACCTATCGCGATATAGAGATATATTCGCTGACGGTGCCTGTTCCGGTCAAGTCACACCTGCCGTCGAGTCAGCCGCCGATGCCCGGCCCCCGGTACAATCGCTGCACCTGGGCGCGCTCTGCGCGGCCCATATCACCATGTTCCCGGGAGGGTGTTGTGGATTTCAGCTTTACTGAAGAGCAGTTGATGCTGCAGGACGTGGCGCGGCGCATCGCGCAGGAAAAGATCGCTCCCAGCGCGGAGCACCATGATCGCACCGGTGAGTTCCCGCTGGACAACATCCGCCTGCTGGGCGAGAACGGGCTGATGGGCATCGAGGTGCCCACCGAGTACGGTGGTGCGGGCATGGACCCGGTTGCGTACGTGCTGGCGATGGTGGAGGTCGCCGCCGGTGATGCGGCGCATTCGACCATCATGTCGGTCAACAACTCGCTGTTCTGCAACGGCATCCTGATCCACGGCACGGAAGCGCAGAAGCAGAAGTACGTGCGCGCCATCGCTGAAGGCGAGGCCATCGGCGCGTTCGCGCTGACCGAGCCGCAGTCCGGTTCGGACGCCACCGCCATGCGCTGCCGTGCGGTGAAGCAGGCCGATGGCACCTTCGTCATCAACGGCAAGAAGAGCTGGATCACCTCCGGCCCGGTGGCCAAGTACATCGTGCTGTTCGCGATGAGCGAGCCGGAAAAGGGCGCGCGCGGCATCACCGCGTTCCTGATCGACACCGACAAGGCTGGCTTCGGCCGCGGCAAGACCGAGCCGAAGCTCGGCATCCGGGCGTCGGCCACCTGCGAGATCGAGTTCAACGATTACGTGGCGCAGGCCGAGGACGTGCTGGGCCAGGAAGGCGAGGGCTTCAAGATCGCCATGGGCGTGCTCGACGCCGGGCGCATCGGTATTGCCTCGCAGGCCATCGGCATCGCCCGTGCCGCCTACGAAGCGACGATCGAATACGTGAAGGAGCGCAAGGCCTTCGGGGCTGCCATCGGCACCTTCCAGATGACCCAGGCCAAGATCGCCGACATGAAGTGCAAGCTGGATGCAGCGCTGCTGCTGACCCTGCGCGCGGCATGGGTGAAGGGTGAGGGCAAGCGCTTCAGCAACGAGGCGGCCATCGCCAAGCTGACCGCTTCGGAAGCGGCGATGTGGATCACCCACCAGGCCGTGCAGATCCACGGTGGCATGGGCTATTCCAAGGAAATGCCGCTGGAGCGTTACTTCCGTGATGCCAAGATCACCGAGATCTACGAAGGCACCTCGGAGATCCAGCGCCTGGTGATCGCCCGCAACGAGACCGGGCTGCGCTGAGTGTGCTGCGCCGCGCCGCTGCAATGGCGGCGCGGCCAACGGATTCCTGGCAGGCGTGGATGAGTTCGGCTTGGCCGGACGACACCGGATCTGTTTCAATGCAGGCCACTTTTTTCCACGGTGCCTGCAAAGATGATCTATCGCGGTTGGGGAATCATGACGCTGGTGACGCCGATTGCAGCGATCCTGCTGCTGGCGTACTTCTTCCCGCATGAAGGTCCCAGGGGCAACATTCCGCTGGCGCAGGTTCTGTTGGGTGCAGGTATCGGCGCAGCGGTGAACGTACTGCTCGGCCTGTGGCTCAACCGCAGGCCCCGGCAGAAGGGTGAAGCCGCACCCCATCATTTCTTCTTTGTGCCGATGCAGTGGGTGGCATTGGTGATCCTAGCGATATGCGCGGTGGTTGCGCTGCTGCGCTGAGCGATCGGAGTCGTCTGTAGAGTCGAGCCCACGCTGGCCTCCGGCACAAGCAGCCGAGCATGGCCCGGCTCTACAAGAAGTCCATAGCAGAAGGCCCCGGATCGCTCCGGGGCCTTCTGCGTTTCAGCTCACCGCCGGATCAGCGATCCGGGCGGTGGGCGGTCTCGGCATCACGCTGGCGGCCGAGGAACTCCTTCGACGGCTCATCCAGCTTGTCACCGAGCATGCGCCGCACGACCACGAAGAACACCGGGATCATCAGCAGGCCGAGCAGGGTGGCGAACAGCATGCCGCCGATCACGCCGGTACCGATGGCGTGGCGGGAGTTGGCGCCGGCACCGGTGGAGATCGCCATCGGGATCACGCCCATGATGAACGCGAAGGACGTCATCAGGATCGGGCGGAAACGCAGGCGGGCCGCTTCGATGGTGGCATCGCGCAGGGTCTTGCCCGCCGCACGCTGCTCCACCGCGAACTCCACGATCAGGATCGCGTTCTTCGCCGCCAGGCCGATCACCGTGATCAGGCCGATCTTGAAGAACAGATCGTTCGGCAGGCCGCGCAGCATCGACAGGCCGAGTGCACCCAGGACGCCCAGCGGTACCACCAGCAGCACCGCGACCGGGATCGACCAGCTTTCATACAGGGCGGCCAGGCACAGGAACACCACCACGATCGACAGCACCAGCAGCAGGGTCGCGGCATTGCCGGCCAGGATTTCCTGGTAGGACATGCCCGACCAGTCGTAGCCGAAGCCGGCCGGCAGGTCGTCGTTGACGATGCTCTCCATGGTCTGCATCGCTTCGCCCGAGCTGGTGCCCGGCGCCTGCGAACCGACGATGTTGATCGCCGAGTAGCCGTTGTAGCGGCTCAGCGACGGCGGCGCCGACACCCACTCGGACTTGACCACCGTGTTGAGCGGGATCATCGCGTTGGTGCCGTCGGCATTCGTGGTCAGGCTGGACGGACTGTAGAAGCTCTTCAGCGATTCCTGGCCGGTGCGGTACGGACCATCGGCCTGCATGGTCACGCGCTTGATGCGGCCTTCGTAGAAGAAGTCGTTGACGTACACCGGGGCCAGCATCAGCTGGATGGTGCTGTACACGTCCGACACCGACATGCCCATCGACTGCGCCTGCACGCGGTCCACGTGCAGCTGCAGCTGCGGGGCATTCTCCAGGCCGTTCGGGCGCACGCCGACCAGGTGGTCCGGCTTCTGCGCGGCCTGGCCGAGCAGGATGTTGCGGGCCTGGGTCAGCTGTTCATAACCGGCGCCGCTACGGTCCTGCAGCCACATGTCGAAGCCACCGAACTGGCCAAGGCCCTGCACGGTGGGCAGGTTGACCACGAAGATCTGCGCTTCCTTGATGCCGTAGAACGCGCCGTTCATGTTCTGGATGAACTCCGGCGCGGTGAACTTGCGTTCCTCCCACGGCTTCAGGCGGATGAAGCCCATGCCCACGTTCTCGCCGGAACCGACGAAGCTGAAACCGGCCACCTGCAGCATGCCTTCATAGCCATCCTGCTTTTCCAGGATGCCCCGCATCTGCGCGAACACCTCGTTGGTCTGGCCCTTGGTCGAGCCCGGCGGCAGCTGCACGATCGCCAGCGCATAGCCCTGGTCTTCTTCCGGCAGGAAGCTGCCGGGCATGCGGGTGAACAGGAAGCCGCACAGCGCGGTCAGCACCACGAACAGGATCATCCAGCGCGGGGCATGGCGCACCGCCGAGGTGATATGGCCGACATAGGTGTGGCTGATCTTGTCGTAGTACTTGTTGAAGGTGCGGTAGACGATGTTCGGGTTGTCGTTGTGCGTCGGCTTCAGGAATGTCGCGCACAGCGCCGGGGTGAAGCCCAGTGCCAGGAACGCCGAGAACGCCATCGAGATGGCGATGGTCAGCGCGAACTGCTTGTAGATCTCACCGGCGGCGCCGCCCTGCAGGGCCGAGGGGATGAACACCGCGGCCAGCACCACGGTGATCGCCACCACCGCGCCGGTGATCTGGGTCATCGCCTTCTGCGTGGCCGGCTTCGGCGCCAGGCCTTCCTCGGTCATGATGCGTTCGACGTTCTCGATCACCACGATCGCGTCATCCACCACGATGCCGATTGCCAGCACCATGGCGAACAGGGTCAGCTGGTTGATCGTGAAGCCGATCATCCACATGCCCAGGAACGTACCGAGCAGGGCCACCGGAATGACCAGGGTCGGGATCAGGGTGGCGCGGAAGTTCTGCAGGAAGATCAGCATCACCAGGAACACCAGCAACACGGCTTCGAACAGGGTCTTGACCACTTCCTGGATCGAGATCTTGACGAAGGTGGTGCTGTCGTACGGCGAGAACCAGGTGACGCCGGACGGGAAGCTGGGCTGCAGCTCATCCATCTTGCCGCGCACCGCATCGGCCACGTTCAGCGCGTTGGCACCCGGCAGCAGCTGGATCGCGAAGGCACCGGTCGGCTTGCCGTTGTACTGGGTGTCGAAGCCGTAGTTGTTGGCACCGAAGGCAACGCGGGCGATGTCCTTCAGCAGCACGCGCGAGCCGTCGGCATTCGCCCGCAGGATGATGTTCTCGAACTCCTGCGGCGAGCTGAAGCGGCCTTCGGCCGACACCGTGGCGGTGAAGTGCTGGCCTTCCGGCGACGGGTCCGAACCCAGTGCACCGGCGGCGAACTGCACGTTCTGTGCGCGCACCGCAGCCAGCACCTGGCTGGCCGACAGGCCATAGCCCTGCATCTTTTCCGGGTTGAGCCAGATGTTCATGGCGTACTCGGAACCGAACTGCTGGGTGCTGCCGACGCCGGGAATACGCGAGACCTGGTCAAGCACGCGCGAGCCGACGATATCGTTCAGGGCGTCACGGTTGATGGTCGGCGTATCGGACTGCAGTGCCACCACCATCAGGAAGCCGGCGTTGGCCTTGGCCACCACCACGCCCTGCTGGGTCACTTCCGAAGGCAGTCGTGGCGTGGCCAGCGACACCTTGTTCTGCACCTGCACCTGGGCGATGTCCGGATCGGTACCGGTCTCGAAGGTCAGGGTGATCTGCGCACGGCCGTTGGACGAGGACGAGGAGCTGAAGTACAGCAGGTGATCGATGCCGGTCAGCTGCTGCTCGATCACCTGGGTGACCGACTTCTCCGTGGTGTCCGCGCTCGCGCCCGGGTAGGTGGCCGAGACGGTCACCTGTGGCGGGGCGATGTTGGGGTAGGACTCCACGCCGAGGTTGAGGATCGCGATCACGCCGCTGAGCGAGATCAGGATCGCCACCACCCAGGCGAAGACTGGATGTTCGATGAAAAATTTAGGCATGACGGAAGGTTCCCGTTACTGCTTGTTCGAATCGGTGGCGGCCGGCTTGGCCGGATCGGCCTGCCCGGTCTTGGCCGCATCGGCCGGTGCCTTGCCCTCGGCCGGTGCTGCACCGGCCGCTGCGGCGCCGCCTGCGGCGGGCTTGGCGGCGGCGTCCTGGCCCGGCGTCCACGGCTTGGCCGTTGCCGGCGCGCCTTCCTTGACCTTCTGCACGCCGGCCACGATCACCTTGTCACCGGCGGCCAGGCCATCGCTGACCAGCCAGTTGCCGCCCTGGGCGCCATCGGTCTTGACGTTCTTGCGCACCACCTTGCCATCGGCGCCGACCACCATGACGTAGCCGCCGGTGGTATCGCGCAGCAGCGCCTGCTGCGGCACCAGATAGGCGTTGTTGCGCTCGCCCAGGTTGGCCTGGAAGCTGACGAAGGCACCCGGCAGCAGGATCTGCTGCGGGTTCGGCAGCACCGCGCGCAGCGATACCGCGCCGGTGGCCGGGTCGACCGTGGTCGAGGAGAAGTCCAGCGTGCCCGGCTCGCTGTAGGTGGTGCCGTCGGCCAGCTTCACCGCCACCGTGGCCTTGCCGTCACCGGACAGGGCCAGCGCGCCCTTGGCCTGCTGCGCGCGCAGCTGGGTCAGTTCGTCCACGCTCAGCGAGAAGTTCACGTACAGCGGATCGAGCTGGTCCACCGTGGTCAGCAGGGTGACATCGCCCTGGCCGACCAGCGCGCCTTCGGTGACCTGCTGCTTGTTGGCCACGCCGCTGATCGGCGCGGTCACTTCGGTGTAGCCCAGGCTGATCCGCGAGGAGGTCACCGCCGCTTCGGCCTGCTTGACCGCGGCCAGCGCGGTGCGCTCGGCCGACTCGGCGTTGTCCAGGTCGGACTTGGAGACGAACTGCTGCGGGGCCAGCGAGCGCGCACGGTCGGCGGCCACCTTGGCATTGGCGTAGCTGGCGCGGGCCGAAGCCAGCTGGGCTTCGGAGGCACTGAGCGAGGCGCGAAGCGGGGCCGGATCGATCAGGAACAGGGTCTGGCCCTGCTTGACCTGGCTGCCTTCCTGGTAGACGCGCTTGAGCAGCACGCCGGGCACGCGGGCGCGCACGTCGGCACTGCGGAACGGCGACAGACGGCCGACCAGCTCGCGCTGCAGCGGCAGGGTCTGCGGCTTGGCGTCGATCACGCCCACCTCCGGCGGCGGGGGCGTCGGCTGTTCCGGCTTCTTGCAGGCAGCCACGGCGACAGCAACGGCGCACGTCAAGGCAAGGGTGCGGAGTGGGGCGGTCATCAGGAGGAACTCCGGGGTTGGTTTGTAGGCGGGGCCGCCGAGGGCTGCGGCGCGAACGCGCGCAGGAAGCCATCGACGGAGAACTCTGCCCAGCGCCGACGCAAGACCGCGTCATCACGATGGGGCGTATGGAAGCGCTGTTTGTCGAAATCCTGGCCGGCGATCATGCTCAACAGCAGTTCGGCCATGAAGTGCGGGTCGTCATGCCGGAGCAGCCCACGGCTGCAAACGGTTTCAATCCATTCAGCAAGATGAAGCGTCAGTGCGCCGGCGCCATGCCGGTACAGCGTACGCGCCTCGTCGGGAAACTGGGACGCATCGGCGGCGATCAGCCGGCAGGCCTGGCCGACGTGCGGTTGGTTGAAATGCTCCAGGAAGTCGGTGGCGAACTGGAGCAGGCTGGCACGCAGGTCGTCACTGCGGAGTGCACGGACCATGGCCCCGGTGGCGTGGCCGACATGGCGCTGCATCACCCGGCGCAGCAGTTCCTGCTTGCTGCCATAGCGCGAGTACAGGGTCTGCTTGGAGCACCCCGCATGCTGGGCGACGGCGTCCATGCTCATCTGCATGCCCTGGCGGGCCAGCAGTTCGCGCACGGCGTCGAACACACGCTCATCGCGCGCGTCGAGGGCAACGGGAAGGTAGGCCGGATTCACGCGGTGGACTATACCGTCCAGTTCAGGATTGTGGAATGACACCGACGTTGCCGGATGTGTCTTCCGGTAACACGTTTTGCCGATCCTGTCGGCAGCGATGCGCGGCTGCGATGCCCATACCGGTGCGAACTGAATAGGGCGTCTAAACCGCAGCAAACCCGAATCTGGTTATTCCGTCCTGCAGCAAGGCCTTTTCGTGCGGTAGGGCTACAATTTCATTTTCCCAACTGAGCAAGCGCCCCGCTCTGCCATGAAACCGCAAAAAACCGCAGCCAAGACCGTGAAAAACAAAAGCAAACCAGTTGAGTCGGAGGTCGCAGTGACCACTGGTTTCTCCCTGGAGCCGGTGTACACGGCCTTGCGCAAGCGTTACCCCGCGGCCGCTCAGGCCGAGGCAGTGGCTTTTGCCTCCAGCTTCTACAAGCGCATGGAGGCCGACGAGTTCCCCCATCACAGCGCTGAGGAATGGGCCGCGCTTGCCGCCGAGACCCTGGAGTTCGCCCGCGCGCGCAAGTCCGGCAAGGCCAATGTCCGGGTCTTCAACCCGACGGCGAAGGCAAATGGCTGGGAATCGCCGCACACCGTGCTGCAGATCATCAACGACGACATGCCGTTCCTGGTCGACACCGTGACCATGTCGCTGGCCGAGCAGGGCATCGGCGTGCACGTGCTGGGCCACCCGGTGCTGCGCTTCAGCCGCGACAAGGCCGGCAAGCTGGTCAAGGTCGGCGAGGGTGACGCCGAGTCGGTGATGCTGCTGGAAATCGACCGCCAGCCGGCCGAAGCCATGGCCGCGATCGAGCAGGCCATCGCCAAGGCGCTGGACGAAGTGCGCGCCATCGTGCGCGACTGGAAGCCGATGCAGGACAAGGCGCTGGCGCTGGCCGACGACCTGGGCAGCCGCCAGCTGCCGGTCGACGATGCGTCGCGCAAGGAAGCACAGGAATTCCTGCGCTGGGCTGCCGACAACCACTTCACCTTCTTCGGCTACCGCGAATACCGCGTCGAGAAGCAGGGCAAGGAAGAGGTGCTGGCGCCGCTGAACGATACCGGCCTGGGCCTGATGCGCGGCAAGGACAAGTCCGCCGCGCGTCCGGTCAAGACCCTGGCCGCGCAGGGCCTGAACACCACGTCCGGGCTGAAGGACGCGCTGATCCTGACCAAGACCAATGCCCGTTCGCGCGTGCACCGCGCCGGCTACATGGACTACATCGGCGTGCTGGAGTTCGACGCCAAGGGCAAGATCATCGGCGAGCAGCGCTTCCTCGGCCTGTTCACCTCCAGCGCCTACAACCGCCGCCCGTGGGAAATCCCGCTGGTGCGCCAGCGCCACGAATACGTGATGACGCAGTCCGGCCTGGCCGCATCCAGCCACAGCGGCAAGGCCCTGCGCCACATCCTGGAAACGCTGCCGCGCGAGGAACTGTTCCAGTCCAGCGAGGATGAACTGTTCCGCACCGCCATGGGCGTGCTGGGCCTGCAGGAGCGCGTGCGCAGCCGCCTGTTCCTGCGCCGCGACAAGTACAGCCGTTTCATTTCCGCGCTGGTCTACCTGCCGCGCGAGCGCTTCAACACCGATGTGCGCCTGCGCATCGAAGCCATGCTGAAGGAAGCGCTGCACGGCGAGTACGTGGACAGCTCGGTGGTGCTGGGCGAATCGCCGCTGGCCCAGGTGCACCTGATCGTGCGCCCGAAGCCGGGCGAAATGCTCGACGTCGACACCGCCGAACTGGAGAAGAAGCTGGCCCAGGTGCTGCGCAACTGGCAGGACGACCTGCGCGAAGCGCTGGTGTCCCGCCATGGCGAGACCGAAGGCCTGCGCATCGCCGCCCGCATCGGCAAGGCGTTGCCGGCCGGCTACATCGAAGACAACAGCACCGCCGTTGCCGCCAACGATGTCAGCCAGCTCGACGCACTGACCGGCCCGGACGATCTGCGCCTGAGCCTGCAGGCAGTGCCGCGCGAAAGCGGCGATGGCCTGCGCCTGAAGCTGTACCGCCAGCTGGATGACATTCCGCTGTCGGACGCGCTGCCGATGATGGAGAACATGGGCCTGCGCGTGATCGCCGAGCGTCCGTACCGCCTGTCGGTCGACAACGCGCCGGTGTACGTGCAGGACTTCGAGGTCGAATCGACCGCCGGCGCCATCGATGCGGCCAGCGTCGATGAAGCCTTCGGCGAGACCTTCGCCCGCGTCTGGCACGGCGATGCCGAGAACGACGGCTTCAACCGCCTGGTGCTGGCCGCCGGCCTGCACTGGCGCCAGGTCGCCATGCTGCGTGGCTACTGCAAGTACCTGCTGCAGACCGGCGTGCCGTTCTCGCAGGCCTATGTGGAAGGCACCTTTGCACGCTACCCGCTGCTGGCCCGTCTGCTGGTGGAACTGTTCGAAGCCCGCTTCGATCCGGCCACCGGCCATGAAAGCAAGGAAGACATCGCTGCCGGCCAGGCGCACCTGAAGGCGCACTTCGATGTCCTCGCCGCCGGTGACGAGGCGACCCTGAAGGTGCTCAAGACTGTGGTCGACGCCCGCAAGGGTGACCGCGATGCGCAGATGCAGGCCGCGCGCGAAGCGCTGCTGAAGCTGATGGACCGCGTGTCGAGCCTGGACGAGGATCGCATCCTGCGCTCGTTCATGGGCGTGATCGATGCGACCCTGCGTACCAGCTATTACCAGACCGACGGCAACGGCCAGCACGGCCATGTCATCAGCTTCAAGTTCGATTCGGCGCTGGTGCCGGACCTGCCCAAGCCGCGCCCGTACCGCGAAATCTTCGTCTACGGCCCGCGCGTGGAAGGTACCCACCTGCGCTTCGGCGCGGTGGCCCGTGGCGGCCTGCGCTGGTCGGACCGCCGCGAAGACTTCCGCACCGAGGTGCTGGGCCTGGTCAAGGCGCAGATGGTCAAGAACACCGTCATCGTGCCGGTCGGCGCGAAGGGCGGCTTCTTCGCCAAGACCCCGCCGGTGAACGGCGACCGCGACGCGATCTTCGCCAACGGCGTGGCGTGCTACAAGCTGTTCATCCAGGGCCTGCTGGACATCACCGACAACATCGTCAACAACAAGATCGTGCCGCCGGTGGATGTCGTGCGCCACGACATGGACGATCCGTACCTGGTGGTGGCCGCCGACAAGGGCACCGCGACCTTCTCCGACATCGCCAACGGCCTGGCCATCGCGCACGGCTTCTGGATGGGCGATGCGTTCGCCTCCGGTGGTTCGGTGGGTTACGACCACAAGGGCATGGGCATCACCGCACGCGGTGCATGGGAGTCGGTCAAGCGCCACTTCCGTGCGCTGGGCCGTGACAGCCAGAGCCAGGACTTCACCGCCGTCGGCGTCGGCGACATGTCCGGCGATGTGTTCGGCAATGGCATGCTGCTGTCGCGTCACATCCGCCTGGTGGCCGCGTTCGATCACCGTCACATCTTCCTGGACCCGAATCCGGATGCAGCAACCACGTTCGTCGAACGTGAGCGCCTGTTCACCGTGCCGCGTTCGAGCTGGGCGGACTACGACGCCAAGCTGATCAGCAAGGGCGGCGGCGTCTACCCGCGCAGCCTGAAGTCGATCGAGATCACCCCGCAGGTGCGCGAAGCGCTGGGCCTGGACGAGAGCGTCAAGGCGCTGTCGCCGAACGATCTGATGAGCGCGATCCTGAAGGCACCGGTGGATCTGCTGTGGAACGGCGGCATCGGTACCTACGTCAAGGCCGCCAGCGAGCAGCACAGCGATGTCGGCGACCGCGCCAACAACGCGCTGCGCGTGAACGGTGGCGAGCTGCGCTGCAAGGTGGTGGGCGAGGGCGGCAACCTGGGCATGACCCAGCTGGGCCGCATCGAGGCTGCCCAGGCCGGCGTGCTGCTCAACACCGACTTCATCGACAACTCGGCCGGTGTGGATACCTCCGACCACGAAGTCAACATCAAGATCCTGCTCAACGATGTGGTGCGGGCCAAGAAGCTGACCGTCGAACAGCGCAACAAGCTGCTGGCGTCGATGACCGACGAGGTCGCCGAGCTGGTGCTCAATGACAACTATCGCCAGAACCAGGCCCTGAGCCTGATGGAGCGGATGGCGGTCAAGCGCCTGGGCTCCAAGCAGCACTTCATCCGCACGCTGGAACAGCAGGGCCTGCTTGATCGCCAGATCGAGTTCCTGCCGTCCGATGCCGAGCTGTCGCAGCGCAAGGCGCGTGGCCAGGGCCTGACCCGTCCGGAACTGTCGGTGCTGCTGTCCTATTCCAAGCTGGTGGCGTTCGCCCAGCTGCTGGATTCGGACATCCCAGAAGATCCGTACCTGTCCAAGGAACTGCAGCGCTACTTCCCGACCCCGCTGCAGAAGAAGTACGCCGACGCGATGGAGCGTCACCGCCTGAAGCGCGAAATCATCGCCACGGCCGTGACCAACCAGACCATCAACCGCATGGGCGCCACCTTCCTGATGCGCATGCAGGAAGACACCGGCCGTTCCATCGCCGAGGTTGCCAAGGCGTACACGATCAGCCGTGAAACGCTGGATGCCCGTGCCCTGTGGGCCCAGATCGACGCCCTCGACGGCACCCTGCCGGAGTCGGTGCAGATCGACGCGCTGGAAGTGATCTGGAAGCTGCAGCGTTCGTTCGTGCGCTGGCTGCTGTCGCGCCCGGGCCCGATGCCGGGCATCACCGAGGCGGTCAACCGCTACCAGGGTCCGTTCAACGACATCCGGGTTGCTTCGGGCGTGCTGCCCGATTCGCAGCGTCCGACCTATGAAGCCCTGGTGGCCGAGTGGAAGGAAAAGGGCCTGCCGTCGGCACTGGCCCAGCAGCTGGCCGAACTGCACTTCCTGGAGCCGGCGTTCGACATCATCGAGCTGGCCCGTACCCGCAAGCTGAAGCCGGTGGATGTCTCCAAGATCCACTTCCGCCTGGGCGACGCGTTGCAGCTGCCGTGGCTGTTCGAGCAGATCGACGCGCTGGAGGTCAATGGCCGTTGGCACGCGGTGGCCCGTGGCGTGCTGCGCGACGAGCTGGCGGCGCACCACCGCAGCCTGGCCGGCCAGGTGCTGGCCACCAAGGGCAGCACCGCCGAGGCCAAGGTGGCCGCGTGGATCGGTCGTGACGACAGCAGCCTGCGCTTCACCCTGGCGATGCTGGCCGAACTGGCCGAACAGAAGACCCTGGACTACCCGACCGTCTCGGTCGCGGTGCAGCGCCTGGGCCAGCTGGCCGCACATGGTGCGTAAGTGAGGTAGTGCCGGGCCATGCCCGGCATGCGTGAAACAGAACGGCCCCGCGCAAGCGGGGCCGTTCTGCGTTGGGGGCGCTGCCGTTCGCCGGGCATGGCCCGGCGCTACCTGCCTGCACGCCGGTAGCGCCGGGCCATGCCCGGCGAGGCAGCGGCGCTCGCAGCTTCCCGGTAGCGCCACGCCATGCCCGGCGGGCGCAGCAGCGCTCGGTTATGCTCTTGACCAGCCTTTCCCCGGATCCACCGATGAGCGACACCCCCCGCATCGCTTTCCTGGCCAGCACCACCGAGCCCGCGCGGATGGCCCGCGCGGCGATGATCTCGCGCTATGGCGACTGCGCGCCCGAGCAGGCCGACGTGCTGTGCCCGCTGGGCGGTGATGGCTTCATGCTGCAGACCCTGCATCGGCACGGGCACCTGGGCAAACCGGTGTTCGGCATGAAGCTGGGCACGGTCGGCTTCCTGATGAACCAGTACCGTGGCGACGACGACGTGCTTGCCCGCATCGCCCGCGCCGAGCCGGCCCATCTGCGACCGCTGGAAATGCTGGCCCTGACCGAGTCGGGCACCAGCACCGGGTCGCTGGCCTACAACGATGTGTCGCTGCTGCGCCAGACCCGCCAGGCCGCGCATATCGGCATCGACCTCAACGGCCAGGAGCGGGTCGGCGAGCTGATCGGCGATGGCGTGCTGGTGGCCACCCCGGCCGGCAGTACCGCCTACAACTATTCCGCGCACGGGCCGGTGCTGCCGCTGGGCTCGCATACCATTGCGCTGACCCCGCTGGCACCGTATCGCCCGCGGCGCTGGCGTGGTGCCATCCTCAAGGCCGATACCGAGGTGCGCTTCCGCATCCTGGACCCCTACAAGCGCCCGGTCAGCGTGACCGCCGATTCGCACGAGACCCGGGACGTGGTGGAAGTGACCATCCGCGAATCGCGCGAGCACCGGGTCACCCTGCTGTTCGACCCGGAGCACAACCTCGAAGACCGGATCCTGAGCGAACAGTTCGTTTTTTGAGGACAATACGCTGCCGGCCCCGGCCGAACGCTTGAAGGATCCCACCGATGGGCGACAACTCCCCCCGTTTGCTGACCGTCGCGGTGACCTCGCGTGCGCTGTTCGATCTTGAAGAGAGCCACGCGCTGTTCGAGAGCGATGGCGTGGCGGCCTATGCCGAGTATCAGCGCCAGCACGAGGATGACATCCTGGGGCCCGGCGTGGCGTTCCCGGTGGTGCGCAAGCTGCTGGCCCTGAACCAGGGGGCCAGCCCGGAGGACCCGCGGGTCGAGGTGATCCTGCTGTCGCGCAACTCGGCCGATACCGGCCTGCGCATCTTCAATTCGATCCAGCATTACGGGCTGGGCATCATCCGCGCGACCTTCACTGCCGGCGAGCCGACCTGGCCCTACGTCAAGCCGTTCGGTACCGATCTGTTCCTGTCGGCCAATCCCGAATCGGTGCGCAGCGCGCTGCGCCACGGCATCGCCGCGGCGACGATCCTGCCCAAGCCGCCCGGCGAAACGGCTGCCGCGGCGGCCGACCAGATCGACATGGGGCGCCCGGCCGGGCAGCTGCGCATCGCCTTCGATGGTGACGCGGTGATCTTCGGTGATGAGAGCGAACGGATCTCGCGCGAGCAGGGGGTGGAAGCCTTCGGTCGGCATGAGCGCGAACGCGCGCGTGAACCGCTGAGCGGCGGCCCGTTCCGTGGCTTCCTGTCAGCGCTGCATACGCTGCAGGAGGTGTTCCCGGCCGGCGACAGCGCACCGATCCGTACCGCACTGGTCACCGCACGCTCGGCGCCGGCGCACGAGCGGGTCATCCGCACCCTGCGCGAGTGGGGCGTGCGCCTGGACGAAGCGCTGTTCCTCGGCGGCCGCCACAAGGGCCCGTTCCTGCAGGCCTTCGGCGCGGACATCTTCTTCGACGATTCGCAGCACAACATCGACAGCGCCCGCGAGCACGTGGCCGCAGGCCATGTGCCGCATGGGGTCGCCAACGAAGGGTAGGGCGGAATCGGCGGGTGGCGGTAGCGCCGGGCCATGCCCGGCGAGCGAAGCGGCGATACCTCACCGCGTATCGGACATTCCCAGCTGCAGATCCACCACTTTCCAGCGCAGACCCTGTGGCTCCAGCACCACCTTCAGCGGTGGCTGGCCGGGGCCACGATCAACATCGACCACGAAACGGTCCAGCGACTCGAAACGGTGCTGGGCGTCCTTCAGTGGACGTGCCGGTTCGGTCGGGCCGAACGCGTCGCCGCCCTGCAGCTCGTTGCGGCCGCGCTTCCACAGCACATGACCCTGCAGCAGGGCGCCGATACCGGTCGGGGTCACCATGGCGTCCACCGCCGCGCCGCCGATCCTGTCACCCAGGCCATACAGCAATGCGCCAAACGGGCTGGCAGCCACTTCAGGGCCGGCCTGGCGCACCATGTAATCGTTGAGCTGGGCACGCAGGCTGCTGCGCACGCGCGGGAAATCGACGTAGCGTTGCAGTCGCGCGGTGTCCCGCTGCTCGATGGCCTTGGACAGGCCATGCACCGTCAGGTACGGACCGCCGAACCACCAGCCGGCAACGGCCAGCAACAGGATGACGAGGAGGGCAAGGGTCTTCTTCATGGCGCCCAGACTGCCGCAACTGGAGCTGCAGCGGGTTAAGCGTCAGTGACTGGGCGAGCCGCTGCCGTCACCGAACACGGCTGCAAGCTGCGCCCGCCCGGCGCTGCCCAACGCGTCCAGGTCGGTGTCCAGCACCTCGTCCAGGTTGCCGGGGCGGGTGGTGCCCAGGATCCCGCTGGCCACGCCGGGATGCTGCAGGACGTAGGCAAACGCGCTCTGCGCCGGGGTCTGGCCCTGCAGGCTGGCCAGGGCCCGACGCATCGCGCTCGCGCTGCGCATCAGCTGCCGGCTGCTCGGCTTCAGCCACGCCCGGGCCAGGTACCAGGCATCGGCCAGGCGCGGCAGCCGCCGCCGCGCCGGCAACAGATGGCCCTGCGCCAGCACCGTGCCGGCGAGGACGCCGATGCCGGCCGCATGCAGCTGATCGATCAGTGGTGCGCGGTCCTGCTGCAGGGCGTTGTAATCCAGCAGCACCACGTCGAACGCATCCGGATGGGCGATCATCCAGCGCAGGGTCGAGGCCGAATGGGTATTGATGCCGGTATGCCGGATCAGGCCGCGATCGCGCAACCGCTGCAGTGCGTCCAGCAGATCGTCGTTGATGTCGTGTTCGCTGGCGCCGTGCAGCTGGTAGATGTCCAGGTACTCGAGGCCGAGATTGCGCAGCGAGGCTTCGCAGCTGGCGACGATCGCCGACGCCGAGAAGTCGCGCTGTTCGGCACCGCTGATCCCGGCCTGGCCGGTCAGGGTGCCGCCCTTGCTGGAAATCACCAGCGATTCGCGCGGGTAGCGCGCCAGCAGCGGGCGCAGGATCCGGCCGAGCCGTGGCTCGGCATGGAAGCCGGAGTAGTTGTGGCCGGTATCGAGCAGGTTCACCCCGCGCGCCAGCGCGTGCGCCACCACCGCAGCGGCGGCGTCCTCGGCGAAGCGCCGATGGCCCCAGAAGCCGGAACAGCCCAGGCCGATCGGCGACACCGCCAATCCGGTGCGACCCAGCACCCGGCGCTGGGTGGCCAGAGACGATGGCATCGGCATCAGAACTCCAGGTCCAGCGCAGCGCACAGGTAGTCCACGAAGGGACCGAGCGTGGCCAGGTCCTTGCCGAGCGTGGACAGCAGGCGCGGACCGGTCATGGTGGCGTCGTCCAGTGTTCGCCACATCACCCAGTTGCGGTGCTTGAGGTCGTCGATGAACTCGAAATCGGCCGGGAAGCCTCGTGGTGGGCGGACCAGTTTCTCGCTCTGTTCGAAGTCGAAGCGCCTGCGCAGCGCGGTCGCGTGTGCGGCGGCCTTCCAGCTGCCCGGATTGTCCAGGATGAAATGGCGGACGCGGCGCTGGGTCTCCGGCTCCGGATGCCACAGCCCGGCGCCGACAAAGCTTTCGCCCGGCTGCAGGTGTACATAGAACGACGGTGCGGCGACCTCGCGGCGGCGCTCATGGAACAGGCGCGCGCCCTGCCAGGTCTTGTACGGGGACTTGTCGTTGGAAAAACGCGCATCACGATGGATGCGGAACAACGAACCCCCGACGCTGCGGGTATCGGCGCGGAAGTGCCCGCTGACCTCGGCCAGCGCCGGCTGCAGGTCGCCCAGCAGGCGCAGGAACGGCTGCCGCACGTGGTCCTCGTACTGCTGCCGATGGTCGTTGAACCAGGCTTTCTCGTTGTGCAGTGCCAGGCTGCGCAGGAACCTGAAACTGGCGTCGGAAAAATAGGTGCTCACAGGTCCTCCTGCAGATGCTGGGCCCAGTCGCGCAGCGATTGCAGCAGGGCCTGGCGCCGCGCATCGTCGGGCGCTTCGGCGGCCAGTGCATCCAGCTGCTGCTGGTACTGGGGCAGGTTGAGTTCGCCCAGACGGTCCTCGCCGAGCAGGCGCTGGCGGCGGTATGCCTGCCAGCGCTGGCGTTCGGCCGGCGCGAGACTGTCGGGATGATTGCGCGCGCGGTAGCGGAACAGCAGCTCCGGCAGGCGTGGGTCGCGGAAGCGGCCTTCCAGTGCTGCCAGCTGGTCTGCCGGCGTGGTACGGGCCAGGGCAAGCAACGGCTTGTCGCCAGCGCCGAGGAAGCCGTCGTAGAGCGAGGCATCGACGTCGGCCACGGTGACCTCGCGCGGCTGGTTGTAGACCTGCCGCGCCTTCTCCGCCAGCTGCGGGGCGATCGCGCGCAGGCGTTCGGCCTTGGCTTCGATCGCGGCCACGTCCAGGCCCAGGCGCTGATGGTCGTCGGCGCGGAGGTGGTTCCAGGCCACCAGCGCCGGCACCTTGTTCAGATGCACTTCCTTCAACGGCACGCGCGCCACGCCTTCGGGCAGTTCGCTGGCACGCAGGTACAGGCGCTGGGCGATCACCTCGGCCGGCAGGGCTAGCAGTTCGTCCACGTCGCCCTCAAGGTCGAACACGATCACCCGGTTGTTGATGGTGGGGTGCACGGCCAACGGCAGCACCGGCGCCGCGCACAGGCGGCTGGCCGGGTAGCGCATGGAAATGTGCAGCACCGGCTTCATCGCCGCCACGTCCAGCAGGCTGCCGACGAAGCGCTTGTCACGCAGCTTCAGCGCGTACTCCCACAGGCGCGGCTGCGCGTGCTTGAACAGGCGCGCCATGCCGATCGTCGCGCGCACGTCGGACAGGGCCTCGTGCGCATCGCCGTCGCGCACGTTGTTCGCTTCGGCCAGGTGTTCGAGCTTGAACGAGGTGGCGCCATCCTCGCGCCGGGGCCAGTGGATGCCGTCCGGCCGCAGCGCATGCATCAGCCGCAGCATGTCCAGCAGGTCCCAGCGCGAATTGCCATTGCGCCACTCGCGTTCGTAGGGATCGTGGAAGTTGCGGAAAAGGCCGTAGCGGATGAACTCATCGTCGAAGCGCAGGGTGTTGTAGCCCAGCGCGCAGGTGCCGGCGCGCGACAGCTGCTCGTTGATCCGATCGAATGCCTCGGCCTCGCTGATGCCCTCGGCCAGCGCCTGCTGCGGGGTGATGCCGGTGACCAGGGTGGCCATCGGCGAGGGCAGCAGGTCATCGGCCGGGCGCACGAAGAAACTGACCGGGGCATCGATCTCGTTGAGGTCGGCGTCGGTGCGGATGGCGGCGTACTGCGATATGCGCGTGCGCCGCGGGTCCTGGCCGAAGGTTTCCAGGTCGTAGAACAGGAAGCTGTCGGCCATCAGTGCGCACCTTCCAGCACCGGCAGGCGCTGCTGGATCTGCGCTTCCAGGGCATCCCAGTCGATGTGGTCCAGCGACGCGTGGCCGGCGGTGGCCGCGACCAGTATGTCGCGCTGGATCTCAGTGCGGCGCAGCGCTTCGGCGTAGGGCGTGTGCAGGAAGGTGACCATCGTGTAATGCGGCACGAATCGGGTCGGCCAACGCCGCTGCAGTTCCTGCTCCAGCTCGCGCTGCAGCAGGAAGGCGGGATCGGCAACGCGGTCGCGCATTTCCAGGTAGTTTTCCAGCGCCATCTGCTGGATCGCGCGCGCATTGGGTTTGCGCTCGGCCTCGAACCCGGCGAAGGCTGCTTCCAGGCCGTCGGCCTCGTTCAGGTGCCGTGCCAGCGCCACGCAGTCTTCGAACGCGCAGTTCATGCCCTGGCCATGGAACGGCACCATCGCGTGCGCCGCGTCGCCGATCAGCACGGCGCGGCCCTGCTGGTGCCAGCGCTGCAGGGTCAGGGTGCCAAGCAGGCCGGGCGGGTGCTGCTCCCAATCGGCGCGCAGGTTGGGAATCAGCGGCAGGGTATCGGCGAACTCGCGCGCGAACAGCGCTTCGGCCTGGGCGCCACTGGTGACCGTGGCAAAGCTGGGGTCGCCGTGGTTGGGCAGGAACAGGGTGACGGTGAAGGTGCCTTCGTGGTTGGGCAGGGCGATGCACATGTAGTGGCCGCGTGGCCAGATGTGCAGCGCATTGCGTTCGATGCGGAAGCCGCCATCGGCGGCCGGCGGGATCTCCAGCTCCTTGTACGAATGATCGAGGAAGGCGATGTCCTCACCCAGCGGCGCGCGGCGGTTCATCGCCGCGCGCAGGGCCGAGCCGGCGCCGTCGGCACCGATCAGGGTATCGAAGCGGATGTCGTGCGGGCTGTCGTCGCGGTCATCGATGAAGCGGGCGTAGCCGGCATCGAAATCGACGGTGTGCAGGCGGCGATGGAAGTGCACGGTGGCGCCGGCCTGTTCGGCCAGCTCCAGCAGCGTGGTGTTCAGGTCGCTGCGGTGGATCGACCAGATCACTTCGCTGTCGTCACGGCCGTAGCGCTGCAGCTGCGGCGCGCCTTCGCGGGGATGCACCATGCGGCCGCGCATCATCACCGCGCGCGCCATCACTTCGTCCTCCACGCCGGCCTCGCGCAGTGCGTTGCGCCCGCGCTCGGCCAGCGCCAGGTTGATCGAACGCCCGCTCTCGTAGTCGGCCACACGCGGATCGCCACGACGTTCGTACAGGGTGATGCGCCAGCCCTGCCGTGACAGCAGGATGGCCAGCAGGGATCCGGCGAGGCCGGCGCCGATAATGCTCAGCGAGCGGGATGCGTGTGCGATCAACGAACTGTCCAGCAGCAAGGGGAGGGCGGCTTACAGGCCAGCCCAGGCTTCCACTTCCTCGACGAAATGGTGCACGTCCAGATAGCGGTTGTAGAGCGGGGTGGGCGAGATGCGGATCACGTCCGGTTCGCGCCAGTCTCCCAGCACGCCGATGGCGCGCAGGTGTTCGAACAGGGCGCGACCGCGCTCGCGTCCGCCGATCACGCGCAACGACAGCTGGCAGCCACGCCGTTCGGGTTCGGCGGGCGTAACGATGTCCAGCACATGCGCCAGGCGCGCACGCACCAGCGCATCGAGCATGCCGGTCAGCGCCAGCGATTTGCCGCGCAGCGAGTCCATGCCGGCGCGCTCGAACAGGTCCAGCGAAGCACGCAGCGGGGCCAGGCCGAGGATCGGCGGGTTGCTCAGCTGCCAGCCTTCGGCACCGACGGCCGGCGTGAACTGTGGCGCCATCTGGAAGCGGGTCGCCTCGTCGTGGCCCCACCAGCCGGCGAAGCGCGGCAGGGTGGTGTCGCGGTGGTGGCGTTCGTGCACGAATGCACCGGCGACCGCGCCGGGGCCGCTGTTGAGGTACTTGTAATGGCACCACACGGCGAAATCCGGGGCCACGTCATGCAGCCGCAACGGCAGGTTGCCGACCGAATGGGCCAGGTCGAAGCCGATGCGCGCGCCCTGCAGCCGGGCGGCGCGGGTGATCGCATCGAGGTCGAAGGCCTGGCCGGTGCGGTACTGCACGCCGGGCCACAGCACCAGCGCCAGGCGCGGGCCGTGTTCGCCGATGGCGCGCTCGATGGCTGCCAGCGAGATCGTGCCGTTGGCTTCGTCCGGCTGCACTTCCACCAGGCAGTCGGCCGGGTCGAAGCCGTGGAAGCGGATCTGTGCTTCCACGGCGTGGCGGTCGGTCGGGAATGCGCCGGCCTCCATCAGGATCACCGGGCGCTGCGTGGTTGGCCGGTAGAAGCTGACCATCATCAGGTGCAGGTTCACGCTCAGCGTGTTCATCGCCACCACTTCGCTGGGCAGCGCGCCGACCACGCGTGCCAGCTGCGCGCTGACCAGGCGGTGGTAGGACAGCCACTGGGTGGGGCCGGTGAAGTGGCCTTCCACGGCCAGCTCGCCCCACTGCTTCATCACCTCCTGCACGGCGGCCTGCGCGGCACGCGGCTGCAGGCCCAGCGAGTTGCCGACGAAGTAGGTCTGTTCGCCGCCGCCATGGCGCGGAATCAGGAATTCGTTACGCAGCGGGCGCAGCGGATCGGCGGCGTCCAGGGCGATGGCGTGGGTGCGGCTGAGCAGGTCGGACATGGTCGGGCAACAGGCTGCAACGGGGTTGCCAGTGTAGCGCCTGGGGCCTGCGTGATGCCGCGCGGCGCGCTCGCCGGGCATGGCCCGGCGCTACCTGGAGACCCCGCGCCCCGTCGGACGCATCCGCCACCGCAATGCCCGGCGAATGCCGGTAGCGCCGGGCCATGCCCGGCGAATCCATCAGCCACCAGAATGCCCGGCGCAGATTCAGCCCGCCGCGGGCGCCGGCAACGGATCCAGGTGCCCGCACTCGCTGCAGGTGCGCAGTTCCAGACTGGCGTGGTAACGCGCGAACACCTTCGGCAGGTCGGTTTCGATGTTCTGCAGCGGGAAATACTCTTCGTGCAGCTTGTGGTTGCAGCGCTCGCAATGCCAGATCACGCCATCCATCTCATGCGGCAGGCGCTTGCGCTCGACCACCAGGCCGATACCACCGGGCGGGCGCCGCGGCGAGTGCGGCACCTTGCCCGGCAGCAGGAAGATCTCGCCGGCGCGGATCGGAATGTCGCGCACCGCGCCGTTCTCCTGCACCTTCAGCACCATCTCGCCCTCGAGCTGGTAGAACCACTCCGGGCCTTCGTCGTAGTGGTAGTCGGTGCGCGAGTTGGGCCCACCCACCACCATCACGATGAAGTCGCCGTTGTCGATCATCTTGTTGCCCACCGGCGGCTTCAGCAGGTGGCGGTTTTCCTCGATCCAGGCGTGCAGGTTGATCGGCGAAGCAAGCATGGTGGTCATCCGTAAGGGATCAGTCGCGCTTGCCCTTGCGCGGGACGTAGGACAGGGCCTTTTCATACGCTGGCTGCAGTTCTTCCTGCGAACCGACGTCGATGCCCATCTCGCGCACGCGTCCGTCCTTCAGGCTGTAGACCCAGCCATGCACCATCAGCTTCTGCCCGCGGGCCCAGGCGTCCTGCACGATGGTCGAGCGGCACAGGTTGGCGACCTGCTCGATCACGTTCAGTTCGCACAGACGGGCGTGCTTGAGCTCGTCGGTCTCGATCGCATCGAGGATGCCGGTGTGCTTCTGCATCACGTCACCGACGTGGCGCAGCCAGTTGTCGGCCAGGCCGACGCGGGTGTTGTGCAGGCAGGCATGCACGCCGCCGCAGCCGTAATGGCCGACGATCAGGATGTGCTTCACCTTCAGCTGGTCCACGGCGTACTGCACCACGCTCAGGCAGTTCAGGTCGGTGTGGGCGACCACGTTGGCCACGTTGCGGTGCACGAACACTTCACCCGGGGCCATGCCGATGATCTGGTTGGCCGGCACGCGCGAGTCGGAGCAGCCGATCCACAGGTACTCCGGGTGCTGCTGCTTGGCCAGCTGATGGAAGAACTCGGGGTCTTCCTTCTCGATGCGGTCGGCCCAGTCGCGGTTGTTCTGCAGCAGCTTGTGGATGTCTTTCATGTTCGGTGGTCCCTGACGTCGGGTGGGGCGCAAGGCGCGGCCGTTCTGGACGCGTCGTCGCGGCAATCAAGGCGTCCAGTCGCCGGCGGCGGTCTGTTCGCGATGCCAGCGCATCCACTGCGCCAGCTCGGTGGAAGAGGCGGTGCCCAGCTGTTCCAGTTCGGCAATCACGGCCTGCTGGTTGGCGTCGGGATGGTTCTGGCTCAGCTTGAGCTTCAGCTGCACCTGCTCGACCTGGAAACGGAAGCCGACGATGGCGCGCAGCTCCGGACCGTGTTCGGCACGCGTGGCATCGAACTGCCAGGCCTGGCCGACACTGGCTTCGAAGCGGTCGCTGATCGCGCCGACGAGGCCGGCCAGTGCATCGGTATCGTTGAAGGTCTGCAGCGTGCCACGCAGCTCGGCGGCGGCGTAGTTCCAGGTAGGCACCCGCGCGGCGGGCTCCTTGTCCGGATACCAGCTGGCCGAGACGTAGCCGTGTGGGCCGTCGACCAGCACCTTGGCCGCGCCGTTGTGGCGCGACTGCGGGTTGGCGCGGGCCCAGTGGCCGCGTAGTTCGATCTGCTCGCCGTCACGCCGGTACAGCACCGGTATCCGGGTCAGCTCCGGCAGGCCGTCGCTGCCGGGGGTGAGCACCGTGACGAACGGATCGCGCGCCAGCAGGCGGTCCAGCCAGAGCAGGTCGGTCTCGGCGAAGGCGCGCGGGGTGAACATGCTGGGGTCAGGCGCGCCCGCCCAGCGACTGGATCATGCGGCCACGCAGGCCCTCGTCGCTGCCGGCCTGCGGCGGCTGCACTTCGTGCAGGCTGAAGCCGCGCACCAGTGCGTCTTCCTCGTCCAGGCCGTCGTACTCGACGAACTCGGCGTCGAACAGCTGCGAGCGGGCGGTGTCCTCGCTGTCATAGCTCAGCGTATTGCCGTCGCTGTCGAGCACTTCGGCGGTGCCGGCCGAGCGCACCCGCAGGCGGGCCCAGATCAGGGTGTTGCCGAGGCTGGCGAGCCACCAGCTGTCGCGGGCGGCGGTATCGTCGTTCATGCAGGTCCTACCAGAGCGAGGCCAGCCAGAGCAGGGCGGCCATGCCCAGTCCGGTCAGCAGGGTAAGCAGCGACACCCAGGCCGGTGTCGCCAGCCCCGACAGCGACCGGTCCGGCTGCTGCCGGTAATCACGGCGCAGCAGCCAGCCCAGCGCGTCGGGCTTGAGGAAGGCGCCGCTGCCGAAGCGCTGCGCAAGCGCCGGATGGCGATCGCGCACGTGCACCAGGGTCAGCGGCCAGAAGATCACGAAGGCACTGAACCCGGCCACTGCGACGCCGACGAAACAGAGGGCGAAGAACAGGGTCATGGGGGGCGTACCTCCGTGCTCGTGTGGGGCTTAGAAGTCCGCGCTGCCCGGGGCGCGCGGGTAGGGAATCGCATCGCGGATATTGGACAGCCCGCAGACGTAGACCACCAGGCGCTCGAAGCCCAGGCCGAAGCCGGCGTGCGGCACCGAACCGTAGCGGCGGAAATCGCGGTACCAGCTGTAGTGTTCGCGATCCAGGCCGAACTGGGCCATGCGCGCGTCCAGCACGTCCAGGCGCTCTTCGCGCTGGCTGCCACCGATGATCTCGCCGATGCCCGGGGCCAGCACGTCCATCGCGGCGACGGTCTTCCCGTCGTCGTTCAGGCGCATGTAGAAGGCCTTGATGTGTTCCGGATAGTTGGTCACCACCACCGGGCGGCCGACGTGTTCCTCGGTCAGCCAGCGCTCGTGTTCGGTCTGCAGGTCCAGGCCCCATTCCACCGGGAAGTCGAACTTCCTGCCGGACTTCTGCAGCAGGCTGACCGCATCGGTGTAGTCGATGCGCTCGAACGGTGCGTTGATGAAGTCTTCCAGCTTGGTGATCGCGTTCTTGTCCACGCGCTCGGCGATGAAGGCCAGGTCGTCACCGCGCTCGTTCAGCACCGCGCGGAACAGGTACTTCAGGAACTCCTCGGCCAGGCGTGCGTCTTCGGCCAGGTCGGCGAAGGCGATTTCCGGCTCGATCATCCAGAATTCCGCCAGGTGGCGGGTGGTGTGGCTGTTCTCGGCGCGGAAGGTCGGGCCGAAGGTGTAGACCTTGCTCAGCGCCAGGCAGTAGGCCTCGACGTTCAGCTGGCCGGACACGGTCAGGAAGGTTTCCTTGCCGAAGAAGTCGCGGCTGAAGTCGATCGCACCGCTGGCGTCGCGCGGCAGGTTCACCATGTCCAGGGTGGACACGCGGAACATCTGCCCGGCGCCCTCGGCATCGGAGGTGGTGATGATCGGGGTGCTGATCCAGTTGAAGCCGTTCTCGTGGAAGAAACGGTGCACGGCCTGGGCCAGGCAGTTGCGGATGCGGGTGACGGCGCCGAACAGGTTGGTGCGCGGGCGCAGGTGTGCCACTTCACGCAGGAACTCCGGGGTCATCGGCTTGGGCTGGATGGGGTAGGTGAGCGGGTCTTCGACCCAGCCGACCACCTCGACCGCGCTGGCCTGGATCTCGAACGACTGGCCCTTGCCCTGCGACTTGACCAGCGTGCCGGTGGCCACCAGCGAGCAGCCGGTGGTCAGGCGCTTGACCTCGTCGAAATTGGCCAGGCCATCGCTGGCCACCACCTGGATCGGGGCGAAGCAGGAGCCGTCGGTCACGTTCACGAAGGCCAGATTCGCTGAACCGCGCACCGTGCGCACCCATCCGCGTACCGTGACTTCGCCGCCTTCCGGGATCTTCCCGGCAAGCGCATGTTCAACGCTGACCACCGTCATGACTTGAATCCTCTGCTGATCGACTCGATCTGTGAACACGGGAGTTTACCGGTTGCAGCGTTCTGCTTGCGAGGCATTTTTCGCGGCATCGGCTCCTTATAATGTCCCCGTACCTCTGGAGTAGCCCCATGGCCGTCAGCCTGACCCCCATTGCCTTCGAGCGCGTACAGCGCTTCGTCGCCCAGACCCCCGGCGCGCTGGGCCTGCGTTTCGGCGTGACCAAGACCGGGTGCTCCGGCTGGGGGCACATCACCGACCTGGCCCGCGACGAGCGCGAGGGCGATACCGTGTTCGACCAGGACGGCGTGAAGATCTATGTCGATGCCAAGAGCCTGGCGCTGGTGGACGGCACCGTGATCGACTTCGGCAAGCACGGCCTGAGCGAGACGTTCACGTTCAGCAACCCGAATGCCACGGCCGAATGTGGCTGCGGCGAAAGCTTCACCACCGACGCCGACAAGGCCTGACGCCCGGCTCCGGCGTCCGCCGGGCGTGGCCCGGCGCTGGCTGGGCGAGGATCCACGGATGGAACGACCGGTTTTCACCTATCACCCCAACGCCTACGCACTGTCCTTCGAGGACGTCGACGGGGTCTGCGACTGCTGCGGCGAGCCGCGGACACTGCGCTACCGGGGGCCGTTCTACACCTGCCTGGCCCCGGATTACCTGTGCCCGTGGTGCATTGCCGATGGCAGGGCCGCAGCCAGTTACGGCGGCGAGTTCACCGGCTGGAGTGATATCGAGGGGGTATCGCCGGACCCGGCCGACCCGCCGCCGACCATTGCCCACCCGCTGCTGCTGGAGATCTGCGAGCGCACGCCCGGGTATGCCTCCTGGCAGCAGTCGGTCTGGCTCAGCCATTGTGAGCGGCCCTGCGCCTTCCTCGGCTACGCCGGCAGCGAGGACCTCCAGCCCATCCTGGCCGAGGTCCGGCCGGACGTGGCCGAGGTCAACCCGGGCGACGCCGACTGGGTGCTGGAACACCTGAGCCGGGACGGGGAGATGATTGGCTGCCTGTTCCAGTGCCTGGAATGCGGCCAGCACCGCCTTCATGTGGATCTGGGGTAGCCCGGTTCAGGTTGCCTGGACCCGCTGGTTGCCCGGCACCCCCATCTGCGCCATAATGCGCGGCTTCCTGCCTCCCTGGCAGGAGCCCTTGCCCCACCGCGGTATCAACGGCGGGGGGCTGTCCGGCCGCAAGGCCACATCCGAAAGGTAGAAAAACATGAGTCGTCATTACGAAATCGTGTTCATGGTCCACCCGGACCAGAGCGAGCAGGTCCCGGCCATGATCGAGCGCTACAAGTCGCTGGTCGAGAACGGCAACGGCACCATCCACCGTCTGGAAGACTGGGGCCGCCGCCAGCTGGCGTACCCGATCCAGAACCTGGTGAAGGCGCACTACGTGCTGCTGAACATCGAAGCCGACCAGGCCGTGCTGAACGAGCTGACCGAAAGCTTCCGCTTCAACGACGCCGTGCTGCGCAACCTGGTCATCAAGCGTGACGAGGCTGACACCGAGCAGTCGCTGATCATGAAGAGCAAGGACGAGAAGGGTGACAAGCCGGAGCGCGGTGAGCGCCGTCGTCGTGACGACGAAGAAGGCGAGTCCACCACCACCGCTGACAACGAAGCCGGCGACGACGCCGCTTCTGCCGCCTAAGGAGCCTTCCCATGTCCAAGTTCTTCCGTCGCCGCAAGTTCTGCAAGTTCACGGCTGAAGGTGTGAAGGAGATCGACTACAAGGATCTCAACACCCTGCGCCAGTACCTGACCGAGAACGGCAAGATCGTGCCGAGCCGCGTCACCGGTACCAAGTCGAAGTACCAGCGTCAGCTGGCGACCGCCGTCAAGCGCGCTCGCTTCCTGGCCCTGATTCCGTACACCGACAACCACGACGTCTGATGCCGGCGGGGCGGCCCGGTGCCGCCCCCGCTGTGCCAGCTATTCGGACAGCCTTTGTTGCGGGGCATCGCCTCGCTAACGAATATCTCATCTGGAGCAATACCATGCAGCTGATCCTCCTGCAGAAAGTCACCAACCTCGGCAACCTCGGCGACCTGGTCGACGTGAAGCCGGGCTACGGCCGCAACTTCCTCGTGCCGCAGGGCAAGGCCGTGCCGGCCACCGAGAGCAACAAGGCCGAGTTCGAAGCCAAGCGCGCCGAGTACGAAGCCAAGGCCCAGGCCATCCACGCCGACGCTGAAGGCCGCAAGGCCAAGCTGGAAGGCGCGAGCGTGACCATCGCCGCCAACGCTTCGACCGAAGGCAAGCTGTACGGCTCGGTCGGCGCCCGCGAAATCGCCGATGCCTTCACCGCTGCCGGCCTGGAGCTGAGCAAGAGCGAAGTCATCCTGGGCGAAGGCGCCTTCCGCAACATCGGTGAGTACGACGTCCTGGTGCACCTGCACGCCGACGTCGAGACCACCGTCAAGGTTGTGGTCGAAGCCGAAAAGGCCTGATCCCACGCCGCAAGGCCTGGTGTCACCAGAACGGGCGCCCGCAAGGGTGCCCGTTTTGTTTTGTGGGCTGCCCGGCCCGCAGCCTCCGGCCGCGCCTCGCGGCGCCCCGGCCGGGGAATGTTCCACGCGCGTTCGTAGAACACGGCCACATCGGTATACTCAGGGCGTCACACCCACCCCGATGTGGTTGATTCCAGTGGAATCAACAACTTGGCGGGTCAGCCGGCCCCGGTCGGCCCCAGTCCGGAACCCCTATGCGTCTTTCCACGATCAAGCTGTCCGGCTTCAAGTCCTTCGTCGATCCGACCACGCTGCACCTGCCGACCAACATGACCGGCGTGGTGGGGCCCAATGGCTGCGGCAAGTCGAACATCATCGACGCCGTGCGCTGGGTCATGGGCGAAAGTTCGGCCAGCCGCCTGCGCGGCGACTCGCTGACCGACGTGATCTTTTCCGGCTCCAATGCCCGCAAGCCGGTCTCGCAGGCCACCGTCGAACTGATCTTCGATAATTCGGACCACACGATTTCCGGCGAGTACGCCTCGTTCAACGAGATCTCGGTCAAGCGCACGGTCAGCCGCGACGGCTCCAGCAACTACTACCTCAACGGCACCAAGTGCCGCCGCCGCGACATCACCGACCTGTTCCTCGGCACCGGCCTGGGCCCGCGCAGCTACTCGATCATCGAGCAGGGCATGATCAGCCAGATCATCGAGGCGCGCCCGGAAGACCTGCGCGTGTACCTGGAGGAGGCCGCCGGCATCTCCAAGTACAAGGAACGCCGCAAGGAAACCGAAACCCGCATCCGCCACACCCGCGAGAACCTGGACCGGCTGGGCGACCTGCGCGAAGAGATCACCAAGCAGCTGGAACACCTGAAACGGCAGGCGCGCCAGGCCGAGCAGTACCAGGCGCTGCAGGAAGAGCGCCGGATCAAGGATGCCGAGTGGAAGGCGCTGGAGTACCGCGGCCTGGATGGGCGCCTGTCCAGGCTGCGCGAGGGCCTGTCGCAGGAAGAGACCCGGCTGCAGCAGCTGATCGCCGACCAGCGTGAGGCCGAGGCACGAATCGAAACCTCGCGCGTGCGCCGTGAAGAGGCCGCCGATGCGCTCAATGCCGCGCAGGCCGAGGTCTACCAGGTGGGCAGCACGCTGGCCCGCATCGAGCAGCAGATCCAGCACCAGCGCGAACTGTCGCAGCGCCTGCACAAGGCGCGTGACGAAACGCAGCAGGCGCTGTCCGAGCTGGGCCAGCACATCAGTGGCGACGAAGCCCGGCTGGCCGTCCTGCGCGAAGCCGTCGATGCGGCCACGCCGCAGCTGGAAGCGCTGCAGGAAGAGAACGAGATCAAGCAGGAAGGGCTGCGCGAGGCCGAAACCCGCCTGGCCGACTGGCAGCACCGCTGGGAACAGCACGCCTCGCAGAGCTCGGAGGCCTCGCGCGCCGGCGATGTCGAACGCACCCGCGTGGACTACCTGGACAAGCAGATCCTCGATGCCGACCGTCGCCGTGAAGCGCTGGCCGCCGAGCGTGCCGGGCTGGACCTGGATGCGCTGGACGAAGCATTCGAGCAGCTGTATCTGCAGCACGAAACGCAGAAGACCGCGCTGGACGAACTGACCGGTCAGGTCGAGCAGCGCAAGCACGGCGTATCGGCAGTGCAGGAACAACAACGCAGCGGCCAGAACGAACTGGCCGAGCTGCGCAGGCAGGTCAACGGCCTGCGCGGCCGCCTGGCTTCGCTGGAAACCCTGCAGCAGGCCGCTCTCGGCCAGGAGCAGGGCGCGGCCGTGGCCTGGCTGAAATCGCGCGGGCTGGACTCGGCAGCGCGGGTAGGCGAGCGCCTGGACGTCGATGCGGGCTGGGAAAACGCGGTGGAAAGCGCGCTCGGCCAGTTGATCGAGGGCGTGCTGGTCGATGATCCTGCCGGCCTGGTCGATGCACTGGGCGAGCTCGGCGACGGGCGCATCGCGCTGGTCGCCGACGATGCCGCCGAGCTGAAGGTCGCGCCGACCTCGCTGGCGGCCCATGTGCGGGGCCCGGCCGCGATCCGCCGCCTGCTGGCCCATCTGCACGGGGCCCGCGACCTGGCCGAGGCGAAGGTGCTGCAGGCCAGCCTGCCCGACGGCGATTCGGTGATCACCCAGTCCGGTGAGCGGCTGGGCCAGGGCTGGGTGCGGGTGTCCCGTACCGGCGCGGCCGAGCAGGGCGCCCTGCTGCGCGAACGGGAGATCAACGAACTGCGTGAGCAGATCGAACAGCTGCAGTCGCGCGAATCCGAACTGGAAGAGCAGCTCGCAGGCTTCCGTGAGCAGCTGCTGGCGGCCGAGCAGCAGCGCGAAGACGCGCAGCGCGCGTTGTACCAGGCACACCGGGCAGTGTCCGAGCTTGCCGGCCAGTTGCAGGGCCAGCAGGGCAAGGTGGAGGCCGCGCGGACGCGCATCGATCGCATCGAAAGCGAACTCGGCCAGCTGCAGGAAACCCTGGAGATCAATCGTGAGCAGGCGCGTGAAGCGCGCTCGCGGCTTGAGAACGCGGTCAACAGCATGGGCGACCTGGAGTCGCACCGGCAGGGCCTGGAGGGCGAGCGCCGGCAGTTGACCGACGCCCGCGACCTGGCCCGCGAAGCCGCACGCAGTGTGCGCGAACGCGCGCACGCGCTGGCGCTGACCCTGGAATCGCAGCGCGCGCAGGTGGCATCGCTGAGCCAGGCGCTGGAGCGCATGAGTACCCAGCGCGGGCAGCTGGATGCGCGGCTGGGCGAGCTGCATTCCCAGCTGGACGACGGTGATTCACCGGTCGAGTCGCTGCAGGCCAGCCACCAGGCCGCGCTGGAAGAGCGCGTGCGCGCCGACCGCGTGCTGACCGAAGCGCGCACCCTGCTGGATGGCATCGACGCCGAGCTGCGCAGTTTCGAGCAGACCCGCCACCAGCGCGACGAACAGGCGCTGACCCAGCGCGAGCGCATTTCGCAGCGCAAGCTGGACCAGCAGGCGCTGGTGCTCAGCGCCGAAACCCTGCAGGGCGCGGTGGAGAAGGCCGGTTTCGTGCTGCAGGAGGTGATGAATGCCCTGCCCGACGATGCGCGCCTGGGCGACTGGGAGCAGGCGGTGCACCAGATCGATGGCCGCATGCGCCGGCTGGAGCCGGTCAACCTGGCGGCGATCCACGAGTACGGCGAGGCATCGCAGCGCTCGGAGTACCTGGATGCCCAGCATGCGGACCTGACCACGGCGCTGGAGACGCTGGAAGACGCCATCCGCAAGATCGACCGCGAGACCCGTGGCCGCTTCAAGGACACCTTCGACCGGGTCAATGCCGGCGTTCAGGCTCTGTACCCGCGCCTGTTCGGGGGGGGGCACGCGTATCTGGAGCTGACCGGTGAAGATCTGCTGGACACCGGCGTGACCATCATGGCGCGCCCGCCCGGCAAGCGCGTATCCAGCATCTCGCTGCTGTCCGGTGGCGAGAAGGCGATGACCGCGGTGGCGCTGGTGTTTGCGATCTTCCAGCTCAACCCCGCGCCGTTCTGCCTGCTGGACGAGGTGGACGCGCCGCTGGACGAAGCCAACGTCGGCCGCCTGGCCAACATGGTCAAGGAAATGAGCGAGAAGGTGCAGTTCCTGTTCGTCAGCCATAACAAGGCCACGATGGAGGCCGCGCACCAGCTGTCGGGCGTGACCATGCGTGAGCCGGGCGTCAGCCGCCTGGTCAGCGTGGACCTGGAAGAAGCCGCGCGATTGGCGGGCGCGGCCTGACGTGCCATCCTAGTTACCTGAATGAACTAGCCGGAGAACCAATCGAATGTCCGACACGGCACTGTTGCGCATCGGCATCCTGGCCGCCGGCCTGCTGTTGATCGCTGCGATCTTCCTGTTTGGCCGTCCGAAGAAGAAGCCCCAAGGCCGTCGCGTCGACAGCCCCGAGCCGGGCAGCGGCGAACGCCGCGAACCGGTGCTGGGCGAGGACGGCGTTGCCCTGGCCGACAGCCGCACCGAACCCGGCATGGGGGATGAAGGCGAGCAGGCCGAACTGGGGCTGCCCGACGTGGACGGAACGGCCAGCGATCTCGGCAAGCGCGCCACCCAGGATTTCGACAAGATCGTCTCGCTGTTCGTGGCCGCGCGGGCCGGCGAACAGCTGCGCGGCGAAGACATCGTTGTGGCCGCCGAGAAGACCGGCCTGGTGTTCGGCCACATGAACGTCTTCCATCGCCTGGTCGAGGGGCATCCGGAGCGAGGGCCGATCTTCTCGATGGCCAGCATCATGAAGCCGGGCAGTTTCGACATGGCCAACATCCGCGCCATGGAAACCCCGGCCATCGCCTTCTTCCTGACGCTGCCGGCGCCGCTGACCGCGCTGGACGCCTGGGAAAAGATGCTGCCGACCGTGCAACGCATGGCCGAACTGCTCGATGGCGTGGTGCTGGACGACAGCCGCAACGCCCTGGGCCGCCAGCGCATCGCCCACATCCGCGATGAACTGCGCGCCTACGACCGCCAGCACCAGGCCCCGCCGCTGACCAAGACCCCGCGCTGGTAAACGCCTGAAGCTAGGGTCGAGCCATGCTCGACTGCTGTCTGTAGAGTCGAGCCATGCTCGACTTGTGGGTTCCCGGGCGCGCCCAAGTCGAGCATGGCTCGACTCTACACAGTCGTCTACGGCGCCCGGTCAAACCATCGGCACCACGCAAACGGATGTTCGCCGAGCTGTGCCGCCAGTCCGGCGCGGACAGGATTCGCCGCGATGTACAGCGCCTGGTTCCTCAAAGATTCATCACGCCGCACCGCATGATCATGATAACCGCGCTGCCACAGTGGCCCGCCAATGCCGCTGAGTCGGCTGCAGCGCGATTTCATCATCTGCACCGATGCGGCAAGGGTTCCTGAGCGCAGTTGCATCAACCAATGCACGTGATCTGGCATCACCGCCCACGCGAGGTTGAGGCATCGCCCCTCCTGCTGGATCCACTGCAGGCCCGCTACAACGACGGCGGCCTGCTGTGGATCATCAAAGTGCCGATGGCGCTGGTGAGTGACCGTGGTGATCGCGTAGACGTTCCGCAGTTGCGAACATCGGCCTTTCAGGAGACGTGGACTGGGCATGCCTCAGCATTGGCTGGCTGAAGTAGCTTGGGTATCGCTTGAATGCGGTCAGGCGTATAGGGAAGGCCCCAGTCGAGCGCCCCAGTCGAGCATGGCTCGACTCTACAAGGGGGCCAGGCCGCTCCCCAGTCGAGCATGGCTCGACGCTACAGAGGTCCGGGTCGCCACCCACCCGGGAGGGTTACGCCGGTACGCTGGCGACCTTCGCAAACGCCTGGCGGAATGCCGCCATTTCCGCTTCGGTACCGACGGTCACCCGCACGCGCTGCGGCCAGATCGGCCAGCTGCGGCCGATCACCACGCCATGGTCTGCCATGGCCCTGGCGAACGCCGCGCCGTCACGTTGCACGTCGACCATGAAGCAGTTGGCTTCCGACGGCACGCAGCTGAAGCCGCGCTTGCCCAGCCATGCGATGGTGGCCTGACGGGCCTGGGCATTCTGCAGGCGGCGCTGTGGAATCAACTGCGGGTCCTGCAGGCTGGCCAGTGCCGCGGCCAGCGCCGGCACCGGCAATGGATTCTCGCCCAGGCTGGCCAGTTCGCGCAGTCGCTGCGGATGGGCTGCAGCCAGGCCCAGGCGCAGCCCGGCCATGCCATACAGCTTGGAGAACGTGCGCAGCACGATGAGATCATCGCGAGCGGTCACTGCGGTGATCAGGCTGGGTTGTTCGCTGTACTGCAGGTAGGCCTCGTCCACCAGCACGCGGGTGGCGGCCGGCTTGTTGGCCAGCAGCCAGGCGAGCTCATCCGGCGGGCTGATCGAGCCGGTGGGATTGTTCGGATTGCACACGTACAGCAGTCCGGTGGGGCGCGCATGCGCGGCGGCGACCATCGCCCGCAGATCATGCGCACCGTCCTCGCGCAGCGGCACCCTCTCTACGTGCGCGCCGCGCGCCGCAGCCATCTCGCCCAGCGTCTCGAAGGTCGGGTCGGCGACCACCAGCCCGGCCTGCGGGCCGGTCCACAGGGTTGCAGCGCGGTTCAACGGTTCGCTCGAGCCCGGGTACAGATGGACGTGGTCGGCGGCAATGCCGGCCTGCGCGATGAAGGCGTCGCGGACGTTGCCGGCCAGGGCGAACCGGTAGCGACCGCAGCTGGCGATGCTGTCACGCGCTGCGTGCTGGGCGGCAGGCGAGGGGCCGTAAGGACATTCGTTGAAATTGAGCAGGACCGGGCCGGGCGCGGTGGGCTGGGCGCGGCCGGGGAGGGGCAGGCCCGTGCTGGCCACGGCCAGGCCGGCACCGGCCAGCTGCAGGAAATGGCGACGGGAGGTGGGCAGGGTCACGGGCGGAATCCGAAGGGTGGCTGCCGCACGCTAACGCTGGTGGGGGCGGGCAGCAAGCGGTCGGCATGTAGAGTCGAGCCATGCTCGACTGGCGCCCTCGACGGCGCCCTCGACGGCGCCCTCGACGGCGCCCTCGAATGGGCCGGTGGAGCAGTCGAGCATGGCTCGACGCTACAAAGGCGCGGGCATGACGAGGCCTGGCACCCCGGCGCGGTAGAATTCCCGGCCATCCCAGAACCACCGGATCCCGATGAGCCCCAGCCCCGCCGAACGCGCCGAAGATCTCCGACGGCAGATCGCCCAGGCCAATCGTGCCTATCACGAGCTGGATGCGCCCGAGATCCCCGACGCCGACTATGACCGCCTGGTGCGTGCGCTGGAGGCGCTGGAGCGCGAGCATCCCGAACTGGCCCGTGCCGACAGTCCGACCCAGCAGGTGGGGGCGCGTCCGTCCGGCCGCTTTGCCGAAGTCGTCCACGCGGTACCGATGCTGTCGCTGTCCAATGCCTTCAGCGACGAGGAAGTGGCCGACTTCGTGCGCCGCATCGATGAGCGCCTGCGACGCGGGACCCTGCGCTTTTCCGCTGAGCCGAAGATGGACGGCCTGGCGATCAGCCTGCGATACGAGGACGGTCATTTCGTGCTGGGTGCCACCCGTGGCGATGGCAGCACCGGCGAGGACGTGACCGCCAACCTGCGCGAGATCGGCGACATTCCCAAGCGCCTGACCGGCAGGAACTGGCCGGACGTGCTGGAAGTCCGCGGCGAGGTCTACATGGCCCGGGCCGACTTCGAGGCCTACAACGAGCGTGCGCGCCTGCACGGCGGCAAAGTACTGGCCAATCCGCGCAATGCCGCAGCCGGTTCGCTCCGGCAGCTGGACCCGAAGCTCAGTGCGCAGCGCCGGCTGAGCTTCTTCACCTATGGCACCGGCGAGGTGCAGGGCGGTGAACTGCCCGATACGCACTCGGCGACGCTGGCGCAGCTGCGCGAGTGGGGGTTCCCGGTCAGTGATCTGTGCCGGGTGGTGGAAGGCAGCGATGGGCTGCTGGCGTACTACCGCGAGATCGGCGAGCGTCGCGACAGCCTGCCGTTCGATATCGATGGGGTGGTCTACAAGCTGGATGACCGCGTGGGCCAGCAGACCATGGGCTTCGTCTCGCGCGCGCCGCGCTGGGCCATCGCACACAAGTTCCCCGCGCAGGAACAGAGCACGACGGTGGAAGCGATCGAGATCCAGATCGGCCGTACCGGTGCTGCGACGCCGGTCGCGCGCCTGGCGCCGGTGGCCGTGGCGGGGGTGATCGTCTCCAATGCCACCCTGCACAACGCCGACCAGATCGCGCGCCTGGACGTGCGGGTGGGCGACAGCGTGATCGTGCGCCGCGCCGGCGACGTGATCCCGGAAGTGGTCAGCGTGATCCTGGACCGACGCCCCGCCGGCACGACGCCCTGGCAGATGCCGACCAGCTGTCCGGTGTGCGGCTCGGAAATCGTCCGCGAGGAAGGCGCTGCGGCGTGGCGCTGCTCGGGCGAACTGTCCTGCCCGGCGCAGCGCAAGGAAGCCATCGCGCACTTCGCATCGCGTCGCGCCATGGATATCGACGGACTGGGCGACAAGTACATCGAAACGCTGGTCGACGCCGGTATCGTCCGCAGCGTGGCCGACCTGTACCGGTTGACCCGCGATCAGCTGCTGCACCTGAAGCTGGTGCTGGATGCCGAAGATCCCTCGGCCCTGGCCGCGGCACTGAAGCTGCACCTGCCCGCCGCGGGCAGTGGTGCGGTGCTCACGGCCGTGCTGAAGCTGGACGGGGCCGATGCGGGCTGGCGCGCGCAGGCGCTGGCACAGCCGGCCGGCTTCGAATGGAACACGAAGAAGATCGCCACCAAGTGGGCCGACAACCTGATCGCGGCCATCGACGCCAGCCGCGACACCACGCTGGAACGGCTGCTGTTTGCACTGGGCATCGAGCATGTGGGCGAAAGCACCGCCAAGGCGCTGGCCCAGTGGTTTGGCGATCTGGCGCTGATCCGTCGCCTGCCGTGGCCGCTGTTCAAGCGCGTGCCGGACATCGGTGGCGAAGTAGCGCGCTCGCTGGGCCACTTCTTCGAACAGGAGGGTAACCAGCAGGCCATCGATGACCTGCTGCAGGTGGGCCAGGTGCGCATCAGCGACGTGCATCCACCGAGCGCGAAGCTGCGCGAGGGGCTGGACCTGGCCCAGCTGCTGGTCGAGGCGGAGATTCCCGGCATCACCCGCCTGCGCGCGGAAAAGCTGGTGGCCGCATTGCCCGGCGCGCAGGCCGTGCTGGATGCCGAGCACGGCCAGTTCGTCAACGCCGGTCTGCCGGAAGACACCGCGCGCGGTCTTGCCGCCTGGCTGGACGCCGACGGCCACGGCGCGATGCTGCTGGAGGCCGAGAAGGCGATGCAGCAGATCCTGGCCGCCGCACCCGCACTGGCCGAGGTGGTGGCCGGGCCGCTGGACGGGCAGACCGTCGTGTTGACCGGTACCCTGGCCCAGCTCACCCGTGACGTGGCCAAGGAACGCCTGGAAGCGCTGGGCGCCAAGGTGTCCGGCAGCGTTTCGAAGAAGACCAGTTTCGTGGTGGCCGGTACCGAGGCCGGCTCCAAGCTGGACAAGGCGCAGTCGCTGGGGGTCCCGGTGTGGGACGAAGAGCGCCTGCTGGCCTACCTGGCCGAACATGCGTGATGACCCGACCGGGTGCTGCATGCACCCGGCCTGATGTACGAGAGGACGACCGATGCAGACCGCACCGCTGGATTTCCGCCTGGCCACCCGCGCCGACGAGGAACGGCTGATTGCATTGATGGCGGATTTCTACGCCGAAGACAGGATCGAGTTCGACGATGCGCGCGTGCGCCGCGGGGTGGATGCGCTGCTGGCCGACCCGCGCAACGGCGAAGTGCTGCTGTGGCTGGACGAGGCCGGTGAGGTGGTGGGCTATGCGGTGATCGCAATGGGTTTCAGTCTGGAACAGGGCGGTCACTTCATGCTGCTCGACGAGCTTTATCTGAGCCATCGCGCACGTGGCCGTGGCCGCGGCAAACAGGCGCTGGCGATCTGCGAGCAGCGCGCGCGCGGCCGGGGCGTCAGCCGCCTGCGGCTGGAAGTGAACCACCACAACGAACTGGCGCGGCGCCTGTACCTGGCCAGCGGCTACATCGATGACACCCGCGACCTGTTGACCCTGCCGCTGGACCACCCGCGTCCGGAGGGCATCCTGTGAGCGGCGCGCTGCTGCGTGGCCTGCAGCAACGGGCCGCCCTCAATGCACTGCTGCGCAACTTCTTCGCCGAGCGCGGCGTGCTGGAAGTGGAAACGCCGATCCTCTCGGTCGGCGGCAACACCGAACCGAACATCGACAGCTTCCATACCGATTTCAGTGGCCACGTCGATGCCGGTGGCCGTCGCCGCTGGCTGCGTACTTCGCCGGAGTATCCGCTGAAGCGGCTGCTTGCGGCCGGTGTCGGCGACTGCTACGAGCTGGGTCGGGTGTTCCGCAATGGCGAAGCCGGCGGCCGCCACAATCCCGAGTTCACCATGCTGGAGTGGTACCGGGTGGGCTGGGACCACCACCGCCTGCTGGAGGAAACCGCTGAACTGGTGCGGCAGGCGCTGGCCATGGTCGGCCGCAGTGCAACGCTGCGCGTACTGAGCTACCGCGCGCTGTTCCAGCAGCATGCCGGTGTGGACCCGTTCGATGCCGATGAGGCCGAACTGCGTGCCGCACTCGGCGAGGTGCATATCGATCCGGTCGGCCTGACCCGCGATGACTGGCTCGACCTGTTGATGACCCATCGCATCCAACCGCACTTCGATGACGCGGTCATGACCGTGGTCCATGATTGGCCGGCCAGCCAGGCCGCACTGGCCCGCATCCGCCCCGGCACGCCTCCGCTGGCCGAGCGCTTCGAGCTGTATCTGGGTGCGGTGGAGCTGGCCAACGGCTATCACGAGTTGAACGATGCGCAGGAACAGCGCGCGCGTTTCCAGCATGACCTGCAGCGCCGGCATGCGCGGGGCCAGGTGTTGCCCGCGCTGGATGAAGCGTTGCTGGCGGCATTGCCGGCGATGCCGGCGTGCGCCGGCGTAGCGGTCGGCATCGACCGCCTGCTGATGGCGATGAATCGCACGCCGCGCATTGCCGACGTGCTTGCGTTCGATTTCGCCCACGCCTGACCCCGGCGTTTTCCTGAACGCTACAGACTGAATGAAACAGTGCGGTTTCGCGCTTGATTCAGCAAGCGCGATGATGCTCTTATCACAGCTGTTGCCGCACACTGGCATCGCGGTTCATCCATTCCCTGGGGAAAGCTTTGGTCAAGTGGTTCGCGGTCGTGGCGGCACCGATGTACTCCGTGGCGATATGGGGTGGGCTGCTGCCGTCGTCGGCGTCGGCGCAGACGGCCGGCTACGACGGGGAAGTGGTGACCTGCGAATCGCGCGACATGGCGTGGGTGCACTGTGATATCGATGTCAGCAACGGTGTCGACCTGATCCGGCAGCTGTCCAGCAACAGCTGCATCCGCGGCAGCGAATGGGGCACCGACCGCAGTGGCGTGTGGGTGACCCTGGGCTGTCGTGCCGAATTCCGCGCACGTGGCACCGATGCCGGGGTGGCGCCTGCCGCGGACGGCCGCAAGCGGCTGGTGCGGCGGGTGGTGCGTTGTGAATCCAGTGGCCGCCCGCAGAGTTGCCCGGTGCGCCTGGACGGTGCGCCGGTCCGGCTGCTGCGGCAGCTGTCGGTGATGCCGTGCCGGGAAGGCCAGGGCTGGGGCTACAAGCGCAACGAGGTTTGGACCAGCCGCGGCTGCCAGGGCGACTTCGAGGTGGCCGATGAGCAGGGACGATTCGTCGACATGCCGCGCCGGCTGACCTGCGAATCCAAATCCAAGAAGCGCCGCTTCTGCGGGGCCAGCATTTCCAGCAGCGCCACGGTGTCCAACCAGCTGTCGAGCACGCCCTGCGAGGAAGGCCGGACCTGGGGTTGGAACCGCAGCGGCATCTGGGTCGATGGTGGCTGCCGCGCCGAATTCTCGGTGAATTGAGCCCGCGCAGGCTCCAACCCTGCCGGGCGTGGCCCTACAATGGGCGCATGAACACTGCCACCGACCTCGACTACGCCCGTTACGACCACATCCGCCCGATCCTGTGGACCGGTGACACCCTGCAGCTGCTGGACCAGCGCAAGCTGCCGTTCGTGGTCGAACACGTGGCCTGTCATGACAGTGATGCGGTTGCCGCGGCCATCCATGCGCTGACCGTGCGCGGCGCGCCGGCCATCGGCATCGCCGCGGCCTGGGGCGTGGTGCTGGCAGCACGCGATGTGCAGGCGGCCGACGGTGCGCATGCACTGCAGCAGCTGGAGCCGGCCCTGCAGCGCTTGAACGCGTCGCGCCCGACCGCGGTCAATCTGGCCTGGGCGCTGGCACGGATGCGCCGTTGCCTGGCCACCGCCGGCGCCGACTGGAAGGCCGTGCTGGAGGCCGAGGCGCAGGCGATCGCCGAGGAAGATCTGGCCGCCAACCGCCACATGGGTGCACTGGGGGCCGGTCTGATCGACGCCGGCAGCGGTGTGCTGACCCACTGCAACACCGGCTCGCTGGCCACCGCCGGCTTCGGTACCGCGCTGGGCGTGATCCGCGCCGGCATGGCGCAGAACCGCATCGCCCGCGTGTTTGCCGGCGAGACCCGGCCGTGGCTGCAGGGCGCGCGCCTGACCGTGTGGGAACTGCAGCAGGATGGCATCGACGCCACGCTGATCGCCGACTCGGCTGCCTCGCACCTGATGAAGACCGGTGCCGTGCAGTGGGTGATCGTCGGCGCCGACCGCATCTGCGCCAATGGCGATACCGCCAACAAGATCGGCACCTACCAGCTGGCCATCGCCGCGCGCCACCACGGCGTCCGGTTCATGGTGGTGGCGCCGTCCTCGACGGTGGACATGGACACCGTGGACGGCAGCCAGATCGAGATCGAGCAGCGTGACCCGGGCGAGCTGTATGGCGTGGGAGGCACGCGCACGGTCGCCGAGGGCATCGCGGCCTGGAATCCGGTATTCGACGTGACACCGGGCGAGCTGATCGACGCCATCGTGACCGAGCGCGGGGTGATCCTGAACCCGACCGTCGAGAACATGCGCGCAGCCTTCGGGACCTGAAGAGGGCGGGGGCGGATCCTTTCCGCTGGAAAGGCCCCCGGCCCCGTCCCGATCGTGCCTTCCGGTGCCCTGCAGCCCCTAAGTTCCTGATTTGTGCCGGTAAAATCCCGGTAAAGGGAGGCGGAAAACGGGCCGTTGTGGTAGTATCCACAGGTTGAATCGAGGTTCCGGCACGACCCCCTCCCGCAGAGGGCTGCGCCGGACTGGACCGCTACCAGACAACGGAACCCGAATGGCAGAAACCGCCAAGGAAATCATCCAGGTCAACCTGGAAGACGAGATGCGCAAGAGCTACCTCGATTACGCCATGAGCGTGATCGTGGGCCGCGCGCTCCCGGATGCGCGCGACGGCCTCAAGCCGGTGCATCGCCGCGTGCTGTTCGCGATGAATGAACTCAACGCGCACAGCAACAAGCCTTACTTCAAGTCGGCGCGTATCGTCGGTGACGTCATCGGTAAGTACCACCCGCATGGCGACCAGTCGGTGTACGACACGCTGGTGCGCCTGGCGCAGCCGTTCTCGCTGCGTTACATGCTGGTCGATGGCCAGGGTAACTTCGGCTCGATCGATGGCGACTCCGCCGCGGCCATGCGATACACCGAAGCGCGCATGTCGCGCCTCGCGCACGAGCTGATGGCCGACATCGACAAGGAAACCGTCGATTTCCAGCCCAACTATGACGAAAAGGAACTGGAGCCGACGGTCATGCCGACCCGGTTCCCGAACCTGCTGGTCAACGGTTCGGCCGGTATCGCGGTGGGCATGGCGACCAACATCCCGCCGCACAACCTGAGTGAATCGATCAACGCCTGCATCGCGCTGATCGACAACCCGGAGATCGATGTCGACGGCCTGATGGAGTACATCCCCGGCCCCGACTTCCCGACCGCGGGCATCATCAACGGCACCGCCGGCATCGTCGCCGGCTACCGCACCGGCCGTGGCCGCGTGCGCATCCGTGCCAAGGCGGACGTCGAAGTGGCCGACAACGGCCGCGAATCGATCATCGTCACTGAAATTCCCTACCAGGTGAACAAGGCGCGTCTGATCGAAAAGATCGCCGAGCTGGTCAAGGAAAAGAAGATCGAAGGCATCAGCGAGCTGCGCGACGAGTCCGACAAGGACGGCATGCGCATCTACATCGAGATCAAGCGCGGTGAATCTGCCGAGGTTGTGCTGAACAACCTGTACCAGCAGACGCAGATGGAGTCGGTGTTCGGCATCAACATGGTGGCGCTGGTCGATGGCCGCCCGCAGTTGATGAACCTCAAGCAGATGCTCGAGGCCTTCGTCCGCCACCGCCGCGAAGTGGTCACCCGCCGCACCGTGTTCGAGCTGCGCAAGGCGCGCGCCCGGGCCCACGTGCTGGAAGGCCTGACCGTCGCGCTGGCCAACATCGACGAGATGATCGAACTGATCAAGACCTCGCCCAATCCCAACGAAGCGCGCGAACGCATGCTCGCCCGCCTGTGGGAGCCGGGTCTGGTCGGTTCGATGCTGGGCGCCGCCGGTGCCGAAGCGTCGCGTCCGGAAGACCTGCCCAAGGGCGTGGGCCTGATCGAGGGCGGCTACCAGCTGACCGAGATCCAGGCCACGCAGATCCTGGAAATGCGCCTGCACCGCCTGACCGGGCTGGAGCAGGATCGCCTGACCGAGGAATACAAGCAGCTGCTGGAAGTGATCGCCGGGCTGATCCACATCCTGCAGGATCCCGATCGCCTGCTGCAGGTGATCCGCGAAGAGCTGATCAACGTCAAGGCCGAGTTCGGCGACGAGCGTCGCACCGAAATCCGCCACAGCGAAGAAGATCTGGACATCCTCGACCTGATCGCGCCGGAAGACGTGGTGGTCACCCTGTCGCACGCCGGTTACGTGAAGCGCCAGCCGGTCAGTGCCTACCGCGCACAGCGCCGCGGTGGTCGTGGCCGCAGCGCGGCGTCGACCAAGGAAGAGGATTTCATCGAACAGCTGTGGCTGGTCAACACGCACGATACGCTGCTGACCTTCACCAGTTCGGGCAAGGTGTTCTGGCTGCCGGTGTACCAGCTGCCTGAAGCCGGTTCCAACGCCCGCGGTCGTCCGATCATCAACTGGATCCCGCTGGAACCCGGCGAACGCGTACAGGCCGTGCTGCCGGTGCGCGAGTATGCCGATGGCCAGTTCGTGTTCTTCGCCACCCGCAACGGTACGGTGAAGAAGACCCCGCTGGGCGAATTCGCCTTCCGCCTGGCCCGCGGCAAGATCGCGATCAACCTGGACGAAGGCGATGCCCTGGTCGGCGTCGGGTTGACCGATGGCGAGCGTGACATCCTGCTGTTCGCCTCCAACGGCAAGACCGTGCGCTTCGGTGAAGACAAGGTCCGCTCGATGGGCCGTACCGCCACCGGCGTGCGCGGCATCAGGATGCCGGCCGGCGAGGAAGTGGTCAGCCTGATCGTCGCCGAGAGTGCCGGCGGCAGCGAGGACGAGAACGAGGACGACAACGGTGTCGAGGAAACCGCCGCCAACGGCGATGCGGTGATCGACGGTGCCGACGACGCCAGCGTGCAGTACATCCTGACCGCCACCGAAAACGGCTACGGCAAGCGCACTCCGCTGCCGGATTACCCACGCAAGGGCCGTGGCACGCAGGGCGTGATCGGTATCCAGACCACCGAGCGCAACGGCAAGCTGGTCGCCGCGGTGCTGATGGGCTCGGGTGACGAGGTCCTGCTGATCTCCGACGGCGGCACCCTGGTGCGTACGCGTGGCTCGGAAATCAGCCGCGTCGGCCGCAACACCCAGGGCGTGACCCTGATCCGCCTGTCCAAGGACGAGAAGCTGCAGGCGGTGGAGCGCATGGATGCCTCGATCGACGAGGACGAGGACGAGGTGGCTGCTGCCGCCCCGGCCACGACCGACGGCGCCCCGGCGGCTGCCAGCAGCGAGGACGCCGCGCAGGAGTGATCCTGCCGCGAGCCCGAGGTACCCGACGACGCCGGCCCTGTGCCGGCGTCGTCGTTTCCGCGGCGTGCATGCCGGTTGCAGGGGGCGCAAACAGATTACGCGCGCGCTTCACGTCGGCGGTGGGATAACAGGGCATGCTGCCCCCGGAGATCGTCGATGTCCGCCACGCCGCAGTCCCCGTCCCCGTCCCCGAATGCCGGAACGCGCCGGCATCCGCTCGTCATCGTCCTGTCGCTGCTGCTGCTGGTGCTGGGCCCGGTCATCGGCGGGCTGGGCGCGTGGCTGGGCAACCTGGGCGGCTCCTGGTACTACGCCATCGCCGGCCTCGGCATGCTGCTCAGTGGCGGCCTGCTGTGGGCCAACCGCCGCAGTGGTGCGGGGGTGTACGCGCTGGTGTTCGTCGGCACGCTGCTGTGGACCTGGTGGGAGTCCGGCAGCGACTACTGGCGCTGGGTGCCCCGCCTGGGCCTGGTCACGGCGCTGGGCATCGTGCTGGCGCTGCTGGCCCCCACGCTGCAGGCGCCGGTCTCCAGGCGCCTGTCGCGCAGCGTGGCCGCGGTATTGATGCTGGTGTTCGTGGCTGCCTTTGGCCTCGCCTTCGCGCCGCATGGCTGGGTCGACGGACAGCAGCCGTTCCCCGAAGCAGCGGTCAGCGCAGGGCTCGACCCGACCCGGGATACCACTGGCCTGCAGCCGGCCGACCAGCCGGCCGACGGCGACTGGCCGGCATGGGGCCGCAACAACGCGGCCACGCGGTTCTCGCCGCTGCAGCAGATCACCCCGGCCAATGTGGGCACGCTGCAGCTGGCCTGGCAGTTCCGCACCGGCGATGTGCCGAAGAAGCGTTGGGGCGCGGAGACCACGCCACTGAAGATCGGCGATCGCCTGTACCTGTGCTCGGCGCGCAATCAGCTGATTGCTCTCGACGCGAGCAGCGGCAAGGAGCTGTGGCGATTCGACCCGAAGGTGAAGGACGCTTCGATTCCGTATACCGCCGCCTGCCGCGGTGTGTCGTACTACGAACAGCCGCCTGCGCCGACGGTGGCCGACGCCGCCTTGGCCGATGCTGCGGCGGACCTGGCATTGCCGGCACCGCCGCCGACCCCGGTGAGCCGTCGTGCAGCGCCCGGCAGCCGTCCGGCCTGCACGGCGCGCATCATCGAAGGCACGCTGGATGGCCGGATCATCGCCGTGGATGCCGACAGCGGGCGTCCGTGCATCAACTTCGGCAACAACGGCCAGGTCGACATCACTCTGGGCATGGGCGAGGTGCCGCCGGGCTATGTATCGATCACCTCGCCGCCGGCCATCGTGCGCGGCGTCATCGTCACCGGCCACCAGGTGCTGGATGGCCAGCGCCGGGATGCGCCGTCGGGGGTGATCCAGGCGTACGACGCCGTCACCGGCAAGCTGCGCTGGGCCTGGGACATGGACCGGCCCGAGCGCAGCGGGCTGCCGCCGCGCGAGCAGACCTACACCCGCGGTACTCCGAACATGTGGACCACGGCGACCGGTGACGAGCAGCTGGGGCTGGTGTATCTGCCGATGGGCAATGCCGCCGGTGACTACTGGAGTGGTTCGCGCACGGACAACCAGAACCGCTATGCGACCTCGCTGGTCGCCATCGATGTGACCAGCGGCAAGCCGGTCTGGCACTTCCAGGCGGTCCGTAAGGATGTGTGGGACTACGACCTGGGTTCGCAGGCCAGCCTGATCGACTTCCCGACGGCAGCGGGCAAGGTGCCAGCGATCCTGCTGCCGACCAAGCAGGGCGACCTGTACATCCTGGACCGCCGCAACGGCCAGCTGCTCACCCCCGCAGAGGAGCGCAGCGTGCCTGGCGGCGGTGTCGAGCCGGAGCAGCGCGCGCCAACGCAGCTGTTCTCGCTGTACCACACGCTGCGGCGCGCCAACGCGCTGACCGAGCGTGACATGTGGGGCATCACCCCCATCGACCAGCTGGTGTGCCGCATCCAGTTCCGCAAGGCGCATTACGAAGGCTTCTACACGCCGCCGACCAGCGACCGCCATTCCATCGAATATCCCGGCTACAACGGCGGCTCGGACTGGGGCAGCGTGGCCATCGACACGCGTCGTGGCGTGATCGTGGCCAACTACAACGACATGCCCAACTACAACCGGCTGGTGCCGCGCGCCGAAGCGGACCGCAAGGGCTGGCTGCCGCGCGAACAGATCCGCGCCGACAAGGGGGGCGCCGAAGGGGCAGGGGACCCGCAGGTCGGCACGCCCTATGGCATCGACGTCAATGCCGGATGGCGGCTGCCGTTCACCGGACTGCTGTGCAAGCAGCCGCCCTATGGCGGCATCCGCGCCATCGACCTGCGCAGCGGCAAGTTGCTGTGGGACCGCCCGTTCGGCAGTGCGCGTGGCAACGGCCCGTTCGGGATACGCTCCGGCCTGCCGATCGAGATCGGTACGCCGAACAACGGCGGTTCGGTGGTCACCGCCAGTGGCCTGGTCTTCATCGCCGCCGCTACCGATGACCTGCTGCGTGCCATCGATCTGAAGACCGGCAAGGAGCTGTGGCACACCCGGCTGCCGGCCGGCGGCCAGGCCAATCCCATGGTGTACGAGCAGGGCGGGCGGCAGTACGTGGTGATCATGGCCGGCGGCCACCATTTCATGGAAACCCCGAAGGGCGATTACGTGATGGCGTATGCGTTGCCCAGATAGCGGCGTCCGGGCACCGTCCGATGCCTGGAACGGCGCCGAGGCGGGGTACTGAATGGCAGCTGTGACCGGAGTCGCTGAAGTTGCACGCGCCATCGTGCAGCCTCCATCATCGGACAAGGACGGGGCCAGCCAGTGCCCCCAGGGAAGGAAATGCATGTTGAAGTCTGATCGTGTGCGCGGGCAGCGCATCCGGGTGACGGCCGCCCTGCTGCTTCTGGCCACATGCCTCGGTGCGTCCGCGCAGGCAGCGCCCCAGGCGGCGCGCAAGGTGCCCAGCGGTGCCGAGCTGCTGGCCGGCGATGCGCGCTACCTGGGTCCGGCGTACGCGCCGTGCATGGCCGCCGCCACTACGGTCGATGCCCGCCGGCGCTGTGTCGACAGCGAATTGAAGATCCATGACGATGCCCTCAACGCCGCCTACTCAGCGGCATTGTCGGCACTGCCAGTGGGTGACCAGCGCGTGCTGCGTGTCCTGCAGCGGCAATGGATCGGCCAGCGGGACAGCCGCTGCCCGCTGGCGGGCGACGCCGCTGCCCAGCTGGATGCACAGCAGTGCCGCACCCACATGACGCTGCTGCGCGCGCGCCAGTTGCAGGGTGGGGGAGCGGCTGCACTGGTTGCCGAAGCCAACGCGGCCCGGGCCCCGGCGCAGGCCGCGAGCCATACTGCCGATGGCGCGCCGGACGCCCAGGGCAGGATCACCCTGCAGCCCGGCCCGGGCGACATCTCGCCTGCCCTGCAGGTCGTGTTCAAGGTGGCCGACTGCAGTGGCACCGACAACGTGACCACCTGCCAGGTGCAGGCCATGGAGGTGACCCGCGGCGGCCGCAAGGTGATGGTCACCGGCGTACAACCGCGCCTGACCCGGGCCGGCGCGGATGCGCGGGGGTCCGCTTCCGTGCTGCTGACCGTTGCGGACTTCAACGGTGATGGCATGCCCGACCTGCAGGTATGGCAGGACAACACCGGTGTCTACAACGTACCCGTCCATGCGTTCTACCTGTTCGACGCCAAGCGCAACCGCTATGTGCGGGCCACGGCGCTGGAAGCGGCGATTGGCGGGCGCGATATCGACCACATCGACCACGGCCGGTTCGTCCTGCGCGCACGGGTCAGCCCGTGCGAGCGCGAGGACAAGGTGATCCAGCTGCGCGGAACCCAGCCACGCACCGTGCTGGCACGTCGCTACGACACCTGCAGGGGTGAGCGCCCGACCGAGTCGGACCTGCTGGAATAGTTGCCGCGCGGAAGGGAATCGACATGCACAGGGAGTACTGAGAGATGAGTGATGGCTATGGAAAGAGCGGGGTGGGCTTCGGCCTGACCCGCGACCAGTCGGTCGAGATGATCGTCCGTACCTGCATCGACAATGGCATCACCGATCATCGGCAGATTGCCTATGTGCTGGCCACGGCGCAGCACGAGTCGCGCAATTTCGCCGCGCCCGAGGAAGACTGGGGCAGGAAGCAGGCGGTGGACCTGCGTTACTTCGGCGGCGAAGAGTACTACGGCCGGGGCTTTGCCCACCTGACCCACGTCAACAACTATGAGCGGCTGGGTGAAGCGCTGGGCATGGGGCGCGAGCTGGTCGAGCATCCAGAGCGTGCGGCGGAAGCGGAGATCGCCACCCGGGTGCTGGTGGTGGGCATGCGCGATGGCATGTTCGGCGCGCGGCTCTCCGACAACGTCAATGCCGACCATGTCGACTACCGCCAGGCGCGGGCGTCGGTCAACGGCGGTGAGTTGAACAACGGCAGCCCGTACCCCGACAGCATCGCCGCGCTGGCGACCGGATGGGAATCGCAGGTGGCTGGCCTGGTCCAGCGCGTGCAGCAGCCGGACTTCCAGATGCCGGTGCCGGCCGCGCAGGGCACCGCTGCGGCCATGGACCTGCAGCGCGGCGATGCCAGCCAGCAGGTGCTGGAAGCGCAGCAGTACCTGCAGCGGCTGGACATCCGCAACAACGCCAACGTCGCGATCAATCCCGACGGTGATTTCGGTCCGTCCACCGAACAGGCCGTGCGCCGCTTCCAGACCGAGCGGGGCATCACCCCGGCCAATGGCCACATTGACGACGCGCTGCTGCAGCGCATGCGCAGCGAGACACTGGCGGTTGATCCCGATTTCAAGCGGAAGACGGTGACCGACCTGAGCGGGCCGCTGGCCGACGGCAACCTGGGCCCGGGTGAGAGGGGCGAACCCGTGTTCGAGATGCGCCGCCAGCTGGAAGCGCTGGGTTACCTGGCCGAACCCAACCCGCGCGCCGAACGCGAAGCGCGCACCTTCGATGCAGGCATGCAGGCGGCGATGCGCGAGTTCCAGCAGGACCAGGGCCTGCCGCTGCGCCCGGGCAACATCATCGATGAGGACGCACGCCGGCAGTTGAACGATGCGGCGGTGGCAAGGGAGTACGCGCCCACCACCGAATTCGACCGCGCCGAGAACTGGCCGCCGCAGCGCCCGCCTTATACCCGAAGTGAGTTCCAGCCGGAGCAGGTGCAGGCACGGCAGCAGGCTGCGGCCAATCCGGCCGCAGCTGCCCCCGACGCGATGGAGATGCCGCCCGTGTCGTCGCAGCCGCGCAGTGCCGTCGAGTCGCTGTCGCCCAATGATGCCGCCCTGTTCGAGCGCATCCGCCAGGGCACGCCGGGCGATATCGGCGATGGGCACGTGATGCAGGCCGTGCTGGAATCCAAGCGCAATGGCATCCACGAAGCCGAGCGCGTCGATCGGGTGATGGTGGCCGGTGATCGCCTGTGGGTGGCCGGCCTGATTCCCGGCGAGCGTGCCAGTGTGGATACGGCGCAGCCTGCGCGCTCGATGGACGAGACGGCACGCGAGCTCGCCGGCGACAACCAGCAGCGCGAGCAGCAGCTGGCGATCGACACCCGCCAGCATGAGAACCGCGGGCCGTCCCTGGCCTGAGTCGACGGCAGTGACGTAGCGGTTCACCAATCGGGGAGCGTCGTGTTGCCGCGTCGCGCTGCCGACGGCGGCGCGTGCGGCATGTTGGCAATGGGTCCACTGTGTGTGCAGTCACGGCTGCGAAGGAGTCGCCATGGGAAGTGCCGGTCGCCTCATCCTCTTCACTGCGTTGGCGTGTGCCTTCGGCTGGGCGGTGCCGCATTCCGCAGCCGCCGGCGCACCGCGCTCAGACCCGGCGCCGTCAGTCGCGCGGCACGCTGCCGATGATTGGCTGGCGGCCTTCAATGCCGGCAGCCTGGAGGAATTGCATGCCTTCGCCGAGCGTTACGCCAAGCAGGAAGGCAGCACTCCGCAGGACTATCTGGAATTCCGCGAGTCGACCGGCCCGCTGAAGCTGCTGGAAGTGCATGAGAGCACGCCGCTACGGGCGAAGCTGCTCGTGCTGGCGCAGCACACCGAGCGCGCGATGCTGGTGACTGCGGAGATGGATCCGGCCCATCCGGAACACCTGAAGCTGTTCCAGCTTGAGGGCACGCCCACGCCGGAAAAGTACCGGCCCGCACGCATGGCCTTGCCGGAGCTGATGGCCGACGCCCGCGCGAAGCTGGACGCCCTGGCAGCTGAGGATGCGCTGTCGGGTGCCGTGCTGGTGGCGCACAACGGGCGCGTGCTGCTGGATTGGAAGGGTGGCCTGGCCGACCGGACCGCCGACACGCCCGTCGGGGCAGAGACGCAGTTCCGCCTGGCCTCGTCCAACAAGATGTTCACCTCGGTGGCCATCCTGAAGCTTGTGCAGGCCGGCAACGTAGGCCTGGACGATACGATCGGCAAGCACCTGCCGGACTATCCGAACAAGGTCGTCGCCGATACCGTGACCGTGCGCCAGCTGTTGACCCACACCAGCGGGCTGGGTGACTTCTTCAGCGATGATTTCGACCAGTACTCGGCTTCGTTGAAGACGCTGGATGACTACGTGCAGCGCTTCGCCAAGGACGCGCCGCAGTTCACGCCCGGCAGCCAGGACAGCTATTCGAACTACGGCTTCATCGTCCTCGGGCGCATCATCGAGGCCGTATCAGGGCAGTCGTACTACGATCATGTGGACGAACACATCCTGCGCCCGGCAGGAATGATGGCCACGGGCTTCGAGCCGGAATCGGTGGACGTTGCGCAGCGTGCTGTCGCCTACACCAGGAAGGACGGGCATTGGGGGCGCGAGACGAAGACGCTGCCCTGGCGCGGCATGTCGGCCGGTGGCGGCTACAGCACCGCCGCTGACATGCTGAGATTCTGCGAGGCCCTGCGCAACGGCACGCTGCTGTCACCGGCGCTGCTGCAACAGGCCACCACCGCGCAGAACCACAAGGGCTGGTACGGCTACGGCTTCGTCGTACAGGGGCAGGGCAGCCAGCGCCAGTACGGACATGAGGGTGGCGCGCCGGGCTCGAACAGCGCCATCGTGGTACTGCCTGGGCAGGGCTACGTTGTCATCGGCCTGGCGAACGTTGATCCGGATGCGGTCGGTAATGTGGTCAACTATATCGCGCGGCGGTTGCCGTTGTAGTGCGGCAGGTGCCGCCTCAGCGCGGCACCCGCACCATCCTGGTCATCAGGTGTTCCACCACGCCGGCCGGGTCGGCCGTGCGCCCCACATGTGTGCTGGACATCTGCACGATCGAACTGCGCTTGGCGGTGAGGAAGTGGAAGCGCGCCCGTGCCGGCAGCTGTGCGATCGGGCCGGCATCGGCATCCCCGCGGCAGATCGCCACGATCGCATCCAGCCAGGGCTGCAGTGCTTCCAGGTCGAGCGAGGGCGCGAACGCCTGCAGGCGCGCCGCATCGATCTCGATCGCCGCTTCCAGATGGCGCGCACCCGGACAGGACACGATCACCCCGACGTTGATGAATTCTTCGCGCTCCACCCGCGGTACCACGCGGATGATGGCGTAGTCATACGTGTGCAGCGTGGGCACGGAGGGCCTCCTGCACGAATACCGAACGAACCTTCAGGCGGTGCTTGAGGTAGTCGATGTAACCCTGGCGGTAGGCGTCGGGACTGTCGAAGGCGGGTTCATCGATCAGCCAGCTGTCCGGCACCAGGCCGACGATGCGCTCGATCTCGCCATCAGGCAGGCGCGCGGCGAGCTCGGCATCCACCTCGGCGATGCGGCTGGCGAACGACAGCAGCACGTGGTCGCGGATCAGCACGAAGGGTTTTTCGCAGGCATCGCCGGCGTTGGCCCAGTCGTGGTGGAAGTACATCGCTGCGCCGTGGTCGATCAGGTACAGCTTGCGGTGCCACACCATCAGGTTCGGATTGCGTGTGGTGCGGTCCACGTTGCTGGTGAATGCATCGAACCAGACGATGCGCGAGGCCAGCTCGGCGTCGACCGGCATCGCCGCCGGATCGTAGTTGATCGCGCCGGGCAGGTAGTCCAGTCCCAGGTTCAGGCCTTCGCTGGCGCGGATCAGGTCCTGGATCTCGGGGTCCGGTTCGGTGCGGGCGAACTCGCTGTCCAACTCGACGAACAGGATTTCCGGAATCGGCAGGCCAACGGCGCGGGCCATTTCGCCGGCAACCAGTTCGGCGATCAGCGCTTTCGGGCCCTGTCCCGCACCCCGGAACTTGAGTACGGCCATGCCGTCGTCGTCGGTCTCGACCACGGCGGGCAGGGAGCCCCCTTCGCGCAGCGGGGTGATGTAGCGGAGGGCATGGACGGTACGCATGGCGCATTCTAGCGTGGCCGGTGCACTGGGAGCGCTGGGGCCACGCGCGGCGGTCCGCCGCGTTTGCGGCACGTGCTCCACACCCCGGTGCATCGCACCCACCAGGCTTGAAACCGGGGCCTGGTGCCGTTGGAAGGGCCCATCACAGACGATGCTCTCCTTCACCTGGCCATTTCGTGGCCGGTGGCAGCATCGTGACGTGCGCAGCTTCAGTGCAGGGTGCGGCCCTCAGCAGGAGGTATCCATGCGACGTCTCCACGGTATCCCGCGTCAGGCCCTTCCTGTTTCCATTGAGTGTGCGCAGCGCTGACCGCCGTCCACGATGGCTGCTTCATGGCAGGGATGCACCATGATGCAGAACGACATCCCCCGATACCCTTTCCACACCTGCATCCGGCTGCTACCCGCCGACGCCCGCAAACCGCACGTCATGCAGGGAAGGACAGGCTGCGGTTCATGCAGTGTCAGGGAAACTGCTCTGGTCGACCGAACACGGATGGCTGCATCGTTTTCCGCTCGGTTCGCAATGCCGATACAGGTACACCTTTGAAGGGCTTCGCCGACGGTGCGGTGCCGCAGCGCCGGGCCGGAAGAGCCTCCTCCACGATATCCATGCAGGCTTCCGAGGTGCACGATGAACAACGACTTCGATGGAACACTGCCGCCCCTGGATGACGCCAAGGCCGAGCAGATGATCGGCAAAGTAGTGCTGGTGGGCCTCACCCGTTTCGGTGGGGATGGCCAGGTGCAGGCCCTGGAGCAGTTCGCAGGGACGGTGCTGCGGGTGAGCGCCGAGGAAGGACTGGTGCTGGCCGACGACGACGATGGCCACGAGCATTACCTGCCGCCAATGCTGGACCAGTACCTGCCTGCCCAGCCCGGCGAGTACCGCCTGTTGTCCAGCGGAGTGACGGTGATCGATCCGGATTACCTGTCCACCTGGGAGCTGCACGCCCGGCAATAGCGCGGCGGGCGCCGGGGTGCCTGGCGCCGGCCCGGCCGGGCATCGCTTTGCACGGTCGGGCGACTGGCACTTCCGGCCCATTCCCCGGGGCGCCGGCGGTGCTAGATTCGGGTGATGCCCACGTGCGGGCACTCAACTCACACTCAGGGGATCAGGATGCTCATCCGTCATACCTCTCTGGCGGCGGCGGTTGCCGTTGCCACCGTCGGCCTGCTGGCCGCTGGCCCGGCGCTTGCCGATTACGCGAAGCCGCCGGAGCACCTGCTCAAGGTGCTGAAGGCACCACCGCCGCCGGCACCGAACGTGGCACCGGGGGGCCAGCGCCTGCTGCTGACCACTGCACAGACCTACCCGTCGATCAGCCGCGTCGCCCAGCCGTACCTGAAGCTGGCCGGCGTGCGCCTGGAGCCGAAGAACCGCAGCCGCCATGACACGCCTGGCGGCTACGGCATTCCGGCCTGCGTGGCCGACTTCACCCTGGTCGACATCGGCAGTGGCAAGGAAACCAAGGTGAACCTGCCGCAGGGCTGCGCCGGCGGCGCGCTGTGGTCGGCCGACGGCAGCCATTTCGCCTTCCAGAACGCGGTCGATACCAGCGTGCAGCTGTGGGTCGGCGATGCGGCCACCGGCCAGGTGAAGCAGGTGCCGGATGTGCAGCTGAACCCAATCTTCGGCTACACCGTGCAGTGGCTTGGTGGCAGCCGGAACCTGCTGGTGAAGCTGGTGCCGGCCAACCAGGGGCCGGCGCCGTCCAATGGCGGCGTGCCGACCGGCCCGGATGCGCAGGAATCGCTGGGCAGCAGCGGCGAAAGCAGCACCTACGAGGCCCGCGACACGCTCACCAGCGCGCATGACGAGGCGCTGTTCGCCTACTACGGTGCCGCGCAGCTGGCCGTGGTCGACACCGCTGCCGGCAGCGTGCGCCCGGTCGGGCAGCCGGCGCTGTTCAACGAAGTCAGCGCCGCGCCCGACGGCGTGCATGTGCTGACCGAGTCGATCAAGGCGCCATACTCGCACGCGGTGACCTACCAGCGCTTTGCCAATGACGTGGCCGTGCTGGATGTGAGCAGCGGCCGCAGCACGCCCATCGCCAGCCTGCCGCTGGCCGACCGCGTGCCGGTGCACGGCGTACCGGAAGGCCCACGCGGCTTCGACTGGCGTGCCACCGATCCGGCTACGCTGGTCTATGCCGAAGCGCTGGACAAGGGCGACTGGAAGGTCAGCGTGCCGCATCGCGATCGCGTGCTGATGCTGAAGGCACCGTTCAATGGCAAGCCGGTGGAAATCGCCCGCACCGCGCAGCGCTTTGAAGGCTTCGCATGGACGGCGGACCCGGCGGTGGCCTTCCAGTACGAGAACGACGAGAACCGCCACTGGGTGCAGACCCGCATCGTCGATGTGGACCAGCCGAAGAAGGAGGGCCGCCTGCTGTGGGACATGTCCAGCGACGAGCTGTACGGCAACCCCGGCAACCTGGTCTACACCCGCCTGCCGAATGGCGCACAGGTCGTGCGCCAGGACGGCAACCATGTATTCCTCAGCGGCCGTGGCGCCTCGCCGCAGGGCGACCGTCCGTTCCTGGACCGCCTGGACCTGGGCACGCTGAAGAGCGAGCGCCTGTTCCGCAGCAGCGCCGATGCCTACGAGCAGTTCCTCGGCTTCAGCACTACGCCGGGCCGCTATCTGACCTGGCACCAGTCGGTGATCGACCCGCCGAACGCCTTCATCCGCCAGCAGGGCGAGGCGGTGGACGACGCCAGGACCGGCGAGGCGCAGTTCGCTTCCACCGCGACCGCGTTGACCAGGCTGGTCGACCCGACTCCGGAAGTGCGCCAGATCAAGAAGCAGCTGGTGACCTACAAGCGTGCCGACGGCGTGGACCTGTCGTTCACTCTGTACACGCCGCCGGGCTACAAGGAAGGCCAGCGCGTGCCGGCGATCCTGTACGCCTATCCGGCCGACTTCGCCAACGCCGCGCAGGCCGGCCAGGTGTCCGGTTCGCAGCAGACATTCACCCGTCTGCAGCCGTACCGCCTGATGCTGCTGGCCGGCTACGCGATCATCGACAACGCCTCGTTCCCGATTGTGGGCGACCCGAAGACTGCCTACGACACCTACCTGGAACAGCTGGAAGCCGACGCCAAGGCCGCGGTGGACAAGGCGGTGGACATGGGCGTGGTCGACCGCAACCGCATCGGCGTGACCGGCCACAGCCACGGCGGCCTGATGACCGCCAACCTGATCGCGCACACCAAGCTGTTCAAGGCTGGCGTGGCGACCAGTGGTTCGTACAACAAGACCTTCACCCCGTTCGGCTTCCAGAACGAACGCCGCTCGGTCTGGCAGGCGCAGGACGTGTACCTGAAGGCCTCGCCGTTCTTCTACGCCGACAGGATCAAGCTGCCGCTGCTGCTGGTCCACGGCGAGGATGACGCCAACCCGGGCACCGAGCCGTTCCAGTCGCGCAAGCTGTACCAGGCGATCCGTGGCAACGGCGGTACCACCCGCCTGGTGATGCTGCCCAACGAGCCGCACTGGTACACCGCGCTGGAGTCCAACCAGCAGCTGGTGGCGGAAATGCTGAACTGGTTCGACACCTACGTGAAGAACGCGAAGTGAGGGAACAGGAAGGCCGCCTCCGGGCGGCCTTCCTGCATCCTGTAGAGTCGAGCCAGGTTCGGCTGCTGCACGACAACGTCAGGGAGGTCCCATGAAGGCATGGATGTTGGCACTGGTCCCGCTGATGGTTCCTCCTGTGGCAATGGCGGTCCAGCCACGAATGAGCGTGCACGTTGCCTACGACTGGTCTGGCTGGGGTTCGGTATCCGAGCGCTGGGTCATCCAGCGCGATGCCTATGGCTTGACCACCCGTGTCCAGGTGGTTGACGCGCCTGAGGTGCCGCCGCGCGTGCCGGAGCTGCTGCCATCGGGCGCGCTGTCGGCGTTGGAGGCCGCGCTGCAGGCAGCACCGTTGACCAGCAAGGCCACGGTGGATCTGATCACTTCCCGGCTCGACCGGCCTGAGCTGCTGAAGCTGGACCCGGAGCTGCGCAGCATGCCGCCGGCCAGATGCTCGTTCGCCCGGCAGCAGGCCTGGGCACGGCAGGCGCTGGCCGGGCAGGGCCTGCAGGAACGCGTTGCAGAGCATTTCCACGGCCTCTGGACGGATGACCATCCCGTCATGACCGTGGTCGTGACCCGGCCGGGCCGCCCGGATACCGTGCTGGTGTCCACCTCGCAGTACGCGATGATGCTGCCATGGAAGCGCCTGTCATCGGCGGACTTCGATCAGCAGGTTCTGGCAGGTGCTCAGGAGGAGTGGCGTCCGGCGTTGAGCGATGCAGTGAGGGGGTTGCTGCCCGCGGGAGAACCCAGCCGCGAACGCTTCACCATCGCCTGGTTGCAGGACAGATTACGGGGCAGCCTCGCCTTGGAGGCCCTGCGTTGTGGAACCCTGCGCAGGGAAGCGGCACATTGATCCTCCAGGGAGGCTCTGCAATGAACGGCGGAGACTCGGTAGCGACGTGCCACTGGCACATTTGCATGCCGCGAAAATGGTCTAGGCTGAACCTGATCACCCGTTCCGGGTCGGTGCAATGAAAGCCATTCTCCTTGCTGCAACGTTGTCGTCGGCCCTGATTTCAACAGCCTTTGCTCAGTCGTTTCCTGCTGAGCTGACGCAATTGGGCATCGTCGCCGGCATGCCCTACGCCAAGGCCAAGCGCCTGCTGGATGCGGCCGGTTGGCAGGTGAAGCCCGTGCAGGGCGCACTGGAATCGCTGGCCGGCTTTCCGGAAATCGGATGCCAGAAGGGCGGAACGCACTGCGCTGCGACCTTTGAGAAGGGCGGTCAGCAGGTCGCGGTGCGGCTGGGCACTACCCTGGCAGGACAGCCGTTCGTACAGAGCGCGGACTGAGCGTCTGCTGCCCTCACGCCAGCGGTAGCCGATCCAGCGCGTGCGACAGCCGGTCGTGCAGCTCGCGCACGTGCTCGGCCTTGGCGTGGATGCATCCGGTATCACCAAAACTGCGCAGATAGGCGCACGCGGCAAAGCCACCACTCCTCTTTTCGTACTCGGCAATCCAGGCGAGTCGATCCGGATTGGTGGCCTGTTCGGCTGACCATGCGGCCACCGGTGGGCGGATGCGGTACTTCAGCCCGACGCGCCACGGCTTCGGTGTCAGTCGCGCACGGAAGCAGTGCTGCAGCCGGCACATGCGCGCGTACAGGTCGTCGGTGCCCAGTGCCGTGAACAATGCCTGCAACGGCTCGTCCTCGGGCGAGAACGTGGCATGCATGGCCAGCACGCGCAGTCCGGCCGGCGTGCGGTAGGCGCGAAGATGCCAGTCCGGATGCTGTTCGCTGAAGGCCGCGACCCGTTGCAGGGCGATGCCTTCGGCGCCACCGGCCGCAGCCAGCCGTCGCTTGCGCCCCCGGACCAGCACTTCGTTGACCACCACCATCGAGAGACCGCCGACCGCCAGGCCCACATTGAAATTTCCCAGCGCGCCACCGATCAGCGCGCCGGCAGCCAGCAGGGCCAGCGCACCCAGAAGGGGCAGCGCGCAACCGCTGCGCACCGGCACATGGTCGATATCGGCGAACAGCACGTCCGGGCTGTTGAGGCACAGCGCGCCATAACTGTTGCGGGTGATGACGACGTCGCCGTCGCGCTGCACGATCTGCTCGCGGATCGGCACGCCCTCCACGCCGTAGTTGCTGCGCGCTTCGCGGCGCGGCAGCACCTGCCCGGCAAGGATGGCGTTGAGGGCTTCGTTGGCGCGCCGCTCGGCGTGCGCCTGCGCCTCGGCAGGGCTTTCGTCGGACCAGCCGAAGCGACGCACCACCACCGGTCGGCCACGGAAGCGGGCCTGCAGGCGCGCTTCAGCCCAGTAGGCGGGAACGATCATCATCCGGGCTTCTCCTGTGGTTCCCTTGGCAGCGTGCCGTGGCGAGTCTGGCACAGCGGTACCCGGGGCTGCACGATACCGCTGCGCATGGTGGGCCGCAGTGGTAGATTGCGCGCTTCGCGTACACCCCACCAAGGACGGAGCCATGTTCGTGTCGTTGCGTTGCCTGCTTGCCCTGGCCATCGGCGGGGTGCTTGGCTCCGCCCACGCCGCAGCGCCGGGGCCGGAGATCCTGACCACCGACGCCACCCGCTTCTACGCACTGTACGAAGCAACCGCCGGCAAACCCAGTGTGTCCCAGCTGGAGCAGTACCTGGCCGAGGGCACGCCGAGCCTGCTTGAATTCGCCAAGCTGCGCAGGGTGACCGCGCAGCGCATCGCCGATGCGATGGCGCGCGACCCGATGATGTACGCCACCGGCCGCGCCTGCCTGGCCGAGCTGCCGGCCGTGCGCCAGCGGCTGGTCCAGGTGTTTGCCAAGCTGCAGGCGATCTACCCGCAGGCGACGTTCCCGCCGGTGGCGATCGTGGTCGGCCGCAGCAAGCCGGTGGGCATGACCCACCGCACGGGCGTGGTCATCGGCCTGGAAGCGCTGTGCGCGGCCGATTTCATGAATCCCAACGCGCAGGACCGCTTCGTGCATGTGATCGCGCATGAGTACGTGCACATCCAGCAGACCGGGGTCGGCGAGTATCAGCCGGGAGATCCGCGGGCGACGGTACTGCGCGAGTCGCTGGGCGAGGGCATTGCCGAGTTCATCGCGGAACTGATTTCCGGCAACGTCGGCAATGGACGCCATGCGGCGTGGACACGCGGCCGGGAAGTGCATATCGAAAGCGCCTTTGCGCTGGACCTGGACAGCACCGATCTGAAGCCCTGGATCTACAACTACACCCCGGGCTCGCAGGAGCCGTACGACCTGGGGTACTGGGTGGGCTATCGCATCGCCAAGGCGTACTACCTGCAGGCCAGCAACAAGCACGATGCCGTCCGCGCGCTGATCGAGCAGGACGACCCGAAGGCGATCCTGGCCGCCAGCGGCTGGACGCCGGGCATGTGGATGCCGGCGAAGGTGACCGGCGTGGCGGCGCGCGCGCCGGCGCGCTGAGCGCGGGCGCAGGACGCTAGACTGATCCGATGAATCGGGAGGTTCTCCATGCGTAGTCCTGTTGTGCTTGCCGCAATGGCCGCAATGGCCGCCATCGCCTGGGCCATGGCCTTGACCGTACCGGCGATTGGCGCTGAATCGAGCGCAGTCAATCCGCTGCTGTTGAAGCCTGTCGAACAGCTGCGCCCCGACGAGGTGCGCTTCATGCAGCAGCGCTTGGCCGATTGGCCGCAGCTGCAGCGCTACCGCGATGCCAATGCGCGACTGCCTGCAGCGGTGCCGGGCCAGCCGCGCGTGGTGTTCTTCGGCGACTCGATCACCGAAGGCTGGGGCGCCGAAGGCAGCGATGCGTTCTTTCCCGGCAAGGGTTACCTGAACCGCGGTATTGGTGGCCAGACCACGGCACAGATGCTGGTGCGCTTCCCGCAGGACGTGCTGGCGCTGAAGCCACAGGTGGTGGTGATCCTGGCCGGCACCAACGACATCGCCGGCAACACCGGCCCGTCCACGCAGGCGATGATCGAGGACAACCTGCATGCCATGGTCGACCTGGCCAGGGCACGCGGCATCGGCGTGGTGCTGGCGTCAGTGCTCCCGGTCAGCGAGTACCCGTGGCTGCCGGGCACAGCACCTGCGCCCAAGGTGCGTGCATTGAACACGGCATTGAAGCGCTATGCCGATGCGCAGCAGCTGGTCTATCTGGACTACTACACGCCGATGGCCAACAGCGCCGGTGGGCTGGATGCACCGCTGGCGACGGACGGTGTGCACCCGACGGCAACGGGCTACGCACTGATGGCGCCGCTGGCCGAGGCGGCGGTCAAGCGCGCGCTGGAGCAGCACATGCAGCGCCAGCGGGCAGGCTCGCCAGCAGCCACTCACAGAAACTGATCACCAGCGGATCGGCCGCGCTGTCCTCATGCACCAGCCAGCTCCAGCGTGGGCCGCGCACGCGTGCCTCATCCAGCGGCTGCAGCAGGCCTTGTTCGCAGGCGCGTGCCGCCAGCAGCTCGCTGACCAGGGCGATGCCCAGCCCGTGGCAGGCGGCATCCAGTAGTTGCCCGGGCTCGGAGAAGTTCATGCCTTCGCGGCGCTGGCCGACGTCGGCTCCCCCTTGCACCTGCCATTGGCTCCAATCCATTTCGCGTTCGCCATGCAGCGTCAGGCGCTCGTGCACGGGCGTGGACAGCAGGTCGGGATGGCAGGCCGGGTAGAGGCGGTCCTGCAGCAGCACGCGGTGTTGGCACTGCGCCTGTGAGTCGAGATCATCGCGTACGGCCACATCGAGCGTCTGTGTGGTCATGTCCGGCGCTTCTTCGCTGGTCAGCAGCCACAGATCGGCATCGGGATGCAGGCGGTGGAATCCGGCCAGGCGCGGCACCAGCCAATGGCGCGCGAATGCCGGGCTGGTGTTGACGATCAGTTGATTCGGCTTGCGGTACTGATCGAGCCGGCGGATGCCGCTGGCCAGCTGCCGCAGCAGCGATTGGGTCGTCTCCAGCAGGTCGATGCCAGCATCGGTGAGGGTGACGCTGCGGCCCTGCCGGAAGAACAACGGCTGCTGCAGCGACGCTTCCAGGCCCCGGATCTGCTGGCTGATGGCCGACTGGGTCAGGTGCAGTTCCTCGGCCGCACGATGGAAGCTGCCGAGCCGGGCGGCGGCTTCGAAACCCCTCAGGGCGTTCAGCGGTGGCCAGTGCTTGAGCATTTCAGATAAGTAGAACTGTTCAATTGATCGCTGAATCTATCGTTTGTTCTTATGTGTCGGCAAGCGCAGCATAGCGCCCATCCCACACCCGCCCTGGAGCCTGACATGAGCAACCGTCGTCACTTCCTCACCCAACTGGCGGGCGCCGCCGGTCTTGGCGGCCTGGCTGCTCTGGGCCTGGCCGGCCTACCGGGGCGCGTGGCTGCGGCGGAACCGGGTGCAGGCCTGTGGCGCATGCCCGATGAACATGGTCCGCAGGAGCGCGTGTTCCTGGCCTTCGCCGCCCAGCCTCAGGTGTGGGGCGCGCAGGCCGACGCGGTGAACACCGCCGTGGCCCGCCTGGCCCGCACCATCGCCGGCCACCAGCCGGTCAGCGTGCTGTGCCGCCCGGCGCAACGCAAGCAGGCGCAGGACCGCTGCGGCCGCGACAACATCGAGTTCCTCGAGGTGCCGCTGGATGACATCTGGGTGCGCGATTACGGTGGTTGTTTCGTCACCGACGGCAAGGGCGGGCTGGGCCTGGTCGATTTCAACTTCAATGGCTGGGGTGGCAAGCAGAGCGCGCGCAACGATGGCGCGGTGGCACCGTGGCTGGCACAGGTGACCGGCGCAACGCTGCTGGAAAGCGATCTGGTGGGCGAGGGCGGCGGCATCGAAGTCGATGGCCACGGCACGGCCATCCTCACCGAAAGCTGCTGGGTCAACCGCAACCGCAATCCCGACTGGTCGCGCGCGGATATCGAGGCCGAGCTGAAGCATCACCTGGGCCTGCGCAAGGTGATCTGGCTGCCGGGTATCGCCGGCAAGGACATCACCGATGCGCACGTCGATTTCTATGCGCGCTTCGTGCGCCCGGGCGTGGTCATCGCCAACCTGGACAATGATCCGCAGTCCTACGACTACGACCTGACCCGCGAGCATCTGCAGATCCTGCGCGGGGCCACCGATGCCGATGGCCGCCGCCTGCAGGTGTATACGCTGCCGCCGCCGCTGGGCGGGCGCGACAACGTGCATTCGCGCGACAACGACGATCTGGCACGGGGCTACATCAACTACCTGCCGATCAACGGCGCGGTGGTCGCGCCGCAGTTCGGTGACGACGCAGCCGATGGCTACTGCCGTGAACTGCTGGAAGAACTGTATCCCGGCCGCGTGATCGAGCAGGTGGACATCGACGCGATCGCCGGTGGCGGCGGCGGCATCCACTGCGTGACCAAGAACCTGCCGGAGGCAGGCTGATGTGCCTCAGCCGTCGTCCCGCTTCAACGCCGCATCGGCGGCCAGCAGCGCCTCGGCCGCCGCACTGAGCGGCGGCGACGGCGGCGTCGGGCACCCGATGGCCTCCATCATCCGCTGCATGCCCACGAACTGGCGCGCACGACGGTCGTAGATGCCGGTCACCAGCAGGGCGCGGGTGGCCACCTTCTGCTCGGGGCCGACCAGCACGCGCTGCTCCATGATCACCCGGGTACCTACCCAGCCGGCCAGCCGCGTTTCCAGGGTGAAGCGCTGGAACGGCTTCAGTTCGCGGCGGAACTGGATGGTGCCAGCACCGACGATCGGCGCCCACTTCTCGCGCAGCGCGACCCTGCCCAGGCCCATGCGCAGGATCAGGTCCAGCCGGCCCAGGTCGAAGATGTTCCAGTAGCGGCCGTTGGTCATGTGCAGGTTGCTGTCCAGGTCGTTGGGCAGTACCCGGAACGGCAGCCGCGAGACGCCGAAGGGTGCCTCCAGCTTCGGCCGGAACATGCTGCACAGCAGCAGGTGCAGCAGGCGGAACCAGAGATTCATGGTTATGACGACTGTAATAATGACGCCGATACGCTAGTCTATGGCGACTGACCTGGCAAGGAGCCGCCGTGAGCCCGCGCCCCTCTGATGCCCCTCAACGCGTGATGGATGCCGCGGCACAGATGCTGGCGCGTGTGGGTCTCAATGCCACCAGCATCCGTGAAGTGACCAAGCTTGCGGAGGCGCCGCTGGGTTCGACCTACCACCACTTTCCCGGCGGCAAGCAGGAGTTGCTGGCGCGCGCCACCCACATGGCCGGCGACAAGGTGGACGCGCTGCTTGTGGAGCTGTTGAAGGGCGGGGCGGTGCACGGCCTGCAGCAGTTCCTGGCCATGTGGCGCGAGCGGCTGCTGCGCACCGATTTCCGAGCCGGCTGCCCGGTGCTGGCGGCGGCGGTGGAAGAGCCGGTGGACTCGACGCCCAGCCAGCCGCGCGCCGCCGCCGCCGAGGTATTCGCTCGCTGGCAGGGCCACCTGGCTGACGCGTTCGTCGCCGATGGGCACGCGCCTGTCGCAGCGTCCGGGCTGGCCAGTCTGGTGATTGCCAGCGTGGAAGGCGCGGTGGCGATGAGCCGCGCGCTGCAGGACATTGCGCCGTTTGATCAGGTGGCTGCGCAGCTGCTGAAGGCGACCACGCCGCCGTGACCGGCTATCCGTGTGCGGGACACGCGCAGCAGGTCATCTGAAGATCATCAGGTAGCCCCAGCCGAGCAGGATGGGCAGGACGGCAGCGATGGCCGACGCACCCAACCAGCGAAGGTAGCTGCGGGAGGCGGGCGCTCCCTGGCGCTTGAGGAGCCAGGCATGCGTCGGGAGTACCAGCAACGCCTGCACCGCAAACGCAACCACGGCGGCAAGCCATGCCAACAGGACGCCGAGGCAGCCATCGCTGAAGCAGCGGCTACCAAACCACGAGCCCCAACCGGCGAGGCCCATCATTGGGACGAACATCACCAGGGCAGTGGCGCGGGTGAACTGGGAAGCGTGCATGCCGTGGAGCCTGCTTTTCTGGTGGCAGACCATGATATCCAGCCGCCGCATCGGCCGGTGCGCAGTAGATGGAAGGCGCGGAGCTTCGAGCGCTGCCGAAGCAGGGGTGCGGTTCAACGGTGCGAGGGCCGTCTCATGCCTATGACCCGTTCGCCCCTCTGACCCGGCCGGTTGTCAGTGGCGACGGGCAGTGGGCTATGATCGCGGTTGCCTGGGATCGGTGTCCCGACGATTTCGCCTGCAACGCCGTCTGGGCGGGTAGGGGACGGCCGCGTGCTGCGGCCAATGGACGTACAACCACTGACGAGGAAGAGCGCATGGATGTCGCTGCACGCAGGAACAGGACGTTGTTTCGTTGGATGATGATGACGCTGCTGGCGGTATTGATGCCGTTTGCAGCGCTGGCGCAGCCCGCAGCCGGGCAGGCCGACGCTGCCGACGCCGTCACCGCAGCCGAAGAGGCGCACTGCCGCGGCTGCACGTATGAGCGTATCGGGCACAAGGTCGATATCGGCCTGGTGGCCTTGGTATCGCTGTTGATGGTGGGGCTGCTGATCGCGGCCTCGCGGGAATGGGGCACCACGTCGCAGCGCTGGAGCTGCCGTACGCTGGCCCTGCTGCTGGTGGGCATCGGTGTGGCGCTGCTGTGGTGGGCAGGCAGCATCGTCTACCTCGGCTACAACCCGTGGCACGAGCAGCTCGCGCCCAGCGACGGCTCGCTCGGCACGACGCTGTTGAGTACGTCGCCGAAGTGGTTGGCGGCACTCGTATTGATCGGCGTGGCGCCTTCCATCTGGAAGCGCAGCGAGCGCCTGCCATCCTGGCGTATCGGCTGAACGTGAAACGGCGGCGCGGGATCACACCCGGCGCCGCCTGCGGCCATCATTCAAAGCGCCAGCGCATGCCCGCATAGACGCCGCGGCCTTCACCTGGCGTCGAGCGCGCGACATCCCGGCCGGCATCGTCATAACCGGGCGTCACCGTGGCGGCGTAATGGCGGTCGCCGATGTTGCGCATCTCCGCCCACAGCTGCCAGCGGCCGCTGGGCGCGTCGTAGCCGATGCGGCTGCCGAAGATCACATGGCTGTCGGCCCAGTAGCTGTTGGCGTAGTCCACCGCGATGCGTGAGGCGTATTCGGTATTGAGCGCGGCATACATTCCGGAGGCATGATCGAAGCGCAGCTCGGCCTGGTAGCTGTGCTGCGGCAGGCCCGGCAGCCGGTTGCTGCCGAAGCGCGCGTCGTGGCGATAACGGAAATCGCTGAAGGTATACGCCTGGCGCAACGTCAGGCGTCCCGGCGCGGCCTGCCACAAGGTGCTGTGCAACCCGGCCTCGATGCCGCGGTGCACGGTGGGGCTGGCGTTGTTTTCGGCGATGAACAGGTTCGGCACCGGCTGCAGTTCCACGCTCAGCAGTTCGTGGTTCACGTGGGCGTAGTAGCCGGTCAGTTCCCAGCGACCCAGCGCCGCGTCACCACGCGCGCCCAGTTCCAGCGTGGTGGCGGTCTGGTTCTGCATCGGCACCGGCGCGCGCTGGCGGCCGGTGGACGGGCCGTTGCCCGGCCCGAAGTACTGGTTCGAGCCCCAGATCATCGACCACGGGTGCGGTGCTTCCACCGAACGGCTGAGGTTGCCGAACCACTGGGTCTGCGCGCTGTGCTGCCAGGTGACGCCCAGTCGCGGCGCATAGTCCCAGTCGTGCCCGCGCAGGCGGCCGCCACTGGCAGGCCAGGTCACCTGCACATCGCGACGGGTGTTGATCAGTGCCAGCCCGGTCTGCATGCGCAGGCGGTCATTGAAGGTGAGGGTATTGCCGACGTGCAGCGTGCTGTCGGTGCCGTGGTGGCGGAAGTCACGCGTGCGGGTACCGGCGGCATGGCCGTTGCTGGCAAAGCGCAACGACTCGCGCACATCGGCGTCAAGGTCGTGGGTGACGCGCAGGCCGACCGTGGTGTCGCTGTCCAGGCCGAACAGCGTGTGGCGACGACGGTAGTCGAGCGTGGCGTTGAGGTTGGCGTAGTCCAGCTGCTGGCGGTACAGGCTCTCGTTCAGATCCATCGGGTACTTGTGGTAGACCAGCCCGGCCTGCAGTGAGGAATCCTCATCGATCTGCAGCGTGGTGACATTGCCTACCCAGGTGCTGCCCGGCTGCGGGCGACGCGCATCGATGGCCAGGTTGGCCGGGTTGGCCGCACGCGGGTCGTTGCGGATCTGCTCGCGGGTCAGGCGCCCGGGCGTTTCGTGGTCGGTTTCGCGGTAGCGCACGAACAAGCGCGTCTGCAGATCGGGCGTGATCTGCCATCCCACATTCGCCATCGCGCCCTTGCCGTCGCCCCGCGCATGGCGCTGGTAACCGTCGAATTCGGTATCGGTGTAGGCCAGGAAGTAGTCGACATCACCATTGACGCCGCCCCAGCTGATGCCGCGCTTCTGGTAGCCACGGCTGCCGGCTTCGTAGTGCAGCTGCACGCCGGCCGAATCACGGCCGCTGCGGCTGACGTAGTCGATCGCCCCGCCCAGCGCCAGCGCGCCACGCTCGAAACCGTTGGCGCCGCGCAGCACCTCCACGCGCGACAACCACAGCGGCTCCAGCAGTTCGTAAGGCGTGCCACCCGGGCCGGTCAGCGGTAGGCCGTCGATCGACACGGCGATGCCCGAGGCGTGCGCACCCGGGCCCCGGTTGATGCCCGAGCCACGGATCGAAACCTTGGTGCCCTCGTTGCCCGGCGACTGCGCGCTGATGCCGGGTTGGTAGGCCAGTACATCGGCGCTGATGGACAGGCGGCCATCGGCCTTGGCCACGTCGATGAGGTTGCTGGCGCCGGGCACGCGCTTCAGGGCCGCGCGGGCCTGGGCGCTGGCATCGGCGGCGGTGACCTGCACGGCATCGAGGGTGGTGGCCTGCGGGGCGGCTGCGGCGGTGGAGGCGAGGCCGAGGGAAACGGCCAGGAACAATAGCGACGGGGTGGGGCGGTACGACGAGAGCGGCATGCGGGACTGCTGTAAACCATTAAAGTGGCGCGCAAGTTAACAGGTCGTGTGCGCTACGTCACCCACCGCCCGCGTATGGGCCGCCCGCGCTCTTGTAGAGTCGAGCTTGCTCGACTGCTCTTTCGCATTTGTAGAGTCGAGCCGTGCTCGACTGCTTTTCTGTGCCGGAGCCGAGCATGGCTCGACTCTACAGCACCGGTTTCGCCAGCGCCTTGGCCTTCGCGTACAGCCGATCAGCCGTTTCCTTCTCACCCAGCGCCGCATGGCACTCGGCCAGGCTGTCCCAGGTATTTGCCGACTCGGGATACAGCTCGGTATTGAGGGTGAACACCTTCAGCGCCTTGCGCGCCCCCAGGCTCTCGCGGATGGCATAGCCGCTGGCATTGATCGCGCGCTCTCGTTCGTTGCCCGTAATCCGGGTGTCGTCGCGCAGCCAGGCCCGCATCGCCTGCGCAGCGCCTGCATCATCATCCAGCGCATACGCGATCAGCCGCTCGGACAGCACCGCACGCGGAAACTCCCCAGGCGCGGCCACCGCCATCGTGCTTTCCACCAATGTGCTAGACCACACGTTGCGGGCGCTGCCGTTGGTCAGGTACACGAACACCCAGTAGCCGCTGGCCAGCGTGTCCTTGTACGCCAGCCGTGCCCGCACGCGGGTGCCGCCATCATGGCCGACCTGGGTGTAGCCGTCGCTGCGGGTGGTGTCCCAGCCGGTGGAGAAGAAATTGCTGCCGCCACCGCTCAGTTTCTGCGGCTGCCAGAGTTTTTCCAGGGTCGCCGTGCGCACCAGCTTGCCGGTCGCCAGCGCCTGCAGGAATCGGTTCATGTCGCCCACGGTGGTCTGCAGGTCGGCGTGGCCCCAGCCATAGTTCGGCCAGGGGTCTTCGTTCGCTGGCTGCAGCTGGCCGTCCTTGCCGATGTACGGCACCGCCGCGCGCTGCGACGGCACGCTGGCTGCGCCCCATGAAGTGCTGGTCATCTTCAGCGGTTGCAGGATGCGTTCGCGCGCGATGGCCGGGTAGGGCGTGCGGTAATGCGCTTCCAGCAAGGCGGTCAGCACCAGGTAGTTGGCCTGGGTGTACTGCACGCGGCTGCCGGTGGTGAACTGCATCGGCGCTGCAGCAGCGACCTTCAGTGCAGCGGCAAGGCCGGGCGCCACCCCGGTGTAGCCCTTGCTCACCCAGCGGTTGTCGACGCGGTCGTAATACTCGCCGATGCCGGAGCTGTGGTTGAGGAAATCGCGCACGTGGATCGCCTGCCAGGCGGCGGGCAGGTCCGGGACGTAGCGGCTGGCGGGCGCGTCCAGATCCACCTTGCCCTGATCCACCAGCTGCATCACCAGCGTACTGGTCAACAGCTTGGCCATCGACTGCGCAGGGAAGATGGCATCGACGGTGGCGGTTGCATGGGCAGCCGGGTCGCGCTCACCGCTGGCGCCCTGGTACAGCACCTGGCCGTTGTGGGCGACCAGCACGGCCTGGCCGGCGATGCCGTAGCGCTCGCGGTTGGTCTGCAGCTGGTTGTCGAGCTGAGCAGAGAGATCGGTGGGCTCGTCACGCGCCGAGGCGGGTGGGATCGCAAACAGCGTGCAGAGCAATGCAGCAGCGAGCGTGCGGTACATCGCGGTAGTCCATCAGCGGCGATGGCGCATGGTGGTCACGCTGAGAGACGGGGTCAAGCAGTGAGCCGAGCATGGCTCGGCTCTACAGGAGTTTCCCGTAGCGCCGGGCCGTGCCCGGCGGCAATCATCCCGGTGGTTGGATCAGCCGAGAATCCCCGGCAGATCCAGCCCCTTCTCCTTCGCGCACTCCACCGCGATCTCATACCCGGCATCGGCATGGCGCATCACGCCGGTGGCCGGGTCGTTCCACAGCACGCGGCCGATGCGCTTGGCTGCGGCTTCGGTGCCGTCGCAGACAATCACCATGCCGGCGTGCTGCGAGAAGCCCATGCCGACGCCGCCGCCGTGGTGCAGCGACACCCAGGTGGCACCGCTGGCGGTGTTGAGCAGGGCGTTCAGCAGCGGCCAGTCAGAGACCGCATCGGAGCCGTCGGCCATCGCTTCGGTCTCGCGGTTCGGCGAAGCGACGCTGCCGCTGTCCAGGTGGTCGCGGCCGATCACCACCGGCGCCTTCAGTTCGCCGTTGGCGACCATCTCGTTGAAGGCCAGGCCGAGGCGATCGCGGTCGCCCAGACCCACCCAGCAGATACGCGCCGGCAGGCCCTGGAACTTGATCTTCTCGGCGGCCATGTCCAGCCAGCGGTGCAGGTGCGGGTTGTCCGGAATCAGCTCCTTCACCTTGGCATCGGTCCTGGCGATGTCTTCCGGATCGCCGCTCAGTGCGGCCCAGCGGAACGGGCCGATGCCGCGGCAGAACAGCGGGCGGATGTATGCAGGCACGAAGCCGGGGAAGTCGAAGGCGTTGGCCACGCCTTCCTCCAGCGCCATCTGCCGCAGGTTGTTGCCGTAGTCCACGGTCGGCACGCCCAGCGCGTGGAAGCCGAGCATGGCGCGGATGTGGTTGGCCATCGACGCGCGCGCGGCCTTCTCCACGTCCTTCGGCGCACTCACGCGCTTCTCATCCCACTGTTCGACGGTCCAGCCCTGCGGCAGGTAGCCGTTCACCGGGTCGTGCGCGGAGGTCTGGTCGGTCAGCAGGTCCGGCTTCACGCCGCGCTTGAGCAGTTCGGCGAGCACGTCGGCCACATTGCCGAGCAGGCCCACCGACTTCGGCGTACCCGCCTTGCACGATTCGTCGATCAGGCGCAGCGCTTCGTCCAGGTTGTCGGTCCAGGTATCCAGGTAGCCGGTGCGCAGGCGCATGTCGATGCTGCTCCTGCGGCACTCGACGGCCAGGCAGGAGGCGCCGGCCATCACGGCGGCCAGCGGCTGCGCGCCGCCCATGCCGCCGAGGCCGCCGGTGAACAGCCACTTCCCGGTCAGGTCACCACCGAAGTGCTGGCGACCCATCTCCACGAAGGTCTCGTAGGTGCCCTGCACGATGCCCTGCGCGCCGATGTAGATCCAGCTGCCGGCGGTCATCTGGCCGTACATGGCCAGGCCCTTCTTGTCCAATTCGTTGAAGTGGTCCCAGTTGGCCCAGCGCGGCACCAGGTTGGAATTGGCGATCAGCACGCGCGGCGCATCGGCATGGGTGCGGAACACGCCCACCGGCTTGCCGGACTGCACCAGCAGGGTCTGGTCATCGTCCAGGCGCTTGAGCGTTTCGACGATGGCGTCGAAGCTCTCCCAGTCGCGCGCGGCGCGGCCGATGCCGCCGTACACCACCAGTTCCTGCGGCCGCTCGGCCACGTCCGGGTGCAGGTTGTTCATCAGCATGCGCAGCGGCGCTTCGGTCAGCCAGCTCTTGGCGTTCAGCGTGGTGCCGGTGGGCGCGGCGAGGGTGCGGGACGGGTCGTTGCGGGTCATGCGGCGCTCCGGTTCGTAGCGAATTCAAGGCAGGCGTTGAGCACCTGCGCCAGGGTGTGGCGCAGCGGTGCGGCGTGGTCGGGGTCGAGCGGGGTGGGCCAGCTGTGTTCGTCCACCTGGTCCGGCAGCGGCTCATGCATGTAGCCACGGCAGGCCAGTTCCATCTGCAGCGTGTGCACGCCGCCGGCGATGTTGCTGTAGTGGCGGGTGATCCAGCCGCCCTTGAAGCGGCCGTTGCGCACCTGGCTCATGCCGCTGAGCGCCAGCAGATTCTCCACCACGTCGCTCAGGGCGTTGTCGCAGGAGGTGTCCGGCGCGCCGGACGGACCGGCGGTGCCCAGGTTGAACTGCGGCAGCTCGCCGTCGAACAGGTGCGGAATGTGCGAGCGGATCGAGTGCGCGTCGTAGACCACCACGGTGCCGTGGCGTGCACGCAGGCGGGTGATCTGGGCTGCGAGCGCATCGTGGTACGGCGCGAAATAGGTGTCGCGGCGACGCGCGATCTCCGCCTCATCCGGTTCGCGGCCGGGGTGGTACAGCGGCTGGTTGTCGAAGGTGGTCAGCGGGCACAGGCCGGTGGTGTTCTGGCCCGGGTACAGCGAGACGCCACTGGGGTCGCGGTTGAGGTCGATCACCGAGCGCGAGATCGCCGAGCGCACCGTGGTCGCGCCCATGCCACGCACGAAGTCGTACAGCTCATGCACCCACCAGTCGGCATCGCGGCGCGCCAGCCACGGCGAGTGGTAATCGCCGATCAGGTCGTGCGGCAGCTCGCTGCCGGTGTGCGGGAAGCTGACGATCAGCGGGGCATCGCCCTCGTGCACGGTCAGCCATTCGGGACGGGGGCTCATGCCTGCGGTTCCACGGTCGGCAACAGATCGCCCAGGCCCTGTGCCAGCGCGCCGCTGCGTACCAGGTCGGTGGCGGTCACCATGTCCGGGTGGAAGTAGCGGTCTTCTTCCAGCGTCGGTACCTGTGCACGCAGGGTGGCGCGCACGCTTTCCAGCGCGGCGCTGGAGCGCAGCGGCGCATGGAAGTCGCAGCCCTGTGCGGCGGCCAGCAGTTCGATGCCGATCACGTTGGCCGCGTTCTCGGCCATCTGCATCAGCCGCCGTGCGCCGTGCGCGGCCATCGACACGTGGTCTTCCTGGTTGGCCGAGGTCGGAATGGAGTCGACGCTGGCCGGGTAGGCGCGCTGCTTGTTTTCAGACACCAGCGCGGCGGCGGTCACCTGCGGAATCATGAAACCGGAATTCAGGCCGGGGCGCGGGGTCAGGAACGCCGGCAGGCCGGACAGCGCCGGGTCCACCAGCATGGCCAGGCGGCGCTCGCTGATCGAACCGATCTCGCACACCGCCATCGCCAGCATGTCGGCGGCGAAGGCCACCGGCTCGGCGTGGAAGTTGCCGCCGGACAGCGCTTCGCCGGTATCGGTGAACACCAGCGGGTTGTCGGACACACCGTTGGCTTCGATTTCCAGCGTGGTCGCCGCCTGGCGCAGGATGTCCAGCGCTGCGCCCATCACCTGCGGCTGGCAGCGCAGGCAGTACGGATCCTGCACGCGCACGTCGTTGTCGCGGTGCGATTCGCGGATGTCCGAGCCCTGCATCAATGCACGCAGCGTCGCCGCCGTAGCGATCTGGCCGCGCTGGCCACGCAGGGCGTGGATGCGCGGGTCGAACGGCGTGTCAGAACCCTTGGCCGCTTCCACCGACAGCGCGCCGGTGACCAGCGCGGCCTGGAACACGGTCTCGATCTCGAACAGGCCGGCCAGCGCATACGCGGTGGAGAACTGGGTGCCGTTGAGCAGCGCCAGGCCTTCCTTCGCGCCCAGCTCGATCGGCTGCAGGCCGGCACGTGCCAGTGCGTCGGTCGCCGGCAGGCGTTCGTCACCGATGAAGGCTTCGCCGACGCCGAGCATCACGCTGGCCAGATGCGAAAGCGGGGCCAGGTCACCCGACGCACCCACCGAGCCCTGCGCCGGCACCACCGGCAGCACGCCCTTGATCAGCATGGCTTCCAGCAGCAGAAGGGTTTCCTCGCGCACGCCCGATGCGCCCTGGGCCAGGCTGACCAGCTTCAGCGCCATCATCAGCCGCACCACGCTGGCCGGCATCGGTTCACCGACACCTGCGGCATGCGACAGCACGATGTTCCGCTGCAGCGTGGCCAGGTCTTCGCGTTCGATGCGCACGCTGGCCAGCTTGCCGAAGCCGGTATTGATGCCGTACACCGGTGCGCCCTTGGCGACGATGGCAGCCACGGTGGCAGCGCTGGCGCGCACGGCCGGCAGCGCGGCCGGATCCAGCGCGAGCGGCGCACCGCGATAGGCCTGCCGCCACTGGGCGAGGGTGACATGGCCGGGGCGAAGAACCAGGGTGTTGCTCATGTGTTGCTCCAGGAGGCAGGCAGGTCGGGCTGCCCGCGCACCACGCGCGCGTGCAGCGGGTTGAATCCCATGCGATAGACCAGGTCGGCGGGCGCGTCGATGTCCCAGATCGCCAGGTCGCAGTCCATGCCCACGGCCAGGCGGCCGATGCGATCGGCGTGGCCCAGTGCGCGTGCCGCTTCCCGGGTGAAGCCGGCGATGCATTCGTCCACGGTCAGGCGGAACAGGGTGGCGCCCATGTTCATCGCCAGCAGCGGGCTGGTCAGCGGCGAGGTACCGGGGTTGCTGTCGGTGGCCAGGGCCAGCGGCACGCCGGCCGCACGCAGCGCGGCGATCGGGGGCAGGGTGGTATCGCGGGTGAAATAGAACGCGCCCGGCAGCAGCACGGCAACCGTGCCGGCCGCCGCCATCGCGGCGATACCGGCATCGTCGAGGTGTTCGATGTGGTCGGCCGACAGCGCCCCGAAGCCGGCCGCCAGTTCAGCGCCATGCTGGTTGCTCAACTGCTCGGCATGGATCTTCACCGCCAACCCGTTCGCGCGCGCCGCTTCGAAGACCTGGCGCGCCTGCGCGGGCGAGAACGCGATGTTCTCGCAGAAGATGTCCACCGCTTCGGCCAGGCCCTCGGCGGCAATGGCCGGAATCATCAGCGCACAGACCTCATCGATGTATTCCTGCGCCTCGCGGCCGGGCGGTACGGCATGCGCGCCGAGGAAGGTCGGCACGACGCTCACCTGGCATTCCGCACCCAGCGCACGCGCAACCTGCAGCTGCTTGCGCTCGTCGTCCAGGGTCAGCCCATAGCCGGATTTGATCTCGATCGTGGTCACGCCTTCGGCGCGCATCGCCAGCAGGCGCGGCCGGCTCTCGCGGGCCAGCTGTTCAGCGCTGGCGGCACGGGTGGCGCGCACGGTGGAGACGATGCCACCACCGGCGCGGGCGATGTCGGCATAGCTGACGCCCTGCAGGCGCTGTTCGAATTCGTTGGCGCGGTTGCCGGCGTAGACCAGGTGGGTGTGGCAGTCGATCAGGCCGGGTGAGATCCAGCGGCCTTCGCCGTCGATACGGGTGGTCGGCTGCAGCGGGGCCTCGCTGCCGGCCGGGCCGATGTGGACGATGCGGCCGTCGGCGCAGGCCAGCACCGCATCGCGCAGGACACCCAGCCCCTCGCCATCGAGGGTCATCAGGTGGACGTTGGACCAGAGGGTATCGACGTGCATGGCATCCACAACGCGGCTGTGCTTATATGTCTATACAATATAGGCGTCCATTTCGGGTTGTCCAGCCATGTCCGATTCGCGTTCCCCGCACTGCTTCCATGCCGCCCACGCCCTGCTTGCCGATGGCTGGGCCCGCGATGTCCGCCTGCAGGTGCGGGACGGACGCATTGCGGCCATCAGTGCCGGGCAGGAGGCGCACAGCGGCGATACCCGTGTCGGCGTGCTGGTGCCGGGGCTGCCCAACCTGCACAGCCACGCCTTCCAGCGCGGCATGGCGGGCCTGACCGAGATCGGCGGTGGCGATGGCGACAGCTTCTGGAGCTGGCGGGAACTGATGTACCGGTTCCTGGCCCATCTGCGCCCGGATGCCGTGCAGGCCATTGCCGCCCAGGCGTACATGGAGATGCTGGAAAGCGGCTTCACCCGCGTCGGCGAGTTCCACTACCTGCACCACGCTGCCGATGGCCGGCCGTATGCCAACCGCGCCGAAATGAGTGCGTGCATCGCCGCGGCGGCCGATCAGACCGGGATCGGCCTGACCCTGCTGCCGGTGTTCTATGCCCACGCCGATTTCGGTGGCGCGCCGCCGAACCCGGCCCAACGCCGCCTGATCCACGACGTGGAGGGCTTCGCGCAGCTGCTGGAGGCCGCCAAGCCGGCACTGGCCGCACTGCCCGACGCAGTGCTCGGCCTGGCACCGCACAGCCTGCGTGCGGTCACCGGCGAGGAACTGGGCGCGCTGCTGCCGCTGACGGAAGGCCCGGTGCACATCCATATCGCCGAACAGATGCGCGAGGTCGAGGCCTGCCTGGCCTGGAGTGGCCAGCGCCCGGTGCAGTGGCTGTACGAGCACGCGCCGGTGGATGCACGCTGGTGCCTGGTGCACGCCACCCACATCACCGACGACGAGCGCGCGGCCATCGTCGCCAGCCGGGCGGTGGCCGGCCTGTGCCCGATCACCGAAGCCAACCTCGGCGACGGCCTGTTCCCGATGCAGGCGTTCGCGCGCGAGGGCGGCCGCTTTGGCGTCGGGTCCGATTCCAATGTGCTGATCGATGCGGCCGAGGAACTGCGCCTGCTCGAATACGGCCAGCGCCTGGCCCTGCGCGGGCGCAACGTGCTGGCCCCGGATGCCACCCGCAGCAGCGCTCGGTTCCTGTTCGAAGGCGCACTGCACGGCGGTGCGCAGGCGCTGGGCGTGGTTGCCGGCCTGCAGCCTGGCGCCAGCGCCGATCTGCTCGAACTGGATGCCACGCACCCGGCCCTGCAGGCGCGTCAGGGTGACGCATGGCTTGACAGCTGGGTGTTCGCCGCACGTAATGGCGCGCTGCGATCGGTCTGGCGCCATGGCCGCCAGTGCGTGGCCGAGGGCCGCCACCTGCACCGCGAGGCGATTGCCAGCGCCTTCGCCACGGCCCTGCGCGGCGTGCTGGGCTGATCACCTCCCGCCAGTGAGACTCCCTACGTGAAGGCCAGCAAGTCCGCCACGCTCAACCAGCGCATCCGCAGCGATCTGGAAAGCCGCATCCTCAGCGGAGAGTGGGCGCCGGGCTTCCGCATCCCGTACGAGCATGAGCTGATGGAGCAGTACGGCTGCTCGCGGATGACGGTGAACAAGGTGCTGACCGCACTGGCCGAGAGCGGCATGATCGAGCGCCGCCGCCGCGCCGGTTCGTTCGTGGCGCGGCAGCCGCCGCACCTGGAACAGGTCGCGCTGGAGATTCCTGATATCGCGATGGAAGTGGGTTCGCGCGGCCACCAGTATGGCTACCGCCTGCTGCAGCGCGAACTGCGCCTGGCCGATGCCGGCAATGCCGGCGAAGTGGAGCTGGCCGGCAGCGAGCAGCTGCTGGCGATGCGCTGCCTGCATCTGGCCGATGGCCGTCCCCTGGCACTGGAACATCGGCTGATCAGCCCGGTGGGCGTGCCGGACGTGCTGCAGGTGGACTTCACCACCACGGCGCCGGGCAGCTGGCTGCTGCAGAACGTGTCCTGGACGCGCGCCCAGCACCGCATCAGCGCCTGGGGCGCCGACACCGCCACCGCCAGGCTGCTGGAGGTGAAGCCGGGCACCGCGTGTCTGGTCATCGAGCGCCTCACCTGGCGGGGTGACCAGCCGATTACCCGCGTGCGGCAGATGTTCCTGGGCGATGCGTGGGACCTGGTGGCGCGCTTCGCGCCAGGTGGTCGATAGGGGCGCATCCACGCCTGGCGTGGCGCTGCCGGTTCCCTGCCCGATTCAATACGTGGCGCACTGCCGCCAGCGCACCGGCTCATCCACGCCCGGGCGCGCGTTGAGCTGCACGCGCACGTTGCGCAGGGCGGGGTAGCGCAGCACTTCCTGGCAGACCCGCGGCCAGACCGTTTCCAGTTCCCCGGTGCGGTTGATGGCCAGGGTCTGCCGGGTCAGCCAGACGCCGCTGGCGATGCCGGACTGGCCGGCCAGCGCGCGGGCCAGCTCGGCCTGGTAACGATCCAGCGTCGCCGCGTCCGGGTTCGGGTTGCTGCGTGGATCGGCGGTGGTTGCGGTGGCGGCGGCTGCCGCTGGCGGCGCTGCGCCGGCGGTGCCAGCGTCTCTGGCCGCTGCAACCGGCGCAGCGGGCGCTGCAACCGGTGCCGCAGGCGGTGCTGCGACCCGTGGGGCCGGCGCCGCAGCCGGGTCCTCCATGCGCAGGCCCTGCAGGCCCAGCCCGACCAGCAGGCCCAGCGTTACCGCACCCAGCGCCGCAATGGCGATACGGCGCAGCGCTTCATGGCGTGCGCTGGCGCGGATGCGCGTTTCAATATCGGCCGGCAGATAGGGCTGCAGCAAAGGCCACAGCCGGGGCCCGTCCAGCACTTCCACCGCCTGCTTCTCGGCCGCTCCCGACCCGTCACGCTCGACCCGGCCTTCGGTGATCAGCACACCGCCCCTGGCGCCGGACAGGCGCGCGGCAGCCCCCAGTTCGTTCACCGCTGCGGTGCCGATGCGGTAGGCCAGGCCGTGCTTGCACGACACCAGCCAGGTATTGGGACCATCGCTGAGCAGGAAATCGCTGCTCGGCTCACGGTTCTCGTCGGTCGGGTCGTGCAGTTCGCGCAGGCCGCGCTGCTCGCTCAGCATGCGCTTGATCAGCGTCGAGAACTCGCGCCAGTGCATGCCCGCCAGGGCCTGCAGGCCCAGTTGCATCTCGGTGCGCCGGCGCTTGATCCACCACAGATAGACAATGGCCAGGGTGCAGATGAGCAGGGCCGACAGCAGGGCCAGAATCCAGGGAAGCATGCAGGGCGACGACGGAAGGGGCGAAAACGGAAGCAGACAGTGTAAAGCGGCGGCTGGCTGCTTGCGTCAGGACGTTCCCGACAGGAACCGTGATGCAGCCCGCAGATCAGCATGTGGCGGGCACGAAAAAACCCGCCAATCCTGAAGCCGTGAGGGGAGGGAACAAACGGCAGCCGAAGCGATTGGCGGGTTCCACGCGATTGTCAACGAAAATTTATTGCATTGCAACAATCGGTTCAGGGGGTGCTGCCCGGGGCCTGGTGGCTGCCCGGCGAGGGGGCATCGATATCGGCCGACGCCCGGTGTTCCAGTTTGGCCAGGCGCGCGCTGAGGGCATCCAGGCGCGCTTCCAGGGCGGCCACTTCATCGGCGGTGGGCACGCGCAGGCGCTTGAGCACGCCCTGCACCTGGTCATCAAATGCCTTTTCGACCTTGGTCCAGGTGCCGGAGGCTTTTTCACGCGCCTCGTCCAGCGAATGCTCCACGTTGTCGCGCCAGCCGGGCTCCTGCTCACCGGCACGTTCGCGGCGGCGCGCTTCCCAGGCTTCGCCTTCCTTCACCAGGCCATCGAAGAAGCGGCCACCTTCGGCCTGTGCACGGCCCAGCGCGCCGAGCCCGGCCAGCCAGACCTGCTGTGCCGAATCACTCAGCCTGCGCGAAAAGCGCTCGGCCTGGTCGCCAAAGGAGGCATCGTCATCGCGGCGGTCGTCATTCTCGTAACGGTTCATCGCATTTCCCGGGGAGTTGGGCCTGCCCCCGAGAGTAGCGCGCGCCGACGTTGCTGGGCCGTGACGGCCGCAGCGCAGGTTCAGCCCAGCTTTTCCTTCAGCACGCGCTGGATTTCGCTTTCCACCATGCCCTTCATCGCCGACAGCAGGAAGCCGAGCTTGGCCGTCACGCGTACCGCGCCCGGCTGCAGTTCGATCGCGCCGTCCACGCCGCTGCCCGAGAAATTCAGCACGTCCGCGGTCCACGACGACTTCAGGCCGAAGCGCTCGCCCAGCTTGGCGGCAACCTGTTCGATCGCCTCGCGGGCCTGGGCGTCGGGCAGGGCGTGGGCGTGGCGGACATCGATGGTGGACATGCAGGCTCCTGGCGCAGGGCGGGGATGATCAGAGAGGGCGAGCATTGTGCGCATCCGGCAGGCCTGCGCCAAGCGCTCATCGCAGGTTCTTCTTCGTTGGCGGCCAACCTGCTAGTCTGCGCCGCGTGCAGAACCTGCTTGTTCACTTCAGTCAACAACAACAGCCCGACCAGCCGCTGCGGCCCGGGGTGCAACGCATCGTGCGCCAGGCCAACGGCAGCGTACGCCTGGGCGATGCCGGCAACGGCGCGCTGTTGCTGGCGCAGTTCTGCATGGATGATCGCGGTCTCTGGCTGCAGGTCGGCAACGGCATCCGCGGCATCCACGTGAACGGCCGGCCGGTGCGGCGCATGGCGCTGCTGCGGGCCGGCGACGCGGTGTACGTGGATGGCGTGGAAATGGTGCTGCAGGGCGAGGTCGAGACGCTGCTGCAGGCCCCTGCGCCGGCTGCGGGCGGCGACGGCAGCGGGGACGAACAGCGCCTGCTGCGCGGCGTCGGCGGTCTTCACCACGGGCGCAGCTTCACCCTGGCCCGTTCCCGGGTGATCGGCCGCGGCGGCGAAGCCGATATCGAAATCGACGAACCTGCGTTTGCCGAACAGCACGCGCGCGTGGAAGTGCACGCAGAGCGGGTGCTGCTGCGCGATCTGGGCAGCACCGACGGCACCCGGGTCAACGGCGTGCCGGTCCGCCACTGCTGGCTGCAGGCGGGCGATCAGCTGGTGTTCGATGGCCAGCACCGGTTCGTGCTGGAAGTGCCGCACGACCCGCGCCGGCGACCGCCGGTCACCGACGACGAGGGCAGCGACGAGGCCGAGCTGGCACCGGTGGCGCCGATGCCGCAACGGCGGGTCCGGCGCTGGCCGTGGCTGCTGGGCAGCGCCTTGCTGCTGGCTGCAGTGCTCAGCCTGCTGCTCTGGTTCGGCGCACGCTGAACCTGATCGGCCGGGCCTGACCCGGTGCCGGCGCCCCGCGCAGCCGCTTGAGCGGCCCGGCGCATTGCCCGCCGCAGCGGGCACGGTCTTCCGCGCGGCAAATGGATTCCAATGAAACCAAATTTCCCTTGCCGCACAAGGCCGCAAGGCTGGTGCACTGCGGCATACTAGAGGTCTTGCCCCACAGGTGTGACATGACGCGCGCGTTCAACTTCAGTGCCGGCCCCGCAACCTTGCCGGAATCGGTCCTGCGCCAGGCGCAGGCGGAAATGCTGGACTGGCACGGGAGCGGTGCCTCGATCGTGGAAATGAGCCACCGCGGCCCGGAGTTCATGTCCGTGGCAGCCGAGGCCGAGGCCGATCTGCGCCGCCTGCTCGACATTCCCCAGGACTATGCGGTGCTGTTCCTGCCCGGCGGTGCCACCACCCAGCAGGCGCTGATTCCGCTCAACTTCGCCAGCCCCGGCCAGCGTGCCGACTACGTGGTCAGCGGCCACTGGGGCAGGACCGCGGTGAAGCAGGCCAGCCCCTACCTGGACGTCAACATCGCCGCCAGCAGCGAGGCCGAGGGCTATCGCCAGCTGCCCGAGCGCAGCGGCTGGCAGCTCTCGCCGGATGCTGCCTACGTGCACATCACCGCCAACGAGACCATCCACGGGGTCGAGTTCCGTGATGTGCCCGATACCGGAAGTATTCCGCTGGTGGCCGACTTCAGCTCGTCCATCGCCAGCGAACCGCTGGATGTGCGCCGCTACGGCGTGATCTATGCCGGCGCGCAGAAGAACCTGGGCCCGGTCGGCATCGCGGTGATGATCATCCGCCGTGATCTGCTGGAGCGCGGCGGCCAGCCACGCGCGGACATCTTCGATTACCGTTCGCACGTTGCCCGCGATTCCATGCTCAACACCCCGCCCACCTGGAACTGGTACCTGGCCGGGCTCGTGTTCAAGTGGATGCTGGCCGAAGGCGGCGTGGTCGAGTTCGCCAGTCGCAACGCGGCCAAGGCCGCGCTGGTGTACGGCGCGATCGATGCGTCGGGCGGTTTCTACCGCAACGAGGTGGCCCCTTCGGCACGGTCGCGGATGAACATTCCGTTCTTCCTGCCCAGCGCCGACCTCGACGCCCGCTTTGTCACCGACGCCAAGGCCGCCGGCCTGCTGGCGCTGAAGGGGCACAAGGTGGTCGGGGGCATCCGCGCCTCGCTGTACAACGCCATGCCGCTGGCCGGTGCCGAGGCGCTGGTCGCCTTCATGGCCGATTTCCAGCAGCGACACGGCTGAGCAACGAACGGCGCGCACCGTCGGGTGCGTGCCCCGCACCAAGGAATTCCGATGGCAAGCAGCAAATCCAGCAAGAAGGCGCCGAAGAAGGCCGAAGCGGCCAAGCCTGTGGCCGCCTCCGAGGCCAAGGCCAAGTCAAAATCGAAGGCGACGCCGGCACCCACCCAGGCGCCGCTGGCGCTGGCCGACGTGCGCTCGAAGATCGACCAGATCGACCGTGACATCCAGAGCCTGATCGCCGAGCGCGCGCAGTTTGCCCACCAGGTCGGCAAGGCCAAGGGCAAGCTGGCTGCGGCGGTGGACTACTACCGCCCCGAACGCGAAGCGCAGGTGCTGCGCATGGTGGTGGACCGCAATGAAGGCCCGCTCAGCGATGAACTGCTGGTGCATGTCTATCGCGAAATCATGTCGGCCTGCCTGGCCCAGCAGGAGCCGCTGAAGATCGGCTACCTCGGTCCGGAAGGCACCTTCAGCCAGCAGGCCGTGCTCAAGCACTTCGGCCGCTCGGCGCTGGGCCTGCCGATGGCCAGCATCGAGGAAGTGTTCCAGGAAGTGGAAGCGGGCAATGCCGATTTCGGCGTGGTGCCGGTGGAGAACTCGGGGCAGGGCACCATCCAGATCACCCTGGACATGTTCCTGACCTCCAACCTGAAGATCTGCGGTGAAGTGGAACTGCGCGTGCAGCAGTACCTGATGTCGCGCAGCGGCCGCATCGAGGACATCGAACGTGTGTACGGCCACCCGCAGTCCTTCATGCAGACCTCGGCATGGATGCGCGCCAACCTGCCCAAGGCCGAGAAGATTCCGGTAGCCAGCAACGCCGAGGGCGCGCGCCGTGCGCGCAATGCCGACGATGCGGCTGCGATTGGCGGCGAAAGCGCCGGCCACGTGTACGGCCTGAAGAAGGTGGTCACCAAGCCGATCCAGAACGATGCCGACAACACCACCCGTTTCCTGGTGGTGGGCCGCACCATCTTCCCGACCTCCGGCCACGACCGCACCTCGGTGCTGGTGTTCATCCATGACAAGCCGGGCGCGCTGTTCGACGTGCTCAGCCCGTTCGCCCGCCACGGCATCAGCATGAACCGCATCGAGTCGCGTCCCTCGCACCACGGCAAGTGGGAGTACGGCTTCTTCATCGACCTGGCCGGCCACATCGACGATGCGCCGATGCAGGCTGCGCTGGCCGAACTGGAAGCACACTCGGCGCAGATCAAGGTGCTCGGTTCCTATCCGGTGGCCGTGCCCTGATTCCTGTTGCGATGGCTGCGGCCACCGCCCCTGATGCACCGCCGGCAACCGGCGTTTACGGAACGATCGAACGATGAGCAACGCGCAGCACTGGATTGCCCGCAAGGGCCAGCCCCTGCAGGGCAGCCTGACCATTCCCGGCGACAAGTCGGTCTCGCATCGCTCGGTGATGTTCGCCGCGCTGGCCGATGGCACCTCGCATATCGAGGGCTTCCTGGAAGGCGAAGACACCCGCGCCACCGCGCGCATCTTCAGCCAGCTGGGCGTGCGTATCGAAACGCCCAGTCCGTCGCAGCGGATCGTGCACGGCGTGGGCATCGACGGCCTGAAGGCGCCGGACGCACCGCTGGACTGCGGCAACGCCGGCACCGGCATGCGCCTGCTGGCCGGCCTGCTGGCGGGTCAGGCGTTCGACTGCACGCTGGTGGGCGATGAATCACTGTCCGGCCGCCCGATGCGTCGTGTCACCGGCCCGCTGTCGCAGATGGGCGCGAAGATCGACACCGAAAGCGATGGCACCCCGCCGCTGCGCGTGCATGGCGGCCAGGCACTGCACGGCATCGATTTCGCCTCGCCGGTGGCCAGCGCCCAGATCAAATCGGCGGTGCTGCTGGCCGGCCTGTACGCGCAGGGCGAAACCTCTGTGCTCGAACCGCATCCCACCCGCGATTACACCGAGCGCATGCTGTCCGCCTTCGGCGTGGACATCACGTTCTCGCCGGGCAAGGCGCGCCTGCGCGGCGGCCAGCGCCTGCGTGCCACCGATATCGTGGTGCCGGCGGACTTCTCCTCGGCTGCGTTCTTCCTGGTCGCGGCCAGCATTATCCCCGGCTCCGAACTGCGCCTGTGCCAGGTCGGCCTGAATCCGCGCCGTACCGGCCTGTTGCAGGCGCTGCGCCTGATGGGCGCCGACATCACCGAGGAGAATCCGGCAGAGCAGGGCGGGGAGCCGGTGGCTGATCTGGTGGTGCGCTACGCGCCGCTGAAGGGCGCGCGCATTCCCGAGGCGCTGGTGCCGGACATGATCGACGAGTTTCCGGCGCTGTTCGTGGCCGCCGCCGCCGCCCAAGGCCAGACCGTGGTCACCGGCGCCGCCGAACTGCGGGTGAAGGAGTCCGATCGCCTGGCGGCGATGGCGACCGGCCTGCGCGCGCTGGGCATGCAGGTGGATGAAACCGAAGACGGCGCCACCCTGCACGGCGGCGCACGCCTGGGCAGCGGCATTATCGAAAGCCACGGTGACCACCGCATCGCCATGGCCTTCGCCATTGCCGGCCAGATCAGCGATGGCGAGGTACGCATCAACGACATCGCCAACGTCGCCACGTCCTTCCCGGATTTCGACGGCCTGGCGCGCAGTGCCGGGTTCAACCTGGCCTGAGGCAACAGCGCCGCTGCGGAATGCATCCGCGCGCGTACCGCCCGGTAGCGCCGGGCCATGCCCGGCGGAATGCATCCGCGCGCGTACCGCCCGGTAGCGCCGGGCCATGGCCGGCGGAATGCATCCGCACGCATACCGCTCGGTAGCGCCGGGCCATGCCCGGCGGAATACATCCGCGCGCGTACCGCTCGGTAGCGCCGGGCCATGCCCGGCGGAATCCCAACCCGCGCGCAAAAAAGACGGAGGCCGGAGCCTCCGTCGAACATCACGAACCCCTCGTCCGCGATCAACGCTGTTCGGTACGGAAATCCACCGGCACGCGCACCACGCTGGCCACAGCGCGGCCATTGTGCACCGCCGGTTCGAACTTCCAGCCCTGCACGGTGCTCAGCACCGCGCGGTCCAGGTCGCGGCTGCGCTCGCCGCTGCGCGAAACGATCGCCGCGTCGGTGACGTTGCCGCGGGTATCCACGTTCAGGCTGGCGACCACGCTGCCCTGCACGCCGCTGCGCAGCGCCGCAGCCGGGTAGGCCGGCTTGCTGTTGCTGGCCAGCGGGCGCGCTTCACGGTTGCGCAGTGCCGGCGCCGCCTTGCGCTGACTCGTCGCCGGCGCGGCCTGGCGGGCGGCCGGCGGCGCGGTTGCCACCGGTGTTTCGGTTGCCGGCAGCATGCGCTCGCCCACCGGGGCGGGCGCCACGTCATCATGGTTGGCCAAGCGCAGCCACATGAAGGCGGCCGCGAACATCGCCACGATCAGCGCCAGCCACAACCACGGCGACGTGGGCGTGTTCGACACCGTGCCGTCCTGCTGCCGCTGCGGCGAATGGAGGTTTTCATGGGTGGTGGCAGTCATCGCAAACTCCTCGGTCGGTAACGACGCCCAGAGTCTTGCCCGACCCGACGTAGCGGTGTGTCACCGCTGCGTCAACGCTGCCGCCAGGGTTCAGTTTTGCCGCCGGGAAGCGTTCAGTTACTGCGGCTTGAAGTCAAAGGGCACTTCAATGCTGCCCGGCACCGGCTGGCCATTGCTGACGGCCGGACTGAAGCGCCAGCGACGCACCGCATCGGTGGCGGCGCGGTCGAGCTCACGCGAGCCACTGCGCTGGATCACCGTCACGTTGTTCGGGTAGCCGGTCGCGTCCACCTCCACGCGCACCACCACGCTGCCCGCTTCGCCACGGCGCAGCGCCGCGGCCGGGTAGGCCGGTGGCGGCGACTGGCCGGCAATCGGCATCGGCTGCGCATTGGCGGTCGCTGCTGCGGGGCTGCCCGGCGCGGCCGGCGCCGGCTCGGCGATGGCCGGCGGGGGCGGCGGCGCGGTTTCCACCAGCTTCGGTGCGTCCTCTTCCGCGATCGGTGCGGGCTTGGCGTCGGGCATGTCGCTGGAGCCGGCGGCAGCGGCCAGCGGTTCCGGCAGCGGTTCGACCTGGGCGGTTTCCTGCGGCGTCTGTACGGCCGGGTCGGCACGGAAGAATTCCTTGTCGCGGCCGGTCAGCCAGACCAGCACGAACAGCAGGATGCCGACACCGAAGGCGATGCCGGCAATCTTCAGGGCGTTGCGCGGAATGTGGACGGTGAACGACTTGGCGGACGACGAGCGGGGAGCAGACATGGACCGGACCAGTACGGAATGGCTCGATTCTGCCACGGCCGGAATGAACCGGGCGGCAGAAATCCGTATAACAGGCGATAATCCCGTTCCTGATACCCACCACGACACCTGCCATGCTTGATCCAGCCCTGCTCCGCCACCAGCCCGCCGACCTCGCCGAACGCCTGCGCAGCAGCCGCGGTTTCGAGCTCGACGTGTCTGCCCTGGAGTCCCTGGAGGCCGATCGCAAGCGCATCCAGGTGCGGACCCAGGAGCTGCAGAGCCTGCGCAACAGCCGTTCCAAGGCCATCGGCCAGGCCAAGGCCAAGGGCGAGGACGTCTCGGCCATCATGGCCGAGGTCGCCGCCTTCGCCGACGAGCTGAAGGCCTCGGAAGTGGCGCTGGACGAGCTGCGCGAAAAGATCGATGCGATCTCGATGGGCATCCCGAACCTGCCGGCCGATGACGTGCCGGCCGGCGCCGACGAGAACGACAACGTCGAGCAGGCGCGCTGGGGAACCCCGCGCCAGTTCGACTTCCAGGTGCTGGACCACGTCGAACTGGGCGCCCGCAATGGCTGGCTGGACGGCGAGACCGCGGCCAAGCTGTCCGGCTCGCGCTTCACCGTGCTGCGTGGCCCGATCGCGCGCCTGCACCGCGCCCTGGCCCAGTTCATGCTGGACCTGCACGCCGGCGAACACGGCTACGAAGAAACCAACGTGCCGCTGCTGGTCAACGCCGATTCGCTGCGTGGCACCGGCCAGCTGCCGAAGTTCGAGGACGACCTGTTCAAGACCGCCGTGGGCGATTCCACGCGCTACCTGATCCCGACCTCGGAAGTGCCGCTGACCAACCTGGTGCGCGACGAGATTGTCGACGCCGAGCGCCTGCCGCTGCGCGTGACCGCCCACTCGATGTGCTTCCGCGCAGAGGCCGGCAGCGGCGGCCGTGACGTGCGCGGCATGATCCGCCAGCACCAGTTCGAGAAGGTCGAGCTGGTGTCGATCTGCCGCCCGGAAGACAGCGACGCCGAGCACACCCGCATGACCCGCTGCGCCGAAGTGGTGCTGGAAAAGCTGGGCCTGCCGTACCGCAAGGTGCTGCTGTGCACCGGCGACATGGGCTTCTCGGCGATCAAGACCTACGACCTGGAAGTCTGGCTGCCCTCGCAGAACACCTACCGCGAGATCAGCTCGTGCTCCAACACCGGTGATTTCCAGGCCCGTCGCATGCAGGCCCGCTGGCGCAACCCCGCCACCGGCAAGCCGGAGCTGGTGCACACCCTGAACGGCTCGGGCGTGGCGGTTGGCCGCGCGATGATCGCGGTGATGGAGAACTACCAGAACGCCGATGGCAGCATCACCGTGCCCGAGGCCCTGCGCCCGTACATGGGTGGACTGGAAACCATCGGTTGACGCCGGTAGCGCCGGGCCATGCCCGGCGTTTTTGGGGTGGGGACCCGCGCATGGCGTGGATCTACCGTCTGTAGTAGATCCGCGCCCTGCGTGGATGACCGCCGCACTCACTCCGCGACGCGCAGCTTCTCCAGCGGCACCCATCCGGGTTCGCCTGTCTCCGGTACGCACCACGCCCAGCCATTGAGCGTGCGCTGCCCCTGCAGCACCTGCCCGGGATCCACCTCCAGCTCGCGCGCGCAGTAGTCCTCCGTGGCAAAGGCGCCACCCTGCGCATCGCGGCCGATCACCGGCGCCGGCACGTACCCGGGTTGCTGTCCTGCGGCCTCGCACAGGAACCAGTCGTCCCAGCCTTCCGGGCCTTCATAGCGCTCGCCTACCACCAGCGCCTGGCCACGACGCAGGGTGATCGGGTGCGGAAACTCGCTGCGGTGTGCAGCCATGACGATGTAGACCATGGCCCACTGTACCGCTTGTGCCGGGCATGGCCCGGCGCTACCCGCTCAGCCCGGTAGCGCGGGACCATGCCCGGCGACCACCCATCCGCACGCAAAAAAACGGCCCCGCAAAGCGGGGCCGTCAGGGGTGGGCCGGGATGGGGGAGGGGATCCCGGCCCGCGTTCAGCGCCCAGACGAGGAGAGAGGGGCGCCGAACGCTGGAACGCGTTACGCGGCGACCGCTTCGGCGCCCTCGTGAGACGGCAGCGCCGCCAGTGCGCCGGCAATGGCGTCTTCGCGGTGCTGCGGCGAGTAGGCAATGCCCTCGGCGCGCACGAACTCGATGTCGTTGATGCCCCAGAAGGCGAACGTCTGGCGCAGGAACGGCTCCTGGAAGTCCGCCGGCGAATCGGTGTAGATGCCGCCGCGGCTGCTGACCACGATCACCCGCTTGCCGCCGGCCAGGCCCACCGGGCCATTCTCGGTGTACTTGAAAGTGCGGCCGGCAACGGCCACGCGGTCGATCCAGGCCTTCAGGGTGGAGGGAATGCTGAAGTTGTACATCGGCGCGCCGATCACCACGATGTCCGCAGCGAGGAACTGCTCGAGCACCTGTTCAGCATCGGCGGCTTCGGCCGCATCGGCCTTGGCCAGCGAGCTGCTGCGCAGATGCGGTACCGGATTGGCGTCAAGATCGCGATAATCGACCTGCAGACCTTCGATCTGCTGCTTGAACCGGGCCACCACGGCGGCGGTCAGGTGACGGGAGACGGAATTCTCGCCAAGCACGCTGGCGTCGAGATGCAGAAGCTTCATGGCAGTCACCTATGGTCTGGGAGGAAGGGGCGGGTAGCCCCCGCCGACGGAGAGAACGATAGGTTGTTGCAACAACGGGATAAAGGTGGTTGAATGCCACGTATTGTTCTAAATGTGGAACTCGGGCATGCATGACCTGAATGATCTGTACTACTTCGCGATGGTGGTCGACCACGGTGGCTTTGCCGCCGCCGAACGCGCACTGGGCATTCCCAAGTCGCGCCTGAGCCGCCGCATCAGCCAGTTGGAAACCGACCTGGGCGTACGCCTGCTGCAGCGCTCCACGCGCCGCTTCGCGGTCACCGACGTCGGCACCAGCGTGCATCGCCACGCCCAGACCATGCTGGCCGAGGCCCAGGCCGCGCGTGAGGTGGTGGACCGCCTCAGCGCCGAGCCGCGCGGCGTGGTGCGCGCCAGCGTGCCGGTATCGCTGGCGCAGATGCAGCTGCCCAAGCTGCTTCCCAAGTTCCTGGAGCAGTACCCGAAGGTGCGGTTGCAGCTGAACATCAGCAACCGCCGCGTGGACATCATCAACGAAGGCTACGACGTCGCCCTGCGCGTGCGTTCGCGCCTGGATGACGATGGCAGCCTGGTGATGCGCAGCTTCGGCCAGGTGCAGGAACTGCTGGTGGCCAGCCCGAAGTACCTGGACCGCGCCGGGCGCCCGAAGGACCCGGAAGAGCTGGCCAACCACGTCACCCTGAGCATCAGCGAAGACGAAGCGCGCCAGCGCTGGGAACTGCACGGACCGGAAGGCGCGGTGCGCCGGGTGGACCTGCAGCCGCGCGTGGCCGGGTTCGATTTCCCGCTGCTGCAGAGCATGGTGAAGGACGGGTTCGGCATCACCATGCTGCCGGAAACCGTGTGCGCCGATGCAGTGCGCAATGGCGAGCTGGAAGTGGTGCTGCCGGACTGGTCGCTGCCGCAGGGCGTGTGCCACGCCGTGTTCGCCTCGCGCCGCGGCCTGCTGCCGGCAGTGCGGGTGTTCATCGACTTCCTGGCCGAACACCTGCCGCCGCAGCTGGAGGCCTCGCGCCTGGATTGCGGCGGTGCCTGTGAAAAGGCCAAGGAGCGGATCAAGGCCAGTGCGCTGGGTGCGTTGGCGGTGGACGCGGGCTGAGGGATAGCTCACCGCTGACATGACGAAGAGCCCCGGCGATAATCCGGGGCTTTTTTGCTCAACGCGAAAGGGTCATCCGCATGCCCAGTCGATCTTCATCTGCTGCAGATCCAACTGTGCGTTGCCGCCACCGAAATTGAACCCGCCAAAACCCTCCTCGAATTCGAGGTAGTAGGGGCCGAACTCAGGGTAGCCCTGCTGGGGCTGCATCGTTCCGCCGAGGTGGGCGATGGAATCCCAGCGGCTGAGGTTCAGTGCCTCTCCACGCTCGCTGAATGCCTCGATGTAGCCGCTGATGGCGCACTCGCTCTCCCATTCCCGCGGCGATCTGCCTACGTTGGGATCGTCAGCGCGGATGCCTGCGCTGATCGGCAACGCCACGGTATCGCCGGATGTGCTTCCAATCCCCGCGCCAGGGATGACGGGGTCTTCGTTCCGGGTGTAAAGCCAGCGGTCGTAGAAGTAGCTCGCGTAGTCTTTCTCGATCCAAGTTGGCGGGTCATCCAGCAGGGCTGAATTCGGCCTGGGCGGAAAAGTCAGCTCGCCATCAAACTCCTGCTGAGTAAGCCAGATTGCGCAGAACTGCGTGCCAAGGATGTCTTCCATGCTGTGGCTGTGCGCATGCCTGGCCTGGCGATGCTGCCAGAAGGGAAGCAGATCGCTGTCCTCCGGCGGCGTCATGGAGAGAGGGCCGGAGAAGTAGTCCGCGATCTTTTCCACAGAAGAGAGCTCCTCCTGCTGATCGTCGACGAACAGGGAGAGGGCAACCAGGTCACTTGCGTTGGTTCGGTACTCCGAAGGCAGGTGCAGCGTAAAGGCGTGCCGCAGCGGATGCCCGTTGCTGGAACTCAAAGGCCACCGTTCAGCGCTGATGCCAGGGGGAAGGCCCAGCGTCCAGCCTCCGTCCCATTCGCTGCCCCGTCCTGCTTTGGGCAGCACACGCTGGGGGCCAAGCGCGATGTCAAAGGCCTTGGTCAACGTCGGATCGAAGATGGGCGATGCAGGCTCACAGTAGGTGGCGTTCGGGTTCTCCAGACGAATGTTCTTTACCGTGTTGTTCCGCGTGTTCACGTTCGCGGCCACCTGCAATCCGTCATTCGTGATGAAGCCGTAGGTCGCCCATCCCTCGCATGCGTCCTCGGCCGCTTCCGGCAGTACGGCGAGACGAGGGTTGTTGGCGAGAGCGTCGCTGATGGCCATGCCCGTACGCAGGCCCTCGACCAGCGCCGTCTTGGGCATTGAGCAAGCGAAAATGACGTATCCAACGGCTCGATGGCTGTCCAGTCGAACGGAAACGTCTTTGCTCAGGCAAGTCAGATGACCTTGTTCATCCGGCTCCTTCCATCGGGTGCCCAGAAGCTCGGCGAGGGCGCTTGAAGGCATGCCTGGGCGTATGTCCAGGAGGCTGGCGTTGTCCATATGGGTTGGGACCAGAGAGAATGGGTCACTCTAGCCAGCCGGGGCGTGGGAAGGCTATGGGAATAGTTGCAGATGGCGGGGTGCAGGGGGGTCTTGGGCAAATCGCCCGGTCGTGCGAGAATGCGGGCCCGGCCAGCAGGCTGGGCCGATACGGAGAGATGGCCGAGCGGTTTAAGGCACCGGTCTTGAAAACCGGCGAAGGGTTAAACCTTCCGTGGGTTCGAATCCCACTCTCTCCGCCAGATGTTGAATTAGTTCATTGGTATCAATGCTTTTCATTTCCTGGCGCCTAAAGCTGGCTTCGTTACTGGAATGCGCTCATTCATGATTTGTGGGCAATTGCGACAGGGTGACGAAGCGTAGAGTTTTTGTGTGATCGGGTTTCGACCAAATGATGGCAGAGGCTGCGCATGAGTAAGCAAGTGGATAGCGGCCTTGGAAAAGGCATCAACGACTATTTGAATCACTATGTGCTTGTAGCAGATGGTAAGGCGGCAGCTCTTGCTGCTGGGTCACTGGTGCTTGTGGGTTTGGCTCTGGGCTCTGAAGCAAAGGAAGTTGAGCCAATTTTTCGGCTTCTAGGTACCGTTCTGGCAAGCCTATCCGCCGTTCTGGCTGGAAGTGTTCTATTCCCAAGAACGCCACATTCGGGCAATGGACATATCTTCTGGGCTGACATCAGATCATTCGACTCCGCGGAGGCTTACTGGAAGTCGCTTCGTGAGCTTGACGATGAAGCTGTTGGTCGTGAGTACGCTAGACAAAATTATTTTGTTAGCCAAGTGTTGTTGAGGAAGAATGCGATGGTAAGAAGGACCATCATCGTACTTAGTCTTGCGTGTATTTCGCTGTCCATTGCATTCGGAGTTCGGTAATGGTTGCACGCCTTAATCGTGTGATTGCATTCAACTATCGCACCGAGATTCAGAACAAGGTCCCGCAACTCCTTCGTCGCTTGGATGCTGTTGCCGAAGGAAGGGTAGCTCCTGCTATCGACGATATCATCATTGGTTCGGGGCGTAAGGTTTCAGCTTGTGCGCTATTCTTCGATATTCGAGGCTTTACCCAGCTCACATCGTCCGATGATGCGATAACGTTGAAGCGGACGCTTTTTCTCTTGAATTGCGTCATTCCTGCTGTAATGAGGGTGCTTTATCGCTACGGCGCGTATGTAGAGAAGAATACCGGCGATGGTTTAATGGCGGTTCTTGGTGTTGATACGGACGCGCAAGTAACTTCAAGAAATGCGCTGGATGCTTGTGCTGAAATTTTTTACGTCCTGCACTACTTGGTGAATCCAGTGCTCATCGCACAGGGGGTTCCGCCCGTCGATGCTCGCATCGGTATCGATATGGGGCCAATGCTTCTGGCGAGGATTGGGCTGCCAACCGGCAGTTCGGCTCACGAGCGTAGTTCTCTGACCGCAGTCGGGCCCGCTGCAAATCGAGCATGCAAGCTTCAAGGGCTGGCTGGTACTAATGAAATTTGGTGCGGAGACTCCATTCAACGATCAGCACCAATGGATAAGCTCAACTTGTTCGCCGATGTGACTCCTGCGGATTGGAATTGGCAGTACACCGGCACCGCCGCGCAGTATCGGTGTTGGCAATACGATGGAGTAGTCGACGATCCGTTCGCGACGCTATTGGGTGGAGCATTGCGTAGGTGATCGCGTTTGCGGTAGATGGCATGTCTTTCAATCTGGTCCATTGCCATGCTTCGATGCTTGTCTGAATTTTCCCTAATGGCGATTTATGCTTTTGGGCTTGTTATGGCACAACGGGTAACTGGAGCACGAGCGGAACGCCCCATGCGGCCCATTCCGCTCCACAAACACCCCCACCTTGCACACCGGGCAGCGCTCCTCGCTGATCGCCGCACCTGAAATCCCGGTCACCTCCACAACCCCTTCCTCCATCAGCTCATCCAGGAAGGGCGAGTGCTTGCCCTGCAGGGTGAACATCGCCACGCCGCGGCGCGCACGCGTCAGCGCCACATAGAACAACCGCCGCTCTTCGCTCAGCGGGTAGGTATCTCCATCCGGCATCGCCAGTGACAGCACCGGATCATCCGCGCGCAGGCTCGGGAATCCACGATTCACCATCCCCGGCAGGATCACGTAGTCCGCCTCGCGCCCCTTTGAGCGATGGGCGGTCAGGAACTCAACTTCCATCGTGCTGCCAAACAACGTCTTCCAGTCCGCAGGCAGCGCACTGCGATCCGCTCGATAGCGGCCCAGCACGAACACGCGAACGCGCCCATCGCGCCCCTGCGGCACCGCCCCGGACAGCAACTGCTGATGCAGCTTGGCCAGGTACTGGCGCACACCGTCCTGTACTTCCTCACACCGGGTCATCTGGAACGCCTCAAGCACCGGCCCGATCGATGGCGTCGAAGAACGCACCGTCTTGGCAATCTGCGCAGGATTTCGGCTGATGAAGCGGCTGGAGATGTCGCACAGTTCCTGCGGGCAGCGGAAGGTTTGCTCCAGCTTCAGTACCTGGGCGTGGCCCATCCATTCGCGGAATCCGGTCATCACCGAAACATCCGCACCGGCGAAGCGATTGATCGACTGCCAGTCATCGCCCACCGCAAACAGGTGGCGGCCCGGCTGGCTGACCAGCGCACGGCAGAGGCGGGCGCGGGCGCGTGAGGCATCCTGGAATTCGTCGGCCATAACCAGCTCGTAGGGCGATTGGTAATGCCCTTGTTCCAGGATACCGGCGGCCATGTTGAGCATGTCCTCGAAGTCGATGCCACGCTGGTCCGCCAGCGCGTTGTCCCAGGCTTGGAAGACAGGCGCTGCGATTTCTAGGAACCGCCGATGCCGCTCCTTGAACTGGTCCTCGGGCATCTGCTGCAGGCGCGCGGCCAGATCGTCCAGCGTCAGGCAGTTGCTCTTGGCGTGGGCAATGAAGGTCCGCATCAGGCCGATCAGGTCGGCATCCGGCATTGGCTTTGCGCCCTCGCTGGGCAGCTCACGGTCGGGGTTTGGATCGAGCTCCACATCGGAGTCGCCGAGTTTCTCCGCAAGATGTTCCAGTGCATGCCCGCTGCGAAGGCCAAACGAGGTCGTCTCCACCAGTGCGGTGCCGCGCGCCACGTGCTGCTGGCGCTTCCAGTGCATGCCTTCAGCGTAATTGTCGAAGTGCTTCGGCGGCTGGCCATTGGCATCCAGCGCAAAGTGCTCGTGATACAGCGCAGCGTCCGGGTAATAGAAGTCCGGTCGATACTGGCGATGGGTATCGGTGGCGGTATCAAATTCGTAACGGCGCTCGTAGTCGTAGGCCACACCGTTGTAGAACAGCCAATCGGCAATGACGCACTCTTCCAGGCTCTTGACCCGCTCGCCCTGCAGGGTGCGGATGTAGGGCGTGCCATCGCGATCGTAGCCATCGGCCATCATCTCGGCACCGAACGGCGGAAGATCACGCCCGAACACCAGCCGGAACATGTCCCACTGCGTGCGGAAGTGGATCGAGCGATCCTTCAGGTCGTCCACCAGCTCGGCCAGCTTGTTGAAGCCCAGCGTGGCGTCGATGGCCCATTCGGGAATGTCGGGCTTGCGGCCGGTGGCCTTGCCGATGATGGTCAGGCCCAGCGCATGGAACGTCCGCGCCTCGACCACGGTGTCGCTCATGCCAAGCCGGTCGAAGGAGCGCTGTGCGCGTTCTTCCAGCTCCTTGGCCGCATCCTTGTTGAAGGCGAGCATGACGATCCGCTCGGGTTCGACAAAGCCGCGCTCAATGGCATAGGCGGCCTTGGCGACCATTGTCGAGGTCTTGCCCGAACCGGCCGAGGCGACAACCTGCACGCGGTTGTCAAAGCAGATGACGGCGCGGGCCTGTTCCTCGGTCAGCGGTTTGCTTTCGACCCGGTCCAGGAAGTCCTTGGCCAGCACCAGCTCCCGCGTCGCCATGGTCGAATTCGCATCGCCCCATACGGCGGCCCAATCCAGCTGCCAGTCGTGCAGCGCATCCAACGCGGCCCGGTGGCTGTGCGAATGCAGATCGTCGTGCAGGTCCTCATCGAGGAACAGCCGGCCCAGCTCGGTCGGCGACAAGGGCAGTGCAGGGCGCTCGGCGAGCAGCGTCTGCTGCTGTTCGTGGGTGATCCAGCGGCGGCCGGCGCTGCCCCGATCAGTGAGGGCGTCGGCCTCGGCCAACCACGACTGGATCTGCTCCAGGATGTCCGCAAAGAGCGCCTTGCGCCCGCGTGTGGTGCGCGCAAAGAGCACCTGCTGGACCGTAGCCGCGAGGCGGGAAGCCTGGCCGTTGGGCAAGCCGTCCACGGATAGCGTCTCGCCGTCCCCGCTCTGCAGCGCAACCCTGGCCCAGAACAGGCCCGGAAGAACCCGCACACGCTGGTCATCATCGATGTGCTGTCGGTACTGCCGGCCCTCGATCAGTAGCTCGACCTGCTCGCCATCCAGCCGCAGGCACCAGTCCGGCGAGCGGGTCACACGCTGGCCCCAGCCCGAGGGGCGCCATTCCATAGACATCCAGATACTGCCTTGCGTACGTCACTGGGCGTAAAGCGCCCTTACAGCCCCATGATAAGGGGGCTTGGTGCCGTGCGCGGCGTTTCCGGTCTGGAGGGCCAGCTGCCAGCGATGGCGTTGCACCACCGCTGGCCCAATTGCCGTCAGGCATTCACATCCACCACGATCCGCCCGCGCACCTTGCCGGGGATGATCTGCTCGTACACATTCAGCACCTCGGCAAGGCCGATCTGCTGCACGGTACTTTCCAGCTTCTGCGGGTCCAGGTCGGTCGCCAGGCGATCCCACGCACGCTGGCGAACCTCCTGCGGTGCATTCACTGAATCCACGCCGGCCAGGGTCACGTTGCGCAGGATGAAGGGAATGACCGACCCGTGCAGCACATCGCTCTGCGCCAGCCCGCATGCCGCCACGGCGCCACGGTATTTGGTTTCGGCAATCGCATTGACCAGGGTCGGGCCACCGGCCACGTCCACCACGCCTGCCCAGCGTTCCTTGCTGACCGGCCGCTCGCGCGGTTCGGAGAACTGCGCGCGATCGATGATCTCCGCCGCGCCCAGGCTGTGCAGGTACTCGGCGTGTTCCGGACGGCCGGTTGCAGCCACCACGCGGTAGCCCAGCTTGGACAGGATGGCCACGGCGATCGAGCCCACGCCACCGTTGGCACCGGTTACCAGCACATCGCCCTTGTCCGGGGTCACGCCCGCATCTTCCAGTGCCAGCACGCAAAGCATGGCGGTATAGCCGGCGGTGCCGATGGCCATGGCATCGCGGGTGGTCAGGTTGCCGGGGATCCTGTTCAGCCACTCGCCACGCACGCGCGCACGCTGGGCCAGGCCGCCGTGGTGGCCCATGCTCAGGTCCCAGCCATTGAGCACCACCCGATCACCGGTCTTGAATTCGGCATTGCTGGATTCCAGCACCACGCCGGCCAGATCGATACCGGGAATGAGTGGATACGTGCGCATGACCGGGCGCTCGTTGGTCAGCGCCAGCGCGTCCTTGTAATTGAGCGTTGAATATTCGACCTGCACCAGGACGTCGCCCTCCATCAGGTTGGCTTCATCGAAATCGACCAGTTCAGTGGCAACACCGGTGTCGGTCTTGCGGGTCAGCAGTGCCTTGAAACTCATGGTGGGGCCTCGCGTTCAGGGGATGGCTCCATGCTAGGCTCGCACCGTTATCGCAACAAGAACGACGATTTTTCGTAGGTACTATGGTTTTCCGGAGTAGGTATGCGTAGCAGGCGTTGGGACAACAAGAGCGGCTGCGCCGTGGAAGTCACGCTGTCGGTAATGGGCGGTGTGTGGAAGCCGATTATTCTGTTTCACCTGATGACCGGTAAGCGGCGTTTCATGGAACTGACCCGGCGCGTGCCGAATGCCACCCAGTCCATGCTGACCAGCCAGCTGCGCGAGCTTGAAGCCGACGGGGTGGTGATCCGCCATGTTTACCCCGAAGTGCCGCCGAAGGTGGAGTACGAGCTTTCCGAGTTCGGCCGGACGCTGGTGCCGGTGCTGCTGGCCATGCGCGAGTGGGGTGAGACCTACCGCGGGTATCAGCAGACGGATGCGGGCGCTGACGCGTGAGTGATGTCGCGTTCAGCTTGGCGATTCGGGCCGAATCACCCGTGTGGCTCGACAGTTCCGGTCGACGTATTACCTGATCCTGCATGCATTTCGACACGCTGTGACGCTACCGCCACGACTACGCGCAGAACCGGAATTTCCCTACTTTTCAGCGTTGAAGAAGTGCGGCAATCATCGCCTCGCCAAGGTACCTGCCCTGGCCGGGATTGGCGTCCCGAACTTACATGATGCGCGGCGTCTCGGTTGCAGCCAGCGCTGCGGCCGCGACAATGCACCGCCTGCCAGCTTATGGCGGACGGTGCGTGGGGATCTCGCGATCCGCCGGCTTCTTGCATCATGTATCCGGCACGCCAACCCGCACCGTCCGCCACCTTGCATCTGCAGGTGGCCACACCGTGAGGTTGCCGCCATGTCAGACCGTCTTCCCGACTATCCCCGGCTGCACGCGCTGTTCGGCAGTGCCGTGCGCGATCTTCCCAATGCCTTGGCCGAAAGGCTCGAGGATGCCCTCTGCGAATCCGCCGAATCCGCTGCGTCATCCGCTTTCCTGGCCCTGCTGAAAAGCTTCGGCAAAAGCACGCGGGCCGATGGCCAGCCCTGGACCGAAACCCGCCTCAGCCCGGGCCGTGCTTTCGATATGGCCCTGGCGACCCGTAGTGCGTCGGGCATTACCGCACTGACGGCCGTGCTGCACGCCGCACACATCGCGCGGGAGAGCGACGATCCGGACAGCTGCCCGTCCTCGGCGGTGATCGACGGGCTGTTCAATGCCTGCCAGGTGCTGTCGTTGCAGGTGGAACGCTGTCTGGTGCCGTGAAGGCTGGGACGCCGTTCCTGTCCCATTGACACCCGGTTCCCTATAGTGGCCCCGGAACCCTGCTATGGATTGGCCATGCACGTGATGTCCCCCGGCCGGTGCCTGGCACTGGCACTTGCTGTCGCAGTAAGTGCCGGTGCCTGTGCACGGCCGCCGTCCAACGAACACGAAAGGAATCCTGCCATGACGGGCGCAACCCAGACCGGCCGTACCCTCAATGGGCATACCTACACCGACGTGCCAGTGGACGTGAAACTCGGTCCGACGACGTTCCGGTTTCCCGCCAATTATCTGGACAGCCAGATCGCGCCCTGGCCGGGCGAGGGCGTTACCCTGGTGATTGAATGGCCGGATATGAAGCCGACGGCGCCAGGTGCGCGGGCCGATCCACGCACAAACGATTTTCGAAAGGAGATCAAAGTCCTCATTGACTACGTCGACCGTGTGCCCATCGAAACAGCGTTGGCACGGTACTCGGGCGACGAGGCCCGTACGGACGGCGATTCGTTGGAGCACGGTGATCCTGCTGCCAGGCTTGATCTGCGTATCGCGCAGCCTGAAACCTTGGGCTTGATTCCGTACGCCATCGATGAAGAGAAGATGGCCGTGTATTCAGAGCAATACCAGGCCCGCTATGGCAGGCCGGCACCGCGGAACCCGGCTTACGAAGGTGACTGGTACGTGGTCCGTGATGCACAGGCTCGCCTGACCACCTTCATCAAGTGCGACAGCAGGAAGCACAGTGAGGATGGCCTGCGTGTGCAAGGGACTGAGGTAACGGACATGCCTGGATCTACTGTGGCAGGTTGTACGCACTACTTCGTGGATGACGAGAGCAAGCTCTCGATCATGCTCAGCTATAACAGGGTGTTTCTGCAGGATTGGAAACGCATGGAGAGTGCTGTGAGGCGTGTCCTTGCGGAAAGCAAGGTGAAGTAATTCGTTGCCTACAGGGAGGCAGGCATGAGTGGATTGAGCCAAAAGAATCTGGAGATCCTCGGACATTACGCCAAGTCCGGGAATCGCGAGCTTTACTGGAACTATCTGTCGCAGCTGGAGGGCGCCGACGGCTACGGGACGCTGGCACTTGGAGTGGTGCGCAATGACAGCCTGCCTGGACGTGTTGCCAACAGTTACGCGCAGAGCCACGCGTCGCACCAGCACGACAATGGCTCCCGCCACCCCAACGCGAATCTGAGCGAGCGGGAATGGGAGTCTTTTGGGCAGACCCTGATTGTGCAGGACCTCGAGCGCAGGCAGCGCTGGTTCGACCTGAAACGCCCGGATCTTGCCTTGAACCTGCCGGGCAGGGACGTGATGCTGTCGCATGATCGTGCCTTCGAGCATCACAGGCTTGATCCAAACTGCTGGACTCCGCGCGTGCTGCTGCAGGCTGCGCTGGCCAAGGAAGGTCCGCAGAAGATGGAGCAGATCTGGACCGGCATGCTTAACAACAGCTACCGCGGCATGACGCGCGCCTGGGATACCAGTACCGATGCCGTAACGCAGATGGGGGCATGGAAGGGCGGTCGCTACGTGCTCACGTTGACGGCGCATGAAGCCGTCCAAGCCCTTGAAGGTCGCTCGTCGGTCGACCCAAACGTGATCGGCGGCAACAGCCACTACGCCATGTACTTCGAGGGGGAGAAGAAGTGGACCAGTGTCAGCGCCGGTGGTGGCCATGTGACGATGAGCGAGATCACCGATTCCGTACGCATTGCCGAGCTCAACGACGCCCGCGAAGTTCGCCTGGAGCGCCAGCAGAAGGCAGGCCAGTTCCATCCCGAGGACAACTTCCGCACGATTACGCGCAGCCCACTCACGGCATCGGTGGACGATCTGCCAGACCCGCGCCTCGCCCCGACCCGGTTGGCCGATATCGGCCCGGGCCATGCCGAGTACGGTCTGCTGCAACAGGTCAGGCAGGGTGTCGCGGTTCTGGATGCGCAGGCCGGGCGCACGCATGATGAAAGCAGCGAGCGCCTGACCGCCAGCGTGATGGCGCTGGCGCGCCAGCACAACCTGGAGCGGGCCGACCACGTGATGCTGAGCGCGCAGACGAGCGACAACCCTGCCGGCCGCAATGTCTTTGTGGTGCAGGGCGAGCCAAACGACTCCGCGCATCTTCGGGCGTCGATGCCGACGGATCTCGCGGTGCAGACACCGGTCGAGCAGTCGCTGCAGCGCCTGCAGGTGGCCAACGTGGACCGCGAGCAGAGCCAGGTGCAGCGCCAGCAGCAGGAGATGGACCTGCAGACACGGGACAATCCATCCATGCGCATGGGCTAGGCGCCATGACGACGTAACCGAAGCCTCACGTCGCCTTTGCAACTTCGCGTGCAGCCATTGCTAAGTTCGCTTGCAACCCATTCAAGGAACGCAGCAATGACCCGGAAGTCCCCGCTTGTCCTGCTCGGCCTCTGCCTTGCCCCGGCGTTGGCCTTGGCCCAATCCGACCGCCAGGTGGCCGAAGACATGGTCACCCGCGCGGCCAACGTCTGTCCTGGCCACAGCACCGAGCGCACTGCGCCTACGGTGAAGAAGGTGCCGGTCGGTGCACTGCGCGTCATGCTCGACCGTGGCCTGGTGATGTGCCCGGACCGCCGCCTCGACGCCACTGCACCGGCCGTGTTCTATGGCCGGGTGGGGGTTTTCGGCTGGAATCCGGAGGTGCCGGCCGCTGCGGCGGTGGTCGTGGCGAAGATCGACCAGATGACCCGGAAGGATGAGTACCCGGTGGAAACGCTGGTGTGGGATGCCAAGGGCACCGCGCTCACCCAGCAGACCGTGCCGGCGTTCGAGCCGCGTCCAGGGGCCGCGGTGCTGTACAAGGTGCGCTGAGCGTAACGCCGCCCGGGTGGGTGCCCACCCGGGTGAGCATCCACCCGGGCATCGCCATGCTGTCGGTGCGCGCGAGCACCGACGCGTTACTTCGCCGGCGCGTCTGCCGTCTGCGCGGCCACCATGGCCTGCTGCATTTCCTTCAGCGACAGATGGCCATCGCCATCAGCATCCAGCCCCGCGAAATACTTCGCGATTTCCGGCACCACGGCCGCTTCCTTCCTGCTGATCCTTCCGTCCTTGTCGGCATCCATTTCCTTGAACGCGGCATCAATGGAATCGGCCTGCTTGCTGAAGCGTGCCTGCTGGAACGCCGCGTACTCGGCCTTGTCGATGCGGCCATCGCCGTTGCCGTCCATGACGGCGAAGCTGGAATCGATGTAGGCCTGTTTCGGGTCGCCGCTGGCGGCGTGGCCGATCAGCGGTGTGGCACACAGGGCGATGATGAGGAGCGTCTTGTTCATGCGGTCGGTTCCTTCGGATTGCAGGGCAGGTCAGCGGCAGGGATAGGTGTAGCCATCCGAGCCACGGTAGGTGTCGTTGCGGCGGTCGTAGTTGCCGTAGCGGTTCATGCAGTAGTCGGCGCGCTCGCGGGTCTCGCGCTCGCGCTTGGCCGCGGCGGCGATCACACCGGCCACCACCGCTGCGCCCACCACGCCCACCACCACGCGCTTGGCCTTGGCATCGTCGCGCCGGTCGCGCTCACGTTCGCGTTCGCGGCGCTCCCATTCGTCGCGCTGGCGGTCGTGGTAGCCCCGGTCCCAGCCGGAGCGGTAGCCATCGCGGTCCTGTGCATGGGCATTTCCCGCGCAAGGCAGCAGCACCAGCAGTTGCAGTGCGGCCCCCAGCAGCAACGCTGTACGTCCTGTCTTCTGAAACATCGTTCCGCTCCTGTGCGGCTGTGTTGGTCGTGCCAGTACAGCGCGCGGACATTGCGCGAACCTGTAGTCGTTCGCGCTGGATGCACCTCGTTCAGCGCACCAGCGCCTCCACCGGGTCCAGCTGCGCTGCACGGCGTGCCGGCAGGAAGCCGAAACCAATGCCGATCAGGCTGCTGCAGGCAAACGCGGCCAGGATCGAGGTGCTCGAGAACACCAGCGAGAAGCCGATGTCGGCCAGTGCCAGCACGGCCCCCAGTGCCAGCGCCACGGCAATACCCAGCACGCCACCGAGCAGGCAGACCAGTACCGACTCGATCAGGAACTGCTGCAGGATGTCGCTGCGGCGCGCGCCCACCGCCATGCGCACGCCGATCTCGCGGGTGCGCTCGGTCACCGACACCAGCATGATGTTCATCACCCCGATGCCGCCCACCACCAGCGCGATGGCGGCAATCGAGCTGATCATCAGCGTCAGGATGCGGGTGGTCTGCTCGATCGACGTGCGGATCTGCGCGTTGTTGCTCATGTAGAAGTCCTGCCGCCCGTGGCGGCGTTCCAACAGCCGGCGGATGGAGGCCTCTGCCGCCTGCATGCCCACGGTGTCGGACACGCGCACGGTGATGCTGGATACATGGCTCTGCCCCAGCATGCGCGCCATGGCGGTGGTGTAGGGCACCCAGACCTGCAGCAGCGAGGCATCGCCCAAGGCGCCGGCCTCCTTCTTCACCACGCCCACCACCCGCACCGGAACGTTGCCAAGCAGCAGGGTCTGGCCGATCGGATCTTCCTGCGCGGCAAAGAACCGTGCGCGCGTGTTGGCGTCGATCACCACTACCTGCTGGTAGCCGGCGACAGCAGGCTGGCCGAAGAAGCGGCCCTGCCCCAGCTTCAGGCCGTGCACGCGGAAGTACTGCTCACTCACGCCCCGCATCTGCACGTTGGCCGAGCGGTTGCCGCGCTGGGCGGTGCCACTGCTGGCGACGCCGGGCGTGGCACTGTCCACGAATGGCTGCCCGGCCAGCGCCGTGCTGTCACCGGGCGTCAGGGTTTCCACCTGCGCGGCGTGCACATCGCCGAAGCCTGAGCCCGGGTAGATCTCGATGGTGGTGGTGCCCAGCGAGGCGATGTTGGACAGGATGGCCTGGCGTGCGCCGGTGCCCAGGGCAACCACCGAGACCACCGAGGCGATGCCGATGATGATGCCGAGCATGGTCAGGAAGGTACGCATGCGGTGCGCGTTCATTGCGCGCAGGGCCATGCGGAAGGCTTCGCTGAAGCGATCGCGCAGGGCTTGCCAGCCGGTGCCTTCGCTGTGTGCAAGCAGGTGGGCGGGGGGGGTGGCGGCCGCCGCTGTCGCGCCAGCGCTACGGCGATCATCGACGATGCGCCCGTCGCGGATCTCGATGATGCGCTGCGCATGTTCGGCCACGGCCATGTCATGGGTGACCAGTACCACGGTATGGCCTTCGGCATGCAGTTCGCCGAGGATCTTCATCACCTCCCTGCCGGACTGGGTGTCCAGTGCGCCGGTGGGCTCATCGGCGAAGATCACCGCGCCGCCGTTCATCAACGCGCGTGCGATCGACACGCGCTGCTGCTGGCCGCCGGACAGCTCGCCGGGCAGGTGCTGCATGCGTTCGCCCAGGCCCAACCGCTGCAACAGCGCCTGCGCGCGGGCATGGCGGTCGGTAGCGGGTTGGCCGGCATAGATGGCCGGCACTTCCACATTGCCCAGCGCGGTCAGGTCGGTCAGCAGGTGGTAGCGCTGGAAGATGAAGCCGAAGTGCTCGCGGCGCAGCTCGGCCAGTTCATCCGGCGACATCTGCGCGGTCTCGCGGCCGGCGATCTGATAGGTGCCGGCCGAGGGCCGGTCCAGGCAGCCCAGGATGTTCATCAGGGTGGACTTGCCCGAGCCGGACTGGCCGACGATGGCCACCAGTTCACCGGCGCGGATATCCAGGTCGATGCCATCGAGCACGACCAGGGTCTGTTCGCCGGCGGCAAATTCGCGGCGGATGCCGCGCACGCGCAGCAGCGGTGCGTCCTTCCCGGCGTCCGTCATGGCTGTGCGGCGGCTGTGGCGGCGGTATCGCCGGCCTGGACCAGCACCAGCTGCTCGCCCTGCTGCAGGCCACTGCGCACTTCCACGTTGATCTGGTCGTCGAGGCCGGTGGTGATGCGCCGCAGGGCAGGCTGGCCATCCGCGCCGCGTACCTGCACGCTGTAGCTGCCATCGGCGGCGCGTGCACCCAGCGCCGCCGAGGGAATGATCAGCACGTCCTTCGCACGCCCCAGCACGATGCGCACCTGTGCCGTCATGTAGCTGCGCAGGCGGCCATCGGCGTTGTCCACGTCGAACTGGCCGTTGTAGTACATGGCCGTGCGGCTGGCGCCCGCCGAAGCGCCCGCCGGTGCGAAGCCGGAGGTGTCTTCGTTGGTGATCGACTCCGGCGCCGGCGCGATGTCGCGCAGCGTGCTGCTGTAGCGTCGGCCACTGTCACCCAGGATGGTGAAGAATGCCTCCTGTCCCAGTGCGGTGTGCACCACGTCGGCCTCGGAGATTTCGGCGTAGACGGTCATCACGTCCTGGTTGCCGAGCATCACGATGGTCGGTGCGCTCTGCACCGCATTGACGGTCTGCCCTTGGCGCGCGACCACGGCCAGCACGGTGCCGTCGGTGGGCGCGGTGATGCGGGTGTAACCCAGGTTGGTCTGTGCCACATCCACATCGGTCTGCCGCTGCACCACCTCGCCATCGAGTGCGGCGACCTGTTCCCGCGTGGCATCGACCTTGGCCTTGGCGGCATCGTAGTCGGCGCGTGCGACCAGTTGCCTGGACACCAGCGCCTGCTGGCGTTGAAGCGTCAGCTGGTACTGGCGCAGGTCGGTGGCCAGCGCATCGCGGTTCGCGCGGGCGCTGCGCTGGGCGGCCTGCGCGCTCTGCAGCGCATTGCGCTGGGTGCGCGAGTCGATCTCGGCAATGAGGTCACCGGCCTTCACCTTGTCGCCCAGCTTCACATGCAGGGTTTCGATGCGCCCCGAGACCTGCGCGCCCACGCTCACCAGCCGCGAGGGCTTCAACGTGCCGGTGGCTTCCACTACCTGTTCGATGTTGCCGCGGGTGACCGGCGCAACCTGCAGGTGCGGTGGCGGTGCAGGCCGCAACCAGGCGAATAGCGCCAATGCGGTGCAGAGCAGTACGCCAGCAACGATGAGCACGCGGCGGCGGTTGCGCGGTGCGGCGCTCATCGGCACAGCATCCAGAAAAGACAGGGCATCGTGGGTCCTCGCGACAGATGGAGTGCACGCCGGCGGTACGGGCGTGGATGGTCGTCGAGTCTCGATGCGCTGGATTGCGTGAACCTTGCGGCGGTGCTGGCCCGTCAGTGCACCGTGCCGAGTGCGAGCAGGGTTACCGCGATGAACTGCAGCAGGCTGCCGAGAACCAGCAAGGTGTGGCGCAGGCGTTGCGACACGCGGCGCAGGCTGCAGAGCTGGCACATCGCGCCGGCCAGCAGCCAGGCTGTTGTGCTGACCGGCCTCGGGCCTGTGACACCGATGGCGATGGCCGGGAACGTGACGGCCAGCATGATGCCGGCCGCATGCACGTCCAGCACCCGCAGGATCGAGGGAAGGGGCCGTGATGCTGACTGGCGCCACACTGCCAGCGTGTGCAGCCCCGCATGCAAGGTGACGAACAGCACTACGGCGGCAGCCGTTGCCAGCGCGTGGCCGGACATCGACGCCACCAGTGCCATGCCTGGCAACAGCAGGAACAGTGCGCCGGCCAGGCGTATCAGGGCGTCCACCCGCTCGGGTTTGGCCGTTGGTCGCAGCCAGTGCGGCCAGTGCCTCCATCCAGGCCTGCGACACGTTCGCGCGCGGTGATTCCACGCGGCTGCGGTCAGACTGGGCGTACTGCCGGCGGGCGGAGTACGCGTGGAAGACGAAGGGGGATGCGCTCCCTGTGTCACATGCAGGCTTCCTGTCAGACCCGGACGCGGCATCATGAGCAATGCCGCGCCTGCAGATGCTGTGCAGCGAACATTGCCGCAACCTTGCGCATCGGCCCTGGTCGTCACGCATGGACAGCGGGCAGTCAGCCCCGCAGGCAGGGTGCGCTCAGCGCTCCGGTGGCGCCGCGCCGCTGGCGCCCGGATGCAGCGGGAACTCGACGCGGATCAATGCGCCGCCGCCGGGTGCATCCAGAATCGTGACGCGGCCGCCGTGCCGGTCGATCACCTGCCGCACCAGATTCAACCCCAGCCCGGCACCGGTCTGCCGCGGGCGCAGGCGCTGGAAGGGCTCGAACACGCGCTCGCGCTGGTCGACCGGAATGCCAGGGCCATCGTCCTCCACTTCCAGGCAGCTGCCCTGCACGCGCACGATGATGTGGCGCCCGCCATGTTCGGCCGCATTCAATACCAGGTTGGAGATCACCCGCTCTACCGCACCGGCCTCGCCCAGCACCGGGAAGTTCGGCTCCACCGCTACGGCGACCGTCTTGTCGGACTGGATCAACAGCGGGGCCAGGTCGGCGGCGACCCGCTTGGCTACGCGGGCCAGGTTGAGCGAATCCTTGGGCCCATCTTCTTCCATGCGGTGCAGGTCCAGCAGCTGCTCGGCCAGCGTCGCCAGCCGCGCGACCTCCACGGCCAGGCTGTGCGAGGTGGCGTCGTCGGCCGCATCGATCTTGACCCGCAGGATCGCGATCGGGGTGCGCAGCTCATGGGCAGCGGCGGCGATGAAGCGGCGCTGCCGTTCGTGTCCCTCGTCCAGACGGTCCAGGGCTTCGTTCACCGCCGTCACCAGCGGGGCGATCTCCACCGGTACGGCGGTCTCCGTCAGGCGGATACCGCGGCGGCTGGCGGAGATGCTGCGGGCTTCCTGCGCGATGCGTTCCACACCGGCCAGGGCGCGACGCACGATGATCGGCGTCAGGATGAGGGTGACCACGCCCAGCAGCAGGAAGATCGGCAGGGTGATGATGTGTGCGGCCAGCGCCATCTGCCAGGTCAGCGAATCGGTTTCGCCATGCGCCATGATGGTCAGCTTGCCGGCGGGGCCGCTGTGCTGGCGTATCACCGCAGCCAGGCCGTCGCTGCGGCCGCGGCCGCGAAGGTCGGCATAGGGAATGCCGTCGAGGGTGCCGACCAGCGACGCATAGGCGGGTGGAACGTGGCCAAACGTCACATGCCGGCCATGTTCATCCTCGGCGATGAACCACGCGCCGGGAACGATCTTCAGCAGCTCGGCCAGCTCAGGCGTGCGCTCCACATACAGTTCGCCCTTGCTGTCGCGGTGAACGGCCTGTGCGGCCACCGGGGCAAAGGTCTGGATGGTGTAGTAGCCGCCGCTGTCGGCACGCACCAGCACCATCAACAATGCAAAGAACGCCACCAGCAACGCGAGCAGCTGGTAGATCAGCGTCTTGACGATCAGCGGGCGCTTCAAGGAGGGGCGGCGCGCCATTACTTCGCTTCCCGCATCAGATAGCCGACACCGCGGATGGCATGGATTTCCACCCCGGCATCGGCGTCAGCCAGCTTGCGCCGCAGGCGTGAGACATGCGAGTCGAGCGTGTTGGAATGGATGCCGTCGTCGAAGCCATACACTGCCATTTCGATGGACTCGCGCAGCACGGTGCGGCCCAGCCGGCGGGCGAGGGCGGCCAGCACGCGGATCTCACGGCGCGGAAGCTCCAGGCGCTGTCCATCCACCCTGGCCTCGCCCGATACAGGGTCGAACACCAGCCGCCCGATGCTCACCGGTTCCACCTGCATGCCGCCCGGCCGGCGCCCGGCCGCACGGATCCGCGCGAACAGCTCCTCCAGCGCGAAGGGCTTGGCCAGGTAGTCGTCGGCTCCCTCATCCAGGCCGGCGATGCGGTCCGGCAACTGTCCCAGCGCGCTGAGCACGATGATCGGTACCCCCGGGTTGCGCCCGCGCAGCGCCGGAATCAGACCCAGCCCGTCGCCGTCGGGCAGGGTGCGGTCCAACAGCACCAGATCATGCGACCCGGACAGGGCCGCTTCGCGGGCCAGTGCCAGCGTGCTGGCCAGGTCCACCACGTAGCGTTCGCGCTGCAGGGCAGACTTCAGGGTGGCAGCCAGTTCGGCTTCGTCTTCGATCAGCAGGATGTGCATCGGCGGGAATCGAGCGGGAAGGGGGCGCACGCGGGCTTCAGCACGCGCCGGCACCGTATTACAGGAACATTGCGTGAACATGGCGTGCCAACGCAGCGGGAGCCCCGCAGCGACGGCGCCATCTGGCGCAAGGCTCGCGCAATCCGGGCACTCCAGCCCTGGCGCCTGCTTGCTGTCCTACCAGGAGGCCGGGCCGCTGAGCCCGGGGGGCTGGGTTGCCTTCAGCAGGGATCGCGATGAAGGAAGCGCCATTGCGGCGCGCCACAGGAACGGCTTCACCTCCCCCCGGATGCCCCCCGCTCGATGCGGGTGTCCTGCGCACTGATCCCGGCAGGGGAGATGGATTGCCACTTTCGCGGTGCCCACTACAGCGATGCCCCCTGGGAGGGCATCGCTGGGGTTTACGGCGTTGTCTTCGCTTGGCGCGGATCGGCAATGATGCGCGAGGGTGATCCATACAGCACCAGAACCCGCATGCCGGCACTGAACACTGGATCGGGGCCTTGCACGACGGTCATCAGATTGCCGTTCTCGGTCTCCACCACGTATTCCAGGCCCTTGGCCTGCGAAAGCGCGCGTTCTGAAGCCGCACCGGCAATCGCGCCCACCACCAGGCCGCCGATGGCTCCAATGGCCGCGGCCTGATCGCTGCCACCGATGGTGGAACCCGCCACACCGCCGGCGGCAGCTCCAGCAACGGCTCCACCTCCCTGCGAACCGTCAATACTGACGGCACGAACGCTGATGACGGTACCGCCGACAGTCCGATTGACCTGTCCTACCGAGCCGATGGAATAGCTGTCGGTACGTACGTTGGGCGCGCAGGCCGTCAGCATTGCGGCAACCGATGCGGCCAGCAGCAGACGCGTCACGGTGCTTCCTGCTTGTTCGGGAACATCGGCTTGGACACATCCACGGTTTCCAGGGCCTGCAGGAACTGGGCGATGTTGTTCTGTGCCGAGCGGCTGATCGACTCGCGTGCCCGGACGACACCCGCGAAGGCATAGTTGAACGGCACTTCCCCCGATGCGCTGACATCCTGCGTATAGACGATGCTACCGGTTGCGCGGTCGATCAGCTCGTAGCGGGCCACCGTCTTGGTGGTCATCGAAGCGCCGAAGTTCGGAATGTCGATCGCCAGGATCTTCACCGACAGACTCAGCTTCACCGGAGCGTCGTCGCGGAAAACGGCCATCCTGTTCAGCGCTTCGGTCAGCGCGTTCTGCCACATCTGCGGGACTTCGTGCTGCGCCTCGGCGGGAATCTTGCCCTTGGCCTCATCCGGACGCGCCAGCGTGACCGTCAGTGACTTCAGCTCGCCGTCGATCTTCTTGCTGCTGACCCCGACATTCGGGACCGAGAAATTGAGCGGTGGATTGGTGGTGCAACCCACCAGCGATGCAGCGATGATCGCTGCAAACAGGAACTTCTTCATCCATTTTCCCCTGTGATTGCATTGGAACAGACATGGTGAATCGTGTATTGGTCCGCAACGCTCCTGCTGCACCGCTATTACTGCGATGGTCTGCTGCGAGCGTGGCTGACTGCGGGCAAGAATACTCGAGTCACAGCGGATTGCGGCCTTGCTGCTGCGCAACAAGGGACGCCTGCCACAGGGGAGTCGACAGGACAGCGGCGGTGCTCCTTCCCAGAAACTCAAGCTGCCTGCAGATAAAGCCGCCGTGGCTCACCCGGGAACCGCAGCACCGCCTCAGAAGTTGTAAGCCGCCTGCACGTAGACCCGCCGCGGTTCTCCCGGGAAATGCCCGTTGCGCTCGATGAAGCCGCTGGCGGCATACACCTTGTCGAACAGGTTCTTGACGTTGGCCTGGAACTGCCACTGTTTCCACGTGGTCTTCCAGCTCATGTCGAACACGGTGTACGGCTTCACCCGCTGGCCATCCAGGCTGATGCGCTCATCCACGTAGTCGGCACCGAAGCCGATGGCCGAGTTGATCGCCGGCAGGTCGTAGCGCGTCCACAGGCCCAGTTTGTTGCGCGGCGCATTGGCGAAGCGGTCGCCGGAGGCATTGGTGATGCCGCCCGGTCCGGCGTCCTTCACCCGCGCGTCGTTGTAGGCGTAGGTCAGGTTCAGTACCCAGTGATCGGTGACGTCGGCCAGCAGGTCCAGCTCCATGCCGGTGCTGCGCACCAGGCCCAGCGCGGCCAGCTGGTTCACGCCGCCCACGACCTCGCCGGTGGCCTGCACGATGTTGCTGCGGTCGATACGGTAAGCGGCCAGGTTCAGGCTCACGCGCTCGGCCAGCAGCGATTTCAGGCCCACTTCCCACTGCCTGCTGCGCTCGGCATCGAACGGGCCGCCCGCGGCGGAATTCTGGTTGGCCGCCGCCTGCGGCACAAAGCCGCTGGCCACGTTTGCATACAGGTTCAGTCCATCGCGCACGGTGAACGTGCTACCCAGCCGCCAGCTCAGATCGTTGCCATCCACGCTGCTGCCGGCGATGCGGTCATCGTCCTTGAAGCCGTCCCAGCGCAGCCCGGCCAGCACATGCCAACGCGGGGTCAGGGCCAGCTCGTCCTGCAGATAGCCGCCAAAGCGCTTGCTGCGCGTGCGGGTGCTGCGCCACGGCAGAGCGGCCAGGGCGTAGTCGTGCCAGGTACTGGCGCCGTAAACGGGGTTGAACAGATCGATGCCGCGCACCGGGCCGGCACCACGCGCAAGATCGGCGCTGTTGGCGGTCTGCGCGGTGAAGTCGGCGTCGAGCTGGTACACATCGGCACCGAACAGGACCTTGTGTTCGATCGCCCCGGTGCTGACCCGCCACACCGCGTTGCCGCTGGCGGTGAACGCCTCATTGTCGCGGATCTGGTTGCGCAGCTGGCGGGTCATCCATTCGGCAACGCCATCAAGGTCGCGGTCGATCAGGCCCATCGGCTCGTGATACATCTGGTGCTCGTTGTTGGTGAACCAGCGCGCCGCGAGGTCAACGTCCAGGTCGTCGCGCGGTGCGAAGCGGTACTGCGCCAGTGCCACCCTGGCCCGCATGTCGAGGAAGTCGCTGGCTTCGTTGTGGTTCCAGCGGCGGTCGGTCAGGAACGTACCGTTGTCATCCACGGGGACGCCACGCAGTCGATTGCCGCCCAGGTTCTGGGTGATGTCGGTGAACTGCAGTGTCAGCTCGCCGGTATCGCCCACGTCGAAGGCCAGCGATGCATCGCCGATCACGCTCTCGCTGTCGGTATTCCAGCGCACCCCTTCCTCGCTGTCGGCATACAGGCCGGCGCGGTAGCGCACACTGCCGCTGGCGTTCAGTGGGCCGGTTCCTTCGATGGAGCCGGCACGGAAATCCCTGTTGCCCAGCTGCAGCTCGATACGACGCTCGGCACTGGCCTTCGGCTTGCGCGTCACATAGTTGATGACCCCACCGGCATCACCGCCGCCATACAACGCGCCGGCCGGTCCCTTCAGCACCTCCACCCGCTCGATGTTGAACAGCTGCGGCACCGAAAAGCCCGCATACGGGTCGCCGCGCAGGCCGTCATACAGCACGTTCTCCTGGCGGAAGCCGCGCAGGGTCACGCCGGCATAGCTGAAGAAACTGATGCCGCTGATGCTGCGGTACAGGTCGGTGACCTGGCGCGCGGCCTGATCGTCGATCAGTTCGCGTGGCAGTACCTGGATCGACTGCGGTACAAGTTCAAGCGGGGTATCGGTGCGGGTGCCGACAGCGGCGTCATCGACCCGGTACAGGGTCTGCGCGCGGCCGCGCACTTCGACCCTGTCCAGATCCCTGGGGGCGTCAGCCGGGGTTTCGGAGGCCAGTGCGTGCGACATCAGGGCAAGGCCCAGTGCAAGGCACAGGGTGCGCGGCAGCGGAGCAGAAGGGGGCATGGGCGGGGGTGGGGTGGCTGTAAATGAGAAAGATTAACATTTGCAACACGCCGTGACCTATCCCCCGGATGCGCTATGGACGCGGGCCCGGGTCTGTATACGGAGTGCCTGCCAAGGCCACCAGCACGCCGGTGGCGCCACGCACGATCAGCTGCAGCATGGCCCCGCGCGGGTCTTCAGCCCGCCCCTGGCTGGCCAGACCCTGCTCGTAGGCCGCCACCATCGAGGCCATCAGCATCGCCGCGCCCAGCCTCGCCTCGGCATCGTCGGCGGCCCGGCCGGCAGCATCGGCCATCAACTGCGCCAGGTCGTCGGTCAGTTGCGCCTGCAGCCTGCGCGCGTGCGCGACCAGCACGGGACTGTCGGCCACGGTCGCCCAGAACGCCGCCGCACCGCCGTTGATCCGCAGCAGCGGATGGCCGCTGTCCAGCAGCTGCCGTACCAACGTCTGGAAGGCGGCCAGTGGGGTCATCTCGCGGCGCGCCAGCATGCCTTCGCGCAGCAGGACGCGGGCCTCCTCGTCGCGATCGAAGACCAGGTGTTCCTTGCTGGCGAAGTAGTTGAAGACCGTCTTGCGCGAGACCCCGGCCGCCTCGGCGATCTCGGACATCGACACTGCCTCGAAGCCGCGCTGGATGATCAGCTCGGTGGCGACGTCCGAAATCGCTTGTCGGGTCTCGGCCTTGCGCCGCTCGCGGCGGCCCGGAGGTGGGGTCATCGGAAGTTCATGTGTTAAAACGTACACCGAGTGTAACATTCTCGCCGCCAGAGCGCCGACCGGTGCTCACAAGGACTTCCCATGCTGTACGACGTCGTCATCGCCGGTGCGGGCCCGGTGGGCCTGTTCCTGTCCTGCGAACTGGCCCGGGCGGGCTGTTCGGTCCGGGTGCTGGAACAGGCCGAGGCCCCGGGATCAGCCCTGAAGCGCCTGCCCTTTGGCCTGCGCGGCCTGAACGCCCCGACCCTGGAGGCGCTGGATCGGCGCGGCCTGCTGGACGCGGTTGCCGCCGCCCAGGTGCTTAGACCGGACAAGGGCGCGCCCCCGCCCGGCACGGCCCACTGGCTGGCGCAGCCACGGCCGCTCGGAGGCCATTTCGCTGGCATTCCGTTCGCGCTGGACAACGTCGACAGCGGGCGCTGGAACTGGCGGCTGCCGACGCCGGTCGGCATGCAGATGGCGATCGAGCTGCAGGCGTTGGAAGCGGTATTGACCGAGCGGGCAGCCGCGCTTGGCGTGCGCATCGACCGCGGTCGGGCAGTGCAGGCCGTGCACGCGGAACAGCAGCAGGTGGCGGTGCAGACCGGGCACGCCACGGTCCACGGCCGCTGGCTGGTCGGCTGCGATGGTGCCCGCAGTATGGTGCGCAAGCAGTCAGGCTTCAGCTTCGAAGGAACCGGACCGGAGTTCACCGGCCATTCGTTGCTGGTCGACCTGGAAGATCCTTCAGTGCTCACGCCGGGTCGCCAATACACCGCGCACGGCATGTGCAATTTCAATCCCCCCGGCGTGCTCGCGCTGGCCGACTTCGACGGTGGCGCCGGCCATCGCACGGCGCTGGACCTGCATTCGGCCCAGGCGCTGCTGCGGCGGGTCTCCGGCCGCGAAGCAACGATCACTGCGTTGCATCTGGCCACCACCTGGACCGATGCGGCGCGCCAGGCCAGTACGTATCGCAGCGGCCGGGTACTGCTGGCCGGCGATGCCGCACACATGCATTCGCCGCTGGGCGGGCAGGGGCTGAACCTGGGCATCGGCGATGCGATGAACCTGGGCTGGAAGCTGGCGGCCGTGGTCCGTGGCGATGCCGAAGAGACCCTGCTGGACAGCTATCAGGCCGAGCGGCATCCGATCGGTGCGAAGGTGCTGGACTGGTCGCGGGCGCAGGTTGCGCTGATGCGACCGGGTGCCGGGTCGCGTGCGCTGGCAGCGGTCATGGCCGATCTGGCCGACACCGGCGATGGTGCGACCTATCTGGCCGAACGGGTCTGGGGTGTATCGCAGCAGCTGGAGCTGGGCGGGAGCCATCCGCTGGTGGGCCGCAGTGCCCCCGATAGGGTTCTGGCCGACGGTCGCCGCCTGGGCGAAGCGCTGCGCAGCGGGCAAGGGCTGTGGGTCACCGCTGAAGGCCGCATGCCAGGCGGCTTCGCCATCGGTGCCGACGTCCCGCGCGTCGCCTGTGGCGCAGGATCGGCCTTGGACGTCCTGGGGGTATCCGCGCTGCTGGTGCGCCCGGATGGCATCGTGGCCTGGGCGGGTGGCGCCGACGATGGCACCGCACTGCAGGCGGCCGCGATGCGCTGGTTCGGCTCGGGAAAAGCCCTGGCCAGGGGGTGAGCGCGCCGCTACCAGCGGCGGTCAGGCGATGCAGATCAGCAACACCGTGGACAGCACCAGCATCAGCACGAACACGCGCCGGCTCAGGGCCAGGCAGGTGAGGTACGCGGCCAGCGCCCAGGCGCCGAGCAGTGTGCAGGCCAGCATCCACAACCCGATCGTCATCAGCGAACCGGCAACGGCCGCGGACAATGCCGCCGCCTTGAACAGCGCCACGCCCAGCAGGCTGCCCAGAACGCCGGCCCGCAGAGCAATGGCATCATGGCAGGCAGGGGCAGGGGAGGAATGCATGGCGATGGCATAGCGGCTCGGGGGCAGGCCCGTGCGACTGTGCCGCAGCGGAGATCTACGCCGCGTGTTGGTCAGCCCTGTAGTTTTGTGACAGCGCCCTCACCGCCACCCGCCGCTCAGTCGAACTCGCCGCCGTCCGTCTCCAGGCGCCGCCGGTAGTCTGCCCGGTGCTTGAACAGCCGCTGGCACTCCTCGGACCGGTGGATCCGGCTGCCGGGTTCGCTGGCCACCGAATCGCACATCCTGGCGATATGGGTGTTCTCGGCCAGCTGCATCACGAAGAACACGGCGGCGATGCCGGTACCGAGCAGCACGACGTACAGCAGGCGACTGAGCCAGCGCGAGCGTTTGCGCTCGAAGTACTGCTGCACGGTCAGGTCGAAACGGATGATGCTCAGCACGATCCAGACCACGCTGACCACGAAGCACAGTGTGGGCAGTAGCCCCCGCCAGAGTCCTGCCTCGTACACCGATTCGCTGTAGTGCACGGCGGCACCCGCGCCGGCGATGGCGATCGCCAGGGCCCAGTTGCGGCCCAGCGAGAGCAGGTCGTCGAGCAGCTTCTCGCGGTTCTTGGGCGGGGTCGGCACGGGCGCAGCGGACAGCAGGGGAAAGCGCGATGGTGGAACAGCGCGGCGGCGAAGAAAAGCCCCGACGTGCCATCAACCGTGGCCCGGCGTGCCGCCGCCCTCCGCATCGGGCGGACGCGTCAGCGTCCGGCGGTGCCGCGCCGTGCGCTGATCCAGCGCCGGTATTGCCGCGTACGGCACGCTGTTGCAGCCTGTGCCAGCAGCAACGCCCACAGCGGAGACACCCCGGGGAATGTTGGGCGGCGACGACTCAGGCGACCCAGCTGGTACTTCACCGCTGCCATGTGCGCGGTCGCCGCCAAGGGCTTGCTGCGCCACTGGATCGGGCGGAGCTGCGCCGCGCGCTCATGGCCGGACTGCCATTGCCGCGGCAGGTCGGGCTGCAGGGCCAGTGCCGTTGCGATGCCGACCATGGCCACGCCACTGTCCAGCACCTGCTCGGCGACCGGACGGCGGCGGATGCCGCCGGTCGTCATCAGCGGCAGGGGCGTCGCGTCGGCAATGTCGCGGGCAAACTCGAGGAAGTACGCTTCGCGGGCCAGAGTGCGTCCATCGCGGGCGCTGCCGGTCATTGCCGGCGCTTCATAGCTGCCGCCGGACGACCAGATCGACCCCCAGCGGCGCCAGCCAGTGGACCACCGTGCGCGCATCGTCGGGCGAAAATCCGCCGCGCTGGAAATCGGCCGAGTTGAGTTTCACCGCGACCGCGAACGTCGGCGACACCGCAGCGCGTATGCCCCGCACGATCTCCAGCAACAGGCGCGCGCGGTTGTGCAGGCTGCCACCCCAGCGATCGTCGCGCGTGTTGGAAAGCGGCGACAGGAACTGGCTGAGCAGGTAGCCGTGCGCGGCATGGATCTGCACGCCACTGAAGCCGGCCGCCTCGGCCAGCTCCGCGCTGCGGATGAAACGTGCGATCACCGCTTCGATCTCGTCCCCGGTCATCGCCCGCGGTGGCGCGAACTGCCGCGACAGCGCGCCCAGGTCCAGTGCCACCGCCGACGGCGCCAGGGCCGGCTGGCCCAGGGCTGCGGGCATCTGCCGGCCGGGATGGTTGATCTGCATCCAGGCATGCGCACCGCGCGAGCGGGCGGTAGCCGCCCAGGCCGCGAAGCGGTCACGATGGTGGTCGTCTTCCAGGACCACGCCACCCGGTCCGGTCATTGCGCGGCCGTCGACCATCACGTTGCCGGTGATGATCAGCCCTGCGCCACCATCGGCCCAGGCCTGGTAGAGCTGCAGCAGCGCGGCCGAAGGCGCGTGGTCGGCGTCGGCCATGTTTTCCTCCATCGCCGCCTTGGCGATGCGGTTGGGGATGACCGCGCCGGAGGGCAGGGTCAGGGGCGAGAACAGCGACATCGGACAGCTCCAGGACAGGGGAAGGACGCTACGCTAACCTTCAAGTTTCATTGAAGGTCAATGGGTGCCAATGTCGAGGATTCAGGCAGATGAAAATCGGTGAGCTGGTCCGGCGAACGGGTCTTGCGGCGTCGCGCATCCGCTTCTATGAAGAGGCCGGGCTGCTGGTGGTACCGCGCCAGGCCAACGGCTACCGCGACTACCCGGAGCAGGCGGTGCTGCTGCTGGAACTGATCACCGGCGCGCAGCGCGCTGGCTTCAGTCTGGAGGAGATCCGTGCACTGCTGCCGCCGGACATGGGCCAGTGGCAGCACGAGGCGCTGATCGGGATGCTGCAGCAGAAGGTGGCCGACATCGAGGCACTGCAGTTGCGGCTGGCGCAGAGCAGGGCGCACCTGCTGGCGTTGATCCAGGATATCCAGGCGCGGCCGGAAGGCATCGACTGCGCGGCCAACTCGCGGCGGGTGCTGGACCGCGTGCAGCGCGGTGAGCTGGCGCGGCCAACGCTGGCGGCCGGCGATGTGGCGTTGCTGCGTCCGGACCGCCGCCGCCGCACCGGCAGCGACTGACGATCCGGCGCGATGATCAGTGGAGGCCGGCGGGGGCAGTCCTGCGCCGCTTGTCCAGCAGCACCGACACGCACCACAGCACCAGGCCGCCGACGGCGGTCGCGGCGCCCACGTAGCCGGTGGATGCCGGGCTGAAGCCGGCACTGATCGCCATGCCACCCAGCCACGGGCCCAGCGCATTGGCCGTGTTGAAGGCGGCGTGGTTGGAAGCTGCAGCCAGCGTCTGCGCCTCGCCCGCCACGTCCATCAGCCGGGTCTGCAGCACGGCTGCCAGTGCGCCCATGGTGCCCACGGTGATGATCATCGGGCCGATGGTCCACACCGACTGCGCGGCCAGCGGATACAGCAGCAGCATCACGATCGACCACAGCAGCACCACGGCGGCGGCCTTGAAGTGGAACCTGTCCACCAGCCAGCCGCCGGCGATGTTGCCGATGATCGCGCCGATGCCGAACACACCCACTGCCAGCGGCATCCACGATTCGGCCACGCCGGTGACCTGCACCAGCGTCGGTGCCAGATAGGTGAACACACAGAACATGCCGGCAAAGCCGACCGCGCCGATCGACAGCGCCAGCCATACCTGCGAGGTGTTGAACGCGCGCAGCTCGCGCATCGGCGAGGTCCGCACTTCGTCCGGGTCGGGCAACAGGAAGCGCGCGATCATCACCACGGTGGCGATGGCCAGCAGGCTGACCAGGGCGAAGGCGGTACGCCAGCTCAACTGCTGGCCCAGCCAGGTGGTCAGCGGGTTGCCGATCAGGATCGCCACCGACAGGCCCAGCAGCACGCGCGACATCGCCTGTCCGCGCTGGCCGGCCGGGCTGATCGCGGCCGCCACCAGCATCGCCACGCCGAAGTAGGCGCCGTGCGGCAGTCCGGCGACGAAACGTGCCACCAGCATCGTGCCGTAGTTGGGCGCCAGCGCACTGGCCAGGTTGCCGATGGCGTAGAAGCCCATCAGTGCCAGCAGCAGCCTGCGGCGCGGAAAGCTGGCACCGACGAAGGCCAGGATCGGCGCCCCGACCACGACGCCGATGGCGTAGGCGCTGATCAGGTGGCCGACCTGGGTCTCGCTGATCGACAGCCCGCGGCTGATTTCGAGCATCAGGCCCATGCTGGCGAACTCGCTGGTGCCGATGGCGAAGCCACCGAGTGACAGGGCGAGGATGATCAGGGTGCGCTGGCGCGGTGTCAGCCGCGCGGCCAGGGGGGAATTGGGGCTCATGCGGGGGCGCAAAGGGGCGAAGGAAGCGCGACATTGTACTGCTGCACCGCAGCAGGGATCAGCCGCATCAGGGGTAAATCAGTGTTTGACAGGTGGTGCTGCCAGGGACAGGTGTCCTGTCTGACCCGCCTGGGGCGCGGTGGCCCGTACGCGTGCAGCTGCGGCCAAGCCATTGCAGTGTCCCCGGTGCAAGCGTGTATTGTCACGGTGGCCTGCATGTGACCACCACGCCCGTGCAGGCACCATCCACTGCTGCAGGAATGGCGCACGGGGTCCACCACGGAGGTGAAGGATGCAGGAATACACCCATCAACTTGAGTTACGCGGCCGCTTCCGTCTGGTAGCGGTGACCCACGAGCCGGTGTACGCTCCCGGCGATGTGGTCGGCCATGCGGTCATTGTCGACGATGGGGAGCGTCTGACCGACCTGATGTCGCTGGCCGAAGCGCGCCGGTACCTCGAGGAACTGGTGCGGGAAGAGGGCATCGAGCCCGGGCTGGAGAATGAAGTCAACCTGCGGAGGAAGGCGTCGCAGCGACGCCGCCGCTAAGCCGTCGCGCCCACGGGCGCATCATGGAGGATTCGGGTGTTGCCCAGTAAGAAGTATCTGCTCATCGCCATCATCACGCTGGCGACCCTGCTGCTCGGGTTCGTGCTTTCCGGTTACCTGACGCTGCTGTTGCTTGGCCTGGACACCAAGCTGTTCACCTGGAACACGTACTACCAGTATGTGCACGCCATCGGCCAGCCGCAGGTCGCCCCGTTCGTGGGCAAGATCAAATGGGCTGGCTACCTGGGCTTCGGGCTGCCGCTGCTGGTGCTGGTCATTGTCGGCCTGGCGCTGCTGCTGAAGAAGGACAAGCGTTCGCTGCATGGCGACGCGCGCTTTGCCACCAGTGCGGACCTGGCCAAGCACGGCATGTTCAAGAAGAGTGGCCAGAGCATCGTGGTCGGCAGCCACGGCGGCAAGCTGGTGCGCCTGGACGGCCAGCAGTTCGTGATCCTGGCCGCGCCGACCCGCTCCGGCAAGGGTGTTGGCGTGGTCATCCCGAACCTGCTGGAGTACGGCGAATCGCTGGTGGTGCTGGACATCAAGCAGGAAAACTTCGATCTGACCAGTGGTTGGCGCGCCAGCCAGGGGCAGGAGATCTACCTGTTCAACCCCTTCGCCGAAGATCGCCGCACCCATCGCTGGAACCCGCTCAGCTACGTGTCCGACGACCCGGCGTTCCGTGTCTCGGACCTGATGAGCATCGGCGCGATGCTGTATCCCGATGGCTCGGAAGACCAGAAGTTCTGGATCAGCCAGGCGCGCAATGCCTTCATCGCCTTCACCCTGTACCTGTTCGAGAACTGGGATGACGAGCGCAGCAGTGGCTTTCCGGGCGGGCAGGGCACGCCGACCCTGGGCGCGGTGTACCGCCTGTCCTCCGGTGATGGCAGCGACCTGAAGAAGTTCCTGAAGGGGCTGTCGGAGCGTCCGTTCCTCAGCAGCAACGCACGCTCGGCGTTCGCCAACATGCTGTCACAGGCCGACGAGACCTTCGCCTCGATCCTGGGTACGTTCAAGGAACCGCTGAACCCCTGGATCAACCCGGTGCTGGACAAGGCCACCAGCACCAACGACTTCCTGCTCACCGACGTGCGCAAGAAGAAGATGACCATCTACATCGGCATCCAGCCCAACAAGCTGGCCGAAAGCCGGTTGATCATCAATCTGTTCTTCAGCCAGCTGATCAACCTCAACACCAAGGAACTGCCCAAGTCCAATCCGGACCTGAAGTACCAGTGCCTGCTGCTGATGGACGAGTTCACCTCGATCGGCAAGGTCGAGATCATCGCCTCGGCGGTGTCCTACATGGCCGGTTACAACGTGCGCCTGCTGCCGATCATCCAGAGCATGTCCCAGCTCGATGCCACCTACGGCCGCGAGGTGTCGCGCACGATCATCACCAACCACGCGCTGCAGATCCTGTACGCCCCGCGCGAGCAGCAGGACGCGAACGACTACTCGGACATGCTGGGCTACACCACCATCCGCAAGAAGAACGTGACCCACGCGCGCGAGAAGACCCACAGCTTCACCGAGGAGCGTCGCGCGCTGATGTTGCCGCAGGAACTGAAGGCGATGGGGCCGGACAAGGAGGTGTTCCTCTACGAAGGCATTCCGCATCCAGTCAAATGCGACAAGATTCGCTATTACAAGGACCGCTATTTCACGTCACGTCTACTTCCGAAAGTTGACGTGCCGATGCTGGATGTCTAACTTGCAGACTTGAAAGTGTGACGAATGCACGCATTCACAGAAGTGAATTAGTGAATTGCGTCAAAGAAGCGCCATACGTTGGTCGAAATTCAGACTTGTCTGACATCGAATTGACGCGGAGTTGTGCGACTCTATGTGTGGCGTGCGGATCTGTGTGGTTCGTCATGCTTTCAAGAGTGGCCAGGAGTTTCAGCCATGGGAACAGGGATGGTTCCGACGTTGGTGAGGGTGTGTGCGAGGGGCCTCGGATGAGGTTGCTCCATGCGACTTGGTTGGCAGCCTCAGGGCTGCAGGGGAACCGTTCCCATGTGCTGTTAAGCAGTGCATTTGCGACGTTTCCGGCGTGCATCGCGCAGCGCCGGACGACCAAGGGACCAACATCGGGACTGCTTTTTCGTACGTCAAAGTGAAGCCCGTATGAATCAGGCGTTTATCGCAAAAATGTCCATCGCCGCAGTGGCGGCGTTGATGGTGGCCGGTTGTGCCACCAAGCCCGCACCCGACTTCGGGGGACGCTGGAAGCCGGTCAACCGTTTTGCGACGGCGCCGACCGAGATTCCGCTGTACACCAGTTACGTCTATCAGGCTTCGCCGATGGATCGCACGCTGAAGGCCATGCTCGAGCGGTGGGCCAAGGATTCCGGCCGCACGCTGGACTATCGCCTCAGTTCGGATTTCACCCTGTACGGTGCGGTGTCCGATATCGATACCACCAATGCACAGCAGGCGGTGATCGATCTCACGGCAGCCTACGCAGCGCAGGGCGTTTCCGTCTCCATCGTCGGCAACCAGATCGTCGTGCAGAGCGCTGGATCGACGCCGACCGCGTCGGCCCAGGATCCCGAAGCCAGCAGCGGCAGCTGAGACCGCGTCGAAATCATCGAACGTGCCGCACCCCGCGCCTGGCGCAGGGGCGCCACGCCCATTGATGTTTCAGCAGTACGGAAGAACCCATGTTCCGCAAGAAGGATGCAGGCAACAGCCCCAAGGTCGAACAGTCGGTCGCCAAGGCGGTCAGCTATGAGATCACCGTGGCCGACATGGCCCGGCGCAGCGAGCGTCGCGCCTGGTGGGTCGCCACCGGCTCGTTGCTGATGTCGCTGGCGCTGGCCGGCGGCTACTACTACATGCTGCCGCTGAAGGAGAAGGTGCCGTTCCTGGTGATGGCTGACGCTTACACCGGTACCGCCACGGTGGCGCGCCTGCGCGGCAATTTCGAAGGGCAGTCGATTACCGCGAGCGATGCCATCAATCGAAGCAACGTGGCCCAGTATGTGATGGCTCGCGAGTCCTACGATTTTGCCGTCATGGGACTGCGCGACTGGGCATTGGTGCACGTCATGTCGGACACACGCACGAGCGCTGCCATCCGGGCCTTCTATTCCCCGAACAACCCCCAGAGTCCGGTCACTCTGTATGGCAAGGATCGTGCCATCCGGGTGAAGATTCTCAGCATTACGCCGTTGGAGGCGCAGGTTAACGGTGGTTTCCGCGGAGCGTCGGTGAGAATCCAGCGCAGCGTCTACGACAAGAACAAGGCGACGACGTCCTACCTGGACAATCAGTTGATCACGTTGCGCTTCCGCTATGACTCAAATCTGGCACTGAACGAGCAACAGCGCATTCTCAATCCCTTGGGTATGCAGGTCTTTGAGTATCGCCGCGACAATGATTACTCGCGCGGTGTGCCCGGTCCGGATGATGCGCAGTTGCAGCAGCAGGCCGAACAGCAGGCCACGCAGGCACAAGGCGTGTACGACCCGAACAACCCGGCAGCGGCCGCCATGATCGATCCGGCGACGGGTCAGCCACTGGCCGTGCCAGGCGATGTCCAGATCGCCCCGCCGACATCCGGCCAGTCGACGCAGGGGCAACCCATGCAGGGGCAGCCCATGCAGCAGCCCATGCAGCAGCCGATGCAGGGGCAAGCAGCGCCTGGGCAGGCCATGCCAGGCCAGCCGGCCATGAGGCCGGTACAGAACAATTCCACCGGAAATGCTGATGGAGCAAGCAACCGATGAGTAGTCGAAAAGTCAGGGGGAGCGCATTGGCGCTGCTGTCGTTGCTGTCGCTGGTGTTTTCCACCGCGGCGACGGCACAGGCGGTAGACCATTACGAGTATGAGAAGGATCGCATCTATCCGGTTCGCACCGGCCTGGGCCTGACCACCCAGATCGAGTTGAGCCCGAACGAGAAAATCCTCGACTACAGCACCGGTTTCAGCAATGGCTGGGAACTGACCCGTCGCGAGAACGTGTTCTACATCAAGCCGAAGAATGTGGACGTGGACACCAACATGATGGTGCGCACCGAGACCCATTCCTACATCTTCGAACTGAAGGTGGTTGCCACTGACTGGCGGCAGCTGGAGCAGGCCCGTCGCGCAGGCGTGCAGTACAAGATCGCGTTCACCTACCCGAACGATACCGTGTTCGGTGTGGCGCAGGAGGCTGTGGAAGAAGAGGCGCAGCCGCTTCTGAGCAGTGAGCTGGCCAAGGATCGCCAGTACAACTTCAACTACTCCTATTCAACCAGCAAGGCGAAGAAGATGGGGTGGCTGATCCCCGTCAATGCCTATGACGATGGCCGTTTCACGTACCTGAAACTGCCCAACTCGCCCGAATACAAGACCGGCATTTTCCCGGCTGTGTTCGGTCGTGAGAAAGAGTACGGCGAGGACTTCGTGGTCAACACCACGGTCGAGGGCAACACCCTGATCGTCCACGGCACCTACCCGTACCTGGTCATCCGCCACGGCGAGTACGTCGTTGGCCTGCGAAGGAACGTGAAGAAATGAGCCAGCAGAACACCCCCGGCAACGACCCGAACAGCACTCGTGACGACGGGCAGTCGCCTTACGGCGGGCAGGGCCCGGCCGAGTCGACCTCCAACCCGTACTTCGGCACGCAGCAGGCCGAAGCCGCACCGAACCTGGATGCGGCGGCCCCGCAGCTGCGCTCGGCCGAAGAGCAGCGGTTGAACCGCAAGGCGCTGATGTTCCTGGGTGGCATCGTGGTACTGCTGGTGGCCATGGGCTTCCTGCTGTTCCGCAAGGGCCAGGACGACAAGAACGACGCGCCCTCCAATCGTCAGGAAGCCCGGGTCTCGACGCCGGACCTGCCGACCGTTGGTCCGGCCCCGAGTGTTGCAGCGCCTGTCGCGCCAGCCGATCCAATCCCGATGCTGCCACCGCCGCCGCAGCAGGACATGCCGATGGTCAGCCTGCAGGAAGCCGACCGTGCGCGCTTGCGCCAGGCACCGGAGCCACAGGGTCCGTCCCTCCTGGATCGCCGCATTGGCAGCAGCAGTGGTTTCGGCTCCGGCGATGGCAACACCAAGCCGCAAGGGCAGGGCACCGATTACAGCCAGGCGATGATTGCGGCCATGCAGGCCGCCAACCCGCAGGCCCAGCAGCAGCAGAAGGTGCGCCGTGGCCCGGATGTGGAAGACGTGTCCAACGCCAGCTTCATCCAGAGCCCGGATGCCCTGCTGGTGCGTGGTACCTACCTGCGCTGCGTGCTGGAAACCCGCATCATCACCGACATCGCCGGCTACACCTCGTGCCTGCTGACCGAGCCGGTCTATTCGATCAATGGCCGCAACCTTCTGCTGCCGAAGGGTTCGAAGATCTACGGCTCCTACGGTGGCGGCCCCAACGGCAAGCGCGTGGAAGTCATCTGGGATCGCGTCACCACGCCGAATGGTATCGACGTGGCGATGTCCAGCCCGGGTGTCGATGGCCTGGGCGGTGCGGGCCATCCTGGCCAGTACAGCGCGCACTGGGGCAGCCGTATTGCGTCGGCGCTGATGATCAGTCTGATCGCCGATGCGTTCAAATACGCCGCGGCAGAGCACGGTCCGGAGTCGACCACCGTGGCCAGCAACGGGTTCGCCGTGCGTTCGCCGTATGAAAGCGCGACCGCCCGCACCATGGAGCGCCTGGCCAACGAAGCACTCAGCGAAGGCCGTCGCCCGCCGACGGTCACCATCAACCAGGGCACTATCGTGAACGTCTACGTCGCAAAGGACGTCGATTTCACCAACGTGCTCAACCCGCGCCGGTAATTCATAGAACGATCATGGACGCCGAAGTGTCTCCCATCGCCCTTGTTTCCAGCGAATTCCTGCGCTATCAGTACGAAGTGCTGGGCATCGCGGAGTACATGAGCTCGCCCGACGTGACGGAAATCTGCATCAACCGTCCGGGCGAGCTGTACCTGGAAACCCGGGCAGGGTGGCAGCGGGTGGACGTGCCGAGCCTGACCTTCGAGCGGGCCCGGCAGTTCTGCACTGCGGTGGTGAACGAGAGCAACACCGGCCAGCGCATCACCGATGCCGACCCGGTGGTCTCGCTCACCTTCCCCACCGGTCAGCGTGCGCAGTTCGTGATCCCGCCTGCGTGCGATGCCGGCAAGGTGTCCATCACGATCCGTCTGCCGTCCAAGCACACCAAGTCGCTCACCCAGTACCACGAAGACGGCTTCTTCAATCAGATCCTGGAGCAGGACGGCAGTCTGAGCGAGCAGGACCGCGAGCTGCTGGAACTGCGTCATTCGCGCGAGTACGCCGAGTTCTTCCGGCGCGCGGTGATGTACCGCAAGAACATCGTGGTGTCTGGCGCCACCGGTAGTGGCAAGACCACCTTCATGAAGGCGCTGGTCAACCACATCCCGGACAACGAGCGTCTGGTCACCATCGAGGACGCCCGCGAGCTGTTCCTGACCCAGCCCAACGTGGTGCACCTGCTGTACTCGAAGGGCGGCCAGAGCACCAGCAACGTCACCGCCAAGACGTGCATGGAAGCCTGCCTGCGCATGAAGCCCGAGCGCATCATCCTGGCCGAGCTGCGTGGCGACGAAGCGTTCTACTTCATCCGCAACTGTGCCTCTGGTCACCCCGGTTCGATCACCAGCTGTCATGCCGGCAGCCCGGAACAGACCTGGGATCAGCTGGCGCTGATGGTGAAAGCGTCCACAGAGGGTTCGGGCCTGGAATTCAACGTCATCAAGCGTCTGCTGATGATGACCATCGATATCGTGGTGCATATCAAGGCGCATGCCGGTTCGCGTTACATCACCGGCATCGATTTCAATCCTGGGCGCGCCCAGGGGCAGGAGGGCTGAACGATGTTGCCAGGCCTGGAAATGATGGCATGCCCGGAAATGGCCGTGTCCATGGACGTCATGCAGCACGTCATCAACGTGGAGTCGTCGCGCAATCCCTTCGCCATCGGCGTGGTGGGCGGTGCACTGGTGCGCCAGCCCAAGGCGCTGGATGAAGCGCTGGCCACGGTGCGCATGCTGGAAGAGAAGGGTTACAACTTCTCGGTGGGCCTGGCCCAGGTGAACCGCTACAACCTGGCCAAGTACGGCCTGGATTCCTACGAAAAGGCCTTCCAGCAGTGCGCCAACCTGCAGGCGGGTTCGCGCATCCTGGCCGAGTGCTACAAGCGTTCCGGCCAGGACTGGGGCAAGTCGTTCAGCTGCTACTACTCGGGTAATTTCGTCACCGGCTTCCGCCATGGCTATGTGCAGAAGATCTACGATTCGATGCGCCGTGGGCAGCAGGTGGCCAGCAATGGCGTACTGCCGATCGATGTGGTCAGCCGCGGTGAGCGTCGTACGGTGAAGGTCGAACACCACCCGCAGACGGTATCGCCGGTGCAGTCGCGCATCGTTGCCCAGGCCGACGCCCCGGTGTACGTGCCCTCCGACGATCCGGCCCGTGCCTACACGGTCTACCCGTCGGCGGGCGCCATGGCGCGCAGCAGTGCCTTGAACCTGGCCGACCAGGCGCTGTCGCGCGTGGTGCTGGGCTCGGTGGACCGCATGATGCAGCCGCAGGCCCAGCCCCAGGTCATGCCACAACAGCTGCCGCAGGCGGGTGCCCACCAGGCCATGCCGCAGCCGCTGCCCGGCGTGGCAACGGGCAACGGCCAGCCGGTCATGCTGCGCCCGTGGAGCGAGCGCAACCAGCCGGTGGCCGCGCCAGAGAATGCATACAACGCGCCAGCGCAGGGAGCGCCGGTGCAACAGATTCCCGCAGGGGATGCGGCCTTCGTGTTCTGACGAAGTCGTGGTACGGCCAGACCCCCGGCTGGCCGATTCAGTTGTGTTAGTCCATCAACAAGGAAATCAATCCATGAAGCGATTCAATCTCGATCTGGCCCAGGCCCAGCGCACGCTGAAGACCATGCTGATGGCCGTTGCCTTTGTCGGCCTGGTGTTTGCCCCGCAGGCCATCGCCGGCGGTACCGACTTCGGCGGCACCGATGAAAAGGTCTGCGGCTTCTTCAACAACATCAATGGTCTGCTGAACATTGCCTCGATCGCCGTGGTCACCATCGCGGTCATCTTCGCTGGCTACCAGATTGCCTTCGCCCACAAGCGCATCGCCGATGTGGCCCCGATCCTGATCGGTGGCGTGCTGATCGGCGCTGCCGGCCAGATCGCCCGCATGCTGCTGGGTGAAGGCAGCGACGGCAACTGCAGCACGGCCGCCATCATCAACAACGCGCTGCAGTACTACAGTGCATAAGAACGTGCTGTTCCGCGGCTGCACGCGCCCGGCGATGTTCCTGGGCGTTCCCTACCTGCCATTCTTCATGGTGGCAGGCGGGTTGCTGCTGCTGAGTGTGTACACGAACTTCTGGTTCCTGCTCACCATTCCTGTCGCGATTTTCATCATGCGACAGATGGCCAAGCGCGACGAGCTGATCTTCCGCCTGCTGGGTCTCCGCCTGCTGTTCAAGTTCAAGGCACGCAACCTGCAGGAACACGATGGAATGTGGGTGTTCAGCCCGAACCACTACCGCAAGAAACCCGCCCGCACGGATTGACGGGCAACGGCCGGGCAGGTGTACGCACCTGTCCGGCCACCTCGTAGTTCCCCGGCTTACCTTTTGGAAGCAGTCGCATGTTCTCTCCAGATACCTCCATCAGCGAATTCATTCCCCTGTCGTCGCATGTGGCGCCGAACGTGGTCAAGACCACGGGCGGTGACTACCTGTTGACCTGGTACCTGGAGGGACTGCCCTTCGTCGGGCGCGAAGAGTGGGAACTGGAGCACCGCCACAACACCTTCAACCGCCTGCTGCAGACCCTGCGTGCGCCGGACTTCGTCAACGTCGCCTTCTGGGTGCACGACATCCGCCGGCGCCGCACGCTGAAGGGCAAGAGTCACTACAAGCAGCGCTTCAACCAGGATGTCGCCGACCAGTACATGGGGATGCTGTCCTCGCAGCGCATCATGCAGAACGAGCTGTTCCTGACCATGATCTACCGCCCGGTCGTGGCCGGTAAGCGCTTCGTGGAAAAGTCGGCCAGCATCGAAAAGCTGCAGGGCGAGCAGGACCAGGCCGTTGAAAAGCTGCTGGAGCTGGCCGGCAACGTCGAAGCGGTGATCCGCGATTACGCGCCGTACCGCCTGGGCATGTACGAGGCCAAGAACGGCGTGGTGTTCTCCGAGACGCTGGAGCTGTTCGGCTACCTGATCAACCGCGTGGACGAACCGGTGCCGGTGCTGCCTGCGCCGGTGAAGGACTATCTGCCGATCAGTCGCCACATGTTCTCGGCCAAGACCGGTGACTACGTCATCAACACGCCCAACGGCGTCAATCACTTCGGCGCCATCCTCAACATCAAGGAGTATGCCGAGGGAACCTATCCGGGCATTCTCAACGGTCTGAAGTACCTGGACTACGAATACGTCATCACCCACTCCTTCAGCCCGATGGGGCGGCAGGACGCACTGAAGGTGCTTGATCGCACCAAGGGCATGATGATTTCCTCGGGCGACAAGGCGGTCAGCCAGATTGCCGAGCTCGACTACGCCATGGACCAGCTGTCCTCGGGCAACTTCGTGCTGGGTGAATACCACTTCATCATGGCGGTCTATGGCGACAGCCAGGCCAAGCTCTCGCAGAACGTGGCGACCACGCGCGCCGAGCTGTCCAATGCGGGCTTTGTCTCGACCAAGGAAGACCTGGCGATCACCTCGTCGTTCTATTCGCAGCTGCCGGGCAACTGGCGCTTCCGCACGCGCCTGGCCAACGTCAGCTCGCTGAACTTCCTGGGCCTGTCGCCGCTGCACAACTTCGCCACCGGCAAGCAGCACAACAACCCCTGGGGCGACTGCGTCACCACGTTGCAGACCACCAACGGCCAGCCGTACTACTTCAACTTCCACGCCACGCATCCCTCCGAGAACTCGCTGGGTGAAAAGGCCATCGCCAACACCATGGTGATCGGCAAGTCCGGTACCGGTAAGACCGCGCTGATCAACTTCCTGCTGAGCCAGGTGCAGAAGTACGAGCCGTCGCCAACCATCTTCTTCTTCGACAAGGATCGCGGTGCCGAGATTTTCGTGCGCGCCTGTGGCGGCAACTATCTGGCCCTGGAAAACGGCGCACCGACCGGATTCAACCCATTCCAGTGCGAGAACAGCGAAGCCAACGTGCAGTTCCTGGCCGACCTGATCAAGGTACTGGCCGGAAAGCGCGAATACAGCGCCCGCGAAGAGGAAGATATCTATCGCGCGGTGGAGAGCATGCTGGACACGCCGATGCACCTGCGCAGCATGACCAATTTCCAGAAGAGCCTGCCCAACATGGGCGACGATGGTCTGTACGCGCGCATGCGCCGCTGGACCTCGGGCAACTCGCTGGGCTGGGTGTTCGACAATCCGGTCGATACGGTGGACCTGAGCAAGGCCAACATCATCGGCTTTGACTACACCGACATCATCGACAATCCCGAAGTGCGTGTGCCGGTCATCAACTACCTGCTGCATCGCCTGGAATCGCTGATCGACGGTCGCCCGCTGATCTACGTGATGGACGAATTCTGGAAGATCCTGGACGGCGAGGGTGGCCTGAAAGAGTTCGCCAAGAACAAGCAGAAAACCATCCGTAAGCAGAACGGCCTGGGCATCTTCGCCACGCAGAGCCCGGAAGATGCGCTGAAGAGCGATATCTCCGCAGCGCTGATCGAACAGACCGCCACCCTGATCCTGCTGCCGAACCCAAATGCCAGCAAGAGCGATTACATGGATGGCCTGAAGTTGACCGAGGCCGAGTTCAAGGTGGTGACCGCGCTGGACGAGCGTTCGCGCTGCTTCCTGGTCAAGCAGGGCCACGCCTCCAGCGTATGCCAGCTGAATCTGCGCGGCATGGATGACATTCTTTCGGTCATCTCAGCATCGACCGACAATATCGAAGTCATGCACCGCGTGCTGCAGACCGCGGCGGTGCGCGCGCGCGTCACCGTGGACGAGCTGACCCCGGACCAGTGGCTGGACGCGTTCTACAAGAATCGAAAGGGCTCGGGCAAGCGAGCTGACAAGGACCAGGAGGAGGCGGCATGAAAACCATCACCGAACTGCAAAAGGAAACTGCCATGGGCATTGAAACCCGAAAGAGCACGCCGCGTCGTCGCCGCTTGGCGCCGCTGTTCGCGGCCATGTTGACCCTGGGCATGAGCTTCAGCACCGGTACGCAGCAGGCGCAGGCCATGACCGTGTATGACCCGGCCAACTGGATCATGAACTTCCTGCAGGAGTACAAGTCTGCGGGCGAATACATAACCGAGGCCGGCCGCTGGAGCGAGACGGCTGGACAGTATATGAAGACGGTGGAGAACTGGGTTTCCAGGCTGCAGAACTGGTACCAGATCATCGCCTCGCCCCTGATGCCCGTAACGCCGGTGCTTACGCGAATTCCCGAGACCTGGAACGTCGCCGAGAAGTGCGGCGGTGGCTCGATGGTCAGCCAGGAAGGCCTGATGTCGTTGCTGGGCGTCAGCCCGGGTGGCGACATCGGTGCGCAGCAGCGCTCCATCTGTGCCTACATTCAGGTGCTTGAGAACAAGAAGTACAACGAAACCGTGGACGTGGTGACCAAGTCGATGCCAGCCATGGAGGAGATGCTGGGCAAGCTGCGCACGATCCGCAATGCTTTCCGTAACGAGGGCGCGCTGCAGGAGGACATCTCCAATAACACTGCAAGCCAGCTTGCGATGGACAAGGCGTTCAAGGAATGGGAGACCAAGATCAAGGTCTATGACCAGCAGATTAGGGCCCTGGAGGGGCGTCAGCGCAACCTGACCGAGCGCGCATTGAAGGGCGAGAGCAACCCGCTTGGCACCGTGGTCAAGGCGGCTGCGCTGAAAGCCGCTCTCTCCAAGTGAACTACGTGCGTAACGCACTCCAGCAGGGCCCCGATACGGGGCGGGTGATGTGATGAGTCAGGGAATGATGCAGGGCATGGTAATCGGGGATCTGCTGCACGGAACGCTGTTCGCCTCAGTGGGCGACTTCGTGTTCTTCAAGCTGATCCTGGAGTACCTGCGAGAGGAAATCGCAAACTTCGGCGAAGGCGTGCTCGGTCGCATGATGACCTGGGTGGGCTCGATCGCGCTGGTTCTGATGACGCTGTGGGTGCTGATCCAGGGCTTCCGTATCGTGACCGGGCGCAGCCGCGATTCGATGGCGGCGCTGGCCACTGACATGGCGCGCGCGGCGCTCATCGTGACCGTGGCCACGTCCATGGCGATGTTCGGCAAGGATCTGCAGTCCTTCCTGACCCAAGACGTCCAGGACGAGATCACCTATGTGGTGACCGGCAAGGACGACACGGCCGAAGAACTGATCGACCGCAACCTGGGCTACATGCAGTTGGCGCTGACGTCGGTGAGCGTGCTGGATGTGGCAGGCGACGTCACGCTGGACAGCGCCAAGACGCGTGCGATGTGGTTCATCGGCCTTGGCACGGGCGGACCTGCGGTCACCGCTGGCGCCATGTTGCTGCTGTACCAGGTCGCGATGGCCATGTTCATTGGCTTCGGTCCGCTGTTCATTCTGTGCCTGCTTTTCGAGCAGACCAAATCGCTGTTCCAGCGCTGGCTGTTCTATGGCATCGGCACCATGTTCTCGATGGCCGTGCTGGCGGCAATGACCGGCATTGCCATGGAAATGGTTGCGCGCGTTGCGGCGTCGTTCTGGGGCGCGTCCGCGTTGGGCGCGCTGCTGAGCACCAACCTGACCGAAGGCATGAGCAGCATGGCACTGCAGCAGGGTGGCATGGGATTGATCCTCACAACGCTGATCCTGACTGCGCCCCCAATGGCCGCGATGTTCTTCCAGGGTACGCTGGGTACCTTCATGGCATATTCGCAGATAGGCGGTAGTCCTGCCCCGGCCTCGCCTGGCCCGCAGGGTCAGCCGCCGGGCTCGCAGGGTGGTGGTGGTGGTATGTTTAAGCCGTCTGCCCCTGCAAACAACCAGAGTCAACAAGCGCCACTTGAAGGCGTAACGCCCAGGTTCCAGAACGCGGTTGACACGCCGGTTCAATCTGGCCAGCGGGGTAATGCTCCGACAATGAATGCTTGATTCGGAATATGGAGTGCGTGATGAGGCGGATCTCTGTACTGGCGGTTTCACTTGTTTCTCTTGCACTTTCAGCTTCGGCTTTCGCTGAAGGGAACTGTCCATCCGGCTACTATCCCATCGGTGGTCAGGGTGTGCAGGGCTGCGCTCCGATTCCGGGGGGCTCTTCGGGTGGAGGGCCGGCCCAGGGTGGCGTGCCACAGCCGCCGAGGCCTTCAGGTGAGTGGTTGACCAGGTGGGGAGCGGTGGTGCAGTCGCCAACGTCCGATCTGATAGGTACGTCGGCGAACAAGACGAGCGAGGCTGCTGCCGAGACCGAGGCGCGGCGCATTTGCGAGTCGGAAGGTGCCAGGGACTGCAAGACATCGCTCACCTATTACAATCAGTGCGTGGCATTCTCCGTGCCGAATTCCGGAAAGGGCAGAGGCTCCGTCAATACGGCGGTGGATCTGGCTACAGCAAAGAAGAATGCACTGGCAAGTTGCAATGATGCGGGCGGGGGGCGTTGCGTAATCTCGCATACCGAGTGCTCTGAGCCAGTTTTCCGGGAGTACTAGTTGCAGATGAGCTGTTGGTTTATGTGAGCCAATGCGTAACGCCAGCATTCTGTAATCCAGCCGCGCAATGCAGTTGACTGACTGTAGCTTCTGGAAGGAACTATGATTCCCGCAATCCTTGCTATCCCGTTGCTGCTGGTTGGAGTGATTTGCTCCAAGATTGCACATGCCCAGGGCGGCTGCCCGCCGGGCATGTACCCCATCGGGGGCTAGGGTGTGCAAGGCTGCGCCCCGATTCCAGGCGCAGGGGGGCGGAGTTTCGCAGCAGAGCCCGTCGCCGCCCCCCGAGACCTTTTTATAAGAACCTGGCGGCGTCGCTGTATCCCCGACTACGTCAGTTGTCTGAGTTTCGACCGGCCAGCTTTCGAAGAAGGTTGCTGGCCCGTGCCCGCGCTGAGTGTGCGGCCGCGTCCAATCCGACCGAAGGCATGCCGCATGACACTGCGGTACGGGGCATAACTTCATTCTAGCTACGCAGGTTCTACCGCGCCCCGATGGCCGCGATGTTCTTCAGAGGTGCCTTCAGCACCTTCATGGCATATTCGCAGATAGGCGGTAGTGCCGTGCCGACGTCGCCAAGCCCGAGTGGTCAGCCTCCGGGTTCGTCAGATTCGGGCGGAGGATTCTTTATGCCCTCTGTTCCTGCCAATTCCAGAGCTCAAGTCAGGTTCCTGTTCGGGACACAATGCCTCAGTTCGCAAGTGCATCAGAATCTCAGGTTCAAACTGGGTAACGTGGAAATGTTGGGTGGAAATGCTGGGGCAGGGAACTCATAGTCCCCCGGAATTTGGAGTGTACGATGCGAAATGATTTTTTAGCTCCGTGGAAGTTGGAGGGTGCCATGCATAGATTCGTTAGCTCGACAGTACTTATTGCGCTGATTCTTTGCATGGGGCCAGCCTTCGCAGAAGGAGGGTGCCCTCCAGGGGCGTATCCTATCGGTGGGCAGGGCGTTCAAGGCTGCGCCCCAATACCCGGGGCGAGTAACGGTGCTCCCGGCCCCGCAGTTTCTGCGCCGCCTCAGCCACTTGGCGAATGGTTGACGCGATGGGGGGCTGTAGCCGAGTCGCCTACTTCAAGTCTCGTCGGCACATCTTCCAATGAATCGAGCGAACGGCGAGCAGTAGCTGCGGCCATCACGAAGTGCGCGGCCGAAGGTGCAAAGGACTGCAAGTCTTCTGTAGCGTACTACAACCAGTGCGTTGCATTTGCGGTGCCATCCTCAGGGAAGGGACAGGGCTCGCTGGATACTGCGGTTGATGCAGAGACTGTGGCCGGAAACGCAATCGAGCATTGCAAGGACACGGGAGGGGGCAAGTGCAACGTAGTCTATTCCGAATGTTCCTTGCCCGTTTTCAGAAAGTTCTAGAGCAGCCTTCGGTGATCCAAAGAGCGACGAGGAAATGTGGGGCAGGCGGCTAGTCCCAAGATTCAGGAAGCTAATGAGACCGGGCATGCTAATTCTGGTCTGATGGACAACGCCCCTACTGCTAATGGCTAGAATTGAGCAGAGATTTTGATTTTTGTTAAGAGGCTATGGCAATGAAGTGGAGTCTGACAGGATCAGTATTTCTCGTTGCCTTTGGGGTGGTTGGAGGTGTCCAATCCGCTTTCGCAGAAGGAAATTGTCCTCCTGGCATGTATCCAATTGGCGGGCAGGGTGTTCAGGGGTGCGCGCCGATTCCTGGTGCCGCTGGGACCTCTGCGAGCCCCTCCGCTCCAGCGCCAGCACGCCCGCTTGGAGAATGGGTGAGAACCTGGGGCGCGATCGCCGTCTCAAAGGCCACTTCCGACGCCGGTGTTTCAACTGGATTGAGATCCAAGCGCTCCGCTGAGAAGGAGGCCCTGTCTAAGTGCAGTATGAGCGGAGCTCGTGATTGCTCGATAAACATGACATATTTCAATCAGTGCGTCTCATGGGCAATTCCAAGTGGTCGTTCGGGAGGAGGGCAGTCTGGCATAGGAGCGGGCCCCACGCCCGAGGCTGCACTCGAGACCGCACGGTCGTTGTGCAAGAATGATCGGCAGGGGGCCTGTGATGAAGTGTATGCGGATTGTACGAAGCCCGTATTTGATCGCTACTGAATATTGTCGAGCAAGATTGATGAGGCACGAACAACGAATGTTAAGGGCGATATTTTGAGAACTACTTTTTCGTAGTGCCTGCTTTTTGATCTGAACAAGAAATTCAGGTGGTGATGACCGGTGCTGCGATGAAGGTGGTAACGCGCATGCATGTTTAGTCGTCGCCCGTGCCCGAGTTGAGTGTGCGTCCGTGTCCAATCTGACCGAGGGCATGCCGCATAGCGCTACGGTACGGGGCATGACTGACTACGCAGGTGCTACTGGGCCCCGATGGCCGCGATGTTCTTCCGGGGTGTCTTCAGCACCTTCATGGCATATTCGCAGATAGGCGGTAGTGCTGGGTCAGCTTCGCCTGGCCCGCAGGGTCAGCCGCCGGGTTCGCAGGGTGGTGGTGGTGGCGGTGGTGCGCACATGCCTCCGCAGCATTCGGTGAACAGGGCCGATAGTGCTACCGGGCAGGTTGCCATGCCAAAGATCAACGATGTTACGCCCGCCTCTCCTGGCCAAAGAGGTAATGCTGTACCCAATGGCACTTGATTGATCGTGCCGCTCGAGATTTGAAGAGGGTTTCTTATGATTGGTTTGCGGTCCATACGCCTTTGCACTCTTGGATTCGCTTTTCTGGGGATACATGTCGCCTACGCGGAAGGCGGCTGTCCCCCCGGCTCGTATCCTATCGGGGGCCAGGGTGTGCAAGGCTGCGCCCCGATTCCAGGTGCAGGGGGCGGAGTTTCGCAGCAGAGCCCGACGCCGCCCCCGAGACCTTTGGGTGAATGGATAAGAACTTGGGGCGGCGTCGCTGTATCCCCGACTACGTCAGACGCCGGTGTTTCAACCGGCCAGCTTTCGAAGAAGGCTGCTGAGCGCGATGCCATGGCAAAGTGTGCAGGTAGCGGAGCACGAGACTGCAAGGTAAGCGTTACTTACTTTAATCAATGTATGTCTTGGGTCGTGCCCAGCGGCCGCACAGGGAATGGCAGGTCTGGAATTGGTACCGGCCCAACGCTCGAGCGTGCGGGGGAAATGGCGCAGGGAATCTGCCAGAACGATCAGCCAGGGGCATGCACTGTGATCCACGAGAACTGCACGGAGCAGATCTTTAAGAAGTACTAGCCGATCTTTAGTTGCGGTGTAGGTCTGGCCCTCGCGAGTGTATATCCACTCGTTCGGAAGTGACGAGGATCTCTAGTCGAAATGCCATGGTTTGACGTTGGTTGAGCTGGCCATTCGACCGAGAGACTGGAAGTTGCCCTCGCCGAGGACGCTCAGGAAGAGATGGCCTGATGTAGTGACCGGAAAGATGACGCGGCGGAAGAGCTGTTCGACTGCAACCGGGACTACATGCAGTTGGCGCTGATGTCGGTGAGCGTGCTGGACGTGGCCGGCGGCGTCAGCCTGAAGAGCGCGAAGACACGTGCGATGTGGTTCATCGGCCTGGGCACGGTCGGTCCTGAAGTCACTGCCGGTGCCCTGTTGCTGCTGTACCAGGTCGCGATGGACATATTCAGCGGCTTTGGCCCACCATTCATCCTGTGCCTGCTGTTCGAGCACACCAAATCGCTGTTCCAGCACTGGTTGTTCTATGGAATCGGTACCATGTTCTTGATGGCAGAGCGGCAAAGGAATGGGCTCTGCACTCTCTCCGAGATTGCAGGGTGCCCTTGACTCTCCGCCACCATCGTCTGGGCTTAGAGGGAATGCGAATGGCAGCGTTGCATAGCGAGTTCGAAATGCATGATGTAGATGGAGGCGACGGGCGATGAGAATTCTTGTATCGCAAGCGATTCTTGCCAGTTCCTTGATCTTGGGTGTGGCGTATCAATCCTTTGCCGAAGGTAATTGTCCTGCTGGTTACTACCCGATTGGGGGGCAGGGGGCACGCGGGTGTGCACCGATACCAGGCGCCACTAGTGGAGGCGGTACCACCACGGGGGAGATTCGGCTTAGCAGCCCTACCGGCAGGTGGGTGCGAACCTGGGGGGCAATAGCGTCTTCCAAGAATACTCAAGATGCAGGAGTGTCGACGGGAAAGAGAGCCAAAGAGCTGGCAGAGCAGGAAGCCCTTTCCAAGTGTGCATCGGGAGGCGCGGGTGACTGTAAGGTCGATTTGGCCTACTTCAATCAGTGCGCTTCTTGGGTCGTACCGAGTGGGCGTTCTGGGGGCGGGCAGTCGGGAGTGGGTGGTGGGCCCACGCCGGAGCGAGCGCTATTTGTGGCGCAGTTGATGTGCAAGAATGATCAGCCAGGAAAATGCGTGGAGTTCTACGCTAACTGCACGAAACCGATTTTCGAGGAATTCTAGTTCTCATCGATAGCTGATTGATGGCCTTGGAAATTGCAGTGCCAACTAGCCGGTAGTGGCCACTATCGGCGGTTCGACTTGAAAGAGCCATACCAGGCGAGGGATGGCGCTACGTGCGGCGCTGTACAGCGTTATGGCTTTCCCGCAACTCAGGCGCCAGCGCCGTGTCTGCGTCATCAATCGACTGGAGTCGCGGGCCTCTTCGGGTTCAATTGGGGGCATTCAGGCCTCTGAGCCGGAGCCGGATTCGTGCGGTGGGTGTTTTTTGTGGCCCACATGCAGGAGATCCGCATCGATCTCATTGAGCGCAATGTAAAATAATCTGCTCGGCCTGTTCTGAGCCGGTCTATGAGGCGGGGGAACGCCAATCGCCGTACCGTCTAGCTGGTCCAATGAGAGGGGGGAGAACGGTTTTATGAATCGATCAAAGCAATGGGTGATTCTTTTCTTCCTTCTTCTTGTCTCATTGACCGAAGTTGCGCTGGCTGAAGGCAACTGTCCGCCAGGGTATTACCCGATTGGAGGTCAGGGCGTTCAAGGATGCGCCCCTATTCCGAGTAGTGGTGCAGCCTCGTCATCCCCAGAAGTTCAGTTGAATAGGCCCACTGGGCGATGGACCAAGACCTGGGGAGCGATTGCTGAATCGAAAACAACTCAGGACGCGGGCACCTCTGTTGGTAAGCGATCCAAGGAGGAAGCTTCTCGTGAGGCAATTTCAAAATGCAGATCCGTTGGCGCTGCTGATTGTTCGGTTAGCTTCACGTACCAAAATCAGTGTGTCTCGTGGGTCATCCCAAGGGGGCGTTCCGGCTCAGGTCGTGCTGGGATTGGAGCTGGACCCACCCCCGAGAGGGCGAAATTCAACGCACAAGCCATGTGCAAAAACGATCAGCCGGGAGAGTGTGAAGAGATCTATTCGGACTGCAGTAAGCCGATATTTGATGAATTCTAACTCGCAGGCGTATGCCGCGATGAGCTCGCTAGCCCCGAGAGGGAGTTGGCATCTGCAGCCGCAGTTGCGACCTGTGCGGAGGCGTTGTACGTCGAATTCCGAATGCGCTCTGCGAAGTGGCCGGGCTGCTTGGGACAGGGGCGACCCCCGAGTTGGCGGAGGTCGCTGCGCGAGTCATGTGCCGCAATGATCGTGCAGGGAAATGTGAAGTGTTCTACTCGAACTGTACCAAGCCAGTGTTTGATGAGTTCTGACAGGAGGCGTGCGGCAAGAAGTGCCGGCGCAATGACGCACTCGAGTCGGTGGCCAGGCAGGTCTCAGGCGCGGGAGCCGACACTGGTACGATCGTGGCCTGTATTGGATGATGGCGGTCGATAGATTGGAGGATGTTGGAGAATGAAGCCTGGACGCCGCGTAGTTTCCTTGTCGCTCCTCGCACTTCTGGGGGCGGTAGCAACGGCCGCGGCCGAGGGAAACTGTCCTCCGGGCTACTACCCCATCGGAGGCCAAGGCGCCCGGGGCTGCGCGCCCATTCCAGGCGGCGCACCGAGTAGCGCATCAAGCGGCGGGATTGCCGAAGTTCCCGCAAACTCGCCAACCGGGCGGTGGATAAAGACGTGGGGAGCGATCGCCGAGTCTCGCTCTACTCAGGACGCAGGTGCCTCCACTGGACTTCGATCGCAGCTGGAGGCGGAGCAGGAGGCCTTGCGGAAGTGCAGCTCGACCGGTGCCGCCGATTGCGCTGTCAGTTTGGCGTATCGGAATCAGTGTGTGGCGTGGGTCATTCCGACCGGGAAGACGGGTCGAGGCATGTCGGCAGTGGGGCGGGGTGGTACGCCGGAAATGGCGCTGATAATGGCGCATTCCCAGTGCAGGAATGACGTGAGCGGAAAGTGTTCCGTGTTGTATGAAAACTGCACCCAGCCTGTTTTTGAAGCGTTCTGACGCAGGTGAGCTGGTGGGGTCGTCGGGGCCGGCTCGAAGAAGGTCATCCCCACCACGTCGAGGCCAGAAGGTCCGCAGGTGTGGAGCGCGGACGTCGCAGGCAGCGGCCGGACCTCGCTGCGATCTGTGCTGAAACGTCGTCTTCTGTGATCAAGCGCGCTTTTTGCTCCTTCCTCCCTTCGACGCAACCGGCCTCCTCGCGGTAAGCTCTCCGCGCGTCAGAAAAATGACGCGCCGGCGCTATCGATTGCAGGAGCTTTTGCGTCCATGAGGACCCAGTCTGCCCGTCCGACGGGTGACGCTTGCCACCATCGCTGTCACCGGGTTCCCGGCGCTATCATCCGCCATCGCGGAACGTCCGGTGAGAACGGGCCATGGGTCCGTGCCCCGCACCGCAGCGGGCATCGGCAAGACGACATTGAAGGAGTGGGAGGCGATGGACGACAGGCATGGCGCACACATGGACGATGCCCTGGCATTCGTTCCGTCGGGCGCGAACCTGCTGGAAGCCGTCAGGGGCGAGCTCAACGGCGAGGGCGTCGAGTACCAGCTGCTGGTGATCGATCAACCCACGCCGGAAGGGCTGGTGCCCGGCCAGCACGGACCGAACCGGGTGCTGCTGTTGCTGCGCGGTGATGGCGGCGGGCGCTGGCAGCTGGCCGCCCGCAACGACAAGCTGGTGCCGTGCTCCACCCGGGGTGGCCTGGCCGGCGACCCGTTTGCGTATGCAATGGTGGAGGAAGACACCTTCAGCGTGATTACCAATGGCGGCAGCCGCCAGCGCTGGAGCAGTACCTACACGTTCCGCTATGCGGCTGCGGACCGGGTCTGCTGGGTGGACGGAGTCAGGCGCAAGGTCGTGGATATCGAGACCGAAGCGATGAACATCCGGGATTTCTCGGTGGCGGAACTGGGCCGGGTGCGGTTCGAGGATTTTGATCCGTCCAGCGTTGCCGAGGTGTTGCTTCCATGAGTCATGTTCCAACCGGCGGAACGGAATCCGCGCTGAAGATCATCCAGGAGTGGCGCTGTGTCGACCGATAGAGAGTCGCACCTGCTGCGGCAGGCGACGGATGCCGGTATCGAATCCCCCCGTGAACTGGCCAATTTCATGGCCCAGGCCGGGCACGAATCGCGTGGGCTCAGCCGGCTCAACGAAAGCTTCAACTTCACCCGGGGCATCTCGCAGATCCCGGTGGAAGCCGCATGGCGCAATGGCAGTGACGCGCTGGAATCGGCACGCCAGGAAGCCCTGCGTGGACGCCCTGGTGATCTTGCCGAGCTGATGTATGGCGGCCGCATGGGCAACGATCTGCCCGGCGACGCGCTGAAGTACCACGGACGCGGCTATCTGCCGCTGACCGGCAAGGAGAACTACGAGCGCGCCGGCAGGGATCTGGACCTGGACCTGGTCAACCAGCCCGATCTCGCCGCGCAGCCTGAGCACGCCGGACGCATCGCGGTCTGGCAGTGGCAGAACCGCGTGCCGGAGCATGCACGGCAAGACGTGCGTGAAGCGACGTATGCGATCAACGGCGCTCTCAACGGGGTGGAGGATCGCCTCAAGCGTTTCGAGGCATGGCAGCAGAAACTCACGCCGGAGGTCATGGAGCGGCTTGCGCGCGGCGAGGTGGGTGAAAGGGCGCAGATGCCCGAACGCGTGCGCGACATGAGCGATCCAGGCCATGCCGGCAACCGCCTGTTCACCGACGCACGCGGCCACCTGCAGCAGTTGGGTCCGCAGGGCGGCCTGCACAGTGCGCAGGAACTGGACAATGCGGCGGGCGCCCTGGCGCTGAGCGCCCAGAAGGCCGGAATGAGCCGCATCGATCACGTGGTGGCGAGTGCCGACGGCCGGGCACTGTTCGCCGTGCAGGGCGCCATCGGCGACCCGGCCATGCAGCGTTCGATGGTCGAGCGTGAGGCGGCGGTGCAGCAGCCGCTGGCGCAGAGCAGCCAGCAGGTGGCTGCCGATGCATCGGCGCGGCAGGAGCAGGCGGCCTCCGTCAGCCGTGAGCAGGAACAGAATCGATCGCGTTCCATGTAATCTGGGCACCGCCTGCAGGTCGGGGGACCGGCGGGCCCATCGCACGATGCCGGGCACCTTCGGGTGCGGATATGGATCTCTCTGTAAGGACACAACATGCGAAATGCTTCCCTGACTCCCCAGGTGCGATCAGGCGCACGCTTGCCCGCACTGTGGCTGCTGCCGCTGGGTCTGGCCGCCGCAGTGGCACAGGCGCAGGAACCGCCAGCGGCAACCCAGCCCTCTGTGGCTGCTCAGACTGTCGTCGCGGAGACTGCCCCGACAGAACCGGCCGTGCCGGTCACCGAGGCGCCCGCAGCGGCGCCTGACGCAACAGATGTCGTGGCCGGCCTGCCGCAGGAAACCGCGCCTGCAACTGCACCGGCCGAGGCCGTTACGCCACCGACCGCGATGGACGCCGCGCCCGCGACACAGCCGGCAACGCCTGCAGCGATCGTTGCTGCGGCTGCCGGACCGACCGCGCCGGCTCCATCCCCGGCGTCGGTGCCGGAGCCGGCACCCGCACCCGCACCAGTGGCTGCCGCCGCTGCGCCCACCGCAGCCCCTGAGCCGGTCTCTGCGCCAGCCGCGCAAGCACCTGTGCCCATGCCGGCACCGGAACCCGCCCCGACGCCCACACCGGTGGCGGCTGCGCCTGATGCCGTTTCCGCATCAGCTGCCCCCGCTGCGACGGCCCCCGTCGCACTCCCCATCATCCCGCTGGCACCGGACCAGGCCGTCGAGCGCCAGCTGGGTGCGCGCTGTCCGGTTGATCTGGCCGGGCGGCTGGCGCCGCAGGGGGATCTGATGATCGGTGCGTGCCAAGGCACGTTGCCGCCCCATCTGGCCGCGCTGCTGGTCGCATTGCCCGAGCAGGACATCCACCTGCCGCGTAGCTGGCGCGAGCGCGAGGTGCGCCAGAAGGCATGGTTCAAGGCCGTGGCTGGGGTGGGTCAGCGGCCGGACTTCATCGCTCGCCTCGGCGACATCTGGGTGCGTTCGTTTGAAGGCGCCGATGCGTCGGTCACGACGTACCTGGTGTCAGCGCCGTTCGATTGCGCCGATGGTGCCTTGCCCAGCGAAAGCTCGCCCGAGCCGGTGCGTGTCGCGGCAGGCAGCTGTGGCCAGGCCTACGTCCGCCAGCGGGTGTACCAGCTGGGCGGCGATGGTGTGCCGGTGGATGTGACGGCGAAGCTGATGCCGGCTGCCCCGGCGATTACCGAGGCGGACCGTGCACGCCATCGCAGCCGCGAAGGCAAGCTCAGTCTTGACCACAGCAAGCTGCAGTACGGGCCGGCCATGCGCTGGTTCGTGCAGTACCCGGAATCGCCGCAGAAGACCGGCCCGCACAGTTTCAGTGACTGGAACCGCGAGCACCTGGCCTTCGTGGTCTGGAACGGCCGGAGCTTCGACCTGCGCGATACGGTGACCCGCCGGCAGTGGCCGTGCGATCCGGTTGCACCGGGTGACACGGCCTGTGGTGGTTTCCCGGATTCCGGGCCGGATGCCTACGTGAGGGCAGACACGGCAACGGCCTCCGCCGTATCGAGCCCTTGAGACAGCGCAACGGCAACAGCGGGAGCCGATCAACCGGCTCCCGCTGTCTCCATCAGGCCTGCATGCTGCGGGACGTGTTCTGCTGCTGTTCCAGCTGCTGATCGCGGTTCTGCGCAAGGCGCTGCTCCGCAGCCTGCTGGTCGATGCGCTGGCTGCTCTGCTCCAGCGGTGTGTTCATCGCCAGTGCGGTATCCACCGACACCCGCAGATGGCTGGGGTCGCCGCCCTGGCCCTGTACGGCGAAGCTGCGGGACGCATCGGCGTTCATCATCACCTCGTCGATGCGCTTGCCACCGGCAGCATGCATTTCAGCGGCCAGCGAGCCGGCCAGCTGCGTACTCATCACGTCCGGCGCGCGGCCCGCGCGTACGTCCTGCGCGTGCACGCCGCGGATCGCGTCGTTGAACAATGGATTGCCGGCATGGTTGGCGTCGTCCATGCGCAGCATGCTGGTGTGCTGGCCGTTCTTCTCTGCCTCACGACGCGCAGGCTCGCCAGGCTGGAGAGGGCCACGGACATGGTCGTACAGATCGATCGCGCCACCTGGAATGCCACGTGCAGTGCGGGTCACGCCACGGCGCAGCGATTCCACGTCGTCGCGGTACTCCTCGATCATCTTGGCGTTGTCCTTCGCCAGTTGCTGCGTTTCCGGGTGTTTCAGCACCGAGCCGTCGTCGAGGAAGTTGCCGAGTTTGTGTGCGCTGAACGAGCTGCCTGCCGCAAGGATGGGTCGATCCGGGATCAGGTCGCGCAGCGGGTGATTGCTGAAGCCGGCTGCTGACAATCGCTTGATCTCGTCCGGGTTGGCATAGAGGCGGACCTGCCCGAAGTGCGGCGACGCGGCGCTGACCGGGTCGGATGCCATGACATGGTTGACCAGGGTGCTGCCGCCTTCGGGGATGCGGTAGCTGAGGCTGACCGCGCCATAGGCGTTGAAGGTCTCGCCCTTGACGTTGAAGTGGTGCGAGGTGATCTGGGCCAGGGTGCCGCCAAGGGAGTGGCCGGTGACCGTGACCTGGGGAGCCCTGCCACCAAATGCGGCGTCCTGCTTGGCGAAATCAAGAGCGCTTCGGGTCAGGGCAATGGCATCGGGCGCCTGTACGTTGGTGCGTGCGACGACCATGCCTCCGTCAGTCAGGATCGCGTCGCGTGCAATCTGCTCAGTCCCGCGGTGGGCGACGACGATCTCGTCGGTGTCAGTTCGCTGGTAGACCGTCCCTTGGTAACCATTGAGCCGATTGTTGACGTGCTCGAGGATCTTGTACTCGTGTCCGTTGAGCGTGACTTTCTCTTCCTGGCCCGGGGCGCGCCGCCCAACCGCACGGTCCTTGTAGGCATCATTGGAAAGCGCGGCATAGTCCTCGGATGTGATGGTCATTGTGTGACCTCACTGGCGCTGAGGCTCATCGTGAACAGCTTGCCCTGCAGCTCGGCGACGTAGTCAGCAGGGTTGGCCTTGCCCGTCGCTGGATAGTTGGCCGCAAGGGGCGCGCGTGGATAGGCTGCGTCCGGATAGAACAGCGTATGCGCGCTGCCTTCAGTCAATGGCTTGGCGTCGACGAAGGTCAGGAAGCGGGTCTCGCCTTCAGCGCCTGTGGCCTTCAGCATCGCACCCGCACCGGTGAATTCCCACGTGCAGACTCCGCGACCGTAGTAATCCTCATCCAGCATGCGATCGACGTACAACGTGCCGCGGTACTCGCCATCAGCCACCTTGCGCAGCTCCACCGGCTCCTGGCTGGTGATGCGTGCGGCGGTGCCGGTGGCCGGCTCGATGTGGCCGCACTGGGCTTCGTTGCTGACGTCGTACTGCGCAACACCTTCGACCACGGCAAAATCGCCCGGGGCGTCCTTCAGGCGCAGGACCAGTTCATAGGCTTTGCGCGGGTTGGGGTTGAGTTTGGCGAGGCCGCGGCCACCCTGGGCGACATCGGCTTCAGCAGCGGCACGTTCTTGGTTCATGGCGGTCTCCGGATGGCAGGCGGTCAACAGAAGCAGAGCAACGCACGGAATGATCTTGCTGTGGCGCAATGTCGGCCTCCTTGAGGGGAACATGGGGCAGGGATAGAGGGCGCGGGAGTCGCCGGCCGGCCATGCGTTTGCACTTGAGAAACGCGTGAGCCTGCTGTGGCGCCGGGTCCCTGCTGCCAGCGCAGGCGGAAGGCGTGCCGGCCGCGCGCGGTGGGCGGCGCGTCCCAGCATCGCTGGGCCGATGGCGTGGCAGTGCATGGTGCATCCATGTCCCTATATCCATCCCTGGCGGCAGGTCCAGCGATTATGCGGGGGCCGGGAAACCCCGCGCCACTCGTTGCCGGACGAAAGTGCCGGTATTTTGACGCATCTGGCGCGTCGCGATACCGTTTGAACGGCTGCGGCACAAGGGCTCCGGCCGATTGAGGGTGGGCGAATGTCGCCATCTCCTCCTTCTGCAGATCTGTGACCTAAATCAACAATTCACGCCATCTCACTGGAATCGGCTTCCCCATGATCCTCACCATCCGCCAGGAATCGCCCGGCGACCATGTCGCCATCCACACGATTACCGAAGCCGCTTTCCGCGACGCGCCGCACAGCAGCCATACCGAGCACTACATCGTTGACGCGCTGCGCAGGCGCGACGAGCTGTGCGTCTCGCTGGTCGCGGAAGCCGACGGTGAGCTCAGGGGGCATGTGGCGATGTCGCCGGTGACGGTGTCGGACGGGAGCACGGGCTGGTACGGCCTCGGTCCGATCTCGGTGCTGCCGCAGCGGCAGGGGCAGGGCATTGGCACTGCGCTGATGCGCGCCGCGCTGGAGGCACTGCGCACGCGCGGGGCACGCGGCTGCGTGGTGCTCGGTGAACCCGACTACTACGGACGGTTCGGGTTTCGTGCCGAGCCGGGCCTGGTGCTGCCCGGTGTGCCGGCCGGCTACTTCCAGGCATTGCTCATGCAACCGCCGCTGCCGCGCGGAGAGGTCGCTTACTCGCCTGCATTCGAAGCGGTTGCCTGATCGGCGCGTCCATCGCGCGCCGATCAGCCGGGATGGCGCAGATGGATGAGGGGGTACGGGCGGCCCTGCGCGTCGACCGCTGAGCGCCCGGTCTCCATGAATCCCATGCGCTGGTAGAAGCCGACGGCCTGAGTGTTTTGTGCGTTGACGTCGGTGCTCAGCTGCGGGTGGGTCGCCAGCGCATGCTGCAGCAGTTGCCGGCCGATGCCGGTGCCGCGCACCTCGGGATCGATGAACAGCGCTTCCATGTGGGTGCCCTCGACCAGCATGAAGCCCAGCGGTCTGTCGTCGGCATCGACCGCCACGGTCAGTGCAGCCTGCGGCAGGAAGCCGGCCACTTCGGCATCGATGGCCTGGCGGTCCTCGGCGCTGAGGAAGTGATGGGTGGCATCGACGGCGCGTCGCCAGAGGTCGACCAGACAGTCGCCGTCGCTGGCACGGGAAGGGCGCAGGGTGGTCATTGCGTTGTCCAGGAGGCCTCGGGCAGGGCGCTATTGTAGAGAAGCGTCTGCTGCAGACAAAAAAGCCCCGCCGAAGCGGGGCTCTGGGTGTCACCGCGTTGTGTCTTACTGCACGGTGCAGGCGGACAGCGCCGGGAAGCCGATGACTTCGCCATTGCCGGTGCAGGCCAGCGTGACCTGCTGCCCCTTCTTCATGCCGGCAGCCACGTCCATGGGCAGGTCGCTGGCCTGTACGAAGCCGAACGGCTTGGCGCTCAGCTGCACGACCGGCTTGTCCATGAAGTCCGAGCTGATCGAATCGACCGTGCCGGAAACCAGCAGCGCCTTGCCCTTGTACTTGCCGTCAGCGGCGATCTCGTTGTCCTGGTAATCCTGGAACAGCGTCGAGGTGCTGACTTCAATAGCAGAGGCGGCCTGCACGTCGCTGGCCACTTCAGGGGCGGCGTTGCCGGCGGCGGTTTCCGCCTCGGCAGCAGCGGTGCTGGCGTCAGCCTGGGCCGCGGCGGCGGCAGCGGTGTACTCGGCACGGCTCTTTTCGGTGATGCCGCTCAGGGTGCCGGCAAAGACCGCCAGACCCACGAAGTACACGATCGGCGACACGATGATCGAGCCCAGCAGCTGGAACAGGCCCTTCATGGCGCCGCCCTTGGCCATGGCAACGATGGCGAGGATGAAGGCCACCAGGTTCAGCGGCCAACCCAGGAACAGGCCCAGGCCCGGGAACGGAATGAGGAAGCACAACCAAGCGATCGCCAGCGTGATCCATGCGGCTTTTCCGGCAGGGCTGGCCTGCACGGTGGTGTCTGCAACTGCGTTCAAAACTACCCCCTGTAGAGATCGAAAGGTGATTTCACTGCCAGGTATCGACAGCACGCCGACGTCGAAAATGCCGAAAGCGCGGGCGCAGCGTGAAGGAGTCTTCACGCAAGATCAAGCGGCATTGCCGCGCCTGGCCGGCGGCGATCTCTGCCGAAGGTCCGGGAGGCCTGCGCTACACTGAGCGGGCGCTGGACCCTTGAACCCGAGAAACACGATGACTGATGCCCTGGGCGTGCCGGTGCACGACGTCGACGAACACTGGATGCGCCACGCGCTGGCACTGGCCGAGCGCGCGCAGCGCGAGTTCGATGAGATCCCGGTGGGCGCGGTGCTGGTCGGCGCCGATGGCCAGCTGCTGGGGGAAGGCTGGAACCTCAACATCGCCTCGCACGACCCCAGCGCGCATGCCGAGATCGTGGCCATGCGCGAGGGTGGGCGGGCGCTGGCCAACCATCGCCTGGTCGGCAGCACCCTGTACGTCACGCTGGAACCGTGTGCGATGTGCGCGATGGCGATCGTGCACGCCCGCGTGGCGCGCCTGGTCTACGGCGCCAGTGACCCCAAGACCGGGGCCTGCGGCAGTGTGTTCGATCTGCTGGGCGATGCCCGGCACAACCACCGGGTGGAGGTTCACGCGGGCGTGCTGGCCAAGGAGGCGAGCAATCGCCTGACCAATTATTTCCGCGCCAAGCGCGGCAAACCGCCGCTGTTGCTGGAAGATCACGGCGGCGAGGGCTGAGCAGCGAAAGGGTATGATGAGCGCCTCTTTCCCTTAACCGGCCGGCCTCGCGCCTGCCCAGCAACGAGGCGACACGATGGCGGAGAACGGCGCGGCCAACGAACGACTGATCTGGATCGACCTGGAAATGACCGGGCTGGATACCGACAACGATTCGATCATCGAGATCGCCACCGTGGTCACCGATGCCCAGCTCAACGTGCTGGCCGAGGGCCCGGAGTTCGCCATCCACCATCCGCTGGAAACGCTGGAAGCGATGGACGAATGGAACCGCAACCAGCACCGCCGCTCGGGCCTGTGGCAGCGCGTGGTGGACAGCACCGTGACCCTGGGCCAGGCCGAAGCGCAGACGGTGAATTTCCTGGCGCAATGGATTCCGGCCGGCCTCTCGCCGATGTGCGGCAACTCCATCTGCCAGGACCGGCGTTTTCTGCACCGGCAGATGCCGCGCCTGGAGAAGTACTTCCACTACCGCAACCTGGACGTGTCCACGGTGAAGGAACTGGCCAAGCGCTGGGCACCCACGGTGGCGGCCGGGGTGGGCAAGAACAGCAGCCATACGGCGCTGAGCGATGTGCACGATTCGATCAACGAGCTGCGCCACTACCGCCAGTTCATGGGCGCGCTGTCAGGCCTGCCGACCGCCTGAGGGTGAGGGTAGCGCCGGGGCGTTCAGGACGCGCCGGCGTCCCGCAACTTGATGCCCTGCGGGCAGCGCCGTCACTACCTTCCGTTCAACTCGGCGGCGCTAAGATCGCCCCATGAACGACCCCATCCTGCTGCCCCGCGATATCGCCCATGACGCCCGCGACTGGTCCGACCTGCAGCGGGCGGTCGCACTGCTGGAGGCGCCGACCCTGACCGCGCGCATGGCCAACGTGGTCGGCACGCCACTGGAGTTCGCGGTGAAGGCGCTGCCGGCGTCGGTGTCCAACCGCATCCACGGTGCGGTGCAGGCGGCGTTGTCCAAGTCCGCGCAGGCGGCGCTGTGGAGCATGGACAATGCGCCGGGCAAGCGTGCCTCCACGCGCTGGCACAAGCTGGCGGCCGCCACCTCGGGAGCCGTGGGCGGCGCCTTCGGCTTCGCCGCACTGTTCATCGAACTGCCGGTGTCGACCACGATCATGATGCGTGCCGTGGCCGACGTGGCCCGCAGTGAAGGCTTCGACCTGTCCCAGTTCAGCACCCGCCAGGCCTGCCTGGAAGTATTCGCGCTGGGCGGCAATTCGCCGCGCGATGACGCCAGCGAGACCGGCTACTACCTGGCCCGCGGTTTCACCACCGACGTCATGCGCCACCTGTCGGCCGAACTGGCCGGGCGCGTGGTGACCGGGCGCGATCTGACCTTGGGTGTCGCACCAAAGGAAGCCGGCAAGCTGCTGGCCAAGCTGGTGGAAAAGGTGGCAGCGCGCTTCGGCGTGGTGGTCACCGAGAAGTTCGCTGCACAGGCGGTGCCGATCGTCGGTGCGGCGGCGGGCGCGACGTTGAATACCATGTTCACCGACTATTACCAGGACATGGCGCGTGGCCATTTCATCGTGCGCCGGCTGGAGCTGAAGTACGGCGAAGAGGTGGTGCGCACCTGCTATGACCGGGTGGCGCATGGCGGGGCGTTGATCGAGCCCACGCTGTAGACCCACGCCGCGCGGGAGGCTGTGGCACGGCCCATCGCCATCCTTGCCTCGCGGGCACAACTGTTTTGCCAGCGCACGCCTGTTGCGCTGCGGCCGGCATCCCCATCCTCTGCGGCAGTCCCCCGCAAGAGAATGCCGCCATGCTGTTCACCCCCCACCGTCTGGGCGCGCTGCTGCTGCCCAACCGTATCGTGATGCCGCCGATGACCCGCTCGCGTGCGGCCGAAGGCAACATCGCCACCCCCCGCATGGCCGAGTACTACGCCCAGCGCGCCGGCGCCGGCCTGATCGTCAGTGAAGGCACCCAGATCAGCCCGCAGGGCCAGGGCTATGCCTGGACGCCGGGCATCCACAGTCCCGAGCAGGTAGAGGGATGGCGTCAGGTGACCGCTGCGGTGCACGCGGCAGGCGGCCGCATCTTTGCCCAGTTGTGGCATGTCGGTCGCGTCTCGCACGTGGCGCTGCAGCCTGGAGGCGCGGCGCCGGTTTCGTCGTCGGCGCTGTTGGCGGAGGGAGTGAAGGTGTTTGTCGACCCGACCGGCGCCGGCCCGGAGGCCGGCGTGGGCGAGATGATCCAGCACTCGATGCCGCGCGCGCTGGCCGAGGAGGAGATTGCAGGCATCGTCGCCGACTATGCGCAGGCGACCCGCAACGCGCTCGCCGCCGGTTTCGATGGCGTCGAACTGCACGGTGCCAACGGCTATCTGATCAACCAGTTCATCGACTCGCAGGCCAACCAGCGTACCGATGGCTATGGTGGCGCGCTGCAGAACCGCCTGCGCTTCCTGCGTGAGGTGGTGCAGGCGGTGGTGGCGGTGGCTGGCGGTGAGCGCGTCGGCGTGCGCCTGGCGCCGCTGACCACCCTGCAGGGCGCGGTGGACGACACGCCGCAGGCGACCTATCTGGCCGCCGCGCACCTGCTGGGCGAGCTGGGGGTTGGCTATGTGCACATTGCCGAGGCCGACTGGGAAGACGCGCCGGTGATGCCGGTGGCCTTCAAGCAGGCGCTGCGGATGGTCTATCCGGGCACGCTGATCTACGCCGGCAAGTACAGCGCCGGGCGCGCCGAGCAGGCGCTGGCCGAGGGCTGGGCCGATCTGATCGGGTTCGGCAGGCCGTTCATCGCCAACCCGGACCTGCCCGAGCGTCTGCGTACCGGCGCAGCCTTGAACGCACCGGATCGCGCGACCTACTTCGGTGGCAGTGAGGCCGGGTACACCGATTACCCGGTGCTGGAAGAGGCCGTCGAAGCCTGATGCCGCATCCGCCGGGCATGGCCCGGCGCTACCCCTTCCCGGTAGCGCCGCGATGCCCGGCGGGATGTCGCGACGCATCGGGTAGCGCCGGGCCATGCCCGGCGGAAAGATCGCAACGCACGGGTAGCGCCGGGCCATGCCCGGCGTAAAGATCGCGACGCATCGGGTAGCGCCGGGCCATGCCCGGCGAAGAGGTCGCGACGCAGCGGTAGCGCCAAGCCATGCCCGGCGGAAAGATCGCAACGCAGCGGGTAGCGCCGGGCCATGCCCGGCGAGCGCCCAGCGCGGCATCGGTGTGCGCCGTCCGGCAGGGCACGACGCACGCCAACAGAATCAGGGCTTGTCGCGCACCAGCGCCTCGGCCTCGACCACGCCGCCATCCTTGCCATGCAGGTACAGATGCATGTCCTGCTGCGGGTATGGAATGTTGATGCCGGCCTTGTCGTAGCCCAGCTTGATCTGTTCGAGCAGGGTGACCTTGGTGCCGAACCAATCGGCGGACTTCACGTAGCAGCGGATGCCGAGATTGATCGCATGTGCGCCCAGCTCGTACACCACCACGTCCGGCGCCGGGGTCTGCAGTACGCGCGGATCGGCCTTCATCAGCGCCAGCGCGGTGTCTCGCGCCAGCTGGATGTTGTCCTCGTAGCCGATGCCCACCACCAGTTCGACGCGGCGGGTCGGTTCGGCGGTCAGGTTGATGATCGGTGCGGCGGTGATCAGCGTGTTCGGAATGGTGGTGTGCTGGTTGTCCGCGCCGGTGATGACGGTCTGGAAGATGCGCACCTCACGCACCGTGCCGGTCTGCCCGGCCACGGTGACCACATCGCCGACGCGGAACGGACGCAGGGTCACCAGCATCACCCCGGAGGCGATGTTGGACAGCGAATCCTTCAGGGCCAGGCCAACGGCCAGGCCGGCGGTGCCGAGCACGGCCAGCAGCGGGGTGATCTGCACGCCGAGCGTGCCGATCGCCAGCACCACCACGATCACCAGTGACGCGGCATAGACCACGTTGCGCAGGAAGCTGCCCAGCATCGGGTCCACGCCCAGACGGGCGGTAGCGCGTGGCATCGCATTAGACAGGCGGCGTGCCACCCACAGGCCCACCAGCAGCACCACGATGGCGGCCAGCAACGGCACGCCGTAGGTTTCCAGCAGGCGCTCCCAGTCGAGTGAGTGGAGCCAGGGGGTTGCGGCGGGGGCGGGTGGGGCAGCGACGGCGATCATGCGGACTCCTTTGCAGCGGTGGTCTTGGCGTGCGCGGACGCCAGAAACACGCACGCCCCGCAGAGGCGGGGAGTGCATGCAGCCGCAGTATGGTTGGACGCCAATGAAAGTGACGTCAGCCTTCTTCGATCAGCACGCCTGTTCCCTTGAGTAGAAAGCGCAGTTCTTGAATCAGATGCGGCTCAACCGTGCTGAGCCAGAGGCGACCAGGTACCAGTTCGTCCAGCGCGCAACCCGGGGTGCCCTGAAGCAGTGCGGCCAGTGTCTTGCCGGGAGCGACGGACGCACCCAGCTGCGCCGGATTCAGCAGGCTGAGCGGGAAGATGTTGCGCGCCTTGCGCAGGCGTGTTTCCGGCGGTGTGTCATACCAGACCTGGTTGCGGTCTTCTTCATCCTGCGGCTGCGTGCCATCAGAATAGCCAGCAATATAGGCCTCTGGGCTGCGCTCGAAGGGTGGGTGGGTGAGGTAGCCGAAATCCCAGTCATGCAGGTGAGTCAGCTCGACCAGAAGCTCCCGGAGCGGGAGCGATGCAAAGGGAAAGCGAACGTCCTCGGAAAACAGGTGCAGTTCGGTTCCAAACTCGGGACAAGAGGCGAAGTCCACCGATGCCGTCAGATCGAAGGCGGGCGAGTCACTTCCTTGGGGTACAGCGACAACACTGAGGAGAGTCAAGTCGTTGAAATCACTGCCCAGAAGTCGTCGATGCGCTGCGTTGCCCAGCTTCGCCATCTTGCCGCTGTGCCCTTTGCCCGAAGCTGCGAAGTAGGTCGGCTGTATTCCACGTGCTTCGAGCGTTGAGATTGAAAGGTCGTGAAAGCGCTTGAATGTCAGTGACGCTGCAGGCGGGTCGGAATGATTGAACAGTCCCAGCGCGAAGGGGATGGTCATGGTGAGAGTGCGGATTGGAAGTGAATTCAGCCTTCCAGTGTGTGTAGTTCAATTCGAGGTAGCTACGGGAATAGTTGCAAATGTCGTATTGGCCCATCTGTGGCCCCAAACGCAGAAACCCCGCGGAGGCGGGGTTTCTGTTTACTGCATGCGGCTGGATCAGCCGTTGGCCTTCAGCTTGGCCAGGCGCAGCCAGGTATCAACCACGGTGTCCGGATTCAGCGACACCGACTCGATGCCTTCCTGCATCAGCCATTCGGCCAGATCCGGGTGGTCGGACGGGCCCTGGCCGCAGATGCCGACGTACTTGCCCTTGGCGCGCGCGGACTTGATCGCCATCGACAGCAGCTTCTTCACCGCCGGATTCCGCTCGTCGAACAGGTGCGCGACGATCGACGAGTCGCGGTCCAGGCCCAGGGTCAGCTGGGTCAGGTCGTTGGAGCCGATCGAGAAGCCGTCGAAGATCTCCAGGAACTCGTCGGCGAGCAGCGCGTTGGACGGCACCTCGCACATCATGATGATCTTCAGGCCGTTCTCGCCCTGCTTCAGGCCGTTCTGGGCCAGCACCTCGACCACCTTGCGGCCTTCTTCCAGGGTGCGCACGAACGGGATCATGACCCACAGGTTGTCCAGGCCCATCTCGTTGCGCACGCGCAGCACGGCCTTGCACTCCAGTGCGAAGGCCGCAGAGAAGCTCGGATCGACGTAGCGGCTGGCGCCGCGGAAACCGATCATCGGGTTCTCTTCGTGCGGCTCGAAGTTGCTGCCGCCGATCAGGTTGGCGTACTCGTTGGACTTGAAGTCCGACAGCCGCACGATCACCGGGTTCGGCGCGACCGAGGCGGTGAGGGTGGCGATGCCTTCGGCCAGGCGGTCCACGTAGAAGCCGACCGGGTCGGAATAACCGGCGATCTTCTCGTCGATCTTCTTCTTCGTCGCCGCATCCTGGCGGTCATACTCCAGCAGCGCGTTGGGGTGGATGCCGATATGGCTGGCGATGATCATTTCCAGGCGTGCCAGGCCGATGCCCGCGTTCGGCAGCTGGCCGAAGTCGAAGGCACGTTCCGGGTTGGCCACGTTCATCATGATCTTCAACGGTGCCGGCGGCATGTTGCCCAGATCGGTGGTGGTGCGCTCGAAGCCGAGCTTGCCTTCGTAGATGAAGCCGGTATCGCCTTCCGCGCAGCTGACGGTGACCAGCTGGCCATCTTCGATGACCTTGGTGGCGTTGCCCGAACCGACCACGGCCGGCACGCCCAGCTCGCGCGCGATGATCGCGGCGTGGCAGGTACGGCCACCGCGGTTGGTGACGATCGCCGATGCACGCTTCATCACCGGTTCCCAATCGGGGTCGGTCATGTCGGCGATCAGCACGTCGCCCGGCTGCACGCGGTTCATGTCATCCAGCGTCTTCACCACGCGGGCCACGCCCGAGCCGATCTTGGCGCCCACGGCGCGGCCTTCGGCCAGCACGTTGCCACCGTTCTCGGTCAGCGCGAAGCGCTCGATCTGGGTGGCATGGCTGCGCGACTTCACCGTTTCCGGGCGCGCCTGCACGATGAACAGCTTGCCGCTGACACCGTCCTTGGCCCACTCGATATCCATCGGGCGACCGTAGTGCTTCTCGATGGTCAGCGCCTGGCGCGACAGTTCGGCCACGTCCTCATCGTTGATCGAGAACGTGGTGCGCAGCTCGGCCGGGGTGTCTTCGATCTTGACGCGCTCACCCGGAACATCCGAGTACACCATGCGGATCGCCTTGCTGCCGAGCGAGCGGCGCAGGATCGCCGGCTTGCCGGCCTGCAGGGTGGGCTTGTAGACGTAGAACTCGTCCGGGTTGACCGCACCCTGCACGACCATTTCGCCGAGGCCGAACGACGAGGTGACGAACACCACGTCGCGGAAGCCGGACTCGGTGTCCAGGGTGAACAGCACGCCGGAGGAGCCGACGCCCGAACGCACCATCAGCTGCACGCCGGCGGACAGGAACACGTCTTCGTGCTTGAAGCCGTGGTGCACGCGGTAGGCGATGGCGCGGTCGTTGTACAGCGAGGCGAACACTTCCTTGACCTTGTGCACGACATCGTCGGCGCCGGTGACGTTGAGGAAGGTTTCCTGCTGGCCGGCGAAGGACGCATCGGGCAGGTCTTCGGCGGTGGCCGAAGAGCGCACCGCCACCGCGACGTCGCCACCGCCGTTGTCGGCGCTCAGCTTGGCGTAGGCGCTGCGGATGTCCTGGTCCAGCTGCGGCTGCAGCGGCGCATCGATCACCCAGCTGCGGATCTCCTTGCCGGCCGCGGTCAGCGCGTTGACGTCCTCGACGTCCAGCGTGGCCAGCTTGTCGTAGATGCGCTTGGACAGGTCGTTGTGCGCAATGAAGTCCTTGAAGGCTTCAGAGGTGGTCGCATAGCCTCCGGGAACGGAGACGCCCAGACCGGCCAGGTTGCCGATCATCTCGCCCAGCGACGAATTCTTGCCGCCTACGCGGGCCAGATCGGCCAGACGCAGTTCGTGCAACCACAGGATGTTCTCGTTCAAGCGCGATGCTCCGTTTGGCCATCGCCCGAGGCGGGCTGAATGGCCGCGTCCGTAGGAAGAAGCCGATATGATGCCGGGCAGACCGCTGTCGGCACAAGCTTGTGCTGGCGGCCCTTTTAGGCTTCGTAGGGGGTAAAAGCGCGCATGTCGACCATCCGTCCGGTGTTCTACGTTTCCGATGGAACCGGTATCACCGCTGAAACCATTGGGCATAGCCTGCTGACCCAGTTCTCCGGGTTCAGCTTCATTACCGACCGGATGTCCTTTGTCGATGACCCCGAAAAAGCCCGGGAAGCCTGTTCCCGGATCCAGGCGGCGGGGGAGCGCTACCAGGTCCGGCCGATCGTGGTGAACTCCTGCGTGGACCAGAGCCTGAGCCTGATCCTGGCCGAGAGCGGGGCGCTGATGCTGGATGTGTTCGCTCCGTTCATCGAGCCGCTGGAGCGCGAGCTGTCCAGTTCGCGCCTGAACCGGGTCGGCCAGGCCCACGGCATGGTTGATTTCGACACCTACCACCGCCGCATCAATGCGATGAATTTCGCGCTGACCCATGACGACGGGATCGCCGTGAACTACGACGATGCCGATGTGATCCTGGTCGCGGTGTCGCGGGCCGGCAAGACCCCCACCTGCATCTATCTGGCCCTGCACTACGGGGTGCGCGCGGCCAACTACCCGTTGACCGATGAGGACCTGGAGAGCGATCGCCTGCCGCCGCGCCTGCGCAATTACCGGCGCAAGCTGTTCGGCCTGACCATCGATCCGGATCGGCTGCAGCAGATCCGCCAGGAGCGCCGCCCGAACTCGCGCTATGCCAACCTGGAGACCTGCAAGCGCGAGGTGGCTGCGGCCGAGGCGATGTTCCAGATGGAACGCATCCCGACCCTGAGCACCACCCACACCTCGATCGAGGAGATCTCCAGCAAGGTGCTGGCGACCCTGGGCCTGCAGCGCGAGCTGTATTGACCGCATCCGCCGGGCATGGCCCGGCGCTACCGGGCCGGAAAACGGGTGCCCATGCCCGGCGACGGTTGAATGCCGCCCTTTGGCCGGGGCCCATCCGTCCCCACGTTGAAGGGCCAACGTGTAGGATCGACCCATGGCCCGAGCCTTGCCCCGTACCGAACGTATTCCCCGCCTGAGCCGGCTGAGCTGGCTCATGGGCCTGTACGCGGAGAACTACCGCCATCTGGTGCGTCTGTTCGCCCCGGCCGAGCTGGTTGCCGGAAGCTATGTGTCCTCGGTGGGGGACGGCCTGGACGTGCGCCTGGACGTGATCGAGTGCCACCGCTACACGGTGGAGCTGCGGCTGACCTACGATCTGGCCGACCCGGTCACCGGCGAGCCCGATCCGTCGGCCTATGTGCGCCTGTACCGGGACGCGCGGCAGGCCGAAACCACCCACTGCTATGTCGGTCGTCGCTGGCAGGACACCATGGGCCTGTACCCGCCACCGGCGGAACTGATCAGCCATCGCATGCGCATGAACACCTTCCTCGGCAAATGGCTGGAGTACCTGGCCGAACGCGGGCATGGCGTGGCGACCCTGCGGCGCGACCCGGACGGCATCGCCGGCGCCGGCGCCGGCGGCGACCGGCGCCTGTCGCTGGTGCGGTGATCGTCCATAATCGGGGGCTGACCCGCCGCCGGACCCGCTCATGCCGTATACGCCGATCATCGCCACCCTGGGCTACGTGCTCTCGCCCGACCGCCGACAGGTACTGATGATCCACCGCAACACCCGGCCCGGCGACCACCATCTGGGCAAGTACAACGGCCTGGGCGGCAAGGTCGAACCGAGCGAAGACGTGGCCGCCGGCATGCGCCGCGAGATCGCCGAAGAAGCCGGAATCGACTGTACTGCCATGCGCCTGCGCGGCACCCTCAGCTGGCCTGGCTTCGGAAAGCACGGCGAGGACTGGTTCGGTTTCGTGTTCGTCATCGACAGCTTCGAAGGTACCCCGCATGGCGGCAATCACGAAGGCACCCTGGAATGGGTGGACGTGGACAAGCTCGACCAGCTGCCGATGTGGGAGGGCGACCGCAACTTCCTGCCGCTGGTGTTCGACGCGGACCCGCGCCCGTTCCACGGGGTGATGCCCTACCGGGATGGGCGCATGCAGAGCTGGTCGTACAGCCGGCTCTGACCGGGCCACACCCGGCCGAGCGGTTCAGCGCCGGTGCGCCAGCAGCAGGTGGAAATGCTTCTCGCGAGCCTGGCCATCGTTGCCCTCGGCCATTTCGCGGTGCGCGCGCCAGGCCGAGACGGTGAAGCCGGATACCCGCAGCGCCCGTTCAACGGCATCCAGATCATGCAGGTGGAAGCCGGCGGCAAACGGCAGGCTGCGCATGAAGCCGGCATCGCCGAAGGCCAGGCACAGGCGGCCGCCGTGGCGCAGCACCCGTGCCACCTCGTCCAGCACCGGAGACAGGTTGGGCCAGAAGTACAGGGTGTTGACCGCCAGCGCGGCGTCGACGCTGGCCTCGGGCAGGGGCAGGGCATGGGCGTCGCCGGCGTGCACGCTGGCGCGGTCCGCCAGCCCGGCATCCCGCAGCCGCCGGTTGCCGGCATCGACCATCGCCGCTGACCATTCGATGCCCTGATAGCGGCTGCCGCTGGCCTGCAGCAACAGCGGGGCGAAGGCGGCATTGCCGGGGCCGATCTCCAGCACCTGCTCGCCGGTCGAGACTGCCAGCAGCGTGATCGCCGCCTGGTTGAGCGCGCCATTGCTGCGGTTCATCGACTCGCCGACCGCCAGCGCGGCCTCGCCATGGGGCTGCCGCAGCTGCGCGGCCAGGGTGTGTGCATCCAGCATCGACATCGTCCGTCGGTAGGAAATCGGACGTGGCGGCGGCGGGTCCGCCGGTGACCATAGCGCCGCTCGAGTGGCTTGGGAAGTAGGAAAACCCCGGCATAGGGTGATGAGGAAATGGCCAGCGTCGCAGTCGGTGAGATCTGGTTGTCCACAGGGGGTGTGGATTACGCGTGGGCAACTTTGTGGATAAGCGGCGGCAGGCTCCACCCCCCTAGGCTGTCAAGATGGGTGGCTAAAAATTCACCGCTGGTGACGACCGGTGAGCGATGGGTGAAGGCGACGGGCCGCGCCTGCTGTTGCCTGCGGCGGTGCACGCGGTACCCTGTGGGCCTTGATGGCCCGTGAGACCCCATGAAACGTCACTTCTCGATGCTGCGCGAGTTCCAGCTGGCAGACTGGTTCACCCTGGCCAACGCCTTCTGCGGCACGGGTGCGGTGTTCGCGGCGATGCGCTTCCTGCAGGATGGCGAGCGCGGCTACCTGCTGTTTGGCATGGCGTTGATCCCGCTGGCGTTCATCTTCGATGCGCTCGATGGCCGCATCGCGCGCTGGCGCAAATCCAGCTCCACCCTTGGGCGTGAACTGGACTCGCTGTCCGACGTGATCTCGTTCGGCGTGGCACCGGCCGCGCTGGCCTATGCCTGTGGCATGCAGGGTGGCTGGGACTGGCTGGTGCTGAGCTATTTCGTCTGCTGCGGCGTCAGCCGCCTGGCCCGCTACAACGTCACCGCCGAAGCGATGTCCGGCGACGAGGGCAAGGTGAAGTACTTCGAGGGCACGCCGATTCCGACCAGCCTGGCGCTGGTGATCGTGCTGGCCATCGCGGCAGGTACCGACGCCATCGGCCACGATCTGTGGCTGGGGCAGTGGCAGCTGGGTCCGTGGCAGCTGCATCCGCTGGTGCTGCTGTTTGCCCTGTCCGGGTCGCTGATGATCAGCAAGACCCTGCGTATTCCCAAGCCATGATCCCGCACTGCGGAGACGCGCCATGACCGGCTCGAGCCACGATGCAGGCAGCAGCGATTTCGAGAACCTGGCCCGGCAGTACTTCGGCGCCTGGGGGGATGCGCTGCGCCATGCTGCGGTTCCCGGCGCGCCCGCCGGCGCTGATCCGGGCAGCTGGCAGCACCTGTTCGACTGGTGGGGTCAGCTGCTTCCCGAGCACGGCAGCGGCGCGCCGGAAGACGCCGTGCGGCGGTTCCGCGAACAGGCCGGCAGCTGGTACGGCACCATGCAGGAAGTGGCTGCGCGCTTCGCCGGCCGCGACGCCAGCAGTGCCGAGGTTGCCCAGGCGTGGCGCGAGGCAGTGAAGGGGCAGGGCGACGGCATGTTGCAGTGGATGCTGCAGGGCGCCCGTGGCAGCACCCATGCCGGCGCCGCCGTGCCTGAGTTCGCCGCGTGGCTGCAGCAGTTCCAGCTGCAGGCCGGCCCGTGGCTGCAGAGCCCGGCCTTCGGCCCCGGGCGTGAGCACCAGGCGCGCTGGCAGGCCCTGCTGCGCGCGCAGGAAGAGTACCAGCGCCATTCGCGGGCCTACGTCGAGCAGATCCAGCAGGCGCTGGACGAAGCGTTCGACCTGTTCGAGCAGCGTCTGGCCCAGCACGAGCAGCCGGGCAGCCAGCTGACCAGTGCGCGGGCGATGTTCGACCTGTGGATCGAAGTGGCCGAAGAGGCCTACGCCAAGGTCGCCATGTCCGAACCATTCCAGCAGGTGTATGCCTCGCTGGGCAATGCACAGATGCGCCTGCGCGCCGGCCTGCAGCGTGAGGTGGAACAGATGAGCGAACGCATCGGTCTGCCGACCCGCACCGAAATGGATGCCGCGCACCGCCGCATCGCCGAGCTGGAGCGCAGCCTGCGCCGGCTGCAGGCCCAGGTCGCGATGCTGGCTGCCAGCCCTGCGGTGGATCCGGTGGCGCAACCGGCACCGGCGAACGTGAAGCCGGCCGCGCGCAAGGCGTCGACCCGCGCGGCGGCGAAGAAGGCGGCGAAGAAGGCTGAACCGGCAACGCGTGCCAGCGCGCGCAAGGCGCCGGCCGGCAAGGCTGCGCCGCGCAGCACCCCGCGGAAGTCCTGAGCCATGAAAGGACCGCTGGGTTTCAACGCCGATGACCTGATGCAGGAGACCCTGGCCATGCAGCGCAAGCTGATGGAAGGGCTGAAGCTGCTGCCGCAGGTGGAGGACGTCGACTACGGCGTGACCGCCCGCGAGGAAGTGTGGCGCGATGGCAAGGTGGTGCTGTACCGCTTCGTCGGCGAACAGGCGCCGACCCGGCGCACGCCCCTGCTGATCGTCTATGCCCTGGTCAACCGGCCGTACATGGTCGACCTGCAGGCCGACCGTTCGCTGGTGCAGAAGCTGCTGGCCCTGGGCCAGGACGTCTACGTGCTGGACTGGGGCTACCCGGACCGCTCCGAGCGTTTCCAGACCCTGGAGGACTACCTGCTGCGCTACATCGACGGCGCGGTGGATGCGCTGCGTGCGCGCAGCGGTGTTCCGGTCGATCTGCTCGGGATCTGCCAGGGCGGCGTGTTTGCCCTGTGCTATGCGGCGCTGCGCCGGCGCAAGCTGGGCAATCTGATCACCATGGTCACGCCGGTCGACTTCCACACCGCCGACAACATGCTCTCGCACTGGGCGCGGCAGGTGGACGTGGACCTGCTGGTGGACACGCTGGGCAACATCCCGGCCGACCTGATGAACGCCAGCTACCTGATGCTCAAGCCGTTCCGCCTGAACGTGCAGAAGTACGTCGGCCTGCTGGACATCCTCGATGACCGGGCCGCGCTGGAGGATTTCCTGCGCATGGAAAAGTGGATCTTCGATTCGCCGGACCTGGCGGGCGAGGCCTTCCGTGAGTTCATCAAGCAGTTCTACCAGGGCAACGGGCTGATCAACGGCACGGTGCGGATCGGCGAGGAAGCGGTGGACCTGTCACAGGTGACGTTGCCGGTACTGAACCTCTACGCCGAGCAGGACCATCTGGTCCCGCCGGATGCGTCGCGCGCGATGCGCGGGCGCCTGGGCACCGAGGACTACACCGAATCCAGTTTCCGCGGCGGGCACATCGGCATCTATGTGTCCGGGCGTGCGCAGCGCGAAGTGCCGGCCACCATCGATGGCTGGCTGAAGGCCCGCGAGGCGTGAGGATCGATCCGCTGCGGTAAGATCCCGCCTGCCCGACGGCCTGGAGGCCACGATGTCGCAACGGATTCTGATGGTATCTGCCGCGCTGCTGCTGGCCGCGCCGTTCGCCCACGCGGCCCCCAGTGCCGAGGCGCGTAGTGAGATCGCGCAGTTGATCTCCAGCCTGGACGGCTCCCCATGCCGTTTCCAGCGCAATGGCACCTGGCACGACGGCAGCGATGCGCGCGCGCACCTGCAGCGCAAGTACGATTACCTGCTGAAGAAGAACAGGGTGGACAGCGCTGAGCAGTTCATCGAGCGTGCGGCCAGCCAGAGCAGCATGAGTGGCAAGCCCTACCGCATCCAATGCCCGGGGCAGCCGGAGCAGACCGCAGCGGCCTGGTTCGGCGCGCGCCTGAAGGCGCTGCGGCAACGCACGCCGTAGACATGGCCGGCGCTACAGTAGGCGCAACCTGTCCAGCGGGAGCTGCCGCCATGAGTACCGTGCCACGCACGCTGTCGCGTTCACTGAATGACCGCATGATCGCCGGGGTGATGGGCGGTATCGCCCATCGGTTCGGCTGGAACCCGACCCTGGTGCGGGTGCTGTATGTGGTGATTTCGCTGGCCTCGGCCGCGTTCCCCGGCATCCTGGTCTATCTGCTGCTGTGGCTGCTGATCCCCAACGAGGCCGATTGAACGCCGTACCAGGCCCCGCGCCGTTCTGGCTGCGCGCGCTGCAGGTGCTGGGCGCGGCATGGACGCTGCCCAATTCCCTGATCGGCCTGCTCGGCGGGCTGGCGGGTGTGCTGGCGGGCGCCCGGATGCGCTGGAGCGCCCGCGATTGTGCGGTGGTGTTCGACCATTGGCCGTGGGGACCGGGCGGGGCGATCACGCTGGGCAATGTGATCCTGCATACCGGGCACGACCTGGGAATGTCCTGCCGCACCTATGCGCACCAGGCCGGGTGGTGCGTGGAGCCACTGATCCGGCTGGATGACCACGAACGCGCCCACGTCTACCAGTACCTGGTGCTGGGTCCGCTGTACCTGCCGGTGTACCTGCTGTGCGGCGGGGTGAGTGCGCGCAACCCGTTCGAGCGCGCGGCCGATCATTACGCCCGGTTCGGGCATGGCTGGTGGCCGTAGGTTCCAGCCAACGGCGCAGCCCCTCGTGGCTTGGTCGTTGAATGCCTGCTTCCTGGGGGCTGGCCGGGTGGGTGGGGCTGGCGGGGACGCCGTGAACCCGTCCATGGGGGCTTAGCCGCGGCATCCATGCCGCGGATACCCCGCCAGCCCCACCCACCCGGCCGCTGACAATTTCCGTGCGCGCCAAGCCACTGAAGAGAATAAAGAACAGCAAAAGCGGGTCGCGCGCTGCGCTTGCTCATGAGCCGAGCATGGCTTGGCTCTACAGGAAGCAACAAAGCAGCCGGCCAGGCTGCTTTTGCTTTTGATCTTCTTTTTCTTTTCCGTGGCTGGACGTGCCCGAAAACCGTCGGGGGTCGGTCGGGGTGGGTTCGCGGGACCGTTGGCGCCATGGATGGCGCCATCGATCCCCCATGGGTGAGGGGGCTTTGGTTGCGAAGCACTGCTTCGCAAGCGCCCGAACGCACAGCCGCCAGCGGCTGGGCCGGACCCCGGAGGGGGGTTTACGGCGTGTCCCGCGAACCCACCCCGACCGACCCAATCACATGAAGCGCATTTCGCGACCAAGCCACGAGGGGCTGGCCGTTGGCTGGAAACCCCCGATTCGTTAGCCGCAAGTTAAAGATCCGTAAGCATTCTGCTGCGATTCCGCCGTCATCTGCATGCAACCGATCGTCATTAGCCTTCGTGACGTTCCAGTCAGGTTCGACGCGGTAAGCTCTCCCTCGATGAGCTCGCAGCATCGCTCATCGTGTGCAGTACGCAGTAGCAATTTGGAGGAAGACATCACATGGCAATCGTTCTTTATGTCGGTGGTAGCAAGGATGGCGAGAAGGGCGTGGTGCCCTACGGCTTCAGCAAATCCCGCGCCGATACCGCGCTGGGGCCGGAGTTCTACACGGAGCGGTTCATGGAACTGCAGGGTGTCGGCAAGGTCCGCCTGATGGCGCTGGAGAGCCTGCGTGACGACATCGTCATGCAGCGTGCCGCCCGCCACTACCGCTGACCTTCGCAATACGCGGCAGGGCGCGCCCACCATCGCGCGCCCGCGCCGGCATCCCAGCCCGGGGCCCGTCCGAGCCCCCCTGCCAGGATGCCGGCGTCCACTCCGGACCTGCCCGCTGAACCGTCCCCCTGTCAACGCCTTGTCCCTGCCGGCTGCGCATTGCAAGAATGGGCCTTTCCCGTAATGCGGCCCAGGCCGGAAGCAATGCACGACGCCAAGCACGCCCAGCGCACGCTCGCCCAGCAGATCGCCCAGACCATCGCCGACGAGATCGGTGCCCAGCCCACCCAGGTCAGTGCCGCCGTCGGCCTGCTCGACGAGGGCGCCAGCGTTCCGTTCATCGCCCGCTACCGCAAGGAAGTCACCGGCGGCCTGGACGATACCCAGCTGCGCAACCTGGAGACCCGCCTGACCTACCTGCGGGAACTGGAAGACCGCCGCGCCGCCGTGCTGGCCAGCATCGGCGAACAGGGCAAGCTCAGTGATGCGCTGCGCGGCGAGATCCTCGCCGCCGACACCAAGAGCCGGCTGGAAGACCTGTACCTGCCGTACAAGCCCAAGCGCCGTACCCGTGCCCAGATCGCCCGCGAGGCGGGTCTGGAACCGCTGGCCGATGGCCTGCTCGGTGATCCGACCCGGGACCCGCAGGTGTTCGCCGCCGGCTTCATCGATGCCGACAAGGGCGTGGCCGATGCCAAGGCTGCGCTGGAAGGTGCACGTGCCATCCTGATGGAGCGCTGGGGTGAAGATGCCACGCTGGTCGGTGAGCTGCGTGGCTGGCTGGGCGAGCAGGGGGTGATCCGCGCCCGCGTCGCCGAAGGCAAGGAAACCGAAGGCGCCAAGTACCGCGACTATTTCGAGCATGCCGAACTGCTGGCCAGGATTCCGTCGCATCGGTTGCTGGCCCTGTTCCGCGCGCGCCGCGAAGAGATCCTGTTCCTGGAACTGGACCCGGGCAAGGACGCCGAGGCCGGCCACCAGTACGCCGAAGGACGCGTGGCCTACCATGCCGGCGTCCGTGACGCGGGCCGTCCGGGTGATCGCTGGCTGCTGGATGCCTGCCGCCTGACCTGGCGCGCCAAGCTGCACATGCACCTGCTGCTGGACCTGTTCAACCAGGCCCGCGAGAAGGCCGAGGCCGAGGCCATCACCGTGTTCGGTGACAACCTCAAGGACCTGTTGCTGGCGGCACCGGCCGGTCCCAGGAACGTGCTGGGGCTGGATCCGGGCATCCGTACCGGCTGCAAGATCGCCGTGGTCGATGCCACCGGCAAGCTGGTCGCCACCGATACCATCTACCCGCACGAACCCCGCCGGCAGTGGGAGCAATCGCTGCAGACGATCCGGCAGCTGTGCGTCCGGCACAACGTGCAACTGATCGCGATCGGCAACGGTACCGCCAGCCGCGAGACCGACAAGCTGGCCGGCGAAGTCATCAAGGCCCTGGGCGACAACGCGCCGCAGAAGATCGTGGTCAGTGAAGCCGGCGCATCGGTGTATTCGGCGTCGGAAGTGGCGGCCCGGGAGTTCCCGGACCTGGACGTGTCGATCCGCGGCGCGGTATCGATCGCACGCCGCCTGCAGGATCCGCTGGCCGAGCTGGTCAAGATCGAGCCCAAGGCGATCGGCGTTGGCCAGTACCAGCACGACGTGGACCAGTACCGGCTGGCGCGCGCGCTGGATGCGCGCGTGGAGGACTGCGTGAACGCGGTCGGCGTGTACGTCAATACTGCTTCGGCTGCGCTGCTGTCGCGCGTGTCGGGCCTGTCCTCGACCGTGGCGGAGAACATCGTGCGCCACCGCGACGACAACGGCCCGTTCAAACGGCGCAAGGACCTGCTGAAGGTGTCGCGGCTGGGCGAGAAGACGTTCGAGCAGTGCGCCGGCTTCCTGCGCATCGCCGATGGTGACGAGCCGCTGGACGCCTCCTCGGTGCACCCCGAAGCCTATCCGGTGGTGGAGCGCATCGTGGCCAGCACCGCCCGCCCGATCAAGGCGCTGATCGGCGACGGCAGCTTCCTGCGCAGCCTGAAGGCCGAGCAGTTCACCGATGCCACCTTCGGTGTGCCGACCGTGCGCGACATCCTCAGGGAGCTGGAAAAACCCGGCCGCGATCCCCGGCCGGAGTTCAAGGCGGCGCGGTTCGCAGAGGGCGTGGAAGACATCAAGGACCTGCGTGAAGGCATGGTGCTGGAAGGCGTGGTCAGCAACGTGGCCGCGTTCGGTGCGTTCGTCGATATCGGTGTGCACCAGGATGGCCTGATCCACATCTCGGCGTTGTCCGATACCTACGTGAAGGATCCGCGTGACGTGGTCAAGGCCGGCGATATCGTCAAGGTGAAGGTGCTGGAGGTGGACGTCGCGCGCAAGCGCATCGCCCTGACCCGGCGGCTGGACGACACCCCGGGCCAGGCCACCAGCCGGCCGGGCGGCCGCGAGGAGCGCGGCCCGGCACAGGGTGCACGCCGCGACGGCGGCGCCCCGGGCCAGGGGCGCGGCGGGCAGGGTCGGGGGCCGGGCAGCGGCGGTCGTCCGGCAACGTCCGCGCCGCCGGCCAACAACGCCCTGGCCGAAGCCTTCGCCCGCGCCAAGCGCAGCTGAGGCAGCCTTCCCCCCTTTCGGCCACGCCGCAAGGGGGGACTTGTCGTTGTTCCCCGGCAATGCGCACACTTGCGCTGGAAGGGGGAGCCACTGGGCCACCCCGCTGTCGCCGGGGAGGCCATGACGCCAGCACCATCCGCTCGGATCGGACACGGTTGCGGCAGCTTGCCGCCGGCCGCGCCCCCCTGTGCCCGCAGGGGGAACCGCTGATGGCCGGCCACGACACCGCGCACGATCCGCTGCTGGAGCACCGCCTGCAGGAACTGGCCGAGGAGCGTCGGCGGCTGGCGATGATCATCGAGGGAACGGCGGCGGGTACCTGGGAATGGAATGTCCAGAGCGGGCAGATGCGGGTCAATGCCCGCTGGGCTGAAATCGTCGGCTACCGGCTGGACGAACTGGAGCCGATCTGCCAGAAGACCTTCATCGCGCTGGTGCATCCGGACGACCTGGCGCTCTCCGATGCGGCGCTGCAGGAGCACTTCGACGGCCGCTCCGACAACTACGCGTGCCTGCTGCGGATGCGCCACAAGAACGGCCGCTGGATCTGGATCCATGATCGTGGCCGGGTGTTCGAATGGGATGGCCAGGGGCGGCCGCTGTGGATGGCCGGCGCCCATGCCGATGTCACCGAGCTGCAGCAGGCGCGCCAGGATGCCGCGGAGATGCGGCAGCGCCTGCAGGCGGTGGTCGATGCGTCCGACGAAGTGGCGGTGATCGCCACCGGCAACGACGGCATCATCACGCTGTTCAATACCGGGGCGCAGCGTCTGCTCGGTTACAGCGCAGCCGAAGTGGTTGGAGTGCGCAGGCTCGATGCGTTCCACGATCCGGACGAGCTGGCTGCCTGGCTGCAGCCGCTTGCTGCGGCCGATGGGCAGCTGCCCGACGTGTTCGAAGCGCTCAGTGCCCGTGCCGAAGGGCAGACCTATTCGCGGCAATGGACGCTGTTGCGCAAGGATGGGCAGCGTCGCCAGGTACGCCTGTCGATCAGTCGCATGGACGGTACCGAGGGCGAGCGCATCGGCTATGTGGGCATGGCCATCGATATCACCGAGATCCTGCAGGCCCGTGCAGAAGCGCGGTTGTCCGCAGAGAAATTCGCGGGCGCGTTCACCTCGGCGGCACTGGGCATGGCGCTGGTGTCGCTGGAAGGGCGTTGGCTGGACGTCAATGAAGCCCTGTGCCGCATTCTCGGTTACCCGCGCGAGGAACTGCTGCAGGTCGACTTCCAGCGGCTGACCCACCCGGCCGACCTGCAGACCGACCTGGCGCTGGTGGAGGACCTGCTGGCGGGCCGGCGCAGTCACTACCACCTGGAGAAGCGCTATATCGGCCGCGACGGCAACGTCATCTGGGCGCGCCTGTCGGTGTCGCTGGTGCGCAACGAGTGTGGCGAGCCGCTGCATTTCGTGTCACAGATCCAGGACGTCAGCGCCCAGCGCAGCAGCGAGCAGCGCCTGTATGAAAGCGAACAGCGCAGCCGCATCACCCTGGATGCGGTGACCGACCTGGTGCTCAGTGTCGCGCTTGACGGCCGTATCGAATATGCCAACGCCGCTGCCGTGCGCCTGCTTGCCGGCGACGGCGCGCTGTCGCTGGCGGGTCACCATGTCCAGGACGTGCTGGCGCTGACCACCGAATACGCGCCGCAGTCGCAGCTGGATGTGGACGTGCTGCTGGACCCGGACGGCAACGCGGTGGACCTGCATGCGGACCTGCTGCTGCGGATGGGCGCAGCGACCGTGCCGGTGGACCTCACACGTGCATGGCTGCGCGATGATGAAGGGCACGTGCGCGGCGCGGTCTGGGTGTTGCGCGATGACACCCAGCAGCGTGCCCGCCAGCGCGAGGCGCGGCATCTGGCGGAAATGGATCCGCTGACCGAGCTGAGCAACCGCCGTGGCTTCGAGGCGCACCTGCAGCAGGCGATCACCCGCGTCGAACGTACCGGCCAGGCGGCGTCCCTGATGTACATCGACCTGGACCGGTTCAAGCCGGTCAACGACACCTGGGGCCACCTCGCCGGGGACGCAGTGCTGTGGGCCGTGGCCAGCGTACTGCGGCATGGCGTGCGCGATTCGGACGTGGTTGCGCGCCTCGGTGGCGACGAGTTCGCGGTGATCCTGTCCGGCTGCACGCCGCGGCGCGCGGCCCGCATCGGCGGAGAACTGCTGCATACCCTGTCCAGCCTGTCCATTCCCTGGGACCAGCACCGTCTGCGGATCGGCGCGAGCATCGGCATCGCAGCACTGGCTGCAGGCATGAGCGTCGACCAGGCCGTCGCCGCCGCGGACGCGCAGTGCTACCGGGCAAAAGCCATGGGCCGCAACAACGTGCAGGTGCAGGGCGAGAGCGGAGAGCTGCCCGGCGACGCCGCCGCGGACGGCAGCGACGTTGGTACCGGCTGATCTCAGCCTGTGAGAGCGGGGCGGCGAATACTGCGGCCGTGCCCACTACAGGAGAATGCGATGACCTACTGGAATGCGGAAGCCATTCGCGCCTATGCGCCGGCTGCGGTGGGCTGGTGCCTGGCCGCCTGCGGCTGGCTGCGATGGGAGCAGCTGCGTACCGATCAGCAGGCGCAGTCGCTGCTGCCGGTGCTGCAGTGGGGCGTGACGGTGATGCTGCTGGCCACGCTGGGCGGCATCGTTGCCATCAGCGTGATGCGGTGGCGCGCCGGGCGGCAGGCCACCCGGGAGCACCGACCGCACCCGCCAAGATCGCCACCGCGCCGCTAAAGCGCGGCCGGGTCCATCAGCAGGAACGTGCCGGGCCTGCGCTGGTGTGCATCGATCAGCGGCACCAGACGACGGAAGTGCTCGGTGGCACAGTGCGCATCCAGCGCCGCACGGTCCGGCCAGTGTTCGATGAAGATGAAGTGGCCGGGATCCTTCTGGTCGACGAACAGATCGTAGGCGATGCACAACGGCTCGCGACGGGTCTGCGCCACCAGCTCGCGGTACAGCGGCATCACCGCGTCCACGGCGTCAGGATGGATGAAGTCCTCGGCGATCACCTTGAGCATGACGGTCCCTGCTGCGGAAACGCACATGGTAGCGGCGTCAGCGCAGTACCTGTTCGGCATCCACCAGCTGCACGTCGTGCATCTGGTTGAGGTAGGCCTCGTAGTAGCCCTTGTGCGAAGCGCCGACGATGGCAAGCAGGCGCGTGCCCGGACGCAGCCCCAGCACGTCGCGGATGTTGGCAACCATGCGCAGGTTGCGGGTTTCCCAGTAGGCAACGTAGTTGCGGCCGAAGGCCTTCTGCGAAGGCTCGACCAGCGCTGCGCCGAAGTCCGCCCGGTAGGACTGCAGCCCGACGTCCGGGCGGTTGTAGTCCCGATACAGGGCCATCAGCCCATCCGGCTCGCCGAGCCTGGCGAGCAGCTGTTCGTCCGTGTGCCGGCGCGCGTTCGCATGGGGGTTGTCCCAGGCCTTCTTCATCACGGCGGCGATCGCCTGCTCATCCTCCGCAGGGGTAGGTGAATCGGCGGTGTGGTCGTCGACGGACCACAGCCGTTCCAGGCCCAGGCGGGCGGCGAGCACTGCGGCCAGCAGGGTGGTTTCATTGCGACGGGTCAGGCCCTTGTCGAGGATGCCGACCAGTGCCTCATCCAGGCCGTCACCGGCGATGCGGGCATCGGCGGGCAGGCGCAGCCATTGCACCTGCGCCGAGCCGCGCTCGCCGGCCGCGAGGAACACCGCCGCCAGATGGCGCCGCTGCGCGGCCGTGGGCGCTGCCGGCCAGGTGGCCAGCAACCGTTCCATTTCGACGCTGGCGGCGGCGACGTCCAGGCCGGTCGCTGCGCGGGCCGCATCGGTGTTGAAGCAGTACGAGGCAATGCTGTCGGCATAGCGCGCCGGATGACGGCGCATGAAGTCGCACTGCACGCCGGACACGTCCTCGGTGGCGATCGCTTCAGGACGCCAGCGTGCCAGGCGTTGCAGCAGGGGTTCCAGCAGCGCTGGCTGGAAGGTGTCCGGCAGCCCCGACAGATGCATCGTTCCCAGCACCAGCACCTCGTTGGCGCGGCCGGCGGGCGGGCCCTTCAACTGGTCAGGCTGGAAACTGGGCCGGAATCCGCTGTCACTGGCCAGCGCCGCAGCGCTGAACAGGCCGAGGATGAGGATGGTGCCCGCGCGACGAAGCATGCTGCCTCCTGGGGTTGGGGTTGTGCTGCAGCGTCGGATGCTGCAGCGCCGGGAGCGCCGACGGATGTCCCGTTGGTCATTGCAACCTTCCGCGTGCCTGTTGCATCCCGGCCAGGCAACCCGGACCGGGCCGCCGGGGTTGGCGCTGGCGCCGATGAGGCGCCGCGCTAAAGGTGGCGCCAGGCAGGCCGATAGCTGATCAGGATCCGCACCCGCACCACCGACGGACCTCGAGGCTGCCCCCGATGGGCGGCCCGTGCTGTGTGCTCCGCCGCTGTTGGATGACGATCGCAGCTGCCTCAATGCTTCCTGCCAGTCGCTCGAGTGACGCCGCCCCCGGGCGTCTGTACGTCCAGGCAATTGATGTTGCCGCCGGGCATCCCGCCCGTCGGGTCGCAACCACTACCGGACACCGAGGATCAGACGATGCTTATTCCCGGCTTCACGGCAGGCGCACAGGCGCCGGCCGACGTGCTCACCCGTTGGTCGCCCTGGCGCGCGCTGCTGGGCGCGCTGGGCTCGCCGCGCAGTGCGGTGGCGCTGGCCGCCGACACCCGCCGCCATGCCGAGCTGGAGGCGCAGGTCGCCGCCCTGCACCGCGTGCAGGCGGTCATCGAATTCGCCCTGGATGGCACCATCCTGCAGGCCAACGACAATTTCCTGCAGGCGCTGGGATATCGCCTGGATGAGATCCAGGGCAAGCACCATTCGCTGTTCGTCGATCCCGAGCAGGCGCGCAGCGCCGACTACCGCGAGTTCTGGGCGCGGCTGGGCCGGGGTGAATTCGATGCCGGGCAGTACCGCCGGTTCGGCAAGGGCGGCCGCGAGATCTGGATCCAGGCGTCCTACAACCCGGTGCTGGACCCGCAGGGACGGCCCTACAAGGTCGTCAAGTTCGCCACCGACATCACCGCGCAGAGGCAGCAGGCTGCGGAGTCGGCCGGCCAGCTGGCTGCCATCGACAAGTCGCAGGCGGTGATCGAATTCAGCATGGACGGGCGCATCCTCGCCGCCAATGCCAACTTCCTCGCCGTCACCGGGTACACGCTGGACGAGGTGCGTGGTCAGCATCATTCGCTGTTCGTGGAGCCCGAGTACCGGAGCAGTGCGGGGTATCGGCAGTTCTGGGAAAAGCTTGGCCGCGGCGAGTACGACGCCGGCCAGTATCGGCGGCTGGGCAAAGCGGGCCGCGAGGTGTGGATCCAGGCCTCGTACAACCCGATCCTGGACGCCAATGGACGGCCGTTCAAGGTGGTCAAGTACGCCACCGACATCACCGCACAGGTGCATGCAAGCCAGGCCATGCAGCAGGCGGTGGCGCAGACCCGCGAAGTGGTGGCGGCGGCGAAGGAGGGCGACCTGACCCACCGCATCGCGATGACCGACAAGAGCGGGCCGATCGCCGAGCTGTGTGGCGGGGTCAACGCACTGGTCGAAGCGATGGCCGGCATCATCGGCCAGATCAAGTTCGCCGCCGACACGATTGCGGTGGGAGCGACCGAGATTGCCCAGGGCAACAGCGACCTGTCGCAGCGTACCGAGCAGCAGGCCGCTTCACTGGAAGAGACCGCCGTGTCGATGAAGGGGCTGGCCGAGACCGTGCAGCGCACCGCGACCAATGCGCGCCAGGCCAGTCAACTGGCGGGGGGAGCTGCCGAGGTGGCCGCGCGCGGTGGCCAGGTGGTGCACGAAGTGGTCGCCACGATGGCGGTGATCAATGCCTCCTCGCGGCGCATCGTCGACATCATCGGCGTGATCGATGGCATCGCCTTCCAGACCAACATCCTGGCGTTGAACGCGGCGGTGGAAGCCGCACGCGCCGGTGAGCACGGGCGTGGCTTTGCCGTGGTCGCCACCGAGATCCGCGAACTGTCGCAGCGCTCGGCCGGCGCGGCCAAGGAAATCAAGCAGCTGATCGACGCGTCGGTGGCCAATGTCGGGGCGGGTACCGCGCAGGTCGAAAGCGCTGGCCGGACCATGGACGAGATCGTGGTCGATGTGCGCCGCGTCAGCGACCTGGTGACCGAGATCAGCACCGCGGCCCAGCAGCAGAGCGATGACATCCAGCAGATGAACCAGGCCGTGGACCTGATCGACCAGGGGACGCAGCAGAATGCCGCGCTGGTGGAGGAAGCGTCGGCCGCGGCCCGCAGCATGGAGGAACAGTCCTCGGAGCTGCTGCGGACCGTCGCCGGATTCCGCGTGCAGGCCGGGGCCGGGGCAGGGCACGGCTCCGGCAGTCACGCGCCGGCGTTGCGGGTGGTGTAGCAGCCCGGGGAACGCGCGCCGGCCGGGCTGGCCAGTGGCGATGGCATCGGTTGCGCCAAGGCCAGCGTGAAAACGACAAAGGCCAGGTCGGGGACCTGGCCTTGATCGATGGTGCCGGTGAAAGGACTCGAACCTTCATGGGGTTGCCCCCGGCTGATTTTGAGTCAGCTGCGTATACCATTCCGCCACACCGGCAGCAGCGGGCTAGTGTACCCGACGCTGCACGGCGTTGATAGAGGCCCAGGCTGCCTGCGGCGGGTAGGGGCGCTGTCGGTATCAGCCTGGCGCTGGCTATACTGGAAGGGCTTAACAGGCGCGGGAGCGAAAGCCGATGTCAGCGTTGCAGGACCTGCGGGTGCTGGTAGTTGAAAACGACGAGATGAGCGCGGCGCTGCTGCAGATGCAGCTGGTGCACTCCGGTGCCCGGGTCGTGGGGCTGGCGGCGTCGGTCGCCGAGGCGCTGCGCCTGCTCGAACAGACGACGCCGGACGTTGCCCTGCTGGACTATCGCTTGGCCCGCAATGAAACCAGCGAGCCGGTTGCGGCGGCGCTCGGTGCGCGCAAGGTGCCGTTCGTGCTGGCCACGGGCATGACCGCCGATCAGTTGCCGCTGGCGATGCAGTCGGGCGTGCTGCTGGTCAAGCCGTACCTGTCCGCGGACCTGAGCAGGGCGCTGGTTCGCGCGGTCGGTCGTTCCAGGGCCGATGTGACCTGATCCGGGGCCGGGCCCGGCGCGCTGCGATCGCGTCATGGCGGCAGGCCAGCCAGGGCCAGCGCGACTCAGGCGGCCTCTTCATGGACGTAGCGGATATCCTCGCGATCGTCGAGGATGGCGTACTGCGCCGCCAGGTTGTCCGGGTCCGGGTTCAGCCATGCATCCAGATGCTCGGCGCGGATCGGCAGCACGCCGCGGTCATGCCCGGCGGCGGCGACATCGGCCGGCGGTGTGTCGGTGATGGTCGCAAACGAGAGCAGGTGTCCTTCGGGGCCCTCCCATTCGGCCCACAGGCAGGCCAGCAGCAGGTCGCGCGGCGGATCGGGACGGAACTCCAGCACCCTGTCCTGCGCCTTTTCCCCGGGCTCCAACGTGCGCCCGGCACTGGCGTGGCGCGGTACATGCTCGTAGAAGGCGCGCACCACCACCACGCCATGGTGCAGCCCGAACGCCCCGCGCCAATAGCCTTCCAGGCTGTCGCGGCGTGCGTTGTAGGTGCCTGGATAGAGCACATCGTTGCGGGCCGGTGCGTCCGGCAGGCGGCACTGGTAGCGCATCGGCCGGATCACCCGCTGCCCGTTCTCGCTGACCATCACCGGCGCGTAGGTCCCGGGGAAAATGCGGTTGTCGCGGGGCAGCAGCTGCTCGCGGTGCAGATCGTCCAGCCGTGCCTGGGCGCGTTCGATCCGGTTGCCGGCAATGCGCAGGTCGTTGCGCGCCTTCTGTGTGGGGCGGGTGGCCAGGGTGGCGCTGGCGATATCGCGCCGCTCCACCTGGCGGGCCAGTTCGGCCTGCAGTGCCAGCCGTTCCTGCGCGTGCCATTGCTGGATCTTCGCCACGATGTCGCGGCCCAGTTCGGTGCGCGCGCCGGCAAAGCCATCGTCCATGGCCTTCGGCGTCTTCGGCCGCTTCTTGCCGGGATCGTGGGCGTACAGTTCGGCGAAATCCTGCAGGGACAGCACCGCGCCGAACTCACGGACCAGTTTGGCGTAGTCGGCACGGATCAGGGCGGAGTAGCACATCGATGGGCAACCGGTGCGTGGGTCGCAGCAACTGCGGCGTAGATGCGGCAGGATAGCCCGACCTTCAGGGAGATGCTGCATGAGTGATCCGGCGACGATCCAGTTCCGCGAGGCGGTACCCACGGTGGAAGACTACTGCCAGCTGCGCGCGCTGGCAGGCCTCAGCGCCAAGACCCATGAGGCTGCGACGCGCGCGTTGCCCAATACCGTGTTCGGTGTCTGCGCCTACCAGGGCAGCGAGCTGGTGGCGATGGGCCGGATCATCGGCGATGGTGGCTGCCATCTGCAGGTCTGCGATATCGCCGTGCTGCCGCGGTTGCAGGGGCAGGGCCTGGGCAAGCAGGTGATGCAGCGGCTGAGCGTCTGGATGCAGGGCAATCTGCCGCCCTCGGCGTACGTGAGTCTGCTGGCCGACGGCGAGGCACATCGGCTGTACGCGCAGTTCGGCTTCGCGCCGACCGCTCCGGCGTCGATCGGGATGTATCGGCGGTTCTGAACACCCGCGCGCGTGCAGGCAAAGAAAAACCCCGGCCGAAGCCGGGGTTTCAAGAATTGGCGTCCCCACGGGGATTCGAACCCCGGTCGCCACCGTGAAAGGGTGATGTCCTAGGCCTCTAGACGATGGGGACGCACGAAAACTTCAAGTTGTAGATCCTTCGACGGCCTAATGTCGAAGTGGTGGAGCCAAGCGGGATCGAACCGCTGACCTCCTGCATGCCATGCAGGCGCTCTCCCAGCTGAGCTATGGCCCCATGAAACATCGGATATCTGCCGGGAGCAGAGTCCGTTTGAAACTGGCGTCCCCACGGGGATTCGAACCCCGGTCGCCACCGTGAAAGGGTGATGTCCTAGGCCTCTAGACGATGGGGACGCACGAAAACTTCAAGTTGTAGAACTTTCGACGGCCTAATGTCGAAAGTGGTGGAGCCAAGCGGGATCGAACCGCTGACCTCCTGCATGCCATGCAGGCGCTCTCCCAGCTGAGCTATGGCCCCGTGTTACCGAGCCGCCTATCATACCTGCCTGTTCACATTTGTGGAAGCTTTTTTTTCAGCTTTTTTCGTTGTCGTCCTGCCCGGCCATGAAGGCGGGGAGAACCGCAACGCCACACCTGGAACGCAGGTGGCGGTGAACAAAAAAGACCCGGTTATCGGCCGGGTCCTCGTTGTTCATGATGAGTGGCGTCCCCACGGGGATTCGAACCCCGGTCGCCACCGTGAAAGGGTGATGTCCTAGGCCTCTAGACGATGGGGACGCAGATCTCATCAATGTTCTTTGCGACCTTTCGACGGCCTAATGCCGAAAGTATGGTGGAGCCAAGCGGGATCGAACCGCTGACCTCCTGCATGCCATGCAGGCGCTCTCCCAGCTGAGCTATGGCCCCACGTCGCTGAGGAGCGAAATAATAGCTGTGCCCCCAGGGGTTGGCAAGCGCTTTGTTGCACTTTTCTGCACGCCGATCGCGCAGCCGCAGCGTCGCTCAGGGCGCGTCAGCCGTGAGTGCGGCCAGGATCGGGCACTGCTCGAGGGCGCCGTGCCCGGGGCAGGCATCCACCAGCTGCGAGAGCGCGGCCTGCATGCGCTGCAGTTCCGACATCCGCAGTTCGATGTCCTGCAGGCGGAGGCGTGCCGTCTCGCGCACGCTGCCCATGTCCTGTGGCGGGTGGTCGCTGAGCGCGAGCAGTTCGCTGATCTCATCGAGACTGAAACCCAGGCTCTTGGCGCGGCGGATGAAGCGCAGGCGGCGCAGGTCTTGTTCACCGAAGATGCGGTAGCCACCCGCCGAGCGCGCGGCCCTTGGCAGCAGGCGCTGGCGCTCGTAGTAGCGGACGGTGTCGATGGGCACGCCTGCCTGGCGGGCCAACTGTCCAATGTTCACGACGGACTCCTGGGGGCCTGGACCGCATTGTGATCCCTGGAGTCTGGTCAAGAGTCAAGACTGGGGCACGTCTGCGTATTCAGCACACTTTGCAACTTTCTTCATAGCCCCGGCGGCGAAGCAGTTCCTACCCTGCGCCTGAACCGGCCGCGCGACGGCCTGAACCGAATGAGGAGGTGGGACTGTGGAGGGAATCAGCAACGAAGGATTCGTCGAGGTCGCGGTGGTCGAATATCCCGGGGGCGACCCGTCGGCGGCATCGGTCCTGGCCGAGATGGCTCACGTGGCCAACCGGCTGGCCCAGCAGCAGCGGCGCCCCTTCAAGCGGGTGCTGGTCACGCGCTGGATCCTGCCGGCCAGCAACACCGGTGTACATCGTATCGCCGGCGCCGAAATGCTCGATGCCGCCATTCCCGCGGTGATCGCGCTGCCGGGACAGGTCAGTCCCGGTGCATCGCTGCGCACCGAGGAGGTACTGCTGGACTGGCTGCGGGCGCATTACGACGGCGGCAGTCTGCTCGCGGCCGCAGGCGACGGGGTCAGTGTGCTGGCACGTGCCGGCCTGTTGGCCGGTCGCACCGTGTCGGGTCCCGAGCTCAGCCGTCACCCTGGCCTGCAGGTGCAGGCCGGCAGCTGGACGCCGAGCGAGCGGGCCCTGGTCGATGATGGCGATCTGCTTACCGTCGGCGGCGTGCAGGCCTGGCGCTTCCTCGGTCTGCGCCTGCTGTACCGGCTGCATGGCCAGGGTGTGGCCAGCACGGTGGCACAGCAACTGGGTATCGTGGTCCCGGTCACCATCCAGCAGGATCTGGAACGTTTCAGTGCCAATTTCGCCCACGGCGATCGCGATGTGCTGAAAGCCCAGCGCTGGCTGCACACCACGGCAGCGCGCGGGGCCACGCTCGGCGGGATCTGTGAAATCTCCGGTCTGGAGCCGAGGACGCTGCAGCGGCGCTTCCTGAAGGCCACCGGGCTGCGGCCCATCGAATACTGCCAGCGGCTGCGGGTGGCCAAGGCGCAGACCCTGCTGCAGCAGGGTGCCAGCATCGATGAGGTTGCCTGGGGCGTAGGGTACGCGGACCAGAGCGCGTTCCGCCGCCTGTTCCTGCGGATTGTCGGCATGACGCCGGCCAATTACCGCCGTCACGTCAGCAGCAAGCGCCGTGAACGTCCCTTGATGCCTGCCGTGGCGGGCAGCCTGCGTGGCCTGCATGCCGCGCCGGCCACGCAGCTGGGTCGAAACGCCGCTTGATGAACGCGGCCGGGACGCCGTGCTTGCATTGCGGGCACGGCGCTTCGACGATGCAACCCTGACGGGAAGAAGTGGGTGAGTGGATGTCGAGTGTGGGTCCGGTACCGATGCCGGTTGTGTTGATCCTGATCTGCCTGTTGCTGGCGATGGCTGCGGCGCGTATCGGGGGACGTGGGAAAGCGGAGCCGGGCCGTCCGTCCGCGTCTTCCCTGGTGCTGGACATGCTGCTGATCGGCCTGCTGTGTGGCCGGCTGTCTTTCATTGCGACCCATTTCGCGCTTTACCGCGATGCGCCGTGGGGTGTGCTGCAGATTGCCGATGGCGGCTATCACGTTGTGGTCGTGGTGATTGCTGCACTCGCGTGGGGTCTGTGGCGGCTGCGCGGCCACCGCCCGCTGCGGTTGCCGGTACTGGGCAGCGCGTTGGCCGGGGTGCTGCTGTGGGGACTGGGCAGCTACGGCCTGGCCAGCTGGCAGGCCCGGCAGATGCCGTTGCCGACGCTGCAGGTGGCCGACCTGCAGGGCCAGGCGGTCGATCTCCAGCGTTTCCGTGGCAAACCGCTGGTGTTGAATCTGTGGGCCAGCTGGTGCGGACCGTGCCGGAGGGAAATGCCGGTGCTGGCAACCGCACAGCAGGCGCATGCGGACGTCCAGTTCGTTTTCCTCAACCAGGGCGAGACCCTGGAAGAGGTCCAGACCTTTCTTGCAAATGAACGCCTGGTGCTGGGCAACGTGCTGCTGGATGAACCGGCAAGCGCGTCGACCACACTGGGTGTCCAGGCCTTCCCGTCCACGCTGTTCTTCGATCCACAGGGGCGGCTGCAGGAACTGCACCTGGGCGAGCTGACCCAGGCTGGCCTTGAACACAAACTGCGCCGGCTGCGGTAGCCTGCGCTGGCATCTCACTACGGAGTTTCCATGTTGTCGATTTCCCCGCGCACCGCGCACATGCTGCTGCTGCCGGCGCTGATGGCCCTGGCCGCCTGCAGCCAGGCACAGACCCCGCCGGGCAAGGCTGCGCCTGCAGCCGCCGCAACCCCCGCGGCAGCCAACAAGGGCGATCAGCCGGCCGTCCTGAAGGGCATCGAGAAGCATGGCTTCGAGGCCGTTGCCGAGTTCGACGCACCGGGCGGCCTGCGTGGCTTTGCCGGCATGGTCGGCGGCCAGCAACCGGCGGCAGCCTACGTCACCGCGGATGGCAAGCACGTGCTGGTGGGCAGCCTGTTCGATGCCGAGGGCAACGAGGTGGCGGCGGAAACGCTGGAGAAGCTGGTGGCCGCACCGATGTCGGCCAGGATGTGGAGCAAGCTGGAGGCCAGTGCATGGGTCCGTGACGGCAAGGCCGACGCACCGCGCGTGGTTTACACCTTCAGTGATGCCAACTGCCCTTACTGCCACAAGTTCTGGGAAGCGGCACGGCCCTGGGTCGATGCCGGGAAGGTGCAGCTGCGCCATGTGGTGGTCGGTGTCATCCGTGAAGACAGCCCGGCCAAGGCGGCCGCGATCCTGGCTGCACGCGATCCGAGCGCGGCGCTGCTGGAGAACGAACACCAGTTCGAGCGCGGCGGCATCAAGCCGTTGCCGAACATCAGCCGCGAGCTGGCGGCGAAGCTGGATGCCAACCAGGTGCTGATGGTCGAAATGGGCTTCCAGGGAACGCCGGGCATCCTGTTCCAGGATGCGCAGGGCAAGGTGCAGCGCCGCGCCGGGATGCCGCAGGGCAATGACCTGCAGACGGTGCTCGGACCGCGCTGAGCCGCTCCGCCCTGGCGGTGACTTCAGATTCCAGCGGGCCCGCATGGCGACATGCGGGCCCGCTGCGTTCTGCCCCGCAGAGGCCTCGCTGTGCTGCGCACCTCTGGGTCGCTGTCACGTCTGAATCGTGACTGACATCAAGCAATGCGCCTTGATCCCAATCAAGGTCAAAAACGACAGTCGAACTAGCCTTGACGCATGGAATACAGCGTCACTGCGCCAAGGACATCGCATCGGCCACGCCCGCAACCGGGCAGGGATGCAATGCCATTCACGACACTCTCACCCCGCGATTGTTACCCAGAGCGCTGCGGTCGCCACCCCTTCGGCAGCGCTGCTTCGGTGGGTATGACCCTGAGTCGTAGGGAATGGCGCCGTGGTCCGGTTGCCTGCCATGTGCAGGTGGGTGATCGCCATCACTGCAGTACCCGCATGTCCAGCAACGGCACCATGAGGCTGGGACGGCGCACGCGCGCGGCCAGGCCGTGTGGTGCCCATGTCAGTCCAGGGAGGATGCAATGCGCTTGGCGGTACTGAGTCTGGCCTGTGTGACCGCGATGGCCGCGGCGCCGGCACATGCGCAGGACGATGCGCAGGCCTTGCGCCGCGAGATCGACGCGATGCGGCAGACGCTGCAGCACCTTCAGCAGCGTCTTGACCAGCTGGAGGCGCGCGGGGAACGTGCCGCCGCACCGGCCGCCGCCGCCGCGTCGACGACCGCGATGGGGTCGTCCAGCAGTCTGCACCCCACCCAGGTGCCGGGCGTGGCGCCGCCGGTGCTGCCGCAGCGTGACTCGGTGGCCGATCCGTCGACGGCGGCCTCGCGACCGGACAGCGCCGCCGGGCCGACCGATCCCGACCTGAAGGGATTCTTCGCCATTCCCGGCACCGATACCGTCATCCGCATCGGCGGCTACGCCAAGCTGGATGCCATCGCCGATTCGCGCGGCGCCGGCGACGAGGACCAGTTCATTCCCTCATCCATCCCGGTGGGCGGCGAGCACCGGGATGTCTCCAATTTCAATCTGCACGCCAAACAGACCCGTTTCAGTTTCGAGGCGCGGCGCCCGACCACGCATGGCAACCTGCGCTTCTATCTGGAGAATGACTTCTTCGGCAGCAGCGACGGCTATCAGTTCCGCCTGCGCCACGCGTATGGCCAGCTCGGCAACACCTACGCCGGCTATGGGTATTCCAGCTTCATGGACGCGGACAGCCTGCCGGACACGCTGGACTTCGCCGGCCCCGGCGGTGCCGGCTATCTGCTGGTGGCCGGCATCCACCACAGCTTCGCGCTGGGCAAGGGCAACACGCTGACCCTGGCGGCCGAAGACCCCGATACCGAACTGGCCGGTGCCAGCGACGCCCTGGCGGCGGTCAACCGGGTGCCGGACGTGAGCGTGACCGCACGCATGGAACGCGATTGGGGGCACCTGCAGCTGGGCCTGGTGGCGCGCAATCTGGCCTACGACGGTGATGCCCAGCGCGACCGCGTTTTCGCCGGCGGCGCGCAGCTCAGTGGCTCGGCCTCGATCGGCGAGCGTGACCTGCTGCTGTTCGGCGTGCTCGGTGGCCGTGGCCTGAGCCGCTACACCGCCGACCTGACCGGTTCAGGCCTGGACGCCGTGGTGGCGGCCGATGGCCGCCTGGATGCCCTCGATCTGCAGGGTGGCTTTGTTGGCTACACCCACTACTGGTCCGATCTGTGGCGTTCGAACCTGATCTACGGCCAGCTGACCCTGGAGCGCAATGCGGCGCTTCCCGCCGATGCCTTCCGCAACAGCCGCTACGGCGTGTTCAACCTGATCTGGAGCCCGGCGCCCTCGTGGACGATGGGCATGGAGCTGCTGTACGGCCGCCTGCAGCAACAGGGCGGTGCGCGCGGCGACACGGTCCGGGTGCAGGGCAGCCTGCAATACAACTTCATCAAATAGGCGCCAGCGGCTGCACGCCAGCGCAACCCGTCCCCACGCCCGGCCTGCCGGGCTCATGCCAGTCCAGGAGAGTGTCATGGCAGAAGCAAAGAAAATCGGGGTGGTCGGAGCCACCTTCCTTGTCGCGGGCAACATGATGGGCTCGGGGGTGTTCCTGTTGCCGTCCAGCCTGGCCAAGATCGGCACCGCCTCGATCTGGGGCTGGCTGATCACCACCGCCGGCGCGCTGCTGCTGGCCTTCGTGTTCGCCAAGCTCGGCAAGCTGGCGCCCAAGGCTGGCGGCCCCTATGCCTATGCCCGCGACTGGTTCGGCCCGTACATGGGCTTTCAGACCAACACCATCTACTGGTTCGCCAACTGGATCGGCAATGTCGCCATCCCGATTGCCGCAGTCGGCTATTTCAGCTACTTCTTCCCGATCCTGTCCGAGCCGCTGGTGCGCTGCATCGCGGTGCTGGTCCTGGTGTGGGCACTGAGTTTTGCCAACATGATCGGCCCGGCCTTCGTCAGCCGGGTGCAGACGGTCACCACCAGTTTCGCACTGGTGCCGATCCTGGGGATCGCCATCTTCGGCTGGTTCTTCTTCGATGCCGACATCTTCAAGGGCGCCTACAACGTGTCCGGCGAGTCGAACTTCGGTGCGATCTCCAGTGCTGCGGCACTGACCCTGTGGGCCTTCATCGGCGTCGAGTCGGCCTCGGTGACGGCCGGCGTCGTCGAGAACCCGGAAAAGAACGTGGCCCGTGCCACCCTGGCTGGCGTATTCCTGGCGGCCATCGCCTACATCGCCAGTTCGTCGGTGATCATGGGCATGGTGCCCAATGGCGAGCTGCAGGTGTCCGATGCGCCGTTCGCGCTGGCTGCGGCCAAGGCCGTCGGCGGCTGGGGCGGGGCGCTGGTCAGCCTGTGTGCCTTCATCGGTGCCGCCGGTTCGCTGGGCGGCTGGATCCTGCTGACCGCGCAGAGTGCCAAGGCAGCGTCCGATGACGGCCTGTTCCCGAGCATCTTCAGCAAGACCAACAAGGACGACGTGCCGGTGAAGGGCGTGCTGATCGTCGCGGTGCTGATGACGCTGGCGGTGCTGGTCACCTCCACCTCGGAGACCGCGTCGGCACAGTTCGACGTGATCACTTCGGCGGCGGTGGTGCTGACCCTGCTGCCCTACATCTATTCCTGCGTGGCCTGCTACTTCGTGGTGGAGCGCTCGCACACGCTGGTGCATACCGGGGCGTTCTGGACCCTGACCAGCCTGACGGTCGTGTACTGCCTGTGGGCGATCTACGGGTCGTCCGGATCGATCGTGCAGTACGCGTTCCTGTTCGTGCTGTTCATCACCGTGTTCTATCCCTTCTTCAGCGAGGAACGGCGCCAGCAGCGCCAGCGTTCCCGCGAGGCGGCGGCGATCTCGTCCGGCGCCCGGCGTTCCTGAGTTTCGAAAAGGAGAATCAACGTGTATTTCAAGTCACTGGATTACCCGGTCATCGTCATCGATGGCGACTACGATTCGCCGCGCATCGGCGGCATCCTGATCCGTGCCCTGGTGGAGGAGCTGCGCGGCAGCAACCAGCGAGTGCTGTGCGGCCTGAACCTGGATGACGCCCGCGCCGGCGCGCGGACCTATGTGGCGGCGTCGGCCGTGCTGATCTCCATCGACGGCAGCGAGGAAGTGGATGGCGAGTTCCAGCGCCTGACCGCCTTCCTGCGCGAGCAGAGCGCGCGCCGCGCCAACCTGCCGGTGTTCCTGTACGGCGAGCGCCGCACCATCGAGAAGGTGCCGAGCAAGCTGCTCAAGTACATCCACGGCTTCATCTTCCTGTTCGAGGACACCAAGAACTTCATCGCACGGCAGGTGATGCGCGCGGCCGAAGACTACATGCAGAACCTGCTGCCGCCGTTCTTCAAGGCGCTGATCCATCATGCGGCCGAGTCGAACTACTCCTGGCATACACCGGGCCATGCCGGTGGCGTGGCCTTCACCAAGTCGCCGGTGGGGCGGGCATTCCACCAGTTCTACGGCGAGAACACCCTGCGCAGCGATCTGTCGATCTCGGTGCCGGAGCTGGGTTCGTTGCTGGACCACACCGGGCCGATCAAGGAGGCCGAGAACGAGGCCGCGCGCAATTTCGGCGCCGACCACACCTTCTTCGTCACCAACGGTACCTCCACTGCCAACAAGATCGTCTGGCATGGCACCGTGGCACGCGGCGATGTGGTGTTCGTCGACCGCAACTGCCACAAGTCGCTGCTGCACGCGCTGATCATGACCGGCGCGGTGCCGGTGTATTTCACCCCCAGCCGCAACGCGCACGGCATCATCGGCCCGATCAGCCTGGACCAGTTCACGCCGGAGTCGCTGCAGCAGCGCATCGCCGCCAATCCGCTGGCCAGCCAGGCCTACCAGGCCGGTTCCAAGCCGCGCATCGCGGTGGTCACCAACTCGACGTATGACGGGCTGTGCTACAACGCCGAGAAGATCGCCGACGAGATCGGCAGCGCGGTTGACTTCCTGCACTTCGACGAAGCCTGGTACGCCTACGCTGCGTTCCATCCGTTCTACGAGAACCACTACGGCATGGCCAAGGGCAAGCCGCGCGAGCAGGACGCGATCATCTTCACCACCCATTCCACCCACAAGCTGCTGGCCGCGTTCTCGCAGGCATCGATGATCCATGTGCGCAATTCGGCACAGCGCAACCTGGATGCCGAGCGCTTCAACGAGTCGTTCATGATGCATACCTCGACCAGTCCGCATTACGGGGTGATCGCGGCCTGCGATGTGGCCTCGAAGATGATGGAAGGCGAGGCGGGGCGCTCGCTGGTACAGGAAATGCACGACGAGGCGATCGCCTTCCGCCGCGCGATGCTGCATGTGCGCGACGACCTGGGCCGCGACGACTGGTGGTTCAGTGTGTGGCAGCCGACCAAGCTCGAGCGCAGCCTGGACAAGGGCGATACGCCGGCGCCGCTGGTGGCCAAGCGCGAGGAGTGGTACCTGCAGCCGGATGCGCATTGGCACGGCTTCGAGAACCTGGTCGACGACTACGTGCTGATCGATCCGATCAAGGTGACCCTGCTGACCCCGGGCCTGTCGATGGACGGCAGCATGGGCAGGCTGGGCATCCCGGCGGCGGTGCTGAGCAAGTTCCTGTGGGGCCGCGGCATCACCGTGGAGAAGACCAACCTGTACTCGGTGCTGTTCCTGTTCTCGATGGGCATCACCAAGGGCAAGTGGAGCACCCTGGTGACCGAGCTGATGGCGTTCAAGGACCTGTATGACCGCAATGCGCCGCTGAGCCAGGCGCTGCCGACGTTGGCCGCCGATTACCCGATCGCCTACGCGGGCTGGGGCCTGCGTGACCTGTGCGACGCATTGCATGCGTTCAACCAGGACTTCGCGGTGGCCAAGGTGATGCGCGAGATGTACGTGGACCTGCCGACACCGGTGATGACGCCGGCCGATGCCTACAACCATCTGGTGAAAGGCGAGATCGAACGGGTCGACATCGAACAGCTCAGTGGCCGTGTGGCGGCGACGATGCTGGTGCCATACCCACCGGGCATTCCGACCATCATGCCCGGCGAGCGCTTCGGTGCCAGTGACGAGCCGATCATCCAGTCGCTGCGCATCGCCCGTGAGCAGAACGCTCGCTTCCCGGGCTTCGAGTCGGACGTGCATGGCCTGATCATCGAGCACGAAGGTGACGTGACCTCGTACAAGGTGGAGGTGCTGAAGGCCTGACCGGCAACGGTCGGCTGCTCGGCGGTCGATGGATACCACGCGCGAACAACGCCTGCTGAGGTTCTCGATCGGGGTCACCGTCGCGGTGAGCGCGGTCGGCTTCATCGGTGGCCTGCTGGTGGGATCGCAGGCGATCCTGTTCGATGGCGTGTACAGCCTGGTCGACGTTGCACTGACCCTGGTGTCGCTGTCGGTGCTGCGGCTGGTGGCGCGGGAGTACAGCCCGCGCTTCCAGTATGGCTACTGGCATCTGGAACCGATGGTCGAGGCACTCGGCGGGGTGATCCTGTCGCTGGCCTGCGTGTACGCGTTGGCCAATGCGGTGATCGGGCTGACCACGGGCGGGCATGAAGTGAAGTTCGGCCCGGCGCTGTGGTGGGCCGGGGTGCTCAGTGCCAGCAACCTGGGCATGGCCGCGTTCGTGGCCCGGCGCGCGCGCCGGCTGCGGTCGGCGCTGTTGTGGCTGGATGTGCGTGGGTGGCTGCTGGGCGGCCTGATGAGCCTGGCGGTGGTGCTGGCCTTCGTGCTCGCGCTGGCCCTGCATGGGGGGCGCTGGCATCACTGGGTGCCCTATCTGGATTCGATCGTACTGGCGTTGATCAGCCTGGCCGTGCTGCCGGTGCCGGCACGCAGTGCATGGAAGGCCATGCGTGAAGTGCTGCAGGTGGCACCCGATGACCTGGACGGGCGCGTGCAGCAGGTGATGCAGGCGTTCGTGGCCGAGCGCGGCTATGCCGGTTTCACCAGCCATGTGGCGAAGATGGGACGGATGCGCTTCATCGAGATCCATGTCCTGACCACGCCCTCGACGCCGCTGGGGACGGTGGGCGAGGTGGATGCGATGCGGGACGACATCGCGATGCGGCTGGATGCCCGTGCCAGCACGTTCTGGCTGACCATCGATTTCACCGCCGATCCGGCCTGGACCTGAGGCAGGAGTGTCACGCCCTGCCGGCGCTGGCAGCGGGGCCCGCGGCATCGTTGCGCGTCGCGGGCCAGTCTGTTGCATCCGGTGGATTTGACCTCAACGCGGGTTGAGGTTGCAGACTGCGCGCTGTTCCCCAGAGAGTTGCGGCATGAACCTGTTGCACACCGCGGACTTCAGCCATGGCCTGCTGGAGCTGTTCGACCCGCCCGGCCTGCATGATCCGAGCGCGAACGGCTATTCGCACGTGGCCGTGGTGCGGCTGCCGGCCCGGGTGATCCACATCGCCGGGCAAGGGGGCGAGGACGACGACGGCAACCTGTCGCCGGGCTTCGAGGAGCAGGTTTCGCAGGCCCTGGACAATCTGCAGACCGCACTGCGGTCCGCGCATGCCGGACTGGGTGACGTGGCCCGGCTGCGGATACTGGTGGTGGACCATGATGAGGACCGCCTGGGCATCATCGCGCGGCAAGTGCGGCGGCGCTGGGCCAATCGGCCCGCGCCGACCTGCACGCTCATCCCGGTGCCACGCCTGGCACTGGACGGCATGCTGTTCGAGATCGAGGCCGAAGCCTACGCGGCGCAAGGCTGAAACGCCCCGGTCGTGGCATCGGGTGGCTTCCTCGTGGTCGCTGGCGGCGCCGACCTGGAAGCGCGTGGTGGCATGCCCGGGGCGCGCGGTGCGGCCGTGATCGATGCTGTTGCGGGACGGGCATCGGTCGCGGCCGCAGGGGCCGCTCAACCGGCCCGGCTGGCGCGTCGCATTTCCAGCAGCAGGCGGTGCGCGGGAAACGTGCGCAGCGTGGGATGCGCGTGCCGGTGATAGGCATTCCAGTAACTCGCGGCGCGCTGCATGCAGCGTTCGAAGAAGACCGGGTTCGCGCGGATCAGCGGCGCATAGGCGGCCAGTCCGATCTGCCGCGCCTGCCGGCTGACGGCCAGGGCGATTTCCTCGACATACTCGCCGAGCAGCGCCAGATGGAATGCCAGAACCCAGGGGGGCGATGCCGTTGCCAATGCCTCGATGGCGCGCTGGCGCAGATGGCCGTCCGGGTGTCGGGTGGCCAGGCACAGGCAGAGCAGGCGCGCCTCGCCCTGCAGCGAAGCGGCGAGCCGGTCCAGGCGCGTGGCATCGACGTAGATGCGGTAGGGGAAGCACAGGGTTTCACCGTCCAGCAGCAACCGGTAGTGGCTTTCGCTGGGCTGGCCTTCGCCGATGCGGTGCAGGCGTTGCTGCAGGTCCAGGGCGATGTCACGCAGGTTGGCGGGTACGTCGAGCATCGCGTGACTATCACTTGCGTGACGGCGCCAGTCCAGCATGCTGCGCGCAGGTGCAGCCAGTGCCGGCCCCCGCGCCGTCGTTGTCAGAGCGCGCCATACTGGATCTGCGCGGCCAGTACCCGCAGGCCATCGCTGCCGCTGGACAGGATGCGTTGTTCACCGATTCCCTTCTGCCGTTGCACGAGAAACCCTTCTTCGGCGGGCAGGCGTGCGGCGATCGCTTCCAGGTGCTGCAGTGCGTTGGGACCGTCGCAGTCGAAGTGTCCCCAATGGATGCCGTGGCGCTGGACGGTCAGGCGGTAATGCATGGGCGGGTCTCCGGTAGATCATGCAGCCAGTGATGGAACATCGCCGTTGCCGCTGCCGCCAGCGGTGCGCCGTAGCGCCGTGCCTGCGCACGCAGATCCGCTGGATCGATGCCGGCCTGGGCCAGTTCCAGCGTGTGGCCGATCAGCCAGCGCTCGAACTGGCGCGCATCCAGCTCCGGATGGCATTGCAGTGCGAGCGCATGGTTGCCGATGGCGAAGGCCTGGTGGCGGCAGGCCGGGGTGCTGGCCAGACGGCGGGCGCCTGCGGGCAGTTCGAAGCCCTCGCCGTGCCAGTGCAGCACCGGGATTCCCTGCAACGCCTGCAGCGGAGAACGCTGGCCTTCATCGGTGAGCAGCAGCGGCGCGAAGCCGATCTCCCTGCCACCGGTCGGGGTGACCTGCGCGCCAAGTGCGCGCGCCATCAGCTGCGCGCCCAGGCAGATGCCCAGCGTTGGGCGCTGTTGCTGCAGGCGGCGCTGCAGCAGGGCGATGCTGTCGGCCAGGAACGGGTAGGCCGCGCCATCGTTGACGCTGATCGGCCCGCCGAGCACCACCAGCAGGTCTGCCTGCTCTGCGCTGTCCAGCGTATCGACGCCGGCCTGCAGCGTCTGCAGCTGCCAGCCCTGGCCGAGCAGCAGCGGCTGCAGGGTGCCCAGGTCTTCGAAGCTGACATGCTGCAGGAGGACCGCGCGCTTCATGCCGGTGCTCCGTCGGTGGGCCAGTAGAGGCTGTCCGGCGTGGCGCGCGCGCCGAAGATCGCCTGGCCGACACGGACCACGGTGGCGCCTTCCTCGATGGCCACTTCGAAGTCGCCGGACATGCCCATCGACAGCTGCGACAGGTCGATGCCGTCCGGCGCCGTCTGCTGCAGCTGGTCGCGCAGCACTCGCAGGCGCACGAAGCAGGCGCGCACGCGCTCCACGTCCGGGGTGAACACCGCCAGGGTCATCAGGCCACGCACGCGCAGGCGGTCGAACGCCGGAAGCTGCTGCACGAATGCCGCCACCGCCTCCGGTTGCAGGCCGTACTTGCTGGGTTCGGCGGAGGTATTGACCTGCACGAACACGTCGAGCCTGCGGTCTTCCAGCTGCAGGCGCTGCTGCAGCGCCTCGGCCACACGCAGGCTGTCCAGCGCCTGGAATTCGCTGGCGAAGCGGGCCACGTCGCGGGCCTTGTTGGTCTGCAGGTGGCCGATCACCGACCAGTGCACGGCAAGGTCGGCCATGGCCAGCGCCTTGCGCTGCGCTTCCTGCACCTTGTTCTCGCCGAGTACGTTGCAGCCGGCCGCCACGGCCATGCGGATGCGGGCTTCATCGACGGTCTTGCTGACCGGCAGCAGGCGCACGCTGGCCGGATCCCGGCCGGCGCGGCTGCAGGCGCGGGCGATGCGCTGGCGCACCGTGGCCAGGTTGGTGGCGATCTGTTCGATGGACTGGGCGACGGGCCAGTCGGCAGGGGCAAGCGGCATGGTGGGGCACCTCCGATGCGGGCGGCCAGGGTGGGATACACTGGCACAGGACAAGAAATAGTTTGGCATAGGACAAAATGAAAATCACGGGGCGCAGTGCCGAAGCGATCTTCGACAGCATCCGCAGCGGCATCGGTGATGGCCGCTTGGCGGCGGGCAGTGCGTTGCCGCCGGTGCGCGATCTGGCCGAGCGGCTGGGGGTCAACCGCAATACCGTAGCGGCCGCCTACAAGCGGCTGGATGCGGCGGGCCTGGCCAGTACCGCCGGGCGCCGTGGCACGGTGGTGCGCGGGCTGCCGCCGGCGATGGCGCGGGAGGGCAGCCGGCCAGGGCTGGCCCTGCATGATCTGGCCGGCGGCAACCCCGATCCGCGGTGCCTGCCGACCCTGCGTGTGGCAGCGTCGGCGCCGCGGTTGTACGGCGCCGATACGGTGGACCGGCGCATGCAGCGGCTGGCACGGTTGTCGCTGGACGCGGACTGCCCGCCGGACTACGCGCTGGAGCTGGCCCATGGTGCGGTGGATGGCATCGAGCGCGTGCTGACGGCGTGGCTGCTGCCGGGCGACCTGATCGCCGTGGAGGATCCCTGCTTCCTGGGGAGTCTCAACGTGCTTGGTGCGGCCGGGCATGCGCCCTTGCCGGTCGCGGTGGACGCCCACGGCATGCAGGTGGAATCGCTGCGCCAGGCATTGCTGGCCGGTGCGCGTGCGGTACTGCTGACGCCGCGCGCGCACAATCCCACCGGTGCCAGCCTGGACGCGGCGCGTGCGCGTGCGCTGCGGCAGCTGCTGGCCGAGCATCCGCAGGTGGCGGTGCTGGTGGATGACCACTATGCGCTGCTGTCACAGCAGCCTTATCACTCGGTATTGCCGCAGGACGGGCGGCGCTGGGCGCTGCTGCGTTCGTTGTCCAAGTCGTTGGGCCCGGACCTGCGGCTGGCCTGGCTGGCCTGCGACGGGCACACGGCAGCGCGGCTGCGCCTGCGGCTGGCGGCAGGCACCGGCTGGGTGAGCCATCTGCTGCAGGATGCGGCCAGCAGCGTGCTGGAATCCGCTGCGCAGCGGGAGCGCATCGCTGCGGCTGGCGCGCGCTACCAGCAGCGGTTGCAGGGCTTGCAGGCCCTGCTGCAGGCGCGCGGGCTGCCGACACCGACGCCGATGGAAGGTTTGAACCTGTGGTTGCCGCTGACCGCAGACAGCACGCCACAGGTGCTGGCGCTGGCCGCACGCGGCTGGCACGTGCGCAGCGGTGAAGTCTTCGCCGTGGCGGCGGCCGCGCATGGCCTGCGCATCACCTGCGCGGCATTGGGTGCACGGCAGCAGCGGCAGCTGGCCGATGACCTGGCGGCGGTGTGCGGTTTGTAGCGTCGAGCCATGCTCGACTGCCGCGCAGATGGAACAGTCGAGCAGGGCCCGACGCTGCAGAAGCAGATCAGGGGGCGGCGTTGGCGCCCGGGCGCACGTAGTAGGACTGGCCGCTGTCATCGAGGAACACCAGTTCCGGCTTGCCCTGCCAGGAGGTCAGCATGGCCCCGGTGTTGTTCTGGTGCTTGACCATCAGGCTGGCACCGCGGTCCGGGTTGGCGACAACCTTGAACACTTCGGTGGTACCGGTGGCATCGTCCAGGGTCAGCAGCGCTTCGCCACCGCGGTCGCTGGTACCGTAGCCGCCGCGTTCGGAGCCATCCGGACCGAGCAGGATCAGGCCGGACAGGGCGGTGGCGCGCGGCCCCTGGCTGCGGCCCTGGCTGAGCGGGTCGGGAACCGGAGCGCCGAGGATCACCCGCGGTTGGCCGTTGCCATCGTGGATGACCAGGCCGCGTGCCTCGATGATGCGCTGTGGTGATTGGCTGCGATGCAGGTTCCAGGCGGTCCAGCCGGAAACAAGCAGGGCAAGGGTCGAGACCACCAGCGTGGTCAGCAGCAGCGCACGGGGCATTGGATCGTCCTTCCTTGGATGTGCCGACGATAGCGGAAGCAGGCGGACAATAGCCAGTGCGCTGTGTGACGTTGTGTATCGTCAGTGGAAATCACGGCTGTGGCTGCGCAGTCCCTGCAGCAGTTCATCCAGGCAGAGCATGCGCTGCACGATGACATGCTGCACGCCATCGACGCGTTCCAGGCGGCCATCGATCTGCATCAGCCGGGTATCGACCAGCACGCGGTGCTGGCGGTCGGCCAGGTGCCGCCAGACCACCGCGTTGACCATGCCGGTTTCATCTTCCAGGGTGAGGAAGGTGACACCACTGGCGGTCTGCGGGCGCTGGCGCATGCGTACCAGACCGGCGATGCGTACGCGGCGGCCATGCTGCTGGCGGGCCAGTTGTGCGGCATCCAGGCAGCCGCGGCTGCGCAGCTGGCTGCGCAGGAACGACATCGGGTGGCGGCCGAGGGTGGTGCCGGTGCTGCGGTAATCGGCCTGCATGTCGTCCCAGGCGCTGGGCAGCGGCAATGCCACGCGGGCTTCGGCCGTGGCACGGGCCGGGTCGAACAACGGCAGGCGGTTCTCCACGCCGGAAATGTCCCAGCGCGCACGGTGGCGGTGGCCGCTGAGCCCACGCAATGCGCCGGCATCGGCCAGCAGGCCCTGCTGGCGGCGATCCAGCGCAGTGCGCTGGCACAGGTCGCCGACATCGTCGAAGGGACGCCGCGCGCGTTCGCGCAGGATGACCTGCACGGCCGCTTCGCTGCAGCCATCGATCAGGCGCAGGCCGAGCCGGATCGCGGCCGCGCCCTTGCTGAAATCCAGCGTGCAGTCCCAGTCGCTATGGCGCACGTCCACCGGCAGCACGGTGATGCCATGCCGGCGCGCGTCCTGCAGCAGCTGGTCGGGGCTGTAGAAGCCCAGCGGCTGGCTGTTGATCAGGCTGGCGGTGAATGCGGCCGGATGATGGCACTTCAGCCAGCAGCTGGCATAGGTGAGCAGGGCGAAGCTGGCGGCATGGCTTTCCGGGAAACCGTAATCGCCGAACCCCTTGATCTGCTCGAACAGGTGCTCGCCGTACTCGCGGCTGAAGCCGTTCTTCAACATGCCCGACAGCAGCTTCTCGCGATGCGGCTCCAGCCCGCCACGACGCTTCCACGCCGCCATCGAGCGGCGCAGCGCGTCGGCTTCGCCGGGGGTGTAGCCGGCCGCATCCACCGCCAGCTGCATCACCTGCTCCTGGAACAGCGGTACGCCCAGCGTCCGCGCGAACACGCGTTCAAGCTGCGGTGGGTAGAGCGGATTGTCCGGGTCGGTCAGTGCTTCAGGGCCTTGTTCGCGCAGGATCCGCCGTCGCTCCAGGTAGGGATGCACCATGTCGCCCTGGATCGGGCCGGGGCGCACGATCGCCACTTCGATCACCAGGTCATAGAACTCGCGCGGCTGCATGCGGGGCAGCATCGCCATCTGCGCGCGCGACTCGATCTGGAACACGCCGATGGTGTCGGCGGCGCTGATCATGTCGTAGGTCGGGGTGTCGTCGTCGGGGATCGCATCCATGCGACCACCGTGCAGGCCGTGCTGCTGCAGCATCGCCAGGCATTTGCGGATGGCGGTGAGCATGCCCAGCGCCAGGCAGTCGACCTTCATCAGGCCGGTGGCATCCAGGTCGTCCTTGTCCCACTGGATGACGGTACGGTCGGCCATCGCCGCGTTCTCCACCGGTACCAGGGTCGACAGTGGGTGCTCGGAAATCACGAAACCGCCGGGATGCTGCGACAGGTGGCGCGGGAAATCGATCAGTTCGGCGGTCAGCGCCAGCAGCCGCCGCATCAGCGGGGTCTCCGGATCGAAGCCGCGCTCGCGCAGGGTTTCCGGCAGCGGGATGTTGCCACCCCAGTGGTCCATCGCCGCGCCCAGTTCGTTGACCTGGTCCATCGGCAGGCCCAGCGCACGGGCCACGTCGCGGATCGCGCTGCGGCCGCGGTAGCTGATCGCTACTGCAGTCAACGCGGCACGTTCGCGGCCGTAGCGGTTGAACACATACTGCAGCACTTCCTCGCGGCGCTCGTGCTCGAAGTCGATGTCGATGTCCGGAGGTTCGTCGCGCTCGGCGGAGATGAAGCGCTCGAACAGCAGGTTGCTGCGTGCCGGATCGATCTCGGTCACGCCCAGCACGAAGCACACCGCCGAGTTGGCCGCCGAGCCGCGCCCCTGGCAGAGGATGCCCTGGCTGCGGGCGAAGCGCACGATGTCCTGCACGGTGAGGAAGTAGGAGGCGTAGTTCTTCTGCTTGATCAGTGCCAGTTCGTGCTCGATCTGCCTGCGTTGCGCCGGCTCGATGCCGTTCTCCCACCGCCACGGGACGCCACGCTCGACCAGCACGCGCAACCAGCTGTCCGGGTCATGCCCTTCCGGCACCAGCTCGCGCGGATAGGTGTACTGCAGCTGGTCCAGGGTGAAGCGGCAGCGCTCGGCGATGCGCAGGGTCTCGGCCAGCAGTTCGGGCGGGTACAGCCGGGCCAGCGCGGTGCGCCGGCGCAGGTGGCGTTCGCCGTTGGGGAACAGGCGCCAGCCGGCTTCGGCCACGCTGCAGCGGTGGCGGATCGCGGTCAGGGTGTCCTGCAGGGCGCGGCGGCGGCGCACATGCATGTGCACATCACCACTGGCCACCAGCGGCAGCCGGTGGCGCTCGCCGAAGGCCTGCAGCTGCTGCAGGCGGCGCGCGTCGTCGTGCTCGTGGTGCAGCTCCACCGCCAGCCACAGGCGATCGTTGAATCCGTCGCGCAGCAGCTGCAGGTCGGTGGCCGCCGGTTGCCGGTCCAGCCACAGGCACAACAGGCCGTCGGGAAGACCATGCAGATCCTCGCGCAGGCAACGGTAGCTGCCCTTGGCCGCGCGCCGCCGGCAGGTGGTGATCAGCTGGCACAGCCCGGCATAGGCGGCCTGGTCGGTGCACAGCAGGGCCAGTTTCGGCCCAGCCTCGACCTGGAATTCGGCGCCGACAATCAGCGCTACGCCATGCGTCTTCGCCGCCTGCCAGGCACGCACGATGCCGGCCAGCGAGCACTCATCGGTGATCGCCAGGGCGCGATAGCCCTGGCTGGCGGCGCGCGCGAACAGCTCCTCGGCGATGGACGCGCCGCGCTGGAAACTGAAGGCCGACAGGCAGTGCAGTTCGGCATAGCCGGGCAGTTCGCTGGGCATGGCGGTTCAACCGAACCAGCCGTGCAGCATCCACGGCGCATGCGGGTCGTTGCGGGCACGGAACGCCCAGCCGCGCTGGCCATGCGCGGTTTCCACCACGTAATAGTCGCGGCGTGCGTCGGCCTGGTCCCACCAGCCGGATTCGATCCGTTCCGGCCCGGCGACGATGCGCAGGCGCGGGTCGCGCAGCGGTTGTGGCGTGTCCAGCAGCCAGCCCGGGCGCAGTGGCCAGTATGCCGGTGGCTTGGCCGGTGGCTGGCTGCCACTGGCGCGCTCGGGGCGATGGTCGGCCTGTACCGCCAGCGGTTGCACGGCGTCATCGCCGAGCCGTGCGCGCAGGCGTTCGCGCAGCTGCGGCCACGGCATCGCCTGCGCCGGGCGGGTATCGAACAGGTCGCGTGCCGCTGGCACGAACGGCGGCAACTGTTCGGCCTGCAGGCGCAGCGCACGGCTGCCGGCGGGCAGGGCGAAGGCTTCCATGCGGTTGCGGGCGATCTCGAACAGCAGCGCGGCATCGCGCTCGGGTGCCAGCAGGCCGATGGTCAGGACGCTGGCCGGCAGCAGGTCGTGTTCGAAATGCAGGTCGAAACCCTGCACGCCACCATCGCGTGAGCACAGGAACGCGGCCAGATCCTGCAGCAGGCGCCGCAACGGGAACAACAGGGCCTGGCTGGATTCGATCTCGTACTCGAATTCGATGCGGGCATCGAAGCGGTCCGGGGGCTGGTAGTAGCGCAGCGGCGCGGCAGACAGGCCGCGCAGCGCGTCCAGCTGTTGCAGCACCTCGGGCGCGAAGCGCCGGGCCAGGCTGTCGCGCGGCAGATCGAAGGCGGCGCCGAGCGTGCGCAGGCCGGAACGGGCGAGTACGGTCACCGCATCGGCGGGCAGGCCGCTGCGCGCCAGCGGCAGTGCCGCCAGTGCGGCAGGCAACCGCTGCGCGTCGATGCCGAGGCCATCATGCACGTTGGCCAGCACGCGCGCGGCGTGCGGATTGGGCGCGGCCACCAGCCGATGGCGGAAGCCGAGCTCGTGCAGGCCGGTGCGCAGGCGCTGTTCGATCTGCAGCCAGTCACCGAACAGGGCGCGGCTGGCGCCGATTTCCAGCACCAGTGCATGCGGGAAATCCAGGCTGACCTGTGAGCTGATGGCATACAGCCAGCTGGCCAGCAGCTGCCGGGTGTGCTGTTCGGCCCTGGGATCGTAGTCGTGCAGATGCAGGTCCTGCACCAGCACCTGCGCGGCCGACAGCAGCATGCCCGGGCGCAGGCCCGCTGCCCGCGCGGCCGGGCTGACCGCACGCAGCACGCGGCGCTGTGCCGGCCCCTGCAGCAGCACCAGCGGCCGCTGCGGATCCGGCAGCTGGCGCAGCACGCTGTCCAGCGCCAGCTGCGGCAACAACAGGCAGGCCCAGTGCATGCTGCGGCCTCAGTGGGCGATGGCCAGCGGCAACGGCTGCGCCGGCGGCAGCCCGCCGCGGCACTTCAGCACGCGCACCTGGCCGTGATCGAGCTGCAGGCGCAGGCTGGCCGGGGACGGGTTGCGCGCCGCGCGCGCCTCGCGGAACACGAAGCCCAGGCATTGCCCGCTGTCGGCGGCCACCTGCAGGCGGCGCAGGGAACGATCATCGGCCTGCTGCGGCCAGCACAGTACTGCCGCGCAGGCGGCCGAGCGCAGGCATTGTTCGGCTGCCCACAGCGCCTGCCTGGGCGCGGCGTGGACGATCTGCAACTGGGCCAGATCGAGCCCCGCCGCGGCCCAGGCCGGGGCATGGGGACGATACGGTGGTGCGATCAGCACGATCGGGCGATCGCGCTGGCTCAGCCTGGCCAGCGCCGGCCAGACCAGCGCCAGCTCACCCACCCCGGGCGCGCCCTGCAGCACCTCGCACAGCCCGCTGGCCGGCCAGCCGCCACCGGGCAGGCGCGCGTCCAGCGCGGGGTGGCCGCTGGCCAGATGGTCACTGGCCAGCCCCTGGCGGGCCGGGCCGCGCCATAGCTGGCGGCCGTCCAGCAGGCGGTCGAGGGCGACGACCGCACCCATCAGCCGGTCCTCCAAGGGAGGGGCCGGGCAGGCTGGAGGCGGCAGAAGTGGGCGGGAACGGCAGGCATGGAGCGAGTATCGACAGGCCGGTATCAGGGGCTGAGACCGGACATGCTACTCGCGTTGTGAGTAGAATTACTAATGAAATCGGAAGGGCGGGTTTCAGGTTGCTGAAGGGGTGACGCATCCACCGATGGCGTGGATGCGGGAAGCAAGACCGGGTAGAACCCGCCCTGTATGGATGCGGGAAAACGGTGCCGACCGTGGTCGGCACCCACCCATCGGCGCCGGTCCGAAGCGGCCGCTGCGCCCGCCGGGCATGGCCCGGCGCTACCGGGTGCGCGCCCCGGTTACGGGTGTACCGGCAGCGCGACCGGACGCAGCGGGGCGGCATCGCCGCCGCGGATCTTCAGCGGGCCGCCGATGAAGGCGAACTCATAGACCTTGTCGCGGGCCAGTTCGTCCAGCGCCACCAGCTCGATGATCGGCGCACCCTGCTGGGCGAGCAGGTAGGTGTGCAGCGGCACGTAGTCGTCGGACACCTCCGAGGGGAAGGTCTCGAAGCTGAGGTTGTCGGCGCCGACGATCATCGCGCCGCTGTCCTCGACCAGGAAGCGCGCTGCGTCCAGGCCCATGCCCGGCGGATTGGCCATGTACGCCTTGGGCTGTTCGAACAGGCGCATGCGGCCGGTGCGGATCAGCACGATGTCACCCTGCTGCAGCTTCACCTGCTGGCGTGCCAGCGCATCCTTCAGGTCCTGGCGGGTGACGCGGTAGCTGTCCGGCAGCATGTCCACGCCCTTGGCGCCGGCCACGTCGATCAGCACGCCGCGCGCGATCAGCGGCGGGAACTTCTCGATGCCGGTGACGTTCCAGCCGCGATCGCCGAGGTGCTTGTCGGCCTCGAAGCCGTTCCAGATCTTTCCATGGATGCCGAAGTGGTTCAGCGCATCGATATGGGTGCCGGTGTGGCTGTACATCGAGAACGCGGTGCCGGTGTAGCTGCGGGTGAGGTTCATGGTCTCACCCACGCCCATCGGATCGTCCATCACCGTGCCGCGCGGGGTATGGGTCATCCAGAACTGGTAGTGCGGGTCGCCGGCGTCCTGCCAGCTCGGCATGCCGACGTAGTACTCGGTGGCCAGGTCATAGGCCTTGCCGCCGCTGACCCGCGACAGGATGGCCGCACGCGAGGCGTCGGTGATCAGGTTGAGGCGGCCGATCTCGTCCTTCGGCCCCCAGGGACTGGTGCCGACCTGCTGGCCGGAAGGAACGCGTTCGTGTGCGCAGACAGCGGTGGAGGCGGCGGTGCCGGCCAGCAGCAGGGCCAGCGCGGCAGCCAGGGTACGTGGGGTCATGGGGAATCTCCTTGCGGGGTGGGGGACGGTGCGGCTCAGGCCGCGACCAGGGACGCCAGGACCTGGCGCAGTTGCGGCAGCGGCAGGGTCTGCAGGCGCAGGCCGTTGCCGCCGATCACGGTGGGAATGGAACGGATGCCGAGAGCAGCGGCTTCGGCGCGATCGGCCTGCACGCGCTGGCGCACGTCGTCGCTGCGCATCAGGTCGGCGAAGATCGCGCGTGGATGGCCCAGTGCTTCGGCGATGTCCAGCAGCACTTCGGCGTCGCCGATGTTGCGGTGCTGGTGCAGGTGCGCCCACTGCACGGCATCGAACATCAGGCCATGGGCCTCATTGCCGCCGAGCAGCCCTGCGGCCTGGCAGGCCAGTGCGCCGAGCCAGCCGGAGGGATACTCGAAGTCCCGTGCACGCATGCCTTCGATATCGATGCGCGCGGTGTCCTCATGCGCGGCGCAGTCGGCCCAGTGGCGCAGGATGGTCGCCTTGGCGCGTTCCATCGAGCCGAACACCTCGACCATCTGCGCGCGCGAGTCCTGCAGCACGAAGCTGCGGTGGCGTACCTGGATGCCGAGTTCGGCCGACACCTGCTGCAGGCGCGGGGCCAGCACGAAGCACCAGCCGCAGACCACGTCGTGGAAGAAATCGACCACCGGCGCTGCGGTGGCGGGGGAGGAAACGGAGGACATCTGCCTGCCATCGGTGAGAGGGGAGGCGGCAGAGTAGGCAGTGCGGCGCGGCCGAAACAGCGCGCCGCGGGCAGCTCAGTATTCGCTGGTGGTTACGAATCCAGGCCGGCGCAGGCCGGCAGCTCGGCGTGCAGGAAATCGATGAAGGCGCGCACCTTCGGCTGCAGGTGGCGCGAGGTGGGATAGACCGCATGCACGAAGCGTGGCGGATAGCGGTGGTCGGGCAGCACCTGCCGCAGGCTGCCGTTGGCCAGCGCCGGTGCGGCCAGGAACGAGGGCAGGGCACCGATGCCCATGCCGGCCACCAGCAGGTCACGCAGCAGCAGGCTGTTGTTGACGGTGACGCGTGCCGGCAGGGTGATCGTCACCTGGCCATCGGGGCCGAGCAGCGGCCAGCTGCCGGGCGAGTCGGACAGGCTGTAGGCCAGCACGCTGTGCGCCTGCAGATCGTCCACCGCCTGCGGTGCCGGGTGCTGCTGCAGGTAGGACGGGGCCGCGCACAGTACCTGCTGCAGCGAGGCCAGCCGGCGTGCTACCAGCCGCGAATCGTCCAGCTCGGCGCGCAGCCGCAGCGACACGTCGAAGCCTTCGCCGACCGCATCCAGCAGGCGGTCTTCCATCACCAGGTCCAGCGACAGCTGCGGATGCTGCTGCAGGAAGCGCGGCAGCAGCGGCGACAGCGTGCTCAGCGCGAACGACTGTGGCGCATTGATCCGCAGGCGCCCGGCCACCTCGCCACGCTGTTCGGCGATGCCACGTTCCAGAGCCTCCAGCTCGTCGAGCAGGCGGCAGCACTCGCGGTAATAGGCATGGCCGGTTTCGGTCAGGCTCATGCGCCGGGTGGTCCGCTGCAGCAGCACCACGCCCAGGTGCGTTTCCAGCGTGCGCAGCTGCTTGCTCAGCCCGGCCGGCGACATGCCCAGGTCTTCGGCGGCGCGGGCCAGCCCGCCACGTTCGACGATGCGGCGGAAGGCGCGCATCAGGTTGAAGGAATCCATGCCGGCCCCGGGCGCGATGAGGGCGCCATTGTAGATCCCCGCCAGGCGTGGGTGGGCGGAGGTGTGCCGGCGATGATGGGCACCGGTCAGCGGCGAGCCGGGTTGCGCCGTTTGTTCAAGCCCCGGCCCCGCATGCGGGGCCAGCATGCAGGCCCCTCACTTCCCGGGTTGCCCATGAAGCGCTGGATCCTGCGCCTGTATGCACCGTTGTTCCTGTCTGGTTTTCTCGTCACCGCCATTGTATGGGTCGGTCACCGGCACGGTGATCCGCTGTGGCTGCTGGCCTTTCTCGCGGTCGCCATTGCGTTCTCGTTCGCTGCCGAACGCGCATGGCCGTACGACCCGGCGTTCAATCACGGCCAGGGCGACGGGGTACGCGATGCGCTGCACGCGCTGGTCAATGAAGGCCTGAATCTGCTGTCGATCGCCGCGGTGCCTCTGCTGGCGGCGATCATTCCCTGGCGGGTCTGGCCGGCGCAGTGGCCGTTCGCGCTGCAGGTGCTGCTGGCCATCATCGCCGCCGACCTCGGTATCACCCTGGTGCATTACGCCAGCCATCGCATCGGCTGGTTGTGGCGGTTGCATGCCGTGCACCACAGCGTGACCCGCATGTATGGCTTCAACGGATTGATGAAACACCCGTTGCACCAGGCCGCCGAAGCGGTGGGAGGCGTACTGCCACTGCTGTTGCTGGGACTGCCGATGCCGGTGGCGGCGGTACTGGCGTTCGCCATTGCCATCCAGCTGCTGCTGCAGCATTCCAACGTGGACATGCACCCGGGCATGTTGGGCCGGGTGATGGCATGGGCACCGCTGCACCGCTTCCACCACATGCGCTACGGCACGGCTGGCGATGTCAATTTCGGTTTGTTCCTCACAGTGTGGGATCACCTGCTGGGGACCGCATTCGATGCGCCGGACTATCGCCTTGGCCAACGTGACCTGGGCATCGGCAGCCAGCCCGACTACCCGCGCGGCTATGCCGGGCAGTTGTCGGCGCCGTTCCGTGAACTGCCGCATGGCGATGTACCGGAACTGCCGGAAGGCCTGCGTCGACGATGAGCGCAGGCGTCAGGCCATGCGCAGTTGCAGGCCCTGCAGCTGCGCTGCGCCGATGCCGAACATGCGGTGCAGGTTGCGCGAGAGATGCGCCAGATCGGCAAAGCCGGCCGCATGTGCGCTGCGGGTCAGACTGTGGCCAGCCAGATGCTGCGACAGGGCCAGGCGCAGCCGTTGCCACAGCACCCAGCCGCGCAGCGTCACCGCCAGATCGGCCTGGAAACGCCGATGCAGTTGGCTGGTCGACAGGTGTGCGGCATGGGCAATATCGGCAGCCGATATCGGGCCGGGCAGATGGTGACGGATGCGCGAGATGGCCGCCTGCAGGCGGCGGTCCAGCGGCTGGGGCGTACTGAGCACGGGCAGCCAGCGCAGCAGCCCGGCCGGGGTGATGGGTAACGCATCCAGATGCTGCTGGATCTGCCCGATGTCGGCATGGCCAGGCTCAAGAAACACCGTGCAGCCTTCCTGTGGTGCCGACACGATCGCGTGCGGCTGGAAGGAGGGAAGCCACAGGCGTTGCCCCTGCTGCAGCACGCCATCGACCTTGATCTTCCAGGGTGCGTCTGCGCTCAACAGCAGCTGATGGGCGTAGTGCGCGTGCGTATCGCTGTCACCGGCGTGGCCGTGCAGCACGGCCACGTGCGCATCCAGCAGCAACGTGCCGTTCCAGGGGAGAGCGGGGTGGGGCATGCAGGCATTGTAGATCTCCCTTCTGCATGGAGGGCACGCGCAGTGGGTTCATGTGCAAGGCATTCCCCCATGCTGTGGATTCATCTGCCCTGGGAGTCCGGGCGGTGATGCACATACTCCACTACCGTGCCATCGGGATGCACCGCATTGAACGCCGCGCCGGTCGGTACCACCTGCAGCGGGACAATGATCTCGGCCCCGGCGGCGACCAACCTGTCGTGATAAGGACGCACATCATCGACCAGCAGTGTGCCGGTGGTCGAGGTGAACGGTGCCAGCGCGTCATCGCAGCCCTCGATCAGCAGGAATGCGCCGACCATGGCCAGGCGCAACCCGGCTTCGGGAAACGGGAAGCCGGCATCGGCGACCACACCCTGCAGCTGTTCGTAGAAGGCGACACTGCGCTCCAGCTCACCGGGGGCGACGAATACCCGTATCAGCACGCGCGGACTGCGTTGGCTGGAGGTATCACAGCGGTCGCGCCAGAGATGATCGAAGTCGCGGTGTACGGTCATGGGCGGAGGGAGGTGCCGGGAGACGCCCCCATTATCGGCAGCACCGGGCAGCCCGCTGATGACGGCCGGTGATGGCCTGATAACCGCGGCGCAGGCCGCGCCTGTGACTTAGGTCCTGTTGACAGCGATGAACGCCCTCGCACAATCTTCACATGATGGGCCGCTCTGCGCGGCCCGGGCGGTTCGGTTGTCACGCACGGGAGGAGGGTCCCGCGCGCAGACCGGCCTGCCCTCTGGCCTGCAAGGCGTTGCCCGGCAACGCTTGCGCGGCATGACGCTGCACCCTTCGGCGGCACTTTCCCTGGACCGATTGCCTTGGCAACGGAATTACGCCCGCTGATGAAAACGTTTACAAAGCCGCTCGCCCTGTCCCTGGCCCTGTCTGCCGTGCTGGCCGCCCCGGCCTGGGCCGACCCGGCCGCCTTCACCGTACTGACCCTGGAACAGGCACCGGCACCGGAGGCGATGCCGGCCCTGGCCGCCCAGTTGAAGACCCTGCAGGTGGACGCGGTCAGCGTGCGCCAGGTGCAGCGCGACATCGGCCAGGTCGATCCGCTGCAGCTGCTGGCCGATGGCCTGGGCTACCAGTACCGCTTCATCACCGCCGGCAAGGATGATGGGCAGACCCAGCGCGGCCAGGCCGTGCTGACCCGGCTGCCGATCGCGGCCGAATCCGGTCCGGGCCAGCCGGGCCTGAACTACCTGCGCCTGGATGATGGCCGCCATGCCGTGGCGGTCTATACCGACGCCGGTGCCGTTGCCACGCAGCTGCCGGCGCTGGTGTCGCGCTCGCGGCTGGGTGCGCCGGCCGTGCTGCTCGGCGCGGTGGCGGCCGAGTCGGCCAAGGCCGCCGGTTTCGACCCGGCACGCGTGGCGCTGGAAGCCGATGCCAGCTACTTCAGCGATGGTTTCCAGGCGGCCAGCAGTGCACCGTTCAAGGTGGAAGGCAGCACCCTGCGCGCCACTCTGCTGACCCTGGCCTATGCCGCCGACAAGGGCGGTGAACGGCCGTGGATGGACGCCACGCTCAGCGCCGATGCACGCGCAGCGCTGCTGCTGAAGGCGATGACCGAAGACGAGAAGTTCCAGATGCTGCACAGCTACTTCGGGCTGGGCAAGGATGGCGGCAAGCTGCCGGAAGGCGCGGTGGGGTCGGCCGGCTTCGTGCCGGAAGTGGCGCGCCTGGGCATTCCCTCGCAGCAGTCGGCCGATGCCGGCGTGGGCGTGACCAATCCGGGCGGCATCCGTCCGGGCGACTTCGCCACGGCCATGCCCTCGGGCCCGTCCACCGCGTCCACCTGGAACCGTGCGGTCGCCTTTGCCGGCGGCGCAACCATGGGCCGCGAGGCGTGGCAGCAGCGCTTCAACATCCTGCTGTCGGGCAGCGTCAACCTGCAGCGCGACCCGCGCAATGGCCGCAATTTCGAATATGCCGGTGAAGATCCGCTGCTGGCCGGTTCGATGGTGGGCGCGGTCATCCAGGGCGTGCAGAGCCAGCACGTGATCTCCTCGATGAAGCACTTCGCGCTGAACGACATGGAGACCCGCCGCAATTTCCACGACGTGCGCATCGGCGAACAGGCCATGCACGAATCGGATCTGCTGGCCTTCGAGATCGCACTGGAAGCCGGTCGCCCGGGCGTGGCGATGTGCTCGTACAACAAGATCAACGGCACCTACGGCTGCGAGAACGGCTACCTGATGAACCAGGTGCTGAAGCAGGAATGGAAGTTCCCCGGTTTCGTGATGTCCGACTGGGGCGGCGTGCACAGCGGTTCGAAGGCGGCGCTGGCCGGCCTGGACCAGCAGTCGGCCGGCGAAGTGTTCGACGCGGCGGTGTTCTTCGACGAGCCGCTGCGCCTGGCCGTGCACGGCGGCGTGGTGCCGATGGAGCGCCTGAACGACATGGTGGCGCGCATCCTGCGCACGATGTTCCTGCACGGCAACTTCGACAACCCGCCGCAGCACCAGAAGGTGGATGCCGAGGCTGGCTTTGCCGTGGCCCAGCGCACGGTGGAAGAGGGCAGCGTGCTGCTGCGCAATGAAGGCAACCTGCTGCCGCTGGCCGACAGCGTGAAGCGCATCGTCATCATCGGCGGCCATGCCGACAAGGGCGTGATCGGCGGCGGTGGTTCGTCGATGGTGGGCGTGACCGCCAAGGGCACCAACGCGGTGCCGGGCGTGCTGCCGACCACCTGGCCGGGCCCGGTGATCTTCCACCCGTCCTCGCCGTTGGAATCGCTGCGCGCTGCGCGCCCGGATGCGCGCATCGAGTACGTGGACGGCAGCAATGCCGCCGCTGCGGCCAAGGCCGCCGCGCAGGCCGACGTCGCCATCGTGTTCGCCACCCAGTGGGCCGCCGAATCGGTGGACCTGCCGGACATGCAGCTGCCGGACAACCAGGACGCACTGATCTCGGCGGTGGCCAAGGCCAACCCGAAGACCGTGCTGGTGCTGGAAACCAACGGCCCGGTGCGCACCCCGTGGCTGGCGCAGGTGCCGGCGCTGCTGCAGGCCTGGTACCCGGGCATCCGCGGTGGTGAGGGCATTGCCGCGCTGCTGACCGGCCAGGCCAACCCCTCCGGTCGCCTGCCGGTGACCTGGGTGGTGGACGAATCGCAGCTGCCGCGTCCGCACATCGATGGCCTCGGCTTCAAGCCGGCCAAGCCGTTCGGTGATGTGTTCGATTTCGATATCGAAGGTGCCAACGTCGGCTACAAGTGGATGGCGGCCAAGGGCCTGACCCCGACCTTCGCGTTCGGCCACGGTCTGTCCTACACCTCGTTCGCCTACGAGAACCTGAAGGTGAGCGTGGAAGGTTCGCGCCTGGTTGCCAGCGTCGACATCCGCAACACCGGCAAGCGCGCCGGTGCCGACGTGGCCCAGCTGTACCTGAAACTGCCGGCCGGCAGCACCACGCCGATCCGCTTGATCGGCTACGACAAGGTGGAGCTGCAGCCGGGCGAACAGCGCCGCATCCGCATCGAAGCCGAGCCGAAGACCCTGGCCCATTACGATGCGCAGGCCCGCCAGTGGAAGATCGACGGCGGCACCTACCAGGTGCAGCTGTCGCGCAACGCGGCCGAACCGCTGCAGAGCGTGAACGTGCAGCTGGTGGAGCAGGTGCTGCGCTGATACTGCAGGTTGTTGATGCTTTGAAGATGCGGCCCCGAACGGGGCCGTGTCTGTTTCAAGGGCGGCCGCTGCGCTCGCCGGGCATGGCCCGGCGCTACCGGGATGCTGCCGCTGTGCTCGCCGGGCATGGCCCGGCGCTACCGGGGGACATGCCTGGGTAGCGCCGGGCCATGCCCGGCGGGTGCGTCATCAGCCGGGTGTGCCGCCGAACCAGCCACGCAGGAAATCGATCAGCTGCCGCACCTTCGGTGAGGGCTGCGTGCTGTGTGGGTAGACCGCGTACACGCTCTGCTGCGGGAAGCGGTGCTGGCGCAGCACCGGGCGCAGCCGGTCCTGGGCCAGGTCGTCCTCGATCAGCCAGCGTGGCAGCACGGTGACCCCGGCACCGGCCACGGCAAAGGCACGCAGGCTGCTGGCGCCATCCACGCGCACCACCGCATTGCCCGGGTTGGTGGCGAACCGCGCATCGCTGCCATCGGGGGCGACCACCGGTACATCGGCCAGGCGCGGGTAGCCCAGGCGGGGCAGGGTGCCCAGCTGCACCGGATCATCGGCGACGTCGGCCGAGGGCAGGCGGGCCAGCAGCGAAGGGGCCGCCACCGCACACAGCGGGTGCCGTTCCAGTTCGCTGGCATGCAGCCCCGAATCGGGCAGGCGGCCGAGGCGGATCGCCAGATCGAAACGTTCCGGAATCAGGTCGGCCGGCGCCGGTGAGGTCGACAGATGCAGCTGCAGGGCCGGGTGACGTGCGCGGAAGGCCTCCAGTGCGGGAACCAGGCGCAGCTGGGCGTACTCCGGCGTGGTGGTCAGGCGCAGCACGCCCTGCAGCTGGTGCTGGTCGCGGCGCGCCGCACTGATCGCGGCCTGCGCGGCGTCCAGCGCCTGCACGCAGTGCTGCAGGAACTGCTCGCCGGCCTCGGTCAGGGCCAGATGGCGGGTACTGCGCAGCAGCAGGGTCACACCCAGTTCCTGCTCCAGCCGCTTCAGGTTGAAGCTGACCACCGCGCGGCTGAGGCCGAGGCGGTCGGCGGCGGCGGTCAGGCTGCCGGCCTCGACCACGGCGCGGAAGATGTCGAAGCGATCGAGGCTGACCATGGGACGCCAGTGTCAAAAAGTATTTGACAGTGTTGCAGCTGTCGTCGTGTTTTTCCAACAAGGTCCGGACGGCATGCTGGCCGCTTCCCTGCCGGAGCGTTGCCGATGCCATCCCCCCGCCTGCGCCATGAAGTGATCTTCCTGCTGGTGTTCGCTCTGGATCTGGTCAACATGTTCATCGCCACGGTGGCCTATCCGGCGCTGGCGGCGGAACTGCATGCCGACGTCGCTACCCTGGCCTGGGTCGGCACCGCCTACATGCTCGGCCTGAGCGTGGTGATTCCGTTGGCGCCGTGGCTGGCCGCACGCTGTGGCGAGCGCCGCCTGCTGCTGGTGGCCTTGCTGCTGTTCGCGGGCGCCGCCGCACTGGCAGGTGCCGCACCGGGCATCGGCTGGCTGCTGGGCTGGCGCCTGCTGCAGGGGTTGGCTGGCGGGCTGCTGATTCCGGTGGCGCAGGCGGCGGCCTACCGGCAGTGCACGCCCGACCAGCGTGGCGCGCTGACCCGCCGCATCCTGCTGGTGGCACTGCTGGTACCCGCCCTGGCGCCGGCACTCGGCGGGCTGCTGGTGCAATGGTTGTCCTGGCGCGGGGTGCTCTGGGCCAGCCTGCCACTGGCGGTGATGGCCATCGGGCTGGTGCTGGCCTGGATGCCGGCCGATGGCACGCGCAGTACACCGCGCCTGCAGGCCTATGCGCTGTCCACCGCGATGCTGGCGCTGGGCGCACTGCTGCTGGCGCTGACCTGGCTGGGCGAACCGGGCCGTCGGGGCGCCGGCGCCGTACTGCTGCTGATCGCAGCCTTGCTGGCGGCGGCCCACCTGCAGCACGCACGCAGGCAGGCGCAGCCACTGCTGCGCTGGTCGCTGCTGTCCCATCGCGGCCTGCGCATGGCCATGCTGGTGTACCTGGCAGTGCCGGGCGTGTTCATCGGCAGCCAGCTGGCCAGCACGCTGCAGCTGCACCAGGCCGGTTACCGCGCCGCGCACATCGGCGCGCTGATGCTGCCGTGGGCGCTGGCCTCGGCCATGGCGATCACCGCCAGCAAACGCCTGCTGGCCCGCTTCGGCCCGGCCACGGTACTGCGCGCGGGCATGATCCTGCAGGCCAGCGGCCTGCTGTTGATGGCGCTGCTGCCACAGCCAGGCTTTATCGTTGCTGCACTGCTGTTCGCACTGATGGGGGCGGGTGGAAGCCTGTGCAGCAGCACCGCGCAGACACTGGCCTTCCATGGGGTGGAAGGCGAAGCGCTGGGTGATGCCAGTGCGCTGTGGAATCTCAATCGCCAGCTCAGTTTCTGCCTGGGTACCGCTGCGATCGCCCTGCTGCTGGCGCTGGCGACGCAGGGGTTGCCCGCCCATGCCACCGGCGTGGCGCTGGGGCTGGCCGCTGTACTGACCCTGCTGCCGATGGCTCTGCTGCGCCGGCCACAACTGCTCACTCTTTCGCAACCGGAGAACACCTGATGGATACCACTGCCGAACATGAAATCCACGCTCTGCACGACAAGCTGCAGGCCTGGTTCCGCGCCGAGGTCGGTGTCGATGCACTGGATGAGCTGATGGCGCATTTCTGCGCGGACTTCAGCATGGTCGGTATCGCTGGCCGCAGGCTGGACCGTGCGGCGGTGCAGACGTTGTTCGTGGGTGGCCATGGCGCGCGGCCGGGGCTGCAGATCTCCATCGAAGCCGTGCAGGCGCTGGACGCGTCCTCATCGCTGGCGATGCTGCGCTACCGCGAAGGGCATTCGATCGACGGTGGCACGCCGGCATGGCGGGAGTCGCTGGCGGTACTGCGCCAGGAGCAGGGGCGTTGGCGATGGCTGGCGCTGCATGAGGTTCAAGCGGGTTGATGGATCCGCCGGGCATGGCCCGGCGCTACCGTGGTTGGCCGTGAACGGGCCGTGCCGGCGAGCGCAGTAATCCGGTAGCGCCGGGCCATGCCCGGCGAGCGCAGCGGCACCAAGGCGCACATGTGCCATCAGTCCTGCCTGGATCCGCCGCAGAATGCAAAGCCGGCACACACTTCGCGGGACGGGGCAGGAGTAGGCTTGGATCTTTCCTGCCGGGAGGTGATGTCCATGCGTGTGCGTGCCGTTGCTGTTGCCGTTGCCGTTGCCCTCAGCCTGTCCAGCACCGTGCTGGCCGCTGATACCCCGCCGATGACCCCGGACATCAGTGGCAAGCCCTTCGTTGCGCCGGATGTCGGCCGCGACTACGACAAGCGCGTGGTGATGGTGCCGATGCGCGATGGCACCAAGCTGTACACGGTGATCGTGGTACCCAAGGGCGCCCGCAACGCCCCCATCCTGCTGACCCGCACCCCCTACGACGCCGCCGGCCGCGCCAGCCGCAGTGATTCGCCGCGCATGCGCGATCTGCTGCCGCAGGGCGACGAAGTGTTCGTTGACGGCGGCTACATCCGCGTGTTCCAGGATATCCGTGGCAAGTACGGCTCCGAGGGCGATTACGTGATGACCCGGCCGCTGCGTGGGCCACTGAACGGCACCAGGGTCGATCATTCCACCGACGCCTGGGACACCATCGACTGGCTGGTGAAGCATGTGCCGGAAAGCAACGGCAAGGTCGGCATGCTCGGCTCATCGTATGAAGGCTTCACCGTAGTGATGGCGCTGACCGACCCACACCCGGCGCTGAAGGTGGCTGCGCCGCAGAGCCCGATGGTCGACGGCTGGATGGGCGATGACTGGTTGAACTACGGCGCGTTCCGCCAGGTCAACTTCAACTACTTCGCGATGCAGACCGAGAAGCGCGGCAAGGGCACGCCGCTGCCCAGTCTCGGCTATGACGACTACAGCACCTTCCTGCGCATCGGTTCAGCCGGCGACTACGCGCGGTTCACCGGCGTGGACCAGCTGACCTGGTGGAAGAAGCTGGTCGAGCACCCCGCATACGACGCCTTCTGGCAGGGCCAGGCGCTGGATGCGGTGATGGCGAAGACGCCGCTGAAGGTGCCGACCATGTGGCTGCAGGGCCTGTGGGACCAGGAGGACATGTGGGGTGCCAACCACGCCTACCAGGCGATGGAAGGGCGCGACAGCGGCAACAACCGCAACTTCCTGGTGATGGGCCCGTGGCGGCACAGCCAGGTGAACTACAGCGGCAGCGAGCTGGGCGCGCTGAAGTTCGATGGCGATACCGCGCTGCAGTTCCGTCGCGATGTGCTCAAGCCGTTCTTCGACCAGTACCTGGTGGACGGTGCGCCGAAGGCGGACACGCCGCCGGTGCTGATCTACAACACCGGTGAAAACCACTGGGACCGCCTGCAGGGCTGGCCGCGCAGCTGCGACAAGGGCTGTGCCGCCAGCAGCAAGCCGCTGTACCTGCGTGCCGGCGGCAAGCTGGCGTTCCAGGCGCCGGCGGCGGGCGAGAGCGACTTCGAGGAGTACGTGTCCGACCCGGCCAAGCCGGTGCCGTTCGTGCCGCGTCCGGTGCGTTTCGGTGACCGTGACATGTGGACCACCTGGCTGGTCAAGGACCAGCGTTTCGTCGATGGCCGCCCGGACGTGCTGACCTTCATCACCGAGCCGCTGACCGCGCCGCTGCGCATCGGTGGCGCGCCGGTGGTGCACCTGCAGGCCTCGACCAGCGGCACCGACAGCGACTGGGTGGTGAAGCTGATCGACGTGTCTCCGGACCAGGAAGCGTCAACGCCGGAGATGGGCGGCTACGAGCTGCCGGTGTCGCTGGCGATCTTCCGCGGCCGCTATCGCGAGAGCTTCAGCGATCCGAAGCCGCTGGCGGCCAACCAGGTGCTGCCGTACCGCTTCGACCTGCCCAACGCCAACCACACCTTCCAGAAGGGCCACCGGGTGATGGTGCAGGTGCAGTCCAGCCTGTTCCCGTTGTACGACCGCAACCCGCAGACCTACGTGCCGAACATCTACCTGGCCAAACCGGGCGACTACCAGAAGGCCACGCAGCGGGTCTGGCACAGCGCGGCGCAGGCCAGCTACATCGATCTGCCGGTGTATTGAGGTGCAAAGGGTGACGCCGGGCGTGGCCCGGCGCCATCTGGGCGCTCGCGCCCTGGCGGATGTGGCGTGCCGGCCGCTGGCCGGCATCCGCGAGGGGCCGCACGCGTGCCGCCCCGGGCCGACATCTGCACAGCAGAAGCCCTCAATCCACCTTCGACGGACCGGTGCGCCAGCGGCTGGGCACCAGCCCGAAGCGTTTGCGGAACGCCGCTGCGAAGTTGCTGGGATGCCGATAGCCGGTTTCCGCCGCCGCCTGCTCCACGCTCCAGCCGGATTCGCGCAGCCCCTGCTCGGCGTGGCGCATGCGCTGCTCATGCAGGTAATCGAACACCGAACAGCCATGCACCAGGGCGAAATGCCGGCGCAGCGCGCTGGGACTCATGCAGGCCAGCTGGGCCAGTTCGATCAGGCTGTGCGGATGTCCCGGGTCGTCCTGCAGGAAGGCACGCACCCGCTCCAGCCGCGCGCGTTGCCCGGCACGCAACGCGCGTGTGCCATGGGCCTGCAGGTCGTCGGCCTGCAGGCCGATCGACAGCAGCTGCAGCGCGATACCCTCGCGCCAGATGACATCCAGATCGTCCTGCCAGGGGCTGTCGAACAGCTGTGCCAGGGTGGGCAGCATCGCGTGCGGCACGGCCCAGTGCCGGCACCCCAGCGGCGAGCCGAGTGCCTTCTGCAGCTGCGGCTGGCGCAGCATGTCCGGGTCCAGACCGGCAGGGACGATCAGGCTGATGCCGCGCAGGCGGGTATTGCCGGGATGGACACCGACCATCGCCACGTGGTCGCGGTGGCTGGTGGTCACCGCAGTGCCGGCACGCAGGCTGAAACCGCTGCGGTTGGGCACCTGCACATCCACCTGGCCCTGCAGCATCACGCGGATGACCAGGCCGGGCCGTTCGTGGGCGGTGGCGGTATAGGCGACGCGGTTGTGCACATCCGATGCGAGCAGGCTCATGCCGCCGCGCAGGGTCTGTTCGTGCAGGTCGCCGTGGCCGACCCACTGGTCCTCGCGCAGGTGGCGCGGATCGGCGCGGTAGTCATAGCCATGGCGCTGGCCAAAGCGGCGGTAATCGGCAAACGTGAAATATCGGGACATCGCTCGGCGCTCAACCATGGGGGATGGGTGCCGGCAGCCAGTGGCCCGCACGTTCCATCGTGCACCTGCAGCGCGGATCGGTCCTGCGCTTTCAGAGGTAGAAATAGATCCCTGTCATTTTCTCCAACGCCAGCCCGAATGCGATAGCCAACGGGTCAATCGATTGGCATTTACGGCCAAGTTGCAGGTCGCGGAGCAGTGCGCGTGCGTACGGCGATCGCGCATGCAGCGTTTCGTCACGAAGAGGGGCGTAATGTCAGTGATGTCGGACGGATCTGTCCGCATCATTTTCCAACAGAAGGAGGCTCCAGATGATTGATTACCAGCTTGGTGGAAAGACGGCGATCGTGACCGGCGGCGTGTCCGGCATCGGTCTGGCCGTCGCCGAGACGCTCGCCGCCTCCGGTGCGCGGATTTCAGTGTGGGACCTGAAGCAGGCCGCGGTCGACGCAACCGTGGCAGCGCTGCGTGATCGCGGTACCGAAGCCATCGGCATCGCGTTGGATGTCACCGACGAGGCCGCGGTGGAAGCCGCAGTGCAGCGCACGGTGAAGGAGCTGGGTGGCGTGCAGATCGCAGTCAACAACGCCGGCATCGGCGGGCCGGCGGCCAGCAGCGGCGACTATCCGATCGATGGCTGGAAGCGCGTGCTCGATGTGAACCTGACCAGCGTGTTCCTGTGCCAGCGTGCGCAGATCCAGGCGATGCGCGGGGGCGGCGGCGGCAGCATCATCAACATGGCCTCGATCCTCGGCCAGGTGGGATATGCCGGATCGACCGCGTATGCGGCTGCCAAGCATGGCGTGGTGGGGCTGACCCAGACCGCTGCCTGGGAGCACGCTGCCGATGGCATCCGCATCAACGCGGTCGGCCCGGGCTTCATCAGTACGCCGCTGCTGGACAGCATGGACGCCAAGGTGCGTGCGACGCTGGAAGCACGGCACGCGCTGAAGCGGTTGGGTACCGCCCAGGAGGTGGCGGCGCTGGTGGCCTGGCTGGCCAGTGATGACGCCACGTTTGCCACGGGTGCGTACTACGCCATCGATGGTGGGTATCTGGCGCAGTGATGCGTTGATTGCCGGCGACGGCGACGCCGGGCATGGCCCGGCGCTTCCCGGTGAACGGGCTGTGGTGCGGCCTTCACCCGCATCCGACGCCCTGCGCGCAACGCTCCGGAAAACAACCGGAGACAGCAATGGAACTCACCCAGGACATGTCGATCCTGCTGCGCGTGGCCACGGCGATGCTGTTTGGCGGCGTGCTCGGCGTCGAACGCGAGATGGGCAAGCATGCCGCCGGTCTGCGTACGCACATGCTGATCGCCGGCGCGGCCGCGCTGATCGTCGGGCTCGGCGATTCGGTGGCCGAGCATTTCCAGCAGGAGCGCTACCGCGATCTGCTGCAGGTCGACCCGGTACGCCTGATCGAAGCGGTGGTGGCCTGTGTCGGCTTCGTGGCTGCCGGCACCATCCTGCGCGGCTCCCGCGAAGACCAGGTCAGCGGCCTGACCACCGCCAGTTCGCTGGTCATGGCCGCCGCCATCGGCATCGCGGTGGGCATCGGCAAGTACGTGATCGCCATCGGTGTCAGCGTGCTGTGCGTGCTGGTGCTGGCGGTGATGCGACGGCTGGAGAAGCGGATTTCGTAAGGGGAGGGCGGTTGCCGGCTGGCGGCCAGGCACGCCCTTGCGCGCCATAATGGTCGGACCAATATGACGTCTAACCCTATGGTCTAATAGGCGCTTCGCCGGAGTGGCGGTTAAATCCGCTCCGCGCAGGCTGATGACTCCTTTTATTGGTCGTACCAATAATGATCGGCCTCGGCGACCCACCGCCTGCGGTGGAGCACATCCCGCCCCAGTCGAGAGCCTTCATGCAGCCCTGGCAACACCTGTACGACCCCGCCGGCAACCTGTGGTTGTCCAGCCTGATCGCGCTGCTGCCGATCGCGTTCTTCTTCATCGCCCTGGCGGTGCTGCGCATGAAGGGCTGGCTCGCCGGCACGATCACCGTGGCCATCGCGCTGGGCGTGGCCCTGCTGTTCTACCGCATGCCACTGGCGCAGGCGTTGGGCGCGGCCGGCTATGGCTTCGTCTACGGCCTGTGGCCGATCGCCTGGATCATCATCGGCGCGGTGTTCCTGTACAAGGTCTCGGTGAAGACCGGGCAGTTCGACATCATCCGCGCCTCGATCCTGTCGATCACCGAGGACCAGCGGCTGCAGATGCTGATGGTCGGCTTCGCCTTCGGTGCGTTCCTGGAGGGCGCGGCCGGTTTCGGTGCGCCGGTGGCGATCACCGCCGCGCTGCTGGTCGGGCTGGGCTTCAAGCCGCTGTATGCGGCCGGCCTGTGCCTGATCGTCAACACCGCGCCGGTCGCGTTCGGCGCAATGGGCATTCCGATCATCGTGGCCGGGCAGGTCACCGGCCTGGATGCGTTCGAGATCGGCCAGATGGCCGGCCGCCAGCTGCCGTTCCTGACCCTCATCGTGCTGTTCTGGATCATGGCGATCATGGATGGCTGGCGCGGCATCAAGGAAACCTGGCCGGCGGTGCTGGTGGCCGGTGGCTCGTTCGCGATCGCGCAGTACCTGACCTCCAACTTCATCGGCCCGGAGCTGCCGGACATCACCGCCTCGCTGGCGTCGCTGGTCTGCCTGACCCTGTTCCTGCGCCGCTGGAAGCCGGTGCGGATCTTCCGCTTCGATACCGAGACCAGCGCCGAGGCGGCCGCACAGGCACTGGAGGCCCCGCGCTACAGCGTCGGCCAGATCGCCAAGGCGTGGTCGCCGTTCCTGATCCTCACCGCGATGGTCACGCTGTGGAGCATCACGCCGTTCAAGTCGCTGTTCGCGGCGGGCGGCCCGCTGCAAGGCTGGGTACTGAAAATTCCGGTGCCCGGGCTGGACCAGATGGTGCAGAAGATGCCGCCGATCGTGCCGGCGCCGTTGAGTTATGAAGCGGTGTACAAGTTCGACTGGTTCTCGGCCACCGGCACCTCGATCATCCTCGCTGCGCTGATCGCCATCATCGCCCTGCGCATGCCGGCCAAGGCCGCCGTGCAGACCTTCGGCGAAACCGTGCGCGAACTGCGCACGCCGATCTACTCGATCGGCATGGTGCTGGCCTTTGCCTTCATCGCCAACTATTCCGGTCTGTCGGCCACGCTGGCGCTCGCACTGGCGCACACCGGCGACGCGTTCCCGTTCTTCTCGCCGTTCCTGGGCTGGCTGGGCGTGTTCCTGACCGGTTCGGATACCTCGTCCAATGCGCTGTTCTCGGCGCTGCAGGCCACCACCGCGCAGCAGATCGGCGTGTCCGACGTGCTGCTGGTGGCGGCCAACACCACCGGCGGTGTCACCGGCAAGATGATCTCACCGCAGTCGATCGCCATTGCCTGCGCCGCGGTCGGCCTGGCCGGCAAGGAATCGGACCTGTTCCGCTTCACGGTCAAGCACAGCCTGATCTTCACCACGATGGTCGGCCTGATCACCCTGGCGCAGGCCTACTGGCTGACCTGGATGATTCCCTGAGCCATGCTGCGCTGGCTGCACCACCGCTGCGTGCTTCAGGCCACAATGGCCCCATGAGCATGCAACGTATTTCCGACAAGGTCGCCGTGCAGCTGCGCGCGCTGGTGCAGGAGCAGCGGCTGCAGCCGGGTGACCGGCTGCCGGCCGAGCGCACGCTGGCGGTGCAGCTGGGGGTTTCGCGCACCGCGCTGCGCGAGGCCATCGCGCAGCTGGCCAGCCAGGGCCTGCTGATTGCACGGGTCGGCGGCGGCACCTATGTCGCCGAACCGGCCGCACGCGCGCGGCAGGCACTGGAGGAGCCGCTGGCCCCGTACCTGCCGCTGTTCCAGGGCGATCCGGAGTACCGCTTCGACGTGCTGGAGATCCGCCATGCGCTGGAAGGCGCCACCGCCTGGCACGCGGCGCTGCGTGCCACCGACGAGGACCGCACGCGCATCGCGCAGGCCTTCCAGACCATGATGGACGCGCACGGCAAGGACGATCCGACCGGTGAGGCCGAGGCCGACGCGGCGTTCCACCTGTCCATCGCCGAAGCCTCGCACAACCTGGTGCTGCTGCAGGTGATGCGCGGCCTGTTCGAGCTGCTGCAGACCAACATCTCGCAGAGCCGCGAAAAGCTCTACACCTCGGCGCGGACCTTCTCGCCGCTGTCCGACCAGCACCGCGAGATGATGGATGCGGTGCTGGCCGGCGACCCCGAACGCGCGCGCGCCGCCGCGCATGCCCACCTCGAGTTCGTGCACACCACGCTGCGCACCCTCGATGACAACGAAGCCCGGCGTGCGCGGGCCTCGCGTCTGCCTTCCCCCCACGGTTGACCCCATGATCATCTCCGCCTCCACCGATTACCGTGCTGCAGCCGAACGCCGGCTGCCGCCGTTCCTGTTCCACTACATCGATGGCGGCGCGTATGCCGAGCACACGCTGAAGCGCAACGTTTCCGACCTGTCCGACATCGCGCTGCGCCAGCGCATCCTGCGCAACATGTCCGACCTGAGCCTGGAAACCGAGCTGTTCGGCGAGACACTGGCGATGCCGGTGGCGCTGGCCCCGGTCGGGCTGACCGGCATGTATGCCCGCCGCGGCGAGGTACAGGCGGCGCGTGCGGCCGACAGCCGTGGCATCCCGTTCACCCTGTCCACCGTATCGGTCTGCCCGATCGAGGAAGTGGCGCCGGCGATCCAGCGGCCGATGTGGTTCCAGCTGTACGTGCTGCGCGACCGTGGCTTCATGCGCAACGCGCTGGAGCGCGCGCAGGCCGCCGGTGTGACCACGCTGGTATTCACCGTGGACATGCCGGTGCCGGGCGCACGCTACCGTGATGCGCATTCCGGCATGAGCGGCCCGAACGCCCCGCTGCGCCGCATCGGCCAGGCCATCACCCATCCGCGCTGGGCGTGGGACGTGGGCCTGTTCGGCCGCCCGCACGATCTGGGCAACATCTCCACCTACCGTGGCAACCCGACCGGGCTGGAGGATTACATCGGCTGGCTGGGCAGCAATTTCGATCCCTCCATTTCGTGGAAGGACCTGGAATGGATCCGCGAATTCTGGAAGGGCCCGATGCTGATCAAGGGCATCCTCGACCCGGAGGACGCACGCGATGCGGTAGCGTTCGGCGCCGATGGCATCGTGGTCTCCAACCACGGCGGTCGCCAGCTCGATGGCGTGCTGTCCACCGCCCGTGCACTGCCGGCCATTGCCGATGCGGTGCAGGGGGACCTGAAGATCCTCGCCGATTCGGGCATCCGTACCGGCCTGGACGTGGTGCGCATGCTCGCGCTGGGTGCCGACACCGTGCTGCTGGGCCGTGCCTTCGTCTACGCGCTGGCCGCGCAGGGCGAGGCCGGCGTGGCCAACCTGCTGGACCTGATCGCCAAGGAAATGCGGGTGGCGATGACGCTGACCGGCGCGCGTCGCATCGCCGATATCGGCCGCGATTCGCTGGTCAGCCTGCCATGAGCACCCACGATGCCGTGCTGGAGCAGCTGCGCGATGCGGTCGGCCGCCGCCACGTACTGACCGGCGACAAGGCCACCCGCCGCTTCCGCCGCGGCTACCGCTTCGGCGATGGTCCGGTGCTGGCCGTGGTGCGCCCGGGCACGCTGCTGGAACTGTGGCGCGTGCTGCAGGCAGCGGTACAGGGCGGGGCAGCGATCATCCTGCAGGCGGCCAACACCGGACTGACCGGCGGTTCCACCCCGGATGGCAACGACTACGGCCGTCCGATCGTGCTGGTCAGCACGCTGCGCCTGACCGGCATCCAGCTGTTGAACGAGGGCCGCCAGGTGCTGTGCCTTCCCGGTGCGACGCTGGACCGCCTGGAGCAGACGCTGGCACCGCTGGGCCGCGAACCGCATTCGGTGATCGGCTCGTCCTGCATCGGTGCCTCGGTGCTCGGCGGCATCTGCAACAACTCCGGCGGCGCGCTGGTGCGCCGTGGCCCGGCCTACACCGAGCTGGCGCTGTACGCGCAGGTCGACGCGCAGGGCCGGTTGCAGCTGGTCAACCATCTGGGCATCGCGCTGGGCGATACGCCCGAGCAGATCCTGCAGCGCCTGCAGGCCGGTGACTACACGGCCGCCGACGTGGGCGATGGCGATGGCCGCGCTGCGTCCGATCCACGCTACGCCGACGAAGTGCGCCGGATCGATGCCGATACCCCGGCGCGCTTCAATGCCGATCCCAGCCGCCACTTCGAGGCCGCCGGGTCGGCCGGCAAGCTGGCAGTGTTCGCAGTGCGCCTGGACACCTTCCAGAAGGAGGCCGCCGAGGTCTTCTATATCGGCAGCAACCGCACCGACAGCCTCACCGCGATCCGGCGCCAGCTGCTGACCGGTTTCGAGCGCCTGCCGATCGCGGGCGAATACATTCACCGCGATGCCTATGACATCGGCGAACGCTACGGCAAGGACAGCTTCCTGCTGATCGACCGCCTCGGCACCGCCCGCGTGCCGGCCGCATTCGCATTGAAGAGCCGCGTCGATGGCTGGTTCGAACGGCTGGGCCTGCGTGGGGTGACCGACCGGGTGATGCAGGTGCTGACCGCCCTGCTGCCGTCGCACCTGCCGCCGCGCATGGGCGAGTTCCGCCAGCGCTATGAGCATCATCTGCTGCTGAAGGTGTCCGCGCAGGACGCAGCAGAGACCGAGGCCTGGCTGCGCGGCTTCTTCGCCGCGCACGAGGGCGCCTATTTCCATTGCACGGCGGAGGAAGGGCGCAAGGCCTTCCTGCATCGCTTCGCGGTGGCCGGTGCCGCAGTGCGCTACCGCGAGGTGCATCGCGACCAGGTGCAGGACATCGTGGCCCTGGACATCGCGCTGCGCCGGGATGACGCTGACTGGTTCGAGCAGCTGCCCGCCGATATCGACAACCGTCTGCTGCACAAGCTGTACTACGGCCACTTCCTCTGTCATGTGTTCCACCAGGACTACATCGCACGCAAGGGTGAAGACCCGATGGCGATCGAGCATGCGATGTGGGCATTGCTGGACCAGCGCGGTGCGGAGTACCCGGCCGAGCACAACGTCGGCCACCTGTACCCGGCCAAGCCGGCGCTGGCCGGGTTCTACAGGCAGCTGGACCCTAGCAACACCTTCAACCCCGGTATCGGTCAGACCTCGAAGGCGAAAGGGTGGGGTGGCTGCGACTGTAGTGGGCATTGACGGGCACAACGTGGCTTTGCTGTAGAGCCGCGCCTGTGCCCGGCAGACAGCAGTCGAGCATGGCTCGACTCTACAAAGGCGAAGTCGGGCATGGCTCGACTCTGCCCGGCAACGGTTACCATCGGAAGCCCAACCGCAGGAGCCATCGATGCCCACCGCTGCCGCCCGTGCCACCCTGTGCGTTGTCTTGTTGGCTGTCCCGGCGCTGGCCTTGGCCCAGGCCTCGATCCTGCCGCAGCAGCGCGATGCCGCCGGCAACGTGATGGAGCCGCTGGGGCAGCTGCTTGTCGCCGATGAGACGGGGCCGATGGGGCTGTATGACTGCACCCGGGACGGCAACTGGTGCGTGCGCGTGCAGCCGGTCGCCGAGGAGGGTGACCGGCCGACTGTGCTGGAAGTGCTTGAGAAGGTGCCGGGGCAGGGCAGGCCGCACAGCTACCACGTCAGCATCGACGTGCCGCAGGAGAGCGATCTGAAGCTGTGGCCGTGGATCGTGCGCCTGGCCCCTGGCGTGGGCAGCGATGAAACGGTGACCGACCCGCAGCAGCGGGCCCGCCAGAATGTCCTGGTGGGAGGCATCGTCTCGTTCAGCAGCATGTACTCCGGCGGCGGTGCCGATGCGTCCACGTTGCAGCTGGCACGCGTGCGCCACCTGCAGGACGACATCCAGGTGGACGACGACGTGCTGACCGTGCCGTGGCTGGGCAGTGCGATGATCCGCGCCTGTTTCAGCGAGCAGGACATCAAGCAGCGCGCCGGTGCCTGCCACGACCAATACGGCTTCTCGGCGAAGCTGGCGCTGGATACGGTGGCCGAGGGCATGCCGGTGCTGCGCTACCAGACCGTGGCGACACGGTTTCCGGCCGGTGTCTCGCGCTTCGAGGATTCGCTGGCCAAAGGGCCGCTGAAGAAGAAGGACCTGCGCACCGAGCAGGACCCGGCGTGCACCTACACGCGGCGGTTCCGCTTCGCGAAGGGAATGTTCCATCCGGATCAGGCGCTGCCCGATTGTGCGGGGTATACCGAACCCTGAAATGTAGCGTCGAGCCATGCTCGACGGGTCTTCGGATGGCGCGCGCGAACCAGTCGAGCAGGGCTCGACGCTACAACAGCCCGCCGGCGCTTACTCGCAGCGGGTGGCGGTGATGACGTTGTCCTTGTCCACGAACACGCGCAGGCGGTCCGGGCGGATGTCCTTGGTGGTGATGGTGTTGGGGCCGATCGGGTTGACCAGGCCGGCACCGCTTTCGCGCGACAGGCGGCGGATGTTGGCTTCGTTGGCGGGCTGGCCGATCGCCCAGCCGAGCTGGCTGGCGTCGCAGGTTCCGCTGCCCTTGACCTCCGGGCCGGGCGTGCTGACGCAGGCCGACAGCAACAGGGCCGAGACGGGCAGCAACAGGGTCAGGCGGATGGTCATGCGGGCGCTCCTGCGCAGGGGAATGGCGGCACGATAGCACTGACCACGCCGGATCCGGCAGCGTTGTGGTCATTGCCGGGACGGCGGCGGCACTGCATAGTGGCCGGCGTTGCCGGCACCGTGCCGGCGGGCACGCCGGGCCCTTCCGGTGCAGGTGTTGGTTCCGGTATGACGGCAGGCAGGCTCCACGGTGGACACATTCCGAAGCGCGCGTTGGCAGTGGTGTGGCTGTTCGGCATGATCGTGCCGGCGCTTGCCGCCGACCCTGCTGCGGACGCCGCCAGCGACACGCCGGTGTTCGGCGCCTGGCGCAACCTGCAGACCGAAGCCGGTTACCAGCCGGCACAGCGGGATCTGGCCTTCGCCATGCTGCCGCAGGCCGCCACCCGCGGCGATCGCTTCGTGATCCTCGATCGGGAGGGCAAGCGCGCGGTGTGCTGCCTGCAGGTGGCCAGCGAATCGCTGGGCGTGGCGGTGCTGCGCGAGCAGTACCATCTGCCGCAGGCCGGGGTGACCGACCTGAGCAACGGCCGCAGCCCGGCACGTCCGTACCTGCCGCACGTATATGCCATGCAGCGGGTGGACGAACTGGCCGACTATGTCTTCGCCGACGTAGCCGGTGCCTACAGCGATCTGGGCGGGCTGCTGTTGCCGGAGGCTGCGGCGCTGGATGCCGAGGGGGCCGGGGTACGCCTGGGCGAGGCGCACTATCGCCTGCAGTTCCATCGCCAGCCGCTGGCCGACGATGACGGCGCGCTGGACCGCTACACCCTGCAACCGGCAGCGCCGGCGCCCCCGGTGGTGGTTGAAGTGCCTTTCGGCACCTACTGATCGCCCTGCCGGACTGGATAGAATGTGCGCGCGGCGCTGCCTGTCGCGCCTGATTCCGCGAGCTGTCACCGTGTCCCTGCGCTTTCCGCTGTTGTTGTCCCTGTGGGTGCTGGCCGGTTGTGCCACGGCCCCGCCCGCACCGGCTCCGGCGCACTCCGACGCGCTGTGGCGCCTGATCCAGCGTGACTGCCGCGGTGATCCGGCCCCGCACGGGGCGTGCCTGCAGGTGGAGACCGCTGCGGACCGGCGCGACGTGCTGGTCAAGGATGCGCACGGGGACTACCAGTTCCTGCTGATGCCGCTGGACAAGGTCAGCGGCATCGAAAGCCCCACGTTGTACCGCAGTGGCGCACCCAACTATTTCGCGGCGGCCTGGCAGGCGCGCAGCCGCACCGAGCGGGCGCTGCGGCAGCCGCTGCCGCGCAGCGTGGCCAGCCTGGCCCTGAACTCACCACACGGCCGTTCGCAGCACCAGCTGCACATCCATGTGGATTGCCTGCGCGCGGACGTCATGCAGGCACTGGATGCCCATGCCGCCGCGCTGGGCACGGCATGGGCTCCGCTGCCGGTGCTGCTGCGCGGCCATCGCTACCAGGCACGGCTGCTGCCCGGGGCGGAGCTGCGCGCCAATCCCTTGAACCTGCTGGCCTACGACCTCAGCGGGGTGGACCGCGTGGGTGATTGGAGCCTGCTGGTGGCCGGACGCGAGGACGTGCACGGCGGCCCGGGTTTCATCCTGCTGGCCACGCAGCTGGACCCGGCAACCGGCAACGACGCCAGCGCCGAGGAACTGCAGGACCACGCCTGTGCGGTGCTGACCGGCGCCGACGCCACGCTGGAGCGCGTGCGCTAGCTTGCCGGGGGCCGCTGCTGCCAGCGTGGCGCGGTCAGCGCATACAGCTGGCGGTCCTGCCAGCCGTCGGCACCCAGGTACTGGTCGCGCAGCAGGCCCTCACGCTCGAAGCAGAGGCCCTGCAATGCGGCGACCAGTTGGGCGTCCGCGTCCGGCGCCAGCAGCACGAACAGCCGGCGGATGCCCACCTGTTCGAACAGGAACGCACACAGCGCCTGCAGCGAGCGGTGCAGCTGCCGCTGCTGCGGGCAGCCGTCGGCACGCAGCCAGCGCAGTTCGACGCTGCGGGTGTGCGCGCAGCGCAGGTGCAGGTTCATCTGGTCCAGCAGTTCACCCTCGGCGTCGAAGGCGCCCAGCAGCAGCTGGTCGTTGTCGTGCTGAAGCTGTGAGCGCTGTACGCCACAGAGGAAACGGGCTTCGGCATCGTGATGGGGGGGAACGCTGCAGGCATGTTCGATGCCGCGGTAGTGGCGGCGCCAGCTGGGCAGATCCGAGCGCTGCAGTGCGCGCAGCACCACAGGTCCATGCTGCAGATGCAGGAGGTGGCGGCGCAGAACCGGCCGCATCGGAGGTAGGAACGCAGGAGAGTACTGATTCATGGTGGGGGACGATGGCGCACCCCGCCGATGCCGAACAATGCAAAAAGTTGCAAAGGAGCGCGCAGCCGATCGCGCATGCCTGAGTCGGTTCAGGCATAAGGCCATCAGGCCTGGTCATTTCCACTGCAACCATCGGTTCAGGACACTTTCGTTACGGGATCGTTATGTGCGCTCGTCGCCTGCGTCCCGATACCTCCGTCCCCATCCCCAGGAAGCCCATGTCTGCCACTTCCCCGGCGCTGCGCCCGCGTCTGCTGGTGCTTGCCGTGTCGTCCCTGATGCTGGCCCCGTTGCCGGCCTTCGCGCAGGAAAGCGCGCCCACCACACTGCAGGAAGTCAAGGTCACCGGTTCGCGCATTCCGCGCGCCAGCGTTGAAGGTCCGTCGCCGGTCACGGTGATCAGCCGCGAGCAGATCGACGCGCAGGGCTACCGCAATGCCTTCGACGCGCTCAGCGCGCTCACCGAGAACACCGGCAACGTACAGGGCGAAGACTTCGGCAATACCTTCACTCCGGCCGCCAACACGATCAATCTGCGGGGCCTGGGCCCGAACCGCACGCTGGTGCTGGTCAACGGCCGGCGCCAGTCCGACTACCCGCTGGCCTACGAAGGTTCAGTGAACGTGGTCAACCTGGCCAACATCCCCAGCGCGCTGATCGAGCGCATCGAAGTACTGGCCGCAGGTGCGTCGGCGGTGTATGGCTCCGATGCCATCGCCGGCGTGGTCAACATCATCCTCAAGGACCGCTTCGACGGCGTGGACGTCAACGTGCGCGCCGGTGGTACCGGGCAGGGAGGCGGTGACAACCAGCGCGTGCAGGTGGTTGGCGGCAGCTCCGGCGACCGCTGGGACGGCCTGTTCGGCTTCGAATTCGACGTGCGCAAGGCGATCCATGCGCATCAGCGCGACTTCATGGACTCGCTGGACGATGACCCCACCGGCAAAGCGCCGCAGGCTACCGCGATCGCCTATCGCCGCAATGCCGCCACCGGGCGCAACATCGACCCGGGCGTCAATGGCTGCGGCGCTGCCTCGGCCATCTATGGCGGCAGCGTGTTCCGGGCCAACAACCCACGCCAGGGCTGGTACTGCGGCAGCAATGAAGCGGCCGCCAGCTATTGGACCGTGCAGACCGAGAAGCGCAACCTCAATGGCTATGGACTGTTGACCTTCCACGTCAACGAGAGCACCGACCTGTTCGCTGATCTGGCGGTGGGCAGTGCGAAGATCCACAACAATACCCGCGCCCCGTCGTGGACCTCGTCGCGCAACTACTTCTACAACCAGACCAGCGGCAACCTGGAGAGCTGGTACCGCCGCTTCGCACCGGAGGAAGTCGGTGGCCTGCCGCGCAATGCAAACCGCTTCCTCGAGAACTCGTGGTCGTTCAATCTCGGTGCACGTGGCCAGATCGGCGACAGCGGCTGGGACTATGAAGCCGTCTACAGCCGTTCGCGCTACGAGAACCGCACCCGCCGCCCGGTGCTGCTGGCCGGCATCAACGACTACCTGCTCGGTCCACAGCTGGGCGTGCGCAATGGCGTGGAGGTCTACGCCCCGGATCCGGCGCGCCTGTTCCGGCCGCTGACGCCGGACGAGTACGCCGGCCTGTCCGGCTACCAGGAGAGCCGCAATGCGGCCTGGCTGCAGACCTTCAGTGCCAGCGTCAACGGTCGCCTGTTCGCGCTGCCCGGCGGCGACGCCGCACTGGCAGCAGTGGTCGAGGCCGGCAGCCAGGGCTACCGCAACCGCCCGGATCCACGCCTGGGCACCGGCGAGTTCTGGAACACCAGTGCCGGCATCGGTGCCGGCGGCGAGCGTGATCGTTACGCCGCCGGCGTGGAGCTGCAGTTGCCGCTGCTGCGGTCGCTGACCACCACGCTGGCCGGTCGCTATGACCAGTACCGGGCCGGCGGCGAGCACATCGGCAAGGCGACCTGGAGCGTCGGCGTGGAGTTCCGCCCGATCGAGAGCCTGTTGATCCGGGGTTCGGCCGCAACCAGCTTCCGCGCGCCGGACATGAACTATGTGTTCGCCACCGAGACCCGCGGCTACAACCCGGGCATGACCGACTACTGGCGCTGCCGTACCGCCGGCCAGTCCTATGACAACTGCGACTACAACGGCCTGTCGATCGACTACAGCAACCGCGCCAACGCGCAGCTGCAGCCGGAAACCGCGAAGTCCTATGGGTTCGGCGTGGTCTGGTCGCCGCTGTCCGGGCTGGATTTCAGTGCCGACTACTACGACATCCGCATCGACAACGAGGTGACCAGCCTCGACACCAGCCGCATCCTGCGCGACGAAGCCGATTGCCGGCTGGGCCGTACGCTGGGCGGCGAAGCGCGCGACATCGGTTCGCCGCTGTGCCAGGACGCGCTGTCACGGGTGATCCGCAATCCGTCCAACGCCACCGTGCAGCCGGACCAGGTGACCCGGGTGCTGATCAACCCGATCAATGCGGCGTCCGAATCGGTGCGCGGGCTGGACCTGAAGGGCAACTGGCGTTTTGATGCCGGTCGCTACGGCCGCTTCACCACGCGCCTGGCCTATACCGTGGTGCTGGAGCACACCTACCGGCAATTCTCCGATGATGCGGAGCGTGACATCCGCAACTCGCTGGATGACTACCAGTGGCGCAGCAAGGCCAACGGCAGCATCACCTGGAACCAGGGCGACTGGACCACCACGCTGTACGGCAATCGCTTCGGCTCCTTGCCCAAGAGTGATGGCAGTGGCCGCATCGCGCCGTACATGACCTACAACGCCAGCGTGTTCCGCCAGTTCGGCGAGAACCTGTCGGTGGGCGTGATCGTCAACAACCTGCGTGACAGCCGACCGCCGGCGGACCGGAACGGGGGCGGCTGGCCGTTCTATCCGGTCGGCAACTACGACCCGTATGGCCGCCAGTACTGGCTGCAGCTGGATTACCGGTTCCGTTGATCCGGCAGATGAACGAAAGGCCCGGCATTGCCGGGCTTTTCTTTGTGCAGTGCACCCGTGTTGCCGCTGCACGCGTGGCATGCTGTGGCGAAACATGGAGGACGATGCGCATGGAAGCCAGGGTGTGGGGTCTGATGGCAGTGGTGGCCATTGCGGCTTGCAGTGGCAGGCAGGCGGACAACGTAGACGATGCTGCCGAGGCGGCCAACGCCGCGTCGGTGCAGTCCGATTCCGGTCCGCCAGCTGAGGTTGGATCAACGCGCGAGACAGCCGCATCGAGCGCGGCGACGGCTGCACGCGTGACTGCGAATCCGCAGGGCCACTTCCTTGAGGGGGAACGCATGCTGCTGGCCGAGGGCGCACTGTCGATGGAAAAGAGCGAGGCGATCCTCGGCTCGGACAAGGCCTTTGCACTGGCAATCAGCCAGTTCGAGCAGGATGCCGCCGGCCAGCCTGAGGTGCAGGACCTGACCCGTCTCTACAGGACGGCCGCGAGCCGGCTCATGGGCCAGGATGGCACGCTGGTGTCCTTTGCCTGCGGTTACAGCCTGTGTGTCGGCGAGATCCGCAGCCGCACCGATGAGGAGTTCAGTGCCTGGTCCGAGGCGATCGGCTTGGACAAGGCGGCCCCGGTCTACAGCCTGGCCACTGCGCCGATGACGTGGGGCAGGGACCAGCGTGGTGGGCGCTTCGTGTTCTCGGTGGATCCCGCAGCCAACGCCATCGCGGGCCCATAGCCGGCAGATGCCCGGCGCCACAGCGCGTTACGGAAGCGCCTGCTGCAGGTACGACTCGATGACGTAGCTGAAAGGCTGCTGCTGTCGGTCGCGCAGCAGCGCGCGCACCTCCAGGATCACGCCGTGGTCGCCTTCGCCGCGCGGTGGCCAGAAGGTCTGGTCGGCCAGGGTCTGGCGCTGGAAGCCGAGCGGGCCGACCACGCGTCCGAACGGCTCATCAGTGCTGTCCAGCACCTGGTTCATGGCCGGGCTGAGGTGAGCGGGCAGGTACCAGTTGTCGGCTTCGGACAGCACACGGCTACCGCAGACCAGCTGCACCCGGCGATAGCGCAGGCCGGTGCCGGGCTTTGCGCCCAGCGCCTGCAGCACGTCGGTGGGCGCCGGCTTGTCCTGGCCGTGCACGCGCACGGCGCGGACCCGGGCCTGGGCGGCCAGGCCATGTTCGGCGCACCAGTGTTCCAGGGTGGCGGTGGCGCTCTGCCCGGACAGCACGCGCTGGTGCAGGCGCTCGACCAGGGCGCCGGGGGCGATCCGCTGCTGGCCCGGCGGCGCCTGCAACGGCGCGGTGGCTGCGGCATCGGTGGCGGACAGGCTGGCGATCGGAGCGGCGGCCAGCAGCGATGCGGCCTGCCAGCGGCGGAGACGATCGTGGCGGTCGGACGGGCCCATGCGGCATCACAACGGAAACAGGGGTCTATGGTACCCGTTCAGCGGTGTGCACGGTGTCGCTGCGACCGGCTGTCGCAGGGCCATTCATCGTCCAGGTGAATGTCTGCCATGCAGATATTTCGTTGGCCGATGGCTGTATCGGGGCGCACGATGGTGCCTGTTCTGCCTTTCCGCGAGTTCCCGATGACCCTGCAGTTCATCCACGGCGGCGTTGACCGCAACGGCGCACCGCTGCATTTCCATATCCGTGATGGCCGCATCAGCGGGCTCAATGGCGATGCCAGGCCCGCCGACGGGGCGGAATGCGTCGATCTGAAGGGCTTCGCGCTGCTGCCCGGGCTGGTCGACGGCCACATCCACCTGGACAAGAGCTTCGTCGGCGACCGCTGGCACCCGCATCAGCCGGTGAACAGCCTGCGTGAGCGGCTGGCGGTGGAGAAAGCGGCAGTGGCGGCTGCGGCACCGATGGTCGACCGGGCCGAGGCGCTGATCCGCCAGTGCAGCGGCTTCGGCACGGTGGCAATGCGCTGTCATGTCGATATCGATGGCAGCACCGGCCTGCGCCACCTGCAGGCAGTGCGCGAGGCCGCGCTGCGCTGTGCCGACATCATGCGTATCCAGCTGGTGGCGTTCCCGCAGGCCGGGGTGATGTCCTGTCCCGGCACCGCTGCGGTGCTGGAGCAGGCCCTTGCCGCGGGCGTGGACGTGCTGGGCGGCATCGACCCGACCACGCTCGATGGTGATGCCGAAGGCCAGCTGGCGCTGCTGTTCGGGCTGGCGGAGCGCCATGGCGTGCAGCTGGACATCCACCTGCACGAGCCCGGCGAAACCGGCCTGGCCCAGCTGCTGCGCATCGCCGCGCGGACCCGCGCCGCCGGCCTGCAGGGGCGGGTGGCGGTCAGCCATGCCTATGCGCTGGGGGAGGTGCCACTGGCGCGTGCGCTGCAGGTCGGCGAGGCGCTGGCCACGGCCGGCGTGGCGATCATGAGCAATGCACCGGGCGACCATCCGTTCCCGCCGCTGCGGCCGCTGCATGACGCCGGCGTGCGCGTCTTCGCCGGCAACGACAACATCCGTGACTGCTGGTGGCCGTATGGCAATGGCGACCTGCTGCAGCGGGCGATGCTGCTCGGCTACCGGTCCGGCTTCTACACCGATGCCGACCTGATGCTGGCGCTGGACATGGTGACCACCCATGCCGCACAGGTGATCGGGCTGCCACAGTACGGCCTTGCCGAAGAACATCCGGCCACCTTCGTGGCGGTGCGTGCCGACCATGGCCCGGCGGCGGTGGCCGCCGTGCCGGTGGAACGACGGGTGGTGGTCGACGGCCGCTGGCTGTAGATCCACGCCGTGCGTGGCTGAACCGCTACGCGGCCCCCTCTTGTTGTGCCGGGCCCTGCCCGGCAGCGGTTCCGCCCGAGACCGGAACCGGCCGTCCTCACTCCGGCTCGCGTTGCACCTGCCGCCACAGTTCACTGGCCAGCGCACGCACCGCATCATCGGCATCGGCGCGATGCAGCAGGCCGATTTCGTAGGTGTCGATCACCGGCAGTTCGCGCTCGCCATCGATGATGCGATGGTCGCGGGTGACCGCGCGGCGCGGCAGCAGGCTGATGCCGATGCCATCGGCCACCGCCCCCTGGATGCCGCTCAGCGAGGAACTGGTGAAGGCGATGCGCCAGCGCAGGCCCAGTGCCTCCACGGCGTGGATCATCTCGTCGCGGTACAGCCCGCGGGGCGGGAAGGTCACCAGCGGCAACGGCTCGTGCATCAGGCAGCTGCTGCGCAGGCTGTCGATCCAGTGCATCGGCTCGCGCCGGCAATGCACGGCCTGCCGGGTGTTGCGTCGCTGCTTGACCAGCACCAGGTCCAGCTCGCCATGGTCGAAGCCGTGGGCCAGGTCACGGCTGAGGCCGCTGCTGATTTCCAGCTTCACCTGCGGGTGGCGGCGGCTGAAGGCGGCCAGCATGCGCGTGGTCTGCGCGTTGACGAAATCTTCCGGCACGCCGATGCGCACTGCGGTTTCTACGGTGGCGCCGGCCAGCGCCTGCGCCATTTCCTCGTTCAGGTCGAGCATGCGCCGCGCATAGCCGAGCAGGGTATGGCCGGCATCGGTGGGGTGCACGTCGCGATGACCGCGCTCGAGCAGGCGATGTCCGGCCAGTTCCTCCAGCCGGCGCACCTTCTGGCTGACCGTGGACTGGGTGGAATGCAGGCGCGTGGCGGCCGTGGTGAAGCTGCCGCAGTCGGCCACCATTACCAGCGCCCGCAGCAGGTCCAGCTCGAACAGTGTCCTATTCGATTTGGCACTGTCTTGCATTTGAACATTTCACTTCTGGATGCCAAGGTCGACTTCTACCATGCACGGCAGGGCCCGGCAACGGCCGGCACCACCGCGCAGGAGGAGAACCATGATGCAGCCACCGCGTTCCCGTTTCCGCTGTGCCAGCGCCGGCCGCGTGCTGCTGCTGTGCCTGCTGGCCATGGCGCTGCCGGCCTGTACCGCCACCGCCGGTGTGGAGGCCGATGCCCAGCTGCGCGATGCCGCCAGCCGCGGTGATGCCGGGGCAGTCCGCCAGGCGCTGGCGGCGGGCGCCGATCCTGAGGTGCGCGATGGCCAGGGGCGTACCGCGCTGCTGCTGGCCACGCACGGCAACCACGTGGATGCCGCGCGCGAGCTGATCGAAGCTGGCGCCGACGTCAATGCCAAGGATGCGTTGCAGGACAGCGCCTACCTGTACGCCGGGGCGCGCGGCCTGGATGAGATCCTGGCGCTGACCCTCTCGCACGGTGCCGACCTGCGCAGCACCAACCGCTACGGTGGGACCGCGCTGATTCCGGCCGCCGAGCGTGGCCACGTTGCCACCGTGCGCACGCTGCTGCGCGCCGGCGTGGCCGTCGATCATGTCAACCGCCTGCACTGGACCGCGTTGCTGGAAGCGATCCTGCTCGGCGATGGCGGTCCGCGCCATGTGCAGATCGTGCAGCTGCTGCTGGATGCCGGTGCCAACCCGGAGCTGGCGGATGGCGAAGGCGTGACGCCGCTGGCCCACGCGCGCCAGCGCGGCCATACCGAGATTGAAACCCTGCTGCGCCAGCACGGCGCGGCACGCTGAAGACCGTCCCCTTCCACCCTGCACGCGGGTCGTGCCCACCAGGATGCTGTCCATGTTCCGTTCCCGTCCGTTGTCCCTTGCCATCCTCCTTGCGGTCGCGCCGCTGTCGGTCTCGGCTGCCGAACGCGCCGACCTGCTGATCCGCAATGCCACCGTGGTCGATGTCGAACACGCCCGCACCCAGGCCGGGCAGAGCGTGGTGATCCGTGGCGAGGACATCGTCGCGGTCGGCCCGGACGCGCAGCTGCGCGGCCAGTGGAGCGCGGCCCGCCAGATCGACGCCAAGGGCAAGTACCTGATCCCGGGCCTGTGGGACATGCACGTGCACTTCGGCGGTGGCCCGGCGCTGATCGAAGAGAACAAGGCGCTGCTGCCGCTGTACATCGCCCATGGCATCACCACCGTGCGTGACTGTTCGGGTGACCTGCCGCAGCAGGTGCTGCAGTGGCGCGGCGAGATCGCCAACGGCACCCTGTTCGGGCCGCGCCTGCTGACCTCGGGGGCCAAGATCGAAGGGATCAAGCCGGTGTGGAAGGGCACGATCGAAGTGGGCAGCACGGCCGATGCGGACGCCGCGATCGCGCGCCTGCAGCACGACAAGGTCGATTTCGTGAAGATCACCGACAGCACGCTGAAGCCCGAGCTGTTCCTGTACTCGGCCAGTGCCGCGCGCAAGGCCGGCTTCAAGGCCTCGGGCCACATCCCGATGGCACTGACGGTGGAGCAGGCGGTCGATGCCGGCCTGGCCTCGATCGAGCACCTGGACTATGCGTTCAAGGCCGGCAGCAAGGACGAGGCGCAGATCGCCGCCGATTTCGGCGCCGGCCGCATCGATCGCGCCGAAGCCAACCGCCGCCTCGATGCCAGCTTCGACCGCGACACCGCGATGCACGCCTACCGGGATTTCGCCAAGCGTGGCGTGTTCGTGACGCCGACCCTCAACGGCGGCCGCATCCTCGACTTCCTCGACCAGGACAACCACGCCGACGACCCGTACCTGGCCTACATCGGCCCGGGCCTGCGCGCGACCTACCAGTGGCGCGTGGACCGCGCGGCCAAGGCTACGCCGGCACAGATCCAAGCGCGCCACGCGCAGTACCACCAGGTGGCCGCAGTGCTGCCGCTGCTGCAGGAAGCAGGCGTGACGATCATTGCCGGTACCGATGCCGGCTTCCTCAACTCGTTCAACTTCCCGGGCATCGCCCTGCACCAGGAACTGCAGCTGTTCGTGAAGGAAGGCCTGAGCGCACCGCAGGCGCTGTCGGCCGCAACCCGGTCCGGCCCGGCCTGGTTTGGCCAGATGGACCGCTACGGTGGTGTGGCACAGGGCAAGGCTGCGGATCTGGTACTGCTGACCGCCAATCCGCTGCAGGACATCGCGGCCACCGAGAAGATCGACAGCGTGATCCTGCGCGGCACCGTCCATGACCGTGCGGCGCTGGACCGGATGCTGGCCGATACCCGGGCCAAGGTCGCCGCGTGGGATGCCGAGGCGGCGAAGGCGAACTGACGATCGGAGGGGGGCGGATCCGACCAGCGTGTCAACGCGACGCCGGCCGCATTCCATGCAGCTGCGGCAGCGCGGCCTTCATCGCGTCGATGAAGGCGCGCAGCCGCGGTGGCTGATGGCGTGCGGCGGGAAACACCACGTGCACCGGCAGGGGTGGAGCCTGCCAGTCCGGCAGCAGCTGCACCAGCCGCCCTTGTGCCAGGTCCTCGGCGACCAGCCAGGCCGAGACCACCGCCGCTCCCAAGCCGGCACGCGCGGCCTGCTGCACGACGAACAGGTTGTCGCTGAGCAGGCGCGGACTGATCGACAGCGTATGCGCGCGCCCTTGCGCGTCATGCAGCAGCAGGCGCTCGCGGTAGTAGGTGACCAGCGAGATCCACGGCAGTGACTGCGCCTGTTCCGGCGAGCTGACCGTGCTGGCCTGCACCAGCGACGGCGCCGCCACCACGATGCGCGGCACCTCGGCCAACGGCAGTGCGACCATGCGCGGCTCGTCCACCGGGCCCACCCGCACCGCGCAGTCGATGCCTTCGGCAATGAAGTCCGGCCGGCGGTCCTCCAGGATCCATTCCAGGCTCAGCTGGGGATGCCGGTCGAGGAAGCCGAGCATGGTCGGCAGCAGCTGCGCCTGGCCGAAGGCATGCGGCACCATCACCCGCAGGCGCCCGCGCAGGGTTTCCGGTTCGCCGTGCAGTTCGGCCTGCAGCGATTCCCATTCGTCCACCACCCGTTGAGCGTGGCGCTGGCAGCGCAGGCCCTCTTCGGTCAGCTGCAGGCCATGGGTGGAGCGCTGCAGCAGGCGCAGTCCGAGCTGCCGCTCCAGCGCCTGCAGGCGCCGGCTGACCGTCGGCTGGGTGGTGCCCAGCTGCACGGCGGCGGCCGACAGGCTGCCGGCATCGACGATGCGCAGGAAGGTGCGCAGCAGATCCAGGCGATCGGCGCCGGCCGCGGAGTCGTTCATGCGTTCTAAGTATGAAGGGTATGTGGTTCAGCCTACTACAGACGCGCGGCGAATAAGGGGAGGATGCGCGCACTTCCTTCCAGGATTCCCCCATGTCGACTCCCTTGCTGTCCGCGGCCACCGTCCCGGTCACCGCACCGTCCACCCCGCTGGTGCTGGCCATGGCCGCCGGTGCAGGCTTTTCGGTGGCCTCGCTGTACTACAGCCAACCGATGCTGGGGCTGATCGCAGCCGATCTCGGCGCGGGTGAGCGCGCCGCCGGGCTGGTGCCGACCCTGACCCAGCTCGGCTACGCGCTGGGCATCCTGTTGCTGGCGCCGTTGGGCGACCGCTTCGATCGCCGTGCCCTGATCCTGGGGAAATCGGCGCTGCTGGCGGTGGCGCTGGGCGCCGCGGCAACGGTCGGGCACCTTCCCGGCCTGCTGCTGGCCAGCCTGCTGGTGGGGCTGATGGCGACCCTGGCACAGGACATCGTGCCCGCCGCCGCGGTGCTGGCCCCGGATGCGCAGCGCGGGCAGATCGTCGGCCGGGTGATGACCGGGCTGCTGCTGGGCATCCTGTTGTCGCGGGTGGTCAGCGGCCTGGTTGCCGAGGCCTGGGGCTGGCGCAGCCAGTTCATGCTGGCGGCGGTGTCGGTGGCGGTGATGGGCGCGGTGATGGCACGGGCATTGCCCCGGTTCGCACCGACCAGCACGCTGCGCTATCCCGCCCTGCTAGGATCGCTGCTGGCGCTGTGGCGCGGGCAGCCGCAGCTGCGCCGCGCGGTGGCCAGCCAGTCGCTGCTGGCGGTGGGCTTCAGTGCGTTCTGGTCGACCCTGGCGCTGATGCTGCATGCACGGCTGGGACTGGGCAGTGCGGCGGCAGGTGCGTTCGGCGTTGCGGGTGCGGCCGGTGCACTGGCCGCGCCGTTCGCTGGCCGCTTCGCCGATCGACTGGGCAGCCATGCAGTGGCGCGGCTGGCGATCGTGGTGGCGCTGCTCGGCTTCGGCCTGCTGCTGGCCGAGCCCTGGCTGCCGGCCGCCGCGCTGTTGCCGTTGCTGGTGGTGAGCGCGCTGCTGTTCGACTTTGGTTTCCAGTCGGCGCTGGTGGCGCATCAGACGCTGGTCTATGGCCTGGTGCCGCCGGCGCGCAGCCGGCTCAACGCGCTGCTGTTCACCGGCATGTTCATCGGCATGGCCGCCGGTGGTGCGCTGGGCAGCCTGGCGCTGGCGCAATGGGGGTGGCAGGGCGTGGCCTGGCTGGCGGTGGGGTGTGCGGCCGGCAGCCTGCTGCTTCGTTTGAGATGAGGGGTGTCCGGCAGGGCGGCGCGCCCTGCCGGGCCGCTCTAGTCGTGACCGGTGTCGTCCAGGCTGATGATGCCGCGCCGCAACGCCTGGGTGACCGCATGCGTGCGGTCGCCCACGCCCAGCTTGTCCATCAGGCTCTTCATGTGCGCCTTCACCGTCTGCTCGGAAATCTGCATGCGTTCACCGATGCGCTTGTTCGACAGGCCACCGGCGACGTGGCGCAGCACCTCGGTCTCGCGCGGCGACAGCCGGTCTTCCACCACGTGTGCGGCGATGCCCGCGGCCACCGCCGCGGGGATCGGTGCGCGGCGACCGCTGGCGACCATGCGGATGGTGTCCACCAGCTCGTGGCGCAGCATGTCCTTGAGCAGGTACGCACTGGCGCCGGCCTGCAGTGCACGCACCGCGCGCACATCGCCACGGTAGGTGGTCAGCACGATGATCCTGGCGCGCGGATCCAGGGCGCGGATCCGCACGATGGCTTCCACGCCGTCCATGCGCGGCATCTGCAGGTCCATCAACACCACGTCCGGCTGCAGCCGCGGGTAACAGGCCAGCGCCTCCTCGCCGTCGGCGGCTTCGCCGAGCAGCTGCAGGTCCGGATGGGCACCGAGCAGGGCGGCCAGACCGTCGCGCAGCAGGGGATGGTCGTCGACCACCAGGACGCCGATACGGGCGGGGGAATCAGTCATGGGTGGGTCTGCTCCAGGGCCAGCGCCAGTGGCCGCGACGGCGGTGATACAGGCGGCGCGCGGGAACCGCCAGTGCAACTTCGGTGCCCAGGCCGGGACGGGTCCACAACTGCAGCTGCGCGCCCAGCCGATGCGCGCGTTCGCGCATGCCCTGCATGCCCCAGTGGCCGCGGCCGGCGTCTGCGTCGGCAATGCCGACGCCATCGTCGCGCACGTGCAGCAGGAAGCAGCGCGGGCCATACGACAGTTCCACTTCGATGGCGCGGGCGTGGGCGTGCCGCAACGCATTGCGGATCGCCTCGCGGCCGATCAGGAACACTTCTTCGGCGGCCTCCGGCTGCAGCGGCGGCGGCGCACCTTCCACGGTCAGGCGCAGCGGGTTGATGCCCTGGCCGGCGTACTCGGCGTGCACGTCGGCCAGGGCCGAGGCGAGGTCGCGACCGGCGAACGGTCCATCACGCAGCGCGTTGACCCGTTCGCGGCCTTCGGCCAGGTTGCGCTCGGCCAGCAGCATCGCCTCCTCCAGCTGGTGACGCACCGGCTCGGGCGTCTGCGCTGACTGGCTGATCGCATGCAGGCGCAGGATCAGGCCCTGGCTGCCCTGCAACAGGGTGTCGTGCAGGTCGCGGGCGATGCGTTCGCGTTCACCGTTGCGCTCCTGCAGGCGCGCGCGGAACAACGCAGCAAGCTGGCCGCTGCGGATGCGTACGGCCATCACCAGCGTGGCCAGCACCAGCAGCACGCACAGCAGCTTGAACCAGATGCTCTGCAGGAAGGTCGGGGCGATGCGGAAGCTGCGGCTGGCCGGCGCGCGGCTCCAGATGCCGTCTTCGTTGGCAGCCTGGACCTCGAAGCGGTAATGGCCCGGCGCCAGGTTGGTGTAGTACGCGCGCGTGCTGCCGGCAACCTCCTGCCAGCCGTCATCGACCCCGGACAGCCGGTAGCGGTAGCGGTTGCGTTCGGGACGCGCCAGCGACAGCGCGACGTAGTCGATCTGCAGCTGGGTGGTGCCGGCCGGCAGCCGCAGGCCTTCCAGCAGGGGCGTCTGGGTGTTGCCATACAGGACATCGCCGATGCGCACGCCCGGTGCCATCGGGTTCACGTGCGACTGCGTGGTATCCAGCCAGGCCAGGCCCTGGTTGGTGGCCAGCCACAGCAGGCCATCCGCGGCCAGCACCGCCGTTGCGATCGGCCCGCTCTGCAGGGCGATGCCGGGCATGCCGTCGACCGCATCGAACAGGCGCGGAGTGACCGCATGCCCCTCGCGCAGCGCGCTGCGCAGCGCCGCGCCCTGCAGCCGGACCAGACCGCGGCTGCCATTGAGCCAGAGCTGCCCCTTGCCATCGGCGACCATGCCGGTGATGCCTTCCAGCACACCGGCCATGTCGGTGCGGACCGCCGTGAAGCGCCCGCTGCCCACCCGCGCCGCCAGGCCGGCCTCGCCGGCCACCAGCAGCAGGTCGTCATGCTGCAGCAGTGCGGTCACCGGACCCACGGACAGGCCCTGCGCGGCGTCGACGCGGTCAACGGCACCGTCGTGCAGGCGGCGCAGCGTGCCATCGGCATAGCCGAGCAGCAGGCTGCCATCGGCCGCGCGTGCCAACGAGGAGCAGGCCTGTTCGGGAAGCCGGGTTTCGCGCCGCCACTGGTTGTGCGTGTACTGCAGCACGGCGCGCTCGCCGGCGCAGACCCAGGCCTGCTCGTCGTCGGCAAACAGCAGCGCGTGCAGCGGCTGCCCGGTGAACGGGGCAGGCAGCGCAATGCGGGTGGTGTGCCCGCCGGTGGTGCGGGCCAGGTTGATCCAGTCGAACTGCCAGACCGGGGTCGGCGCCGCGCGTGCGGCGGCCTGCAGCTGCGCGGCCGTGCCGGTCAGCAGGCTGCGGCGCAGATCGAACAGGCGCAGGTCTTCACCGTAGCCGTAGACCCGGCCATCGCTGCCGCGCACCAGCGTCCGGTACGGATCGGTAGGCCCCACCGCGAGGGTCTGCACGCTGTGCGCGCGGAAGCGGTTGAGGCCCAGATTGGTGCCGACCCAGAGATTGCCCTCGCGGTCGGCAATGACCGGGACCGCCGAGGTGGCGGTCAGTCCCTGCGCTGCATCGAAGCGCTCGATGCGCACCGCCCGGGTGCCATCGAAGGTGACCCGGGCAACACCGCCGTGCGGGCTCAGCGTGGCCCACAGTGCGCCGTCGGCGGTGAACTGCAGGCGCGCGGCGACCAGCTCCGGCAACCGACGTGCTTCGCGCTCGCTGGCCGGCAGCAGGCCCCGCGCGTTGGCCAGTGGCGAGGTTCCGCGCACGCGGTCGGCCAGCCAGATCTCGCCGGCGGGGCTCTCCACCAGCGATGCCATCTGCGAAACCGCGATGCCGGTGTTCTCGAATCGGGTCTGTCCCGCTGGCCGCTTCCACACCTGCAGGTCGGCCAGCACCCAGAAGGTGCCATGGCTGTCCTGCAGCACCCACTGCACGCGCCGCTGCGGCAGCCCGTCGCTGGCGGGCGGCGCCTGCCAGTGCTGGCCGTCGAACCAGCGCAGGCCACCGTTGACGGCGGCCCACAGGCGGCCGCTGCGGTCATGTGCGAAGCGCGGCACGACGCCGACCGGCACGCCCTGCGGGCGCCCGAAACTGCGCAGCCGCGCCGGCGTGAACTGGCTGATGCCGGCCTGGAAATAGCCGATCCACAGGCCATCGCGACCGTCGCGCTCATCCAGCCCCAGGGTGACCATGTTGGTGGACGGGAAATGGTTGCCGGCGGGCGCGTCCTGTCGTTCGAAGCGGCGCCCGTCGAAGCGGTACAGGCCCGAGCCGGTCGCCAGCCACAACATGCCCTGGCGATCCTGGGCGATGTCCCAGATATCGCCGGGCGCGCCCTGGCCGACCCGCCACGCGGTGTGCTGGTAGCCGGGCAGGCCGTCGCTGACCGCCGGGTGCTGCGTGGCGGACACGGGCAGGGCAATCAACCACAGCAGCCACGCCAGCAGCGCCGGCAGGCAGCGCAGGGGGAGGAGGGGGCGGCCACGCATGGCGGTCATTCTGGCAGGTGCGGGGCATGCCGGGGTGACCCGATCGGGGTAGGCGGGCCGCGCTGCGGTCGGCTATCACGCGGTCATGGAGCAGGGAGCCCGGCAATGCAGCGCTTGTATGTGATGTTTCCCGACCGCGGTCCGGGCCTCGGACTGCTGTGGCTGCGGCTGTGCGTGGCGGCGGCGCTGTGGGTGCCGGCTACGCCTGCCGGCAGGGGCGGGCTGGTGTGCCTGCTGGCGATGGGGCTGCTGCTGTCGGGCCTGTTCACGCCGCTGGCGGTGGCGCTGGCGGCGATCACGCTGCACGGGCAGGGGGTGGCGCTGCCGTGGTCGCTGCTGCCGCTGGCGCTGCTGCTGCTCGGGCCGGGCGCCTATTCGCTGGATGCGCGCCTGTTCGGACGACGCCTGCTGGGGCGCGGGCCTCCCCCGTTCGGGTGAGTGGCCGCTGCGACCGTCGGGGGTAGGGCCGGGCTGCGCGCCATCGCACCATGGGCCACCCCCGTCACGGCGCCCCCGCATGGCTACCGTTTCCTCTTCCGTCCCGCCGATGCCCGCGCTGGCGCCCCGGCAGTCGGCGGCCCTGCAGCGGGCCCTGCGCTATATCGATGCGCATCTTTCGCAGCCGTTGCGGGTCACCGAACTGGCCGAAGTGGCCTGCGTGAGCCGTTTCCATCTGGTGCGGCTGTTCCGCAGCGGTACCGGTGCCAGCCCGCTGCGCTACGTGCGCCGCCGTCGCATCGAGCGGGCGCGGCAGCTGCTGCCCGGCAGCGCGCAGTCGATGACCTGCCTGGCCCAGCATCTGGGCTTCTTCGACCAGAGTCATTTCGTGCGCAGTTTCCGTGCCGAGACCGGCTGCAGTCCTGGCCAGTACCTGGCCGGCGATGCCGCACTCGCGCTTCCTCCTGCTGTTTCCTCCACCGGAGTCCATCCATGAGCCCCGCTACTGCTGTTCCCGCCAAGGCGCTGCTGTCGCCGACCGATCACGCCCTGGTGCTGATCGACTACCAATCGCAGATGGCCTTTGCCACCCATACCATCGACATCTCCGCGCTGCGCAACAACGTTTCGCTGATCAGCAAGGCCGCCAAGGGCTTCAATGTCCCGGTGCTGCTGACCACCGTGGCGGAGAAATCGTTCTCCGGCCCGATGTTCCCGGAGCTGCCGGCGATCTTCCCGGACCAGCCGGTGTTCGACCGCACCTCGATGAACACCTGGGAGGACCCGCAGGTGATCGATGAGATCAACCGCATCGGCAAGCGCCGACTGGTGCTGGCCGGGCTGTGGACCAGCGTGTGCATCGTCGGCCCGACGCTGTCGGCGCTGGAGCAGGGGTTCGAGGTGTATGTGATCACCGATGCCTGCGGCGACGTCAGCGATGAGGCCCACGAGCGTGCGATCAGCCGCATGGTGCAGGCCGGCGCCGTGCCGGTCACCAGCGTGCAGTATCTGCTGGAGCTGCAGCGCGACTGGGCGCGTGGCGAAACCTACGCGCTGACCACCGGCATCGCCCGGGACCACGCCGGCGGCTACGGCGTGGGCATCCAGTACGCCAAGAGCATGTTCGGTGCGCAGGAAGGCGGACACTGAGCATGAGCAACGGCCATGGCCTTGACCTGGCCCTGCTGATGCTGCGGGCGGTGGCGGGGGGATTCCTGCTGCCGCACGCGCTGGGCAAGCTGCTGGGCTGGTTCAACGGGCCCGGCCTGGCGGGCTTCGCCGCCGAGCTGCGCGGTTTCGGCCTGCCCGCCGCCGCGCCGCTGCCACTGCTGCTGGCACTGCTGCAGGTGCTGTCCGGCCTGGCCGTGCTGGTGGGTTGGCAGACCCGGTTCGCGGCGCTTGCAGCCGCGGCCTTCATTGGGTTCACCGCGCTGCTGGCGCTGCCACGCGGCTGGTTCTGGATGCGTGGCGGTGCCGAGTACCCGCTGCTGTGGACCGCGGCATTGCTGGCCGTCGCCCTGGCCGGCCCCGGCACCTGGGCGGTGGACAGCCTGCTGCCTTCTGGAGACATCGCATGAGCAACCCTCCCTTCGATCCGCGCCGCCGTGATGTCGTGCTGGCGACCGGTGCTGCGCTGACGCTCGGCCTGGCCGGTGGCACCGCCTCGGCACTCGAATCCCCTCCCAAGGAGCGCCGCATGAACACGCTGGTCATCCGCAATGCCCGCATCACCACCCTCGATCCGCAGCTGCCGCATGCACAGGCACTGGCCGTGCGCGATGGCCGCATCCTCGCCGTCGGCAGCGATCAGGACATCATGCGCGGCTGGGGCAATGAAGCGACGATCATCGATGCACAGGGACGGCGCCTGCTGCCGGGCCTCAACGACAGCCACACCCATCTGATCCGCGGTGGCCTGAACTACAACCTGGAGCTGCGCTGGGATGGCCTGCGTTCGCTGGGCGATGCGCTGGACATGCTCAAGGCCCAGGTCGACCGTACACCGGCCCCGCAATGGGTGCGGGTGGTCGGTGGCTTCACCGCCACCCAGTTCAACGAAAAGCGCCTGCCGACCCTGCAGGAGCTCAACGAGATCGCGCCGGACACCCCCGTGTTCCTGCTGCACCTGTACGACCGCGCGCTGCTCAACCGTGCCGCGCTGCGGGCCTGCGGCTACAGCAAGGACACCCCGGATCCGCCGGGTGGCCAGATCGTGCGCGATTCGCTGGGCAATCCCACCGGCCTGCTGCTGGCCAAGCCCAATGCGCTGATCCTGTATGCCACCCTGGCCAAGGGACCGAAGCTGCCGATCGAGTACCAGGCCAATTCCACCCGGCATTTCATGCGCGAACTGAACCGGCTTGGCATCACCTCGGTGATCGACGCCGGCGGTGGCTTCCAGAACTATCCCGAGGACTACCAGGTCATCGAGCAGCTGCACCGCGACGACCAGTTGACCGTGCGCATCGCCTACAACCTGTTCACCCAGAACAAGGGCAACGAGGTCAACGACTTCCGCGGCTGGAGCGAGATGCTGCAGCCACGCCAGGGCGATGACCTGCTGCGCCACAATGGTGCCGGCGAGATGCTGGTGTTCTCCGCCGCCGATTTCGAACTGTTCAACGAGCCGCGCCCGGAACTGCCACCGGAACTGGAACCGGAACTGCACGAGGTGGTCAGGCTGCTGGTGGAGAAGCGCTGGCCGTTCCGCATCCACGCCACCTACGACGAGAGCATCACCCGCATCCTCGATGTCTACGAGCAGGTCAACCGTGAGGTGCCGTTCGATGGCCTGCACTGGTTCATCGACCACGCCGAGACCATCACCCCGCGCAACATCGAACGCATCCGCGCGCTGGGCGGCGGCATCGCGGTACAGCACCGCATGGCCTACCAGGGCGAAGCGTTCGTGGAACGGTATGGCGTGCAGGCCGCGCGCCATACCCCGCCGGTCAAGCGCATGCTGGCCGAAGGCGTGCCGGTGGGGGCGGGCACCGATGCCACCCGCGTCGCCAGCTACAACCCCTGGGTGGCACTGTCGTGGCTGGTGACCGGGCGCACCGTGGGCGGGCTGGCCCTGTATGGCGACGAGAACCTGCTGGAGCGTGAGCAGGCGCTGCGCCTGTGGACCCAGGGCAGTGCCTGGTTCTCCGGCGATGAAGCGGTGAAGGGCACGCTGAAGGCCGGCCAGCTGGCCGACTTCATCCTGCTCTCGGCCGACTTCTTCCGCGTCGACGAGGCGCAGATCGCCGACATCACCAGCGTGCTGACCGTGGTCGGGGGGCGCATTGTGCATGCCGACGGCGACTACGCCGGGCTGGCGCCGCAGCTGCCGCCGGCAATGCCGGACTGGTCGCCGGTGAACCGGTTCGGTGGCTACCACGTCGGCGGTGCCGCAACCGGACTGGCGGCGGCGCACCGGCATCACCATGGCGTGGCCTGCAGCACCCACGGTGCCCATGGCCATGCCGCACGGCATGCCGCGCCGACAGACGACCTGAGTGCCTTCTGGGGTGCGATGGGATGTTCGTGCTTCGCGTTCTGACGCTCGCGCTGCTGGCCGCGCCAACGCTGGCGCAGGCCTGCAGCGCAGGGCACTGCACGGCGTTGGGCGATGGCCAGCTGCAGTGGGAGGGGGCGCTGCGCGTGCGCGGCATGTACTACGACCCGACCCGGTTCGGCATCGGCGGCAGCGAGGACGGCTATGGCCTGCTGCGCGCGCTGGGCTCGGCCACCTATGCCGAGGACGACTGGCAGGCGAAACTGCAGCTGGGCGTGCACGGCGAGCGCGGCAAGGCCGGCGGCCCGGGCAGGACCGACCGCAGCGCGCTGGATGTGCAGCAGGCGTACTGGCGCTGGCAGCACGGCAGCTTCCATCTGCAGCTGGGCCGGCAGGAAGCGGGCTATGGCAGTTCGCGGCTGTTGTCGGTCCGCGATGGCCCCAACATCCGCCTGGCCTTCGATGGCGCGCGCGCAGGCTGGCAGGGCCGCCTCGGCGCGCTCGAGCTGATGGCGTTGCGGCCGGTGCAGAACCGGCCGGGTGCGTTCGATGACCGCGGCGAAGCCGGTGCCCACCTGTGGGGCGCCTATGCCACCACCGCGCGCGGCCAGGGCCCCGGCCAATGGGACCTGTACCTGCTGGACTATCGCCGTGAAGGCGCACGCTTCGCCGCCGGCAGCGGCATCGAGCGCCGGCAAACCCTGGGCACCCGCTGGTTCGGCCAGTCCGGTGCGCTGGACTGGAACACCGAGCTGGTGGTGCAGGGCGGCCAGCTGCGCACCGCCGGTGCCAGTCTGGACATCCGCGCATGGACCCTGGCCACCGATACCGGCTGGCGATGGAGCGAGCGGCCACTGCAGCCACGGCTGGGCCTGAAGGCCGACATCGCCAGCGGCGACGGTGACCGCCAGGACCACCGGCTCGGCACCTTCAACGCGCTGTTCCCGAAGTCCGCCTACTTCAGCGAGGCCAGCCTGCTGGCACCGGCCAACCTGATGGACGTGCAGCCGACGCTGGGGTTGCGCCTGCACGACACGCTGAGCACCGAACTCGGTGTACAGGTGGCCTGGAAGCAGCGCCGCGCCGATGCCGTCTACACCACACCGGCGCCGCTGGTGGCACTGCCCGGCAGCGCCGGCGGTGCGCGCCGGATCGGCACCCAATACAAATCCGAAACCCGCTGGCAGGTCAGTGACCGCTGGCAATGGCAGCTGCAGCTGGCCTGGATCGACGCGGGGCCTGCGCTGAAGCAGGCCGGCGGCCAGGACACGCTGTTCGCCTCACTTGTTGGAGCATGGCAATGGTGAACGCATCCGCGTCGCAGCACTCCCCGCAGGCCACCGGGGCCTGGTCGCCGCTGAAGATCGGCATGTTCCGCTCGCTGTGGCTGGCGATCCTGGCCAGCAACATCGGTACCTGGGTCAACGACGTCGCCGCCGCCTGGGTGATGGCCGAGCGTACCGGGTCACCGCTGATGGTGGCCCTGGTGCAGTCGGCCACCACCGTGCCGATCGTCCTGCTGGCGCTGGTGGCCGGCACCCTGGCCGACATCGTCGACCGCCGCAGATACCTGCTGGCCACCCAGGGCTGGATGCTGCTGGTGGCGGCAGTGATGGCCACGCTGACAGCGATGGACCTGCTGACACCGCAGCTGCTGGTGCTGCTGACCTTCTGCATGGGCTGTGGGGCAGCGATGGCGATGCCCGCACAGGCAGCGATCGTGTCCGAGCTGGTGCCGCAGCCGATGCTGGCGTCGGCGGTGGCGCTGAACTCGATCGGCATCAACATCGCCCGTTCGATCGGGCCGGCCATCGGCGGCGTGATCGTGGCCCAGCTCGGTGCGGTCTGGGCGTTCGGCTTCAACGCCATCACCTTCGCGGCGATGCTGTTCGTGGTGTGGGGCTGGAAACGCGACCCGAAGGCGTCCAGCCTGCCGCCGGAGGGCTTCGGCGCGGGGCTCAAGGCAGGCCTGCGTTATGCCAGCCGTGCCGGACGCCTGCAGGCGGTGCTGATCAAGTCGGTCGGTTTCTTCTTCTTCGCCGCGGCCATGAACGCGATGCTGCCGGTGGTGGTGCGCGGTCAGATGCACGGCGGGGCGGGGCAGTACGGCGTGCTGCTGGGCTGCATCGGCATCGGTGCAGTGGGTGGCGCGCTGCTGCTGCCGAAGCTGCGCGCGCGGCTGGACCGTGACCTGCTGGTGCTGCTGGCCACGCTGTCGCTGGCGCTGAGCCTGGTCGGGCTGGCGCTGACCCGAAGCTGGTACGTGCTGCCGCTGGTGATGCTGGTCAACGGTTTTGCCTGGATCACCGTGCTGTCGTCGCTGCAGATCGCCGCGCAGACCGCCGTCCCGGCATGGGTGCGCGCGCGTGCGCTGGCGCTGTACATCATGGTGTTCTCCGCGGGCATGGCGGCCGGCGGCCTGAGCTGGGGCGCGCTGGCACAACGCACCTCGCCGGAGCTGGCACTGCTGCTGGCGGCCGCCGGCGCGGTGGTCGGCGGGCTGCTGGTATGGCGCGTGCGCATCGCCGGCACCGAAGACCTGGACCTGCGCCCGGCCGGTCACTGGCCCGCCCCGGAACTGTCGGTGCCGGTGTCGCAGGACCGTGGCCCGGTGCTGGTCACCATCGAGTACCGCATCGATGCCGCCGACCGCGCTGCGTTCCAGGCCCAGATGCGGGCCCTGGGTGCCATCCGTCGCCGCGACGGCGCCGTGGTCTGGGGCGTGGTCGAGGATGTGGCGAGTCCGGGGATCCACCTGGAGTATTTCGTGGCGGTGTCCTGGCTGGAGCACCTGCGCCAGCACGAGCGCATCACCGCCGATGACAAGGCGATACAGGAAGTGCTGCGGGCGCTGCACCGGGGCGAACGTGCGCCGGTGGTACGGCATTTCGTAGGCGGTCACGATCCGCTGCCGTCCGCAGTGCCGCACCATCACCACGACATCTGAGGGGTAGCGCCGGGCCATGCCCGGCGGAACACGCACCGGCGGTGCGTCAGGGCACGACAGCGGATTCCGGACGGTAGCGCCGGGCCATGCCCGGCGGCTCGGTAGACATGCGGCGGCGCCATGAGGCGCCGCCGCGGCAGGTCATCGGCGAGCGAACGCCAGCAGGTCGGCGTTGAACTGGTCGGCGTGGGTCACGGTCAGGCCATGCGGAGCACCGGCGTACACCTTCAACTCGGCGTCCTTGATGATCTGCGAGGAGAGCTTGGCCGACGCATCGAACGGCACGATCTGGTCGTCATCGCCATGCACCACCAGCGCCGGCACATCGATCTTGTTCAGATCCCCGGTGTAATCCACTTCCGAGAACTCGTGGATGCAGTCGTACTGGCCCTTGACGCCGCCCAGCATGCCCTGCAGCCAGAACGAATCGCGCATGCCCTGGGTGACGCTGTTGCCTTCGCGGTTCGCACCGAAGAACGGCGTGCTGAGGTCCTTGAAGAACTGCGAGCGGTCACCGCCGGTGCCCTTGCGGATGCCATCGAACACTTCCAGCGGGGTACCCGCCGGGTTGGCGTCGGTCTTCAGCATCAGCGGCGGTACGGCGCCGACCAGGACCACCTTGGCCACGCGCGCGCTGCCATGGCGGCCGATGTAGTGCGCCACTTCGCCACCGCCGGTGGAGTGGCCGACCAGGATCGCGTCCTTCAGGTCCAGCGCCTCGATCACCGCCGCCAGGTCATCGGCGTAGGTATCCATGTTGTTGCCGTCCCAGGTCTGGCTGGAACGGCCGTGGCTGCGGCGGTCATGGGCGATCACGCGGTAGCCGTTCTGGCCCATGAACAGCATCTGCGGGTCCCAGGCATCGGACGACAGCGGCCAGCCATGGGCGAACACGACAGGCTGGCCGGTGCCCCAGTCCTTGTAGAAGATGCGGGCGCCGTCGTTGACGGTGACGAAGTTGCTCATTGCAGGTTCCTTGGCGGAAGGGAGGGAAGGCACCGGCATCGGTGGCCGGGCCTCCGGCAGTACAGCGCACGCGCCGGCGCCGGTCTTGCACGGCTGTGTCCGATTGCAGCGCGGTGTTGACGCGACCCGCTCTGGCGGCCGGTGGCACCCCTGGCGATCATGCGCGTCGGTGGCGGTGCAGGGAGTGGGGGATGTCGAAAGGGAGGTGGCACGTGGTGCCGGGCCTGCTGCTGGCGCTGCCTGCGATGGCACAGACCAATGTCTACAAGTGCAGCGAGGGCGCGCACCCGGTCTACCAGCAGACGCCCTGCCAGGGCCGCGCGGAATGGCGATGGGAGGTGCCGGCCGAGGACGCCGCGGCGCGTGCCGCGCCTTCCGCAGCGGCAGCTCCTGCACCACCACGCACGCCGCGACGGCCTGCACGCGGGCATGCGCAGGGGGCCATGATCCCGCTCGCGGCCGACCCGGCCGGCTGCGAACGCGCGCGGCGGCGGCAGGTCACGGCGCTGGCCGGCGCACGCCGGCTGGACTACCTGCAGCGGCGCCAGCTGGACGACGCGGTGCGCGCGGCCTGCCGCTGAGCGCAACGAAAAACGGCACCCGAAGGTGCCGTTGCCGGGCGCGTGCCAGACCGTCTCAGCGACCGTCGCTGGCCGCGGCCGGTACGGCCGGAGCGTCCGGCGTGGGCAGGCTCAGTTCCGGGTTGCCCTGTTCGGCCTGCAGGATCTGGATACGGCGCTGCAGCGCGTCGAGCTGGCTGTTGGTGCTCTGCACGTCGGTGCTCAGGCTCACGGCCTGCTGCTGCGCCTGCTGCAGGGCGGCACTGACCTGCGCCGACTGCGCCTGCTGCTGTTCCATTTCCTGCTGCAGGGTGCGCAGGCGTTCTTCGTTGTAGGCCACCAGGCGCTCGGTATAGCGCTTGCCGGCTTCCAGCCGGGTGGTGTCGATGTAGACCTGGGCGAGCTGCTCGGTCTGCTGCACGAAGGTGCGGTAGACACGTTCGGCGTTGTCGACCGCATCGGTCTTGATCACCCGCCAGAAATTCTTTTCCTGGAACAGGGCGACGTAGTAGGTCAGGGTGTTTGCGTTGAACAGCAGGCTGGCGCCGTAGTTGCCGTTGTAGGTGGTGCGCAGTTCGGTCAACTGCTGCGCATCCATCAGCTGCTTCAGCTCGTCGACGGTATTGCGTACCACCGGCGCCGGCCGGGCGGGCTCGGCCGGGGCAGTGCGCTCACTCCGCGCGGCCAGCGCCGACGGCGCAACCAGGATCATGGCCACGGCCAGCAGTGCTGCGCCGCGCGGATACCGGGCGAAGGCGGTGCCCCCTGAAGTTTCTCGCATGTCTAGACCGTCCACGGATGTAGTGTGGGTTGAGATGAAAAGTGGTTCCCCGCAGCGAGTCTAGCATGCGCATGGGCGCCGCCAAGCGGGGCCGGCGTGCTCAGAACACCAGCTGTGCCGAGCTGCACTGGATCGACTGCACGCTGACATCGGTACGCCCCAGTTCCAGGCCCAGCAGGCTGGCCAGGGTGTTGGTCAGCAGCGCGCCGACACTGTTGAGCACCGGCTTGAGCGCGGCCAGCACCGGGTTCAGCACCGCGCACAGCAGGCCGCTGCAGGTCACGTTGTTGCCCGGCGTGGTTACCCCGCTGCCGCCGGCGCCATCGAGGAAGCCGGCGGGGGCGGTCTGGATGTACGAGGCCAGGTTGGTGCGTACGCAGCCGTTGTAGTCGATGAGGTTGCCGAGCAGGCTGTCGCAGCGGTTGATCAGCAGGCCGCCGACCAGGGAGCCGAGCAGGCCGTCGAGCAGGCCCAGGCCTTGGCCGGTGACGGTGGTGCGGAAGCCGGTCCACACCGAGCCGTTTTCCCAGCAGGTGGTGAGGCCGATCAGGCAGGGCTTGGGCACGCCCTTGGTGACCGTCCAGTTGCCCAGCGGCGCCAGGTTGCGCGCGGGGTCGCCATCGCGCAGCAACGGAATCACCTGGTCGACGTTGTAGCGGCCGCCTGTCGGAAAGGCCGCCTGCAGGTAGCGGTCGGCCAGGGCCTTGGCAGTATCGTTGGCGGTCATGCCCTGGCTGGGCGAGCTGAGCATGCCCGACAGCACCCGCAACAGCTCGTTGACCAGGTCGGACACCGCCGTGCCGACCGCCAGCGGGTTGATCCGGGTCGACCCGGTCTGGCCCGCGGCCAGGGTGAGCGACTGGCTGCCGGTCAGCGCGGGCAGGGTGATCCGGTTGTTGATCAGCGGCTGCCCCAGCAGCTTCAGCAGCTGCTCGTTCTGCAGGGTGGCATCGCAGACATTGCTCTTGGAGAAGCGATCGGCGGCGTCGACCCTGCCCACGCAGGCGCGCAGCACCGAGGAATCCACCTGGATGGTGGCGGTAGGGGGCACGGCGCCGCACTGGATGCTGCTCAGCGTTCCCATCGCGTTGGCGACATCCACGTGCAGGGGCAGGTGCAGGCGCGTACCCAGCAGCGACAGCAGCGGCCCGATCGCGAACAGGCGATCGCTGTCGACATCCACCATCAAGCGCACCTGCGCGTTGTAGGCACGCGTGCCGACACCGCCGATGCCGATCGAGGGCGGTTCGACCACGCCGGCCTTCACCTCGATGCCGAGCAGGTTGAGGCCCTGCACGGTGACCCCGTTGCCGTCGTTGGCGATGGAGATCGCGGCGTTGACCAGGTCCAGCACGTTGATCTTCGATTCCAGCGCGCTGCCGACCGTGCCATCGGGCGAGATCACTTCGGCGAACAGGCCACCACCGCCCGAGGGGCTGCCCAGCAGGATGTTGAGCTGGTTGATGTCCAGCCGGGTGCCGACCAGATTGGACAGGGCCTGCAACTGCACCCCCACGGTGGTATCACGGCCGACCACGGTGGCGGTGGCGTTGACCAGCTGCGCCAGCGATACGCGGTTGAGCGAGAGCAGGCGGTTGAAGTCGGCGACGCTGAGGTCGGCCGTGACCGGAATGCCCAGCGCGGCCAGCAGCCCGGACGGGGTGATGCTGGCCTGGGCCAGCCCGTCGTAGGACAGCACCGTGGCATTGGTGACGTCCAGCCCGACCAGGCGCAGCGTGGTCATCAGCGGCGAGTTGCCATTGGTGCGCAGCAGCTGCGAACCCACCGCGAACACCGCCGACGGCTCCGAGCGCTTGGCCACCGCGCGCACGCGCAGCGTCGGCAGCGAACGGTTCTGGGCGAAGAACGGCAGCACGCCGCGCTCGGCCACCACCCGCACCGCGTTGCGCGGGTTGCTGGCATCCACGCTCGGACTGAAGTGGTCGACGGCGTTGCGGCCAGCGTTCCAGTTGCCGCATTCGATCTGCAGCTCCCCGCGGAACCCGTTCTGGACCAGCGCGCTCTGCCGCGCAGCACTGTTGTCGGCATTGTTGGCGGCACACAGGTCCAGCCGTTGCGCGCCGGCCAGCGCAGCCAGGTCGACCACCTTCTGCGCATCGCGCTTGGCCCAGTACAGGAAGCCGATCTCGATCAGGCCGAGCATCGCCACCAGCGCGATCATCACCAGCATCAGCGTGACCGACATGCCACCCCGCGGGCGGCTGAAGGTGATCGGGCGGGCACGGTTCATGGCGGGCCTCAGCGTCCGGTGCGCGAGCTGTTCATGGGTTTGCCGACATCGGTGTCGAAGAACTGCGGGATGTCGTACTGGAAGCTCTTCAGGTAGCGCGCGTAGCTGGCCGTGGCCTGGTCACCGAGGATCGGCAGGCGCGGGCCGGCCTGCTGGCCCGAGGCCTGCAGGCGCAGCAGGTAGCGCGTGCTGTCCCCGACCTCGGTGCGGGGCGGCGGCAACGGCGCCGGCGGCGCTGCGGCAACGCGTGACGGTTCACGCGGCGCGGCGCTGGCGGCAGCCGGCACCACATCCACGCGGGGCAGCACCTCGGCCTCCTGCGGCGACGGCGCGGTCTGGGTCGGGGCCGCCAGCATCTGGCCGGTCAACGGTGGCTGCGGCGTCTGCGCGCGTGCGCCGGTGGCCAGCAGCAGGCAGGTGGCCAGGGGCAGCAGGCGGTGGATCAGCGGCGTCGCGTTCATGGCGTGTTCCCGGTGGGGTGGTCGGAGCTGCTGAAGCGTTCCAGCATCGATGGCGGCAGCCGTGCGGGATCGCGCGGATCGGTGCCTTCGCGGCGTGCTTCGGACGCCAGCCGCGGGCCGTCGCTGGCGCTCGCCGCCGGCCGCCGGCCGGGCGGGCGCGGCGTGGCAGGGCTGGCCGCTGCCTGGCGGTGCTGCAGGCGTGCGCGGATCTGCTGGGCCTGCTGTTCCACACTGCGGCGGGTGTCGTCGCTGAAGCTGGCCTGCTGCGCCAGGCGCTCGGCGGTGGCGGTGTCGCCGCGCAGCACGGCCCACAATGCGAGATTGGCGGTTGCCTTGGCGTTGCCCGGCGACAGTTCCAGGGCTTTGGCCAGCGGCTCGCGTGCCTGTTCGAAGCGGCCGGCCCGCAGCCGCGCGTAGCCCAGGTCGCCCAGGTAATCGGTGTTCAGGGGCTGCAGCTGGGTGGCCCGCGCCAGCGCCTGCTCGCTGCCGTCGTCGTCATCGCGCAGCGCCGCGATCAGGCCCAGGCCATGCGCGGCCGCCGCCGCCTGCGGGCCATTGGCAAGTTCGCGGTACAACGCCAGCGCGGCGTCGGTCTGCCCGGTCTGCCGCAACGCATCGGCCTGCAGCAGGCGCAACGCGGGTGAATCGCCGTAGCGCTGACGGAACGCGTCCACGTGCGCCAGCGAGGCGTACCACGCGTCCTGCTGCTGCATGCGCTGGATCAGCTCCAGGTAGGCATTGCGGCTGTCCTGCGGCGCCGGCGTCGGCTCGGCCAGGCTCGGCGCCCGCAGGTAGGTGGGCGAGGTCGAACGGCAACCGGCCGTGGCGATGAGCACGGTGATCAGCAGGCAGGCGGGGCGCAGGACAGGCATGACGGTCATCCCATTTTCGACAAGGTTGTAGCCAGCGCGACCAGGGCAGGTCCGGCCAGCACCAGCATCAATGCAGGCAGCAGGGTCAGCATCATCACCACGGTCATCTTCACCGAGAGCTTGCCGACCTTTTCCTTCAGCGCGTTGCGGCGCTGCTCGCGCAGGCGGATGCTGAACTGGCGCAGCGGCTCCTGCACGGCACCGCCGTGTGCATGGACCTGCAGGATGAGCTGCACAAGGCTGGACAGATCGTCGTCGCCGTAGACATCGCTGAGGCGGCGCAGTGACTGCGCGCGGGTGCGGCCGTGGGTGTAGGCCACGTTCGCCTCCTGGATCTCCCGGCCCAGCACCGGCAGTGCATCGCGCAGCTTGTCGCCCAGCGTCTGCAGGCTCTGGTCCATGCTGAAGCCCACGCCCTGCAGCAGGCGCAGCAGGTCGATCAGCAGCGGGAGTTCGTTGTTCACCGCGCGGCGGCGGCGCTTGACCCAGGCGCTCAGTGCGAACTTGGGCAGCAGCAGGCCGGCGGCCAGTGCGCCCACCACCACCATGATCCGTGACAGTCCGGTGGCGTCGCTGATCGCCAGGGTGACGATCAGCACCAGCACCGCCAGCAGCAGGCGCAGGCCCAGGTAGATGGCGGTGCCGCGCCGCGTGTTCCAGCCGGCCAGGTCCAGCAGCAGGCGATCCTCGCCGGCCAGCAGCGCCGCTTCCAGGCGGCCGCCGCTGAGGCCGCGGCCGAGTCGTTCCAGCCAGCCCAGCGAGTCCTTGCGCGCTTCGGTGCCAACATCGTCGTTGTCGCGCGGGCGCAGCGCCGATTTCAGCGTTGCCGCGCTGCGGTCTTCGCGATGGCTGCGCACCCAGCCGCCCAGCCCGAGCAGGCCCAGGCCGGCAGCCAGCAGCAGCAGCGCGGCCATGAACCAGGCGCCGGCGTTCATCGCACACCTCGCGGGAGCGGGGTAGGGGTCATAGCGACTTGGCCAGGCGATACAGCAGGAAGCCACCGACCAGCTCCAGCCCCAGTGCGATCAGCAGGATCCGGTGGCCGAGCGGATCGTGCAGCACCGGCTGGAAGAATTCCGGGCTGGAAATGGCCATCAGCACCGCACAGGCCGGCGGCAGCAGGCCCAGCACCCAGGCCGACATGCGGGTTTCCGAGGTGGTGGCAGCCAGTTCCTGCTGGGCCTGTTCCAGGTCGCGCATGAAATCGCCCATGCGCTGCAGGATCTGATCGGCACGGCCACCGATGCGCACGCTCACACCCATCACCACGGCCAGTACCTTGAGCACATCCATGCGATAGGGCTGCGCGGCCAGGTTGAGCGCACGGTCCAGGTCCATGCCGCCGCGGGCATAGCGCACGGTGGTGTCGAGCAGGCCGCGCAATGGCGCATTGGTCTGCATGGACGCAACCTGGAAGGCCGCCTGCAGGCTGTTGCCCAGCGCGGTCAGGCGCACCAGGTTGTCGAGGAAATCCGGCAGCTGGTGCAGCAGCTGCGCCTGCAGGCGGGTCGTGCGGCGCATCAGCCACAGCCAGCAGCCCAGCAGGTACAGCAGCAGGGTCAGCGGAAACATCCAGCCGGTGCCCAGCCGCCACATGCCGAACAGGGACAGCGCGACGCCGGGCAGCACCATCAGCAACGGCAGCTTCCAGCCGGTGGCCAGGCCGGCGCGTTGCAGCAGCCCGTCCCAGGGCAGCACGCGGCGCCCGCTGGCCGGCAGCGGCGGCGGCAGGCGGGCCGCGTCGGCGGCGGTGGCCGCGCCGGTACCGCGGGCCAGCTGCTGCTCGGCATGCTGCAGCGAGGCCTGGCGCTGTTCATGGCTGCTGGCCGTGCCCCACAGCCAGACCGCCAGCGCCAGCAGCACCGACACGATGCTCAACACTCCCAGCAGCAGGCCGGTACCCATGCTCAGAAGTCCCCGTACAGCGATTCGCGGAGCAGCTGCCGGAACGGTTCCAGCTTGTGCGAATGCGGCTGGAAGCCCAGCCCGATCCAGCGGTCGACCTCCTTGCCGTTGCCATCGATCTGGACTTCGTGACGGAACATCTCCTGGGTGGTGATCAGGTTGTCGCTGACTCCGGTGATTTCGGTGATCGACACCAGCACGCGACGCCCGCTGCCCAGGCGCGAGATCTGCACGATGAAATCAATCGCGCTGGCGATCTGCCGGCGCAGGCTGTCTTCGCTGCCCTGGAAACCGGCGAAGCCGGCCAGCATCTCGATGCGGTACAGGCAGTCACGCGGCGAGTTGGCATGGATGGTGGCCATCGAGCCGTCGTGGCCGGTGTTCATCGCCTGCAGCATTTCCAGCACCTCGGCGCCACGGACCTCGCCGACCACGATGCGGTCCGGACGCATGCGCAGGCTGTTGCGCACCAGGTCGCGGATGCTGACCGCACCTTGCCCCTCGGCGCCACCGATGCGGCTTTCCAGCCGCACCACATGCGGATGGTTCAGCGACAGCTCGGCGGTGTCTTCCACCGTGATCACGCGCTCGTTCGGCGGCACGTAGCTGGCCAATGCATTGAGCAGCGAGGTCTTGCCCGAGCTGGTGCCACCGGACACCAGGATGTTGCAGCGGCCCAGCACCATCGCCTTCAGCAGCGCCTGCATCGGTGCATCGAAGGTGCCCTTGGCCAGCAGCTCGTCGGGGGTGAACGGATCCTTGCGGAACTTGCGGATGGAGACCATCGGGCCGTCCACCGCCAGCGGCGAGATGATCGCGTTGAGGCGGCCGCCGTTGGGCAGGCGCGCGTCGACCATCGGGTTGGAATCGTCCAGGCGGCGGCCGAGCGGGGCCAGGATGCGGCGCAGGATGCGCATCAGATGGGTGTCATCGGTGAAGCGCTGCGGCGCGCGCTTCAGCTGCCCGCCCTGTGAGACATGCACATCCTTGAAGCCATTGATGAGGATGTCTTCGATGGTGGGATCGTGCAGCAGGTCATCGAGCGGACCGAATCCGGTCAGCTCCTTGACCAGCCCTTCGGCCACCACCTGCATTTCTTCCTCGTTGATGGGAATGCGCCATTCCTGGATGAAGCTCACCGTCTGCACCTCCACCCAGCGTGCGATGGTGTCCGGGGCCCAGGAGTCGATGTCGATGCGCTCGTCTTCGATGCTGTTGAGCAGGTGCTCGTGCGCGGCCGACAGGACCTTCTGGTACTGCTCGGTCTGCGCGAACGGCAACGTGCCCGGTGCATTCTCCGGCGCCAGGTTGCGGCCGACAACGTGCGGAAACGGAGTCACTTTGTCTTCCATTGCGATCCACCCAGGGCAAGGGCAAGTCTTTCCCGCAGGCCGTGCGCCTGGACCGGGCACGCAGCCGGATCCAGGCGTTGCACCAGCGGGGCGAGGGCACGCAGGTACGGGTCGCGCGGTGCATCCTGCAGCAGCAGATGGCCTTGGCTGGCGGCGCTGCGCACGCGCGGACGTTCGGGCAGGGTGGCCAGCAGCGGCAGTTCGAAGCGGCGTGCGATCTGCTCCGGGCTCATGCCACTGCTGTCGTCATGGCGGTTGATCAGCAGCTGCAGCCGCTTCTCGCGATCGCGCTGGCCGGCGAGGTGCTTCAATGCATGATCGAGCGACACCAGGGTCGCGATCGACGCGTCGGCGACCAGCCAGATCTCGTCGGCCTGGTCCAGCAGCAGCGGCGGCACTTGCCGCAGCGGGCAGCCACCGGCATCGCACAGCACGCTGGCGAACACCCCGCGCAGGCGTTGCAGCAGGGCGCCCGGATCAGAGGGCGGCAACGCGTCGCTGCCACTGGCGCGGTCCAGCAGCACCAGGCCACTGGCGTGCCGGGCCATCGCGGTGCGCGCCAGCGTGGCATCGATGCGGCTGGCGTTGCGCAGCGCATCCTCGTAATGGAAGCGGCTGTCCAGGTTGAGGTACAGCGCCAGATCGCCGGCAGGCTGCGCCAACTCCATCAGCAGGCCGTCCTGTACGGCGGCCTCGCCCTGGGCCAGGGTGCGGGTCTGCTGCGCCAGTACCGACAGGTGGGCCGCGAGGGTGCTGGTGCCGACGCCGGCGCGGACCCCGAGCAGCACGATCAGGCGTGCCTTGTGCACCTGCTGCGCGCTGGCAGCAGGGCGCGGCGACAGCGCGCGGCGCAGCGCCGCCTCGATGCCGGTGTTGTCGCTGTCCAGATCCAGCACGTCACGCAGGCCGGCGCGCAGCGCCATCACCACGCCCTCGACCTGACCGGTGCTGGTGGCGCCCACTGCGACCAGGGTCAGCTCCGGCTGGGTCTGCTGCAGCTGCTGCGCCAGCACCGTGGAGGCCGACGCATGTTCGGGCCGGAAGTCGAGCAGGACCAGATTCTGCGGGCCGCGCTGAAGGTCCTGCGCCGAGGTCGGCTCGCCGCTGTCCTGCCAGTGCAGCACCGTGGCCGGCGGCAGCTTCGCCGCCAGGCGCGGCAGCAGTTCACGGTCGATACCGTACAGGACCAGGTTCATCGGCGGTCCTTGCGGGTGCAGTGGCAGGGCGGTGGCGTAGGGCATGGGCGTGGTACCGGAAGCATCGTGTGGGTCAGCGCGAGAAACCAGGCACCGGATCGCGGCTGACCGGGCCCAGCAGCCATGCACCCCATTCGGGCAGGTGCGGTTTGGATTCGCGATCACCGGGCAGCGGCAGTTCGGTGTTGCGGGCCAGCGGTTGCACCAGCCGCGGTGTAACGATGATCACCAGTTCCTTGTCCTGGCGCTTGTAGTCGAAGTTGCGGAAGAACGAGCCGATGATCGGCAGGTCGCCCAGCAGCGGAATCTTGTTGACGGTGGAGGCCACGCTGGAGCTGACCAGGCCGCCGATGACGAAGCTCTCGCCATCGCCCAGTTCCACGGTGGTGTCGGCGCGGCGGGTGGTGATGGAGGGGATCTGCACGCCGTTCAGCGCGATGGCGTTGGTGTAGTCCAGATCGCTGGCCTCCGGCGCGACCTTCAGCGCGATGCGGCCAGGCGCCAGCACGGTCGGGGTCACCGTCAGGCCGATGCCGAACGGCTTGTAGGTGACGGTGGTGGTGCCCAGGCCCTGCGGCTCCAGGATCGGCAGCTCGCCACCGGCCAGGAAGCTGGCGCTCTGCCCGGACAAGGCCACCAGCGTCGGCTCGGCCAGCACGCGCGCCATGCCGTTGGCCTGCAGCAGGTCGACGTCGGCGTTCCACAGGCCCTTGCGCGAGCCGAACACCAGGCGGAATGCCGAGGAGATCGGCGATTCGGTCTCGTTGCTGGAATTGCCTTCCTGCATGCCGGGCAGGATGCCGGTGTTGCCCGGCAGGATGCCGCCGGGGCGGGCGATGCCATAGGCGAAGTCGCCGTTGCGGTTCTGGAAGCTGATGCCGATCTGCTTCAGCGCGGTCTTGTTGAACTCGACCACCTTGACCTCGACCTGCACCACGCCGCCACTGGCAACGGTGGACGCATCGGCCAGGCTGCCGTCCTTGCCCAGCGCCATCACCGCGGTCTTCTGTTCCTGCATGTGCGCCAGCACGCTGTCACTGCTGCCCTGCAGGAGACCCTGCTGGTCCTGCTGGGTGAACACCAGGCCGGTGCCGCCGGCATCGGCCGCGCCCTGCACCGCACTCTGCACCCGCACCTGCACGCGTTGCGGCTCGGCCTGCCGGCGGTGCCACAGCAGCAGGGTGGTGGTGCCGGGCGCCTTGCCCACCAGCAGCGCCTGGCGCTGGCCGCGCAGCATCACGATGTCGGCCACGCCGGGGTCGGCGATGGCGACCCGCTCCAGGTCGGCCGGCAGGGTCCAGGGGCGCTGCTCACGGGTCTGCAGCAGCAGGTCGTCAGCGGCCACACTCGCGCCAGGGGCCAGCAGCACCAGCAGCAGGGCCAGCCAGCGCTGGCGGACAGTGGGGCGGAGGCGGGAACGAGGTTCAGTCATGGACGCTCTCGATACGGGTCAAAGGGAGCCACGGGGGGCCGCGTTGTCACCGCGGATGATCTCGATGCCGGCGGGGCGCGGTGCGGTCCGGCGCGGTGCCGCCGCACGCGCCGGCGCCTCGCTGCGGGCGGTCGCTGTGCTGCCGCGGTGGCCGGCCAGCGCGTCGCCGTCGATACCGGCATAGGCATGGTTCTCCGGGCGTTCCAGCGCCTTCTGCTGTTCGCTGTCCAGTCCGCGCAGCGGGTCCAGGACGCCGCGTGCCTGCGGGAACAGCGCCAGGTCCGGCAGGCCGGTATCGGCGGGATTGCGCAGGGCCAGGAACAGCTTGCCCTGCTGCGCGCCCAACAGCAGGCGGTTGGCGTCGGCGACCGGCACCGCCAGCACCGCAGTGCGTGCCGGCTGGGTGGCGTCGCCGCCGCTGCGGCTCCCGCCAGCGGCGCCCGCACTGCCGGTGATGTCTGCCGCGCGTGCATCGCTGCGCGGTTCGGTGGCCGCCTCGCTCCCGGCCGGGCCGGGCGCTGCGGCAATATCCTGCTGGCCGTAGCTGAGCACGCGCAGGCGCGACAGCAGCAGGCGGGTCTGCGCGACGTCCGGCTGGCCATTGAAGCTGTTGGGGGCACTGCGCAGGTTGAGGAACACGTCGACGAAATCGCCCGGCAGGATCCGGTTGCCGGCGGCCACCAGCTCGTCGACCGGTACCGCCAGCGCACGCTCACCCGGCCGCAGCTGCAGCGAGAACCCCTGGGCGAGCAGGCTGGCGCCGATCGCGCTGCCCTCGCTGATGTCCTGCACCGGCACCTTGCCGACCACGGCGGCCAGCTCGGCGGCGGCGCCGGGGACTTCGGCGGTGCGCCGCGCCAGCCGCACGCCATTGGCGCTGATCGGCTCACCGGCTGGCAGGCGGGCGACCGCTTCGACAACACTGAAGGTCTGCGCATCGGCCTGCACCACGGTCGACGGCGTGTCGGCCGACGCGGCGGGCTTGCGACCGATCACCAGGGCGACCACAGCCAGCAGGACAGCCAGTGCGATCAGGGCGATGGCGGCGATGCGGGTCAACTTGAGCATGAAACCGTCTCCTGTAGCGATCGTCAGTTGCTGCCGAGGTCCAGCTGGGCGACCGCGACGCTGCGGATGGGGCCCTGCATCACCCAGCCATAGAGCGTGGCGGTGCCGGGAAGAAAGGGATTCCGTGCGTAGTCGTAGCTGACCGTCACGGTCATGCACTGCACCGTGGCCAGGCCGGCGCAGGGGGCCTGCGGCGACACCACGATGGCGCCGCTGCCGCCGCTGCTGCAGTCCGGGTTCTGCCCGGAAAACTCCAGCAGCCACTGCATGGAGCGGCGTGCGGCCAGGCAGGCAGCGGTGCGTCGCTCGCCCGCGCCGGCGTACCGCAGCGACGCCCGCGCACCTTCGGCCGAGGCGGTGGCCAGGGTCTGCTGTGCAGCCATGATCAGCACACCGGAGAAGGTGAACAGCAACAGGGGGACCAGGCCAAGCAGCAGCATCAGCGCGAATTCGATGCTGGCGACACCGGTCTGGCGGCGTCGGGTGGATGTGTTCATGCCACACCTCCGTAGGTGGTGGCGACGACCCAGCCCATCGCGGCAAGCGCGAGATAGGCGGCGTAGGGGATGCCCTGCCGTCCCTGGCGCGCAGCCTGCAGCTCGCGTACGGCGGGGTGCGATTGCCACTGCGTGCTGGCACGGCTGACCTGCAGCTGCAGGCGCAGCGGCAGGTGCGCGCGCAGCTGCCGGCCGATCAGCACCGCCACCGCATGTGCTCCGGCCGCCAGGCTGGCCAGCACCCACACCGGCAGCAATGCCTGCCACCCCAGCAGCAGGCCCAGCACGGCGAAGAACTTCACATCGCCGGCGCCCATCCAGCGCAGCGCATAGAACGGCAGCAGCGCCACCAGCCCGATCACCGCGCCGAGCACGTGCGCGGTCCAGTCCGGGCCGGCTGCGCTGAACTGGGCGACCACGATCAGCGGCGCACCGATCGCGCACGCGGCCAGCAGCCAGGCGTTGGGCACCCGACGGGCATACAGGTCGCTGATCGCGATCCGCAGGCACAGCCCGATGGCCAACAATCCCAGCAGTGTCATCGCACACGCTCTCCGTCCTTCACTGGACCCATGCTGCAGCGCTGTCCCGGCGCGGCCACCGCGGTCGCCGCTGCGACCGCCGGTGGAACCTGCGCAGCGCACTCAGGTGGTCGCTTCGGTCGCGATCGCCGACAGACGGGTGAACAGCGTGGTGAAGAACTCGGTGATCTGGGTTCTGCCCACGGCGATCAGGATGCCGGCGATCACGGCGGCCAGCAGCCCGTATTCGAGCGCGGTAACGCCATCTTCTTCTTTCAGGAACCTGCGGATCGATGCGTTCATGACGGTTGTCTCCCTCTACCTGTCAGTTGCTGCGGTACACCTGCGTGGCCGGTCGCCCGGCTCCGCCGGGACCGTCCCTGGGCCCCCTCCTTCCTGGAAGGGGAGGTGCGGCGGACCTTCCGCCACACTCAAACAGGGTGATCGTTCCCGGGCAGGGCAGCAGCCGCGCAGCTGCGACCGCGCGGCACCCGGCCGGTGGTCGAAGCAGTTTGTGGTGCGCGCCTGGTCATGCTGGTTCCCCCGGGTGTCGCCGCTTTCCACGCGGCCGGATCACCGTGATATCGACTTTGCCTGAATGGCGGTTCCCTGCAACCGGAACCTATATGCAAATTCGGCAGATTCGTTTTATTCCTGAAAGTTTCAGGCCGGTTCTGTGACGTAAATCCATTCCTCCGCAAAACGATTCATTGTCGTGCAGATAATGTGAGTGCGCGCCACGCGCATGCGAAAAGCGTGCCATTGTCCACGGGTTTGTCCGGGACATTGCTTCACGCGGCGGATAATGCCGGCGCGTTGAAACGCCCTGTTTACGGCTGCCGATTATCGGGCATACTCGCATTCAAGGTTTTGCACTTTCAGGCATGGTCGCGCGCACTCGGCAGCGGCCATCGCAGCAACGGACGATGCTCTTGGAAACGGCGTACGCCCTGTCAGGCAGTGGGGGCGGGGCCGTGCAGCAGACCAACGGGGGACGACACTGTCATGGTCGATGGTGGGGTGGAAGGCGGCGGCGACAGCGATCTCAGGTCGATCGACCTGGCGACACTGAGCGGCGTGCTTCGCGTGTGCGATGTGGAACTGTTGCTGCTTGACGGCAATGGTCCGCGTGCCGCGTTCGCGTCACGCGTGCATGAGGAAGCGCTGTTCTGCAGCATCAGCTGTGGTTTCCATTGTCGTGGCCGCTTCATGCTGCCGCCGGACTGGGCCATGCTCGGTTACCTGCACACCACCGACGATGCCCTGAGCTGGTGCCACGGCGTGCCGCTGACCCCGGGCATGGCGTTGACGGTGATGCCCGAGGGCATCAGTGAGTTCACCCTGAGCCCCGGCACCCAGATGACCCTGATGCTGGTGCCGGTGGCACGTGTGCAGCGCAAACTGACCGAACTGAGCCTGCGCAATACGCCGCCGGCCGGGCAGGCGCTGTCGCTGTTCAATCTGAGCAGCGAGGCGGTGCCGCTGGCCCGCCATTATCAGCAGCTTCACGTGCAGCTGGGGCAGGGCAGTGGCCTGCCACCGGAAGAGACCGAGCACCTGCTGCACGAACATATCCAGGCGCTGCTGGGCGCGGGCCCGGCGGACCGGCCCGGCTGCAGCCGGGCGCGGCGTACGCATTACCTGATTGCCCAGCGCGCCGAGAATTTCATGCGCCTCAACCTGCGCCGCAACATCTACATGAATGAGATCTGCGACGCCGCCGGGGTCAGCGAACGCGGTCTGCGCTATGCCTTCGAGGATCTGTTCGGGACCTCGCCGAACCGTTATCTGTCAATGCTGCGGCTGTGTGCAGCGTGCCGCAGCCTGTCGATGGCCGATTCCAGCCGGCGCTCGGTCAAGGCGATCGCGCTGAGCTGCGGGCTGTGGGACCTGTCGCGCTTCGCGGACAATTACCGGAAGGTATTCGGCGAACTGCCGCGGGATACCCTGATGCGGGCGCCGGCGCAGCTCGGGCAGCCGGCCTGAGGGGTAGCGGCCGGGCGTTCGGGCGCAGGCAAAGCGCCCTTACCCTGAAACTGCCCCGGCAACCGGACCCACCCCGCGTTCGACCGTTTTCAGCGCGCTTTATCGGATGAAGCGCCGGCCATGCCCGGCGGCTGGAAAGTCGGATCACGGATTTCGATTTAGATCGAAATAATCACCTGGAATCAAAGATCGATCCTGTCGACATAACCAGGGCGGCGGTTGCGCTGGCGTCTGCCTGGCCTCGGCGGTGCCGGAGGCAGCCCGGCCAGCGCTCCTGCCGGTTTTGCATATTCGGCTGCCGAATCCGGCCGTGGATTTGCCGGAATGCGCGATTGCCCTGCCGGAATGAAGTGCTCGGCCCTCGTTGAAAGGCGCGAAATGTCAGTCACCTGCCTCACGGCAAGTCCACTGACACTCAAGTTGTTCGCCTACGGGGGAAATGCTCATGAACCGCATCTACCGGCGTGTATGGAACCGCCAGCTCAATGCTCTGGTCGTGGCTTCGGAACTGGCCACCGGCGATAGCGGTGGCACCGCACCGCGCGATCCGCGCACCGCGCTGCTGATGCCCAGCACCCTGGCCCTGGCACTGCTGTGCATCCTGGCCAGCGGCGCGGCATCGGCAACCGAATCGAACCAGTCGCTGCGCGACCTGCAGGCGCTGGCAGCGAAGTACACCCAGCCGATGCCGGTGAAGGTCGACGCCGAAGTGGCGCTGGCCGCAGCCGCGCGGCAGGCACAGGCCAGCCCGGCAATCAACGCCGATGCGCGGGTCGGCCTGCAGCTGAGCACAACCGCGTTGCCCGTCGTGCGCGATGTGCTGCCGGCCACGGTCCAGGTGAGGCTGGGCGCCGGCACCTCGCCGCAGCAGGTGGCGGCGCCCACGCTGGCCGCCGATGTCCAAGCCCGCCTCGGTGCCGGCAGCAGCGCTGCCCGGATCGACGCCGGGCTTGCCGCCAAGGTCGCGCCGACCGCACCGGCGCCGCTGGCGCTGGCGGCCGATGCACAGGCCAAGGCCAACGTCGGCCTCGCCGGTACGCCGGTGGCCTCGGTCGATACCGGCACCGCCGTGGCGGCTGCCGTCACCCGTGCACCGGCCGGCCCGCTGTCGGGATTGAAGGCCGCCGTCGATGCCAAGGCCGACGCCCACCTGGCCGTGGCCGGGCATCCCATCGAGGGGCAGGGCCAGGCCTCGGCGACTGCAGCGGTGGTGTTGCCGGCCAAGGAAGAGGTCCCCGGCGAGACCGATGATCGCGCGATCAGCGCCGCGTTCGATGCCGGCGTGGCCGGCAAGGTACGCGTGCAGGGACCGGACGGGCAGGAGGTGGTGGCCGATCGCAACCTGAAGCTGGCAGGTACCGCCACGGTCGGGGCACAGACCAGCGCACTGGGGCTGGGGGGCCTGTTGAACGGCGTCGGCACCGCGTTGAATGGCGTGGGCAGCGCGGTGGGCAGCCTGCTCGACGGCGATCTCAACGGCACCGTCGGCAACCTGGGCGGTGCGGTGGGTGGCCTGGTCGGCAGCACCCTGGGCGGGCTGGGGCTGACCAAGCCCTCGGCGATCCCGCCGACCAGCCCGAAGGCGCCGGCGGCAGCAGATCCGAATGCCGGCCTGCTGATCGGCACCGGTGGCCTGGTGGGCGGTGTCGGCCAGCTGATCGGGCCGACCACCGCGAGCCTGTTCGGCGGTGACGGCTATCTGTCCAATGGCAACCTGAAGCTCAGCACCGCCAACGTCATGCAGACCTACTCCACGGTCAACGTGCTGGGCCTGCCGGTGGTCAACGCCACTCCGGTGGGGACCACGCTCAATGGCCTGGGCGGTGCGGTCACCGGTGGCAGCTCGCACCTGACCCTGATCGGTGGCGTCACCTCCGACAGCTACATCTACAACATCAACAACGGCAACCCGGGCGGCCTGCTCGGCCTGCTGCTGCCGCAGGATTCCCCGGCGTGGGCCGCCAAGTGCCTGGACATCGCACTGGCCGACATCTCCTGCTGGGCGGTCAATGCCGCGCAGGACTACCAGGTACTGATGGGCGATGGCGCCTATGCCAACGGTTCCAAGGAAGTGGTGATCGGCGCCAACGCCCGCCACGAGCTGCCGAAGGTCGATGCCAACGTGGCGTTCCCGGGCGCCGGTGCCAACGATCCCAGCGATCCGACCGGCGTCCCCACTGCGGACTATGCCGCGCGCATGGGGCATTCGGTGGTGGTCGGTGACAGTGCCAGCGGTACCGCCAATGGCCAGACCCTGCTGGGTGCGGAAAGCACCTCCAACCAGGCCAACTCGGTGGCACTGGGCTATCGTTCCGCCGCACTGCGCGGGGCCCAGGCCAGCTACAGCGCGTATGGCCTGACCGCGCCACAGGTGTCGGCCGGTGAAGTGTCGGTGGGCACCGCCGGCGGCGGCGAGCGCCAGATCACCAACCTGGCCGCCGGCAGCGCCAACACCGATGCGGTCAACGTGGCCCAGCTGAAGGGCGCGATCAGCCAGATCGATGCGGTCGGTGCTGCTGCGGTCACCTACGACCTGGACGGTGCGGGCGATCCCGACTACCGCCGGGTCACCCTCGGCAATGGCACCGGCACCACCACCATCGGCAACCTGGCCGGCGGCGCGGTGACGGCCACCAGCAGCGAAGCGGTCAACGGCAGCCAGCTGTTCTCCAGCAACACCGCGATGGCGCAGTTCTTCGGGGGCCGCGCCGCGTTCGATCCGCTCACCAGCACCTTCACCGCTCCGCTGTTCGAGATCAGCACCATCTCCACCGGCGGCGCCGTGGCACAGGGCCTGTACGACAACGTCACCGACGCCTTCGATGCGGTGGATGGCTCGCTGGTCAACCTCAATACGCAGATCACCGACATCCGCAACGGCGGCACCAAGTACCTGCGGGTGAACTCGACCGGCGCCGAAGCCATCGCCAGCGGCACCGAATCGATCGCTGTCGGCGCCGGCGCCAGTGCCAGCGCCGCCAACAGCATTGCCGTGGGTGCCGGCAGCGTGGCCGACCGGGCCAACAGCGTATCCATCGGTGCCGTCGGTGCCGAGCGCCAGGTCACCAACGTCGCCGCCGCCACCGCCGCCACCGACGCGGTCAACCTGGGCCAGCTGCAGGCCTCCGAACAGGGCGCGCTGCGCTACGACCTCAACGGCGACGGCAGCGTCAACTACGCCAGTGCCACCCTAGGCCAGAGCGGTACCGCCACCACCCTGCGCAATCTCGGTCCGGGCCAGATCAGCGCCGCCAGCAGCGAGGCGATCAACGGCGCGCAGCTGTTCGCCGCCAACCAGACCGTGGCCACCCACCTGGGCGGTGGCGCGGCGGTCGACGCCGCGGGTGTGGTCACCGCGCCGACCTACACGCTCAACAACATCGCCGCCAACGGTACCGTCAGCCAGGGCAGCTACAACGACGTGGGCACCGCTTTCGATGCGGTCAGCACCTCGCTGGCCAATGTCGCCGACCAGACCGACGAGCTGGACGCGCGCGCCGTGAAGTACGACGTGGACGGGAGTGGCAACGTGGTCGATACGGTAACGCTGAGTGGCACCGGCGGCGCGCCGGTGAAGGTGACCAACGTGGCCGCCGGCAGCATCCTGGCCGGCAGCAGCGATGCCATCACCGGGGACCAGCTGTTCAGCACCAACAGCAGCGTGTCCACCTACTTCGGTGGCACCACCAGCTTCGACGGTGGCAGCAACCAGTGGACGGCGCCGACCTTCAACATCTCCAGCATCGCCACCGACGGCAGCATCACCGCCAACGACTACAGCAATGTCACCGCCGCGTTCACTGCGGTGGATGGCTCGCTGAGGATCCTCAACCAGCGCATCACCAACGGCGGCGGTGGCAGTGCCTACCTGGCAGTGAACTCGACGGCGGCCGCCGCCAGTGCTGCCGGTGCCGAAGCGGTCGCGGTCGGCCCCCAGGCCAGCGCTGCCGGTGCCAATGGTGTCGCCCTGGGCAACGGTGCCAGTGCCAGTGCCGACAACAGCGTCGCGCTGGGTGCCGGTTCGGTGGCCAGCGTCGGTGCACAGAGCGGCTACACCGGCGCCTACGGGCAGGCCGGCGCCAGCAACTCGGTGGGCGAAGTGGCGGTCGGCAGCAGTGGCAGTGAGCGCAAGATCACCCATGTCGCCGACGGTTCCGATGACCATGACGCCACCAATGTCGGCCAGCTGAAGAACGGCGTGAACTACGCCATCGACCAGTCCAAGGCCTACACCGACCAGAAGATCCAGAACATCACCAACGTGGCCGGCAGCTTCCGCGCCAACAACAGCAACAACCTGGCCGATCCGGCGGCGACCGGGGCCAACTCGGCCGCCGGTGGTGCCGGCGCCACCGCCGCCGGTGCCAACGCCACCGCGCTGGGCAACGGCTCGCAGGCGCAGGCCGACAATTCGGTGGCGCTGGGGGCCGGCTCGGTCGCCAACCGGGCCAACACGGTGTCGGTCGGTGCCGCCGGGGCCGAACGCCAGGTGGTCAACGTGGCCGACGGTTCGCAGGCCACCGACGCGGTCAACGTGCGCCAGCTGCAGGCCTCGCAGCAGGGCACGATCCGCTACGACACCACCACCAACGGCGCCACCAACTACAACAGCGTCACCCTGGGCAGCACCGGCAGTGGCCCGACCACGGTCCGCAACGTGGCCGCCGGCACCGCCGGGACCGACGCGGTCAACGTCGACCAGCTGAAGTCGGGCATGGCGCAGACGCTGGACTGGTCCAAGGCCTACACCGACGAACGCATGGGCGGCTTCGAGCGCGACCTGCGCAAGACCGACAACCGCGCCTCGGCAGGTATCGCGTCGGCGATGGCGACCGCCGCGCTGCCGCAGCCCAGCGAGGCCGGCCGCAGCATGGCCTCGATCGCGGCCGGCAGCTACAACGGCGAATCCGGCGTGGCGCTGGGCATCTCGGGCGTCTCCGAGGGCGGACGCTGGATCTACAAGTTCAGTGGTTCCACCAACAGCCGTGGCGAGGCCGGTGTGGCCGTCGGCGCCGGCATCCAGTGGTGATCGCCCGCGCCGGGTCGCAACCGCGGCCCGGCGCCGAGGGCAACGTCTACAGGGGGAATGACATGAAACTGCATCGCATCGCCGACCGCGGCCGCTTCGTCGCCCTGCTGGGCCTGGTGCTGGGCGCAGGGCTGCTGGCGGCCTGCCGCAGCCACGCGCCGGCTGCCGAGGGCCCTGCCGCCGCCAGCGCGGTCGCCTTCCCCGACGCGGGCAAGGCGTCGCTGAAGGAGGGCATCTACCCGGACATCGCCGACCTGCGCCGGTTCGCGCCGGGCATGAGCAAGCGCCAGCTGTACAGCCTGCTGGGCACGCCGCACTTCAACGAAGGCATGTGGGGCGTGCGCGAATGGAACTACCTGTTCAACTTCCGCACCGCACAGGGCGCGGAGTACTTCACCTGCCAGTTCCAGGTGCGTTTCGACAGCAAGGGCATCGCCCAGGGCGGCTACTGGAAGCCCGAATCGTGTGCCGCCGTCCTCGATCCGCCGCGGCCGCCGGCACCGCCGCCGCCCGCGCCGCTGCCGGAGCAGCCGTTGCGGCTGGCCGCCGATGCGCTGTTCGGGTTCGACAGCGCAGTGCTCAGCGCGAGCGGGCAGCAGGCGGTGCAGGGCGTGCTGGCGCAGGTGCGCGAGGCCAGCCAGGTGCAGTCGATCCAGGTGGTCGGGTACACCGACCGCATCGGCAGTGCCGCCTACAACCAGACCCTGTCGCAGCGCCGCGCCGAAGCGGTGCGCATGGCACTGGTGCAGGGCGGTGTGCCGGCCGCCAGCATCAGCGCCGAGGGCCGCGGCGCGGCCGAGCCGCTGGTGCAGTGCGACCAGCGCAACCGCCGCGAACTGATTGCCTGCCTGGCACCCAACCGCCGGGTGCAGATCGCCGGTGTCGCCCAGCCCCGTTGATTCCGCCTGCCGGGCAGGTGCCCGGTGTCCCGAGTCCCCCCTGATCTGCCGGCAGGACGTGGAAACGTCTCCCCCGTTTTCCACGCCTGCCGGTAGGCCAGGTTTCTTCCATGGTGCACCTGATGAACGCCCAGTTCCTGCCCCTGTCCATGAAGACGGAAACCACTCTCAGCGTGTACGGCCAGCTCGGCAACCATGCGGTGGTACGCATCCCCGGCAGGCGCCTGCCGGGCCTGATCCTGCAGGCCGATACGGTGGCCGGCTTCCTCACCCAGCTGCAGGAGGCACAGGCCTGCCTGCGCAGCGGCCGCGCCCAGCGTGCCGACGCCGAACTGGACATGCTGGTGGACATGCTGCAGCAGTGGTACGCGCTGATCGAATCGCGCCTGGCCGACGCCGGCGAGGCGTTGTAGCGCGCCGGCGTGGACGGCGCGGCTCAGGCGCAGGCGCGCAGCAGCCAGCACGCCGCATCCACCCGCACCCGGTCGCCCTCGATGAAGGGTGCAAATGCCGCCAGCGCCTGTGCGTGCAGGGCATCGGCGCGGTCGGCCGGCAGACTGCGCAGGGCCAGGCCGATCGGCCCGAGCTGACGTACGTAGGCCGGCAGGTCGTCGCGGGCCAGCGAGCATGCCAGGTCCAGCGGCTGCACCTGCACGTCGCGCCAGCCGGCGTCCTGCAGCTGCCGGCGTACCTGCCCGGCATCGGCAAAGGCGAACTGCCCCGGTGCACCGGGTCGCCGCTCCGGCAGCGCCAGCTGGTCGCCCACGGTGCGCTCGGCGGTGGTCATGAAGGGGTTTTCCTCTGCGCCGCGCCAGGCGATGGCGCGCAGGCCGGCGCCGCTGCGGGCAGCACGGTGCAGGTTGGCGAACGCGCCCTGCGTATCGTCGAAGAACATCACGCCCAGCCGCGACTGCATCCAGTCGTAGCGTGCGCTGTCGAACCGATGGCGTTGGGCGTCGGCAACGATGAAGTCGATGTCCAGCCCGAGGCCGGCGGCACGCTGCCGGGCAAGCGCGAGCATCGGTGCGGAGATGTCCACGCCGGTGCAGCGCGCACCTGGCCGCGCCTGGGCCGCCGCCAGCACGCTGGCCCCGGTGCCGCAGCCGATATCCAGCAATTCGGTGACGGTCGCGGGCAGCTCGCTGCGCAGGGCGTCGGCCAGCGGCTGGAACAGGCCATCGAGCAGGGCCTGCTGGGCAACCCAGGTCTGGCCACCCGGGCCGTTCCAGAGCGTGTTCTGATCGAGTGGGGCAGGGGTGTGCATGGGCTTGCCTGGCGAAGGGACTGCGTCCATGGTGGCGCTTCAAGTCGACTTGAGGTCAAGCCCCGTGCGGGAACTGGATATCGGTGAAGTGGTCAAGCGCAGCGGGGTGCCGGCCTCGACCCTGCGCTATTACGAGCAACTGGGCCTGGTGCAGGTGCTGGGCCGTCGCGGTCTGCGCCGGCAGTACAGTGAACAGGTGCTGGAGCGGCTCGCGCTGATCGGGCTGGGGCAGTCGGCGGGGCTGTCGCTGCAGCAGATCGGCGCCTCGTTGCCGCAGCAGGGCCGGATCGTCCTGGACCGCGGCGCGCTGCTGGCGCAGGCCGAGGTGCTGCAGCAGCAGATCACCCGCCTGCAGCGGGTCCGCCGCCACCTCCAGCGTGCGGCGGCCTGCCCGCAGGCGCAGGACGCGCGCCGCTGCGGTTCATTCCGCAAGCTGCTGCGCACGCAGCAGCGCGTCAGCGGTGGCTGAAGGCGGAGCCATCCGCGCCGGGCGCCGGCCCACGGTTCCTCCGCTTGCCACGGCACCGGTCAATCGCGGGTGCTGATTTCCCAGGTGGCGTGCAGCACGCCGGGGACGTCTTCCATCCGCGCCAGCACCACGTCCAGTTCATCGGCGCTGACGGCGGTGCTGACCAGCACCGCGATCACATCGGTCGGGGCGTCGGCATGCTCCACCAGCTGGATGTCGCCCACCGGGTACTGCGCTGCTTCCAGCGCATCCACCAACCGCTCGCGCACGCGCGGGACCGCTTCGGCATCCACGCTCAGGCGCACTTCGTAGGTCGCCTCGGTGGCGGCCTCATTGATCGGGATACGGTTGATCGCATTCACCAGCGGCCGCAGCAGGGTGTTGCCGGCAATGATCAGGACCGTCAGCAGCACGCCCTCGGCCAGCATGTCCGCGCCGGTACAGCTGCCCACCGCCGCCGAGCACCAGAGCGTAGCGGCGGTGTTGAGCCCGCGCACGTTCATGCCTTCCTTCATGATCACACCGGCGCCGAGAAAGCCGACGCCGGACACCACGTAGGAGATCACCCGCACCGCTTCGGCACTGCCGGCGATGCGCATGCCCAGGTCGACGAAGGCGGCCGCGCCCACCGCCACCAGCACGTTGGTGCGCAGGCCGGCGGTGCGCTGCCGGTACTGGCGTTCGGCGCCGATCAGGGTGCCCAGCACGAAGGCGGCCAGCAGGCTGACCACGGTGTCGGCGAAGGGACCGGGCTGGAAGGTCTCGATGAAGCGCATGGCCGGAGTCTACTCCCACCAGGTGACAGGAGATCCACACCACGCGGGGACGGCGATCAGTCGGTGTCCTCGACCCGCTCGCCCATCAGTTCACGCTGGCGCTTGTCCAGTTCCTCGGCATAGCGCTTGCGCACGAACGCCTCCGATACCACCCCCAGCACCTGGCCGTCACCGGCCACCACGGCCAGCTCATCGGCCTGGGTCTGGTCGAAGCGCTGCATCACGCTGACCACGTCCGCGCCGGCGCAAAGCGCCACATCGCGGCTCTCGGCGAAGCTGCCGACCACGGCGTCGGGCTTCACCCCGTCGCCGAACAGGCGCGGGATCTGCACGATGCCAGCGTAGTGGCCTTCACTGTCGATCAGGATGACCCGGCTGCCGGAGCCGAGCGGGAAGCGCTGGCGGAACGCGGCGGCATCCAGGTCGGCCGGCGCGGTGGCCACGCCCTTGCGCATCATCCGCCCGGCACTGAGGTTGTGAACCCAGCCGACATCGCGTGCGCTGCGGATGGTTTCACCGCGCAGGTGCATGCGCCAGGTCGAGAACGAATAGCCGAACCACTGCCGCACCAGCGTGCTGGAGACCAGTACCGCGCTCATCACCACGCTGGTCAGCAGGAAGTCGTGGGTTCCTTCCAGCACCAGCATGGCCATGGTCATCGGCGCACCCACCACCGCGGCCGCCAGGGCCGCCATGCCCGCCAGCGCGGCCGAGGTGGCATCGACCACCGGCACCCCGGTGGCCATCGCCAGCAGCCCGGCGAACAGCGCGCCGACCAGGGTGCCCATGAACAGCGACGCGAAGAACAGCCCGCCACGGAAACCGAAGCCCAGCGATATGCCCGATGCCAGGCATTTGAGCGTGAGCAGGCCCCCGATCCAGATCAGCGGCAGGTGCGTGGTCAGGTCCAGGTGCAGCGCGCCATGGCCCGAGGACAGCACCTGCGGGCTGGCCAGTGCCAACGGAATCAGCAGCAGACCGCCCACCACCGGGCGCCCCCACAGCGGCAGCGGGCTGCGCTTGACCGTGCCTTCGATGGAGGCGATCAGGCGCATCACCCCGATCCCGACCATCGCGCAGCAACAGCCGAGCAGGCCGTAGATCGCGTAGTCGGCGGCGCGCACGTCGATGGTGGCCGCGGCCGGCAGCAGATAGGCTTCGACGCCGGCCTGGTCGGCGACGAAGGCGCCGGCCAGTGCGGCCACGGCCACCGGCGCCAGCGCGGCCGGCGTGTACGCGCCGATGACGATCTCGAAGGCGTAGAAGGCGCCGGCCAGAGGCGCGCCGAACGCAGCGGCGATGGCACCGGCAGCGCCGGCTCCGACCAGGATGCGCACATCGTTGCGACGCAGGCGCATCACCCGGCCCAGCTGCGAACCGCTGCCGGCACCCATCTGCGTATACGAGGCTTCCAGCCCGACCGATGCGCCGCAGCCGTTGGAGACCAGGGTCTGGGTCAGCACGATCAGGTTGTCGCGCATCGACATGCGGCCGCCATGCAGCGCGTTGGCTTCCACCGCATCCAGCAGCGGACGCTTCAGGCGGGAGGCGGCAAGGCTGACCAGGCCGACCAGCAGCCCGCCCAGCGGCAGTACCAGCAGCGCGGTCCAGGCCAGCGAGGGCAGGGAGCTCAGCCGCATGCCTTCGTCCAGGCCATACAGGGCGCGTTGCAGGCCGCGCGCCAGGCCGGCCTGCAGCAGGGTCAGGCCGCCCGCGATCAGGCCCACCACCAGGGCCAGCGCGATGAACCACAGGTCGCTGCCACGCAGGCGCAGGCGCAGGCCCTGGAAGGCCAGATGCAGGCGCGATGGCGAAACGGTGGGGGACATGGTGGCGGCATGATACGCCGCCACCGTGAGCGCTACCGTCACCGGATCAGGTGGCGGCGCGGATCAGAAGCGGTAGCGGCCCTGCACGTAGAACGTACGGGGTGCAGCCACCATGCGTCCGGCATTGCCGTCCACATTGCGGGTGTACCAGCGCTTGTCGGCCAGGTTGTTCACGCCCAGCGCGATCTCGCTGTCGCCCAGCCCCGGCACCTGCCAGGCCACCTGTGCATTCCACAGGCGCACGCCCGGCACGCGGCCCACGCGTGCATCGGCGCTTTCGTCCCAGGTGTTGGCGGCATCGGAGAACTGTCCGCTCTGGTGGGTGCTGGAGACGTTGAAGGTCCAGCCGGCCAGTGCGTAGCGGGCGCCGACGCTGTCGGTGTCACGCGCGTAGAACGGCACGTCCAGGCCGCGGTTGTCGCCGGACTGCTGGATCGCCTTGGTCCAGGTGTAGTTGGCGTACAGCTCCAGCCCGGCCAGTGCGCTGTCCTCGGCGAAGCGGTATTCCACGGCGCTTTCCACGCCCTTGTGGTCGGTGGCGCCGATGTTCTGGAAGGTCGGCGGAGTGATCCCCGGCACCTGCAGGATCTGGTTGTCGAAGCGCATCTTGAACACCGTCACTTCCGCGCGCAGGGCACCGTCCTGCCAGCGCGCACCCAGCTCGGTGGTCTTGGCCACTTCCGGGTTCAGCGGGTTGCTGGCCGTCTGCGAATTGAGCTGGATGTTCTGCACCGGCCCGAACGAGGTGGTGTAGTTGCCGAACACGGTCAGCTGCGGGGTCAGCAGGTAGGCGATGTTGATCGAGGGCAGCGCCTTGTCGTTGCGGCTGCTGAAGGTGGCCGCCGTACCGGCCTGGCGGCGGTCCATGTCGATCCATTCCATGCGCACGCCGGGGGTGATCCGCCACTGGCCGATCGCGATGCGGTCATCGATGTAGAAGGCATGCGCATCGGTGGCATTGTCGAAGCGGGTGGTGGCGCCGGCCGCGCCGGTGCGGCGGGTGACCGTATAGCTGCGATCGTTGCCGCGCTCGCGCAGGAAACGGTAGCCAGCGGTGATGTCGTGCACGCTGCTGCCCCAGTGCAGGCGCTGGGTGTAGCGCGGCTCGATGCCGAGCACCCGGTAGTCGCGCGGCTGCACGGTGATCTGCGTGCTGGCGGCATTGATCAGTGCGCTGGCCCGGGTGCTTTCGTTGTAATAGGCCTGCACCTCGAACTCGCTGTTGTCAGAGAGCGTGTTGGTATAGCCCAGGTCGATGCCGCTGCGATGGCCCTTCCAGAAATCGGTGGGGCGGGTGTTCTGGAACGGATCGGCCTGGTACTGCGCACGGGTCAGGCCGCCCGGGGTCAACGAGCGCACATCGTAGTAGGACAGCTTGGCGCGCAGTTCCTGCCGGTCATCGAGGGCGTAGGCGAATTTCAGCGCCAGGTCGTTGAAGCGGTCGTCGCTGCCCTGGCGCCAGCCGCGGCCATCCTGGCCGGAGTAGAGCAGGGCGGCACCCAGGCCGTTGTCGGCGGTGCCGCCGAGGAAGACGTTGTACTGGGTGCTGTCACCGCCACCGTGGTCGTAGGCGGTGTAGCGCGCGCCGACCTCGCCGTGCAGGCCGGCTTCGGTGGGGATGGCGCGGGTGCTGAAATTGATGATGCCGCCCACGTTCTGCGGCCCGTAGCGCACCGCGCCGCCGCCGCGCACCACGTCGATCGACTCGATGTTGGCCAGGCTGGCCGGCGCGAACGACAGCTGCGGTTGGCCGTAGGGGGCCACCGCCAGCGGCACGCCATCCAGCAGTACGGTCGAGCGCGGCGAGTAGCGCCCGGTCAGGCCGCGCACGCCGATGTTCAGCGAGACCGAGCTGCCGGCCGTGCCCGAGTTGTCGGTGACCTGCACGCCGGGAATGCGGCGCATCGCGTCGCCCAGGCTGGCCGCGCCGCTGGCCTCGATGCGCTGGCGATCGACCACGGTGCGCGCGCCGGCAAAGCGCTTGACGCTGTCATGCAGGCCGGTACCCAGCCAGCTGCCGGACACCTGGATGCTGTCGAGCGTGGTGGCGCTGTCCTGGGCGAAGGCGGCGGCGGGGCACAGACACAGGGCAAGTGCGGCGGCCAGCGGCAGGCGGGCCGGTTTCAGGGCGTAGATGGGCATCGAAGTCGGAAGTGGAAGGTCGTAAATGAGAATTATTGCTGATTCCATTTGCCAATGGAATGCACCTCCGGTTCATGCCGATGCCCCGGTGGTAAAGTTGGCGATTGCTTCCTGACTCGCTGAGATCCGCCATGTCCCAAGCCGCTTTCTACCCCGTCGGAACCCCTGGCCAGCCGTGGGGAGCGGCGGAACGGGAGGCGTGGCGTGGCCGCCAGCAGCGCCTGCGCCGCTACGACGAGGAGGTGCTGCCGCGCATCGAGGCGCTGGCCTCGCGCTTCGACAAGGTGGCCTATGGCCAGCTCGATTACGCCGGCGAAACCTACACCCTGTTCGCGCTGCGCAGCCGCGACTGGAACCCGGCGCTGCCCGCCGCGCTGGTCACCGGTGGCGTGCACGGCTATGAGACCAGCGGCGTGATGGGCGCGCTGGAGTTCCTCGAAAAGCACGCCGCCGACTATGCCGGCCAGGTCAACCTGCTGGTGGCGCCGTGCGTGAATCCGTGGGGGTTTGAGCGCATCAACCGCTGGAATTTCGATGCGATCGATCCGAACCGCAACTTCCGCGCCGACGGCCCGGCCCGCGAATCGACCGCGCTGATCGAGCTGATCGCACCGGTCAAGGGCCAGTTCGTGCTGCACATCGACCTGCACGAGACCACCGACAGCGACGAGAGCGAGTTCCGGCCGGCGCTGGCCGCGCGCGACGGCAAGCCGTTCGAGCCGGGGCTGATCCCCGATGGTTTCTATCTGGTCGACGACAGCGAGCATCCGCAGCCGGCCTTCCAGCAGGCAGTGATCGCCGCGGTGGAGAAGGTGACCCACATCGCCCCCGCCGACGACAAGGGCGAGATCATCGGTTCACCGGTGGTGGCCCACGGTGTGATCGAGTATCCGCTGGTGAAGCTGGGCCTGTGCGCGGGCATTACCGGTGCGAAGTACACCACCACCACCGAGGTCTACCCGGACAGTCCGCGCGCCACGCCACAGCAGTGCAATGACGCCCAGGCGGTGGCGGTGTGTTCGGCACTGGATTACGCGCTCGCCCATCGCTGACCGGGTGGGCGGCATCCCCTCCACGCCCTGCGTGGAGGGCGCGGTGACGGTGTGTCACCCCAACGCGTCGGCCCACCACAGCGCCGCCGGTCCCGGCGGCGTATCACGGCGCCACAACAGGTCGCTGTGGATGCGCCGCGGCCAGCCGGGCAGCACCAGTTCCACCAGCCGGCCCCGGTCGTAGCGCTGCACCAGCGCCCGCGGCAGTTCGGCCCAGCCGATGCCGTCCTCGGCCATCTCCATCACCATCAGGTAATCGCTGGCAGTCCAGGCCAGGCCGGTGACCACGCGTGCGTGATCGGTCTCGGCGCTCAGCCGCACCTGCCGATGCCGCGCCAGCTGCGCGGCGGTGCGACGGCCGGCGCTGGCCAGCGGATGTTCGCGCGCCACGTAGACCGCCAGTTCGCTGTGGTGGGCCAGTGGTCGGGCCACCAGTTCATCGGGATAGCGCGCCTGCCTGGGCAGCAGGCCCAGCCCGGCACGCCCCCTGCCAACCAGCTCCAGCACGTCCTCGCCTTCGGCATCCAGCCATTCCAGTTCGATCTCCGGGAACACCTCGACGAAGCGCTGCAGGATCCGCTGCGCCGGATCGAGCTGGTACACGTCGGAAAACACCACGGTGAGGCGCGGCTCGACCGGTGCGGCCAGGCGCACGCTCAGCTGCTGCAGGCGGGCATCGGCGGCAAGAATCTCCTGCGCATGGCCCAGTACCTGGCGGCCAGCCTCGGTCAGCTGCGGGTAGCGCCCGCTGCGGTCGAACAGGCGCACGCCCAGGTCGGCCTCCAGGTGGGCGATGGCGGTGCTGACCGTCGACTGGGTCTTGCGCAGGCGTCGCGCCGCCGCCGAGAACGAGCCCAGCGCCGCGGCTTCCACGAAGGCCTGCAGGGATTCAGGGGAGTAGGGCATTTATCCATCGCTCCTGTCGATGGAATCCATTTTGATACCACCGTAAAAGGCGATGATACTGGCTTCCGTCGCCCCCGTCTGCGGGGCGTTCCGGATCCTCCACGCACGGCGTGGATCTATGAAAAGGCGGCGCGGTCCCCGCCCTGCAAGGAGTTTCACATGTCCCGTACTGTTCCCGCCCGTGGCGCGCTGGTCGCCTGGGCCTGCCTGACCGTGGCGATCGTCGCCGAAGTGGTCGGCACCTCGTTCATGGCCCATGCCGCCCGCGATGGCGGCTGGACCGGTTACCTGATCATGGCCGGCGCGCTGGCGCTGTCCTACTTCTTCCTGGCGCAGTCGGTGCGCCGCATCGCCGTGGGCGTGGCCTACGCAGTGTGGGAAGGCCTGGGCCTGACCCTGCTGACCGTGGTCGGCATCACCGTCTTCGGTGAAAGCCTGTCGCTGCAGCAGCTGGCCGGCCTGGTGCTGGCGGTGGCCGGCATCGTCTGCGTCACCCTCGGGGAGGCGCACTGATGAATACCTTGGCATTGTTTTTCGTGATCTGTTCGGCCTTGATCGACGTCGCCGCCAACATGATGGTGGCCAAGTCGGAAGGTTTCCGCCGCTGGCGATGGGGCGTCGGCGCGATCATCCTGGTCTGGATCGCCTTCGCCCTGCTGGGCCAGGCGGTGCGTTACATGGATCTGGCCACGGCCTATGCGATGTGGGGTGCGATCGGCGTGATCGGTACCGCCACCTGCGGCCGCCTGTTGTTCGGCAACCGCCTGCGCCCGATCGGCTGGGTCGGCATCGGTCTGGTGACCGCTGCAGTGCTGCTGCTCAGCACCGCCTGAGCCGCGGCGATTGCAGATGCCGCTGCGCTGGCCGACACTCGGCCTTTCCGCAACGGAGTGCCCTCATGTTCAGTCATGTCACCGTCGGTTCGAACGATCTTGCCATTGCACGCCGCTTCTACGATGCCCTGTTCGTCGCCATCGGCGGGCGCCCGGGGATGACCGACGAAGACGGCAAGCTGGTCTACATCAAGGATGGGCGGATGTTCATCGTCACCCCGCCGATCGATGGCCAGGCGGCCTGCCATGCCAATGGCGGCACGATCGGATTCGCGCTGGACAGCCCGCAGGCCGTGCATGCCTGGCAGGAGGCTGGAACCGCGCACGGCGGTACTGCGGTGGAAGACCCGGCCGGGGTCCGCCACAAGGCCGGCCGCCAGCTGTACCTGGCGTACCTGCGCGATCCGGACGGCAACAAGCTGTGCGCGGTGCACGTGCTGGGCTGAGCGGCGGTACGGGTCCGGTGTGTCGTAACGGGACCGGAGTGAGCCGGCCGGCGCGCGCACCCGCACGGCTGCGGACGCGCGCGTAGCACGGAACGCCGGCCGATCAGGGCTGCGCGGTGCCTGCACTTCATGCTTTGTCCACTGCGGTTCATCCAGAATCGGTCGGCTTACCTTCTGATCGACCCGGAGATGGCTGCCCATGGAAGCACTGGAGCCTCAACATCAGCCGGTGCGCACCCTTCGGCCCGTCTTCGCCTTCGCGGCGATCATCGTCGTTGCGTTCGCACTGTTCGTCAGCCTGTTTCCCATCGGCGCCGGCCGCCTGCTGGTCACGGCGCAGGACTGGGCCGCGCTCAACGTGGGCTGGTATTACCTGCTGGCCATGACCCTGTACCTGGTGTTCGTGGTGGGCGTGGCGCTGTCCAAGTACGGCGGCATCAAGCTGGGTGCCGACCATGACGAGCCGGAGTTCAGCTACCTCTCCTGGGCCGGCATGCTGTTCGCCGCCGGTATCAGCATCACGCTGTTCTTCTTCTGTGTTTCCGAGCCGCTGACCCATTACCTGCAACCGCCACAGGGCGCGCCGGCCGCCGGCGAGGCCGGTGCGCGCCAGGCCATGCAGCTGCTGTTCCTGCACTGGGGCCTGCATGGCTGGGGCGTGTTCGCGCTGGCCGCGATGGCGATGGCCTACTTCGCCTACCGCCACAACCTGCCGCTGGCGCTGCGCTCGGCGCTGTACCCGCTGATCGGCAAGCGCATCAATGGACCGATCGGCTACACCGTGGACGCGCTGGGCATCGTCGCCACCGTGTTCGGCATCGGCGCGGACATGGGCTTTGGCGTGCTGCACCTCAACGCAGGCCTGTCGCACCTGTTCGACGTCCCGCATTCGAACTTCGTGCAGATCGTGCTGGTGGTCAGCATGATGGGCGCGGCGGTGGCCGTGGCGGTGTCCGGCGTGGAGAAGGGCGTGCGCTGGATGGCCAACATCAACATGCTGCTGGCCATCGCGCTGGTGCTGTTCATGCTCTGCGCCGGTCCCACCCAGTACCTGCTGAGCACGCTGATGCAGAACCTGGGCGACTACCTGGGCAGCGTGGTCGGCAAGAGTTTCGATGTCTATGCCTATGGCGGCCGCCCGGAATGGCTGGGCGGCTGGACGGTGTTCTACTGGGCCTGGTGGATCGGCTGGGCGCCGTTCGTCGGTCTGTTCATCGCGCGCATTTCGCGCGGCCGCACCATCCGCGAATTCGTGTTCGGCGTACTGCTGATCCCGCTCGGCTTCACCCTGGCCTGGCTGTCCATCTTCGGCAACAGCGCGCTGGACCAGGTACTGCACCATGGCCAGCAGCAGCTCGCGCAGCTGGCCGTGGATGACCCGCCCACGGTGCTGTACGCGCTGCTGGACGGCTATCCGTGGAGCAAGGTGGTGATCGCGGTGACCGTGCTGGTCAGCTTCATCTTCTTCGTCACCTCGGCCGATTCCGGTGCGGTGGTGCTGTCGACCTTGTCCTCGCACGGCGGCGCGCCGGAAGACGATGGCCCGCGGTGGCTGCGGGTGTTCTGGGGCGCGGTGATCGCGGTGCTGACCGCCGGCCTGCTGCTGGCCGGCAACATCGATGCGCTGAAATCGGCGGTGGTGCTTGCCTCGCTGCCGTTCTCGGCGGTACTGCTGCTGATGATGTGGGGCCTGACCCGGGCCTTCAGCGACGAATCGCACCGCAAGCGCGCGCAGCAGTACCGCCCGTCACCGCTGATCGGCGATGACCGCCACCACCAGGGCTGGCGCCAGCGGCTGAGCCAGGCCATGCACTTCCCGGTGCGCGACCAGGTCTACCGTTTCATGGACGACACGGTGAAGCCGGCGATGGAAGCGGTGGCCGAGCAGCTTCGCGGGCAGGGCTGGGAGGTGCATACGCGGTTCGATGCCGGTGACATGGAACTGTCGGTCAACCATGGCGAGCAGCAGGACTTCCAGTACCGGGTGATCCTCAGCGGCTACCTGACCCCGTCCTTCGCCGCCCAGCAGCTGCGCAACCAGCGCTATTACCGCGCCGAGGTGCACCTGTACGAAGGCAGCCAGGACTACGACCTGGTCGGCTACAGCCGCAAGCAGATCATCAACGACATCATCAGCCAGTACGAACGGCACCTGCAGTTCCTGCATCTGAGCCGGTGATGCGCGGGCGCCGGGCATGGCCCGGCGCTACCGTGGTGTCGATGGCGCTGCTTCAGACGCGCAGCAGCACCTTGCCGCCACGCCCCGGCTGCGCGCTGGCGGTCGCCGCGGCCTGGATATCGTCCAGCGCGAAGATGGCGTCCACCGGCAGGGTCAGTTCGCCGCTGGCGGCGCGCTGCAGCAGTTCGCCCACCAGCCGGCGCTTGTCTTCCACCGCCATCGCCTGGCTGACCTTGCTGCCCCAGAAGCCCTTCACCGTGGCTTCCTTGTAGATCAGGCCACCGGCAGGAATGCGCATCGGCTCGCCGCTCATCACCCCGAACGACACCAGGGTGCCGTGGTGGCCCAGCAGGTCGACCAGATCGGCGCTGGCGTCGCCGCCGATGGAGTCCACCGCCGCCGCGGCCTGCGCTTCGCCGGTGGCTTCGCGGACGCGGTCCTTCCAGCCGTCCACCGAGGTATCGAACACGTGGTCGATGCCCAGCGCCTGCAGCTGCGCCGCCGCCTTCGCATTGCGCACCAGGTTGGCCACGTTGACACCGCGAGCGCGTGCCAGCATCGCCAGTGACTTGCCCACCGCGCCATTGGCGGTGTTCTGCACGATCCACTGGCCGGTCTCCACCTTCAGGAACTCCAGCAGCATCAGCGCGCTCAGCGGCATCGCGATCAGCTGTGCGGCCATTTCGTCGGGGATCGCTTCCGGCATCGGAATCACCATGCGTGCCGGTGCGATGAACGCTTCGGCCCAGGTGCCGTGCACCGAGGCGGCGGCAACCCGCTGGCCGATCTGCAGGCCGTCGACACCGTCGCCGAGCGCATCGACCACGCCCAGTGCTTCACTGCCACCGATCGCCGGCAGCGTCGGCTTGTAGCCGTACAGGCCACGCACGGTCAGCAGGTCGTGGTTGTGGATCGACGCCAGCACGGTGCGGATGCGCACCTCGCCGGGGCCGGGCTCGGGCAGGGCGGCATCGGCAATGGCAAGGACGTCGGCCGGGTCGCCGAAGGAGGGGTACTGGGCAGCGCGCATGGGCGGTGTTCCGGGGAAAGTTGATGTTGTACCGAACTGGGGACGCAGGCGTTGTCGACAAGGCGGCGCAGGTGCAACACGGCATCCTGCGACCGATGGTCGCGACCTGTGCTGATTACCGCATCTTGTGTTGACGAGTCCGGATATCCCCACTATGTTGTGGCCGTCACTCCCGGTCAGCCGCCGCCGCCGGACATGCAGCAAACGTCCCGCGGCCCGCCCCTGAAGGCTTGCCGTGTCGACGCGGCCGCCATCGTGCGGACGCAGGTCGCCCCCACGGCCCGGATACCGGCCGCAGGCGCAGGCAGATGCCGACGACCTCCGTTCCCGTGCGCTGGCACATCCACCCGTTCGCCCCGTGCGCCGGTATCGCGTGCTGGGCCGCCATGGCATCGAACGCCACCCCGCGCGCGAGCCTGGAGCAGCACGACAATGACCGACAGTACCTTCCGCGTGGCCGATCTGGCCGGCGCCGGCGACGCCCTGCGCGTGGGCGGCGAGCAGGTGCCCACCTGGATCACCAAGGAGGCGGGCAACCGCCGCCTGCCATTCGACGCGCAGCGCCTGCAGCGCAGCATCGATGCCATCCATGCCGAACTGCCGCAGCTGGATGTGGCCGACTACCGCCGCGTGGTGCAGGCGATGGTCGAACGCAAACCGAGCATCAGTGCCGACGATCTGGTCGACCTGCTGATCCGCGAAGCGGAATCGCGCGTGGACCTGGTCGCACCCGACTGGGAACAGTTCGCCGCACGCCTGTACCTGCGACGGCTGTACAAGCGCGCCAGCCGCAACCGCTTCTACGATGTCAGCCTGAAGTACGGCTCCTACGTAGGCCTGCAGGAAAGCCTGGCCGACCGCGGCATCTACAGCAACGACATCCTGCGCTGCTATTCGAAGGAAGAGCTGCAGCGGGCCGGTGACATGATCGACCCCGATCGTGACCGCCTGTTCGCCTACAACGGCCTGTACCTGCTGGCCACCCGTTACCTGGCCAGCGACCGCAGCCGTGACGTCTATGAACTGCCGCAGGAGCGCTGGCTGACCATCGCGCTGTACCTGATGCAGGACGAGGGCGGACCTGGTGAAAGCGGGCGCGAGCGGCGCATGCAGCTTGTCGGCGAGGCGTACTGGGCGCTGTCCAACCTGTACATGACGGTGGCCACACCGACCCTGGCCAACGCCGGCAAGGTCGGTGGCCAGCTGTCCAGCTGCTTCATCGACACGGTGGACGACAGCCTGCAGGGGATCTACGACTCCAATACCGATATCGCGCGCGTGTCCAAGCACGGTGGCGGTGTCGGCGCCTACCTGGGCTATGTGCGCAGCAGCGGTGCGCCGATCCGCGGCGTACCCAATTCCTCCGGCGGCGTGGTGCCGTGGATCAAGCAGCTTAACAACACGGCCGTGTCGGTCGATCAGCTGGGCCAGCGCAAGGGCGCGGTGGCGGTGTACCTGGACGTCTGGCACCGCGACATCGAAGCGTTCATGGACCTGCGCCTGAACAACGGTGATCAGCGCCTGCGCGCGCACGATGTGTTCACCGCCATCTGCGTGCCGGACCTGTTCATGGAAGCCGTGGAGCGGCGCGCCGACTGGTACCTGTTCGATCCGCACGAAGTGAAGCAGGCCAAGGGCTGGTACCTGCAGGACTTCTACGACGAGTCCCGCGGTGCGGGCAGCTTCCGCGACCGCTATGCCGAACTGGTGGCCGACGAGCGCATCAGCCGCCGTACGGTGAAGGCGATCGACCTGTTCAAGCGGATCATGCTCAGCCAGCTGGAAACCGGCAACCCGTTCCTGTTCTACCGTGACGAAGTCAACCGGAAGAACCCGAACAAGCACGCGGGGATGGTCTATTCCAGCAACCTGTGCACCGAGATCCTGCAGAACATGAGCCCGACACGGATGATCCAGGAGATCGTCAGTGGCGACCAGATCGTCACCACGCGGCGCGCCGGCGACTTCGTGGTCTGCAACCTGTCCTCGATCAACCTCGGCCGTGCGATCAGCGCGCCGGACGACCTGCTGGCCACCGACGTGCTGGAGCGCCTGATCCCGATCCAGGTGCGGATGCTCGACAACGTCATCGACCTCAACGCATTGCCGGTACCGCAGGCCACCATCACCAACCGCAAGTACCGCGCGATCGGCCTGGGCACGTTCGGTTGGCACCACCTGCTGGCGCAGCAGGCCATCCAGTGGGAGTCACCCGAAGCCGAAGCGCTCTCCGACCGCCTGTTCGAACGCATCAACTTCCTGACCATCCAGGCCAGCGCGCAGCTGGCCAAGGAGAAGGGCAGCTACCCGATGTTCGTTGGCAGCGACTGGCACAACGGGCGCTACTTCCGTGACCGCGACTACCGCGGCGCCGCGTGGGACAGCCTGGCCCGCGAGGTCGCCACGCACGGCCTGCGCAATGGCTGGCTGCTGGCCGTCGCGCCGAACATGAGCACCGCGCAGATCGCCGGTTCCACCGCCTCCATCGACCCGATCTACAGCGCGTTCTACTACGAGGAAAAGAAGGACTTCCGCCGGCCGGTGGCGGCGCCGGGCCTGTCGCTGGAGACCTGGCCGTACTACGAGAAGGGCGCCTACAAGGTGGACCAGTTCGCCAGCGTGCGCCAGAACGCGCGTCGCCAGCGCCACGTGGACCAGTCGATCAGCTTCAACCTGTACGTGCCCAGCACCATCCGCGCCAGCACTCTGCTGGAGCTGCACCTGAGCGCCTGGCGCGAAGGCCTGAAGACCACCTACTACGTGCGCTCCAACGACATCGACATCAGCGAATGCGAGTGGTGTTCGAGCTGACCACCGGCAGCGCCGGGCCGGGCCCGGCGAGCGCACCGCGCGGCATACGCACCTTCCGCCGGGCACGGCCCGGCGCTACCCCTGCAGGCAGGACCATGGCAACCCCCCTCGACCGCATCAAGATCCTCGAACCGCGCCACCCCAACCGCAGCACCGGCATCATCAACGGCCGCACCAGCGGCATCCTGAACTGGAACGACATTCCGTACCCGTCGTTCTATCGGGCCTACAAGGAACTGTCGACCAACTTCTGGATTCCCGACGAGGTCGACATGAAGCTGGACGCCCGCCAGTACGGCGAGCTGTCCGGGCGCGAGAAGAACGCCTATGACTCGATCATCGGGCTGCTGGCGACGCTGGATTCGCCGCAGACCCGCTTCATCTACAACGTCGCCGAGTACATCACCGACCCGGCCGCGCATGCCAATGCGGCGATCATCGGCCAGCAGGAAGTGATCCACAACGAAAGCTACAGCTACGTGCTGGCCTCGATCACCGACCTGCCCAACCAGAACCGGGTATTCGAGCTGGCCCGCACCCATCCGACCATCATCAAGCGCAACGCACCGATCATGGGAGCGTATGACGACTTCATGCGCGAGAAGACTGCCGAAACCCTGCTCAGGTCGCTGATCCAGTCCTCGACCCTGGAAGGCATCAACTTCTATTCCGGCTTCGCCTACTTCTACAACCTGGTGCGGCAGAACCGCATGACCGGCACCGGCAAGATCATCAGCTTCATCAACCGCGACGAGCTGGCCCACACCAAGTTCATCAGCGAGGTGATCCGCGCCATCGTCGGCGAGAACCCGGAACTGCAGACCAACGAACTCACTGCCTATGTGCACGGTGCCTTCGAGCACGCCATCGAGCTGGAGACGCAGTGGTCGGCGGAGGTGCTGGACGGCATCGATGGCATCGACGTGGACGAGATGGTGCGTTACGTGAAGTACCGCGCCAACAAGATGGCCGGCATGCTCGGCATCGAGCGCCTGTACAGCGATACCACTGACAACGTGATGCCGTGGATCAAGGCCTACGCCGACAACTTCACCGAAACCAAGACCGACTTCTTCGAGATGCGCAATGCAAGTTACAAGAAGACCAACGTCGACAACGGCTTCGACGACCTCTGAGCACGGCCCCGCGCTCAGCATCCTGATCGTGGTCGCCTCGCTGAGCGGCAATACCCGCGAGCTGGCGCGGCACATCGCCGCGCGCTGCCGCGGCGCCGGCCATGCGGTGCACTGGCAGGAGGCCGACGACCTGCGCCAGGCGCCGCCGCTGGCGGCCGATGAGGCCGACCTGGTGCTGCTGGGCTGCTGGACCGACAACGCCGGCCGCACCCCGGCGGAAATGAAGGCGTGGGTGGCCGGCATCGCCGAACGCGGCGAGCGGCCGCGGCAGCTGGCGGTGTTCGGTACCGGCGAGACGCAGTGGGGGCAGGAATACTACTGCGGCGCCGTGCATCGGCTGCGGCGCTATTTCCGCAGCGACTACCCGCCACTGGAAATCGAACAGATGCCGCACGGCGAACGCCACGCCGCTGCCATCGATGCCTGGACCGACGCGGTCCTGGCCCATTACCGGAGCACGCACGATGCAGATCATCGACGCCACCACGCCTGAACAGTTCCAGCAGCTGCTGGCCGAACACCCACGGGTGCTGGTGGACTTCCACAAGGACCAGTGCCCCGGCTGCCGCATGCTGGAGATGTCGCTGCATCGCGTGGCCAACAGCCTGGCGGGGCAGGGCACCACGCTGCTGCGCGTACAGCTGGAAGTGGTGGGCGAGGCGTTCTTCAGGGAGCTGGGGTTGCGGCAGACGCCGACGCTGTCCTTGTTCCGTGACGGCGACGAACGTACGCGCCTGGCCGGGTTCCAGTCGCCGCAACAGATCGAGGCCGCGATCGCGTTGCATCTGTAAGGTTGGGATAACCAGGGTCGCATTGGTAGCGCCGGGCCATGCCCGGCGGCCTTTCGCGCCGCCTTTCATTTCCGTAGCGCCGGGCCATGCCCGGCGGCCTTTCGCGCGATGCGCGATGCGCGATGAATCGAGCAGGGCTCGACTCCACAACGGCGTCCCTGGCATGTCGCGCTATGCGCCGCTGAAGGTATCCACCAGCAGCTTCACGTTCAACACCACGATCACCAGCGCGATCACCCAGGCGATCGCGCCCAGCCAGCGCGGTGCCACCAGCGCGCCCATCGTCACCTTGTCGGTCACGATCCGCACCAGCGGGATGATCGCGAACGGCAGCTGCATCGACAGCACCACCTGGCTCAGGACCAGCAGCTTCACCGCGCCCTGGTCGCCGAACAGCATGATCACCACCACCACCGGAATGATCGCCAGTGCGCGGGTGATCAGCCGCCGCAGCCAGGGCGGCAGGCGCAGGCGCAGGAAGCCTTCCATCACGATCTGCCCGGCCAGCGTGGCGGTCACCGTGGAATTCAGCCCGGAGGCCAGCAGCGCGACCGCGAACAGCGTGGAGGCCAGGCCTACGCCGAGCATCGGCGCCAGCAGCTGGTGCGCCTGCTCGATGTCTTCCACATCGAAGCGGCCGTTGGCATGGAACACCGCCGCGGCCAGGATCAGGATGCTGGCGTTGATGAACAGCGCCAGGGTCAGGGCGATGGTGCTGTCGGTCACCGCCCAGCGCAGCGCGCTGCGGCGCCCCTGCTCGGTACGCGGGTAGGCGCGGGTCTGCACGATGGAGGAGTGCAGGTACAGGTTGTGGGGCATCACCGTGGCGCCGATGATACCGATGGCGATGTACAGCGCATGCGGGTCGGTGACCACCTGCGCGCGCGGAATGAAACCGCCGAGCACCGCCATCACCGGCGGCGCGGCGAGCGCGATCTGCACCAGGAAGCAGCCGAAGATCACCACCAGCAGTGCAATCACGAACGCTTCCAGGGCGCGGAAACCGCGGTTCATCAGCAGCAGCACCAGCAGGGTGTCCAGTGCGGTGATCACCGCGCCCCACAGCAGCGGCAGGTCGAACAGCAGTTTCAGGGCGATGGCGGTACCGATCACCTCGGCAAGATCGCAGGCGATGATCGCCGCCTCGCACAGTGCCCACAGCGCCAGATTGACCGGCTTCGGGTAGCGCGCGCGGCAGGCCTGGGCCAGGTCCATGCCGGTGGCGATGCCCAGCCGTGCCGACAGCGCCTGCAGGATCACCGCCATCAGGTTGGAAATGAGGATGACCGACAGCAGCAGGTAGCCGAAGCGGGAGCCGCCGGCAAGATCGGTGGCCCAGTTGCCCGGATCCATGTAGCCCACCGAGACCATGTAGCCCGGGCCGAGGAAGGCGAGCAGGCGGAACCCCCAGTGGCCCTTGTCGGGCACGGCGACCGAGGCGTTGAGCGCACCCAGGCTGGCCGCAGTGGAGGCCGTGGAGTCGGTCGATGCGACGGTGTTCATGGATTCAATATAGCCACTGCTATATCCGATAGCAATGTGAAACAATCGTCTTTATCGCGTCACTGGTCCAGAATTCAGGTTCACCCCCCGAATCAGCTGCAGGACAGACACCCGCGTGGGCAGTACGGACGATCCGACATCGCCAAAAGGCACCCCCCTGATCGAGGCCGAGCGCCAGGTCGAGAGTTTCCGCCAGGTGCGTGAAGCGCATCGGATGGAGCTGGTGGAGGACTATGTCGAGCTGATCTCCGACCTGCTGGCCGACGGCGGCGAGGCCCGCCAGGTCGACATCGCCACCCGCCTGGGCGTGGCCCAGCCTACGGTGGCGAAGATGCTGCGCCGGCTGGCCCGCGACGGCTGGGTGGTGCAGCGCCCGTACCGCGGCGTGTTCCTGACCCCGGAAGGCGAAGCGCTGGCGCATGCCAGCCGCCAGCGCCACCAGACCGTGGAGCGGTTCCTGCTGGCGTTGGGCGTGGACCCGGATACGGCACGGCGCGACGCGGAAGGCATCGAGCACCATGTGAGCGAACAGACGCTGGCGCTGTTCGAGGCGTTCGTGCGCAGGGCCGAGGGCGGGGCGCCGTAGCGGTAGCGCCGGGCCATGCCCGGCGGGCGTAATGTTGCGTCACGCATTTCGCCGGGCATGGCCCGACGCTACCGTGAAGGGATGTCGCCGTCGGCGCATCGCGCCTGTTGCTGCGCGCATGCCCGTTCCGTCCATGCCTTCAGCACCGGTTGCAGGCCTTCGTAGCGGTGACCCTGCCAGCCATTGGCCAGTACCCTGCCATCGGCATCGATCAGCACCAGGTTCGGCGGCGCCGGCCCGGCCAGCGCCTGCAGTGCCGGCATGCGCTGCGCCCGGCGTGGGTCCAGCACCGGCCACGGCATGTCCTGCAGCTGCATGTAGCGCCGCAGAGCGGCCTCGCTCTCATCCAGGCTGACGTACACCACCTCGGTATCGGCACCGGCCTGGCGCAGGGCGTCACGCACGCTGCGCAGGGTCGGCACGAAGGCATGGCACGGCCCGCACCAGTCGGCGCCGAAGTACAGCGCCACCAGCCTGGGTGGCGGCGACCACTGCACCGGCCGCAGCGAGCGCTGCTCGGGCCGCATCAGCGAGGCGGAGACTTGCGTGTGCAGGTCTGTCGCCATTGCCGGTGCGGCCAGCAGCACGGCACAGGCCAGCAGCAACGCGCGTAGTGGCTCAGAACGCATAGCGCAGGTTGACGTACCACGAGCGCGCGAAACGCGGCCCGTAGACGTAGTCGCTGTCACGCAGCGCGCCCACTTCCAGGTCTTTCTGGCGCTGGTCGAACACGTTCTTGACCCCTGCGGCCACCGACACTTCCTGCTGCGCCTGCGCGCCCAGGTGGCGGTGCCAGCGCGCGCCCAGGTCGGTGACCAGGAAGGCACGGGTACGGCGCAGTTCGCCCAGCCGGTTGTTCAGCACCGGCATCGGGCCGGTGTGGCGCAGCGCGACGAAGGTTTCCCATGGCTCGGTCGGCATCCAGCTGAGCTGGGCCACGCCGGTCCAGCGTGGCGTCTTCAGGTAGTCGCGGCTCTCGATGACGGTGTCACCGCCATCGCCGGTGTCGTCGAAGATGCGCTGCGGTTCGCGGAAACGCGAGCGGTACCACGAGGCGCCGGCGCTCAGGCGCCATTGCGGCGATGGCTGCCAGCCGAGGTTGGTTTCCATGCCCAGCACGTTCGAGCCCGAGGCGTTGTAGCGCAGCTGGCTGAGCCGGCCGTCGTCGCCGCGCTGGATCTCGCCCAGCGCGAAGGTATCGCGGATGCGGGCGTAGGAGGCCGTGGCATCCCAGCTCCACACCGGATTGGCCGGGTCCGAGCGCCAGTCGAAGCCGAACAGGGTGGTCAACGCGCGCTCTTCCTTCAGGCCGTCGGCATTGCGCACGCGCACCTGTTCGGCCCCCAACGTATCGACATGCACGTCCTCGACGAAGATCTCCGGTGCACGGAAGCCGGTGGCAACGCCCGCCCGCCACTTCAGCTTCGGCGTCGCCTGCCAGGCCAGCGCGACGCGCGGCGAGAACACCACGTTGTCCAGCTCCGAGCTCTTGTCCACGCGGGCACCCAGCACCAGGTCGACGTTGTCGTGCAGGCTCCACTCGTCCTGGATGAAGGCGCCCAGGTTGTGGAAGGTGGCGTCTTCGAGCACTGCCAGGCGCTGGCCGTCCCCGGCGCGGTTGTCGTCGCGCAGCGCCTCATGCTTGTACTGCACGCCGAAGGCCAGCGCGTGCGCACCCAACCGCCAGTTCAACTGGCTGTCGATGTAGCGCAGTGGGTTGTGGGTGCGGCCGTACTGGCGCCACGAACGCGAGGCCGCGCTGCCGGCCACGTCGGGGTCCAGCTGCGACGGGTCATAGCCGGGCGCGGACGGATCGGTGACCACGTCACCCAGGCCACCATAGAAACTGTCGCGGTCGATGTCGGCGAAGGCGTAGGCCAGGCGGAAATCGACGTCGGCATTGATTTCCTGGTCCCACGACACGCTGCCACGGCGGTATTTGGTATCCAGCGATTCGGCGATGTTGGCCAGGTATTCCGGCTGGTCCAGGCGGTTGCCACCGCGACGGGTTTCATCGGTCACCTGCAGGTCCAGGCGGAGGCGGGTGCCGGGGTTGGGTGCATACCAGGCCTGCAGCCCGCCGACCTTGAGGTTCTTGCGGGTGATCTCGCTGTAGCCATCGCCGTTGTAGTCGATGCCGCTGTTCCAGTTGCGCTGGGCGATCACCGACAGCCCGGCGTCGGCGTCCTTGGCCACCAGGTCGAGCCGCACGTCGGCATTCTTCTGCGGCGTGCCCTTCAGCACGTCCACGCCGGCCTGCACATGCCCGCCGCTGCGCGCCGGCAGCGGCGGAATCAGGTTGATCACACCGGCCACCGCACCCGGCCCGTACAGCGCCGAGCCGCCGCCCTTGACCACTTCGATGCGGTCGACGAAGCCGGCCGGTATCTGTTCCAGGCCATAGACGCTGCCCAGCGTCGACAGCAGCGGAATGCCGTCGAACAGCAGCTGGTTGTAGGCACCGGGCAGGCCCAGCAGCTGTACCTCGCTGGTGTTGCAGTTCTGGCAGTTGCTCTCCACGCGCAGGCCGTTGATCAGTTCGACTGCGCGCGAGAAGTCGGTGGCCGCGCGCAGCGCGATGTCTTCCTTGCGCAGCACTTCGGTGCGGATCGGGACATCGGACAACAGGCGTTCGCTGCGGGTGGCGGTACTGACCTTGACCTGCACCCGGTCCAGTTCGGTGGGCGAGGGCGGCGCGGCCACGGCCGGCAGCGGCAGCAGGGTGGCCAACGCGGTGGCCAGGGGAAGGCGGCGGAAGACGGGGATGGCAACGGGCATGACAACGGCGTCCTTGGAGGGAAGGCTGGCGAGGACGATCTGGCTGGGCCGTAGTAAAGCAGTTGCTCATGAATATAGCAATTGCTATATCGGCGCTGCCACACCGGGCCACGTCGGCACAGATCAGTCGACAGCGTTGTTATAACATTACATTCAACGGGTGCGACCGTGCCTGTGGTCACGTCACCGGAGCGAAGGGATCAGCCGCGGCGGAAGGCGGCGGGGCTGCGTGCACCGACGATGATCATGCGGATCATCGTGGAAATCTGTTCCACCAGCTCCGGATCGTTCTCCGGTGGCTGGTCCATCGCCGAGGCGCCCATGGCGAACACCAGGCGGGTGATCGCCATCGACACCAGTTCCGGCTTGTGCAGCACCGCGCCGTCGAGTGCGGCCAGGCGCACCAGGTCGTGCTGCAGCTCTTCCTCGAAGTAATGCAGTTCACGCTCGACCGCGTGCTTGAAGTCGTCCGAGCCGACCGCGCCTTCGCGCAGCAGCACGTGCAGCAGCTTGTCGTCGGCGCGCAGCTGTTCCATGAAGGTTTCCACCGACACCCGCACCACGCTGGTGGCACTGGAAGTGGCGCGCTGGCGGGCTTCGCCGATGATGGTGCGCAGCGAACGCCCGGCGACGTCGATCAACGCCACCGCCAGTTCGTCCATGTCGCGGAACTGGCGATAGAAACTGTTGGGCGCGATGCCGGCCTCCCGCGCGACCTCGCGCAGGCTGAGCGTGGACAGGCTGCGATGCGGACCGATCAGTTTCAGCGCGGCGGCCAGCAGATCCTCGCGGCTCACCGTACGGCGGGCCGGGCTGTTGGCATCTTCAGGCGGTGACAGAACGGTGGCGGCGGCCATGGGACTTCCGGTAGGGCAAGGCTGAATCATACCCAATCCGGTTCAATATACACATGTATACACAGCTGTGTGTGCGCCCGTATAGTGCACCCATGAGCGCCGTCGTCCGTCCGTCCCTGTTTTCTCCCCACCGCTGGCTGTCGCCGTCGCTGTTCGATTTCTGGGCCGGCCAGCTGAATCCGTTGTGGACCCTGCGCGAGCCGGTGGCCCGCCTGGTCCGGCGCGAGCCGGCCGGCGAGGGCGCGGCCACTCTGGTCCTGCGCACCAACCGGCACTGGGCCGGCATGCGTGCCGGGCAGCACGTCACCCTCGGCGTCGAGATTGAAGGACGCCTGTGGCAACGCAGCTACAGCCCCACCGCACTGGGCCGACGCGAGCTGGCGATCACCGTCAAGGCGATCGACGGCGGCCGGGTCAGCCAGCATCTGGTTAACCATGCGCAGCCGGGCGAACTGTTCCGCCTTGATGCCGCCTTCGGCGAATTCCATATGCCGGCCGCGGCGCCGGTGCTGCTGCTGGCGGCCGGCAGTGGCATCACGCCGATGCGCAGCCTGTTGCGCGACGCCTGCCAGCGCCCGCTGGCAGCACCGGTCGATCTGTTCTACTGGGAGCGCAGCGCCGCCCACCTGCAGTTCCGTGACGAACTGCTGGCGCTGGCCGCGGCGCATCCCAACCTGCGTGTGCACCTGCTGACCACCCGCGAGGGTGAGGCGCCGGCCGCGCGCATCGATACCCATGATCTGCAGGTGGCCGGCGATGACACGCCGTTGGCGCAGCGCCATGTGCTGGCCTGCGGTCCGGACGGCTTCGTTGCCGCTGCGCGCGAGCGCCTGGCGCACCAGGTGGCCGGTTTCCAGGCCGAAGCCTTCACCCCGCCGGCGCCGCTGCGCGATGCCAGCAGCGAAGGCGAGGTGTCGCTGACGCTTGCGCGCAGTGGCCGCCAGCTGAGCGTGCCGCGTGGCCGCTCGCTGCTGGAAAGCCTCGAAGCCCATGGCATCAAGCCCAGGCATGGTTGCCGCATGGGCATCTGCAATACCTGCACCTGTGATCGCGTCAGTGGCGCCACCCGCCACCTGCGCACCGGCGACCTGCAGTCCGAATCGGCACAGCCGGTGCGGATCTGCGTGAGCGCACCGACCACCGACCTGACCCTGGATCTCTGAGGACGCCTGCCATGACCCGCGCTACCGACCGTGCCCTGAGTACTGCCGAGATGCATGCCTTCGGTGAGGAACTCGACGCGATCCGCGACCGTGTGATCGGCAGCCTCGGCGCCTCCGATACCCGCTACATCCGCCGGGTGGCTGCCGCCGTGCGCTGGTTCGGCGTGGGCGGCCGTGGCCTGCTGTTCCTGGCGGCATTCTCGCCGTTGTTCTGGATGCCGCTGCTGTGGCCGGCCGCGATCACCGGCACGCTGCTGCTGGCGCTGTCGAAGATCCTGGAGAACATGGAGCTGGGCCACAACGTGATGCACGGCCAGTTCGACTGGACCGGCGACCCCAAGCTCAATGGCAACACCTACGAATGGGACATCGTGGCCACCGCCGACAACTGGCGCAAGACCCACAATTTCCGCCACCACACCTATACCAACGTGCGTGGCATGGACGATGACATCGGCTACGGCCTGCTGCGGATCTTCCCGGAACAGCGCTGGAAGCCGTTCTACCTGCTGCAGCCGATCATCGCGCCGATCTTCGCGCTGCTGTTCCAGTGGGGCGTGGCCGCGCAGGACCTGCGCCTGGGTCGTTGGCTGAAGGGGCGTATCAGTGGCCGTGCGATGTGGCTGCAGACCCGCCCGGTGGCGCGGAAAATGGCCCGCCAGGTGCTGAAGGACTATGTGTTCTTCCCGCTGCTGGCCGGCCCGTTCTTCCTCACCGTGATGCTGGGCAACATGGTGGCCAATGGCCTGCGCAACATCTGGACCTACGTGATCATCTTCTGCGGCCACTTCACCGCCGAATCGGAGACCTTCCCGAAGGAATGCCTGCGCAATGAATCGCGCGGCCACTGGTACCTGCGCCAGCTGCGCGGTTCGTCCAACATCAGCGGCGGCTTCCTGATCAACGTGCTGTCGGGCAACCTCAGCCACCAGATCGAGCACCACTTCTACCCGGACCTGCCGGCCAACCGCTATGCGGCCATCGCCAAGGAAGTGAAGGACATCTGCCGCCGTTACGGCCAGCACTACAACAACGGCTCGCTGCCGCGCCAGTTCGGCCAGGTGGTCTGGCGCATCCTGCGCCACGCGTTCCCGAGCAAGCCGCGCCGCCTGCCGATGCCGGACATCATGTCCGCGCCGGCATCGGCCAACGCGGGCTGATCGACTCAGCCCGCTTTCGCCAGGCCCGCCTGTTCGCGGTCCAGGCGTCGCAGGAAGACCTGCATTTCCCTGCGGGCCTGCTGGTCGCCCTTGCTGCCGGCCACACGCAGTCCGCGCTGCCACGCTTCACGCGCCGCCTGCGGCTGGCCTCCGGCCAGCCAGGCCTTGCCCAGCAGCTTCCACGCCGCCGAGTAATCCGGGTCCAGCACCACGCAGCGGCCCAGATGGGTCGCTGCGCGTACCGGGTCGCCGGCATCCAGCCAGCCCTTGCCCAGGCCAAAGCGCAGCAAGGCGCTGTCGCGGCCGGAGGCAAGCATCGTCTCGAGCGACGGGATGTTCATCCGCGCACCTCCACCAGCGTTTCCAGCGGCCCGGGCAGGAAGCGCCCGCGGTGGAACAGCAGGGGCGCGCCGCCGTCCTCGTGCACATCGATGATGCGGCCGGCCAGCAGCAGGTGATCGCCCACCGGCCACTGCGCGTGTCGGGTGCAGGTCAGGTGGGCGACGGCGCCGGCAATGCGCGGCGGCGCCTGGTCGTCGTCGTCCAGCAGCGGCACATCGGTGAAACGGTTGCGTACCTGTGGATCGGCGAAGCGTCGTGCCAACGCCTCCTGGCCAGCGCCGAGCACGCTGATGGAAAACTGCGTGGCGCGCTGGAACACCGAAAGACTCTGCGCGTGCAGGGCGAGGTTCCACAGCACCACCGGAGGCTGCAGCGAGACCGGGACGAACGAGTTGATGGTCAGTCCCTGCGGCTTGCCCTGCGCATCGCGTGCGCAGACGATCGCCACGCCGGTCGGAAAATGGCCCAGCAGCCGCCGCAGGGCACGCGGCGGCAGGTTGACCGACGGCACCGGCGCCGGGGCGGGGAAGACCCCCGCCCAGGGCCCGGCATAGGGCAGTGTCTCGCCACTCATGAGGCCCGGGCCTGGCGGTAGCGCCGGCCGACTTCGGCCCAGTTGATGAGGTTGAAGAACGCGCCGATGTAGTCGGGGCGACGGTTCTGGTAGTGCAGGTAGTAGGCGTGTTCCCAGACATCGAGCGCCAGGATCGGGGTGTTGCCGGAGGCGCCGATGGCTGCGCCCATCAAGGGGCTGTCCTGGTTGGCGCTGCTTTCGATCTGCAGGCGACCTTCGCGGTCGACGGTGAGCCATGCCCAGCCACTGCCGAAGCGGGTCTGTGCGGCCTTGCTGAAGGCCTCCCTGAAGGCCTCGTAGCCCCCGAGGTCGCGGTTGATCGCCTCGAGCAGGGTGTCGTCGGGCGTGCCGCCGTTGGCACTGAGCACGGTCCAGAACAGGCTGTGGTTGGCATGCCCGCCACCGTTGTTGCGCACGCCGGCACGGATCGATTCGGGCAGGGCATCGAGATCGGCGATCAGGGAGTCGACCGGCTGCGCAGCGATGCCGGCCTGTTCGAGGGCGGCGTTGAGGTTGTTGACGTAGGTCTGGTGGTGCTTGCTGTGGTGAATCTCCATCGTGCGCGCATCGAAGTGCGGCTCGAGGGCGTCTAGGCGTAGGGGAGCGGGGGAAGCGAGTACGACATCGAAGCAATCTCCGTGGGGAAGGCCAGCGTGCTGGCCGTGGGGAGATCGTTATCGCACCTCAACATTGGTTGAGGTCAAGGGCAGGATTGAGCGGAATCCAAGGCCAGGGACAGGAGCAAGAGCGGCCGGCGCTGCGAGCGCCGGCGCCTTCATCGACTCAGCCCAACCACTCCTTGCACGCGGCATCGGGCTGTTCGCCGCACGCCTGCTGCATCCGCTGCTGCAGCCGCGCCAGTGTCTGCGCACCCTGGTGCCTGCCACTCCACGTCTTCAGTTGGCCCGCCAGGCGCTCGAAGCGCTGCCGGGTGCGCTGGTGATAGCCCGAGGGCTGCGCCTCCAGTTCGGCGATCAGGGCGGCGGTGGCCTGTTCAATGCGCGGCGCGTCGTGGGGTGCCAGCCGCAACAGGCCCTCGACATACAGCACGCCCCACTGCACGCGGGTCGCAGGTCCCTGCGCACCATCGTAGGCACGCTGCAGCCACGCCAGTGCACCGGCAGCATCACCGCGCTGCTCGGCCAGTTCGGCGAGCTCGGGCATGTAGTAGTAGGGCTGTTCGCTGAGCTTCAGCTCGGCCAGCAGCAGCGCTTCGGCGCCCGCATCATCGCCGACCTGGCGCAGCGCGTAGACCGCGCTGCTGATCGTGGCCTGGCGTGCATGCGCATTGGTGGCGGCGGCATCGGCAGCGGTCACGCGCTGCTTCACCCGCTCGACCAGGGCCGCCGGCAATGCGTCCTTCGGCTGCTGCTGGCGGGCCAGCGATACTTCGGTCAACGCACGCGACAACGCGTCGTCGGCGCGTTCACCGCGCTCGGCGTCTGCGCGCTCCAGTGCGACCAGCAGCTGCTGCCCCAGCGTGTTGCTGGTGGCCGGCCCGGCACTGGCCTGTTTGACCAGCTGCACGCCTGCATGGCCCAGCAACTCACGGTTGCGGCGCACCTCCGCCGGTTGTGCCAGCACCGCCTGCAGCAGTTCGCGCACTTCGGTGGGCGAGGCATCGGGTGTTTCGGTCGTTGCCAACGCCAGCAGGGCGAAACGGCGCTGCAGGGCAGCGTCGGGGGCGGCCTTGGACAGCTGGCGCAGCACGTCCTGGCTCCTGCGCTCGCCGGCCAGGCGGTTGGCGTCCACTTCCCAGCCGTAGTCGCCCAGCACCTGCCAGTCTTCGGCAGCCAGTCGGTCCGGCGTTTCCAATGCGGTGGCCAGGGTGGCGGCAACAGCACTGCGGCGGCCTGCGGCGACGGTCAACGCGCGGGTCAGCTCGGCGGCGTCATTGCCGCCGGCCACGCGGGTGATCTCGTTGCGCTGCGGGTCCAGCACGATCAGGGTCGGGTAGCCGCGCACACCAAAGCGCTCGCCCCAGGCCTGCGCGCCTTCCTCATCGCCATCCAGATAGACCGGAACGAATCTGCTTGTCAGCGCGATGAAGGCCGGGTCCTTGAACAGTCCGGCCTTGAGCTGGTTGCACGGTGGGCACCAGACCGCACCCCAGTACAGCAGCACCGGCTTGCCGCTGTCGCTGGCCTCGTTGAACGCGTCGTCGACATCGCCCTGGCGCCAGGCAATCGACGTGGCAGGCGCAGCGCTGGCCGCTTGTGCCGACGGCACCGGGGCGGACGCCGGCGAGCAGGCAGCGAGCGTGCCAGCCAGCAGCATGAAAACGATGGCACGCATCGGCAGTATCTCGACGGGCAGGATGAGGGCCATTGTAGGAACGGCCGCGGCGCCCGCTGATGCGCTTTGCTCATGTCAAACCGCTGCCCGGGCATATGCGCCCGCCGTCAGTGCGGTGCCGCCGCCGCGGTCAGCACCATCTGCTGGTACACCAGCCCATTGAACTCGCCGACCTCGCCGTCCAGCACGAAGCCATAGCGCAGGTAGGTCGGCACCGCGTTGAGCGAGGCGCGCACCGTCAGCACCGGTTCGCGGACCTGCGGCAGTATCGCCCGGAACAGCGCGTGGCCGATGCCCTGGCCCTGGCAGGCGGGATCGACGAACAGCATCGCCAGGTGCCGGCCTTCCTTCAGTTCGACCACGCCGACCACGCTCGCATCCTGCTCGGCCACCAGGATGTGGTTATCGCCCTGCAGGCGTGCGGCGAATGCATCGGCGGCGGCGACGCTGCCGAAGGTGGCGATGCCGGCCGCGCCGAGTGAAGGCGCCACCGCCTCGTTGAAGGCGGCCAGGCACACCGCGCTGATCGCAGGCACGTCGTCGATGTGGGCGGAGCGGATCTTCGGCATGCAGCGTTCTTCCTGTGTTGTGTGGCGTGTCATCGTCGCCGGGTACCTGCACGCTAAGCTGGTGGCATGAGTGAATTCAATCCCGCCTACGCTTCGTTGTTTCCGCAACAGGGACTGAGCCTGGGCCTGATGACGCCCGTTGCGGCGCATGGGTTGGCCGATCCACGTGAGGCCCGACGTATCGCGCGACTGGCCGATGACCTGGGCTTTGCCGCGTTGTGGACGCGCGACGTGCCGCTGATGGTGCCGCAGGGTCCGGATGCGACAGCGAGCGCACTGGATGACCCGTTCCTGTGGCTGGGCATGCTGGCCTCTGCGACCGAGCGCATCGTGGTCGGCAGCGCAGCGATTGTGCTGCCGTTGCGCCAGCCGTTGCAGGTCGCGAAGTCCGCGTTGAGCCTGGACCGGATCAGCGGCGGACGCTTCGTACTGGGCCTGGGTTCGGGTGACCGCCCGGAAGAGTTCGCCGCATTCGGCGAGGATCTGGAGGGCAGGGCGGCGACCTTCCGTGAGCGCTGGACGTTGTTGCGCGCGGCGCTGTCACCGGAGGCCGATGAGCGGACAGCCGTACTGCAGGCTACCGGTGGCTTCGACGTACTGCCGGCGCCGGCAACGCGCATCCCGATGCTGGTGGTGGGCACGGCGCGGCAGAGCCTGCAGTGGATCGCGCGCGAGGCGGAGGGCTGGGCCACCTATCACCGCGAAGAAGCCGCGCAGGAAGGGCGCATCGGCCTGTGGCAACAGGCGCTTGCGCAGCGCGGCGGGCCAGGCAAGCCGTTCGTGCAGTCGATGCTGCTGGACCTGCAGGCGGATCCGCAGGCGCCGCCCGAGCCGCTGCCGCTGGGCCTGAAGGTCGGCCGCGATGGCCTGCGCGATTACCTGCTGCGCGTGCATGCCCAGGGCGTGGCGCATGTGATGTTCAACCTGGTCGACAACGGGCGGCCGGTGGACGCGGTGCTGCGCGAGATCGGTGAGCAGGTGTTGCCGCATACGCTTCGGTAGGTGTCCACCCGGGTGGGCCCGCGCTTGCCGTTGCCACCGCTGCCCTCGCCGGTGTCCGCAACGCTCGCATCTGCGTATCATTCGCATTTGATATTCCGATGCCGGAGCCCTGCGTGACCCGACGTTTCCCCATGCACCCGACCGGCCGCCTGTTCGCTGCGGTCGCCTTCATCGAGGCCGTGACCTGGGCCGGCCTGCTCATCGGCATGTGGATGAAGTACGGCCCGATGGCCAACGTGGCGCTGGTGAAGCTGTTCGGGCCGCTGCACGGCGTGGCCTTCCTGGTCTATGTGGCGGTCACCCTGTTTGCGGCGGTACGCCTGCGCTGGCCGTGGTGGGCCAGCGCGCTGGCGCTGCTGGCGGCGATTCCGCCACTGGTGACGCTGCCGCTGGAATGGTGGTTCAAACGCCGTGGCCTGCTGGGCCTGCGTGCGATGCGCTGAACCCACTGTTGCATGCCCATTCAAGAGAACGGGTATCAAATGCAAATACGAGCCGTTATCATTTAAGGGTGGCGTCCGGTCCTGAACAGGACCGGTGCCGGGCGGGGCGCGCAGGTGCGCCCGGCCATCCTTTCCTGTTACGGCTGGTGTTCCATGCATTCACGTCCCGTCGTTCCCGGCTTGCCGGCGCTGGTGTTGGCAGCCCTGATCGGCACCATGGCGATGATGTCCTTCGTCGCTGTGATCGGTCCGGTGGTCCGCATGCTCGGCTTGTCCGAATGGCATGCCGGCCTGTCGGTCACCGCCGCAGGCGTGCTGTGGATGCTGGCCGCGCGGCCCTGGGGCCAGCTCAGCGACCGCATCGGCCGCAAGCGTGTGCTGATGCTGGCGATGAGCGCCTACACCGTGGTCTACATCGCACTGGCGGTGTTCATCGACGTTGCCCTGCAGGCGGTGCCGCCGGTGCTGGTATCGGTGCTGGTGCTGGTTGGCGCGCGTGGCCTGATCGGCCTGTTCTACGCCGCCGTGCCTCCCACGGCAGCGGCCCTGATCGCCGACAAGGCGCCGACGGGCCAGCGCGCGAAGTTCCTCGCACGCCTGGGCAGTGCCAATGCGCTGGGCATGGTGCTGGGTCCGGCAGCGGCCGGCTGGCTGGCCTATACCAATCTGTCGCTGGCGCTGTACGTGGCCGCCTTGCTGCCGCTGCTGGCACTGGCGCTGCTGGCCTGGCGGCTGCCGGCGACGCCGCCGGTGGCGGGCGCCAGCGCACAGCGCCGCGTGCCGATGCGCCGGCTGGATCCGCGTCTCCGCCTGCCGCAGCTGGCTGCGTTCGTTGCCATGGTGTCGGTGACCATCGCGCAGGTCACGGTGGGCTTTTTTGCCATCGATCGCCTCGGGCTGGATGCCGCCGCCGGCGCCCGCATGGCCGGTATCGCCCTGACTGCGGTCGGCCTGGGCCTGATCCTGGCGCAGGGGCTGGTGATGAAGCTGGAGGTGCATCCGCGGCGCTGGATCATGCTCGGTGCGCTGATTTCCGGCATCGGCTTCGCGTCGGTCGCTGGCGTGCAGCAGGCCTGGCAGCTGCCAGCGGCCTATGCGCTGGCGGCGTTCGGCATGGGCTTTGTATTCCCTTCGTTCCAGGCGCTGGCCGCTGATGCGGTGCAGCCCCACGAACAGGGCGCTGCGGCCGGCACGGTCGCCGCCGCGCAGGGGCTGGGCATGGTGGCCGGGCCGATGCTCGGCACCGTGCTGTATCGCGGCGGGCCCAGCCTGCCGTACCTGCTGGTGGGTGCGCTGCTGCTGATGCTGTGCGTGCTGGTGGCCGCGAACCGGTCCAAGGAGACGACATGAACGATTCCCTGATGCAGGGTGCGTGGCCGGAGGCTGCGCCGGCTGCGCTGGAAAGCAGCGACGACGCCTCGCTGTTCCTGCTGCAGCATGCCGGCCAGCACGTGCATGCCCGCGGCTGCCGCGCGCCGCTGCCGACCGGTGCGCTGGCGACGCTGGCCGAGCGTGCAGCAACGTTCTTTGCCCAGCAGCGCGGCGGCCCCGGGCTGCTGGTCGGCGCGGTGCCGTTCGAGCCGCGCGCCGATGACGCGCTGTACCAGCCCGAGCGCCTGCTGCCGGCACTGTCGTTGCAGCCGCAGGCGGCGCCCGCACTGCAGGGCGCGCTCCAGGCCGAGCCGGAGCCGCAGGACTATGCAGCCGCAGTGGCTACCGCGGTACAGACGCTGCGCGCACCCGGGCAGGCGCTGCACAAGGTGGTACTGGCGCGCAGCCTGCTGGCCCGCACGCAGCGGGCGATGTCGCCGGAAGTGCTGCTGGCCCGTCTGGGGGCCGATCCGTCGGTGGCGACCTATGCGGTGCCGCTGCCGGTCGAGCCGGGCCAGTCACCTGCATGGCTGGTGGGAGCAACGCCGGAGTTGCTGCTGCGCAAGCGCGGCGCACAGCTGCTGTCACATCCGCTGGCCGGGTCGGCGCGGCGCAGCGCCGATGCCAGCGAAGACCAGCGTGCCGCGCAGGCACTGCTGGCCTCGACCAAGGACCATGACGAACATCGTCATGTGGTCGAAGCGATCGTCGATGGCTTGGCGCCGTTCTGCAGCCACATCGAGGCACAGCCGCGCCCGGCGCTGCATGCCACCGCCAGCATGTGGCACCTCGGCACCCGCATCCACGCCACCTTGAGCGATCCGCAGACCCCTGCGGCCGCGCTGCTGGCGCAGCTGCATCCCACGCCTGCGGTCTGCGGCACGCCGCGGATGGCGGCGCTGCAGCGCATCCGTGCGCTGGAACCGGTGCCGCGCGGCTTCTATGCAGGGGCCGTAGGCTGGCTGGACGCGCAGGGCGATGGTGACTGGTACGTGGCGATCCGCTGTGCGCGGCTGCAGGGGACGCAGCTGCGCCTGTACGCAGGCGCCGGCATCGTCGCCGAATCGCAGCCCGAGGCCGAGGTCGCCGAGACGGCGGCCAAGTTCGCCGCCCTGTTGAACGCGCTGGGTGTCCATGACGCCGCGCCCCTGACCGGAACGACACCATGACCACTCCCGTACTGCCGATGCCGCTGCAGCAGGTCTGGCCCGACGAACGGGTGGCCCATTACCGCGCCGCAGGGTACTGGCGCGGCGAGACCTTCCCCGGCTTCCTGCGTGAGCGTGCCGAACGCTACGCCGATGACATTGCGGTGGTGGCCGGTGACATCCGACTGAGCTATGCGCAGTTGTGGCAGGACGCCGGTCGCATCGGCGCCGGCCTGCTCGCGCTGGGCCTGCAACCGGGTGACCGGGTGCTGGTGCAGCTGGGCAACACCGCCGGATTCATCACCGCCGTGTGCGGCCTGTTCCGCGCCGGGCTGGTGCCGGTCTATGCGCTGCCGGCGCACCGCATCACCGAGCTGGCCCACTTCGCGCGCAAGGCCGAGGCCAGCGCCTACATCACCACCGATGTGCACGAAGGTTTCGACCATCGCGCATTGGCGCAGGCGTTGCAGGCCGAGGTGCCGGCGGTGCGCCACGTGGTCATCGATGGCGATGCGGCCGGGTTCGCCGCCTTGCAGGCCCTGCAGGGAGACCGCGGCCTGCTGCCCCCCGACCCGGACCCGCAGTCGGTCGCGTTCCTGCAGATTTCCGGCGGCAGTACCGGCCTGTCCAAGCTGATTCCGCGCACCCACGACGACTACATCTATTCGTTCCGCGCCAGCAATGCGATCTGCGGCATCGACCGCGACAGCGTGTATCTGGTCGCGCTGCCGGCGGCGCACAACTTCCCGATGAGTTCGCCCGGCTTCTTCGGCGCGCTGTACGCCGGCGCGCGCGTGGTGCTCAGCCCCGGACCGGGGCCGGATGCCGCATTCCCGCTGATCGCCCGCGAGCGCGTGACCTGTTGTGGACTGGTGCCGCCGCTGGCGCTGCTGTGGGCGCAGGCTGCGGCGACCAGCAGCCATGACCTGTCCAGCCTGCAGGTGCTGCAGGTCGGCGGCGCCAAACTGGTGCCGGAGGCGGCGCGGCGGGTGATCGATGGCCTGGGCTGCACCCTGCAGCAGGTCTTCGGCATGGCCGAAGGGCTGGTGAACTACACCCGCCTGGATGATCCGGAGGCCCTGATCGTGGCCTGCCAGGGACGGCCGATCAGCCCGGATGACGAGGTGCGTGTGGTCGATGACCACGACCAGCCGGTCGCCGAAGGCGAGGTCGGCCACCTGCTGACCCGCGGTCCCTACACGATCCGCAGCTACCACAACGATGCCGCCGCCAACGCACGCTCGTTCACCGACGATGGGTTCTACCGTACCGGCGACCGCGTGCAGCAGCTGCCCGGTGGCTACCTGGTGGTGCAGGGCCGGGCAGGTGACCACATCAACCGGGCCGGGGAGAAGATCTCCGCCGAGGAGATCGAGGACCATCTGCTGGCCCATCCCGGCGTTTTTGATGCTGCGGTGGTCTCGATTCCGGATGAGTACCTGGGCGAGCGCAGTTGCGCGTTCGTGATACAGCAGGGTGAACCGATCAAGGCGCCTGCGCTGAAGGCGTGGATGCGCACCCGTGGCCTGGCGGCCTTCAAGGTGCCCGACCAGATCGTGTTCGTCGACAGCTTCGATACCACGGCGGTCGGCAAGATCAGCCGCCGCGAACTGCGCGCGCAGCTGCGTGCGCGTCATCTGCAACAGACAGGAGGAACGCGCTGATGGCGCTGCCCCGTATCACCGATTACCCCTTGCCGACCGCTGCCGAACTGCCGCAGGCGCGCGGACCCTGGCGCCCGCAGCGCGACCGCATGGCGCTGCTGGTGCACGACATGCAGCGCTACTTCCTGGCCGCGTTCGCTGCCGGCAGCACGCCACTGCAGCCGGCGGTGGACAACATCGCACGCCTGTTGGCGCATTGCCGTGCCAACGGCATCCCCGTGTTCTACACCGCCCAGCACGGTGACCAGGACCGTCGTGACCGTGGCCTGCAGGCGGATCTGTGGGGGCCGGGCATGGGCAGCAGTGCCGAGCACCAACCGATCATCGAGGCGCTGGCGCCGCAGCCGGGCGACCATGTGCTGGTCAAGCACCGCTACAGCGCCTTCCAGCGCAGCAACCTGGAGACCCTGATGCGGGTCCGCGGTCGCGACCAGCTGCTGGTGACCGGCGTGTACGCGCACATCGGTTGTACCGCCACGGTGCTGGAGGCGTTCCAGCGCGATATCGAAGCGTTCATCGCTGCCGACGCGGTGGCCGATTTCTCGCGGGCCGACCACGACCAGGCGCTGCACTGGATCGCCCGTACCTGCGGGGTGCCAATGACCACCGCGCACCTGCTGGAGGCGCTGTGATGGAAGCCGCTGCACCGTTGGACCTGGAGCGCATGCGTGCCGACGTGGCGCGTGTGCTGGACTGCTCACCGGCCGAGATCGGTGATGATGACAACCTGATCGACCTGGACCTGGATTCGATGCGCATGCTCGGCCTGGTCCTGGCCTGGGGCAATACCGGCCTGCCGCTGGAGTTCTCGCAGCTGGCCGAGCACACCACGCTGCGCCAGTGGTGGGGTGTGGTGCAGAAGCTGCAGGCCGCGCAGAACGCATGAACGCCGCTGCGCTGGCCACGCCGGTGGCACTGACCGAGGCCCAGGCCGGACTGTGGTTCGCGCAGCGGTTGGCCGCGGACAATCCGTCGTTCAACACCGCGCATGCGGTATGGATCGAAGGGCCGCTGGACGTGGCCGCGTTCAGCGCGGCCGCCAACCGCGCAGCGGTGGAAGCCGAGGCGTTCGCACTGCGCTTCGCCGAAGGCGCTGATGGCCAGCCGCTGCAGTGGCATGCGCCGGCACATGTGCCGCTGCTGTCGGTGCGTGATGTATCCGCCGAGGCCGATCCGGCGTCGGCGGCGCGTGCCCTGATGCAGGCCGACCGGCTCAGCGCGGTCGATCCGACCCGGGACCGGATCAGCCAGCAGGTGTTGTTCGATCTGGGTGGCCTGCGCTGGGTCTGGTACCTGCGTGTGCATCATCTGGCCGCCGACGGCTATGGCATGGCGTTGTTCACCGACCGGGTCTGCGCACTGTATGCCGGGCAGTCGAGTGAGCCGCTGCCGGGGTTGGCCGGTGTGCTGGCCGATGATGCGGCCTACCGCACCGATCCGCGCCGTGCACAGGCCGGGCAATGGTGGCACGCGCAGTTGCAGGGGGCGCCCGCAGGCGTGGGCCTGGCGGGCACCGTGGCCGCCAGCGATGACGCGCTGCGCTGGGTGCAGCCGTTGGATGCCGGGTTCCGTGAGCGGCTGCTGCAGGCCTCGGTGCGCTGGTTGCAGCCTTGGCCGGATGTACTGGCCGCGCTCGCCGCCGAGTACCTGCGCCGGATGAGCGCCGCCGATGAGGTGGTGCTGGGCGTGCCCTACATGGGGAGGCTCGGAAACGCGTCGGCGCGTGTGCCGGCAATGGTGATGAACGTGCTGCCGCTGCGGGTGGCGGCCGGCGAGGGCAGTGTCGAGGCGTTTGCCCGGGCGCTGGGCCGGCAACTCAGCCAGGGCCGCAAGCACGGCCGTTATCGCGGCGAGCAGCTGCGCCGCGACCTCGGCCTGGTGGGTGCGCAGCAACGGCTGCATGGGCCGTTGGTGAATGTGCAGCCGTTCTACAGGCCACTGGCCCTGCCGGGCGTGCAGGCCACGCTGGAGGTGCTGTGCACCGGGCCGGTCGATGATCTGACCCTGGGCTTCCGCGGCGACGGCCAGCACCTGCTTGATCTGGAGATTGAAGCCAATCCTGCGCTGTACAGCCGCGAGGACGTGCAATCGCACGCGGCGCGGCTGCTGCATTTCGTGTCGGCGGCGCTGGAGGCTGACGACATCGCAGCGGTGCCGCTGGCCACCACCGAAGAAGCGCAGCAGGGGATACACCAGTTCAATGCCACCGCGCATGCGCTGCCGCCGACCACGTTGGTTGAACTGCTGCAGCAGGGCATGGACCGTGATCCGCACGCGCCCGCGCTGGTCTTCGGCGATGCCGGGATGGATCACGCTACGCTCGAAGCCCGCAGTTTCGCCCTGGCCGCGCAGCTGCGCGCAATGGGCGTCGGCCCGGGCAGCGTGGTGGCCGTGGCGTTGCCGCGGTCACTGGACCTGATGATCGCGCTGGTGGCGGTGCTGCGCGCCGGCGCCGCCTACCTGCCGCTGGACCTTGCCCATCCCGATGAGCGGCTGGCGCGCATCCTTGCCTCGGCGCAGCCGGCCTGCGTGCTGGCCGCGGCCGAGGTGCAGCCGCGCATGCCGGGCGTCCCGGTGCTGCCACCTGCAGACTGGAACGCAGTGAGCTTCGCTGCGCCGTGGGCCGGCCCCGCACCGGTCGACGCGGCGTATGTGATCTATACCTCCGGCTCGACCGGCGAGCCGAAGGGCGTGGTCATCGAGCACCGCGCCATCGTCAACCGCCTGCTGTGGATGCGCGAGCACTATGGCATCGGCGCCGATGACCGCGTGCTGCAGAAGACCCCGATCACCTTCGATGTCTCGGTCTGGGAGTTGTTCCTGCCGCTGCTGTGTGGCGCCACGCTGGTGATCGCCGGGCCGGATGCCCATCGCGATCCCAGCGAACTGGCGCGGCTGATCCGCACGCAGGGCATCACCACGGCACATTTCGTGCCGTCGATGCTCGACGCATTCCTGGCCGCACCCGCATCGGCGCGCCTGCAGCTGCGGCGCGTGTTCACCAGTGGCGAAGCGCTGGATGCATCGTTGCGGGATCGCTTCCATGCGCGGGTGCAGGCCGAACTGCACAATCTGTACGGACCGACCGAGGCCGCAGTGGATGTCAGCTACTGGCCGGCCTCGGCCGAAGACCGGGCGCGGCCGGTACCAATCGGCTTCCCGGTCTGGAACACCCGCCTGTACGTGCTGGACACGCGCATGCAGCCGCTGCCGGTCGGCGTGCCGGGCGACCTGTACCTGGGCGGCGTCCAGCTCGCACGCGGCTATCTGGGCCGCACCGATCTGACCGCCGAGCGTTTCATGGACGACCCGTTCCTGCCGGGTGAGCGCATCTACCGGACCGGCGATGTGGCGCGCTGGCGTGCCGACGGCGCGGTCGAGTACCTGGGCCGCAGCGACCATCAGGTGAAGCTGCGCGGCCTGCGCATCGAGCTGGGCGAGATCGAGGCCGCGCTGCGCGAACTGCCCGGCATGGACCGGGTGGAAGTGCTGCTGCGCCAGGACGCCCCCGGTGACGCCCGGCTGGTGGCCTATGTGCCGTCCGCGCTGGCAGACGCCACCGTGCTGCGCAGCCATCTGGCCACCCGTGTGCCGGACTACATGGTGCCCACGGCGTTCGTTGGCGTGGATCATTGGCCGGTCACCGCCAACGGCAAGCTGGACCGCGCGGCATTGCCGAAACCAGCGCTGCAGGAGGCGGCTGGCCTGGCGCCGCGCACGCCGCTGGAACGGGAACTGGCGGCGCTGTTCGCGCAGGCGCTGGGCCGCGAGGTTCCGGTGGCGGTCGATGCGGACTTCTTCAGCCTGGGCGGGGATTCGTTGTCGGCGGTGCATCTGCTGTTGGCCATCGAACAGCGCTGGCGCTGCGAGCTGGGCCTCGGGGCGCTGTTCGCGCAGCCGACGGTGGCCGCGCTGGCGGCACGCATCGCCGAACCGCCGGCACGGGCCGACCACGCGCTGGGACCGGTGATCGCGCTGGCCGCCACCGACGGCGTCGAACGGTCGCCCTTGTTCGTGCTGCATCCGGCCGGTGGCATCGCCTGGAACTACCGCGCGCTGGCCCGCGCCCTGCAACCGGCGCGCGCGGTGTATGGCCTGCAATCACCCGCGCTGGATCCGACCCAGCCACTGCCGGCCAGCATCGAAGCGATGGCCAACGACTACGTGCAGCGCGTGATTGCGCTGCAGCCGCAGGGGCCGGTGCACCTGCTGGGGTGGTCGGTCGGCGGCATCCTGGCCCAGGCGATGGCCGTGCGCCTGCACGAGATCGGCCGCGACGTGGGGGAGCTGGTGCTGCTCGATGCCTATCCCAGCGAGTGCTGGCGCGCCGAACCCGAGCCGGATCCGATCGCCGCGCTGCGCGCACTGCTGGCAATCGCCGGGCACGACCCGGACGCACATCCCGAGCTGGACGATCGCGAGCGTATCCTGGCCTTCCTGCGGCGCGGTGGCAGCGCCCTGGGCAGCCTGCCCGACGCGGTGCTGGACGGCGTGGTGCGGGCGGTGACCGGCACCAATCGCCTGATCCGCGAGCACCAGCACCGCCCGTTCGTTGGCACGCTGGCGCATGTGCGCGCCGGTCGTGACCATCTGACACGGCCGCAGCTGCAATCTGCACTGTGGAAGGCCCATGCACTGCAGGTCGATGCGATCGAGCTGCCGTTCCTGCATGCCGAGCTGACCGGGCGCGATGCAGTGGCGCAGCTGGCGCCGTGGCTGTCGGCACGGCTGCGGCAGTGGGATGAACAACAGGAGATCGCAGCATGCAGTTGACCGGATTCGAGGGCAATGTGGCGCTGGTGACCGGCGCTGCCGGTGGCATCGGCGCCGCGCTGGTACGGCTGCTGGCCGAGGCGGGCTGCACGGTGGTGGCAACCGATCGCGAGGCGCCCGTGGTCACGGACGCCCGAGTGCAGGCGTTTGCGCTGGACGTGACCGACAGCGTGGCGGTCGATGCGCTGGTGGATCGTGTAGAGGCCCGCATCGGGCCGATCGGGCTCGCCGCAAGCGTGGCCGGGGTGCTGCACGTGGGCGAGGTGACCGCGACCACCGATGCCGACTGGCGCCGTGTGTTCGCGGTCAATGCGGATGGCGTGTTCCATCTGGGGCGTGCGCTGGCGCGGGTGATGTCACCGCGGGGGCAGGGCGCCATCGTCACCGTCAGTTCGAATGCGGCCGGGGTCCCGCGGCACGGCATGGCCGCCTATGCCGCGTCAAAGGCCGCCGCCACCATGTTCACCCGCTGCCTCGGGCTGGAACTGGCCCCGCTGGGCATCCGCTGCAACATCGTCGCGCCGGGGTCGACACTGACCCCGATGCAGACCGGCATGTGGCAGGACGAACGGGGCGCCGAGCGGGTGATCGCCGGCAGCCTGGAGACCTACAAGGCCGGCATTCCGCTGCGCAAGCTGGCCACCCCGGAAGACATCGCGCACTCGGTGATGTTCCTGCTGTCCGAACAGGCCGGGCACGTGGCGATGAGTGACCTGTACGTGGATGGCGGCGCCACCCTGCGCGGGTGAGCGAGCCGTGCTTGGCTGAGGCCGGAAGAAGCCGAGCATGGCTCGGTCCTGCAAGGTACTTCGATGCGAACCGCGATCAACCCGCGTTGCGCGGCTTGCGAGTACGCTTCGGCTTTGCGCTATCCGCACTGCTGGCGGAACCCTCCTGCAGCGCCTGCAGCCAGGACAGCGTATCCACGTAGTCGATGAAGTGCCGCAGGTAGCCGGGGCTGGCGGCCTGCAGGGTGTCGAGCATGCGCTGCACCAGCACCGCCGAGTTCAGCGGGCCGCCATCGGCCGGGGCCTCGGTGCGCAGCGTGCGGCGTACCTGCAGCTCGCTGCGCAGCGCGGACCACTCGCGGCGCACCTCATCCAGCATCGGCACCTGCGGGTAGTGCGGCAACGCGCGCGACCCCGCATCGAGGTCGCGCACCAGCGCGCGCAGGCCATCCAGCGCGGGCGGCTTACCTGGCATCCGGGGCCCTCGGTTTGGGAATCGGCGCGATCTCCACGCGCCGGTTGCGCGCGCGGCCGTCTTCGCTGGCATTGGAACTGACCGGCTGCTCGCTGCCGAACGCAGCAGCGAACACAGCGTCGGCCGGTACGCCGTTGGCGATCAGGGTACGGGTCACGGTCAGCGAGCGCTGCGCGGACAGCTCCCAGTTGTCGGCGAAACGGCGGTTGCCTTCGCGCACCGGTGCGTCATCGGTGAAGCCGCTGACCATCAGGATCTCTTCGCGCGTACCCAGGTAGGCCGCCAGCGGCGCGGCCAGGCTGCGCAGCAGCTCCTGGCCTTCCGGCTGCAGCTGGTCCGAGTTCAGCGCGAACAGCACGCTGCCACTGATGCCGATGCGGCCATCGACCAGGGTCACGCGACCGGCGGCCAACGGCCCAGCCAGCGCCTGTTCCAGCGTCTGCAGGCGCTTGGCTTCGGCCTGGCGCTGCTTCACTTCCTGGTCCAGCCGCTGCGACAGCTCCAGCTGCACCGCGACCACGCCGACCAGGATCAGCACGAACGCGCCCAGCAGCACCGACATCAGGTCGCCGAATGCGGCCCAGATCGGGGCGTGTGAACCGCCGTCGACCTCCAGCTCGTCGCTCATGCGCTGCCGGCCTTGCCGCGGCGCGCGGCCAGCTGCTGCAGTTCGTCCATCACCTGCTTCTGCGACAGCAGGCTGAGGTCGACCACCTCGCGTGCCTGCGCCACGTAATAGGCCAGCTGCTCGTCGCTGCGGGCCAGCGAGGCATCCAGTGCGCCGCCGATCTGCTCCAGGCGGCCGGACAGTTCGGTGGAGGCACTGCCGAACTGTGCGACGGCCTCGCCGAAGGCGCCGGCCAGCTGGCCGACGTCACCGGCGCTGCCGCTGAGCGCTGCCGCAATGCCATCCAGCTTGCCGGTCTCGGCAGCGATGTGGTCGGTGAAGCGGTTGCCGACGCGTTCCAGCAGCTCGGCCGAGCCACCGACCAGTGCGTCCACCGCGGTGCGCTGTTCGTGCGAGGCGTGGTTGATCGCTTCCAGCAGGGTCTGCACCGTGGCCAGCAGCCGGCCGCGCTCTTCCAGCATCGCGTTGTCGCGCACCAGACTCTCGGACAGCGTGCTGCGCAGCTCGTTGATGACCTCGGCGGCGGCCTTGGGCGCGGCGGCGGCGGTCTGCAGCAGGGTGGACACTTCGGCCAGCGTGGCGCTGGCCTGGGCGCGGCCGTTGTCGCCGATCTGCTGTGCGGTCTGCGCCAGCGTGTCGCAGACCTGCTGCTGCTGTGCGGCCAGACGTTCGCCGTTGGCCTGCAGGCGCTCGGCCAGATCGGTGGAGATGTGCTGCAGCGCCTCACTCCAGCGCTGCAGGCGTTGCTCGTCACCCGCCTGCAGCTGGGCCTGCAGCGTGGCGTGGGCCTGCTGCAGTTCGGCACTGACCGCATCCCAGCGCGCCTGACGCTGCTGCTCGCGGCTGTCCAGGCTGGCCTGCAGTTCGGCATGGGCAGTGGCGGCGGCGACCTGCGCGGCCTGCCAATCGTGGACGCGCTGCTGTTCGTGATCCTGCAGCAGCGACTGGCTGGCAGCGTGGCGCTGGTCCAGCGCCTGCAGCAGTGCCTGCGCGCGCTCGTCCAGCTGCTGGCCAGCGGCGAGCAGTGCCTGCTGCTGGCGTTCGGCCAGTGCGGTATTGAGCGCCTGCTGCTGCTCTGCGGCGGCGCGCCAGGCGTCTGCATTGCGGCTGGCATCGGCCTGCAGGCGCTCGCCGATGCGCGCGACCAGCGCCTCGGCCTGCGTGCCCTGGCCGTCACTGAAGGCCTGCAGGTGCTGGCGCAGGTCGCTCACCAGCGCCTGCTGCGCCTGGGTCTGCTCACTCACCACCCTGGCCCAGCTGGCGTCGGTCGCCACACGGCTGCGTTCGAAGCCGTCGGCCAGCCCGGCCAGCTGCTGCTGCACCGCCTGCTCGACGCGCGCGTGCAGCGCCTGACCCTGCTGGGCCAAGCCGGCCAACGTGGCTTCGGCCATCGGCTGCAGTGCGCCACCCATGGCGGCTGCGCTCGCTTCGGCGCCCTCGCGCAGCGATTGCTGCAGCGAGGCAGCCAGGCGTTCCTGAAGGGCCTGGCTCTGGGTGAGGAAATCGGACTGGCCGGCCAGCAGGCGCTCGTTGGCCGCGGCGCTGTGCTGTTCAAAGGCGCTGGTCATCGCCTGCAGGCGGTCGACCAGGGCCGGCAGGGCGGCCGACTGCGCCTGCAGCAGGCGCAGCGATTCGGCGCGCTGCCAGGCCTGCGAGTACGGATGCAGCGTGCCGGCGATGGCGCGGTCCAGCTGCTGTACCACCTGCAGGCGCTCGCGGCGCAGCAGGGCCGACAGCAGGCCCAGCATCGCCGAACTGGCCACGCCGGCGATCGAGGTGCCGAAGGCCACGGCCAGCCCTTGCACCGGCGAAGCCAGCGAGCCGCGGATCGCGGCCATGTCGGTGGCGCTCTGCAGGGCGAGGCCGGTACCACGCAGGGTGTCCATCATGCCGAGCAGCGTGCCGAGCATGCCCAGCAGCACCAGCAGTCCCACCAGGTACGGCGTCAGCACCGGGCCGGGCAGGGCGATGCGCTCGCCTTCCACGCGCAGCCGCACCGCATTGCGCAGGCCCACCGGCACGCGCTCCAGCCACGGCGACAGGCCCTGCTCGGCGGTGGACAGGTCATTCAGCGCGGTGCGCAGTCCATGGCTGGCCTGGCGGTAGCGGTACAGCTCGACGCCACCGGCGATGTAGCACGCGGCAATGACTGCGGCCACCGCCGCACCCAGGGGATGCACTGCGACATACCCGACACCGATCCAGCACACCGCCAGCAGGCCGGCAAGGAAAACAAGGACATGGAAAGCAGTTCTGGACATGGTGTTCCGGTCAGTGGGGGCGCAGGGCTGCAAGCAGCCCCTGGATCGGGTGGAAGCGCAGTTCCAGCTCGGCGAGCAGCAGCGTGCGCATGTCATGGCGGAACGCCGCGCGCCAGCCGGGCTGGCCGTGCACGCGTTCAAAACGTGAGCCCAGCACGGCGGGCGCGGTGCCCAGCAGGCTGTGCTCGCGTGGGCTGAGGGTCTGCTCCATCACCGCATCCACCTCGGCCAGGCGTGCCAGCGCTGGCGACAGCTGCACCAGCTGGTCGCGCAGGCGGCCACGCAGGCGGCCGGTCGCGGTCTGGATGGCCTGCTGCAGCACGCGGTAGCGCTGGCGCAGCGAGGCAAAGTCGGGGCTGGCTGCGGCTTCGGCCAGGTCCAGCAGGCGCTCGGCCTCGGCATCGTCGCTGATCGAGGCCAGCAGGCTGGCGTGGGCCTGGGCGCAGTCCGCGCGTAGATCCTCAAGGGCTTCGGTGGCCTCGCCGGGCTCGGGCAGGCGCCCGTCCAGCGCCCCGGCAAGGGCCACGGCACGGCTCCAGTCCACCCATTGGCCGAGGCGATCGGTCAATGCGGGACTGGTGGCCGGCATCGCGCCGTCACTGAGACGGGCGAGCAGGCGGAGGAAATCCGGTCCACCCAGGACCGGCTGCGCTGCGTTCGCCATCAAGGGGTGGGGGTCAAAAACCGTAGATTTTACAACCAGATGACCGCCGCCGTATGAAGGCGGAGGCGTAGCCCAGCATCGGGCGGGCCACACGCCTTAAAATGGAGGGCTGAATCACCGTTACCCTGACTTTCTGGAGCCTGAGATGACCGTTGCGCAGTTCTACCCGATCGGCACCCCCGGACAGCCCTGGGGCGATGCCGAGCGTGCGCAGTGGCGGGCCCGCCAGCAGCGCCAGCGCAGCTATCACGAAGATGTGGTGGCCGCGCTGGAGCGGCTGGACGAGCGCTTTGACGTGGTCCAGTACGGCCAGCTGGACTATGCGCCGGACCACTACCCGCTGTTCGCGGTGGTGAACCACGCCTGGAACCCGGCCCTGCCGACCGCCCTGGTCACCGGCGGTGTGCATGGCTATGAAACCAGTGGTGTGCATGGCGCCCTGCAGTTCCTCGAGCAGCAGGCCGAGCGCTATCTGGGCCGCTTCAACCTGATCGTGGCCCCGTGCGTGAGCCCGTGGGGGTACGAGCGCATCCAGCGCTGGAACCCGCAGGCGATCGACCCGAACCGCAGCTTCCGCGACGGTGGGCAGATCGAGGAAGCCGCCTCGCTGATGCGCTGGGTGGCCGAGCGCAAGGCCGACATCCGCGTCCATCTGGACCTGCACGAGACCACCGACAGCGACCTGCACGAGTTCGACCCGGCGCGCTGTGCCCGTGACGGCAAGCCGTTCGAGCGCGACACCATTCCCGATGGCTTCTATGTGATCGGCAACAGTGAAGACCCGCAGCCGGAATTCCAGAAGGCCCTGATCGCCGCGGTGGCCCCGATCACCCACATCGCCCCGGCCGATGCCGAGGGCAATCTGGTCGGCCTGCCGCTGCAGTCGCCCGGCGTGGTCTGGGGCGAGTCGCGTTCGATCGGCGCGTGCGCCGGCTTTACCGATGCGCTGTATGCCACCACCACCGAGGTCTACCCGGACAGCCCGCGCACCAATCCGCAGGAATGCAACGACGCCCAGGTGGCGGCGGTGTGTGCGGGGCTGGATTTCGCGCTCGCGGCGCAGTAACCCGGCCGCGCCGCGCGTGTGGACGATGCGGGTTCCTTCAGCCGGCCTGGCGCTGCGCCTGGATGGCCTGGTCGAGGGCATCCAGATCGTCGGTCGGTGAGGCCAGCCATGCCGGGTACGCCTCGGTTTCGACGAAGGCGGAGGAGCGCAGCGCATCGTCGAAGGCTGGATTGTCCTTGTGCGGATGGCGCAGCAGCCCGGACATCAGCCCGCAGATGCGGTGCGCGGCCTGGAACGCCGCCTGCAGCGATCCGGCCGGTTCGGTGACGGTGTTGAGGAAGTCCGCATAGGCCGGGCCATCGAAGTCGAAGTCCTCGCGCTGCTGGAAGGCTTCACCGCTGAGGTTGGTCTCGCCCGACGTGTGGCGGGAGAAACCCCACGACCAGATGTCGAGGAAGCGCAGGTTGTCGAGCGTTTCGCGTGCGTCTTCACTGAGCGGAACCGCGCCGGACAATGCGTGCTCCAGTGTCACCGCTGCGAACGGTTCGGTGCCCTGGTACGCCAGGAAATCGCTCAGGCAACGCAGCGCGCCGGGATGGTCCGGGTCCAGCCGCAGCGCGTGGTAGATCACGCGCGCGCCTTCCACATGGCGGCCCTGGGCGATGAAGATGTTGAGCGCGTGGTGGGCGAGCTGGTCGGGGTTGAGGTCGGCAATCCGGGGCATCGGGTCTGGCAGGCGTGGACGAACGGTGGGCACCAGTCTGACAGATCACTCATCCGGCCGGGCTGCGTGAATCGCGCATCGAGTAGATCACCGAGAAGATCTTCCAACCCCGCTCGGTGCGGACCAGCTGCCACATTTCCTTGCCCCAGTTGGTCGTCACGCCATCGTCGTGGAAACTATAGTCAAACGACACAGAGGCCACATCGCCATCGGTCTCGATCTTCGTGTTGGAGAATTTCTCTTCCGTCGGTTTCGGCGAAGCAACGACGCCGTCGATCAGCGCAATGAAGTTGTTGGAGGGAATCTGCCGTGCCTTGATCGCGTCGGGCTTGGCCTTGCGGATGTCCTGCAGGCGCATATCCTCGGAAACGACCTGCCAGCCGATGTCTTGCGCCTTGTCCGAGAAGAACAGGCTCATGTAGGTCGGCTTGTCCTTGTTGATCAGCGAGGTGCGGAACGATTCGACCACCTGCTCGATCGCCTTGACGTCGGCGGGGGCGTTCTGCGCGGCATGGGCGGGCAGGCAGGCGGCGAGGCAGAGGGCAACGGCGGTGAAACCTGCATGGGGGATCGACATCGGTGATTCCTGATGGGAAGGGGGGGCGTGCAAGCGCATCAACGCGGGTAGGTCCGCCAGAAGAGCACGCGGTCCTCGCTCCTGCTCACCGCCACGAAAATCGACTTGCCGGACGCTGGCGCGCAGCGAAAGATCCGGTATGACCGGTGGAACGTCTCCTTACCCGGCCACCAGTAGCGATCGAACGCAACAGGATCGCTGTTGCCGATTGCGGTCGCCCGGCAATCGGTAGGCAACTCCAATGGCACCGCACGGGGCTTGGTGAACGCCAGCGCGCTGGTGTTTGAATCCAGATCGTGCACCTCATGCAGGTCGGTCGCTTCTTGAGGCACCCAGTCGGGAATCCATCCCTTGTTCACCATGTCGGAGTCGATTGCCTCCTGCAGGGTGTCGAACGAACTGTCCATCACCAGGCCGCAGGCGCATAGCGCGCTACAGAACGTCACGACGATGGCGCGCCTGGCCATTCCGGCGGGACTAGTCATCGTCGTCCTCTTCTCCAGAAAGCAGCCTGCCCAGTTCTTCCGGTGGCAAGCGCTTGAGCCGCTCTTCCAGTTTCCGATCGTACGGCCGGTCGTTGGGTTCGGTATGGCGCTGCGCCTTGCGCGCGTACTGCTGCATGAACAGGCCGATCTCCTGCGCGATCCTGTCCTTCCGGCTCTTGCCTGCCATCGACGGGCGTCCCTGTGTTCATCCTGATCATCGGTCGGCGCACGCTAGCACGGATGCCGGGCGCCACAACAGGCCGGTTTGACGTTGAAGAAGGTCTGCGCGGATGATGCGCGGGCGCGTGCTTTAGCCGCTATGCCAGCAGTGGATGCGGTGGTCGCTGTGTGCAGCGATGGTGGTATGAGAACCGGTTGGGCCTGGATACCGAAGCCTGGTCGGTGGAGCTGGATGCTTCCGATCACGTGCTCGCAACGTCGCGCCTGACATCACCGTAGAAGACCGCAGCAAGCGCATGCGCATCCATCGACCTTTCATCTTCATCGCAAGCCTGGCCCTGATGGCGTTGTGCGGGCTGATGGGCGTACTGGTGCTCATCCATGGCTTCAACGAACAGGGCCTGCGCTGCGGCAGGCTGTGCTCACTGGAGATCTCCATCCGCCTGCTCTCTGGTGATCGCGGATTCGAAATGCTGGTGGCGATGGGGCTCTTTGCCACAGCGCTGCTGTGCGGGCGTATCGCACTGCGGGAGGGCATGCATACCGGGCGGGGGCAGGTGCGGCGTCGGGGGCGCAAGCACCGCCGATCGGGTCGGCCCCGGTCGTAAGGTGTCTGTGCCGGGGTAATTCGCCGCGTGTGGAGACGCTGCAAGCCGCTTCAGCGGTGCAGCGCGTCGATGATCAAACCGGTCGCGATCTCCACCAACAGGTACTCGTTATTGGACTGGCGCACCCAACGCCGGTCGCGGCCCGGCTCGCGCAGGTGATAGCGCGCGTAGTCTTCCACCCGTAGCGGCGGTCCACTTCCGCCCATGGCAGGCGCTTGCCGCGACGCCAGGCCTTCTACTGCCAGCCCGGCGGCGGTGCATCACGGTTGGGCGGGCCACCGGCGTGCGGCGGTGGCCCGTTGCCGCGCGCTTGTTGCGGCGGATCGGCGAAAGCGGGTGCCGCAGCCAGCGCGGCAGCCGTGGTCAACGCAATGGCGAACAAGCGTGCGGTGTTCATCGCAACCTCCTGGCCTTGCCGCCTCAAGCGCGCTCGCGCGCCTCATACCAGTTGCGTGACCGGTTCACGATCTTCACCACCGAAAGCATCACCGGTACTTCAATCAGCACCCCCACCACCGTAGCGAGCGCGGCGCCGGAGTGCACGCCGAACAGGCCTACGGCCGTGGCCACCGCCAGTTCGAAGAAGTTGCTGGCGCCGATCAATGCCGACGGCCCGGCCACGCAGTGCGCCACTCCCAGGCGCCGGTTGAGCAGATAGGCCAGCCCCGAGGTGAAGTAGACCTGGATCAGGATAGGAACCGCGATCAACGCAATCACCAGCGGCTGCTGCACGATCTGCTGGCCCTGGAACCCGAACAGCAGCACCAGGGTCAGCAGCAGCGCCGTCAGGGACAGCGGCCCCAGCCGGCGCAGGGTCGCCTGCAGCCCGGGTTCGCCATGGCGTGACAGGATCCAGCGCCGCAGCAACGCGGCCACCAGCACCGGCGCCACGATGTACAGGCCGACCGACAGCAGCAGCGTGTCCCACGGCACGGTGATGGCCGACAGGCCCAGCAGCAGCGCCACCACCGGCGCATAGGCACCCACCATGATCGCGTCGTTCAACGCCACCTGGCTCAAGGTGAAGTTGGCGTCGCCGCGGCACAGGTTGCTCCACACGAACACCATGGCGGTGCAGGGTGCGGCGGCCAGCAGAATCAGCCCGGCGATGTAGCTGTCGATCTGGCCGGCGGGCAGCCAGTCGGCAAAGACGTGGCGCAGGAAGAGCCAGCCCAGCAATGCCATCGAGAACGGCTTCACGGCCCAGTTGATGAACAGCGTCACCCCGATGCCTTTCCAGTGCTGCCCCAGCTGGCGCATCGCACCGAAATCCACCCTCAGCAGCATCGGGATGATCATCAGCCAGATCAGCACCGCCACCGGCAGGTTGACCTTGGCCACTTCAGCCGCGGCGAGGGTGGCAAAGGCAGCGGGCAGGAAGTGCCCGAGCAGCGTGCCGAGGATGATGCACAACGCGACCCAGAGCGTGAGGTGGCGCTCGAACAGGCCCATGGGTGCCGCTGTGCTCATGGCGTGCGCGCTGCCGGTAGCAGATGGCCGATCTGATCCAGCGCCTGCAGGAGCATCCTGCGGTCTTGCCACACGTGCCCCGGCAGCGCCAGCAGCGCATGCAGGCGTGCCTTCACGATGGCATGCGCGTGGGCGAAGGCCGCGGCCTTGTCGGCATCGCTGCCCTGTACCTCGGCCGGGTCCGGCAGACCCCAATGGCTGCGGACGAAGTCACCGAACACGACCGGGCAGGCTTCCGCTGCCGCCGCATCGCAGACGGTGATCACCAGATCCATGGGCGCGGCATCGGCGAACGCGTCCCAGGATTTGCTGCGCAGTCCATCGACCGGCATGCCTTCGGCGCGCAGTTGTGCAAGCGCGAACGGATTGACCTGGCCGGTCGGGTGGCTGCCGGCACTGAAGGCCGTGAAGCGGTCGCCGCCCCACGCGCGCAGGGTGGCTTCGGCCAGCACACTGCGTGCGCTGTTGCCGGTGCAGAGAAACAGGACATTGCGGATCATGGCGGCGGGGTGTCGGGGAGAGGTGGTTCGGCGTACAGACGCTATGTGGGGTGCGCAGCATGGGCTGTGCAGCGGCGGTCAGCACCTGCGCGGTCTGGGCGCGGGGGCGCACTGCGCGGCAGGTGAGGCGGCGCAGCAGTTGTCGGTGAGGTAGTCGATGAGGCCGTTCATTGCATCGAAGCGGGCGCGGTAGCAGACGGTGCGGCCCTGGCTTTCACTCTGCACAAGGCCGGCCTGCAGCAGTTCTTTCAGGTGGAAGCTGAGCGTGGCCGGCGGTACCTGCAGCGCGGCGGCGATGTCGCCGGCCAGGCGGCCGGCGGGGCCGGCCTGTACCAGCAGGCGGAAGGCCGCCAGGCGGGTGCCATGACCCAGTGCGGTGAGGGCGGCAATGGCGTTCTTTGTTTCCATAGTTCTAGAATAATCTAATAAAAGAGCAGGCCGCAAGTGCGGCCCGGCAGCGCCCGCGCTAGACGCTCAATGGGATGGCCAGCACCTTGCGCTATGCCTACAGCAAGGCAGGGCGCCTGACCGCGTTGACGTACCCCGATGGCAGCGTGGCCGACTACGTGCGCGATACCCAGGGGCGCGTCAGCCAGATCGGCCTGATCCGGCCCGGCCAAGCCCGCCAGATCGTGGTGAACACCGTGACCTACGCGGCCTTCGGCCCGGCGACAGGCTGGACCTACGGCAATGGCCGCCAGCTGCAGCGTCCGCCAGGCGCAGCAGCAGGCGATCTGGCTGGACAACTCTCCGGTGGAGCTGATCAATGTGTCAAGCGCAGGTGTGCCAGAGCTGGCCTACGTCCAGCCGGATCATCTGGGTACGCCGCGCGTGGTGATCGATCCGGTGCGTGATGTCGCGATCTGGGAGTGGAGCAACAAGAGCGAGGTGTTCGGTGACTGGGTCCCGAGTGCTGATCCGGAAGACGATGGAGTAGTGTTTGAACTCGGCCTGCGCTTTCCCGGCCAGCACGTGACTTGCGCGTGTGGCTCGATCAAAACATCAAGGGCAACTCTGCCGCTGACTCCGCCGCGGATCAGCTGGCAAATCGCCTCGGACGTGGTGGTAACTTCTCCTGCTGATGACTCGGACGCCTCAAATGCACGCTGCCAAGCTGCTCCCAATCGTGACGCTGTCAATCGCACTTTCTGGTTGCATGGAAGTTGCCAGCACCGAGTATGCAGACCGCAACCAAGCCGTCTCAAGACAAGCAATCGGTGAATCGAAGTGGTTGCCTTCATGGTTGCCTGAGGACGCAGTCAACATACGCGAGTCGCACGACATGGACACAAATGAATCGTGGCTGGTTTTCCGCCTGACCAGTGGGGTTCTTGCTTTGCCCGAAGACTGCAGGCTAGTGAGCAGACCGGAGATGTCCGACGCGCGAGTCATGCGGAGATTTCCTCAGTTTGCCCGCAACGCGTGGGCGCGAGCGTCAAGCTATGGCGGCAAGTTCTATCTGTGTCCGGAGGGTAATGTTGGTCGCTGGGTCATGCAAGATGAAGAATTGGGCCTTGTTTACAGCGGAATAGAACTATAGATAGCCGGATGGTCTCGCTTGGTAGGCGAATGCGTGAGTGGCATTTGGCAGCCTCCTTTTCCGGCGCCTGATTCGGCAATTTCCGGCCGAGCGTCGTGTGAGGGAGGGGTTCTGGGATATCGGTCCCATGGTCTATGGTGGCTGTAGGACAGGCGGCACGTAGAGGCGAATGGAAATGAAAGACAAACTGAGAGAAAGAGAGGCGCTGTCGCCAACTAGCTTCTATGACCAATATTATGCGGATAGTGGCCTGGATCAGGAAGCCGTAGTGGAGCTGCTGGAGCATGTTGCAGATGAGCTACGACTGCCCTCCGGGAAGCTCCGTCCCGCAGATCGGTTTTCGAAGGAACTGTCGCCTGGTGAAGCTCATCACTGGGACTCGGGGTATGGAGTTCTAATATTCGAGCTTCAAACGCTCGCAAAAGAACGCGGCGTTGCAGTCGATCGGCGGGTGGATTCGCTCGACGACTATATTCGTATCATGGCGGGTATCTATTGATGCGGTTGATGATTCCCTGAATGGCTATCGGCGTAAGACGTAACAGTGCGTACTGAGGATTCGGGGATGCCAAAGGTGAGGTGTGCCGCTGCTGTCATTACCGGTCTGGTTCTGGCGGGCTGTGCAACATCGGGTGGCGATATGATCGTGCGCGTCTCGGGAAGCGTGCCACCAGGTCAGGGTGACGTTCGCACGCTCGATTGTGAGCTGAGCATGCTTGGGGAGGACGAGGGTGTAGTTTCGTCGAAACCGGTTGGAAGCACATTCTCGGTCCCCATGATGGTCGTTGCAGGGCCGGAACCCAGAAGCTACCGATTCGCCGTCGAATGCAGGGACGGTCGAAGGTTCGCATTCAAGGAAGTTCAGATCAGTAGTCGGCGGTCATATGCCAGGGATCTCAACCTCGGGGAGCTTCAGGCGCGGTGAGAGGGGGAGGGCGGAGCTCCCGGCGGTGGCGACCATCGGAGGTTGTCGAACGAAACAAAGTGCACAGTGTCTGCAGTGGGGAGCGCTCTCCCACGTTCAGGGGCCTGACGGGAAATCCAGTCCATGAGATTCATTTGTGTCTTGCTTTTCATCCTTCTCGCGGGCACGGCGCTATTGATCCTTCGGGGGCTCCATCGAGGCGAGCTGCGTGAGAAGCCGGTCTATGCCGCTTTGCAAAGTGCAGAGCTGGAGTACAGAGGCGAGCCTGTTGGTGACCTGATCTATGAAGAAGGGGGCGGGCATCTGCTCGCCGGGTTCTCTACAGGCGCGCAAGCGAGGGTTTGGGTTGCGATGGACACAATGAGGGACAATGAGGATCTGTTTGTCGTCCCCATGCACGGGGAACAGAAGATCCCTTGTCAACCTGAAACGACCGAGCCGTCCTGCGTGCCTGGTTTCGTGATTCGTGCTCCGGCGGGGCCGTTGGCCGCCACACTCCACATATTGGGGCCTTGATGGTGGTGAAGCTCCTGACAGCACTACTTCTGATTGGCGTCGGACTTGGATTCTCTGGCGGCGCATGGGCTGTAGGGAAGCGGCCCTTCAAGATGATCCAGTTCTGCGTGCATGACCAAGAGGGCTTGAGGCGGTTCAAGCAGACCCTCAGCGCCATCGCCAAGGACGAAGGAATGCAGTTCTTTGATGGCAGCGCGGAATTGGATCGCCAGCTTGCCAAGTCAAAGGTGGACGTTAAGCGCCCTGTCGTCTACGTCGGAGTGAAGCGGGAAGACGGCTCTGGAATGGAGGCGGGGAACCTCGGATTGGATCGCTTCGAGATAGCTATCGGCTTCTCTGAAGGGAAGCTGCCCGCCGAGGCACGGTCATTTTCTGTCCGCGTCGAACGCGCTTTGGCAGATCGCTGGAATGTACACGCGGTTCCCCCGGACAAGGGCGCTGCGCCGACGGCGTGTCGGGCGGGAGGCGATCCTCGCTGAATGGCGTTGCAGATGGCCTTCACCCTTCGGGCTTCAACCGCCCCACCGCCTGCGCGCACAGCGACTGGCAGGCCATCACCAATCCCTCCATCACCCGGTCGCCCACGTATTGCCCGGGTTCGCCGTTCTGGCGGGTGCGCTCTGCAGCCAACAGCATTTCCAGCACCACGCGCAATCCACTCAACGCGCAGTCGGCATCGGCCAGGGCCAGGCAGCGGCCGGGCAGTTGATGCCGCTCCGGCCAGGGTTGGCCATCGGCCGCCGCACCGGAGCCGATGCGGTTGAGATTGGCAATGAAAGTGTTCCTGTCCACTGCAGGCGCAGCTTGTGGCGAACCGTCGTCGTGGGCGGTGCTGCGGTAGGCTTGCAGATGCGGGAAGTCCGATTCGTTCATGGCAGGGCTCCGTGCAGGGCAATCGGTAGCCGCCACGCATAAAAGTGGCGGACGGTACGTGGTTCGAACACCGGGTTGATGTCAGTCCGGCGGGCCCGAAGGCCCCCACGCACCGCCCGCCATAGCCGGCAGACGGATTGCCAGCCGGCGCCACGCTAGGGTGGCGCCGGCTGGCAAGCGCATACGTCAACATCAACTCGGGTGTTCGAAGCCCGGCCACCCTTTTCCGGTGGCACGCCATCTGAGCCCGTGGTGCTGTGCAATGCCAATCAGAAGAGTTGTAAACATCACTCGATTGGAGACGCTTTCGGCATTCTCCCACGCTGTTAAGCATTGCCAGCGCGGGCTGGCGCGGTGATCCGCCCGCACCGTGCAATCTGCGACAGGTGTCGAGGTTGGGCGAGGAAAGGAAGCGGGCGGGGAGGGGCGATGGCGACAACCCATGGCCAGCGCCGGGCCCGGCCTGGCGAGCCGACGGCGCGCGACCGTGAAGGATTCCGCCGGGCAGGGCCCGGCGCTACCGATTGCGTCCTTCCTTGACGTTCCCGGCCACCAAGCGCAGGCTTGCCCGGCATGCTTCCTAAACAGAAGGGTGACTTATGACAGCAACCGCTTCCCTGCACCCCGCGCCCGACCGCCAAGGCCGTACGCGCCTGTGGAGTGTGTTCTGGCTGCAGGGCGTCATTCCCAGCAACATTCTGTGGGCGGTAGCGCTCTGGGCCCTGGCCAACCAGCGCACCACGCTGCTGCTGGGGGTATTTGCCGTGTTGCTGCTCTATACCGGCTGGATCATCCCGGCGGTATGGCGGGCGGCGCCGACCGCGCGCACCCCCAACCTGGGCGTGGCCGCGCGCGGGCTGACCGTGGCCTGGGGCCTGAACACCGTGCTGGTGATCTTCTTCCTGACCCTGCAGCGGGTGGCTCAATAGAACTGAACGGGCTCGCCGCCACGGTCGAAGGCGGCGAAGCGGCCGATCTGACCGTCATGGATGGCGTTGACCATCAGCTGCAGCGGGCGCGCGGCTTCGTCGCTGTTCGGGGCGATGCCGGCGCGGCCGTCCATGGCGGCCACGAACACCAGGTCCCAGTCGATGCCGGTGGTGGTCGATTCGGCCGCCAGCGCCTGGAAGCTGGCGACCTCGCTCGGCAGTTTGTCCACGCACAGGACCGGCGACAGGGTGCCGCCTTCACGACGGTCGTGCCGGTCGCGCTGGTCGGCGGTGGGCGATTCGGGCAGGTCGGCCTTTACGAACACGAACAGCAGGCGCTGCGGCTCGGACTGCGCGCTGGCGGCCTGCAGCAGTTGCTGGAAATCGTTCATCATCATGAGGGTTGTCACACGCCCGCTGCACGGAAAGCCGCATGCTGCCACAACACCTGCCGCGCGGGGCCGAAGTCGATTGATTTAAGTCATGCCCATGGAACTGACTGCCGCGTACTCTGGCAATCGTTCCAGCAGACGAGGGTTTCCGGGCCGTTCCGGGTACAGGCAAGACGGTGGAGCAACAAGGTGGACCAGCCATGAGCCAACTCACCGACGGTTTTGGACGCAGCTTCCCGTACCTGCGCCTGTCGTTGACCGAAGCGTGCAACTTCCGTTGCAGCTATTGCCTGCCCGACGGTTACCAGGCCGATGGCCGCCCGCGCTTCCTGCAGGTGGATGAAATCGCGCGCCTGGTACGCGCGTTTGCCGCGCTGGGCATGAGCAAGATCCGCCTGACCGGCGGCGAGCCCAGCCTGCGCAAAGACCTGGACGAGATCATCGCCACGGTGGCCGCTGTACCGGGTATCCGCAAGGTCGCCATCACCACCAACGGCACCCTGCTGCCGCGGCGGCTGCCGGGCTGGCACCGGGCCGGATTGACCGCACTGAACGTGAGCATGGACAGCCTGCAGCGCGAGCGCTTCAGGACCATCACCGGGCATGACCGCCTGCCGGAGATCGAGCAGGGGCTGGCCCTGGCACAGGCGCTGGGCCTGCCGGCGATCAAGCTCAATGCGGTGCTGCTGCGCGGCCTGAACGACGACGAGCTGCCGCAGTGGATGGACTACCTGCGCGACCGTCCCTTCAGCGTGCGCTTCATCGAACTGATGCGCACCGGCGACAACGAAGCCTATTTCCAGCGCCACCACCTGCGCGCCGACGTGCTGATCGAGCAGCTGCTGGCGGCCGGCTGGCACGAGCGGCCGCGCGCGGCCGATGCCGGCCCGGCACGTGACTTTGGTCACCCGGACCACCGCGGCAGCATCGGCATCATCGCCCCGTATTCGCGTGACTTCTGCAAGGGCTGCAACCGCCTGCGGGTAACCGCCAAGGGCGACCTGCGGCTGTGCCTGTTCGGCGAGTTCGGCGTGCCGCTGCGCCCGCTGCTGCAGCGCGACGATGACCACGACGCGCTGCTGGCACGCATCACCACACAGCTTGGCCTGAAAGCGGCCGGGCATGGACTGCACCAGGGCCAGACCGGGCTGACCCCGCACCTGGCCTCCATCGGAGGATGAGCAACACGATGAGTGGGGAATTGAATGCGGCCTTCCACATGGCCGATGTCCGCGACAAGCGCATCACCCGCCGCCGTGCGGTGGCGGTGGGCGAGCTGCATGCCGGTCCGGTGGCCTATCCGCTGATCGTCGAGCGCCGCCTGCCCAAGGGCGATGCGCTGGTGATGGCCGAAATTGCCGGCCTGCAGGGCGCCAAGATGGCCTCGATGCTGATGCCGCTGTGCCACCCGCTGCCGCTGGAACTGGTGCAGGTGTTCTGCGCGCCGGTGCCGGAACGGCAGGCGATCCGCGTGTGGTGCGAGTGCGCGAGCGAAGCGCGCACCGGTGTGGAGATGGAGGCCCTGGCCGGCGTCAACGCGGCGCTGCTGACCCTGTACGACCTGAGCAAGCCGGTGGAACCGGCCCTGCGCATCGAAGGCATCCGCCTGCTGTTCAAGGAGGGCGGCAAGCGCGGTGTCTGGCTGCACCCGGATGGCATGGACGATGCCGAGCGCGCGCGTTTCAAGCCGCGTGCACCGAAGGGCCTGGACGGCGCGGCCTGCGCGGTGATCACGCTGAGCGACCGCGCCAGCGAAGGCACCTATGAAGATGTGTCTGGCCCGACCCTGGTGAGCGGTGTGAAGAAGCTGGGCGGTGAGGTAGTAGCCGCCGAGGTGTTGCCTGATGGCATCGAGCCATTGGCGGGCCGCCTGCAGGCCTTGGCCGCCGAGGGTGTGCGCCTGTGCCTGTGCACCGGTGGTACCGGGCTGGGCCCGCGGGACCTGACCCCGGAGGCGCTGCGTTCGTTGAACGCGCGGCCGGTGCATGGCCTGGCGCAGATGGTGCGGGCGCTGAGCGCGCAGCACACGCCGATGGCCTGGCTGAGCCGCGCCGAGGTGGTGCAGCTGGGCAACATGCTGGTGTTTGCATTGCCGGGCAGCCCGAAGGCGGCGGCGCAGTGCCTGGACATCCTGGCGCCGGTGCTCGGCCATGCCCTGGCGATGGTCGATGGCGGTGGCCACGCATGATCGCCTACAGCGAAGCACTGCAGCACCTGCTGGCGGCGGCCGCGCCGCTGCCGGCCGAGCGCCTGCCGTTGCATGCGGCTGCCGGCCGTACCCTGGCCAGTGACATCCACAGCGGGCAATCGTTGCCGCCGTTCGACAACTCGGCGATGGATGGCTTCGCGCTGCGCGCCAACGGCGCGGTATTCGAGGCCGGTAGCGAATTCGCCGTGCAGGGCTGGCAGGCGGCCGGCGATGCCGGCGCCGAAGGCGGCGAGGGTGCCTGGGAAATCATGACCGGCGCACGCATGCCGGTGGGGCTGGATACGGTGGTGCCGGTGGAGAACGTGGCGGTCCTCGCCAGCGACGATGGACGCCCGACCCGCATCGCCCTGAACGGCACGGTGAAGCCGGGCCAGAACGTGCGCCTGCGCGGCCAGGACGTGAGCGACGGCGAGCGCGTGCTGCAGGCCGGGCAGGTGCTGGACATCAACGCGCGCACCCTGCTGCACGCCATCGGCGTGGGCGAAGTGGCGGTGGTGGCGCAGCCGAAGGCCGCGGTGATCGCCACCGGCAAGGAGCTGGTGACGGACGCCACGCAGACGCTGGAATCCGGCCAGATCCGTGACAGCAACCGGCCGTACCTGGTCGGCCGCCTGCAGGCCGCCGGTGCCGAGGTGGTCTGGCAGGGCACGGTGGGCGACGACGTGGCCGCGTTCAATGCGGTGCTGGACGAGGCGCTGGCTGCGGGCGCGCAGCTGCTGATCAGTACCGGCGCGGTGTCGGCCGGCCGTTACGATTTCGTTCCCGATGCGCTGCGTGGCCGTGGCGCGCGCATCGTGTTCCACAAGGTGGCGATCCGCCCGGGCAAGCCGCTGTTGTTCGCGGTGCTGCCCAACGGCGCGCTGTACTTCGGCCTGCCGGGCAACCCGGTCTCGGCGGCGGTGGGCCAGCGCTTCTTCGTCGAGCCGGTGCTGCGCCGCCTGCTGGGGCTGGCACCGGAGCCGGTGCTGCAGCTGCCGCTGCAGGCCGACGTGCGCACGCCGCCGGGCCTGCGCTTCCACGCCCGTGCGCGGGTCGAAGTGGATGGGCAGGGCCGCCTGAGCGCGCGCGTGCTGTCCGGGCAGGAATCGTTCCGTTTGATGTCCATGCTGCAGGCCAACGCCTGGGTGGTGCTGGAGGGCGAGGGCGACCTGGCCAGCGCCGGCACGCCGGTGCGCGTGCAGGGCTGGGGTCACCACGATCCGGTGCAGCTGGCGAGCCAGGAGTCATGATGAAACAGGTGAATCTGCAGTTGTTCGGTGCGTTTTCCGATCTGGATGCCAGCCGCGAGATCGCGGTGGACGTGGCCGGCGCTACCGTGGCCGACCTGCGCCAGGCGCTGCGCGAGCTGCTGCCGGCGCGTTGGCCGGGCTTCCGCGCGGGCCTGCTGGACTATTCGGCCTTCGCCGACCAGCAACGCGTGCTGCGTGACCACGAGGCGCTGCCCGAGGATGGCCGGGTGGCGATCCTGCCGCCGGTCAGTGGGGGCTGAGCGATGAGCGGGAAGATCACGGCGAAAGTGGTGGAGCGCGCGCAGGCGGCGATCGATCCGGCCGAGGGCATCGCGGCGGTGTCCGATCCGGGCTTCGGTGGCATCGACGTGTTCATCGGCAAGGTGCGCGACCTCAATGTCGGGCGGCCGGTACGCGGCATCAGCTATGACCTGTTCGAGCCGCTGGTGCTGAACGAGATCGAGCGCTTCGCGGCGGAGATCGAGGCCCGCTTCGGGCCGCGGCTGAAGCTGTATGTGGCCCACGCCAAGGGGCGGCTGGCGGTGGGCGACGTGGCCATCGTGGTGGCCGCCGGCAGCCCGCACCGCGATGAGGCGTTCCGTGCCTGCCGGCAGCTGATCGAGGCGGTGAAGCACCAGTGCCCGATCTGGAAGCAGGAGCATTACGAAGACGGCGACAGCGCGTGGAGCGAAGGCTGCAGCCTGTGCCATGCGGACAGCGAGCCCGCACATGACCATGCGCACGACCACGATCCTTCCCACTGACGGGATCGTGCTGGCCGGCGGGCTGTCCAGCCGGATGGGCCGCGACAAGGCGCTGCTGCCATGGCGCGGCGGTACCCTGCTGGAGCATATGCGTGGTCTGTTGCTGAAGGCCGGGGCGGAGCGGGTCTGGGTGAGTGGCCATTACCCGGCATTCGACGGCATTCCGGACCGGGTGACGCGCTGCGGGCCGCTGGGCGGGCTGTACAGCGTGTGCCTGCAGATGCCCGACGGCCTGGCCTGGGTGGTCCCGGTGGACACCCCGCGGCTGACCCCGCAACTGCTTCAGCAATTGAAGCAGGCGCACCAGGGGCAGTGCACGATCTATGACGGGCATCCGCTTCCGATGCTGTTTAATGTGGACAATGAAAGTCGTAATCTCCTCGAATCCATGATCCATGACCCCCTTGGCCCGCGATCCCTGCAGGCCCTGCAACACCGTCTGGGTGCCCACACGGTGCGCCTGGCCCCTGCTGACGAAAGCGCGATGGTGAACTGCAATACCCCCGCCCAATGGGAGGATGTCGCCTCATGAAGGTGCAGCTGCAGGACCAGGCGATGCGCCTGCGCCTGGACGAGGCCGAGCTGGCCCGGTTGCTGGCCGGCGACAGCGTGGAGAACCTGACCCGTTTCGGCGGCGGCGGGGGCTGGGGCACGGCCGTTTCGCTGCATGGCGGCGAGCAGGCGGTGCTGCTGGACGGCGGTACCGACTGCCGGCTGGTGCTGCCACGGACCGCGGTCGAGGCACTGGCCGCGCGCCTGCCGTGCCGCGACGGCCTGGCGTTCCCGCTGTACCTGGACGATGGCACCACGCTGCAGCTGCAGTTCGATGTCGACGTACGCGACAGCGTGCGCCAGCGCGGGGTGACCCGCCGCCCTTCCGCGTCACCGGTTTGACATTTGTCAGGGGCAGGGTGGAAACCGGTCCCTGATTGATCCAGATCAACCCCGTCGTCCGTGCTGCACGGCCTAATGGCTGCATGACGACGGGTCACAACTTGAAGCGCAGTACCCACGTCATTCCACAGCCATGGAGCCATGTATGACCGTTGGTAGCGATCCTGTTGTCCGCAGCACTGCCCGTTCCGGTCGCGTCATCAGCGACTGGACGCCGGAAGACCCCGGCTATTGGGAGCGCACCGGCAAGCGGGTCGCCACCCGCAACCTGGTCATCTCCATTCCCTCGCTGCTGCTGGCCTTCTCGGTCTGGGTACTGTTCTCGGCGGTGTCGATCAGCCTGCCGAAGATCGGCTTCAGTTTCAGCACTGACCAGCTGTTCTGGCTGGTGGCGCTGCCCAGCCTGTCCGGCGCGACCCTGCGCATCTTCTACTCGTTCGTGATCCCGATCTTCGGCGGCCGCCGCTGGACGGCGTTGTCCACCGCCTCGCTGCTGGCGCCGACGATCTGGCTGGGCTTTGCGGTGCAGAACCCGGCCACGCCCTACTGGGTGTTCGTGGCCATCGCGATCCTGTGTGGCTTCGGTGGCGCCAACTTCTCGTCGTCGATGTCCAACATCTCCTTCTTCTACCCCAAGCAGAAGCAGGGCCTGGCGCTGGGCCTGAATGCCGGCCTGGGCAATGTAGGCGTGTCGGTGGCGCAGGCGGTGATCCCGCTGGCGATCACCGTGGGCGTGTTCGGTGCGCTGGGTGGCGCGCCGCAGCCGACGCAGGACGGCGGCGCGCCGCTGTTCCTGCAGAACGCCGGCTTCATCTGGGTGCCGGCGATTGCGATCTGCGCCATCGCCGCCTGGTTCGGCATGAATGACCTGACCAGTGCGCGGTCCTCGTTTTCCGAGCAGGCGGTGATCTTCCGCCGCAAGCACAACTGGCTGATGTGCTGGCTGTACATCGGCACGTTCGGCTCCTACATCGGCTTCTCGGCCGGCTTCCCGATGCTGGTCAAGAGCCAGTTCCCGGACGTGAACCCGCTGGCCTACGCCTTCATCGGCCCGCTGCTGGGTGCGCTGATGCGCTCGGTGGGCGGCAGCATGGCCGACCGCTGGGGCGGCGCGCGCCTGACCTTCTGGGTGTTCGCGCTGATGATCGCCGCGGTGTTCGGTGTGCTGCACTTCCTGCCCAGCGATGGCCAGGGCGGCCACTTCTACGGCTTCCTGCTCAGCTTCATGGCGCTGTTCGTGCTCAGTGGCATCGGCAACGGCACCACCTTCCGCATGATCCCGGTGATCTTCCGCACCCTGCACGAGCGCTGGTCGGCCAACGACAGCGCCGAGGGCAAGGCCGCCGCCGGGCACCAGGCCAGCATCGAATCGGCCGCGGTGGTCGGCTTCTCCGGTGCGATCGGTGCCTACGGCGGCTTCTTCATTCCCAAGAGCTACGGCTCCTCGATCACGTTGACCGGCAGCCCCGACATGGCGCTGTACGGGTTCGTCGTTTTCTACGTCACCTGCCTGGCCGTGACCTGGTGGTGGTACTACCGGCGCGGTGCCGAGACACCCTGCTGACAATGAAAACGCACCGCAGCCAGATGACACACACAGCCACGATGCAGATGTCCGCAAAGGGAGAATCCCGATGAGTTATTTCCTTGATCGCTTGCAGTTCTTCAAGCGTGACCCCCAGCCCTTTGCCGATGGCCATGGGTTCGCCAAGAGTGAGGGCCGTGACTGGGAGAACAGTTACCGGCAGCGCTGGCAGTACGACAAGGTCGTGCGCTCCACCCACGGTGTGAACTGCACCGGTTCGTGCAGCTGGAAGATCTACGTCAAGAACGGCCTGGTCACCTGGGAGACCCAGCAGACCGACTACCCGCGCACCCGCCCGGACCTGCCCAACCACGAACCGCGTGGCTGCCCGCGCGGCGCCAGCTACTCGTGGTACCTGTACAGCGCCAACCGGCTGAAGTACCCGCTGATCCGCGGCACGCTGCTGCGCCTGTGGCGCGAAGCGCGCAGGAGCATGGGCCCGGTCGATGCCTGGGCCAGCATCGTCGAGGACAAGCAGAAGGCGCGTTCCTACAAGAGCCGCCGCGGCATGGGCGGCTTCGTGCGCCTGCAGTGGGAAGAGGCCAACGAGATCATCGCCGCCTCCAACCTGTACACGGTGAAGCAGTACGGCCCGGACCGCGTGGTCGGCTTCTCGCCGATCCCGGCGATGTCGATGGTGTCCTACGCCGCCGGTGCGCGCTACCTGTCGCTGCTGGGCGGCGCCTGCCTGTCCTTCTATGACTGGTACTGTGATCTGCCGCCGGCCTCGCCACAGATCTGGGGCGAGCAGACCGACGTGCCCGAGTCGGCCGACTGGTACAACAGCCGCTACATCATCGCCTGGGGCTCGAATGTGCCGCAGACGCGCACCCCCGATGCGCACTTCTTCACCGAGGCGCGCTACAACGGCACCAAGACGGTGGCGATCTGCCCGGACTATTCCGAGCTGGCCAAGCTGACCGACCACTGGCTGCATCCCAAGCAGGGCACCGATGCGGCGCTGGCATTCGCCTTCGGCCATGTGATCCTGCGCGAGTTCCACGTCGATTCGCCCTCGCCGTACTTCCAGGACTACTGCCGCCAGTACTCGGACATGCCGATGCTGGTGCGCCTGGAGCGTCGTGACGATGGCCGTCTGGTGGCGGGGCGCTTCCTGCGCGCCAGTGAGCTGGGCGGACTGGGCGAGGCCAACAACCCGGACTGGAAGACCCTGGCCTACGACGAGAACAGCGGCCAGATCGTGGTGCCGAACGGCTCGATCGGCTTCCGCTGGGGCGAGAAGGGCAAGTGGAACATCGAGGAAAAGGAAAGCAACGGTGCCGATACGCGTCTGCGCCTGAGCCTGGCCGACGGTCACGAAGGCATCGAAGCAGTGAGCTTCCCGTACTTCGGCGGCATCGAGAGCGACGGCTGGACCGCCGCCCCGGCCGAAGACGTGCTTGAGCGCAACATTCCGGTGCGCCGCCTGGCCCTGGCCGACGGCGGCCAGACCCTGGTGGCCACGGTCTACGACCTGCTGCTGGCCCAGTACGGTGTGGACCGCGGCTTCGGTGGCGGCAACGTGGCGCGCAGCTTCGACGACATGGTACCGGGCACCCCGGCGTGGCAGGAGCGCATCACCGGCGTGTCGCGCGGCGAAGTGATCGAGATCGCCCGCGAGTTCGCCCGCACCGCCGACAAGACCCGGGGCCGCTCGATGATCATCGTCGGCGCGGGCATGAACCACTGGTTCCACAACGACATGAACTACCGCGGCCTGATCAACATGCTGATCATGTGCGGCTGCGTGGGCCAGACCGGTGGCGGCTGGGCGCACTACGTGGGGCAGGAGAAGCTGCGCCCGCAGACCGGCTGGCAGCCGCTGGCGTTCGGCCTGGACTGGAGCCGGCCGCCGCGGCACATGAACGGCACCTCGTTCTTCTATTTCAATACCGGGCAGTGGCGCTACGAGAAGCTGCAGGTGGACGAGCTGCTGTCGCCGCTGGCGGATGCGCGCAAGTACAGCGGCAGCCTGGCCGACCTGAACCTGCGCGCGGTGCGCATGGGCTGGCTGCCGAGCGCCCCGCAGCTGGACCGCAATCCGCTGCAGCTGGTGCGCGAGGCCGAAGCGGCGGGCGTGGCGCCGGCCGACTATGCACTGGGCAAGTTCAAGGACGGCTCGCTGGACTTCGCCTTCGCCGACCCGGATGCGCAGCAGAACCACCCGCGGATGATGTTCATCTGGCGCTCGAACCTGCTGGGGTCGTCGGGCAAGGGCCACGAGTACATGCTGCGGCACCTGCTGGGGACCCGCCATGGCCTGCAGGGCAAGGACCTGGGCGAGATGGGCGCGGTCAAGCCGCAGGAAGTGACCTGGCGCGATGAAGCGCCGGAAGGAAAGCTCGACCTGCTGGTGACGCTGGACTTCCGCATGTGCACCACCGCGCTGTATTCGGACATCGTGCTGCCGACCGCGACCTGGTACGAGAAGGACGACCTCAACACCTCGGACATGCACCCGTTCATCCACCCGCTGTCGAAGGCGGTGGACCCGGCCTGGGAATCGCGCAGCGACTGGGAGATCTTCAAGGAAGTCGCCCGCACCGTGAGCGAGATGGCGCCGGGCGTGCTGGGCGTGGAGAAGGACCTGGTGCTGGTGCCGACCCTGCACGACACGCCCAACGAACTGGGCATGCCGTTCGGCGTGGCCGACTGGAAGAAGGGCGAGTGCGAGGCGATTCCGGGCCGGACCATGCCGTCGATGACGGTGGTGGAGCGTGACTACCCGAACCTGTACCGCAAGTTCACCTCGCTGGGCCCGCTGCTGGACACGCTGGGCAACGGCGGCAAGGGCATGAACTGGGACACCCGGCATGAGGTCGACTTCCTCGGCAAGCTCAACCACACCGTGCACGAGGAGGGCGTCAGCCAGGGCCGTCCGGCCATTTCGACCGCGATCGATGCGGCCGAGGTGATCCTGCACCTGGCGCCGGAAACCAACGGCCATGTGGCGGTGAAGGCGTGGGAATCGCTGGGCAGCTTCACCGGCCGCGAGCACACCCATCTGGCGGTGGGCAAGGAACACGAGGCGATCCGCTTCCGTGACATCCAGGCACAGCCGCGCAAGATCATCTCCTCGCCGATCTGGTCGGGCCTTGAGGATGACAACGTCAGCTACAACGCCGGCTACACCAACGTGCATGAGCTGATCCCCTGGCGCACGGTGACCGGCCGCCAGCAGTTCTACCAGGACCACGAGTGGATGATCGACTTCGGCGAGGCGTTCATGAGCTACCGCCCGCCGGTCAACACACGCACGGTCGAGCCGCTGCTGAACCAGCGCCCGAACGGCAACAAGGAGATCGTGCTGAACTGGATCACCCCGCACCAGAAGTGGGGCATCCACAGCACCTACAGCGACAACCTGATCATGCAGACGCTGTCGCGCGGTGGCCCGATCGTGTGGATCAGCGAGGACGACGCGCGCAGCGCCGGCATCGTCGACAACGACTGGATCGAGCTGTTCAACGTCAACGGCGCCATCGCCGCGCGTGCGGTGGTCAGCCAGCGGGTGATGCCGGGCATGGCGATGATGTACCACGCCCAGGAACGCATCATCAACGTACCGGGTTCGGAGATCTCCGGTACCCGCGGCGGCATCCACAACTCGGTGACCCGCATCGTGCTCAAGCCCACCCACATGATCGGCGGCTACGCGCAGCTGGCCTATGGCTTCAACTACTACGGCACCTGCGGTACCAACCGCGATGAATTCGTGATCGTGCGCAAGATGGACAAGATCGATTGGCTGGATGGTGAAAGCGTTCCTGCGATGGCCAAGGAGGTGGTGTGATGAAGGTCCGTGCACAGATCGCGATGGTGCTGAACCTGGACAAGTGCATCGGCTGCCATACCTGCTCGATCACCTGCAAGAACGTCTGGACCTCGCGCGAGGGTGTGGAGTACGCCTGGTTCAACAACGTGGAAACCAAGCCGGGCATCGGCTACCCGAAGGAATGGGAAAACCAGGAAAAGTGGAACGGGGGCTGGGTGCGCACCGGCAGCGGCAAGCTGGTGCCGCGCGCCGGTGGCCGCTGGCGGATGCTGGCCAAGATCTTCGCCAACCCGGACCTGCCGCAGATCGACGACTACTACGAGCCGTTCGACTTCGACTACCAGAACCTGCACACCGCCAAGGACAGCCCGCACCAGCCGACCGCGCGGCCGCGTTCGCTGATCAGCGGCGAGCGCATGCAGAAGATCGAGTGGGGCCCCAACTGGGAGGAGATCCTCGGCTCGGAGTTCAGCAAGCGCTCGCGTGACTACAACTTCAATGAAGTGCAGAAGGAGATCTACGGCGCCTTCGAAAAGACCTTCATGATGTACCTGCCGCGCCTGTGCGAGCACTGCCTGAACCCGGCGTGCGTGTCGGCGTGCCCGTCGGGCGCGATCTACAAGCGCGAAGAAGATGGCATCGTGCTGATCGACCAGGACAAGTGCCGTGGCTGGCGCATGTGCGTGTCGGCCTGCCCGTACAAGAAGATCTACTACAACTGGAAGAGCGGCAAGTCGGAGAAGTGCATCTTCTGCTACCCGCGCATCGAAATGGGCGAGCCGACGGTGTGTTCGGAAACCTGCGTAGGCCGCATCCGCTACCTGGGGGTGATGCTGTACGACGCCGACCGCATTGCCGAGGCGGCATCGGTACCCGCCGAGAAGGATCTGTACCAGGCCCACCTGGACATCTTCCTGGACCCCAGCGATCCGGCGGTGATCGCCGCCGCGCGCAAGGAGGGCATCCCGGACAGCTGGCTGGAATCGGCCAGGCAGTCGCCGGTGTACAAGCTGGCCATCGACTGGAAGCTGGCCCTGCCGCTGCACCCGGAATACCGCACCCTGCCGATGGTCTGGTACGTGCCGCCGCTGTCGCCGATCCAGTCCGCCGCCGAGCGCGGCCGCATCGGCATGAGCGGCGAACTGCCGGACGTGGCCTCGCTGCGCATCCCGGTGCGCTACCTGGCCAACATGCTGTCGGCCGGTGACGAGGCGCCGGTGGTACGCGCGCTGGAACGGTTGATGGCCATGCGCGCCTGGCGCCGCGCCAAGAACGTGGACGGCGTGGAAGACACCGCCGTGCTGGACCAGACCGGGCTGACCGTGGCCCAGGCCGAGGAGATGTACCGCTACCTGGCCATCGCCAACTACGAGGACCGTTTCGTGATTCCCACCGCCCACCGCGAGTACGCCAACGACGCCTTCGGCGAGCGCGGCGGCTGCGGCTTCACCTTCGGCAACGGCTGCAACGGCGACAGCCCGGCCGACCTGTTCGGCCAGCGCAAGAGCACAACGTTCGTGGTGGACAACGGCCCCAACCATCGCCGCAAGGAGGTGGTGTGATGAGCGTGCTGAAGCTGGTGGGGGTGCTGCTGGACTACCCCCGCGACGAACTGTGGCAGCACGGCGGGGAACTGCTTGCCGCCTGTGACGAGGTGGCCCTGGCGCCGACCCGGCGAAAGCAGCTGCGCGGTTTCGTGCAGCAGCTGCTGGACAGCGATCCGCTGGATGCGCAGGCGGCGTGGCTGGCGACCTTCGACCGCGGTCGCTCGATGAGCCTGCTGCTGTTCGAGCACATCCATGGCGAGTCGCGCGACCGCGGCCAGGCGATGGTCGATCTGGTGGAAACCTATCGCAAGCACGGCTTCGAGCTGGATGCGCGCGAACTGCCGGACTACCTGCCGCTGCTGCTGGAGTTCCTGGCCCATCGCCCGGACACCGAGGCGCGTGAATGGCTGCACCACATCGGCCACATCGCCGGCATGCTGGCCGCGCGCGCGGCCGAACGAAAGCTGCCGCATGTGCCGCTGCTGGAAATACTGGTCGAAGCGGGCGACGGCAAGGTCAACCTGGAGGCGCTGCGGCAACGCGCCAGTGAAGAACCCCGCGACGACACCGCCGAGGCGATGGACAAGCTGTGGGAAGAGGAGGCGGTGCGCTTCGGCGCCGAAGCCCCTGCCGAAGACTGCAAGCCACCGACGCGCTCGCCGGCCCGTCCCGTGCACCGTGAGGTCCAGCCATGAACGACTATCTGCATCAATTCGCCTTCCAGTACTACCCGTACATCGCCGTGGCGGTGCTGCTGATCGGCAGCTGGGCCCGCTATGACAAGGCCATGTACACCTGGCGCACCGGCTCCAGCCAGATGCTGTCGGACAAGGGCATGCGGATCGGCAGCAACTGCTTCCACATCGGCATCCTGGCCATCCTCGGCGGCCACCTGGTCGGCCTGTTGACCCCGCACGCGCTGTACGAGCATTTCATCACCTCGTCGCAGAAGCAGATGCTGGCGATGGTGGTGGGCGGCGTGTTCGGTGTGCTGTGCTTCATCGGCATCAGCATCCTGCTGGTGCGCCGCCTGTTCAATGCGCGGGTACGCGCCACCGGCAGCTTCGGTGACACCCTGGTGCTGGTGCTGCTGTTCGCACAGCTGTGCCTGGGCCTGTACAGCATCCGCATCTCGTCCGGCCACCTGGACGGTGGGGTGATGGTGCAGCTGGCCGAATGGGCGCAGCACATCGTCACCTTCCGCGCCGGTGCGGCGGACTACATCGTGGGGGTCAGCTGGGTCTACAAGCTGCACATCTTCCTGGGCCTGACCCTGTTCCTGATCGCGCCGTTCACCCGCCTGGTGCATGTGTGGAGCATTCCGCTGAGCTACCTGTGGCGGCCGTATCAGGTGGTGCGCCGGCGCCAGGCCACGCTGCGCTACGGTCCGCGGGAGTAAGCCATGGGCAGCCTGCCGAAGTTCCTGCCGATCACCGTGATCGACTCCGCCCAGCCGGTGCCGGCCGAGGCCCACCAGCACCACCACGACGGGGCGGAGCAGGGGCCGCGTTCGCTCGGGCAGCCGGCCCCGTGCCGGCTGTTCGTGGAGGACACCGCGATCAGCGAAGCCGACATCGCGCGTGAAATGCAGCACCACCGGGCGATGCGTCCGGAACAGTCGCGCGCCGAGGCGGCGCGTGCACTGGTGGTGCGCGAGCTGCTGCGCCTGGAGGCCCAGCGGTTGGGCCTGCTGGTCCCGGCCGGGGGCCGGGTCAGCGACGAGGAAGTGCTGATCCAGCAGCTGCTGGAGGACGCCATCGAGGACCGCGTGCCGACCGACGAGGACTGCCTGCGCTACTTCGAACAGAACCCCGAGCGCTTCCGCGCCCCGGACCGCGTGCGCCTGCGCCACATCCTGCTGGCGGCGCCGGCCGATGACGTGGCCGGGCGCCTGCAGGCCCGCACGGAAGGCGAACGCCTGGCCAACGAACTGAAGCAGGCGCCACACCTGTTTGCCGATTTCGCGCTGCGCCACTCGCGCTGCCCGTCCAGCGCCGAGGGCGGCGACCTGGGTTGGCTGCAGCGCGGGCAGACCACGCCGGAGTTCGACCGCCAGGTGTTCCGCCTGCGCGAGGGCCTGGCCGGTTTCCCGGTGGAATCGCGCTGGGGCTACCACGTGGTCTGCGTCGATGCCCGCGAGCAGGGCCAGCCGCTGTCGTTCGAGGCGGTGCATGCGCAGATCCGCGATTACCTGGAACTGCAGGTACGCCAGCGCGAAGTGCAGGCCTACCTGCTGCAGCTGCAGGAACGCTATCCGGTCCGCGGGCTGGATGAGATCGAAGCCGAAGCCGGGATCGGCTGACCTGACCTGACCAAGGAGAACCCATGAACCAGGCCCTCGCCCCCGCCAGTGCCGGGCAGCAGCAGCGTGCGCTGTGGCTGAGCACCTTTGCCTTCACCGTGTGCTTTGCGGTGTGGATGATCTTCTCCATCATCGGTATCCAGATCAGCGAGCAGCTGGGCCTGAGCGATACCCAGTTCGGCCTGCTGATCGCCACCCCGGTGCTGACCGGTTCGGTGAGCCGGGTGTTCCTCGGCATCTGGTCGGACCAGTTCGGTGGCCGCAAGGTGATGGCGCTGGTGATGCTGTGTGGCGCGGTGGCCACCTGGATGCTGACCCATGCGCACACCTACCCGCAGTTCCTGTTTGCCGCGCTGTGCGTGGGTATTGCCGGTGGCAATTTCTCGGTAGGCGTGGCCTATGTGTCCAAGTTCTTCCCGGCCAGCAGGCAGGGCACCGCGCTGGGCATCTTCGGGGCCGGCAACATCGGCGCGGCGGTGACCAAGCTGCTGGCGCCGATGGTGATGGTGGCCGCCGGCTGGATGATGGTGGCCAAGGTGTGGGCGGTGGCGCTGGCGGTCACCGCGGTGCTGTTCTATCTGTTCAGCAAGGAAGACCCCTCGCTGGAGCAGCGCCGCCGCGAGGGCGTCAAGCCGGTGCCCTTCGCCGAACAGATGGCGCCGCTGAAGAACCTGCAGGTGTGGCGGTTCTCGCTGTACTACTTCTTCGTGTTCGGTGGCTTCGTGGCACTGGCGCTGTGGCTGCCGCACTACCTGGTGGGCGCCTACGGCATGGACGTGGGCACGGCCGGCATGCTGGCGGCGTGCTACTCGATTCCGGCCAGCCTGTTCCGCGTGGTCGGCGGCTGGATGTCGGACCGCATGGGCGCGCGCCGGGTGATGTACTGGACCTTCGGTGTGTCGGCCGTCTGCACCTTCCTGCTGGCCTACCCGGATACCGAGTACGTGGTGAAGGGCATCCACGGCCCGATCCACTTCCACCTGGCCATCGGCGTGGTGATGTTCACCGTGCTGGTGTTCGTGCTGGGCTTCTTCATGTCGCTGGGCAAGGCGGCGGTCTACAAGCACATTCCGGTGTACTACCCGCAGCACGTGGGCGCGGTGGGCGGGGTGGTCGGCATGATCGGCGGGCTGGGCGGCTTCATCCTGCCGATCGTGTTCGGTGCGCTGAACGATGCACTGGGCATCTGGAGCAGCTGCTTCATGCTGCTGTTCGGGGTGGTGTCGGCCGCACTGGTGTGGATGCATTTTGCGATCCGCCGCATGGAGCGCCGCCATTTCCCGCAGATCGACCGCGAGACCGACCTGCCCGAAGCGATCGACGCAGCGGCAGCCGATCGCGCGCGCGGCCGGTCCCCGCGGTGACCGGAGCGGTGGTGCTGCTGCACCGTGCCGGGCTTGATTTCAATCAGGGCCACGCGAAGAGGAACGCCCGAAGATGTCTGCCATGAGCTTCCACGTCGACGAGAGTGAGGACACTGCGCTGCAGGCGGCATTGCTGCGGCAATCCCGGCATGTGCTGTTCCCGGCGGCCGACCAGTTCAGCAGCGGGTTTGGCGAAAGCGGCTGGCGCGCCGCCGTGCGCGCCAGCAACGAGCACCTGATCCCGCGCGGCCTGACCCTGGGCTTCCAGGCCGGCCGCGGTGGCCGCGATGTGCCGGCGCCGGGCTATCTGGACACATTGCTGCAGGCCCTGCAGCTGCAGGCCGATGCCCTGGCCGAGGACCGCGAAGTGGTGGCGATGGTGCTGCAGCTGGGATTGGCCGAGACGTTGCCGCCGACCCAGCTGGGCCAGCTGCTGGATGCCGTGCCGCAGTACCTGCGCACGGTGGCGCGGCCGCAGGTGGAAGTGCGCGTGGATGCCGGCAGCACGCTGTCTCCGGCGCAGCTGCGCGCGGTGGGCTGCACCCGCCTGAACGTGATCGACCGGCCCGATGCCCCGGGGCCGAGCCTGCTGGCACAGGCGCGGCAGGTGGGTTTCACCGCACGCTACTATCAACTGCGGGTGCCCGCGCGCGAGGACACTGGCTTCATCGAACGCCTGCATGAGGTGCTGGCCGAGGCCCCTGAGCGCATCCTGCTGCCGGCGCCGTGCGCGCTGCCGCAGCAGCCCTCGGCGGCCCACTGGCTGCAGGCGTGGCGCCTGCTGCGCGCGGCGGGCTACGAACCGATCGGTGGCGATCACTACCAGCGCGGCGACCTGCCGAACCCGCATGGGCCAGGTGACGGCCAGCGCCATTGCGACCTGGCCGGCGTGCCACGGCGTGACCGCAGCGACTTCATCGGCCTCGGCCTGGCCGCCTGCAGCCAGATCGGCGAAGTGTTCTACCGGCTGGAGGACGAACCGGGTGCGTGGCGTGCGCGCCTGCAGTCGGGGCACATGGGGGTGGCCGCGGGCCTGATCCTGTCCGAGCACGAGCGCCTGGCAGCCGAGGTTGCGCAGAGCATCGCCTGCGACCACGCGCTGGACGCCGCTGCGTTCGAATGGCGCAATGACGTGCCGTTCGAACAGTGCTTCGCCGAGTCGCTGCCTGCGCTGTCGCCGCTGCTTGCGCGCGGCTGGGTCGGCTGGGACGGGCGCGTGCTGCGCCTGGCCGAAGAAGGGCGGCTGCTGTGGCGTATGATGGCCGCATGCTTCCGGCCGGCGGCCGCCATCGCTTGAGTGCTGTCCCGATGTCTTCCCATCCGCCATCCCAGGGCCGTCTTGGCCGGGCCACACCCAATCCTGCCGCGGCCGATGACGGCGACGCGCTGCATTTCTGCAGCACCTGCGCGTTCTCCGATGCCTGCATGTCGCAGGGCTATGACAAGACCGCGCTGGGCGACCTGCATGTGCTGGTTGACCACGTCGGTCCGTTCCATGCCGGCGAGTACATCTTCCGTGCCGGCGAATCCTTCGATTCGATCGCCGCGGTGCGGGCCGGCATGGTCAAGACCTTCGTCGACGACAGCCAGGGCAACGAGCAGGTGCTGGGCTTCAGCCTGCCGGGCGAGGTGATCGGGCTCAATGCGATCCACGGTTCGCGCTTTCCCTGCAATGCGGTGGCGCTGGATACCGTGCACCTGTGCCGGATCTCGTTCCCCAAGCTGAGCCTGCTGGCCACGCGCATGCCGGGGCTGCAGGCCAAGCTGTTCAGCCTGCTCAGTGCCGAGATCGGCAAGGTCGCCACGCTGGCGGCCAACCACCGTACCGAAGAACGCATGGCCGCGTTCCTGCTGGACATGTCCGAGCGTTACGCGCGGCGCGGTTTTTCCGCCACGCGCTTCAACCTGACCATGGCCCGTACCGAGATCGCCAATTACCTGCGGATGGCGCCGGAAACCGCCAGCCGGGTGCTGCGCCGGCTCAGCGATGACGGCGTGATCGCGGTGAAGCAGCGCGAGATACTGCTGCTGCAGCCCGAGCGCCTGGCGGCGCTGGCGGTGGCCGACGAATCCGATCCGAACTGAACGTCCAGGAGCCAACGATGAAGCGAGCGGGACTGGTGTTGCTGGGAGTGCTGGCCACGGGACCGGCCTGGGCGGCCGGGCTGACGGTGTCGGCGGCATCGAGCCTGACCGAGAGCTTCCGCGAACTGGGCGCGGCCTACGAGAAGGCGCACCCGGGGACCCAGGTCGATTTCAACTTCGCCGCGTCCGGCGTGCTGCTGCAGCAGATCAGCCGTGGTGCGCCGGTGGATGTGTTCGCCTCCGCCGATGAAGCCACGATGGACCAGGCCGAGCAGCAGGATCTGCTGGCGGCTGGCAGCCGCGCGGTGTTCGCAGTGAACGCGCTGTGGGTGGTGGTGCCGCCGCAGGCCACCGCCGCGCCGCGCAGCTTGAAGGACCTGGCCGGTGCCGGCGTGCAGCGCATCGCGCTGGGCAACCCGGACAGTGTGCCGGTGGGCCGCTATGCCAAGGGAGCACTGCAGGCAGCGGGCCTGTGGCCATCGCTGCAGGCCAGGATCATCAGTACCCAGAACGTGCGCCAGTCCCTGGACTATGTGGCACGCGGCGAGGTGGATGCCGGCTTCGTCTATGCCACCGATGCGCAGGCGATGCCCGACCGCGTGCGGCGCGCCTTCGCGGTGCCGGTGTCCGGACGGATCGCCTATCCGCTGGCGGTGACACGGGCCAGTGCACAGCCGGCCGAAGCCCGGCGCTTCACCGCCTTCGTGCGTTCGGCGCAGGGCCAGGCGATCCTGGCCAGGCACGGGTTCGGCAAGCCCTGACGGATGGATCTGGACTGGAGCGCGTTGGGGTTGTCGCTGAAGGTGGCCGGATGGGCGACCGCGATCAACCTGGTGCTGGGCGTGGCGCTGGGTGCACTGCTGGCGCGCCGGCGCTTTCCAGGGCGCGAGCTGCTTGACTCGCTGCTGACCCTGCCGATGGTGCTGCCGCCGACGGTACTGGGGTACTACCTGCTGGTGCTGATCGGCCGCAATGGTCCGATCGGCGCATGGCTGCAGGCGTGGTTCGGCATCAACCTGGTGTTCACCTGGCAGGCTGCGGTCATCGCAGCGGCGGTGGCCTCGCTGCCCCTGGTGTTCAAGCCGGCCCGCGCCGCGTTCGAGGACGTGGACGGGCAGCTGGAACAGGCGGCCCGCACGCTGGGGGTCTCCGAGGCTGCCGTGTTCTTCCGCATCACGCTGCCGCTGGCCTGGCGCGGCATCCTGGCCGGCCTGCTGCTGGCCTTTGCGCGCGCGATGGGCGAGTTCGGCGCAACGCTGATGGTGGCCGGCAGCATTCCCGGCCGTACCCAGACCTTGTCCATCGCCATCTATGAAGCGGTGCAGGCGGGGCAGGATGGCAAGGCCAACGCGCTGGTGATCCTGACCTCGGTGGTGTGCATCGTGATCCTGCTGCTGGCCGCGCGACTGGTGGGCGGGCGTCGCCGGGAGCTGCGCGATGTGGCTTGACCTGCGGGTGCAACGCCGCCTGCAGGCGGCTGGCCAGACCTTCGTGCTGGATGTGGCGTTGCAGTGCACGCAGCGGCAGGTGGTGCTGTTCGGGCCATCGGGTGCGGGCAAGAGCCTGACCTTGAAGGCCGTGGCCGGCCTGCTGCAACCCGCTCAGGGCCATGTGCGGCTGCAGGGGCAGACCCTGTTCGATGCAGCGACCGCGGTGGACCTGCCACCGCAGCGCCGACGGCTGGGCTATGTGTTCCAGGATTACGCGCTGTTCCCGCACCTGAGCGTGCGCCAGAACGTGGCGTTCGGGTTGCAGCGGGGCTGGTTGAACCCACGCCAGGGGGCGCGCATCGAGGCGGTGGAACAGTGGCTGCAGGCGTTCCGCATCGACCACGTCGGTGATCTGCTGCCTGCGCAGGTATCCGGTGGCCAGCGCCAGCGCACCGCGCTGGCACGGGCGCTGGTGACCCGGCCGCAGGCGCTGCTGCTGGACGAGCCGTTCGCCGCGCTCGACCACGATCTTCGCCAGCACCTGCGCCAGGAGCTGGAGAGCGTGCTGGACAGGACCGGCATTCCCCTGCTGCTGATCAGCCACGATCCGCAGGACGTGGCAGTGTTCGGCCAGCAGGTGGCGCATGTAGTGGACGGGCGCATCGTCGGCTAGCGCCGGGCGATGCCCGGCGGCATTCATCCGGGCCGGGTAGCGCCGGGCCATGCCCGGCGGAATCCATCCGGGCCAGGCAGCGCCGGGCCATGCCCGGCGGAATCCATCCGGATGTCAGTACAGCTCGCAGTGGCTGCGGCCTTCCGCGCGCAGCGCGTCCCATTGGCCCTCGCCGGCGATGGCCTCGATGGCCTCGCGCACCGCGCTTTCCAGATGGCGCTTGTTGCCGCACAGGTACAGATGCCCGCCACGCACCAGCACATCGCGCACCGTGTCGGCCCGCTGCTGCAGCACATGCTGCACGTAGACCTTGTCCGCGCCATCGCGCGAGAAGGCGGTGTGCAGGCCGGCCAGCGTGCCACGCGCGTGCCAGTCCTGCAGCTGCTGCTGATACAGGAAGTCATGCGCGCGGTGCTTTTCGCCGAACACCAGGTGTACCGGCCGGGCACTGGCCGTGGCCTGCAGTTCCTGCACCAGGCCGATCAACGGCGCGATGCCGGTGCCGGTGCCGACCAGCAGCAGGGGCGCATCGCCGCTGTCGGGCAGGTGGAAGCCAGGATTGGAGCGGCAGTACACGCGGGCGTGCTCACCGCCATGCAGCAGGCTGCCGGTGGCGGTACCGAAGCGCTCACGGCCGCGCAGGGTGTAGCGCACTTCGCGCACGCACAGGCTCAACTGGTCGTCGCACGGGTGCGAGGCGATCGAGTAGGCGCGCGGCAGGCGCGGAGACAGCAGCTCGCGCAGGCGCGCCAGCGGTACGCTGTCCGGAGTGGCGTGGTCCTGCAGCACGTCCAGCAGGTCGAGGCCGTGCAGGTAGGCCTCCAGCTCGCGCTTCTGGCTGACCTTGAGCAGGCCCTTCAGGGTTTCACTGCCGCCCAGCCGGGCCAGTTCGCGCAGCACGCCCTTGCTCAGCAGGCGCAGTTCGCGGTCGTGCAGTGCTGCGACGGCGCCGTTGTCGCCGTACCAGGCGGCCAGCGCCTGCAGCAGGACCGGATCGTTCTCCGGCACCACATGCAGGGTGTCGCCGGCACGATGGATCATGCCGCTGCCGGCGATGTCCAGCTGCAGATGCCAGGCGGCCGGGTCGCTGCTGCTGAGTCGGCGTCGGTCGAGAATGCGGGCATTGAACGCATTGTCTTCGCCATAGGCAGTGACCTGCAGGCGCAGGTCCTGCCCGGCGCTGGCGTCGCCTTCCAGCACCTGGCCCAGCACCGGCTGCCATTGCTGGAAAAAGCGTTCGTAGCCGAGATCCGCGTCAACGCGGTGCAGCAGCGGCTGCGCCTGGCGCTCGCTCAGCGCAGCATCCAGCGCCTTGGTGAAGCCACAGAAGCTGGGGTAGCCGGTGTCCCCGAGGCCGAACACCGCATAGCGCAGGCCGTTCAGCGTCGGGGTCTGGCGCAGTGATTCGAAGAACTGCTCGCCGTTGGCCGGCGGTTCGCCATCACCGAACGAGCTGGAAATCGCCAGCAGCACATCGCCGTGGCCGAGACTGGCCACGTCGATGTCGTTTAACGGGAGCACCTGCGGCGCGTGCGGCTGCAGGTCCGCGCCCAGGCGCTGGGCCAGGGCGCGGGCGTTGCCCGACTCGGACGCGAAACCCACCAGCAGGCGGCTGAAGGGCGTACTGGTCGGGAGGGCGTTCACGCGGCCTCGTAGAAGTCGTCGAACTTTTCCTTGCTGAACTCGACCAGGTCGTAGTTCTGCATCAGGTCGTTCACCACGCGGCGGATGCTGATGTACGAGGTGATGTTGCCGTCGGCGTCGAACAGCGGCTGCACGGTGGTGTCGACCACGTAGAGCACGCCACCCTTGCCGAGGTTGGGCACGATGCCGGTCCAGGTCTTGCCGGCCTTGATGGTGTCCCACATGTCCTTGTAGACCGCCTTGGGCACATCCGGGTGGCGCACGATGCTGTGCGGCTGGCCGATCAGCTCCTCGCGCGCGAACCCGGTGAGCGTGCAGAACAGGTCATTGGCGTAGGTGATGTTGCCCTGCAGGTCGGTGGTGGAGATCACCATGACGTTCTGCATGGCGTTCAGCAGCTGGGCGTTGTCGGGGGTGTAGCTCATCGCAGGTCCTTTGGATGCCGGTGACGCCGGCGTATTGGGTTCCTGCATAGAGATACGCCCGCGCGGTGGCGGGCGGTTTGACATTGATCAAGACGAGGGCGGGACCGGCTGCGACCGGGTGTCGCAGGGGGTGCTCCGCCGGGCATGGCCCGGCGCTACCAAGGGTGCGATGCAAGGGAAGCGCCGGGCCATGCCCGGCGAAGAGGCGTCAGCCCATCAGGTAACGCAACACTCCGGCCGACACCACGCCGATCAGCACCGTCGGCAGCATCGACAGGCGGGTGGCGGCCAGCAGCGTGATGGCCAGCGCGGCCAGGTCGGCGGGCGTGTCGGCGACGAAATCCGGTGCGATCACCGAGATCAGCACGCAGCCCGGTGCGGCCTCCATCACCGTCACCGCGCGCCTGCTCAGCGTGCGGTTGCGCAGGGCGAGGAAGCCGACGATGCGGGTCAGGTAGGTGGCGGCGGCCATCAGCACGATGGCCAGCACCGAGGTCCAGTGGATGAGTCCGTTGAAGATCATGCTGCGTCCTCCGCCAGCAGCCAGGCCGCGGCCAGACCGGCCAGTGCGCCGCTGGCCACATACCAGGCGCCGGGAACCAGCAGATGGGTGGCTGCCGCGACCACCAGGCTGACCAGCCACGGGCGTGCCGCCTTCATGCCCTGCCACATGCCGCGCAGCAGCACCAGGAACACCGCCGGGAACGCCATGTCGAAACCATAGGCGTGGATGTCGCCCAGCAGGGGGCCGACCATCGCGCCGAGCGCGGTGCAGGTCACCCAGACCGAATACAGCCCGGCCGACACGCCCAGGTAGTAGGACAGACTGAAGCCGAGTGTTCGCCGGCGCGCATCGGCCACCCCCATTGCCCAGCTTTCATCGCACATGAAGAACAGCGCCGGCAGCACGCGCCGGCGTGGCAGGTGCTGCAGCAGCGGCGCGAGGGCGGCGCCCATCAGCAGGTGGCGGCTGTTGACCAGCGCGGTGATCGCCACGATCAGCGCAATGTGCGGCGGCGAGGTCCACAGCTCGACAGCGGCGAATTCGGAGCCCCCGGCGAAGTTGAGGCCGGTCATCAGCGGTACTTCCAGTGCGCTCAGGCCCTTCTGCGCGGCCTGGGCGCCGAGCACCAGGGCGAAGGGAACGAAGCCGATCATCACCGGCACGGCGGCGCGCAGGCCGCGCACGAATTCGGCGCGCGGGGCGGTATCGCAGGCGGCGTCGGGCAGGGGGAGGGTGGTACGGGCGTCCATCGGGCGGCAACGAAGTGGGGTGGCCCATGCTAGCGGTGCGACCGCGAAATCGGGTTGCGTTGATGCCAGTGGATTGCAGAAGATTGGCATTCCATGCGCCAATTCCCGAGAAAGGTGAAATTCAATGCACTATCAGCTCGACAACCTGGATCGGCGCATTCTCGACGCCCTGCAACGCGACGGCCGCCTGCAGAACCTGGAGCTGTCGCGCCAGGTCGGGCTCTCGCCGTCGGCCTGCCTGCGGCGGGTGCGGCTGCTGGAGGACGGCGGTTACATCGATCGCTATGTGGCCCTGTTGAACGAGGCCAAGGTGGGCCGGGGTTTCACCGTGTTCGTGCGGGTGTGGCTGCGCGGGCAGGACGAGGACACCACCAACCACTTCATCAACAGCATCAAGTCATTCCCGGAAGTGCTTGAATGTCATCTGATGGCAGGCGACTGCGATTTCCTGCTGCGGGTAGCCGTGGCCGATCTGGACGCCTATCGCCAGTTCCAGATGCAGCACCTGAACCGGATTGCCGGGGTGCAGAACACCAAGACCGAGATTCCGATGCAGCGGATCAAGCAGACCACCCAGCTGCCGCTTTGAGGCGGGCGGGTTGCCCCGGCACCTGCACCGGCGCTGGCCGCGCGGGCGTCTGGCTCGACGTCTGCGGTGGGCGTCGGTCATCGCAATGACATCTGGCCCCGGTACGGTTTGAGCCCGCTTGCTGGACGTGCGTGGGCCGGGCTTCCGGTCGTGCCGCGCGTCGGCTGCAGCTGCTGTCGCTGCCGAGGGTCATGTGTTCTACGTCAGGGGGCTGAATGGACACCGTGCGGTCGGAACATGGAGGGTGGCCCTGGCTGCCTGGTTGCTGGTCGCCTTCGTCGCCGCCGCGCAGGACGAGGCCCGGCCCTATGCCATTCCCGCGCAGCCGCTGGAACAGGCGGTCGAGCGCTTCAGCGTCATCAGCGGGTGGTCGGTGATGTACCCCGGCGACCTCGGCACCGGCCGCAGCAGCCATCCGCTGCAGGCCACACTTCCGCCCCTGCACGCCCTGCAGGTGCTGCTGCAGGACACCGGCATCGAGGCCGAGGTGACCGGTGCGCAGCGGGTGGTCCTGCGCCGCAGTGTGCAGGCCGCCGCCGATGCTGCGGCCGTCGACACGCTTGCCGTCAGCGAGCGCCGCCGGCGCTATGCCGGCATGCAGCAGCGCCTGCGTGCCGCGTTCTGTGACGATCCGCTGCTGGCCCCGGGCCGCTATGCCGCCACGCTGCGCTTCGGCATCCGCGCTGACGGCCAGGTGCAGGCGCCCGAACTGGTCGCCGGCAGCGGCAACCCGCGCCGGGATGCGCGCCTGCTGCAGGCGATGCAGGCGCTGGCGCTCGACGCCGACAGTGCCGCGCTGCCGCAGCCGGTGACCCTGCAGATCCGTCCTTCCGCTGGCGGCCACGATTGTGGCGCCCGCACGCCCCATCCATGACTTCAAGGAATCGAACATGAGCAACAGCACAACCGGGGCGGTAGACCTGATGGACCATCTGCTCGGCGCCTACGACGAGCTGAAGCGACGGCTGGTGCGCAAGCTGGGCTCGGAGGAGCTGGCCGGCGACGCGCTGCAGGACACCTGGATGCGGCTCAGTGCCCGCCGCGACCGCCTGGATGCGGTACAGAACCCGGCGGCCTATCTGCTGCGCATGGCGATGAACACCGTGATCGACCGCCAGCGTGCCGATCATCGGCTGCTGAGCCTTGAGGAAGTGGACTCCCTGATGGAAATGGCCGATCCGGGCCCGGGGCCGGCCCAGGCGGCCGAGCTGGAGATCGCGCTGGAGGACATGGTCGGCCTGCTGCAGCGGATGCCTGAACGGCGCCGCCGCATCCTGCTGGCGATCCGGGTCGACGGGCTGCAGCAGCGCGACGTCGCCGACCATCTGGGGGTGTCGTTGCGGCTGGTGCAGCGCGAACTGAAGGCGGCGCAGGACTACCTGGCCGAGCGCAGCGGGCAGGGGCGCCAGGTGCGGTTCTGAGCGGCGACATCCGTCTACACTTTGACGCCGAGCAGAACCCCGCAGCGTGCGGGTCCGGCATGAGCCCCCATGGACGCTGACGATCACCCGCACCGCCCGCTGGATGCCGTTGAGCGTCAGGCCCACGCGTGGGTGGTGCGGTTGACCTCCGGCGAAGCCACCGCTGCCGACGGACAGGCATTCCGTGCATGGTGTGATGCCGATCCGCGGCATCGCGAAGCGTTCGGCCGTGCGCGCCGCCAATGGGAGCAGATACGCCTGGCGGGTGAGCAGGTGCCGGCCGCTGCGCGCCAGCCGGTGGCGCCGGGTCCGGCGCAGCGCTGGAGCCGGCGTGCCTTCCTCGGAGCCGCCGTCGCGGCGCCCGCCAGCCTGGTGGTGGTGGCCGCGCTGCGCCCACCGCTGGGGTTGTGGCCCTCGGTGACCGCGCTGGCCGCTGATTTCCACACCGGCACCGGCGAGCGGCTGCGGATTGCGCCTTCGCCGCAGCTGCAGATCCAACTGGATACCCAGAGCAGCCTGCGCCGGCGTGCCGACGCCGACGGCGAAGGCTACGAGCTGGTGCAGGGCCAGGCCGCGTTTGAAACCCTGGCCGGTACCCGCCTGGCGCTGTTTGCCGGCCCCGGTTGCGTGGTGGCCGAGGAAGGTGCGGTGCGGCTGGACGTGCGCAACACGCAGGGCCAGGTACGGGTGGCCTGCCTGCACGGCAGCGCCCGCATCGAGCATCCGCAGGGGCGGTTGCAGCTGCAGGCGGGCCAGCAGACCCGTTATGACGAGCGGTTGTCGGGCGTGGTGGCCGAGGCGGTGCCCGCCGAAGTGAGCGCCTGGACCGAAGGCATGCTGGTGTTCCGGCGTGCACCGCTGCGTGAGGTGGTGGACGAGATCAACCGCTACCGGCGTGGCCGGGTGATGCTGGGCGAGACGGCCGCCGCGCGGGCGCCGGTCAGTGGCCGCTTCCGCATCGACGATCCCGATGCGGCCCTGGAGCAGCTGGGGCAGACGCTGTCGCTCGGTCTGCGTCGTTTTCCGGGCGGCATCGCCGTCTTGGGGTAATGACCCCGCCGCGTGCGCTGCAGGGTCACCGCCCGCATGAAGAGGCCACGGATGCGCAACGAGACCATTGGCGTGCTGGACCTGCGCCGCAACCTGTCGGCATTGCTGGAGACCACGCAGCGGCGCCCCCTGATGGTGCATCGCTACGGCGCACCGTGGGTGTGCGTGGTCTCCGACCAGCAGTGGCGGCAGCAGGCCGTGCTGCTGGAGTTCGAGCCACAGGCCCATCCGCTGGCGATGCTGTTGCGGCTGCAGCAGCAGCTGTTGCCGCTGCCCGAGCACGGCACGCTGCCGATGGCGGCGGTGGCGCGGGGATTGCTGCTGTTGGCGATGCATGGCATCGACGGCCTGCCACTGCTGCATGACCACGTGCGCCATCACCGGCTGTGGCACTGGTTCGTGGCGGGCGCGGGCAGCCTGATGGAGGGCTGGCAGCTGCCACTGCTGCAGGCCGGCACCGCACAGCTGCTGGACGACGCCGACATGGGCCACGCATGGCATGCGTTCAGCCAGCGCAGCGACGTCGCGGTGCTGGCGCGGCGCTGCGGCGGCGACGCACCGCGCCTGGACCTGCAAGCCTGCAGGGCGATGACGCTGCAGTGACAGCGCTGCGAGGCTGCAACGCAGTGCACATCCTCATCGTTGCGCTGTCGCTTCTGCAGTGGCGCGGCCGTCTTCTGCAGAGTACGACGCGTCCGCGTCAGGAGAGCGCAGTCGACACCGATGAACGACCGCCGCAGGATCAGCATGCTCGAGCTGGACCGTCACCTGAGCCAGTCCCTGGAACAGGCACGGCACGCGCCGGTGAACGTGCAGCGTTACGGGCAACCGTGGGTCTGGATGTTGGCCAGTGATGCCTGGGCCGAGGCGGCGCGCTGGTCGGCGCTGGATACCAGCGCGCACCCGTTGCTGCAGCTGCGCCCGGCGCTGGACGCGCAGCTGCAGCCCTGGCCCGACGCGGCACTGGCCGGCGTGCTGCAGGACGGTGGCGAGTCCCGCCTGCTGCAGCGTGCGGCGGTGCTGGTGGCGCTGCGCGCCCCGGGCAGCGCGCAGCAGCTGCATGACGACCTGCGCTATCACCAGGTGTACCGGCAGTTCATCGGCTTCGACCACGGCACGGCGTGGTCGCCATTGCAGTGCGTGCGGCTGTTGCAGGCCAGCGCCACGGCGGCGCTGCAGGCGTGCGTGGACGACACGCTGGCGCGGCTGCCACCCGCATTGCTGGACGCGGCCAGTGTTCCGGCCGCGCGGCGGCTGCGCGAACAGGCACGGAACCAGCGGATTTCCGCAGGATGTTTATCGTACTGACACATGTGCCGCTGAACATGGTGCAGCGGTCTCTTCCAGGATGACGAGGGCGGAACGATGGGTAGGCAGGCGCGTGGTCGCAGGGCTCGGCAGCAGGGTTTCAGCCTGATCGAGATCATGGTGGTGGTGGTGATCATCGGCATTCTGGCCGCACTGATCGTGCCGCGGTTGATGGATCGACCGGACCAGGCGCGCGGGGTGGCGGCGCGCCAGGACATCGCGGCATTGATGCAGGCGCTGAAGCTGTACCGGCTGGACAATGGGCGCTATCCCGGCGCGGAACAGGGCCTGCAGGCGTTGGTGAAGCCGCCGCAGGGCAGCGGCACGATGGCGGCCACGCCGTACCTGGAGCGGCTGCCCAACGATCCCTGGGGCCATCCCTACCAGTACCAGAATCCCGGCACGCACGGCGATATCGATGTGTTCTCGCTGGGAGCGGACAGCAAGCCCGGCGGCGAAGGCGGTGACGCGGACATTGGCTCCTGGCAACTGTGAGGCCGACCGATGGCGCTCCGCACTGTTCCAGCCACCGGTGCCCGCCAGCGCGGCATGGCGGTGATCGTGGCGATGCTGGTGGTGGCGCTGGTGGCGGTGATCGCCACTGCGCTGCTGACCCGGCAGTCGGCGCAGCTGCGCGCCGTGCGCGGCGACCAGTTGCGCATGCAGGTCCGCATGGCGGTGGATGCCGCCCTGGAGCGCGCGGCGCAGCAGCTGCGTGACGATGCGCGCGAGCAGCTGACCACGGTCGGCAGCGGTCGCTGGGCACGGCCACTGCAGCTGCAGGTGCCGCTTCCGGCGCAGCTGCAGCTGGTCGATGCGCAGGGCCTGTTCAACCTGCGCAACCTGCTGGCGCAGGGGCGCCCGGACGCAGACGCGCGCCGGGCCTTCATCGCCTTGTGCCAGGCGCAGGGACTGGGGCAGGGCGCGTGCGACGCGGCGGCAACCCACATCCAGGCGCGCCTGCGCGATGGCGGGCAGGCGGCGCAGGCACCGCTGCCGCGCGAATCGGTGATCGCGCAGGCACTGCCCGGCGCCGATCCGGTCGCGGTGCAGGCGCTGTCCCGGCGCACGGTGGTGCTGCCGGCGCAGACGCTGGTCAATGCCAACACCAGTGATATCGCGGTGCTGCAGGCGGTGGCGCCCGGCATCGAGCGCGGGCGCCTGCAGGCACTGCTCGGCGAACGCGATGGCGGCCGCTGGCTGCTCAACCGCGGTGACATCGCCAACCGCCTCCAACTGAGCAATGAACAGATGGCGCTGATTCCGCTGGGCATCCATAGCGAGTGGTTCCTGGCGGTGGGCCAGGTGCAGGCCGACGGCAGTCCGGTCGATTTCCGTGCGCTGATCTGGCGCGAGTACCGCGATGACCACGTGCGGGTGCAGCGGGTGTGGACGAGGATCGGCGCATGACCGATGAACTGCGGATGCGCCTGCCCCCACTGCAGCGCGTGGCGGCCGACAGTCCGGTCGAATGGGCACGGATGCACAGGGGCGAGCCTGTGGCGCAGGGCTGCGACACCCTGGCCGTGCTGGGCCAGCGCCATCCGCAGGCGCGCGTGCTGGCCTGCCTGGATCCGTCTGATCTGATCCTGCTTGAACTGACGCTGCCGCCGCTGTCGGGCCGCCGCCTGCAGGCTGCACTGCAGGGGGAGGTCGAAGCCATGCTGCTGGATGATCTGCAGGACGTGGCACTGGCCCACGGTACGCAGGCCGCCGATGGCACGGTGCCGGTGGCCTGGCTGGGGCAGCAGGCCATTGCCCGGGCGCAGCAGCAGCTGAGCGCGTGTGGCCTGAGGTTGCAGGCACTGTATCCCACGCCACTGCTGCTGCCGTGGCAGGACGGGCAGGCCACACTGCTGGCGGCCGATGACTACCTGCTGGTGCGCAGCGGGCGTGATCGCGGCTTCGTGCAGTGGTGCGGAGGGCGTGAGGCGGCGACGGTGCTGCAGGCGCTTGGCAACCGGCTGCAGCAGACCGGCGTGCAGGCGGTGCAGTGGATCGATGCGGTACCGGCCGCCTGGCCGGACGCGCTGCCGGCGACGGTGATCGGACGCCCGCTGCAGGCCAGTGGCCCGTTGCCGGGCTGGTCATTGCCCTTGCCCGGCACGACCACGCAGGCACCGCGGCTGGCCATCGGCCTGGCGCTGGCCGCCGCGCTGCTGGCTGCGCTGGGCCTGCAGCTGCAGGTCACGCGCTGGCGTGGTGAAGGCGAAGCGCTGCAGCGCGAGATGGCGCGGCAGTTCAGCACGCACTTCCCGGACGTGCGCGATGTGGTGGATCCGGTCGTGCAGGCACGCCGGGCACTGGCGGCGCCGGCGGCGCCGGTGGCGCTGCCGGCGGTACAGACGCAGGTGGCGACCGTGCTGCAGGCCGTGCCGGAGCTGGGCGGACAGGTGCGCAGCCTGCGCTACGAGCCCGGTACGCTGCAGCTGGAACTGGATGTGGACGCGCAGCGTGCGGCTGACGATGCGCAGCGCTTCGAGCACTGGCAGCAGGCCCTGCAGGCGCAGGGGCTGCAGCTGGCGCGTGACGGCGCGGGACGACTGCGGATCGGCAGCGGGTCGGCACCGTGAGCCTCCCTGAAATGGGCACGGACGCTGCGCGGCCGGCGTGGCTGCAGCGCTGGCAGCGGCTGGCGGCGCGCGAGCGCGCCATGCTGGTGCTGATGGCCGCCGCGCTGCTGGCAACCGCGCTGTGGCTGGCGTGGCTGGAACCGCTGCTGAAGCAGCGTGCCCACTGGCAGGCGGAACTGCCGCGCCTGCACGCGCAGGCCAACGCGCTGGCGCCGCTGCTGCGTGCGCGGCAACAGCAGCAACAGTTGCAGGGCCGACGACCGAGCATCGCCGCGCTGCGCCAGCAGATTGCGACGGCGGGCCTGGCCGAGTACCTGCACATCGACACACGTGACGGGCGCTGGCACCTGCAGGTGCAGGCCATGCCCGCCGACGCACTCTGGAACTGGCTGTTGCCGGTGCTGGCCGACCCGGCCATCGAACTGCAGCAGCTGCAACTGCAACGCACAGGGGACGTAGACATGCCTGCGGCACGGATTTCCGGAACCGTCGAGATGGTGGCCAACCGCGGTGGCCGGCAGTGAGGGCGCTGTGCACACTGGGCTGCAGCATGCTGCTGGCGTTGGCGGTGGGCGTGGTCCATCTGCCTGCGCACGCGCAGGACGCCAGCAGCGAACCGGTGCAGCTGAATCTGGTGGACACCGATATCGGCGGCGTGCTGCGCATGGCGGCGCGCTTCACCGGCCGCCAGTTCCTGGTGGACCCGCGGGTCAGCGGCAAGATGACCGTGGTGTCCGATGGCCCGGTCAGCCGGGTGCAGGCCTACCAGCTGCTGCTCGGTGCGTTGCGCATGCGCGGCTTTGCCGTGGTTGAGAGTGGCGGGGTCAGCCGGGTGGTGCCGCAGGCCGACGCCAAGCTGCTGGGCGGCCGGGTGGGCAGTGGCGGTGCGGGCGGCGAAGTGGTCACGCGTACCTTCGCGCTGCGCTACGAGAATGCGGCCGCGCTGGTGGCGGTGCTGCGGCCGATGATCAGCCCGGACAACCCGATCACCGCCAATGCCGGCAACAACACGCTGGTGATCACCGACTACGCCGACAACCTGGAGCGTATCGCGCGGGTGATCGCCAGCGTGGACACGCCGGCGGGCCTGGATACCGATGTGGTCAAGCTGCAGCAGGGCATCGCGGTGGACGTGGCGGCGATGGTGGCACCCCTGCTGGACGCGCAGGGCGCCGAGCCGGCGCAGAAGGTGGTGGTGATGGCCGACCCGCGCAGCAACAGCGTGCTGCTGCGCTCCAGCAGCCCGGGCCGTACGCGGTTGGCACGCCAGCTGGTGGAGAAGCTGGACCGTGCCCAGGACGAATCGGGCAACCTGCACGTGGTCTACCTGCGCAATGCCCAGGCCACGCAGCTGGCGGGCGTGCTGCGCGGCGTGGTGGCCGGCCACAGCGACGCGCCCGCGGCGGGCAGCAGCGAAGGCATCACGCCGTCGCCCAATGACGCCGCGCGGACCCCGGCGGCGCAGCCGGCGCAGACGCAGCAGGCGCGGACCGGTGGCAACGCGCTGGAATCGCAGCGGCTGGATCCGGGGCGGCGCGATCCGGTCGATGCCGGCAGCACCGGCTTCAGCCAGAACGGCATCTCGGTACAGGCCGACATCGCCACCAACACGCTGCTGATATCGGCACCCGAACCGGTGTACCGCAACCTGCGCCGGGTGATCGACCAGCTTGACCAGCGCCGCGCGCAGGTGCTGGTGGAAAGCCTGATCGTGGAAGTGAACCAGACCGACGCCGCCGAGCTGGGCGTGCAGTGGATGCTGGGCAACGGCCGCACCTTCGGCGGCACCCACTTCGGCGGCGAGACCGGCGGCAGCGGCTTGAACACCACCGCACGTACCACGCTGGACGTGCTGCCCAGGGATGGGCTGAACATCGGCGTGATCGACGGCACCATCAACCTGCCGGGCGTGGGCCAGATCCTGAACATGAAGGCGCTGGCCAATGCCCTGCAGAGCAAGGGCGGGGCCAACATCCTGTCCACCCCGAACCTGATGACGCTGGACAACGAGGCCGCCAGCATCATGGTCGGCCAGACCGTGCCCTTCGTCAGCGGGCGCTACGTGACCGATGGCGGTGGCGGCAGCAACAACCCGTTCCAGACCATCGAACGCGAGGACATCGGCCTGAAGCTGCGAGTACGCCCGCAGATCTCCGAAGGCGGCACGGTGAAGCTGGACATCTACCAGGAAGTGAGCAGCATCGACGCGCAGACCGCAGGCAGCGCCGGCATCATCACCAACAAGCGGGCACTGGATACCAGCGTGCTGCTGGATGATGGCCAGATCATGGTGCTCGGAGGCCTGCTGGAGGACAGCGTCAGCCACGGTCGCGACGCGGTGCCCGGGCTGGGCCGGATTCCGGTGCTGGGCGCGCTGTTCCGCAGCGACACACGCAAGCGCGCCAAGACCAACCTGATGGTGTTCCTGCGCCCGCACGTGGTGCGCGATCCGGCCGCCGGGCAGCGCTTGACCCGCGACCGCTACGACTACATGCGCAACGCCCAGGCCGGCGCCCAGCCGGTGCAGAGCTGGGCGCTGCCGGCGCTGTCGGCGCCCCAGCTGCCGCCGCAGGACCTGTCCGTGCTGGGCCAGGGCAACGCCCGTGACGGGCAGGGCCAGCCGCTGCAGGGCAGCAGCCTGGCGGCGCTGTATCCGGCCGGCGACGGCACGGTGCAGCTGGTGCAGTTCGCGCAGGGGCTGGACCCCGCGCGCGCCAGCCAGGGTGTGGCGCAGGCGCGCGCGCTGGGCCTGCAGGCCTATGCCGAAGCGATGCCGGGCGAGAGTGGCCAGCGCCTGCGGGTGCGGCTGCCACGCGATCCGGCCACGCTGGACCCTGCGCTGCAGCAGTTGCGGGGGCTGGGCTACACCCCGGAACTGGTGATCGGGCCGTGACCGCGCCGCTGCCGTATGCCTGGGTACGCAGCCATGGCGTGATGCTGGCCGAGGCCGACGGCGAACCGGTGCTGCTCGGTACCGCGGACACGGCGGCCTGGGCGGTGGCCGAACTGCGCCGCCGGCATGGCGCATTGCCGTTCCAGCTGCTGGAGCCTGCGGCCTGGCAGCAGCGGCTGGGCGAGCAGTACCGTGACGGTGGCGATGCCGCCGCCGTGGTCGGCGCGGCCGAGAGCGAGGTCGATCTCGACCGGCTGATGCAGGACATGCCCGAAGTGACCGATCTGCTGGACGCGCAGGACGATGCGCCGGTGATCCGCATGATCAATGCGCTGCTGGCACAGGCCGCGCGCGATGGCGCCAGCGACCTGCACATCGAACCGTTCGAGACCCACTCGGTGGTGCGCTACCGGGTCGATGGCACCCTGCGTGACATGGTGCAGCCGCGGCGCGCATTGCACGCGGCGCTGGTGTCGCGCATCAAGATCATGGCGCACCTGGATATCGCCGAAAAGCGCCTGCCGCAGGACGGGCGCATCGCGATCCGTGTCGGCGGCCGGCCGCTGGACATCCGCGTCTCCACGGTGCCGACCGGGCATGGCGAGCGCGCCGTGCTGCGACTGCTGGAGAAGGACGCCGGCCGGCTGCAGCTGCAGCGCCTGGGCATGGCCGATGACACGCTGGCCACCTTCACCGGACTGATCCGGCAGCCGCATGGCATCGTGCTGGTGACCGGTCCGACCGGCAGCGGCAAGACCACCTCGCTGTACGCGGCGCTGGGCCAGCTGGACAGCACCACCAGCAACATCCTCACCGTGGAGGATCCGGTGGAGTATGACTTTGCCGGCATCGGCCAGATCCAGGTCAACGCGCGCATCGGCATGACCTTCGGTACGGCACTGCGTGCGATCCTGCGCCAGGACCCGGACACCATCATGATCGGCGAGATCCGCGATCTGGAAACGGCACAGATCGCAGTGCAGTCTTCGCTCACCGGCCACGGCGTGCTGGCCTCGCTACATACCAACGATGCCATCTCGGCGGTGACCCGGCTGGCCGACATGGGCGTGGAACCGTTCCTGCTGGCGTCGTCGCTGCGTGGCGTGCTGGCGCAGCGGCTGGTGCGCCGGCTGTGCATGCAGTGCCGGCGTGCGGAGGTGGATGGCGAAGGGCGCACGGTGTGGCGTGCGGTGGGCTGCGCGGCGTGCGCCAACAGCGGCTATCGCGGTCGTACCGGCATCCATGAACTGTTCGTGGTGGACGACCGGGTGCGTGCATTGATCCACCAAGGCCAGGGCGAGCCGGCCCTGCGCGAGGCGGCGCGGCGCGCCGGCATGCGCACGCTGCGCCAGGATGGGCAGCGCTGGGTGGACAGCGGGGTGACCACGCTGGAAGAGATCCTGCGCGTGACCGGAGACGATTGAGGCGCGCATGGCACTGTTCGACTACCAGGCCGCCAACCCGCAAGGGCGCATCGAGAAGGGCCAGCTGGATGCCGACAGCCCGCGCGGTGCACGCCAGCAGCTGCGTGGGCGTGGGCTGACCCCCGTGCAGGTGAGTGCGGCGCGCAGCGCCGGCAGTGGCTGGGGGGCACGCCGCCTGTCCGCCAGCGAACTGGCCTGGGCCACGCGCCAGCTGTCCAGCCTGCTGGCGGCCAGCCTGCCGCTGGAAGGCGCGTTGAGCGCGGTGATCGAACAGGCCGAGCGCCCGCATGTCGTGCAGGCGTTGACCGCGGTACGCGCCGACGTGCGGGCGGGCCAGCGGCTGACCGTGGCGCTGGCGGCGCGGCCGCGGGACTTTCCGCCGATCTACCGCGCCCTGGTCGGTGCCGGCGAGGATTCCGGCGACCTGGCACGGGTGATGGAGCGCCTGGCCGATTACATCGAGGAACGCAATGCGCTGCAGGCCAAGGTGCTGACCGCCTTCATCTACCCGGCAGCGATCAGCCTGGTGTCGGTGGCGATCGTGATCTTCCTGCTCAGCTACGTGGTCCCGCAGGTGGTGACCGCGTTCGTGCAGGCACGGCAGACCCTGCCGATGCTGACCCAGGTGATGCTTGCCGCCAGCGCGTTCGTGCGCAGCTGGGGCGTGTGGGTGGCGCTGGGCATTGGCGCATGCGTGGTGGCGTGGCGACTGGCGCTGCGCCGGCCCGACCTTCGCCTGCGCTGGGATGCGATGCTGCTGCGCGTGCCGATGCTGGGACGATTCGTGCTGGGCGTGAACAGCGCGCGTTTCGCCTCGACGCTGGCAATCCTGCTCGATGCCGGCGTGCCGCTGCTGCGGGCATTGGAGGCAGCGCGGCAGACGCTGGGCAACGCGCTGCTGGTGCGCTGTGCCGACGATGTGGCCGCGCGCGTACGCGAAGGCGCCGCACTGGGCGCGGCGCTGAAAGTGCAGAAGGTGTATCCGCCGATCCTGGTGCACCTGGTTGCCAGCGGTGAGAAGACCGGCGCACTGGCACCCCTGCTGGACCGCGCTGCGCAGACGATCTCGCGCGAGATCGAGCGCCGTGCGATGGCACTGACCGCACTGCTGGAGCCGACCATGATCCTGGTGATGGGCGGCGTGGTGCTGACCATCGTGCTGGCCGTGCTGATGCCGATCATGGAAATGAACCAGCTGGTGCAATGACCTGGCGCGCGCTTCACGGCCAGCGCCGCGTCCTGCGCGGCGTCGTCGCCGCTCGGACGCGCGTTGCTGATCGTCGCGCGCCGCGCTCGCCGTGCGCGGCGCGGCGCTGCCACGTGCAGAGATCATCCACACAATCCTCCACACCTTTTTTCGATCTTCCACAGGTTTCTTAAGCGGCTTGTCATCGGCCGCGACCAGCATGGGCCCGTCGTCGCAGAGCGGGCTGGGAGGCCCCTGGCGACAGCAGGCGTGTAGTGACCGTTCCTCCCTTGGCGTTTCCCTTCGCAGTAAACCCTTCAGGAGAAGATCATGACCAAGTACAAGACCCTGGCCGCGCTGGTTGCCACCGCGCTGCTCGCTACCGTGGGCGCCGCCTCGGCGCAGACCGTCACCGGCGGCGGCGCCTCGCTGCCGGCCGACCTCTACAAGGGTTCGGCCGACAGCATCCTGCCGGCGAACTTCACCTACGCCGTGACCGGCTCGGGCACCGGCAAGAAGGCCTTCCTGGAAAACAACTCGCTGCTGTTCTCGACCACCGGCACCGTGCATTTCGCCGGCAGCGATTCGGTGCTGAGCAGCACCGAACTGAGCACCTACACCACCAACTTCAACCAGCCGACCAATGCCAACCGCTACGGCGTGCTGATCCAGGTGCCGTCGGTGGCCACCTCGGTCACCATTCCGTTCAACAAGGCCGGTTCGGCGGTGGACCTGAGCGTGGCGCAGATCTGCGGCGTGTTCTCGGGTGCGATCAGCGACTGGTCGACCATCGACGCCAACCGCAGCGGCCCGATCCAGGTGGTCTACCGCCCGGAAAGCAGCGGCACCAGCGAAATGTTCAGCCGCTTCCTGACTGCGGCCTGTGCGGCTGAGGACGCTGACACCTCGAACCTGGTGGGCGGCAAGTTCGCCATCAAGTCGACCTTCGCCGACCTGTACAAGCGCGATGCCAACGGCAACCTGCCGGCCTTCCTGGTGGCCGCCCCGGCCACCGGTGGTACCTCGCTGTACAACGCTGTCTACGCTGCTGAAGGCCGTATCGGCTACGTCGGCCCGGACGTGATCCCGAGCCTGACCGATGCGACCAAGGTCGCCAAGGTCAAGGGCTTCTCGCCGGACCAGGTGAGCGTGCAGGCCACCCTGGACACCGTCGCCCCGCCGACCGGCACCGCTGCCGAGAACCCCGCCAACTGGGTGCCGGTGTTCGGCAACCCGTCGGCCGGCTATCCGATCGCCGGCTACACCAACCTGGTCATCGGCCAGTGCTACAAGGATTCGAGCGTCGCCACCAGCCTGCGCGGCTTCCTGGCCCGCCACTATCCGGCGACCTACACCGTCGCGTATGAGAAGTCGATCACCGACCACGGCTTCATCCCGCTGACCAAGGTCTGGCGCGATGCGATCCGCAACCGCTTCGTGCTGGCCAGCAGCGCTGCCGGCCTGAACAACCCCAGCACCTGCTCGGGCATCGGTCGTCCGCTGTAATCCGCAGCACCGGTTGAACCCTGTTTGACCCGACGCCGGCCCCCTGGGCCGGCGTCGCCATTTCCGCGACGGTGCCCGCCGCCGCAGCGCTTCGCTGTCGGCTTCGTGTCACGTGAACCGTCTATCAGTGGCAGGGCATGCGTTGCGCGTGCCTCCCCGATCGTCGCCGCTGCCGCGGCCCACCAGGTTGATGAGGTCCCGATGTCGCACCCGCTCCCGTCCGCTGTTCATCCGGCCGCGCCGATGCGCCGCAATCACCCGATGGCGTGGGCCATCGCGGTCGCCCTGGGCAGCATGGTGGCCCCGGCCAGCCAGGCGCAGCAGGCATTCAGCCCGGGCTGGTTCGCCGACCGCGGCGCCGCCCAGGGCAGCGCCGCGCAGAGCGGGCGCATGCCCAGCGGCGTGCCGATCCAGTTCCAGTTGCCGGCCCAGCAGCAGGATGCGGCGCGGCAGAAGCTGCAGCAGTCGATCGACAACCTGGGCACGGCGGCACAGGCGATCGCCCTGCAGCAGCGCCTGCAGGAACAAGCGCGGCAGGCGCGCCGCGAGGCCGGCTTCATCGTTGCCGATGGCCTCGGCAAGGACGGCCTGAGCGTCGACCAGAACCCGCTGACCCGTGGCTGGCTCAATGCGCGCGAGGCGATCCAGTCGCAGGGCAGCGACGGGCGCGTACAGGTCACGGTCGAACAGACCGCAGACAAGGCGATCCTGAACTGGGAAACCTTCAACATCGGCGGCAACACCACGCTGAACTTCCTGCAGAACCCGGACTGGGCCGTGCTGAACCGGGTCAACGACCCGGCTGCGCGGCCCAGCCAGATCCTGGGGCAGCTCAACGCCAACGGTACGGTGTTCGTGGCCAACCGCAATGGCGTGGTGTTCGGCAACAACAGCCAGGTCAACGTGCGCAACCTGCTGGCGGCTGCAGCACGGATCAGCGATGCGCAGTTCCGCGACAACGGCCTGTACAGCCCCGACGCCAACAGCAGCGCGCTCAGCGATGCATTCGGCAAGGTGATGGTGGAGCAGGGCGCGCGCATCACGACCCATGAACCGACCAGTGCGACGCGCGGCGGTGGCTACGTGCTGCTGGCCGGGCACAGCGTCGAGAACGCCGGCCAGATCGAAGCGCGCAAGGGCCAGGTGCAGCTCGCCGCCGGTGACAGTTTCGTGATCCGGCGCGGCGTTGGCACGGCCGCCAATACCAGCTCCACCACCCGCGGCAATGAGATCGCGCCGCGCTTCATCAGCGGCAGCACGGCCGGCAGTGTCCGCAACACCGGCCTGCTGCGTGCCCGCGAAGGTGACGTGACGCTGGCCGGGCGCACGGTGGAGCAGGCCGGCGTGGCCGTTGCCAGCACCACGCTCGCGCAGCGCGGCACGGTGCACCTGCTGACCTCATCCAGTGATGCCGCCGCCAGTGTCACCCTGGCCGACGGCGCCACGACGGCAGTGCTGCTCGAGGACGACGGCAAAGCCACTGCGCTGGACAGCCAGCGCGACGCCCTGATCAAGGAATCGGCCGAGCAGGATGCGCTGCGCGCAGCTTCCCGCTCCAGCACCTTCGACAATCTGTCCCAGCACGCCGACCGTCGCGACCAGTCGCGCGTGGAGATCGTGTCCGGCGGCGACATCGCCTTCAGCGGCAACTCGCTGACCCTGGCCACCGGCGGCCAGGTCATTGCCGATGCGGCGGACCGCAGCCAGCTGGACAGCACCGCGCGGGTGGACGTGTCCGGCGCGGTGGGCGTGCGTGTGTCGATGGAAAGCAACTCGGTGCAGGTCAAGGTGCAGGGCAACGAACTGCGCGATGCACTGGACAACCGTGACAGCGGCAAGCTGATCAGCAGCGAGGTCTGGGTCGATCGGCGCCAGCTGATCCACGTGCCGGCCGGCACGGGAGGCTATGAGGGCGACCGGTGGTATGCCGGCGGTGGCCTGCTGGAAGTGGGCGGCTACCTGGACAACCAGGGCCATTCGATCAGCGAGTGGGCGGCACAGGGCGGCACCGTGCTGCTGGGCGGCAAGGAAGTGATCGCCGGCAGCGGGTCGCGCATCAACCTGGCCGGCGGCAGCCTGGATGTGCAGAGCGGCATGGTCCAGCAGAGCTGGCTGCGTGGTGTCGACGGCCAGGTATACCGGCTGGATGACGCACCGGCGGAGATGTTGTTCGATGGCCTGTACAGCGGCTACGAGGTCACGCAGGCGCGCTGGGGGGTAACCGAATCGTTCCGCAATCCCATCGTGTTCGCGGCGCAGCGTGCCGAGAACGGCTATACGGTCGGGCGCGACGCGGGGCGCCTGCTGGTGTCGGCGCCCACGGCGGTGCTGGATGGGCAGGTGGAGACCGGTACCTTCCAGGGCGCGCAGCAGGGCCGCCGCCCGGATGCGGCGCTGGAAGGCTATGCGCAGGCGCAGACCGCGGTGGCGCGCAACGCGCAGTTGTACCTGGGTCGCTACGATGCGCTGGGTCGCAACGGTGTCTTCGATTCCGATGTGCGGCTCGATGGCAGTGCAGCGCCGAAGGTGACCTGGTCGCTGCAGACGCCGGTGGCCGACGACCGCCGCAACACGGTGTGGCTGGACGGATCCCAGCTCAGTGCCCAGCAGTGGGGCCGCATCGATCTGGCCACTGCCGGCCGCGCCGCCGTGGCGGGCTCCCTGCAGCTGCAGGCCGGTGGCCAGCTCAACCTGATCGGCAGCGAGGTGGAACTGGCCGGTGACATCCGCATTGCCGGCGGCCAGGTGCAGGCCGGGAACCTGCTGGACGTGCTGGGCCGGCCGACCGCGCTGCTGCGTGCGGGGCGGGCACAGGTGGCCATCGCCGAGGGCACGCGGATCGATCTTTCCGGCGCATGGAGCAATGCTTCGCTGGGCAGCGCGCTGGATGCGGGCCGCGCCTGGACCGACGGTGGCAGCCTGCGCCTGCAGAACAGCCACGATGTGAGGGTGGGCGCGCAGGCGCGGGTGGATGTCGATGCGGGCGCGGCGATGGACGAGCGCGGCAAGGGCACCATCGGCAAGGGCGGCAGTGTCAGCCTGCAGGCCAACAGCGGCGAGGTATCCAGCGACGGCAGCGGCCGGGTGCGACTGGGCGAGGGCAGCCGCTTCAGCGCCCTCGGCCAGGGCAGCGGCAGCTTTGCACTGGGCACCGGTGGTGCGGTGGTGGTGGGCGACGATGTGCCCGCCGGCGATGCCCTGCAACTGCACACCGCACGCTTCGGCAGTGGCTTTGCGCAGTACGACATCAATGGCCACCAGGGCCTGGAGGTGGCCGATGGCGCGCGGCTGGTCGCTTCCGTGCCGGGCCTGCGCCTGACCCAGGACGCGCGCACGGCCACCGATCGGGCGACCGCGCTGGCGACGTGGGACGCGCCGCTGTACAGCGCCGATCCGTCGAGCGGGCGCGTCAGCCAGCGCGCAGGTGCGGGCATCAGCCTGCGTTCGGACCGCAACAGCGTGGGCGGTGACCTGCGGATCGGCAAGGATGCGCTGGTGGCGGTCGACCCGGGACAGACGATCTCGCTGCTTGGTGCAGGCAACATCGATGTTGAAGGCACGCTGCGCGCCAAGGGCGGCCGCATCCTGATCGACGATGTGCGTGCGGAGAACGCCCTGTATGCCGGGCAACGCAGCGAACGCACCTGGCGCCTGGCCGAAGGCGCGCTGCTGGATGCCGATGCGGACGCGGTCTCGCTGGCCGATGCCAGCGGCCGTCTGCAGGGGCAGGTGCGCACGGGTGGACGCATCGAGATTGGCGGGGCGCTGGACTGGGAAACCACCGCGTTCGTCGACAACCGCCCACCGGAAGCGTTCGTGGTGGTCGAACGCGGTGCGCGCCTGCAGGCGCGGGGTGCCTCGGCCGACCTGGACGTGGACGGCCAGGGCCGCGTGCGCGTGGACAGCGATGGCGGGCAGATCGTGCTGCGCTCGGCCAATGCGCTGTACCTGGAGGGCGCGATGGACGCGGCCGCCGGCGGCGCCGGCGCACGCGGCGGCACGCTGGGGCTGGCCTTTGGCGGCAGCATCCATGCACGCGGCGCCAGCGAGGAGGTACTGCGGGCGCGTGAGATCACCCTCAGCCAGCACAGCGCACCGGCGCAGCCACTGCCGGCGGCATTGGAGTATGGTCACGCCGCGTTGTCGGTCGAGCAGCTGCAGGCCGGCGGTTTCGACAACCTGTCCGTGTTCGGTGACATCCGCGCCGTCGGCGATGTCGACCTGCGCCTGGCGCAGAGCCTGCGCATCCACGGCCAGGGTACGTCGAGCCTGGGCATGGCCGTGGGCGCCGGGCCGTCTTCGGGGGTGCGACTGAGTGCGCCCTACGTCCGCCTGGCGCAGGCACGCTGGCGGCAGATACCGGGCGAGAACCTGCTGGGCACCGCCGAGGTTGCCTCGGCGGCCCCGGACCAGCATGCGCTGGCGGTGCAGGCCGAGCTGATCGACATCCGCGACGTCACCTGGCTGCCCGGGTTCGAACACGTGGCGCTGGAAAGCCGCAGTGATGTGCGCCTGACCAACGGCATTGCCAGCAATGGCAACACCAGCGCGTTGATGACGGCCGGTTCGATGGATGTGACCGCTGCCCGCCTGTACCCCACCACGGGTGCGGCCGGCACGCTGGTGGCCGGCGCTTCGGCGCAGACCGTGCAGACCGCTGATTACTGGGCTGATCCAGATGCCGTGCTGCGCATCCACGGCATCGGTGCGGGTACGCAGCCGGCGCCGGAATCGGCGCTGGGCACGCTTCGCCTGGTGGCCGCCACGGTGCAGCAGGGCGGCAACGTACAGGTGCCGATGGGCGCGCTGCAGCTGGGCGGCCTGATCCTGAACGGAACCGTCGGCAGCCGGGTGGAACTGCTGCCGGGCAGCGTTACCTCCACCAGCGGCGCCGGCCTGTCGCTGCCCTACGGTGGCACCGTCGATGGTGTCGACTGGCGGGTCGGCACGCGCAGCGTGAGTTCGCCGGCCGGCATCTCCCAGATGGGGGTGACCCTGAAGGCCAACGAGATCGAGGTGGCGCCGGGGGCACTGCTGGACATGTCCGGCGGTGGTGAGTTGACGGGTGCGGCCTTCGTGTCCGGGCGCGGCGGCTCTGTCGACGTGCTGCGCACGGCGTTGGCCGACGCCAACCCGCGCTACGCGTTCAGTGCGTCGGGCAACCCGGTGTATGCGATCGTGCCGGGACGTGCGGGGACGTTCGCCCCCAGCGGCGAGGAAGGATTCACCGCACCGGCGGTGGGCCAGCAGATCACCGTGCCGGCGGGCGTGCCCGGCCTGGCGGCAGGCACCTACACGCTGATGCCGGCCAGCTATGCGCTGCAGCCCGGTGCATTCCGGGTGGAGCTGGGCGCCACCGGCACCTCGGGCATCGCGCAACCGATTGCGACCGGCACCGGCACCTGGCGTGTGTCCGGGCAGCAGCGCACGGCGCTGGGCGCGGCAATCTCGCCGTTGCTCACCGACATCCTGCTGACCCCCGCCGCAGTGGTACGCCGCCACTCGGGCTACAACGAAACCTCCTACAACAGCTTCGCGCAATCGGTGGCCGACCGCCGCGGCGAGTCGCGTGGCTGGCAGACCATCGATGCGCTCGGGTTGACCCTCGCGCTGGGCGAAGGCGCAGGGCGTGCAGACGCGCCTGCCATCCGCTTCGCCGGCACCGCGCGGTTCGGCGCCGCCACCGACAACGGGCGCGGCGGCACGCTGACAGCCACGTTGGCCAGCCCGGCGGTCGGTTCGCTGGAGATCGTCGATGGCAGCGCGCCATCGCAGGCGCGTGATCGCGGTGCCACCTTCAGCGACGACGCGCTCAATGCCTTCCTGCCGGCGCGGATGATGATCGGCGGGCAGTTCAACCAGCAGCCCTCGCAGGTGGCGGTGACCGGCCAGGCGCGCAGCGTGGCGATCCGTTCCGGGGTCACCCTGAACGCACCGGAAGTGCTGGTGGCAGCGGCCTCCGGTGGCAGCGGCATCCTGGTCGAGGCCGGTGCGACCCTCGATACTCTGCCGTTCGCATCGACCAACCCGGACGTCAACGCGACCCTGCCTTACAAGGTCTCCGGCGGCCTGCTGGCGGTGTCCAACCAGCGCCTGAACCTGATCACCGGCACCACCGGCGTGGAGGCCGGTCCGGTGGCGATCGACATCGGCGGGTGCCAGACCGCGTGCGAGGGCCAGACCCGGCTGGTTTCGGACGGCAGCATCGCGGTCGCGACCGATGGCACGCTGCAGATGCGCGACTCGGCCAGCTATGGCACCCGTCAGCTCGGCCTGAGCATGGCGGCGCTGAACCTCGGCAGTGCCGAAGCGATCGCGCAGGCCGCTGCGGCAGGGGCGCTGCCCAGTGGCATGACCATGAACCAGTCCGTGCTGCAGCAGCTGCTGCGCGGCAATGATGCCACCGGCGCGCCGGCGCTGGACACGCTGAGCCTGGTCGCGCGGGATTCGGTCAACGTGTTCGGCAGTGTCGACCTGGACGCGCGCGACAGTGCCACCGGCCGCAGTGGCCTGCAGACGCTCGTGCTCGGTGCGCAGGCCATCCACGGCTACGGTGCGGCGACCGACCGTGCGCGCATCCTGGTGGATACGCTGGTCTGGGACGGCGCACTGGCGGCGACCCAGGCGCCGGGCAGCAATGCGTCGGTGCCGCCGGCCGATCCGATGGTAGACCGGCTCGGCGCCGGGCAGCTGGACATCTTCACCCGCCAGCTGCGGTTGGGGCGGGCGCCATTGAGCCGTCCCAGCTCTGAAGTACCTGCGAACCGGCAGGTGCTCGGATTCAGTGCGCTGAACCTGAGTGCTTCGGAGCAGCTGTCGTTCTCCGCGCAGGGCACGCTGGACGTGTTCCAGCAGCGCGGCGACTATCTGGCCGACAAGGGCTGGCAGTACAGCGGAGGCAGCCTGGGTATCGATACACCGCTGTTGACCGCCGATCCCGCCGCGCAGCTGCGCGTGCGCACCGGCGGCGACTTCCGCCTGCAGGGGGGCACCGGCAAGGCGGGTGGCGATGCACTGGGCAGTGAGCTGAGCATCGACGCCAACCGGATCATGCTGGACAGCACGATCGCGCTGGCGTCCGGACGGCTGTCGGCGAACGCGCGCGAGGGCATCACGCTTGGCAGCCGGGCCGCGCTGGACCTTGCCGGGCGCAAGGTCCCGCTGTACGACGTGGACAAGTTCAGCTGGGGCGGTGATGTCCTGCTGTCCAGCGACACGGGGGACATCCGCACCGATGCGGCCTCCCGCATCGATGTTTCCGCCCGCAACAACCGCGGCGGGCGCCTGACGGTCAGCGCAATGGCCGGTCAGGCCGATCTGGCCGGTGTGCTGCAGGGTGCCGCCAGTGGCCGCTACGATGCCGGTGGCACGCTGGTGCCCTATGACGGTGGCGAACTGGTGGTGCGGGCACGCCAGCTGCAGGACTTCGCCGGCCTCAACCAGCGACTGACCGCTGGCGGTGTGGTCGGCGGTCGCAGCTTCCAGATCGGCGAAGGCGATCTGCGGATCGGCGACGAAGTGAAGGCACGCCGGGTCGACATCAGTGTCGATGCGGGCAGCCTGACCGTGGCCGGCCGCATCGATGCCAGTGGCGAGCAGGTCGGCAGCATCCGCCTGTACGCCCGCGATCAGCTGCAGGTGGACGGCACGCTGGACGCGCACGGTACCGGCCTGCGCGTGGACAGCCACGGCAAGATCATCGACAGTCCCAACCGCGCCACCATCACGCTGGGCAGCGCCGAAGGCGCCGTCGGCCTGGGCAGCGCGGCGCACCTGGACCTGCGTGCCGGCAGCGACGTTGCCGTCGGTGAAGGTCCCGGCCAGAACGATGGCGTAGCGCGCGGCACACTGAAGATCGATGTGCCGCGGCTGGGCAGCAACGACGCGGCGATTGCCGCGGCCAGCGGCCTGCGCATTGATGGCGCCGCCGACATCCAGCTCAATGGTGTCCGCCGCTACGACGATGCGCCCCTGGCCAGCACCGCTGACGTGCGCGGCAACCGCGCGCAGCTGGTCACCCAGCAGTGGCTGGACCAGGTGGTCGATCCGCACAGCGTGGCCTGGATCGATGCTGCGCTGGGCAACCCGGATCTGCAGCAGCGCACGGCCGCGCTGGGCGATGTCCGCCTGCGTCCCGGCGTGCAGGTGGTGGCGCGGCGCAGCGACGCCAACCCGGAGGGCGACCTGACCATCGCCGGCGACATCGATCTGTCCGGCTACCGCTACGGGCCCGATGCCAACCGCGCCGATCCATCGCGGCGCGGCTTCGGTGAATCGGCCTCGCTGGTGCTGCGCGCCGAAGGCAACATCAACGTCTACGGCAGCATCAATGATGGCTTCGCACCGCCGCCGTCCACGCCGGACGAGGGCGGTTGGCAGTTGTATGAGGCTCGCAATGGCAGCGCCGGGCACACCCCCTTCGGTGGCGACCTGGTGGTGCCGGTGGACGGAGTGAAGCTGCAGCCGGGCACCGAGTTCCAGGCCGGCACCCGCCTGAACTATGACGTGCCGGTCGAATCGGTAACGCTTCCGGTCGGTACCGTGCTGCCCGCGCCGATGGAGATCTCGCAGACCCTGCGCCTGCCTGCGGGCACGGTGCTGGGTGCGGCGGTGACCACCCAGTCCGGGCAGACGCTGGCGGCGGGCACCGTGCTGCAGGAGCCGCTGGTGCTGGCGGCCGGCGCGCGGCTGGGCGCCGGCTTCCGCCTGCGCAGCGCGGTCCAGATGGCGGCACAGGAGTGGCCCGCCGGCGCGGTGCTGCCGGTTGCGCTGCGCCTGGCGCGGGAAGTCGAGCTCAAGGTGGGCGCGTACATCCCATCGTTGACCAAGGTGGAGCTGCCCGGCGACGCGCCGGTGAATCTGCGGCCTGCCGATGCCAATGGCAACCAGGGACGCAACTGGGCGCTGGCGCCGATGCTGGCCGAGGGCACCACCTCCTGGGACCTGACCGTGGTTGCCGGTGCCGATGCCGGGGCGGCCGATCCACGCAGCCGACGCTGGGGCAGCGAAGGCAGCGTGGTGCTGGCCGATACCCACCAGGGCTCGATCGGTACGGTCAAGACCGAAATCATCTGGGTGGGTGACCGCGCGTTGACCGAGCAGGCATCGCTGGACTGGATCGGCGACACCTCCTATGCGGGCCGTCCGATCGCAGAGCTGGCCGACATGTTCGGCTTCACCGAAGATGAGTTCTGCGCGATGTCGGCCGACTACTGCGGCCCGGCACCCCGCCAGGTGGCCGCGCAGGGCTCGCTGGATTACTGGGGCGACGAGTCCTACGTGGGCACCCCTGCGAAGGACTTCGCGGCGATGTTCGGCATGACCGAAGACGAGTTCTGCAGCACCGCACCGACCTACTGCGCCGGCGGTGGCACGCAGACCGAAGTGACCACCTACGGCAAGCGCGCGGGCACGCCGGCCTGGAGCGTGCTGCGCACCGGCAAGGGTGACCTGGAACTGCTCGCTGCCGGCGACGTCGTGATGAAGTCCGGCTTCGGTGTGTACACGGCGGGCACTCCCACCACGTTGGGCGAGGGCCGCGACGCTGCCTTCAATTCGCCCCGTGCAGCAGCCCCCAGGAACACCGCACTGCTGGGTCCGGACCTGGTGCCGGGCAGCTATGACGCCGCATTGGCCGGCTACCAGGCCTGGTATCCCGATCATGGCGGCAACCTGCGCGTCGAAGCCGGGCGCGATATCGTTGGTGACGTCTGGACCGGGCGCGCAGAGTCGGGCACCAGCGAGCGCGACTGGGCGCTGTACTCCAGTGCCGCGGTCGGCAACTGGCTGTGGCGGCAGGGAACCGGCAGCACCACCGGCGTAGAGCCGGTGCCGACCAGCTGGTGGGTGAATTTCGGTACGTACACCAACGTCTCCACTGCCGCCGGCGCCTCTCCACGGATGGTCGGCTTCACCGGCTTCGGCACCCTGGGCGGCGGCAACCTGACGCTGGAGGCCGGGCGTGACGCCGGCGTGCGCGACGCGATAGGCGACGCACTGGGCTCGCTGACCGCACCGCGCTCAGGCGCGATCATCGCGGCGGTGGGATCGACCGGCCGGGTCAGCGATGGCCAGCTGCACCTGACCGGCGGCGGCGACCTGCAGCTGCGTATCGGTGGCGCACTGAATCCGAATCTGCGGGCGACGTTCTCCAGCCTCAATGCCTCCAGGGCGGGACAGAATCTCGACCTCAACGGTACCTTCAGCAATCTGCGTGGCAGCCTGCAGCTGGATGCGGGGCGCATCGGTGCAATGGGCGTCACCCTGGAAAGCTACGCGACGCTGGGTGTGCAGCGCGCGGCAGACCTGTTTGCGCCCGACGCCGCCCGCGCGATGGGCGGGCCGGTGCTGGTGCTGGGCGACGCCGCCGCGCAGCTGCAGGCGCGGGGCGATGTGGTGCTCGGCGGCGTCGCCGATGCCGGCCGGGTTCCGCTGGCCAACTACAGCGCGGTGCTGCAGGATGATGGCGCGCGCGCTGCGGGCAGCACGTGGTTCTCCCTGTGGACCGCCAACACGGCCGTGGATCTGTTCAGTGCCGGTGGCGACCTCGCGCCAGGTCTCGCCGGGCCGGAAAACGTGACGGGCAGCAATCTGGGGCTCGAGCAGGTCAAGCTTGCTGTGCGCGGCAGCGACGATCTGCTGAATTACTGGCTCTATCCTTCGCGCTTCAGTGCCATTGCTGCACAGGGCGACATCAAGCTGGACCGGATCAGCACGACGCCGGGAACGCAGGATGTGATCCTGCTGGCACCCTCGGCGACAGGACGGCTGGACGTCCTGGCCGGTGGCGGCATCTTCGCCCAGAGGGGCGCGACCCAGATCGCGCGCTCCGCCAGCGACGCGCGCCTGCCGGGACCCTTCGACCCGGCATTCATGGCCGAGCAGGGGGATTCCAGCGGCAATGTGACCCGCTCGCGGCACAACCTGTCGGTCGACGGCAACAATCCATCGCCGGAGGCGTCGCTTCCGCTGTTTGCGTTCGGTCCGAACACTCCGCTGACCACCGTGTCTGCGGCCCTGGCGCCGAGCCGTTTCTACGCGGTGCAGGGCGACATCATCGGTCTGGCCACCGGCGCCCAGCGCACGCTGGATCCCAACGCGAGGCAGCGCACGCAACTGAACTGGTTCGAGGCCGCCGGCGCCGTGCAACTGCGGGCAGGCCGGGACATCCTGGGGGTGTCGATGACCGCGTTGAACACCGCGCCCACCGACATCACGGTGGTGGCGGCGGGCCGTGACATCGTGCATCTGGACGCGACCATCGCCGGCCCCGGCAATGCCGAGATCAGTGCCGGCCGCCAGCTGCGCCAGGAAGACCTCGGCAGCATCGTCAGCCTCGGCGGCATCATCCAGGGCGATACGCGGCCGGGTGCCAGCATCGCGCTGACGGCCGGCAACCAGCAGATCGATTTCGCGGCCCTGCGTGCCCGCTATCTCGACTCGGCCAACCTTGCAGATCCCGCGCAATCGCTTGCGTCGCAGCCGGGCAAGGCGGTGAAGATCTATGACAAGGAACTGAAACAGTGGCTGCAGCAGCGCTTCGGCGTGGCTGCCGACGGCGACGGTGCGCTGGCTGCGTTCGACGCACTGCCGCAGGAACAGCAGCGCATCTTCCTGCGCCAGGTGTACTACGCCGAACTGCGCGAAGGCGGCCGCGAGTACACCGATGTGGAGGGTCCGCGTTTCGGCTCCTACCTGCGTGGCCGCGAGGCCGTCGCCACGTTGATGCCGGACAAGGATGCGACGGGAGCGACGATCCAGCGCACCGGCGATATCGTGATGTACGGCGGTTCCGGCGTACGCACGGAAGCCGGCGGCAACATCGAACTGATGGCGCCGGGCGGACAGATCGTGGTCGGCGTGCAGGGCGTGGTGCCACCGGCCAGCGCCGGCCTGGTCACCCAGGGCCAGGGCGATATCCGGTTGTTCAGCCAGGACAGCGTGCTGCTGGGCCTGTCGCGGGTGATGACCACCTTTGGCGGTGACATCCTGGCGTGGTCCGAGCAGGGCGACATCAACGCCGGCCGGGGCTCGCAGACCACCCTGCTGTACACGCCGCCGCGCCGGGTGTACGACACCTGGGGCAACGTGATCCTGTCGCCGCAGGCGCCGGCCAGCGGCGCCGGCATCGCCACGCTGAACCCGATCGCGGAAGTGGCGCCGGGCGATGTCGACCTGATCGCTCCGCTGGGCACCATCGATGCGGGCGAAGCCGGCATCCGCGTCTCGGGCAACATCAACCTTGCCGCGCTGCAGGTGCTCAACGCCGCCAACATCCAGGTGCAGGGCGACAGCAAGGGCCTGCCGGTGCTGGCCTCGGTGAACGTCAATGCGCTGGCCTCGGCCAGCGCCGCGGCCAACAGCGCCAGCCAGGCCGCACAGGACGTGATGCGCAAGAGCCAGGATGACGCGCGGCGCAACCAGCCGTCGGTGATCAGCGTGCAGATCCTCGGCTTCGGCAGTGCCAGCAGCAGCATCGACGCACCGGCCCGTGGCCCCACGGCCAGCAAGGACTACGACGTGAACAGTGCTTTCCAGTTCCCGCAGGCCAGCAGGAACGACGACACCCAGCGCCGGTAACCGCGGCGCGGGTCGGCACAGGGCCCGATGCATGGCATCGGGCGACAGCATCGGGCCAGCCGCCACGGAGCGGTGGCGGCCCCAGCCAGGACGGCACGGAGGGCAGGGAGCAGCCATCGGCGGTGAGGACCACCGGCACGGCGCCGCCGGGCGCGGGAGAGCGCTCGGCGGCAGGTGGGGAGGAGCGGTGCTGGCGCCACGCCCTGCGCGGATGCGGCGGGCCAGCACACTGCACGCACTGCAGGCCAGCCGGCGGTTACGATGTTCGCCCTCCTGCGCCGACTACAACTCCAGCACGCGGCGGTAGCTCAACGGCCCGCGCGGGTCACGCAGTCCCAGCCGCAGCTCCAGCCCGGTCGCCGGCAATACCTCGCCCGCACCGGGCAACACGGCCCAGCCGGTCCCGGGCTGCCAGGCGCGGACCTCGAAGCGCTGCACATCGCGCGCGACCGCCAGCCCGCGCGCCGGTACCGGTGCCGGCAGCGGATAGCGGTCCGATGGCGCACCACTGGCCCGCCACAGCGTGCTGCCCTGCCGCCACCAGCGCACCCGCTGCCAGTGCAGGCCGTCACTGCCAACGCTGCGGGTGATCTCCAGCGCGAAGCTGCCATCGGGCCGCCGCTCGCTGACCAGTGACGGCGGCAGCAGCCGCTGCGGCTGGTCGGCCGGTCGCACCGCGCCATTCATCAGCGCGTCGTCCGCGCGCAGTTCGATGTCGCGCTGGAACTGCTGCAGTACACGCAGCGCGGCGGTGGTCTCGGCGTCGGCGCGGCGCAGCCGCTGGTCACTGTTGGCCACGCTGTCCAGCGCACGCCAGCAGATCACCGCCAGCACGCCCATGATGGTGATGGCGATCATCACTTCGATGAGGGTGAACCCCGCGGCGGCGCGCCTCATGGGGCGGGTGTCCACGGCACCTGCAGGCGCGACAGCAGCTGTGCCGGTGCATCGTCGGCCACCACGCTCAGGTCCAGCTGTGGCTGTCCGTCGGCGCCGGTGCCCAGCTGCTGCTGCACCAGGAAGCGGGTCCGCCCCTGCACACACGGCACGCGCGCGGTTGCCGGCGGCTGCGCGGCCAGCCGCAGTTCCTGCCAACGGTCCTGCGCGCACAGCAGCGCCAGGCGCCGGTCGCGCAGGCGTGACTGGTCATCAGTGGCCACGGCCACCGAGCGCATCACCGCCGCCAATGCGATCGAGACGATCGCCAGGGCGATCAGCACCTCGATCAGGGTGAACCCCTGCGCGTTCTGCTTCACTGCACGACCTGCAACTGTCCGCTGCCATCATCACGAAGACGCAGCTGGCGGCCGTCCAGCGACAGCGCCAGTTCCCAGGGCACGCCGATCCACTCCGGGCTCAGTTCGATCGCCGCACGGGGCTGGACGGTGATGCCGGCGGCGCGCCAGTGCTGCGGACGCAGCAGATCGTCGCGGTGCAGGTCCACCCATCGGCTGCCTTCGCGGCGGCTGAAACGGTAGCCCTCGGCATCGGCCTGCCAGCGCAGCGGGCGGCCATCGATGCGCGCTTCGTCACGCGCCACCTGCAGGCGCTGGGCCAGCTGCTCCGCCTCCTGGCGCAGCTGCCGGGCCGGGTCGAGCAGGCTGCCCAGGCCCAGCCCGATGCCGGCCGTGCAGATGCCGATGATGACCAGCACCACCATCAGTTCGATCAGGGTGAAGCCACGCGGGGCGCGCTGCATCGACATCGCCTCCAGTCCTTGCCGATGCCTGCCAGCGTAGGCGCGCATGATGAAACAAAAGCGTCAGCGCCGCCTGCTAGCGTGAGCGGACACGAACGTGGCGATGGTGCAGAACATGGATGGCAGGCGCTGGGACCGCAACCGCATGTTGACCCTGCTCGCGGCGACGCTGCTGCTGGCGGTCGTCGCCTATTGGAGCGTGGTCCTGTCCGCGTCGGCACCGCCGGCCGCGGCCACCCCGGTGGCGGCCAGCGCCACGCCGCCGCCGTTCGATGCCACGGCCAGTGCGCCGCTGGTGCGCCTGCTGTCACCGGGCGCGGTACAGACCGACGTGGTGGTGCTGGGGGTAATGGCCGGCGAACACGCGCCGCTGGCGCTGCTGGCGGTGGACGGACGCCCGGCCGAGGCCTTTGCGCCGGGGCAGCGCCTGGGCCCTTCCACGGTGCTGTCCAGCATCCGCGCCGACGCGGTGGAACTGCAGCAGGCCGGTCAGACACGCGCGTTGCCGGTGCCCACGCTGCCTGCGTTGCCGACCGATGGCATCGTGCCCGCAGCGGCGCTGGGGCGGCACTGATAGGTGCTCAGCGTGCCGGACGCTGCGGCACCACCGAATGGCCGAACGCATCACCCATGCGCTGGCGGGTTCCTTCCAGGTTGTACTGCATCAGCTGGTTGCCGGGCTGCCGCATCAGGCGCTCGGCCTCGGGCAGCGCCGGCGCCCGGGCGGCGGCCGGCACCGGTGCCAGCTTGCGCTGCAGGCACTCCCAGGCCGGAATGCGCTCGCCGTTGACCTGCACCTCGATGCACGCTGCAGCCTGCTCCGGCTTCGCTGCCTCGGCGGCGTGCACACCGCAGCTTGCCAGTGCCAGCGCCAGCGCCGCACCGCGCTGCATCCACGGGGTCAGGTTCATGTCGGTTCTCCGGCGGCCACGCGCGCGTTCTGCAATGAGGACGGATGTCGCGTGCAGTGTCCGCCGGCGACCGTTCGGTGGCTGTCAACAGATGACAGTCCTGTCACAAAACTGTTGGCGGTTTTGACGTGGCCTGCACGTCCTGTTGGTAGACCCACGCGCCGCTCCACGGCCACTCCTTCGAAACGACGCGATGCCTTCGATGACTCCAGTCCAGTGCCGTGCCGACCGCCTCCCGCTGCGCTTGCATCCGTTGCTGCTGGCGCTTGCCGCTTCGCCCCTGCCGGGGTGGGCGCAGGACGCGGCGCCGAAGCCGGCGCCCACGGTGAACATCAATGAGTACATCGTGCGCGGCAACACCGTGCTCGATGCGCGCCAGATCGAACGCGCGGTGGAACCGTTCCTCGGTCCGGGCAGGACCCTGGCCGACGTGGAGAAGGCGCGCGATGCGGTCAATGCGCTCTACCAGCAGGCGGGCTACCAGTCGGTCTACGTGGAACTGCCCGAACAGCAGGTCAGCGGCGGCGTCGTGCTGCTGAAGGTGCAGCAGACGCCGATCGGGCAGCTGCGCGTGGTGGGCGCCCGCCAGACCTCGCCGGAGCGCATCCGCGAACGCGTGCCGGCGCTGGCGCAGGGCACGGTGCCGGATTTCAACCAGGCGCAGAAGGAACTGACCGCACTGAACGAAGGCGGTCGCCGCCAGGTGATGCCGCTGGTCCGCGAGGGCGAAGTGCCCGGCACCATGGATGTCGACCTGCAGGTGGAAGAGAAGTCGCCGTGGCGGGCCAGCGCAGCGCTGAACAACGACCACAGCGCCGACACCGAGAAGCTGCGCCTGAGCGCGTCGCTGGCGTACGACAATCTGTGGCGGCGCGGCCACAGCGCGACCCTCGGCGTGTTTCTCGCGCCAGAGGACACCGACCAGGCCAAGGTGCTGTCCGCGTCGTACACGATGCCCTTCGAAGGCACGCCATGGAGCCTGGAAGCCTCCGGCTACACCTCCGACAGCCGCGTGTTGAATGCCGGTGGGCAGGGCGGCGTCGGCTCGGGTACCAACGTGATCGGCAACGGCCATTCGGTCGGCCTCCGGCTCAACTACCGGTTGGCCGGCAGCAGCCACTGGTGGCGCCAGCTCAGCCTCGGCGTGGACTTCAAGGACACCGAGGAGGACACCCAGGTCGGCGAGGACAGCCTGAAGACACCGCTGAAGTACGCGCCGATCACCCTGGCCTTCGTCGGTGTGCGCCAGGGCGAGCATGACCAGCTGAGCATCAGCAGCCAGCTGGTGGCCGGTACCCGCCGCCTGTTCGGCTATGGCAGCGACAGCACCGACTTCGGCCAGAAGCGCTACTGGGCCGACCCGAGCTTCGTGGCCTTCAAGGCCGACGTGTCCAATACCCATACCTTCGGCAATGACTGGCAGTGGTATGCGCGTGGCTCGCTGCAGGTCACCGATGCGCCGCTGGTGTCGGCCGAGCAGTTCGCCGCCGGTGGCATGTACACCGTGCGCGGCTACCTGTCGGCCGAGGCGATCGGCGACTACGGCGGCCTGGCCAACCTGGAATGGCGCAGCCCTGCCTGGTCGCTGTGGAGCGGCACCGACCTGCGGCTGTACAGCTTCGCCGACGCGGCCTATCTGCGCCTGCGCCAGCCACTGCCCGAGCAGCGCGACAAGTACAACCTGGCCTCGGTCGGCCTCGGCGCGCAGCTGCGCCTGGGCGAACACCTGCAGCTTCGCCTGGACTATGCCTGGCCGTATGCCGATGGCCCGGTGACGCGCAAGGACGACCCGCGCCTGCATTTCAACATCAGCACCAGCTACTGATCCTTCCCTTGAACATGCGTTCTCCGGAGACCCCTCGCATGGACCGTTTGCTTTCCCGAGTGTTGCTGCTGCTGGCCGCGCTGGTCGCGTTGCCCGCCGCTGCGGCCGATGCCAATTGGTGGCAGGCCGAATGGAAGTACCGCAAGCCGATCACCGTCGACGCCGGCCCGCAGGGCGCCGGCCTGGCCGGTGACCCCGGGCGTACGCCGCTGCTGCTGCGGCTGCACGCCGGCAACTTCGGCTTCGACGGCACCCAGGATGCGGGCAGCGACCTGCGTTTCGTCTCAGGCGATGGCCGCACCGTGCTGGCCCATCAGATCGAACAGTTCGACCCGGGCCAGAACCTGGCCCTGGTCTGGGTGGATGTGCCGGCGGTCACCGCCGCAGCACCGCAGACGATCTGGATGTACTACGGCAACGACAAGGCGCCGGCCAGCGGCAACGGCCAGCAGGTGTTCGATCCGGACTACACCCTCGTCTACCACTTCGCCGACGCCAACGCGCCGGCCCGCGATACCACCGCCTATGGCAACAACGCCGGCGCGGTGGTGCCTGCAGCGGATGGCACGGTGATCGGGCGTGGCATCCAGCTGGGCACGGTGCCGCTGCCGCTGCCGGCCAGTGCGTCGCTGGCACAGGAGGCGGGCGCGCCGTTGACGGTGTCGGCATGGATCAAGCCCGGCAGCGAGGCCGGCGCGCAGGCGATCTACGCCCGTCGTGACGGGGCATCCGAGCTGGTGCTGGGCATCGAGAACCGTGTGCCGTTCGTGCAGCTCAACGGTCAGCGCAGCACGCCGGCACAGCCGATTCCGGAAGGGCAGTGGGCGCATGTCGCGCTGACCGCTGGCGGTGGTTCGTTGCAGCTGTACCTCAATGGCCGCGCGGTCGCGCAGTTGAGTGGCGAACTGCCGGCGCTGACCACGGCGCCCGTGGTCGGCGCCGACGCACCGGGTGCGGCACAGCCGCTGGCCAACTTCCAGGGTGCGCTGGACGAACTGCGCATCTCGCGGGTTGCCCGCCCGGCTGCGCTGCTGCTGGCCGATGCCACGGCCCAGGGCGCCGATTCGCGCCTGGTCAGCTACGGTGCCGACGAGCAGTCGGCAGGGCAGAGCCACTTCGGCTTCATCCTCAAGGCGATGCCGTTCGACGCCTGGGTGGTGGTCGCCATTCTTGGCCTGATGATGCTGATGTCGTGGGCGATCATGATCGCCAAGAGCCGTCACTTCGGCCGCACCAGCAAGGCCAATGCGGTGTTCACCGAAACCTTCGGCAAGCTGTCCGGCGTGCCGCTGCGCACGCTGGCCGACCTGGACCGGCAAGGCAAGGCGCCGACCACGATGCACGAGGGTTCGCTGTGGCGCATCTACCAGGTGGCCATCGACGAGATGCAGCAGCGCCATCAGCGCGATGGCAGCAGCGGCTACCTGAGCGCGGCCACCATCGCCGCGATCCGCGCCTCGATGGATGCGGTGATGGTGCGCGAACAGGAAGCGATGGCGCGGCGCATGAACTGGCTGTCCACCACCATCGAGGGTGCTCCCTATGTGGGGCTGTTCGGTACGGTGATCGGCATCATGCTGGTGTTTGTGGTGGCGGCGATGGCCGGCGCGGTGGACATCAATTCGGTGGCGCCGGGCATGGCCGCCGCACTGCTGTGTACCGCCGCCGGTCTGGGCGTCGCGATCCCGGCACTGTTCGGCTACAACTGGCTGGGCGCGCGCGCCGAGGCCATCGGTGCCGACATGGCGGTGTTCATCGACGAGTTCGCTGCGCGCCTGGCCGAAGAGCAGGACGGGCGCGGCCCGGCTGCGGTGCAGGGCTGAGGGGCGCGCCATGGGCCAGAAGGCGAAGTTCGGCATCAAGAAGCGCGAGAAGGGCATCAACGTGACGCCCTTCGTCGACGTGCTGCTGGTGGTGCTGGTGATCTTCATCCTGACCAGCAACGCGTCCATTCCCGGCATCGAGGTGAATCTGCCGAAAGCCAGCAACAGCGTTGCACTGGAAAAGCCGAAGACCAAGGCGATCACCATCGATCCCAGCGGCCAGGTGTTCCTGGATGCCTACCCGGTGACGATGGCCGAGCTCGAGGACCGGCTGCGTACCGAGCGCGCCACCACGCCGGACTTCCCGGTGATCGTGCGCGGCGACGCGCAGGTGCAGTACGCGCGCGTGGTCGAAGTGCTGGACCTGCTGCGCCGCCTGGAACTGGCCCAGGTCGGGCTGGTCACCGGCAAGGCGCAGGGCTGAGGCATGGCCGGACATCAACCCCCACGGCAGGAGCCCGGCATGCGTGGCCGGCCGCTGCTGGTGACCCTGGCCCTGGTGCTGGTTGCGCTGCTGGTGCTGGGCGTGGCGCTGTGGTGGTGGCTGTTCACCGACACCGCCAGCACGCGCCGCCCGGTCGTGCAGCCGCCGATGCTGGCGTTGCCGCCGCCCCCGCCACCCCCGCCGCCGCCACCGGAACAACCGCCGGAGCCGGAGACGCCGCCGGAGGAGACCGTGCCCGAGCCCGAACCGCTGGAACCGCCGACGCCGGCCGAAGCGCCGACACCCACGCCCGACAACAGCGACCCGGTGACGATGAACGCTGATGCCCAGGCCGGCGGGGACAACTTCGGCATCCAGTCCGGCAGCGGCGGCGGTTCGTCCGGCGTGGGTCGCGGCGGCGCCGGCAATGCCAGCTACGGCCGCTACCTCGGCTACCTGATGCAGCAGGCGATCTCGCGCGATGCCAAGGTCCGGCGCCTGGCGTTCCAGCTGCAGGTCAATGTGTGGCTGGCCGCCGATGGTCGCCTCGAGAAGGTCGAACTGGTGCGCGGCAGCGGCAATGAAGAGGCCGACGCGGCCGTGCTCGACGCGCTGCGGCAGATCGGCAAGGTCGACCAGGTACCGCCGCCCTCGCTTGATTTCCCCGCCCGCGTCCTGATCCAGGGCCGCCGGCCCGGGGCCTGATTCCTGACTTCCGTGATTTCCCTTCTTTCGATGAGAACCGTGATGAACGACCACGTCCGCGCACGAACCGACTCCCGCCGCCCGCGGCCGGCCCGACGGGCGCTGCTGTGCTGCGCCGTGCTGCTCAGCCTGGCCGCGCCGGCCGGTGCGATGGCGGCTGAAACCACCATGGTCAAGCTGATCCGCGGCCTGATCGCCAGCGGTGCACTGAAGCCGGAAGACGGCCAGGCGCTGCTGGTGCAGGCCGAGGCGGAAGCCGCCGCCGCACAACGCACGGCCGCCTCCGCCGCGCCGGCCAGCACGGGCGTTGTCGCGCTGGAAGCCGGCGACGTGCGCGTGCCCTACGTGCCGCAGAGCGTCCGCGACGGCATCCGCGACGAAGTGCGCCAGGAGGTGATGGCGCAGGCGAAGTCGGAGGGCTGGGCGGCGCCGAACGAAGTGGCCGAATGGACGAAGCGCATCAGGATCAGCGGCGACATGCGCGTGCGCAGCGAGTCGCGCTTCTACTCCGAACGCAACAGTGACATCGAGACCAACTGGGCCTCGATCAACGCCGGCAGCGGCTTCGATACCAATACCAATACCAACCTGCAGCTGCCACCGCTGCTCAACACCCGCCAGGACCGCCGCAACCTGTGGCGCATCCGCGCCCGGCTGGGCATCGAAGCCAGCATCGGCCAGCACACCACCGCCGGCGTGCGCCTGGCCAGTGGCAGCAGCAATGGTCCGGTGTCGACCACCGAGCAGCTCGGCGGCGGCCTGAGCAAGAAGGATGTGTGGCTCGACCAGGCCTGGCTGGCCTACAGCCCGGCAGATTGGGTGAGCGTGCGCGGCGGCCGCTTCGGCAACCCGTTCTGGACCAGCGATACGCTGTTCTCCAACGACCTGAACTTCGACGGCCTGGCGGCCAACCTGCAGTACGATCTGGCCGGCGGCGAGGTGGGCCTGTTCGGCAATCTCGCCGTGGTACCGCTGGAATACACCTCGGACAGCTCGCCCAGCCAGAGCCGGGTCAAGACGCCGAACGAGAACAAGTGGCTGTCCGGCGCGCAGGTGGGCGTGAACTGGCGCTTCAACGATGACAACGCGCTGCGCGCGGCGTTGGGCTACTACGACTTCAAGAACATCAGCGGCCGCCTGTCCTCGCCGTGTGCGCTGTACGCCGGCGCGGTCGGCTGCGATACCGACTGGTCGCGGCCGGCGTTCATGCAGAAGGGCAACACCCTGATGCTGATCCGCGACATCGCCCGCAATCCGCTGGACCCGGCCAACACGCCCACCCCGCAGTACGTGGGCCTGGCCTCGGCATTCCGCCTGGCCACCTTCAACCTGCGCTGGGACACCCAGCTGGCCCAGGACATCGGGCTGCGCCTGGATGCGGACTACATCCGCAATCTGGCCTACGACAAGCAGGCGATGTTCGCCCGTGCCAACAACGGCATCGTCAACAACTTCGGCGCCGGCGGCACCGCCAGCATCGATACCTTCCGCAGCGGCGATACCGCCTGGATGCTGCAGGCCACCTTTGGTGCGGCCGAGCTGAAGGAGCCGGGCCAGTGGCAGGCGCTGCTGGGCTACAAGCGGATCGAGGCCGATGCGCTGCCCGACGCCTACAACGATCCGAACTTCCACCTCGGCGGCACCAATGCACGCGGCTACTACGTCGGCGGCGCCTATGCGCTGGATGCGCGCACCTGGATCAGCGGCAAGTGGATGGCGGCCAAGGAGGTCTCGGGTCCGCCGCTGTCCATCGATGTGTTCCAGCTGGAGTTCAATACCGGGTTCTGAGCGGACAGCGTGATCGCGGTCACGCAGACAATGGCGGGGGCGCAGCGATGCGCCCGTCTAAGGAAAGGAGACCCCGCGTTGCACACAGGAGGAGTGGATGAGCCGTCGCAAACTGTTTGAAAGCCCTGACCCGTCCAGCCAGATGCTGGGCGCCGGGCCCGCCTACGTGTCGGTCGAGGGGTTGCGCCAGCATCTGGCCGAGTTCCTGCTGTACGCCGGGCGGCCGGTGGTGATCATGCGGGGGCGCAGCGAAGTCGGTTATTTCCTGCCGTCGCGCTGCTGGCGCGAGCGCGGCGACGATCCCCTGGCCGCGGCGGCGGCGAACCAGCTGCTGGACGCCGCCGGTTTCCAGGCCGACGACATCGTGCAGGTGGAACAGGAGTTCAACGCCATGCGCCAGCGCACCGTGCTGCATTCACGCCGCTGACCTGTCCGTGGAGCCGGGCAGGGGCCCGGCTCTGTAGATCCAGGCGACGCGTGGATAGGGCTACGCTGCGCCCCCGCGCTCACTGGTGATCCGCGCACCCTCGCGCATCACCAGCGTCACCGGCGTCTTCTCGACCACTTCCAGCAACCGCTGCCACTGCGCATCGCTCAACGCGGCGCTGGCATGCAGCACGCGGTGCACATGGAAGCGCCCGTCCGCGTCGCGCTCCGAGCGCAGTTCGGCATGGAACTCACCCAGGTCCCAGCCCTTGCGCTGTGCGTACATGCGCAGCGTGATGGCGGTGCACGCCGCCAGCGAAGCCAGATACAGATCGAACGGTGCAAAGCCCTTGCCCTGGCCGCCCAGCGAGGCGGGTTCGTCCGCATCCACGTCGAAGCTGCCATTGCTGATGTGGTGCAGGTAATTGTCCGCGGTCGAAACAATGCGTGCGTAGGCCATCACGTTCTCCATCTGTCTGCAGCGCCGAGCCATGCCCGACCGATCCAATTGTGGTGTCGAGCCATGCTCGACTGCTCCGGAAGGCGGCGCCCGCCAGGGCCCGCGCCGCCATGTCATCACACCGTGCAATCGTACGAGAACTGGACGCCTGTGGCCTCCAGCACCTTGCATAACCCGAGATCGGCTCAGCCGCGCTGCGAATCCAGCGGCTCCTGGTTCTTCTGCACGTCCTGTGCCTTCAGGTAGCTCTCGATCAGCAACCGGTGGTTCGGGAAGATCTTCGTGTAGACCTCGGCCCATTGCTGGGCATCGTCGCGGTTCCAGCTGCGCTGGATCTCCGAGGCGACCGCGGCGGTGTCCATCGGCACCACGCCGGCCTGCACCACGCGGGCCAGGGTGATCTCCTCGGCCATCTTCGAGTAGGTACCGGGCGCGTCGATGACCGCGAACACCTGGTAACCATTCCGTCGCGACGCGGGCTGCTGCCGGCGGTGCGTGCGTTGATCGATTACCTCGCCGAGCGCTTCGAGGCGTTGCAGGAACCCTAGATCCGTCATCCACGCACGGCGTGGATCTACCGGGCCGGGGGGGCCCCCTCCGGCACGTACACCATGCGCCCATCCGGCAACCGATAGGTCACGCCGGCCTTGATCCCGCCGCCTTCGCCGATCTCGCCGGTGGACTGGTAGCGGGTCAGTTCCTCACCCTGCTTGACGGTAATGCGCATGTCGGCCTGGCCCGGGTTCTCGATCACGGTCACGTCCTGGCTGGTGAACGGATTGAGCGGATTGCGCACGATCACGATCATCAGGATGCCGGTGACCACCAGGAACAGGTCGATCAGGTTCACCACCGACAGGATCGGGTCGTCGGCCTCGTCGTCATCCAGGAAGCGCATCAGTGCACCTCCTGCCGGCGTTCGAACTGGCGCAGTTCCTGCAGCAGCCAGCGCCGGCGCACGGTCAGCACCAGATAGGTCAGGCTGGCGGCGACCAGGGCCAGGATCACCGACGAGAAGGCCACCACCATGTTTTCGCCCACGCCCTGGGCATCGCTGCGGGTCAGCGCCAGCAGGGCAGGACCCATCGGGATCATGGTCGCCACCAGCCCCAGCATCGGTGCAGTGCGCGAGACGATGCGCAGGCCTTCCAGGCGCTTGAGGATATGCAGTTCCAGATCGTCGCTGCAGCCGCCATGGCGGGCCTGCCAGGCCAGCAGCTCAGGCCGGTGGCGGCCGCGGCGGCGCTGCAGTCCTTCCCAGAGGAAGGCGCCGAAGCTGAGAAAGGCATAGGCCAGCGACAGCAGGATCAGCAGCAGGACCGGAGCGAGGAACAGGTGGGAGAGATCGTAGAGCGTGGATTCAAGCGCGTTCATGCGGAAGCCGGGTTGGAAGGAGACGTGGAAGGGCTGGCGTGCCGAGCGTTGCGCCGCGCCTGCAGCACCGCGCCTGCGCCGAGCAGGGCCAGCAGCACGGCGAGTGCCCAGCGCGTGGCAGGTGAGTGCGGCGCCGGCGGCGGCAGCTGCCGCATCACCTGGCCTCGCACCCTGGGTGAGGGGGCAGAGGCCTGTTCGACGGTGGCGGGTTCTGGGGTGACGGAGGCAGCGGCATCGGGTGCCGGTGGGGTGGCCGCCGCGCGGCTGAGCCCGTAGCCGGGATGTGCCTGCGTCGGTGCCGGTTCCGGCGCTGACCAGGCCTGCAGCTGCTGCAGCCGCGCCTGCAGCTCAGCACGGGTGCGATCATCGGCTTGCCAGTAGCCGCGCCTGATCGCTTCCTGCAGGCGCTCGATCATCTGCACCTGCGCGCTGGCGTTGTGTTGCTCGAACCACTGCGCCAGGCCCAGCTGGCGGCTGTCGCGCACGAAGGTGTCGTGCACCGCCTGCCACTGGTCGGCGCGGACGGTCTGGGGCGCGGTGACCTGCCAGCCGAACAGGTTGTCGACGCTCTTCAGTACCTCCAGTGTGCCGGCATAGCCTTCGGCCTGCATCGCACCGATCCATTGCGGATTGAGCGTCCGCGCGCGCAGCTCATCGGCCAGGAAGCGTGCGGTGCTGCGCGTGCGCGGTGCCGGTTCGCGCAGGTCGGAGACGTACAGTGCCGGGCTGGCACCGTCGAGGTGACGCACGGCCAGTGCCAGCCCGCCCAGATACTCGAAGGGATGGTCGGTGCTGAGCAGCCCATGGGTGTTGGAGGAGCGCGACAGCACCGCCGCCTGCACGCCGCGCAGCTGTTCGGCGAACAGGTTGCCGCCGGGCAGGGCGGTCGCCTGGCCGTCACTGCCGTAGCCGTGCTGCAGGCGATCCAGGAAGCCGCTGGCCAGCGCCGCATCGTCCTTGCCCGCCGCGCCGCTACGCTCCAGCACGGCGTGATTGAGGCCGCTGCCATACTCGCCGGACGCATTGCTGAAGATGCGCAGGCGCGACAGGCGCTGCGCCTGGTCCGCAGCGACGCCGTCGTGCTGCAGGCGCTGTTGCAAGGCGAGTGCATTGGCGGCAACCGGGTTGCCGGACGAGGCCGGCATCGCCGCCAGTTGCGCGATGGCGCCGGCCAGCAGGCGCAGGAACGGATCGAACTGGTCGCGGTAGACGCTGGTGGCCTGGATCACCACATCGATGCGCGGTCGTTGCAGTTCTGCATCGGGCACGATGTCCAGGGCGATCACCTTGCCACCACTGTCCCAGCGCGGGCGCAGGCCCAGTGCGTGCAGCACCTGCGCCTCCAGTACGCCGAGGTGGCGGATGGCCTCGCTCGACCATAGGCTGATGGCGAGTTTGCGTGGCAGCTGCCCATTGTGATCATCACGATAGGCCTGCAACAGCTGCTGCAGGGCGAGCTCGCCGGTGTCGAACGCTGCGCGGGTGGGAATGCGGTCGGGCTCGAACGCGAACAGGTTGCGGCCGCTGCGCAGTTCCGGCGTGCGTATCGGGTCGCCACCGGCGCCGGGCAGTACGAAGCCACCACCTAGGCCATGCAGCAGCGATTCGATCTCCTGTGTATCGGCCAGAGCGGCATCCCGTTGCGCGGCACGCTGCAGCGCTGCGCGCAGGTCAGGGGTGGCGGCGCTGCCGATCGGCGCACCTTCGCGCAGATGGTGCAGCAGCGTGCGATAGCCGAGGCCCTGCTGGATCTGCCGGTAGTCCACGGCAGTGGCCTCCGTCGGATCCTCGCCCAGCGCTTTCAGATAGCCCGGCCCCAGCTGCTGCATCACCATCAGCAGGCGGTGCTCGGGCGAGGCCGGCTGGCCGAAGGTATGCAGCCCCAGTGGCAGGTTGCGCCGTGCCAGCTCATGCAGGTGGTCGTGCAGCACCGGCAGGAAACTCTCGAAGCGTGCCTGCATGTCCACCGCGCTCCAGCCCAGGTCGGCGGCGATGCCACTGTCGGTGGCCAGGGTGCGCAGGCGTGCGGCGGTGGCATCACGCACCGGCCCCTGGTCCAGCTGCTGCAGTTCGTGCACCACCGCGTGCAGGTCGCGCAGCTCGTCGTACAGGCCGGACGGCGCGAACGGCGGGGTCTGGTGGCTGACCACCACCGCACGGCCACGGCGCTTGGCCTGGATCGCCTCGCCGACGTTGTCCTGGATGTACGGGTAGAACACCGGCAGCTCGCCCACCGCCAGCCACGGATAATCGGCGGCCCACAGGCCGCGGTCCTTGCCCGGGGTCCATTCCTGCGTGCCGTGGGTACCGAAGTGGATCAGCGCATCGGCCTTCCACCGCTGGCGCAGGTACAGGTACGCCGCCAGGTAGTAGTGGCTCGGCACCGACGCCGTATCGTGGGTGGCCTCGCCGATGCGGCCCGCGCGTGGCGGCTGGGGCATCAGCAGCAGGTTGCCCAGGCGCAGGCGCGGCAGCACGAACACGGCCTGTCCGTGCCGCTGACGTACCGCGGGGTGGTGTGCAGGATCGCCCCACTGCGCGCGCAGTTCGTCGCGGCGCGAAGCGGGCAGGGTGGCCAGCCAGCGGCGGTAGTCGGCGACCGGCAGGGTATCGGCCAGCCCGGCGTCGAGCAGCGCATCCAACCGCTCGGGATGGTAGTAGCCTCCCAGCAGCGCCTGCAGCTGTTCGATCAGGGTCGTTTCATCCACCGGCTGCGTCGAATACCCGGCCTGTGCCAGGCGCGGCAGCAGCGCCTCGATGCTGCGCGGCACGTTGAGATGCGACGCGGACAGGTTGCGTTCGCCGTCCGGCGCATTCCAGAACAGCAGCGCCACCCGTTTGTCGGCCGCGGCGGTGTGGCGCAGCGCCGCCAGCCGCTGCAGCTTGGCGGCCAACGCATCGATCTGTTCGGGAATCGGCTGCAGTTCACCGCGCGCATTGGCCGAGACCACGATCGGATCACCGGCGCCCCAGGCTTCGGGCACGGCGACGAAGGTTGCCAGCGTGGCCATCGGGATGCCGGTGGTCGCCGCGCGCCAGTCATCCGCATCCCCTTGCCGATGGTTCAGCGCCTGCAGCACCGGCACGTCCAGTGTGGCGAACTCGGCGGCACGCGCGGTGCCGTTCTGCAGATGGGTCAGGTTGGCCAGCGCATCCACTTCGATGCCGCGCAGCGCCTGCTGCAGGCCGTCGTCGGCGGCGGCATCGAACCAGACCCCGAACAGCGCAAGCTTGCGCGTGCGCCCGGCCTCGATCAGTGCATCCAGCACCTGGGTCTGCATGCCGCTGAGCGTGCTGCCGGAAATCAGTACGGCTACTTTCGGCCACGTCGCCTGACCATCGCGCTGCCACTGCGCCTGCAACGCCTGTGGACTGTCCAGCCACCGGTTGCCACCCGTGCTGTAGCCGGTGGCCGGCAGCACCTGCGGCGGCGGCAGTCCGTCGGCCCCGGCACCGCTGCGCCAGGCCTGCAGGTATGCCGCCAGCGTGCGGATGTTGGCCTCGCCACCGTTGCCGTAGTAGCCGGCGATGCTGCGCGCCACCTCGGCGGACAGGTGGCCGGAGGCCGGTGCACCGCCGCCCACACGCAGCCAGGGCACCTTGCCGTTCTGCAAGGGGCCATCGACCACCGCCATGATCTGTTCGACATCCGTCGGTCGCGGCGTGTCCAGCAGCACCAGGTCGGCGCCCGCCGGCCAGTCAGCGGGCAGCGCCGCCGCCGGGTCCACCACGCGCTGCCGGAAGCGCACGCCTGCAGGCGCGCCCAGCGCGTCCAGGCGGGCGATCCTGGCGGGCAGCACGAAGCTGCTGCTGACCACCTCCACCCGCAAGGGGTCGGGCTCGGCACGGGCCGATGTGCCAAGCATCAGCCACCCGAGCAGCAGCCATGTCCACCCGCTGCGCATGGTCAGAACGCCAGTTCGATGCCGGCATGCACGTAGCGGCCGGTTTCCGGGTACGGGTACAGCGCACCGGTCTCGTCCAGCCGCTTGTCGGCCAGGTTGTCGATGCCGGCCACCACGCTCACCGCCGCGGTCACGCGCCAGCGCGCGTCCAGCGACCACAGCCAGTAGTCGGGCAGGGTCACCTGGCTGCTGCCGGCCACCTGCTGCTGTGGACCGATGTACTCGCCGCGCACGGCGGCCTGCAGCGGCCCGCGCTGCCAGTTCAGCGCCGTTGCACCGCTGCGGCGCGGACGTTCCGGCAGCCATTGGCCGGTCTGGCGGTCGCGTGGGTCCAGCCAGCTCCAGTTCGCCTCGAAGGACAGATGCTCGCTGATCGGCGCGGTGCCGGTCAGCTCGAGGCCACGGATGCGTGCACGGGCCACATTGGTGTAGTTGCGCAGTTCGCGGCCGCGTACACCGCAGGCACGTACGCAGGTGGTCTGGATCAGGTCCTTGAGGTCGTTCTGGAACGCAGTCGCCTGCAACGACCAGCGCTGCTGCTGCCAGGCAACCGACAATTCGGCACTGGTAGTCTGTTCCGGCTTCAACTGTGGGTTGCCGACAATGGTGAAGCGCCCACCGCCGCCCACCGCGGAGTACTCCGGCGACAGTTGCTTCAGGCTCGGTGCCTTGAAGCCGCTGCCGATGCCGCCCTTGATCGTCAGCGCGTCGGTGGCATGCCACACCGCATAGGCGCGCGGGCTGTGGTGCCAGCCGAACTCGGGGTGGCGGTCGCTGCGGCTGCCGAAAACCACCGAGAGTGCGTCGCTCACCTGGATCTCGTCCTGCATGAACAGCGCGCTCTGGTTGGACTGCAGGTGGCCGGAGCGTGCACCCGCGGCATCGTCCAGTTGCTGCCGCCGCCATTCGCCGCCGACGCTGACGCGGTGGCGTGCACCCAGTGCAACGGTGGCGCGCGCATCGACGATCTGGTCGGTCAGCTGCTGCGGCCGCGAGGCCTCGCCGCGGTCGCGACGGTTGTCGCGGTCCAGCACCGCACGGTAGGCACTGACCCGGGTCTGGCCCCAGTCCCAGTCGCCCTGATGGCTCAGCGTGGTCTGGCGGCGACGGATGTCGTCGATGGTCTCGTACTCATAGGGTGCGGCACCGGCCTGCAGCGCATGGCGGCGTCGTTCCTCGCTGCCCTGCAGGTGCGACAGGTCAATGCGCTGATGCGCATCCGGCGTCCAGGTCAGTACCGCACGCCCGGTGTTGGCACGGCGCCCCTCCTGTTCGTCCAGGCGGTCGTCGGTGGGATCGCGGGTGGCATCCTTCTGCCGGTGTTCGGCAAACACGCTCAGGCCCAGCGTGCCAGGGAGCAGTGCGCCACCCGCATAGAAGCCGGCCTGGGCCGTGTTGCCACCGCGGTCACCGGCAACCACGCCGGCGTTGTAGACCAGGTTGCCCTGCCAGTCATCGGTGGCGCGGCGGCTGATCACGTTGACCACGCCGCCCAGCGCCTCCGAGCCGTACAGCGAGGACATCGGGCCGCGCACCACTTCGATGCGTTCGATCGCGGCGGCAGGCAGCCAGCCCAGATCGAAATCCGAGTGGGCGATGGCATCGGCCGACGCGCTGACGCGCTGCCCGTCCAGCAGTACCAGCGTATAGCCCGGGTCCATGCCGCGGATGCGGATGCCGCGGCGACCGAAGCCGACCCCGGCCACCGTCACGCCCGGGCTGCCGCGTAGTGCGTCGGCCAGATCCAGCACCGGCCGCAGCTGGATCTGCTCACGGGTGATCACGCTGATGGAGGCGGGCGCATCGCTGGCCAGGCGGTCGGTGGCAGTGGCGGTCACCACGATCGGATCCAGTTGCGAAGGGGCCTCCGCTGCCGCTGCCAGTGCGGGGGCCAGGGCAAGGAGGATCGCGCCGGACAGTCGGCGGGCGGGGACGGAACGGGACATGGCAAGGGGTCGCTACAAATGTGACGATATAACATAGCACTATCTTCACGAGATCTTCATAGGCCGAAGGTCCTGCCTGTGGCGACGTCGCTGAACGGGGGTGCGGTATCGCGCCGGGACGCCTACAATCCCGGCTCGGACCGTCGCCATCACGCCCATCATTCCCCGGTCCGGCCTTGGCACCCATGTCCCCCAATGCCCTGGCGCTGATCGAACTGCTGATCCGCGAACGCCGTGCGTTGTTCCGCTTCATCGGCCGCTACCTTGACCCGGCCAGCACCGAAGACACGCTGCAGAACCTGTACCTGAAGGCCAGCAGCGTGCCCGGCGATCCGCCCATCCTGGAGCCGCGCGGCTATCTGTACCGCATGGCCTACCACCATGCGCTCAACCGCAGCCAGGCCGACGCGCGCGAACGCCGCGCGATGGCCGAGTACGCGGTGGACGTGGCGCAGGACCGCCACGATGGCGAGGCGCAGGCGCTGGACCAGGCGCAGCTGCGCGAGATCACCCAGACCATCCTCGCGCTGCCGGCCCAGGTGCGCGAGTGCTTCGTGCTCAACCGCTATCTCGGCCTGAGCGAGCGCGAGATCGCCCTGCGCCTGGGCATTTCCAAGAGCCTGGTCGGCAAGCACGTGCTGCGTGCCGCGCTGTTGATCCAGCAGCACCAGCGGGGCAGCCACCGATGATCGGATCGCACAGGCCCGACGATTGCCGTGGGCAATCCGCCCACTGCGGTGTCACAGCTGTAGAACGCGCCCACCCGCGGTGCCGCAGGCTACAACCATGAACCCGTCCTCACCCTCGCCGCGACAGGCCAGGCAGGCCCTGCACTGGGTGCTGCGGTGCAATGCCGGTCCGCTGCCGCCGCGTCAGCAACGCCGCCTGCAGCGCTGGCTGCAGGCCGATCCCTGCCATCGGCTGGCATGGGAGCAGCAGAACGATTTCTGGCAGTCGCTCGATGCCGCGGGGCCGGAGGTGCTGGCCGCGCTTCCCGGGCTGACCGCCGAACCGGCGCTGCGCCCGCTGCGACCCCAGCGCCGATGGCCATGGCTGCTGGGCAGTGCCGCGGCGGTGCTGGTGGCGGTGGCCATCGCCCCGCATGCCTGGCTGCTGGCCCGCAGCGATGTGCGTAGCGGCAGCGCGCCGCGTACGGTGCAGTGGGAGGATGGCAGCAGCGCCGTGCTCGATGCCGGCACCGCGTTGGCGGTGGAGTTCAGCGCGGACCAGCGGCGCATACAGCTGCTGCGCGGGCAGGCCTGGTTCCAGGTAGCGCATGAGGCGCGGCCGTTCCGGGTCGAGGCCGGCGGTGGCGAGATCCGTGACATCGGCACCGCCTTCAGCGTGACGCTGCAGGGCGCGACCGTGGTCACCGGGGTCAGTCAGGGAGAGGTCGAGGTCGGGCCCGGGCAGGTCCCGGTGCAGCGCCTGCATGCGGGGCAGCAGCGCGCCTTTGCCGGCGGTCGCTGGCAACAGCCGCTGCGGCGCATCGATGCGGACGCGGTCGCTCCGTGGCGGCGGGGCGAGGTCAGCATCGACCAGCTGCCCGCCGCCGAGGCCATCGCACAGCTGGCACGCTATCGCGCAGCGCCGGTCTGGGTGCTGCGCGGGCAGGGCGCGCAGGTGGCGGTGAGTGGGCTGTTCCACCTGCAGCAACCCGACCCGGCCATCGCGGCGGTGGCCCAGCAGGCCGGCCTGCGCGTACGCCGTCTTCCGGGCGGTGCGCTGCTGGTGTGGTGATCGGCAGGGATGCTTGTGCGATGAATCGGAAAAAACCGTGGGCAGTTCCGATTCCACGTTGTCGTTACTGATATAGCCAGAGCGAAACCGCGTTTCTCCTCAAGCCACACGCACCCGGCGCGCCCGATGCACGCCGGGTCCTGCCGCCCTTGAGGAGTTACCGTTCATGCCGTCTACGGCATCTGCCCGCCATTGCCGCGCCACCCTGCTGGCCCTGTCCATCGCCACCGTACTGCTTCCGCTGGCAGCGGTGCCGGCCGCCAATGCCCAGGCGGCTGCCGCCGCCCCGCAGGCGTATGCCATTCCGGAACAGCCGCTGGCCGATGCCGTGCGCAGCTTCGGCCGCCAGGCGCAGGTGCAGGTGGTGTTCCGCAGCGATCTGGTGGAAGGGCGCCGCTCGCGTGCGGTGAACGGGCATTACAGCCCGGCACAGGCGCTGCAGCAGCTGCTGCGCGACAGCGGGCTGCGCGCACAGCAGGAGCAGGACGGCGCCTGGAGCCTGCAGCCGGCAAGCGCTGATGCCGATGCCGTGGCAGCGTCGCAGGATGGGGTGGTGCACCTGGACACGCTGAAGGTCGGGGGACGGCTGCAGGCCAACGGCGGCCAGACACGCGATCGTTGGGGGTACGACGACGTGTACGCGCTGGACCTGAGCACCGGTTATTCCGGGCGTGAGCGCGTGGAGCGCTACCGCGGCGCCAACCCGGCCGACGTGGTCAAGGATCTGGTCGGTGTGTTCAGCGGCGATGCGCGCAACAGCGGTGCACTGGACCTCAACATCCGCGGCATCCAGGGGCCGGGGCGGGTGCCGGTCAGCATCGATGGCGGCGAGCAGGCGCTGACCGTCTGGCGGGGCTACAACGGGGTCAGCAACCGCAACTACATCGATCCCAACCTGATCGGCGGCATCCAGGTCATCAAGGGGCCGGCGCTGGTGCGTGATGTGCATACCGGCATCGGTGGCGCCATGGTCATCAAGACCCTCGACGTCGATGACATCCTCGACGCCGATGAACGCTTCGGCGGGGAGCTGAAGATCGAGGGCAGCAGCAACGCGGTCTCGCCACGGCTGCCGCGCCTGCATACCGGGCAGGACTACCGCAGCGTGGACGGCTTCCCGCAGTCCTCGCCGGCCTCGCCCTATGCCGACCGCACCCTGGTGGTGCCGGTGAAGTCGCGCAGCGGCGACAACCCGTTCGAGGGGGACGACCAGGCCTGGCGCCTGGCGCTGGGCTGGCGCGGCGAGCGCGCCGAGCTGATGGCGGCCTATGCTTGGCGCAAGCGCGGCAACTACTTCTCCGGGGACCAGGGCAGCGCTTACTACGACCAGCCGCCGCGCGAGCAGTTCGAGTACCAGGGCGTCGATTACATCACCACGCTGGCCCGCCACTTCAAACCGGGCGACGAAGTGCCCAATACCTCCAGCGAGCAGGAATCGTGGCTGCTCAAGGGCACCTGGCAGATCAGCGATGACCAGCAGCTGCGTGCCACCTGGCGGCATACGCTGTCGCACTACGGCGAAATCATGCCGTCGCGGATCCTGTCCGCACCGGATTACGGGCGCATCCAGTGGCCGCTCAGCCGGGTCGATGCCGATGCCTGGAACCTGGAGTATCGGTGGCAGCCGGCCGGCAGCCGCTGGCTGGACCTGCGTGCCAACCTGTGGCGGACCCAGACCACCAGCGACACCTACACCGCCGGTGGATTTCCCAACTTCGCCTCCGGCAATCCGGACTGGGATCCGGCACGCAGCCCGATCCTGCGCAACACCGCGCTGGCCAATGCCCGCAACGACCGCACCGGGCTGACCCTGAGCAACCGCTTCGCCCTGCATTCCACCCTCGACCTGACCGTGGGCGGCAACTGGCAGTACGAGAGGCTGCGATCGGATGATCCGTACTTCGGGGTCAGCGACGGTTGGCGCATGTACCCGCGTGCCGGCCGCCGCCAGGAGGGCGAGGGCTACCTGAGCCTGGAGTGGCGCCCGGTGGAGTTCCTCACCCTCGGTGCGGGCCTGCGCTACAGCCGCTACTGGGCCTTCGACGATTTCCTGCAGGACCATCCCGAACTGCTCACCACCAGCGTCGGCAGCCGGGAAGCCCGCTACCGGGTCAATGCGTTGCCGCCGCGTCCGGCCAGCCTGCAGGCGGAGATCGATGCGCTGGAAGCCGAGCGCGAATTCTGGGAGAGCATCGGCATGGGCTCGCTGGTCGATGACCTGTTGAGGAACCTGCTGGTCAAGTACGAAACCCCGGTGCCGGTGGAGCACCGCATCGCCTGGCAGCCCGACGCGCAGGGCAACTACACGCGCGCCGGCAACCCCTGCCTCAACGGCGAGGTGGCCGCGATACCGGGCCTGCTGCCGATGGTGCTCGGCAGCGACCAGACCTGCAGCATCTTCAGCACGGTGCAGGGCCAGCCGGTGCAGGCGCGGAACAGCCGCCGCCGCGACCACGCGTGGCTGCCGACATTCTCGGCCACCGTGCATTTCTCGCCCGACGCGCGCCTGTACCTGCGCTACACCGAAGCCAAGCGCTTCCCCAGCATGTTCGAGAGCACCATCGCGTTCTCCAGCAGCCTCAACCCGCTGTATCCGCTCAAGCCCGAGCACGCCTACAACTACGAAGCCGGCTATGTGCACTCGCTGTCCGGGCTGTTTGCCGAAGGCACCGATGCCGACGTCAGGCTCAGCTACTTCGTGCACAAGACCCGTGATGTGATCGAGCGCGACGCCTACTTCCTGTTCGACAACATCGACAAGCAGACCATCCGGGGCGTCGAACTGCAGGCGCGCTTCGACAATCGGCGCTTCTTCTCCGACCTGGGGGTCAGCCGCACGCTGGAAAACGAAGTCTGCGACGAAAGCAGCGCCGTCCTGCTCGATCCCAACCGCGGGCAGGTACCCAACTGCGTGCAGGACGGCTTTGTCGGCGGTTACCTGCTGACCCAGGCGATCCCCAGGCTGTCGATGAACCTCTCGCTGGGCACGCGCCTGTTCGACGAACGGCTGGAACTGGGCAGCCGCATCGTGCATTACCAGCGGCATGACAACCCGGACCTGCAGGCGTACCGGGACCGGTTGCTGGCCGGCGGCAGCAGCCTGCTGTGGCAGAACGTGCCGTTCACCTGGGGAAACATCACCACCGTCGACGCCTATGCGCGCTGGCGCTTCCACGCCAACGCCAGCATCGAACTGGTCGGCAGCAACCTCGGCAACCGCTACTACGTCGACCCGGCCACGCGTTCCACCCTGCCGGCACCGGGCCGCACGCTCAAGCTCGCGCTCAGTGCGCGCTTCTGATTCCCCTGCATTCACGCGTTGTACCTGTAGTTCCCTCAACCCAAGGAGTAGTTGCATGAAATCGATCTCCCGTTCCCTGCTGGCCGTCGCCGCCTCGTTCGCGCTGGCCGGCGCCGCCCATGCGGCCGATATCGTCGGCGCCGCCAGCGCCGTCACCGATCCGCAGCTCAACGTCAACGTCGGCGCCTCGCAGGTCAATGGCGGCCCGCACTCGGCCGGCAAGGCCGGCATCGGCGTCGGCACCGTGTCCGGCGGCATGCGCGTGGACTTCCAGGGCCTGAGTGCCTACTCGGCGCCGACCACCATCAACGGCACCACCGTGCGTACGCTGGCCATGCCGATCACCGGCACCCCGGGCAACCACGCCGGCATGGGCCACTTCAACTTCGTCAAGGTGGGCAGTGGCGATGTCTGGTTCGGCGAATGGTCCAAGGATGGCGCCGCCGGTGGCTTCAACAACCGCCAGGTGTACTTCGCCGGTGACCGGGCCGGCACCACCCTGCCGGCCGGGGTGGCCACCTACAGCGTGGCAGGCCTGAACCGGTTCAACGGCAGCAACCTGCTCAGCGGTACGTTCCGCGCCGACTTCGGCACGGGTTCGTTGCGTGGCCAGATCGCCGGGGGCGGGTTGACCGTGGGCGTCACCGCCGCCATCAACAGCGCGGATGCCTCTTTCGCCGGTACCGCAGTGGCCAATGGCTCGGTGTCGGGCAGCACCCAGGGCCAGTTCTTCGGCGCCAACGCGGCCACCCTGGCCGGCATCGCCACCTTCGCCGGCAACAGCCAGTACGACACCGCCTTCGGCGGCAGCAAGAACTGATGCCACACCCCTGACGGGGCAGGGCAGGGACAAGCCGCGATCCGCCAGTCCCTGCTTCGGCCCGTTGCATCGTGCCCACCGGATGACCATGCGCCCCCCTCTCATTCTCGCCCTCCTGCTGCTGGCATGGCCGGCAGCGGACGCCTGCGCGCAGCAGGAGGATCTGCGCCGTGTGCTGGAGCAGGGCAGCGACCTGCGCCACCAGCAGCAGGACCGGCAGCGCCTGCGCCAGGCCGAAGGCGCGCGCCCCACGCTGACCATCGACGGCCAGCAGTACCGGGTTGAACGCACCGCCGACGACCTCGGGCAGGCGCTGTACCTGTCGCTGCAGCACCAGCAATGGCAGGCGGTGGCCGCCTTCCTTGCCGAGTACATCGAACTGCCCGACCATGATCCGTTGCTGCGCCACTACGCGCAGGGCGCGCTGGCACGGGCGTCGGGGCGGCATGCCGCGGCCGCGGCCGAGTACCAGGCAGTGCTGGCCGCACAGCCGCAGTTCCTGCCGGCGCGACTGGAGCTGGCCCGGGTGTACGCCGAAGACCAGCGCGATGCCGATGCGATCAGGCTGTTCACCGCCATCGCTGCGGGCATCGATGCCGACGATCCTGCCACCGCCGGCGTGCGGGCGCGGGTGCAGGGCTATCTGCAGGCGCTGCGCGCGCGGCAGCAGTGGAAGGGCGCGCTGGCGCTCGGGCCGGCCTGGAGCGACAACGTCAACCGCAGTTCCGCCAGCCGCACCTGCCTGTTCGGTGATGGCGCAACCTGCTTCATCGAACGCAGGTTGCCCGAGGCACAGGCGGCCAGCGGCGCCGACTTCGATGGCAGCCTCGAGCGCCGGTGGGTGCTGGCGGGCCATCATGGGCTGTATGTACGGGGCCTGGCGTTCGGCCAGGCCTGGCGCGGCCACAGCGGTTACAACGAACTCAATGCCAGCGTGCAGGCCGGCTACAGTTGGCGCACTGCGCGCCACACGCTGCTGCTGGCCCCCAGCTACGACTACCAGGCGCTGGGCAATCATGCCCTGCAGGGCGGCAGCGGCGTGCATGGCGAATGGCAGTTCGCGCTGGACGCGCGCAGCCTGCTCAAGCTGGAAGCGGACTGGAAGCGCCAGCGCTACCGGCAGCCGGGCCTGGCGGCCAACTACGATGGCGAGCTGAGCGCGCTGTACGCCACCTGGTTCCGGGCGCTCAACCCGCGCTGGACGGTGTTCGCCGGCGTCGACGCCAGCGACAGCCGTGCCGCCGACGCCGCCAACGGCTACCGCCAGCGTGGCCTGCGCCTGGGGGCGGCGCGGCAGTGGGCAGGAACCAGCGCCACCGTGTTCGTTTCGCTGCGCAGGCGTGACTACCACGCCTGGAGCCCGCTGCTGGAGGCACGACGACAGGACGACGAGCAGAACGTGATTGCGATCGTGCGCAGCGAGCGCTTGGCGGTGGCCGGCCTGGTGCCCAGCCTGAGCCTGCGCTACGCCCGCATCGACAGCAGCGTCGGTTGGCTGTACAGCCACGACCGCAGCCTGCTGAGCCTGAAGTGGGAACGCGCGTTCTGAGCGCGGAGCAGGCTTTGGCCACGCCACCGCGTATGCGATGATCGCGTCCCGACAGTCCACCCACAGGGAGCATCAGGATGCGGCAACGGAGGCGAGCACAGGCGCACGCAGTGCAGGTGGTGTGCGTGCTGCTGGCAACGCTGGCGGGACCGGCGGCGTGGGCTGCCGAGCCGCCAAAGGAGGCGCCGGCCGATGCCACGGCCGCGCCCGAAGCCATCACCTACGACAAGGCCCGGCGTACCGCCGAGGCCTCGTTGCGGCTGCATCCCGGCACCGACAGCCGGTTCGACTATCGCCCGCTGTGGGCCGGCAATGCCGATCTGGATGGCGATGGCCGCCCCGAGATCGTCTATCTGTACACCGCCACCCAGCCGCCCGGCAGCACCGCGCTGCTCAACGAGCTGGTGGTGATGACGCCGCTGCGCGAGGGTGATCGGCGTGCGCAGGCTCCCACGCCGGGCAAGAGCGCCTACGACGACGAAACCTACGCGCTGATCCGCGCGTCCGGCTATGCCGACGATGCCAGCGTGCACATTCCCGGCGAGGTCGAATCCATCACGATGGACGGCGACCGTCTCAGTGTCAGCTTCGAGAGCGGGAAACAGCCGCGGCTGTGCGAGCGTGGCAAGGGCAGGCCGGCCTGCCCACCCGCCGGCCGCCACGTGTGGGTCTATCGCTGGACACCGGGCACGCTGACCCGCGCCAACTGAGTGCCGCCGCAGCGCAGGCCGCTGCCGGCGCTGCGGCACGCCATCAGGCCGGGGTCGCCGGTTCCGGCTTCCCGGCCTCCGGCAACGTCGGCAGGGTCGGGTCCACCGTCAGCGGCGCATCGCTCTTCAGCAACGCCACCGCTTCCTGGTCGCAGCCCACGGCCGGCGGCGAACCGCGCAGCGGCAGGCCGGCGGTCTCCTTCACGAACATCATGGTGATCAGGCCGATCACCGCTGCGCCCATCAGGTAGTACGCCGGCACCAGCGGGTCACCGGTACGCTCCACCAGCCAGGCGGTCACCAGCGGCGTGGTGCCACCAAACAGCGACACCGACACATTGAAGGCGATCGACAGTGCGCTGTAGCGCACCGGCGTGTAGAACAGCGCCGGGAGGGTGGAGGGCATCGAACTGGTGAAGCACACCAGCGCCAGGCCCAGCAGCATCAAGCCGAGGAAGATCAGCGCATCGTTGCCGCTGCCCACCAGCAGCAGGCACGGAATGGCCAGCACCAGCAGCGCGATGCAGGCACCGATGATCATCGGCCGGCGCCCCAGCCGGTCGCTGAAGAGACCGCCAACGATGTTCAGCGGCATCATCACCAGCATCACGATGATGATCAGCAGCAGGCCCTTGCTCTCGGCATACCCCATGGTCACGCTCAGGTAGCTGGGCATGTAGGTCAGCAGCATGTAGTCGGTCACGTTGAACACCAGCACCAGGCCCATGCAGACCAGCAGCTGGCGGCCGTGCACACGCAGCAGTTCACCCAGCCCGGGGCGCTCATGGTCGCGCTTTTCGGCCTCTTCCGCATAGGCACGGAACGCCGGTGTTTCTTCCAGTTTCATGCGCATGTACAGGCCCAGCAGGCCCAGCGGGCCGGCAACCAGGAACGGGACGCGCCAGCCCCAGTCCAGCATCTGCGCGCTGCTCAACAGCATGTGCAGCGCAGTGACCGTACCGGCACCGGCGATGTAGCCGCCCAGCGTGCCGAACTCCAGCCAGCTGCCCATCAGGCCACGATTGCGGTCGGTCGAGTACTCGGCAATGAATGTCGCTGCGCCGCCGTACTCACCGCCGGTGGAAAAGCCCTGCACCACGCGCGCAAGCAGCAGCAACACCGGCGCCCAGATGCCGATGCGTTCGTAGGAGGGAATCAGGCCGATCGCAAAGGTGCCCAGCGCCATCAGGATCATGGTGAAGGCCAGCACCTTCTGCCGTCCGTAGCGGTCGCCCAGCGGTCCGAACACCATGCCACCCAACGGCCGCACCAGGAAGGCCACGGTGAAGGTGGCAAAGGCCGCGATCACCTGCGCGGTGGGGTTGCTGGAGGGAAAGAAGACCTGGCCGATGGTCACGGCCAGGTAGCCGTAGACACCAAAATCGAACCATTCCATTGCATTGCCCAGTGCCGCCGCGCCAACGGCGCGCTTGAGCATGGGCTTGTCGACGACGGTGATCTCATCGACCTTCAGGTGGCGGCGGCGTTTGAACCAGCCGAAATGGGCGTGTGCGTTGGAGTTGTCCTGCATGGGGACTCCCTTGGAAGAATGGAATGTGGGGGATGGGCAGTGCGAAATGTCCCGAACGTCGGAAACGGCGATGCTGGCGCAACAGGCGCAGGGGCATCGGAGCGAATGCCCGCAAGCGGGCAGAAGGGCGCGTGCGGTCAGCTGTCGCACACGCAGCAAGCATTGCCCGCTGCACGCGCAGTGAGCCATCGGACAGGTCCGATTGAGTGTCAGCAGGGGGAACGCGGCGAGCGGAAATCAGCGGCGGGGCAGGGCCCGCAGGCGTCATCCGCCGGGGTCCAGCGCCAGGCGGTGGAACGGCGAGGGGGATACGATGAGGGAAAGCCAGACGCCTGTCGGCAGTGCTTCCCGCATGCCCGCAACGGCGGCAGGCATGCAGTGGGTCGTGTCGATCATCCTTCCATGATAACGGTTACGGTGTGAGCATGCAGCGAAACACGGCTGCGCGAACGCTGCGTTCCAGCTCGCCTGTTCATGCAGTCGCGCCGGTTACGCGGAATGAACGGGTTGTGCTCGTTGCACTCACGCCGCTGCTTCTACCGTGGTGGCGAACCAACGCAAGGAGTAACGCATGACCCGTCGCATTCCCGAAGGCACCCTCGTTGTTGTCGCCGATGGTGGCTCAGCCCGCGTGTTCACCAACGTTGGCAGCGAGCAGAAGCTGAGCTTGAAACAGGAGGGCGAGCTGCGCCTGCAGGACATCAGCGAGCAGGGCGTTTCCGGGCAGGGGCCGGCCGGTGCGGTGCCCAAGGACATGTCCATCTCCCAGCTCAACGAGGCGACCTTCGCCAAGCAGGTGGCAGAGCAGCTCAATGAAGACGCGCTCAAGAACCGCTACACGCACCTGGTGCTGATTGCCGACCCGACCACACTGGGCCGCATCCGTCCGCTGCTGCACAAGGAAACCCAGTCGCGGCTGCTGGCCGATATCGCCAAGGACCTGACCAACGCGCCGCTGGAAGATATCCAGCGTGCGCTGGCGGCGTAGCACGCATGCCGTTCATGCGTGACCATGTCGCCGCCGAACCGGCCCGCGCCGATGTCGATGCGCAGGCCGGTTGGCTGCTGCTGGAATTCGGCGCGCCGTGGTGTGGCCACTGCCAGGCTGCGCAACCGGCGCTGCAGGCATTCGTGGATGCGCACGACCTGCCGCACTGGAAGATCGAGGATGGCAAGGGCAAGCCGCTGGGCCGCTCCTTCCAGGTAAAGCTGTGGCCTACGGTGATCCTGCTGCGTGATGGCCAGGAAGTGGCACGGGTAGTGCGGCCGGTGGAACGCGCAGATCTGGCAACGCTGCAGAGCGCGCTACCCGATTGATCGGCACCCGCCTTGTGCGGCGGCGTGCCACGCTCGACTGATTGCCGTGGAGCCAAGCTCCACGGACGTCCTGCAAAGCCGTGCCCGATGGTGCCGCAGGGCTCAATGCCACGTCGTGCAACCCTTCATGCCAACAGCAAAGGGCGGCCCGGGCCTGCGCCGGAGCCGCCGTTTTCAGGCCAAGAACGCTTTACCAGTTGTAGCTCAGGCCCACCTGCGCACTGGTCTGGTGGTAACCACTGGCACGCTGCAGTGACAGCCCGCCCCACGCGCCGATACCGTTGCCGAACTTCACCGAGGCGCCGCCGCTGAACTCGCCACGGCTGCGCGGAATGCGGGCATCCACCACCTCGTCATCCATGCGGATCTGCGATTCGGCACGGGTATGCAGCCAGTGGGCGGCGAGATACGGCTGCACTTCGGCCACGCCATTGCCCCAGCGGGTCACCCCGGACAGGCGCACACCGGCACGCCCGAACATCCCGTCGGCATCCTCGGTGGTGACCACCGTGCCGTTCACTTCGGTGTGGCGGTTGCCGTCCCAACGGCTGTAGCCCACCTGCAGTTGCGGCTCCAGATAGATGCCACCGTTGCTGGCACCGCCCACGCGGAACGCATAACCGGTTTCAATCGCACCCTGCCAGGCGCGGCTGTTGTAGCGTTCGTCGGCCAGGCCGATGCCTTCCACCCGGTTGCGGAACTGCGCACGCTGCAGCGAACCATCCACATAGAAGCCCGCATACGGGTCGGCATCGTTGCCACCGCGCCAGGTACCGTAGATGCCCAACGCTTCGCCCTTCACCTTGCCGCGCGCGTAGTAGCCGGTCAGCTCATTGGTGGAAGTGCTGCTGGCATTGCCGGTGGACAGCATCACGCCGACCGTGCTGCCCGAATCGTGACGCCACACATCAGCACCCACGGTCAGTGCCTGGCTGTTGCCGCGGATGTCCAGCTGCTGGCTGATCGCATCGAAGCCATTACGCGAACCGTCCACACGCGCCCACGCACGGCCGGCGTTCTGGCCAGCATGACGGTCGTGGTAGCCAACGCGGAACATGGTCTGCGCCGCCTGCAGGTTGGCCAGGTAAGCGCCCGGTTCCGGGCGCAGCACTGGGTCGGGCGTGCACTCGGGCAGGGTGGGGTCGACCACACACGGGTCCGGCACGGTCGGCAGTACCGAACGCAGGTACCAGTTGCCATCTGCGCCGGTGCCCTTGTGCAGGAAGTATTCGTACTGGCCGCCCACGGCGCGGCCTGCCAGAGTGAACTGGCCGTTTGAGGCGCCGCCGACCTGGATCAACTGGATGCCCTGGCTGGTCTGCGCGCCTGCGCCGCCCACATTGTTGACGCGCACGTTGGCGCTGCCGCTGGTGTCGCCGCCGATGATCAGCTTGTCGGTGGCCGCATCGTCGCCGGCCAGCACGGTGTTGAACAGGAGCGTGCCGTCGGCGCCGCTGAAGTTGCCGGCCACGTTGAGGGTGTGGAAGGCCGAGCCGTCGCCAAGGGCAATCGTGCCGCCGCTGCCCAGGTTCAGCGTGGCCACCGTACTGGCACCGGTCATCTGCCAATACCCACCATCGCCGATGCTGGCCTGGTTGACCCCGGTGAACACGCCATTGATGCGGCCACCCTTTGACAGGGTGACGTTACCGATACTGCCGTCGTTGGCCACCAGCACATTGCCTTCGAGTACGGTGCTCTCGACGTTGAAGTTTGCCGTTGTCGTGCGCGTAGTGGCCACTCCCTGTTCGACGGTGATCAGATTCCCATCTGCACCGCTGAGGGTTGCGCCATTGCGAACGAAAATGTTTGCCGTGTCCAGACTGCCATTGCCGATGGTGCTGACATACAGTGCACTGCCGGTGGTAGCCTTGACGGACGAAGCATCAATGATGACATCGCCGTCCCCTGGGCGAGCCAGACCGTCATCGGACAGCCACATGGTGATGCCGTGTGACTCACCTTCGACGTGCGTTCCATTGGTCAGGGCGAGCGATCCACCGAACGACGTGATCGCGCCATTCTTGTTTGTCACACTGGTGCCGGTGACGCGGGTATTGGAAAGCGAAAGGCTGCTTCCCGAACTTACGGATGCTGCGCGGCCTACACCGGAAATGCTGCTGTCGATGAAGGTGGCGCTGGAACCGATGTTGGAACCTGCATTTACAGAAAGGGACAGAGCCACGCCACCCGTGTTGGTCAACGTGCCGCCGTTGAAAGTTGCCTGCGACTGGTCACCCACAGACAACCCAGTATTGCTCGCAGTGAGTATCGATCCGCCAGTGACATTGAGTGTGGAATTGGCCTGCAGCGAAGTGGCGTCGGCGACGCCGCCAGCGAGGATGTTCAATGTCGAGGCACCCTGCACGCTCCAGGTCTCAACAGGATCGCCCGCATGGATGTCATGAGTCTGTCCACCAACGAGGCTGCCGGCGAGTGCTGGCAAGGGGAGGCAGAGAAGCAGCGCGCTTGCCAGCAGGCACGGCGCGAGCAGAGCAGGGGAACGACGAATAGCGATCTTCATGACGGGACTCCTGGTGAAAGGGAACTTCAGGAAGGGGACCGCATTCACTTCGTCGGCGTGAATGAAACGCTGAGGCGCCGTGAAAATAGCGTGATACCGGTTGCCCTTCGGCCCGGGTGGCGCAACGGAGCACGTCCTTTTCCGGCAGTGATGTTCCTCATCGCATGCCGCCCCGCTGCGCCATGGCAGGCAGGGGGCCAGTCTCGTCTTCGGCCTTGGGGCGATCCATGCAAAAAGTTGCAGTTGAATCCAGACAAGTTCTGGCGTGTTTAGCACTGTTCAGCCACTGAAACAAACGTGCACGCAGGTTGGCGGCTGTAATCAGTCACAGACAAAGGGTGGCCCAGGCTTGCGCCCGAGCCGCCCTTCAAGGCCAAAAAAGTCTTACCAGTTATAGCTCAGGCCGACCTGCGCACTGTTCTGGTGGTAGCCGCTGGCACGCTGCAGTGACAGCCCGCCCCACGCGCCGATGCCGTTGCCGAACTTCACCGACGCACCGGCACTGAACTCGCCACGGCTGCGCGGAATGCGGGCATCCACCAGCTCGTCGTCCATGCGGATCTGCGATTCGGCACGGGTGTGCAGCCAGTGGGCGGCCAGATACGGCTGCACTTCGGCCACACCGTTGCCCCAGCGGGTCACCCCGGACAGGCGCACACCGGCACGCCCGAACATCCCGTCGGCATCCTCGGTAGTGACCACGGTGCCGTTCACCTCGGTATGGCGGTTGCCGTCCCAGCGGTTGTAGCCCACCTGCAGCTGCGGCTCCAGATAGATGCCACCGTTGCGGGCACCGCCGATGCGGAACGCGTAACCGGTTTCAATCGCACCCTGCCAGGCGCGGCTGTCGTAGCGTTCGTCGGCCAGGCCGATGCCTTGCACCCGGTTGCGGAACTGCGCACGCTGCAGCGAACCATCCACGTAGAAGCCCGCGTACGGATCGGCATCGTTGCCGCCGCGCCAGGTGCCGTAGATGCCCAACGCTTCGCCCTTCACCTTGCCGCGGGCGTAATAGCCGGTCAGCTCGTTGGTGGAGGTGCTGCTGGCATTGCCGGTGGACAGCATCACACCTGCGCTGCTGCCCGACGCGTGACGCCACACATCAGCACCCACGGTCAGTGCCTGGCTGTTGCCGCGGATGTCCAGCTGCTGGCTGATCGCATCGAAGCCATTGCGCGAGCCGTCCACACGCGCCCAGGCGCGGCCGCTGTTCTGGCCGGCATGCCGGTCGTGGTAGCCGAGGCGGAACATGGTCTGCGCGGCCTGCAGGTTGGCCAGATAAGCGCCCGGTTCCGGACGCAGCACCGGGTCGGGATCCGGGCCCGGATCAACCGGCGTGCACTCGGGCAGGGTGGGGTCGACCACACACGGGTCCGGCACGGTCGGCAGTACCGAACGCAGGTACCAGTTGCCATCGGCGCCGGTGCCCTTGTGCAGGAAGTATTCGTACTGGCCGCCCACGGCTCGTCCGGCCAGGTTGAACTGGCCGTTGGAGGCGCCGCCGACCTGGATCAACTGAATGCCCTGGCTGGTCTGTGCGCCGGCGCCGCCCACATTGTTGACGCGCACGTTGGCCGTGCCGCTGGTGTCGCCGCCGATGATCAGCTTGTCGGTGGCCGCATCGTCGCCGGCCAGCACGGTGTTGAACAGGATCGTGCCATCGGCACCGCTGAAGTTGCCGGCCACGTTGAGGGTGTGGAAGGCCGAACCGTCGCCGAGGGACAGGGTGCCGTTGCCCAGCCCCAGCGTACCCACTGTGGAGTTGCCGGTCATGTTCCAGCTGGCCGAATCCAGAGTGACGCGGGTGACCTCGGTCATGGCGCCGGTAATGCTGGCGCGGTTGGAGAGGTTGACATCCAGCGTGCTGCCGACGGTATTGATGATGTTGCCGGTGAGGCGTGAATCATCAACGTTGAAACCAATCGTTGCATCGGGTGCTTCCACGGACACCAGATTGCCATCGCCACCAATGAGTTCGGTGTTGCCCTGAACCGAAAAGACCACGTTGGAACGTGGGTTGGTGGGACCGCGCGAGGGAGCTACGCGGATGGCAGCCCCGGTGCGCCCTTCGACGCGCGATGCATGAATGTCTACGTGGGATGCGCCGGCTTCATCAGTGTCAACGGCATAGATGCCATTCTGGGCGCCAATGACATTACTGCCGTTCTGGATGGATACGTCTGCTGTGCCGATCACCAGCAGTCCGTTGCCCGCCACCTGGGGCTGGGCAGCAGCATTGGCGAGTGCTTCCAGGCGTGTAGCATCGAGGACAAGATGAGCGCGCTGGGTAGTGCTGCCGAGTGCAACGGCGACGCTGGCGCCAACGCCGAGGCCGAGTAGATCGCTGCGCCGAACCGTCGCTGTCGATCCCGGAAGGAGAGGATCACCCGCACCGTTGTCGCCCAACGTAAGTGCACGGCCACTGGTATTGCGGATGGTCGAGTCGGAGATGTCGCCACTGCTGCTGTTGAGAACAACTGCGCCTGTTGTCCGCGCCGCTGATACCGAAGCGCCTGTGAGCACCAACGTGGATTGCTCGCTTGCAGTGATGGCCAACGTCTCACCACCGGGATTGGCGGTCAACGTTGCGTTGCGAAGGATCCATGTCTCAGGTGTGTCGCCCGCATTGACCGCGGCGGACTGTCCGGGATTGAGCGTGCCTGCATACAGCGGAACGCTTACGGCAAGGGTGCTGGCAACGGCCAGGGCAAGCGAACGACGAACCGCGATCTTCATGACGGAACTCCTGGTGAAAGGAACTTCAGGAAGGGGGCCGTATTCACTTCGTCGGCGTGAATGAAGCGCTGCAACGGCGTGAAGGCGTGGTGATTGGGGCCCCTTTTCCAAGTTGGATGAGGAAAAGCGTGACGACAGTCGCGTCAGAACTGCGGACGTCGTCGGGTGTCTCGCCTCTTCGGTGTGAGCCCAGTCTGGTGACCGCCAGCCGGGGAAGCCATGCAATAACTTGCAACCGAAATCGGACAAGTTCTGTCGCGTTTCCATCTGTTCAGCCGCAGCGCAACATGCAGTCCCTACAACCCGGTGCTAGCATCCGGTCACCACCTGAATCGATCCAAATGCCGATGCCCCTGTTGCAACGTCGTTTCCTGCTCGCTGTCGCCGCCTCGGCCATGTTCGCTTCTGGTCTGGCCGGCGCCGCGCCCGCCCGAACCGCGGCCGACAAAGCCTATGCCTCGGTCGACCCGTTCATCGGAACCGGCGGGGAGGGCCATACCTATCCCGGCGCCACGGTGCCGTTCGGCATGGTCCAGCTCAGCCCGGACACGCGCATCCAGCCGCGCGAAAAGGCCTATGGCTGGGCCGCGGGCTACCGCTATGACGACAGCAGCATCGTCGGCTTCTCGCACACGCACTTCTCCGGCACCGGCCATTCCGATCTGGGCGACATCCTGGTCATGCCGTTCACCGGCAACCCGGGCCTGGAACGCGGCGATCCGGACGCGCCGCGCAGCGGCTATGCCTCGCGCTTCCGCCACGATGACGAAAAGGCCGAGCCGGGCTACTACGCGGTCACCCTGGACGACTACAAGGTGCGCGCCGAGCTGACCACCAGCGCCCGCGTCGGCGTGCATCGCTACGCCTTCCCCAGGGGCACCGATGCCAAGGTGCTGCTGGACATGCGCACCAGCATGTACGACTACCCGGGCAAGATCCTGTGGTCGCGGGTGCGCGTGCGTGCCGACGGCACCGTCACCGGCTTCCGCGAAACCCGCGGCTGGGCGCCGGGCCGGCAGGTGTTCTTCGCGATGCGTTTCTCACGGCCGCTGGCCGGGCATGAACTGCACAGCACCGAGAAGGACATCGCCTACAAGGGCTTCCCGCCGCCGGGTGAGAAGGACCCGGCGCAGCGCGCGCAGATCGAGGGCCGGCAGCTGGTCGGTACCTTTGATTTCGGCAGGCTGGACGCCCCGCTGATCGTCAAGGTTGCCATTTCGCCGGTCAGTGAAGCGGGTGCCATCGCCAACCTCGATGCGGAAGTGGCGGACTTTGATTTCGACCGCGTGCGTGCGCAGGCGAAGCAGGAGTGGACGCAGGCGCTGTCGGTGCTGGATATCGACGCACCCGAACATGCACGCCGCAGCGCCTACACCGCGCTGTACCACACCCTGCTGGGGCCGACGCTGTTCATGGATGCCGACGGCCAGTACCGCGGCCCGGACAACGCCGTGCACAAGGCCGAGGGCTACACCCATTACTCCACCTTCTCGCTGTGGGATACCTACCGTGCGCTGCATCCGCTGCTGACCCTGGTGCAGCCGGAGAAGCGCAACAGCGATTTCGTCAATTCGATGCTCGCTCACCACCAGCACAGTCCCTACGGCATGCTGCCGGTGTGGTCGTTCCACGGGCTGGAAGACTGGTGCATGATCGGCTACCACGCGGTGCCGGTGATTGCCGATGCCTACGTAAAGGGCATCCGCGGCTTCGATGCCGACAAGGCACTGAAGGCGATGGTGGAGACCGCGAACTACGGCCCCTATGACGGCATCGCGCAGTACCGCGAGCTGGGCTACGTGCCCATCGACGAGGAAGGCGAGGCCGCGAGCAAGACGCTGGAGTACGCCTTCGACGACTGGACCATCGCGCGCATGGCGCAGGCGATGGGCAAGGCCGATGTTGCGGCCACGTTCGACAAGCGCGCCGCCAACTGGCGCAATGCCTTCGACAAGGACACCGGCTTCATGCGCGCGCGCAAGCGCGACGGCAGCTTCCGAACCCCGTTCGATCCCAGTGCCAGCGGCTACGGCACCGACTACACCGAAGGCAATGCCTGGCAGTACTCCTGGTATGTGCCGCAGGACGTGGCCGGGCTGGCGGCGGCGCACGGCGGCAGCGACAAGCTGCTCGCGCGGCTGGACGAGGTGTTCAACGCCAAGGTCGATCCGTCCATCTTCGAGCACATGGAAGACATCACCGGGCTGATCGGCTGGTACGCACATGGCAACGAGCCCAGCCATCATGTGGCCTATCTGTATTCGCATGCCGGGCAGCCGTGGCGCACCCAGGCCCGCCTGAAGCAGATCATGGACAGCCAGTACGCCGACCGTCCCGATGGCCTGGCCGGCAACGATGACGTCGGCCAGATGTCAGCGTGGTATGTGTTCACCGCGCTGGGGTTCTATCCGGTGGCACCGGGCTCGGGCGAGTACATCCTCGGCCGGCCGTTCCTGCCGAAGACCGCGATGCGCCTGCCGAACGGCAAGACCTTCACCATCGTGGCCGACGGGCTGGACGACAGGCATACCTACGTGGGCAGCGTGAGCCTGAACGGCAAGCCGTTGCAGCGTACGTTCCTGCGCCATGCCGAGATCCTGGCCGGTGGCGAGCTGCGCTTCAGCATGCAGGCCGAGCCGAACAAGGACTGGCCGGGGCAGGGCGCGCAGGCGCCGTATTCGATGTCGCGGTAGCACGCACGGTAGCGCCGGGCCCTGCCCGGCGGTTGATGGACGGCGCCCACCCACCAAGGTGGGCGACTACCGTCGGCATGCCATCACACCATTCCGCCATTGGCGCGCAGCACCTGGCCGTTGATCCAGCCGCCGTCGGCACCGGCCAGGAATGCCACCGCGCCAGCGATATCTTCCGGCGTGCCCAACCGTTCCAAGGGATTCATCTTCGCCAGGCGTTCGATCAGCTCGGGCGACTTGCCGTCCAGGAACAGATCGGTGGCGGTGGGGCCGGGCGCCACTGCGTTGACGGTGATGCTGCGCCCGCGCAGCTCCTTGCTGAGGATCGCGCCCAGGGTTTCCACTGCCGCCTTGCTGGCGGCATACACGCCGTAGTTTTCCAGCCTGATGCCCACTACGCTGGTGGACAGGGTGACGATGCGGCCGCCATCACGCACGCGCCGCGCGGCCTCGCGCAGCACGTTGAAGGCGCCCTTCAGGTTGATGCCGATGACCCGCTCGAACAGGGCGTCGTCGGTGTCGGCCAACGGCGCCAGCTGCAGCACGCCGGCACTGTTGACCACCACATCGATACCGCCGAAACGGGCCTCGATGGCGTCGAACAGCTGGCGCACGGCCTGTGGATCGGCCACGTCGGCCTGCAGCGCAACGGACTGCGCCCCGTCCGCGTTGAGTTCGGCGGCCAACGCTTCGGCATCGTCGCGGCGGCCGGCATAGTTGATCACCACGGCATGGCCGTCGGCGGCCAGGCGCCGTGAAATGGCGGCACCGATACCACGGGAGCCGCCGGTGACCAGGGCGATGCGGCGAGCGGGGGAAGCGGTCATGGGGTTTTCCAGGCGGGCACGCCGGAGTGGCGCAGGGCCATCATCGTCACCTTGAAGCCCCGGATAATCCGGCATAATCCGCCAACATCATCCGGGTTGCCGAACAATGGACCGCTTTACGGCCATGCGTGCCTTCGTCCGAATCGTGGAACGCCGCAGTTTCACCCGTGCCGCCGAGGACCTGGGCCTGCCGCGGGCCACGGTGACCGATGCGATCAAGGCCCTGGAACAACGCCTGGGCGTGCGCCTGCTGCACCGGACCACGCGCGTGGTGGTGCCGACCCTGGAAGGCGAAGTGTTCTACGGGCGATGCCTGCGCCTGATCGCCGACATGGACGATGCCGAGGCCGCGTTCCGTGACGTGCCGCCACGCGGCCCGCTGCGCATCGAGGTGCACGGTACGCTGGGCCGGCACCTGCTGTTTCCACACGTGCCGGACTTCCTGCGGCGCTACCCGGAGATCGAGCTGGACGTCAGCGAGGGGGATCGTTACGTCGATCTGCTGCGCGAAGGCGTGGATGCGGCGCTGCGTGTCGGCACCCTGGCCGACAGCGATCTGGCGGCGCGACGGTTGACCCTGCTGCGTGAGGTCACCGTTGCCTCGCCCGGCTACCTGCAGGCGCACGGCCTGCCCGATTCCCTGCACGCGCTGGAGCACGGCCACCAGATGGTCGGCTACCGTTCCAGCGCCACCGGCCAGCTGATCCCGCTGGAGTTCCAGCAGGGCGGGCAGGTGCGTTACCTGCCGCTGCCGGCGCGGGTGCGTGTTTCCGGCGCCGATGCCTTCCTCGGTGCGGCCCTGGCAGGCCTGGGCATCATCCAGGCACCGCGCTACCGCATGGACCCGTATATCGCACGCGGGCAGCTGGTTGAGCTGTTGCCCGAGGCGCCGCCAACGCCGAGTCCCCTGAGCCTGGTCTATCCGCGCAACCGCACGCCGGCGCCGCGGCTGCGGGTATTCATCGACTGGGTGGCCGGAGTGTTCGATCAGGACGGGGGTGCCGGCCAGCGGCCGGCACTACCGAAGCGACGCTCCTGAGACGCCGGCATGGGCGGGCGGTGCTGGCCGGCATCACAGTGCGTGCAGCGGCCCCTGCATGCGATGGAAACGGCCATCGGCGGCGGTGAGCCAGGCCAGCGATCGCCCGCCCTCGAAGTCATCGACATGCACGACCGTAGCGCCGTCGGCTTCCTGCCACGAAATGGCATAGACCCCTTCGCTGATCCTGTGCCACTCACAGGCGGCTGCGCCCCGCGCACCGGCATGGGCGCCGGAGACGATGGCGTACTGCACGTGGCGGCCATCGGCGCTGTAGACATTGTCGGCGGCCAGGCCGTCATAGCGGACGCGGAAGCCGCGGCCGGCGAACGGCGGCAGGGCGGAGGCGGTGTTCATCGGATCGCCACCGGGTTGATGTTCACCTGGGTCGAGCCGACGTACAGCGGTTGGCCGAGCACGAACAGGAACTCCCAGGCCTTGTCGTGCACCAGGGCGCGGCTGTCGATCAGCTCCAGGTTGTAGATGCCACGCTTGGCCAGCATGTACTGGTTGACCGGGAACTCCTCGGCACCGTTCGGGTTCGGGTAGACCTCCGAGGCCCAGGTGTCGCCACCGAAGGCGACGATGCCCTGGTCGGCCAGCCACTTCGCGGCCTCCATGCCGATGCCGGGTTCCACCTCCAGGAACTGCGTGTTGTCCTTGCCGATCAGTTCCAGCCAGCCGGTGTTGAACAGCACCACGTCGCCCTTGCGCAGGCGCAGCCCCTGCTTCTTCAGCACGGCCTGGATGTCGGCCACGGTGAACTCGGTGCCACCGGGCACGATCGCCTTGCCGTAGTGCGCGGTCATGTCCAGCACGACGCCGCGGGTGACCATCGGCGGCACCTTCTCGACGCCGAGCTTGCGCACGCCGTCCACGGTGACGAAGTCGGCGGCCCGGTTGCCGTTGTAGTAGACGTTGTCGATGCCGATATGGCCGATGCCGTTGAGCTGGGTGCCAACGCCGGTCCAGGCGTTCACCAGTTCATCGTTGAAGGTGAACCTGTTCGGGCCCAGCGACTTGCCGGCCTGCTGGCCGACCTGCACGTTGTACAGGCGGAAGCTGCGGTGGCGGAACGCGGGCAGGTTCTTGTCCACCGGCACCGCCAGCGGATAGGTCTTGCCGGTCCTGACCAGCGATACCGCATGCTTGACCACGTCCGCGGTGAGCAGGTTGGCCGCGCCGATCTCGTCGTTGGCGCCGTAGGCAGAGGGATACCAGTCCTCGGCGGTGGCCTGGAAGGACAGCGGCAGGGTGGCCAGCGCAAGCGCGGCCAGGGTCTTCATCTTCATGGCAAAGCTCCGATAGCTGTCAGGCCGTCGCGGGGGCGCCGGCATGGGCCGGGAAGTGCGGCAGCACGTACTCGGCGATCTCGTGGAAGGTTTCGGCCAGCGGCCGTTCGTTGCGGCGGAACTGCAGGCCGATGTGATCGACACCGGCCGCCTGCATGGCGTGCAGCTCGGCCAGCAGGGCGTTGCGGCCGCCGCGCAGGCCGAAGCGCCAGCGCTGCATGGGCGCATCGGCATCGGCCGTCAGGTCCAGGTGGATGAAGCTGGCATAGGGTTTGTTGCCGGCCACGGCGCGCCAGGCCGCCACGCGGTGTGCATGGTCCTGCGGCGTGCCCGGGTAGGCCAGGCAGCCGTCCATGTGCTGGCCGATCCATGCCGGTTGCTGCTGGGCCAGGCCGGCCACGAACAGCGGCAAGGCCGGGCCATCCGCAGGCAGCACGTCCAACCCCTGCGGCAGGTGCGCAGCGGCGCCTTCGCGCAGCAGTGCGATCTGCTCGCGGAAGCGGCTGCCACGGCTGTCGAAGTCGCGGCCGAACAGCGGGTACTCCACCGGGCGGTCGCCGCTGGCCACGCCCAGCAGCAGGCGGTCACCGCTCAGCCGCTGCACGCTGCGCGCCGACTTCAGCGTCAGCAGCGGTTCCCGGATCGGCAGTACCACCGCAGCGGTACCCAGCAGGATGTGCTCGGTGATGCCGGCCAGGTAGCCGAGGTAACTGAACACCTCGAACACCTGCGCCGCATCGCCAAAGGCCGGGTCGTACACCGGCACGTCGCGTACCCACAGCGCGCTGAAGCCCAGGCGGTCGGCCAACCGTGCCAGCTCCGCATGGCGCTGCAGGTCCGGTTCGCCGGGCAGGCGTCGCGCGGCGCGTCGTGCCTGTTCGCCCAGCGGCGTCCAGTCATTGTCCAGCGGTGCTTCGATGCCGATGCTGAAACCACCGGCCTGCAGACGCGTCAATGCACTGACCATGGCGGTGTTCCTCAGTCCCAGGCCGGCGCCAGGCCCGGCGGATCGACTTCGCGGCCGTTGCGCTCGAGCGCGGCGATCGCGGCCATGTCGTCGGCGTCCAGGCGCAGGTCCTGGGCGAGCAGGTTGCTGGCCAGGTTCTCGCGCTTGGTCGAAGAGGGGATGACCGCGTAGCCCCGCTGCAGCGCCCAGGCCAGCGCGACCTGGGCCACGCTGGTCTGGTGCTTGTCGGCGATGGCAGCCAGCACGGGGTCCTTCAGCACCTTGCCGTAGGCCAGGGTCATGTAGGAGGTGACGGTGATGCCCTGGTCCTGCAGGAAAGCAGCCAGTGCCGCGTTCTGCAGGTAGGGGCTGAGCTCGATCTGGTTGGTGGCGATCTCACCGGGGCCGACCACCTCGATGGCCTGACGGGTCAACTCGATGTTGAAGTTGGACACACCGATCTGATGGGCCAGGCCGAGCGCCTTGGCTTCGGCCAGCCCGGTCATGTACTCGCGCAGTTCAACGCCATTGCCGGGCGCGGGCCAGTGGATCAGCAGCAGGTCCACGTAGTCGGTGCGCAACTTGGCCAGGCTGTCGCGCAGGCTCGGGATCAGTTTGCCGGCGGCATGATTGTCCACCCAGATCTTGGTGGTCAGGAACACCTGGTCGCGCGGCACGCCGGATTCGGCGATGGCCTGGCCGACCTCGGCTTCGTTGCCGTAGATCTGCGCGGTATCGACCGCACGGTAGCCGACGTCGAGGGCGTTGCGCACCGAGTCGATGACGGTCTGGCCGGTCAGGCGGAAGGTGCCGACGCCAAAGGAAGGAACGCGCATGATGGACTCCAGGGACTTCGTTGGGAGCCGGAGGGCTCGGGACAGGCGAAGTGTGGGCGCTTTACATTTGTTGATTAAGCTGTGTATACGGGAAATGCTTTTGCTCCGAGGTAAAAAATGAAAACCACCCTGGATGAGCTGAAGGCCTTCGTGGCCGTGGTCGACAGTGGTTCGATCACTGCGGCGGCCGAGGCGCTGGAGCTGACCATCTCGGCTGCCAGCCGCACCCTGGCGCGGTTGGAGGACAAGCTGCAGACCACGTTGCTGCGCCGGACCACGCGGCGGCTGGAGCTGACCGAAGAGGGCGCAGCGTTCCTGGAATACGCGCGCACGATCCTGGCCACCGTGGACGAGGCCGAGGAACAGATGGCCGCGCGACGGCTGCAGCCGGTGGGGCGCCTGCGCGTGGACGCCGCCACGCCGTTCATGCTGCACGTGATCGTGCCGTTGCTGGAGGGCTTCCGCGCGCGCTACCCGCAGGTGGAGCTGGAGCTGAATTCCAATGAAGGCATCACCGACCTGATCGAGAAGCGCACCGACGTGGCGTTCCGCATCGGCGTGCTGCGCGATTCCACCCTGCATGCGCGGCCGATCGGCCACAGCCGCATCCGCGTGGTGGCCAGCCCGGAGTACCTGCGCCGGCACGGCACGCCGACGCGTGTGGAGCAGTTGCGCCAGCATGACCTGCTCGGCTTCACCCAGCCCAGTTCATTGAACGAGTGGCCGCTGCTCGACGCCGATGGTGGGCCGTTCGTGATCGAGCCGGCAATCGCTTCGTCCAGTGGCGAGACGCTGCGGCAGATGGCGGCGGCTGGGCTGGGCATCGCCTGCCTGTCCGATTTCCTGACCCGGCAGGATCGGCGTGAAGGCCGCCTGGTGCAGCTGTTCGCCAGGCAGACGCGGGACGTGCGGCAACCGATCAACGCGGTGTACTACCGCAACACCGCGTTGGCCGCGCGCATCACCTGTTTCGTCGACCACGTGACGCAGACGCTGGGGCAGCGCCCGTTCGACGAGTGAGGCGGCACGGCTCGCCGGGCATGGCCCGGCGCTACCGTGGGTGCTGCAACGCCCGGCAGCAGGGGCGTCGCCCTTGCCGGGGGCCCGCCTGTGCTGGCAGTCAGCAATCACGGCGTGCGTTCATGCATGGCGCAGGGCGCGTGTATCACGGTGCGTGATACGGCTAAATCAGATGAGTCCGATAGGGTCGTCCAGCCCCCGACAGTAGCGTGGGCGTCCCCAAAATGCCGCCACCGCTTCCCTGCGACGCCCTCCGAGAGGCGCGGATGCAGGTGCGACCGACCATGACCTTGCCTCGCCTGATACCACCTGCCACCGGATTGCGGCGACCTGCCTCGGAGGTCACGCGGGACGAGGGCGCCCGACTGCTGTTCGGCAAGTTCCAGCGCAACCTGCTGTTCGCCGGGACCGGGCTGCTGAGCGTGCTGATGCTGATGGCGCTGGCGCTGATGATCGGCCTCCAGGTCGACCGCTACCATGCGCGGGCGCTCGATGACTTCGCGCGGGTGCGGCTGGCCCTGGAGCAGGCGCTCGGGGAACACGACATGGCGCATGCGCGGCTTGCCAACATGGCCGAGTTCGCCTGGGGCCACCAGACGTCGTTGTTGGGCGCTTCCCCTGGCCCGTTGCGTGACCACTATCTGCAGGGCGGCGAGCACCTGCTGCACCCCGCAGACGAAAGCAGTGGCGCGCGCATCGCGCTGGGCGTGGGAACCGACCAGTGGCATCCGGCTGATCTGGAGCGCTATCTGCAGTTGAACCGATCGCTGTCGCTGATCGGGCGGATGGCGGACAGTGACCACACCTCGGCCGAGAACACGTACTTCTTCGACCCCAGCGGGCGCTTCCTGTCGCTGCACCCGGGCATCCGTCCCCGCGAGGCGCAGCAGCTTCCGGATCAGCGGCGACGGCAGGCACTGTTCGAGCACCTGCGCAGGCACGCCAATCTGCCCTCGCCACACTCTGCACAGGACCAGATTCCCGCGCTGGCCAGCGTCAGCGGGGTGGACCGGCCTCAGCTGTCCTCCGGCCCGCATCCGTTCACCCGTTCGCCATCGCTGGTCACCACGCTGTATGCGCGTGACGGCACCCGTCCGATAGGCGTATTTGTGTCGTTCGAGCCGATAGCCCACATCGAGGACGTACTGCGCCGGAGCAGCAGCGGCCGGCTGGCGCTGGTGGGGACCGACGGCAGCGTGGTGGCCAGTACCGATGGCGCTGGCCTGCCGACGCAGGAGGTGCTGCGCGAACTCGTGGCGCTGGCGCGCGATTCCACTTCGGTCACCAACCTGCAGCGCAACGGCCACGTCATGCTCGCCACTGCGGTACCCGGCACGCCGTGGGACCTGGTGGAGAGTTACGACTGGCGCGATGTGCTGGCCGACGGCCGGCACCTGCTGGGCATCGGCAGCCTGCTTATCCTGGGCAGCCTGATCGGGCTGTGGGTGCTGGTGCTGCGGCTCAACGTGCGTTGGTTCAAGCCGGCGCTGCGGCAGGTGGACCAGGTGTTCGAAAGTGAGTCGCTATGCCGCCGCGTGGTCGAGCGCACACCGACCGGCCTGTGCCTGCTCGCCCCCGGCGTGGCCGAGCCGCTGCTGATCAATCCGGCCATGCAGGCATTGGTGGTGCTGGCCGCCGCCAGCGGCGTGCGCATGGCCGAATGCCTGCGCGCCGGCTGTACGCAGCAGCGCCGGCTGCAGGATGGCGCGGATACGCCGATACGGTTCTCGCTGACACTGCATCCCAGCAATGGCGAGCCGCCGCGGCACCTGCACGTGGAGGCCGAGCCCACCACCGGCAACGGCCGGGAGGCGATGCTGTTCTCGGTGCAGGATGTGACCGTACTCGCCGCGCGCGAACAGGCACAGCTGCACGCACGGGAGATGGCAGAAGCCGAAAGCCGTGCCAAGTCGGCGTTCCTGGCCACGGTCAGCCACGAAATCCGCACGCCGCTGCACGGCATCCTTGGGCACCTGGAACTGCTGGACCGGCCAGGCCTGGATGCATCGCAGCGCATGCGGATCCAGCGCATCCGCCAATCGGCCGACTCCCTGCTGGACATCATCCGCGATGTGCTGGACCTGTCGCGCATGGAATTCGAGCCGCTCGAAGCCGAATCGGTGCTGTTCGAACCGGAGGTGATGCTGGAGCGGGTAGCGCTGTTGTTTGCACCGTTGGCGTATGCCAAGGGCGTGGACCTGGACTACAGCATCGATGCCTCGGTGGCCGGCCACCTGCGCGGGCAGGAGGAGCAGATCGAACGCGTACTGCGCAACCTGGCCAGCAATGCGGTCAAGTTCACCGGGTCCGGGCGCATCCAGCTGCGCATGCGCCAGACCGGCAACGCGGCCCATGCACGGCTGCAGGTGGAGGTGGCCGACTCGGGCATCGGTCTGAGCGCGGCCCAGCAGGAACGCCTGTTCCGCCCGTTCTCGCAGGCCGATGACAGCATCCGTGGCCGTTTCGGCGGCTCCGGCCTGGGCCTGTTCCTGTGCCGTCAGCTGTGTGACTCCATGGGCGGCACCATCACCGTGCACAGTACCCAGGGCGTGGGCACGCTGTTCTCGTTCGAGGTGCCGGTCGAAGAGATCGATGACGCAACCGAGGCACAACCGCTTGCGGGCCGCAGTGTGCTGCTGCTGTCGGCTTCGCCGATCTGGCGTGCAGAGCTGGCCCGGCGCCTGCGGCGCTGGGGCGGACAGGTGCATGAGCTGGAGCATCCCGATGAGCTGGCGCGCGTCGACCTGCCGGCCGCCGTTCCCTTGGTGGTGTTCGAGCGCGGCGAAGCACGCCTGCCGGCCACCGCTGCGGTAGAGGCGGGTGGCCGGCAGGTGCGGCCGGTGGTGCATGTCCGTGTCGATGGACCCCTGCGTCCGGCGGCGGTCGGCGGCGGTTGGGATCTGTCGGCCTACGCCAGCGAGGGATTGCTGCGCATCCTGCAGACCTGTACGGACCCGCCTCCCCGTGGTGATGGCGGGGCGTCGGGGCATCCGCTAGAGTCGTCGCAATCAGCCCGTTCAGCGTGATGATGCGTACTTCCGCTCCCCTCTCCGACGAACCAGGCACCACCACGGCGCACGGCGAAGCGGCGCATCTGGCCGATCTGCGCCGGCTGCGGCGGCGCCTGCTGTTCGGCGGCGGTGCGCTGCTCACCCTGCTGATCCTGACGGCGACGGTGTTCAGCGCGATGGCACGCATCCGTGACTTCCATGCCAACCAGCACCAGGCGTTCATGGAAGGCCTGGCGGCGGTGGACTATTTCCTGTTCCAGCGTGATCGCGCCTATGCCGGCTCGATCAACGCCAACGATGTGCTGTGGACCGCGCGGCGCGATCAGCTGGAAGCCTCCGGCACGCTGCTGATCGAGCGTTTCCGCGCCCAGGGCGAAGCGATGCTGGTGACCGCACGGATTCCGTCAGCGGTGCCGTGGCTGGTGCTGGGGTTGCCCGGTCATGAGTTGCCCGACGATGACCTGGCGGCCTACCTTGGCATGATCGAGGAATACTCGGCCTACACCATGGCCACCATCACCTGGCAGGAGGGTTCCAGTGGTGGGGCGCTGTATGGCTATGAGCCGCAGGGACGATTGCTGGCGGTGGCCGGCGTGCAGAATGAAGAACAGCTGCTGCGCGCACTGGGCGCGAGCACCCGCGAGCAGGCGTTCGCGCGACTGATGGGGAACGAGACCGCCGTGCGGCGTGCGCTGCCACAACGCGGGCCGGTGAACAGCGCGGCCGGTGGCGGCCGGCTGCAGTCCCGGTACGGCGAGAGCCCCTTCACCCGTACGCCGGCGCTGGTGGGCACGATCACCCTGGCCGACGGCACGACCCCGTACTTCCGGCGGGTGGTGTATGAGCCGGTGGAGAACATCCGCACCCGCCTGGACGCACGCCAAGCCGGCGCCTTCCTGGTCGCCACCCAGGACCAGCGCACGGTCCTGGTCAACGGCACCCTGTCCGACGACGAAATCGCCGGCATGAAGCGCTGGGCGGCCGCCCTGGGCAATACGGGCGTCACTCACGGCCGGATTGCCGGGCAGTACGTGCTGGGCGGCCGGGTGAAGGGGGTCGACTGGCGGCTGGTGCACGCCTACCGCTGGTCGGACGTCTGGGCTGCCACAGGAGGCGCACTCAGCTGGCATGTGTTCACCGCGCTGGCGATCATCGGCCTGCTCTGGTGGATCCTTCTGCGCATGGACCGGCGCCTGTTCGCCCCAGCACTGGCCGACGCCTTCCGGGTATACGAGAGCCAGGCCCTCAGCCGCGCCATCATCGATACCTCGCCGGTGGGTCTGGCCCTGATCGCCGTGGATACCGGCCAGCCGCTGCTGCAGAACGAGCACGCGCTGCAGCTGGTGGGCGATGACGCGCAGGCGATCCCAGTGATGTATGCCGACCTCGCCCGACGTGCCGCTGCGCAGCCGGGGCACGGGCCGTTCGTGCTGCCTTGGCCGGCCGAGGCGGCAGACGGCCAGCGCCAGCTGGAAGCAGGCATGGCGCGGACGAGCTTCCACGACCAGCAGGTCTGGCTGTGTACGCTGCGCGATGTCACCGCGCAGATGGAACTTGAGCAGCGTCTACGCCAGGCCCGCGAGGATTCGGAAGCTGCACGCGAGATGGCCGAAGCGGCAAGCCGCGCCAAGAGCGTGTTCGTCGCGCACATGAGTCATGAGATCAGGACGCCGCTCAATGGCGTGCTGGGCCACCTGGAGCTGCTGGGGCGCTCATCGCTGCAGCCGGCACAACGCGAACGGCTGCTGCGCATCCGCCAATCGGCCGACACGCTGATGGGGATCATCAGCGACGTGCTGGACTTCTCCAAGATCGAAGCCGGGCAGCTGGACGTGGAGGCCACTCCGTTTCTGCTGCGGCCGCTGATCGAACAGGCGGCGCTGCTGTATGCCCCGGCAGCGACCCGCAAGGGCCTGAAGCTGTATTGCCAGGTGCTTGCCGCGCCCGGTGCGGAGCCTGTGGCCGACGTGCATCGCATCCGCCAGATCCTCAACAACCTGCTCAGCAATGCGGTCAAGTTCACCGAATCCGGGCGGGTGCTGGTGCGCGCCTCGCTGCTTGATGTGAACGACGGCGGCGCGCGGCTGGAGCTGCAGGTGGTGGATTCGGGCATCGGCATGGCGGCGGAGGAACTGGCGCAATTGTTCCAGCCCTTCCAGCAGGCCGATGCCAGCATCGCGCGCCGCTATGGGGGCAGCGGGCTGGGCCTGGCCCTGTGCCAGCAGCTCGCGCATGCGCTGGGCGGTGCGATCACTGCCGAAAGTACCCAGGGCGTGGGCAGTGTGTTCACCCTGCAGGTGCCGGTGCAGCTGCGCCAGGCAGCGGCTGTTGCGGCGCAGCCATTGCAGGGGCGGGTCATTACCGTGCTGTCCGCATCGGCGGAGTGGCGCGAGGAAATTCCACGCCTGCTGCAGGAGTGGGGCGCGCGCACGATCGTGCTCGATCGCCCTTCGGCGTTCAATGAGGAGACCGCTGGCGATACGCTGCTGCTGGTCGGCGAGCGCCGGGCCTGGGAAGCCGAGGACGAGCAATGCCTGCTCAGTGCGCATGCGCGTCGCATCCGCGCCTATGCCAACGGGCCGCTGGCGGCGGAAACGCGCGACGGCGATCTGCATGTTTCCTGCTATTCCAGCGCCGCGCTGCTGACCGCGTTGGTCTCGGCCGAGACCGCACCGGTCCCACCACCGACAACGACCGTACCAGCACCGGTGGCTGAAGCGCCGGTGCCGGGCGCGCCGGAGCCGCCGATGATGGCTCGCGGCCATGTGCTGCTGGTGGAAGACAATCCGGTCAACCGCGAGCTGATCCAGCAACAGCTGGAGGAACTGGGGTACCAGGTGGATGCCGCCGACAACGGCCAGAGTGCCCTGGCGATGTGGCGCGACGACGCCTACCAGGCGGTACTGACCGACATCAACATGCCGGTGATGGATGGCTACACCTTCGCCCAGGCGCTGCGCGCTCACGGCAGCAAGGTGCCGATCCTGGCGGTGACAGCCACCGCGCTCGCCAGCGAGCGGCAGCGCTGCCGCCAGGCCGGCATTGACGATCTGCTGCTGAAACCGATGGATCTGCGGCGGCTGGAGGAAGGGCTGCGCCGTCATGTGCGGCGCCCGGGCGCGTCCACGTCGGCACCGTCAACGACACGCCCGGCGGTATCGGCGCGGCTGCGCCAGGTGTTCGTGGACAGCGCAGGCGAGGACCTGAGGAAGCTGGAGCAGGCGCATGCCGAGAATGACATGGACGCAGTGCTCGACCGCCTGCATGCGTTCAAGGGCGCGCTGATGATGATGGGCGAGCGTGCACTTGGTGAACGCGCGGGGATGCTTGAGCGTGAGCTGCGCGACCAGCGGCCATTGCCGACGGGTGTGCTGGAGGCGTTGATGCAGGACCTCCAGCGACGGGTGGCGGACTACCGCCGCCAGATCGAAGGCGACGACCATGCGTGACGGATGTGCTGCGCGGCCGCGCTCAATCCGCTGCAGGTGTGTCTTCGGCGTCCAGGCCAAGCTCGGCGGAGATGCGGAACAGGTCCGCATCGTTGCCCGCGCCGAGTTTCTGCATGGCCGAGGTCTTCTGCGTGCTGATGGTCTGCTTGCGGCGGCCCAGCTGTTCGGCGATCTCGTTGACCGACCGGCCCTGCAGGATCAGCCGTACCACCTGCAGTTCGCGCGGCGACAGCGTCTCCAGCGAGGCGGCGCGTGCGCGCCGGGCCGGCAGCAGTGGCAGGATGCTGGGCGACAGGTAGCGCCGGTTGGAGATCGCGCTCTGCACCGCCGCCTGCACATGGCTGACATCGTCGGACTTGCTGAGGATGCGGGTGGCACCGGCGGCGTACAGGGCCTGGATCATCGATGTCTGGTCCAGCCCGGTCATGACGATCACGCGCAGCTCCGGCCATGTCCTGTGCAACCGTTCCAGCAGCTGCATGCCATCACCGTCGTCGCCGCCGGGCATGGCGTAATCGGTGATGAGCACGTCGCATGGACGGGACTGGAGCAGTTTGATCAGCTCGGTCGAGTCGCTTGCCTCGCCGATCAGCTCCACGCCGGGCATCCGGTCCAGTTCCGCGGCGATGGCCATGCGGATGAAGGCGTGGTCGTCGGCAATGGCAATGCGGGTACGTGTCTGGGACATGCAGCGGCCCTCGATCAGGCGGGTGGCGGTCGCGATGGCACACGATAGCAGCCCACCGCCACACCACGTTCATTCCATGAATACAGGACTACCGACATGAAGATCCGTATCGCAGCGGTCGACGATCACCCCGTGCTGCTGGCCGGGGTGCAGGAGATCGTCGCGGCGCACCCCGAGGCGCTTGAACTGGTGGCGGCGGTGACCGATTCCACCGAGCTGGTCGAGGTACTCAGCACCCGTCCGGTGGATGTGGTGGTGGCCGACTTCTCGATCCCCGGCGGCCGTTACGGCGACGGCGTGGCCCTGCTGCGTTTCCTGCAGCGGCGCTTCCCGCAGGTGCGGCTGGTGGTGCTGACCGGCATGGAGAGCGCCCTGGTGCTGCGCAGTATCGTTGCCGCAGGTGTGCGCTGCATCGTTGGCAAGTCCGACCCGGGGCGGGACCTGGTGCCGGCCATCCACGCGGCGATGGCCGGCAACGATCACCTGGCGGCGTCGGTGCAGGCGCTGCTGGCGCAGGCCGTGGACGACGAGGAGCCGATCGGAGAGCTGTCGCGCCGCGAGTCCGAGGTCATCCGCATGTATGTGGAAGGACTGAGTGTGCAGGAGATCGCGCACCGGGTCGGGCGCAGCCCGAAGACCATCAGTACCCAGAAGGTGTCGGCGCTGCGCAAGCTGGGCCTTGAGAACGATGCGGAGCTGTACCGCTATGCGCGTTCGCATGGCCTGGTCAATGCATCGCAGCACGCGCGCGGCGCACCGGCCAGCGCCGAATCGATAGTGTCCAGCGAAAATAGGGCCGCGTCCGATGGTAGTGCTGAACGCATTGACTAGGGTGGACTCCCCGATGGCCCTCACGGTGTCGCTGTGCCGAAATCCTCCGATGACCGATTCATTGCGCTGATGCTTGCCTTTGCAGGGCTGCCGGCCGCACAGCAGGCCCGGTTCCTGGACACGCTCAACCTCTATCTGTTCGCGTCGCCGCAACGTCGACGCCAGTACGTGCGCGGCTGGGCACGGTGCGCGCAGCTCGCAGACCCGGCGTCATGCGATTGCAGCGACAGCGGGCCGGTACTGAAACCGAACGCCAGCTGACAGCGCAGGGCCACCTTGGTGTGGCCCTTGTCATTCTCAGACGGGTCCGATGTCGGCACTCCGGGCCGTTGGGCACAGTGGACCCGTCGCCTTGCGGCGCACCTTGGGCCGGCCACGTTTGGTCGCCCGCCCCCGATACCTTGAGGAACGATTTCGATGATGATGAACAGGATCGCGATGGCATCGCTGCTGGCCTGTGCCGCTCTGCCGCAGCTGGCCATGGCCGAAGACGCGAAGGCCGGCTACTACGGCGCCGTGCGCGCGCTGGACGCCCAGCACAAGGCCGACAACATGGACCAGAGTGCCCGTCCGGGCATCGGCGCCTTCGTGGCCGGCACGGAGAAGCACGAGTTCGCCAGTGGCTCGGTGGCCGTCGGCTACGATTGGGGCAACGGCTGGCGTACCGAGGGCGAGTACACCTTCCCGCGCACCGACACCTACACCAGCGGTTCGGCGGCCTTCGCCAACAGCTTCAACAATCACGAGGTGCGTTCGCAGCGCGCCATGCTGAACGTCTACCGCAATTTCGCCATCGCCAATGGCTGGTCGGTGTTCGCCAATGGCGGCATCGGCATCGCGCAGCTGAAGTCCGGTGGCTGGCAGGGCAACGAGACCCGCCGCTACATCGACAGCACCCGCAACAACCTGGCCTGGTCGGTCGGCGCGGGTGTGTCGTACGCGCCGATCGAGCGCCTGGCCATCGACGTCGGCTACCGCTACGTGAGCATGGGCACCACCGAGAGCGGCTGGAACGCGTTCCCGAATGCGCGTGGCCTGCAGGACGAGAAGATGAGCCTGGACCTGTCCTCGCGCGAACTGTACCTGGGCGCGCGCGTGAAGTTCTGATGATCCAGGGGCGGAGGAGCTTCCCCCGCCAGTAGACGCGTTCACCGCAGGTGGTGGCACGGCGGGGGAGGAAGGAGAGCACCTCCGCCGCCGTGTCGCCACCTGTTTTTCGTTTCAATGCCCTGGACGGCAGGGGAGACATGACCGTGCAATGCATCGTTGACCTGCCGGCCACCGGCAACATGTGGTTGGCGATCACGCTGGCCACGCTGGCCGTGGTCTCGTTCCTGGGCTTCGTGCCCGCTGCGATCATCCGGCATCGCGTACGCGGGTGGCTGTTGATCGCCACGCTGCTGCTGGTCGGCGCGGCCCTGTACAGCGCACCGCCGTCGCCGCTGTTCGGGACGCCAGGCATCACGGTCAGCGATGCCTGGATCTCGATCAATGCCGGAACGGAACAGGTGGACCTGCCGATCGAAGCCCCCGAGTGGACCGGCGTGCGCCGGCCGGCGCCGCATCCGGTGGTGGCCGAACAGCCGGAAACGGCGGGTGCGGGTGGTGCTGGCTGGTACCGCACCGGCAGCGGCGAGCGGCTGTTCGTGGCCAGCTCGACCAACCCGGCGCGGATCTCCACTACGGCCGGCTTTGACCTGGTGCTGGACTGGAACACCGTGATCGACCTGGAGTCGTGCGTGGTGCAGGTGCAGGCCGCGCGCAGGGTGATCGCACTGGGTTTCTGACTGCCCGCCGCCCTGCCGCAAGCGCAGCCTTTGGCGCGATGACAGCTGCGGGAGCACTGACCCTCGGTCATTGAAACTATACAGGATATCCGGTATAGTTAAGCCATCCTCGCACCTGATGCTGTCTCATGGCGCCCTCACATCCGCTGGCCGGTAGTCCGGCCCTGTCGCGTGCCCGTCGCTGGGCCTTGCTGTTCACCGTCGCCGCCGGCCTGCTGCTGGTCACGCTCGACAACTCCGTGCTCTACACCGCACTGCCCACCCTGACCGAGGAACTCTCGGCCAGCGCCGGCCAGGCGCTGTGGATCATCAATGCCTATCCGCTGGTGATGGCCGGCCTGCTGCTGGGCGCGGGCACGCTCGGCGACCGCATCGGGCATCGGCGCATGTTCCTGATCGGCCTGGTGGTGTTCGGCATCGCCTCGCTGGCGGCGGCATTCGCCGCCAGCGCGGCGCAGCTGATCGCCGCGCGTGCGTTCCTGGCAGTCGGTGCGGCGGCGATGATGCCGGCCACGCTGGCCCTGATCGGACTGAGCTTCCAGGAAGCGCGCGAGCGCAACATCGCCATCGCGATCTGGGGCTCGGTGGCCATCGTCGGCGCGGCGCTCGGCCCGATCATCGGCGGCTGGCTGCTGCAGCATTTCTGGTGGGGCTCGGTGTTCCTGATCAACGTGCCGGTGGTGGTGGTCGCGTTCGTGGCGACCCTGCTGCTGGCGCCGGAAGGCCAGCGTGACAGCTCGCGCCCCTGGGATCTGGCGTCCTCGTTGCTGGCCCTGGCCGCCCTGTCCGGCCTGGTGCTGGCGATCAAGTCGCTGATCGCCACACCGCCGTCGTATGCGCTGGGCGCCGGTGCGCTGCTGCTGGCCGTCATCAGCGGTGCGGCATTCGCGCGCCGCCAGCGGCAGCTGCCGCACCCGCTGCTGGACTTCGCCATCTTCCGCAATCCCGCGTTCCTGGCCGGCACGCTGTCGGCGGTGTTCACCCTGTTCGCGATGGCCGGCCTGCAGCTGATCACCACCCAGCGCTTCCAGCTGGTGGCCGGCTTCAGTCCGCTGCAGGCGGGCCTGCTGGTGTCGGTGGCGGCGCTGGGCAGTCTGCCCAGTGCCTTGCTGGGCGGCAGCATCCTGCACCGGGTCGGGCTGCGTCCGCTGATCTGTGGTGGCCTGGCCGCCGGCGCCGTGGGTGTCGGGGTGATTGCGTTCGGTTTTCCGTACGGCCTCGGCTGGGTGGTGGCGGGCATGGCCATCACCGGCCTTGGCATGGGGGCGGCCATCTCGGTGGCGTCCACCGCCATCCTCAACAACGTACCGGCGCACCGCGCGGGCATGGCTTCGTCGGTGGAAGAGGTGTCCTATGAGTTCGGTGGCCTGCTGGCGGTGGCGATGCTGGGCAGCCTGAGCGCGGCGATGTACGGCGCGTTCCTGCCGGTCTCGGCCGGGATGCCCGCGCTTGCCCGCGAAGGCTTCACCCAGGCGCTGCATGCCGCGCGCGAGAGCGGGCAGGGCGAGTGGTTCGCGCTGGCGGCGGCCGCGTATGACCGTGGCTACCAGATCGTGCTGCTGGTGATCACTGCGGTACTGGCCGTGGGTGCGACGATCCTGGCGCGCCTGCTGCGTGGCCGCGTCGGCAGCCGCGAGGGCGCGGCCGATCGCGTAAAATGATGCGATGAGAACCAGCAAGCGCGACCGCATCCTCGACGCCGCCGTCAACGTGATCAATCGTGACGGCGTGCGTGCGGTGACCTTCGAGTCGGTGGCGGCCGAAGCGCAGTTGACCCGCGGCGGCCTGCTGTACCACTTCCCCTCGCGCGAGGCGCTGCTGCGCGGCATCGACGAGCACCTGGTGCAGGCCTGGGAGGCGTCGATGGAAGCGCTGCTGGGCAAGCGCGCGGAGGAAGCGACGGCCCTGGAGCGCTACCAGACCTTCGTGCGCGTGTCGGCGCAGAGTGCCACCCGTGCCGAGCTGATGTTCATGCTGGAATCGGCCGACCCGGACGCCGACGAGCGTCCGTGGGGCCCGGCGGTGCGACGCTGGGCGCCGTTGCCGCCGGAGGCGGGGGCAGGGGAGGACAGCGCCGCGCTCGACAATTTCGTGGCGCGGCTGGCCGCCGATGGCCTGTGGATCTATGAAGCGATGTACGAAGGCCAGCTGGACGAAGGCGTGCGCGCCCGTGTTGCCGAGCGCATCGCCGGACTGCTGGCGAAGCACGATGGGTCACCGCGCCCGTAGCGTCGAGCCATGCTCGACTGCCTTCCGGTCGGCCCACGCACATCGCGCCTTTATCGTCATGCAAGACCGGCCAACCACGCCCTCGGCGAGGCCCCCAACCGCTTGCGGAAGGCCTTGGACAGCGACGCGGTATCGGCAAATCCCACCTCGATCGCCACCTGCTTGACCGCCACGCCCGCCCGCAGCTGCGCACACGCCAGACTCAACCGCCAGTCCAGCAGATAACTGGCCGGCGTTGCTTGCATCACGTCCTTGAACACCGCCGCAAACGCGCTGCGCGACATGCCGGCGGTGGCGGCCATGCGTGGCAGCGTCCAGTCGCCCTGCGGCGCCTGGTGCATCGCCACCAGCGTACGGGCCAGGCGCGCATCGGACAGCCCGCGCATCAGCCCATGGCTGACGCCGGCGGCATCGGGGTGGTCCACCACCCAGCGCAGGATCTGGATCAATGCCACCTCGAACAGGCGGTTGGTGAGCAGGCGCGAGCCGCAGCGCTGCTGATCGGCCTCGGCAAACAGCAGGTGCAGGGTCTCATCCAGTTCGCCGATCGCCGACAACGGCACCACCATCACCGGCGGCAGCGACTGCACGATGGGATTGCGCGCGCCGCCATCGAAATCCAGCGTGGCGCAGGTGAAGTCCGGCCCATCCAGCGGCGCGTTGAAGAACACATGATGCAGCGGCTGCGGGTACAGCAGCAGGCTGGGCGTGGTGATCTTCAGCCGTGGCAGCGCGACGCCACCGGCGGGGTGGCGGACCTCCATCTCGCCCTGGCGGAGGATATGCAGGAATGCGCGCCCGGGCTGGGGTTCGAACACGTGACGTCCGCACAGCGGCCCGCTGTGGAACAGCGCCGCCTGCACGCGGAAGCGCTCCAGCAGGGAAGAGAGGCGGTCGGGTGCGGAGGTATCGGTGGCCATGTGTGGGGACGAATGGACAATAGATGTGGCTTATTTCGTCTGATGCGTCCATGAAGTCTACCTAGACTGCGCGGGTCGTCCAATCCCGGGCGCTTTCCCAAGGAGATCCCTCATGTCCCGTGTCCCCCTGATCGATGCTGCCACCACCACCGCCGACCGCCAGGCCCTGCTGGGTCAGGTCCACGCCGCCTTCGGCGCCACCCCGGCGATGTTCCGCGCCGTGGCCAACTCTCCCGCCGCGCTGCAGAGCCTGTGGGGTTCGTTCGGCGCGTTGGCCGGCGGCCGCCTGTCGCCCGTGCTGGGCGAGCAGATCGCCGTGGCCGTCGCCAACCGCAATGCCTGCGGGTACTGCCTGGCCGCACATACCGCGCTGGGCCGCAAGGCCGGCGCCAGCGCCGAGCAGATGGCGGCTGCACAGAGCGGCCAGTCCAGCGACCCGGCCACCGCAGCGGCGCTCGCGTTCGCGCTGAAGGTGGTCGAGCAGCGTGCCCGGATCGGCGACGAAGATGTGCAGGCACTGCGCGCGGCCGGCTTCGATGATGAGCAGATCGTCGAGATCCTCGCCCACGTGGCGCTCAACCTGTTCACCAACTACGTCAACGTAGCGTTCGACGTGCCGGTCGATTTCCCGAAGGTGGCATTGCGCTGAGCGGTGTCGCGGCAGCCCGCTCCGCTCAGCGCGGCGGGCTGCCCGTGGCGTCGCCCGCCTGCAACCGCTCGGGGTGGGTATACACATTGAAGCCGCCCTGGCGCGCGAACCCGACCAGGCACAGCCCTGCACTGCGGGCCAGGTCGATCGCCAATGCGGTCGGCGCCGACACCGCGGCCAGCACGCTGGCACCGGCACGCACGGCCTTGCTGACCATTTCGTAGCTGGCGCGGCTGGAAACCACCAGCAGCCCACCCTCGATCGTGTGTTCATTGTGATGCAGGGCGCCGATCAGCTTGTCCAGCGCGTTGTGGCGCCCGACATCCTCGCGGACCCAGCCGATGCGGCCGCTGGCATCGGCCCAGGCAGCGGCGTGGGTCGAGCCGCTGGCCGCATTCATCGGCTGGTGCTGGCCCAGGCTGGCCAAGGCGCGCTGTAGCGCGGCCGGATCGTGGCGGCGCAGGTCGCGCACCGGCGGCAGCGGCCGCAGCACGTCCTCCAGCTGGCGCGCGCCACACAGGCCGCAGCCGCCGCGACCGGGCAGCAGGCGGCCGTCGGCCGGGTCCAACGCCGCGCCGGGCGCGTCGTCGGCGACGGTCATGTTCAGCTCGATACCTTCCAGCTGCGGCTGCACCTCGATGGCCAGCAGCTGCGCCGGTCGCAGGATCAGGCCTTCGCTGAGCGAGAAACCCAGCGCGAAATCCTCCAGGTCGCAGGGCGTGGCCATCATCACCGCGAAGGCGGCGCCGTTGTAACGCATCGCCACCGGCACTTCTTCCGCCACCACATCGATCTGCGCCTGCTGCCCTCCGCTGCGCCAGCGCCACAGCGGTCGCGGGGCGGTGCCGATGGGCGGGCTGTGCGGCGGGGTGGGATCAGGCATGCAGCGCGTCCGGACAAGGAAAATACGCGGGCAGTGGAGCACCCGCGGCGTCGAGAATAGCGCAGTGGCCGGGCACTGACGCGGGTGTAACCGCTGCCATGACACGCTCTGCTGCAATCTGCGCCGGCCTCTGGTGCGGGCCCTCCGACCGTGCTTGACTGTGGACCCTGCCATGCCGCCGGCAGTGCACCGTTCGTTGTCGCGTTCCTTCTGCCAGGTTCCCGAACATGTCCGAGTCCAAGCCGCCGCGTTACCAGCCCTACCACCAGCCTGCCGGCGGCTGGGGGGCCGCCGGTGCCACCGCCAAGGTGCTGCTGCAGCAGAGCGTGATCGGCAAGGGCTCCAAGGCGCTGCTGGCCATGAACCAGCCCGGTGGCTTCAAGTGCCCCAGCTGTGCGTTCCCCGATGCCGACGAGCGCAGGAAGCTGGAATTCTGCGAGAACGGCGCCAAGGCGCTGGCCTGGGAAGCCACCCGGTTCCGCGCCGACCGCGAGCTGTTCGCCCGCTACACCGTCACCGAGTTGATGGCACAGACCGATTACTGGCTGGAGATGCAGGGCCGGCTGACCGAGCCGATGCGCTATGACGCGGGCACTGACCACTACGTGCCCTGCAGCTGGGATGAGGCGTTCGCCCTGATCGGCCGCCACCTGCAGGCACTGGACAGCCCGCACCAGGCCGAGTTCTACACCTCCGGCCGCACCCCCAACGAAGCGGCGTTCCTGTATTCGATCTTCGTCCGCGAGTTCGGCACCAACAATTTCCCGGACTGCTCCAACATGTGCCACGAACCGACCAGCCGCGGCCTGCCGCCGGCCATCGGGGTCGGCAAGGGCACCATCGTGCTGGACGATTTCGCGCATGCCGAGGCGATCTTCGTGATCGGCCAGAACACCGGCACCAATTCGCCGCGGATGATGAGCAACCTGGTCGAGGCGCGCAAGCGTGGCATCCCGATCGTGGCGGTCAATCCGATGCCCGAGCGCGCCCTGATCCGCTTTGCCGAGCCGCAGGACATGCTGCAGATGGCCACCTTCGGTTCGACCGAGATCAGCAGCGAGTTCGTGCACGTCCGCATCGGCGGCGACCTGGCCCTGATCAAGGGCATGATGAAAGTGATGTTCGAGCGCGAAGCGCAGGGTGAGCGTGTGCTCGACCACGACTTCCTGGCCGAACACACCGTGGGCCTGGAGGCGCTGCGCGAGGATGTGCTGGCGCAGGACTGGGACGAGATCGTGCGCGTCTCCGGCATCAGCCGCGAACAGATCGGGCGCTGTGCGGAGATCTACATCCGCTCGCAGGCCACGGTGATCTGCTATGGCATGGGCCTGACCCAGCACCAGCAGGGCTCACGGCTGCTGCAGCAGGTCGCCAACCTGCTCCTGCTGCGCGGCAATTTCGGCAAGCCCGGTGCAGGCATCGGGCCGATCCGTGGTCACTCCAACGTGCAGGGCGACCGCACCGTGGGCATCGACGAGAAACCCAGGCCGGCCTACCTGGACCGGGTGCAGCAGGTGTTCGGTTTCGACCCGCCGCGCGACCATGGCCACCATGTGGTGGAGTCGATCCAGGCCATGCTCGATGGCAGTGCCAGGGTGTTCATCGGCCTGGGCGGCAACTTCATCCATGCCGTGCCCGATACGCCGCGGGCGTATCAGGCCATGCGCGGCCTGGAGCTGACCGTGGGCATCGCGACCAAGCTCAATCGCGGTCATCTGGTGCATGGGCGCGATGCCCTGATCCTGCCGGTGGTGGCGCGCTCGGAACGCATCGTCACGCCGGCCGGCGAGCAGTTCGTCACCATCGAGGACGCGATGTCGAACGTGACCGCCTCGCGCGGCGTGCTCGAGCCGGTCAGCACGGACGTGCTGCCGGAGGTGGAGATCGTCTGCCGCATGGCGATGGCCACGCTGCCGCACAGCCGGGTCGACTGGGCGCGCTACCAGCATGACTACGGCCCGATCCGCGACCTGATCGCGGCCGTGTATCCGGAGATCTATACCGGCTTCAACGAGCGCATCCAGCAGCCGCACGGCTTCCACCTGGATATCCCACCGCGGCGGCGGGTGTGGCCCACGCCCACTGGCAAGGCCAACATCCTGGTGATGCCCGGCCTGGACGTCAACGAGCCGGTGCACGACCCGGACATGCTGCGCCTGGCCACGGTGCGCTCGCACGACCAGTACAACACCACCATCTACAGCTACAACGATCGCTACCGCGGCGTGTACAACGACCGCATGGTGGTGTTCATGAACATCGAGGACCGGCTGGCGCGCGGCCTGGAGAAGGAAGCGCAGGTCAGCCTGGAAACGATCAGCGCGGACGGCGTGCACCGGCGCATCGATGGCCTGACCGTACTCGACTACCCGATGCCGCGTGGGGCGCTGGCCGGCTACTACCCCGAACTGAATCCCCTGCTGCCGCTGGACTACTACGACCGCATCAGCGGCACCCCGGCCGCCAAGTCGATCCCGGTGCGGATGCGCCCGATGGCAGCGGCGGTCGAGTGAGGCGCAGGTCGGCGGTCATCAGGCGCCGGTCGCGGGCGTCCTGAGCGGCAGCCCCGGGCGCGTCCCGCTGCACCGGTTCAGCGCGCCCCGGCCGCTTCCCTGGCCAGCTGGGCGTCGAAGTTGCGTTCGGCCGCGTCCGCGTAGGCCTTGCAGGTCAGCGCGGCGGCGCCTGCCTTGCTGCCGGCGGCATAGTCCCAGTTGCTGGCACCCGGGTGCGGGGTCAGCAGCAGGTCGCAGGGCAGGGCACGTACCGTGGCGAAGCTGCGACGGTAGTCGGACACCAGGCGCGGGTAGCGCGCATTGCCCTGCAGCCGGTAACCCGGCGCGCTCAGGCTGTCGGCGTAGGCGATGCGCACCGGCGTGCCGTTGCGGGTGTCGGTCCAGGTCCAGGCCGTGCTGCCCGGGGTATGTCCCGGCATGAAGTGCGCGGTGAACGCGATGCCGCCCACCGTGACCACTTCGCCATCCATGACGATGCGGTCGGCATTGGCCGGCGGATAGGTGATGCCGTCGCCAAAGTGCAGGTCGTCGCTGCCGCCGCGTGCCAGCAGCACTGCCGATTCGGCATTGGTGACGATCTGCGCACCGGTCCGGCGCTTGAGCGCGGCCACCGGGCCGGCATGGTCGGCATGCGCATGGCTGAGCAGGATCAGGCGCAGGTCCTGCGCGGCCACGCCACGCAGCTTCATGTTGTCCAGCAGGTGACCGGCCATCTGTGGCATGCCACCGTCCAGCAGCACGGCACCCTCGCGGGTCTGCACTAGCAGGGCCGTCAGGTCCTTGGTGCCGATCTGCCAGGTGTGGTCTGCGATCTGCAGCGGTGCCATCGGCTGCAGCCACGAGGCGTCCACGGTGTAGGCGCGCAGTTGTGGCAGCGGTGCCTCGGCGGCCCGTGCCGGGGGCATCTGCAGCGCGGCGGAAAGTGCGATGGCGATGAGGAAGGGACGCATGGCGCGGGACCGGATGAAGGAGGCCCAGAAACTAGCATGGGCCTCCTGCATCACGTTGCGCATAGATCTCATGGCTCCCATAAGGACGCCCCAGCGCCACGCAGCGCTGGAGCGGACCCGCCATCAGTAGCGGTACTGCCATCCCAGCGTCAGCACCCGGCCACGCCCGGAGAAGTAGCCCGGGTTGGAGGGCGTGGTCTGCGAGTAGTAGCTGATGTACTGCCGGTTGGCCAGGTTCTGCACGCCCAGGGTAAAGGCGTGCCTGTCCAGGGTGTAGCGCGCGACCAGGTCCAGCGTGGTGTAGCCCTTGAACTGCGCGACCGGGGCACCGCGCAGGTCGAAGTCGCGGTCGAAGGCGTGGCTGGCCTGCAGGCGGGTGCTCAGCTGCGGCGTCCATCCCTGTTCCCAGAATGCGGTCAGGCGGTTGGGGGCGATGTTGACGCCGGCAAGGTCGCTGTCCAGGCGCCCATCCACATCGGCATCGTAACGGCCATTGGCGCGCGCATAGCCCAGGCCCAGCCGGCCTTGGCCCAGGCGCAGGCGCAGGTTGGTTTCGAAGCCTTCCACGCGGGTGGCCTGGCGCTGCACGTTGTAGGCATCGATGCCGGCGTCGTAGACCAGCACAGAACCCAGCTTCGATTCGGAGGTGTAATAGGCGATGTCGCCGCTGAAGCGGCCATCGTCGTACTCCAGGCCGACCTCGCGGTTGTCCGAGACCACCGGCGACAGGTCCACCAGCGCATCCACGCGCTGGTTGTCGCGGTTGATCGCACGCAGTACGCGACCGACATCGGCCACCGTGTAGCCTTCCGAGTACGAGGCGTAGGCATTGAGGCGATCATTGATGTACCAGACCGCGCCGAAGTTGGGCAGGGTCTCGCTCATGGTCGGCTTGCCACCGGCCACCTTGCGCGCCCCGTAGCGAGGCAGGGTGGTGTAGTCGCCCACCTCCAGCTCGCCCTTTTCGTAACGCACGCCCGCGGACAGCAGGATGTGATCGGTTGGCCACCAATGCAGCTGCAGCAGCGGCGACAGGCTCTGGTAGGTGGTCAGCGGCACCCAGTTCATGCCGCTGGCCAGCAGCACCTGGTGGGTGCGGTCACGCAGGCCGTCCAGGCCCAGGGTCACATCCAGCGTCGAGGAACCGATGCGGCGCCAGCTCTGGGTCAGCTTGAAACCGCGCTTGTCCGACGCGTTCTGGGTCTGGTCCCACGCCGCGTTGGCACCGGTGTTGCCCCACGGATCCCATTGGCTGGCGCCGTAGCGCCCTTCGAAATCCACCGCGAACGCCTGGGCCAGGAACTGGCCGCCGAGCAGGTCGGCATGGCTGTAGTCCAGGGTCAGCGAGCGCGAGCGGTTCATCGGCGGGTCCAGCGGCGTGTCACCGGGTACCGAGGTGGCCGGGCGGCCGCTGCGGAAGTTGCCGTCCACCGGCACGTAGTTGTCCAGCCCGCGCAGTTCGTAGCGGTTGGCCATCAGCTGCAGGCGCTGCGTGCCGCTGAGCGTCCAGCCGACCTTGGCGAAGATGTTGGTCGCGGTCGAGTCCATCAGCTCGCCCTGCGCGTTGATGCCGATGGCGCGGCCGTCGCCGTCGTAGTACAGGCCCTGGCGTTCGTGGGCGAGCCCGGCAACCAGGTCGAACTGCTGGCCGCGCACGCCGACCAGGGCCGAGCCGCGCTGGCCGGCGTCATCGTGGCGGCCGGGCAGCGCGGAGCTCAGGCTGAGCTGGGTGTCCAGCAGGAAGGCACCCGGTTCGCTCGGTGCCGCACGGGTGATGATGTTGACGATGCCACCGGTGCCGCCGATGCCCTGCAGTGCGTTGGCGCCGTGGATGACCTCGATGCGCTCGATCATCGCCGGATCGATGGTGTGGGAGTCGCGCGAGCCATCGCGCAGTGGCGTCGATTGCGGGACGCCATCGACCATGTACAGGATGCCGCGGCCACGCATGCTCTCGCCGTAGTTGGACATCTTCTCGCGCGCTGGCGCGAACGCGGGAATCTGCGAGGACAGCACGCGCGAGACGTCCGAGCCCAGCGCCAGCTGCTGCTGGATGTCCTCGTGGGTCAGCACGGTGATGGTGTTGGGCATGGCCGTCTCGCCCTGCGGCATGCGCGCGGTCGACGCCGATACCGTGACGCGGCCCAGCGACGTCGGCGCCGCCGGTGACGGGGCCGACGCCGCGGGGCGCACCGGCGCACTGGGCCGCGCGGCCGCGGCCGCGGTCACCACGAAGACACCCGCTGAGCGCTCCTGCAATGCCAGGCCGTGACCGGCCAGCAGCCGCTGCAGGGCGTCGCGCGGCGTGTAGCGGCCGTCCAGTGCGGGCGCGCTGCGACCGCTCACGCTGTCGGCAGCGAACAGCAGCTGGATGCCGGTCTGCCGCGCCAGGGTGTTGAGCGAGGCCTGCAGCGGGCCGGCCGGCAGGTGCAACTCGACGGCGGCGGACGCGGCCGCCTGCGCGGCAGCGGGCAGGGCCGCGCCCAGGCAGGCGGCGAGCAGGGTGGGGGCCAGCCGGCGCAGGGCGGCTGGCGGAACACGGTGGGTCATGCGGGGGTCCTTCGGAAGGGTTCAAGCACTTGCCGGTTGGGACGGCGCGCAACCCACCCTCGGCGCGCGATTCAGTCGCGGGCGCGCAGGTGCAGGCTGCCGTCGGTGCCCCGCTGCACCTGCACCGGCAGTATCTCCGGCAGCAGCGCCACCGCCGTTTCGGCACGATCGGCATCGAATACGCCCGAGACCGGCAACGCACCCAGTGCGGGGTCGTCCAGCACGATCGGGCGATCGTGGTAGCGCTGCAGCGTGCGCAGCACCTCGGCCAGCGGCATGCGGTCGAACTGCAGGCGTCCGGTGGTCCAGTCGGCGCGGTCCGGATCCACGGCTTCCGGTGGCGAGAGCGATCCGGGCTGGGCCAGCAGGCGCTGCCCGGGTTTCAGCCGCTGCTCGGCGCCCGCGCCCTCCACGGTGACACCGACTGCGCCGCGCCACAGCGTGATTTCGCTCAGGTCGCCCTGGCGGTCAACGTCGAACACCGTTCCGTAGTTGCGGATCCGTACCGGCCCGGCATCGACCTGGAAGCGGCGCCACGCCGAGCGCTGCACGTCGAAGCGCGCATGGCCCTGCGCCAGCAGCACCTGCCGCGAGCGCAGGTGGCACCGGACCTGCAGGCGGGTGCCCGCGTCGAGCAGCACCCGGCTGCCGTCTGCCAGGGTGACCTGGCGGCGCTCGCCGACAGCGGTCTGGTAGGTGCGTACCTGCCAGGCGGGGTCGGCCATCAGCAGCCCGCCGGCCGCGACCAGCAGCAGGGGCAGCACCCGCGTGGCGACACGGCCGCCGCGGCGCCGCTGCAGCCGTTCCGGGCCTGGCAGCGGGAAGCGCTCCTTGAGTGCATCGCGGTGCTGCTCAAGCACGTCTTCGGCGGACGGTTCGAGCGGTGCCCGCGCAGGTCCCGGTTCCGGCGGCGCAGCGCTCACCGCAGTGCACCGTGCAGGCGGCAATCGGCCATGGCCAGGCGCAGGTGGCGTTCCACCGCCTTCAGGCCGATCCCCATCCGCTGCGCCACCTCGGCCTGGGGCAGCTCGTGGATCTTGTGCAGGACGAACACCTGCTGCCGTCGGCAGGGCATGCGCTCGATGCTGGCGGTCAGCCGCTGCAGTGCCTGCTGGCCCTGCGCGCGCTGCTCGGGCCCGGGGCGCTCGCAGCAGCCCTCGGGCAGCTCGGCGCGTGGCTCCACCCAGTGCCGGCGCAGGTCCTCGGCGCGGCAGCGGTCAACCGCCGCGTCGTGGGCGATCCTGCGCAGCAGCGCGATCGGGTGGCGGGCGTCACTCGCGGCCGGGCGCTCCAGCAGGCGCACGCAGACGTCGTGCACCACTTCGCGCGCCAGTCCCGGCGAGCGGAACCGGCGATGCAGATAGTCCACCAGTTCCTCGTAATGGCGCACCAGCGAGGACACCAGCGGCAGCGCAGGCGGGCGGGGAAGTGTCGGCTGGGACATCCGGACGGGCAGCAAGGGTGAGGGGCGGGCGCAGGCAGGTCATCCCTGCGCGGTGACCCAATACTAATGGGAACGGTTCTCGTTTGCCATGCCGCGATCGCCAGGGCGATTGTTCGCCGCGCCTGGAAAGTGAATCCACGATCATCGGCTGGAGCCCAGAATCGTCCACGGCTAGCCTGCCTGCAGGCTCAAGGAGGTGGACCATGCATGTGCTTCTGGTGATGGCGGGCGGCATTGTGCTGCTGGGGGTGTTCCTGTTGTTCGGACGGCTGTGGAGCGTAGGCACCTCACAGCTGCCCACGGCCCTGATCGCGTTCATTGCCACCTGGCTGCTGGTGACGGTGGCCAACCTGTGGGTGGGCGTGAGCAAGGCCGGCTACGGGATACGCGAAGAACTGCCGATCCTGCTGCTGGTGTTCGCGGTGCCGGCCCTGCTGGCCGGTCTGCTGTACTGGCGCCTGGCGCGCTGAAGGAAAGCCATGAGTACTCGACTGCGATTGCCGGCCCTGCGCCGGCGCGATGGCCACCACGCCCGCGTGACCTACGAAGAGCTGTTCTTCGACCTGGTCTACGTGTTCGCGGTCACCCAGCTCAGCCACCACCTGCTGCACCACCTGGACCTGGCCGGCGTGCTGCAGACCCTGGTGGTGTGGTTCGCGGTCTGGCTGGGCTGGCAGTACGCCTGCTGGGTCAGCAACTGGTTCGATCCGGAGGCACCGCGCATCCGTGGCCTGCTGTTTGCCACCATGCTGTTGGCCCTGCTGATGTCGTCGTCCATTCCCGAGGCCTTCGCCAACCGCGCATGGGTGTTCGCCGGCGCCTACGCCACCATGCAGGTCGGGCGTACCGCCTTCGTCTTGTTCGAGGTCGGCCGCACGCATCCGCTGGCGCCGAACTTCCGCCGCATGCTGGCCTGGGTGAGCGTATCGGCCTGCTTCTGGTTGGCAGGTGCGGCAGCCGAGGGCAATACGCGGTTGGCGCTGTGGGCGGTGGCGGTGGCCTGCGAGTACGTCTCGCCGATGTTCGGCTTCGCATTCCCGGGACTGGGCCGTTCGCACACCCGCGAGTGGACCATCGAGGGCGGGCACCTGGCCGAGCGCTGCCAGCTGTTCGTCATCGTCGCACTGGGCGAGACGCTGCTGGCGACCGGTGGCGTGCTCAGCGAGGTCGAGCAGTGGAGTGGTGCGGTGGTATCGGCGGTGCTGGCCACCTTTATCGGCACCATTGCCATGTGGTGGCTGTACTTCGGCATCTCCAGCCGCGACGCCACCGAGGCCATCAGCCATGCCGAAGACCCGGGCCGGATGGGGGCCAACTTCCACTATGTGCATGCGTTGCTGATCGCCGGGATCATCGCCACCGCCGTGGGCAATGATCTGGTCATGGACCACCCGCACGCTGCGGTGACGCCTGTATATGCGGCGGTGCTGGTGGCCGGCCCGTTGATCTACCTGCTGGGCAGCGCGCTGTACAAGCGGGTGGTGTACGGGCGCGCACCGTACTCGCACCTGGTCGGTGCGGTGGCGCTGGGCGTGCTGGGTGTGCTGCTGCCGCAGACCCACCTGCTGGCCGCCGGCTGGGTGACCAGTGCGGTGCTGCTGGCGGTGGGACTGATGGATACGCGGTTGAAGCACCGCCTGCAACGTGCCTGATCGGCCCTCTACCGTCTCCCTCTACCGTCTGCGGTGACCTGGCCGAGTGCGGCGGCCATTGCCGCAAGCTTGCCGACCGTGTTGAGGTTGCGGGCGGTGCCTTGCTGGGCATAGGGAATCCGCAGGCGTGAGTCGGCCATGCCGTCGCCATAGTGGACGAAGATCTCGCGGGTACCCCGCGCCAGCTGCTCATCGCGCAGGCCGGTCACCCCGGTCAGGGGATCGGCGGGCAGTGCCTCATCCACGAACAGCGCGACCACGCGATTGCCGGCGGCGTGCGGGAACGGATTGCCGGCGGCAACCGCCGCGATCTCGGCTGCCGAGCGCACCAATACGCCCACCGGTTTTCCGGCATAGGCCTGCAGCCGTTGGCCAAGGGCTTTCCGCACGCCGGCTTCGCCAAGTCCGCTGCGGAACACCACGTTGCCGCTTGCGATATAGGTGCGGACGTCGGTGAAGCCGGCGTCTTCGCACATCGCCACCAGTTCAACCATCGGCAGCTTGCCGGTACCGCCGACATTGACTGCCCGCAGCAGTGCGACATGCACGCTCATGGGGTACCTGCCTGCAAGCGGTCGTACATGCGCACCAGGTCGACCAGCGTACGCGCGCCCATCTTGCGCATCACCTGCGCGCGGCGCACCTTCACGGTGATCTCGCTGACGCCCAGATCGCCAGCGATCTGCTTGTTGAGGCGTCCACGCACCACCCCGTCGACCACCTCGCGCTCACCGGCGTTGAGGGTGTTCCAGCGCTGCTGCAGGGCATCGAGTGCCTCGCCGTCACGGCGGCGCTGGCGGTCGATGTCGATGCCCTTGTGGATCGCATCCAGCAGTTCCTGGTCACGGAACGGCTTGGTCAGGAACTCGATCGCGCCGTCCTTGATCGCGTTGACGCCCATCGCGATGTCACCGTGGCCGGTGATGAACACCACCGGCAGCTGCAGGCCGTGGCTGCCCATCGTGCGATGGAACTCCAGCCCACTCTGGCCGGGCATGCGCACATCCAGCACCAGGCAGGCCGGTGCATCTTCCAGTTCGTGCTCGAGGAATGCCTGGGTGGAGGCGAACGCCCGTACCTGCAGGCCCATCGAAGCGAGCAGGTCTTCCAGCGCGGCGCGCACCGACGGATCGTCGTCGATCACATAGACGATGGGCGCTGGATCGGCGGCCGGTGCAGCGGGCTTACGCATGAGGAGGTTCCGTGGCGATGGGCAGGTCAAACACAAAGCAGGCACCTCCGCCGCTCGGGCGCTCGGCTCGGATCCTGCCTTCGTTGGCCTCGATCATCGAACGGCTCAGGCTGAGACCGAGACCCAGCCCGTGTGACTTGGTGGTCCAGAACGCATCGAACACGCGCTCAGGATGATCGATTGGCAGGCCGACACCGCGGTCGCGCACGCTGAGGCTGATCCGCTGTCCGTCGCGTTGCGTCAACAGGGACAGGCGGCGGTCGGCAGCCGGCACTGCTTCCATCGCGTCCACCGCATTGAGGATCAGGTTACCGATCACCTGCTGCACCTGCACCCGATCGGCCTGCACCAACGGCAGGTCGGCATCGAGCAGCAGGGCCACGGCCACGCCGTGCTGGTCCAGCTCGCTGCGCGACAGCGCCAGCATTTCCTCCACCGCCTGGTTCAGGTCGAAGGCGCGCCGTTCCGGTGCGGCACCCTGGGTCAGGCCACGAATACGGGCGATCACGTCACCGGCACGATGCGCATCGGCCAGGATGCGGGCCACGGTCTGCCAGGCCTTGTCCACGTTCGGTGGGTCCTGTGCCAGCCAGCGCTGGCAGGCTTCGGCGCTGCTGGCGATCGCCGCCAGCGGCTGGTTCACTTCATGTGCAATGGAGGTGGTCAGCTCGCCCACGGTCGATGCGCGCGCCACCCGCAGCAACCGGCCCTGTGCTTCCTGCACCGCGGCCTTGGCCGCTTCCATCTTCAACGCAAGGTAGGTGGTGATGCCGATCACCAGCATGCCGATGACCGAATTGACCAGGCCGATGCGGTAGGTGCCGAAGCGGGTGAGGAAGAAGCTCAGGGCGGTGAGTGCGATGCAGGCGATGGCCAGGCTGATCAGCCCGCTCGCGCCCATCACCCGCGACGCGGCGAGGATCACCGCCGCGTAGAAGCATGCAGCAGCCACGGCGTAGTCGGTGACGGTGTCGAGCAGGAAGATCGCCGCCATCACGACGATCAGGACCAGCAGCACCAGCGGGCGGCGGGGTGACAGCGATGGCATCGGGACGGCTCCCTGGCGTGGGATGGAAGAATAGCAAAGGTGACCCTGGGTTCCGGTTGCGCCGGGCCACGCCCGGCGGAATGCGTCCGGCTCCGCGCTGCGCGCTCGCGGGGCATGGCCCCGCGCTACCTATTCTTCCAGGCTGGCGTTCCAGAACCCCTGCAGTACGCCCGGCGTAGCGGCCAGCGTCGCCAGCACGGCATCCAGTTCAGCGGCATCGACGGTGGTGGCGTACAGCACGGCCTCGATCTCCACGTCGCGCTCGCCGAACGGGTGCTGGTCCACCGCCCGCACCGGATACTGCGCCTGCTCCAGCAGCAACAGCAGCCGGTCCAGGACCTCGGCCTGTTGCTCACGCTGGCAGACCACGTTGATCGCATAGGTCGCTTCGCTGAACGCCTCCGGCAGCGGCTGCCGCTGGATGCGGTTCACCACCGGCCGCAGCAGCGTGTTGGCCGCGAGCACGAACAGCGCCGCCAGCAGCGCTTCGGGCAGCAGCTTGATGCCGGCGCAGGCGCCGACGGCGGCCGACCCCCACAGCGTGGCGGCGGTGTTCAGTCCGGACACCTGCGCGCCGTCCTTCATGATGACGCCGGCGCCGAGAAAGCCGACACCGGAGATCACATAGGCCACCACGTGCAGCGGCGAGGGTGGCCCGCCATACAGATCGTGGAAGCGCACGGCCAGGTCGACGAACACGGCTGCACCCACGGCGACCAGCGTGTTGGTGCGCAGGCCGGCGGTGCGCTGGCGCAGCTGCCGTTCCAGGCCGATGCCGGCGCCCAGCACGAACGCCACCGACAGGCTGATGAACGTGCTGAGGCTGGCGCCGGCGTTGAACGCCGGCAGGTTGGGATGGATGTCGAACATGCAGTTGTTCCTGGGCAGGGGGCGGGCGGTTACTGCCAGCCGTAGCGACGGATGTAGAACGTCTTCAGCGCGGTGGTCAGCGCCGCATAGCCGAACAGGATCGCCACCAGGAAGGGCCAGTAGCCGGGCGGCAGCGCCTGCAGCTTGAAGTAGCCGGCCAGCGGACTCATCGGCAGGATCACGCCGATGGCCATGATCGCCGCGGTCATCAGCAGCAGCGGCGGCGCGGCGATGCTCTGCAGGAACGGCAGTTTCGGCGTGCGGATCATGTGCACGATCAGGGTCTGGGTCAGCAGGCCGACCACGAACCAGCCGGACTGGAACAAGCTCTGGTCGGCCACTGTGCGCGCGTCGAACACGTACCACATCAGGGCGAAGCAGGTCAGGTCGAAGATCGAGCTGATCGGCCCGAAGAACACCATGAAGCGGCCAATGTCTGCCGGGTTCCACTTCAGCGGCTTGCGCACCAGCTCCTCGTCCACGTTGTCGAACGGAATGGCGATCTGCGAGATGTCGTACAGCAGGTTCTGTACCAGCAGCTGCAGTGGCAGCATCGGCAGGAACGGCAGGAAGGCCGAGGCCACCAGCACCGAGAACACGTTGCCGAAGTTGGAGCTGGCAGTCATGCGGATGTACTTCAGCATGTTGTTGAACGTGCGCCGGCCCTGGATGACACCTTCCTCCAGCACCATCAGGTTCTTTTCCAGCAGGATGATGTCGGCCGCTTCCTTGGCGATGTCCACGGCACTGTCCACGCTGATGCCGATGTCCGCCGCACGCAGCGCAGGGGCATCGTTGATGCCATCGCCGAGGAAACCGACCACCTTGCCCTGCGCGCGCAGCCCGCGCACCAGTCGTTCCTTGTGCAGCGGCGTGAGGCGGGCGAACACGCGATGCTCGCGCAGCGCACGCGACAGCGCTGCGTCGCCCATGTTCTCGATCTGCGGTCCGGTCAGGATGGTGTCGGCCGGCAGGCCGACCTGGGCGCAGACGCGGGCGGTGACCAGTTCGTTGTCACCGGTGAATACCTTCACCTCCACGCCATGCGCGGCCAGCGCCTGCAGTGCCTGCGCAGCCGATTCCTTCGGCGGGTCGAGGAAGGCTACGTAGCCGAGCAGGGTCAGGCCGCACTCATCGGCCTGCGAATACACGGTCTGGCTGGCGGCGGTCTCCTTCATCGCCACCGCCACCACGCGCAGGCCCTGTTCGTTCAGTTCCTCGGTGGTCTGCCGCACGCGTGCCAGCCGATGCGCGTCCAGCGGCATGTCCTGGCCGTTCTCGCGCACACTGCTGCACACCGCCAGCATCTCTTCCACCGCCCCCTTGCAGATCAGTTCGTGGTGGTCCTCGCGTTCGGAAACCACCACCGACATGCGCCGGCGCTCGAAGTCGAACGGGATCTCATCGACCTTGCGGTAGTCCTGTGACAGGCGCAGCGAGCTCTGCAGCTCCACGTGCTCTAACACCGCACGGTCGAGCAGGTTGATCAGCCCGGTCTGGAAGTGGCTGTTGAGGTAGGCAAAGGCCAGCACATCCTCCGAGTCGTTGCCGAACACGTCGGTGTGCCGCTCCAGTGCAATGCGGTCCTGGGTGAGGGTGCCGGTCTTGTCGGTGCACAGCACCTCCATGGCCCCGAAGTTCTGGATCGCGTCCAGCCGCTTGACGATGACCTTGCGCCGCGACAGCAGCACTGCGCCCTTGGCCAGCGTGGAAGTGACGATCATCGGCAGCATCTCCGGGGTCAGCCCCACCGCCACCGACAGCGCGAATAGGAAGGCCTCGGTCCAGTCGCCCTTGGTCCAGCCATTGACCAGCAGCACGAACGGCACCATCACCAGCGCGAAGCGGATCAGCAGCCAGCTGACACTGTTGACGCCGGCCTGGAACGCGGTCGGTGCACGGTCGGTGGCGGTGCTGCGCTGGGCCAGCGTGCCGAAGTAGGTCTGGTTGCCGGTGGCCAGCACGATGGCGCTGGCAGTACCGGACACGACATTGGTGCCCATGAACAGCAGGTTGTGCTGTTCCAGCAGGCCAGCCAGGCCATCGCCCGGGTGCGCGAACTTCTCCACCGGCAGCGATTCGCCGGTCATCGCCGCCTGCGCCACGAACAGATCCTTTGCACTCAGTACGCGGCAGTCGGCGGGAATCATGTCGCCGGCCGACAGTACGATGTGGTCGCCGGGAACCAGTTCGCGGATCGGCAGGTCCAGCAGGCGCGCCGGGCGCCGGCTGTGCAGGTGCGCGCCGAAGTACTGGTCGGCCACCTCGGCGGCCTCGGTGCCGGGGTTGCGACGCAGCACCCGCGCGGTGTTGCCGACCAGCGCCTTCAGTCGCTCGGCCGCACGGTTGGAGCGGCCTTCCTGGACGAAGCGGATGAGGGTGGACAGCAGCACCATCGCGCCGATCACCACGGTGGCCTTGGCATCCTCGGTCAGCCAGGACACCGCCGCCAGGACGGTCAGCAGCAGGTTGAACGGGTTGCGGTAGCACTGCCACAGGTGCCGCCACCACGGCAGCGGCTTTTCGTGGTCCACCTCGTTGGGGCCGAGCGTGGCCAGCCGCGCCTCGGCTTCGTGTGGGCTGAGGCCATCGGCATGCGAGTCGAGCGCGGCCAGCAGGCGCGGCTCGTCCAGCTGCGACAGGGTGACCAGGCCGGTGGTGAGCGCGAACGGTGCGACGTCGGCGCTGCCCGGGCCGAAGCCGGCTTCGGGCATGGCGCGACGGCCGAACAGGTTGCCTGCGCGACGGCTGCGCAGGAAGGCATTGAACCAGGCGTTGAGCAGGCTCATGGGAACTCCTTGAATGTCAGAGCCGGCCGCGGCCGGAACACGAACGGAACGGATGCAACGGATCAGGCGTGGCGCAACGCCAGCACCGCCGGTGACCACGGCTGCATACGCAGGCGCTGGCTGCCACCGATGCACAGCGGCTTCATCGCATCGCGAAGGGGGTAGGGCAGATGGCGCAGCACGTTGATGCGTTCGCTGATCGGCAGCAGCGACAGTGCGTCGGCGACCACGCGCGGCGAACCGAGCGACAGCGAACGGGCGAAAACCACGGGGCCGTGCTGCAGCAGGTGGCTGCGCAGGGCGGCGACATCGCGCTCGCCGATCAGGCGACGCAGGGTGATGTAGAGGATCTTGTAGGACATGGGGGTGATCTCCAGGCAGGCGGCGCCTGGCGATCCCCCGTCACTCAGGCAGGCAGGGACCGGCGGGCAGGCGCCAGGAACAGGCAACAGGCGGGCATACGGGGCGCGGGGCGCCCGGCAGGGTCGGGGTCCATCTGCGTCTCCATGAAGGGAGGGAGCCAGCCAGGGTTGCCCTGGCCAGTGGCGCTATTGTCCGCCCCTGAATGGGGTAGTCCTAGAGGCTCGTGGGTTAGCTCGGCTATACCTTGGTATAGCCAGGCCCGGCGATGTGCCAAGGTGCGGATCAATGGGCGGCCGGCGTGGTCTGCTTGCAGACGTCATATTCGCCGCGTGTAAGCGTCTTGTCGTGGTCGGTGTCGCAGGCGTGCATTCGTTCTGCCCAGTCCGGCGCAACCGCATCGACTTCGGCGAGGGTGACGATGCCGTCCTTGTCCTTGTCCAGCGACTCATAGGCTGGAATCAACTTCACTTCGGTTACGTCCTCGGTCGCGGTGGCCTTGCTGGCTTCCTGGGTCCTGGAACACGCACCGAGAAGCAGGCCCGCGCAAAGTGCGAGAGCGACGGGGAGATAGCGAACACCGGTCATGGCAGGCTCCAGAAGCAGGGAGGTAGGCCAGGGGTGTCCGTGGCCACGGCCGGATCATCGGCGCCTACCTGTAAGCGAGCTGCGAAGAATGCGCCTGCCTGGCCGGTGGCGGTGGGCCGCCATTCACCGGGCTGCCGTGATCGACGGCGCAGAGGCGGCTGCGCGGAGGCGGCTGGGGAGAGCCGACGGTTAGTCGACTATCGCGCGCAGCGCGGGGTTCTCGGTTTCCCGCCGAGAGCAGCCGACTGACAGTCGACTCTACCTTCGATCGCTGGAATGCCCGTCAGCAAACGCGTCCGTGGCGCGCACCAGCGCATCCACCGTCGCCGGCTCGTTCGCGCTGTGCCCCGAGGTCACCATCTCCAGCCTGGCTTCCGGCCACGCCTTGGCCAGGTCCCAGGCGCTGCGCGGCGGGCAGATGATGTCGTAGCGCCCTTGCACGATCACGCCGGGCAGGTGGCGGATGCGGTCGATGTCGCGCAACAGCTGGTCCGGTTCCAGGAAGATACCGTTGCGGAAGTAGTGCGCTTCGATGCGGGCCTTGGCCAGCGTGTCCAGCGGATCATCCGTGGAAACGGCATCCACGTCGTGCTTCAGGGTCGCCGCATTGTCCTCCCAGCCCAGCCAGGCCTGCGCGGCTTCGATGCGGGTGGCCTCATCGGTGCTGTCCATGCGCGTCCAGTAGGCCGCGATCATGTCGCCACGCTCGGCTTCTGGAATGTAGGCCTCATAGCGATCCCAACGCTCCGGGAAGATCCAGCGTGCACCGCCGTTGGTTTCCGCGAACCATCGGTTCTCCATCTCGCGGCCAAGGAACACGCCACGTACGATCAGGCCGGTGGCACGCTCGGGATGTGCCTGCGCGTAGGCCAGCGACAGGGTCGAGCCCCACGAACCGCCATAGACCAGCCAACGCTCGATGCCGAGGTGTTCGCGCACCTTCTCGATGTCGGCTACCAGGTCCTGCGTGGTGTTGTCGCGCAGCTCGCCGAACGGCGTGGAGCGCCCACTGCCACGCTGGTCGATCAAGACGATGTGGTAGCGCGCCGGGTCGAAGAAGCGGCGATGGGTGGGGGAAATACCCGCACCCGGCCCGCCATGCAGATACACCACCGGAATCCCGTCGGGCGTGCCGCATTCCTCGATGTGCAGGGTGTGCAGATCGCTCACCGGCAGGGTGAACTCGCGGTAGGGCTCGATGGCGGGATACAGGGTGCGCATGGGGCGTGTCTCACAAGCGGGGGCGGCCAGCATAGCGCTGCGGCCAGGGACCTGCAGCCGCACACGCATTCCCAGCGCTGGAAATGGGCTGGCCGATGCGCATAAGCTTCCGCGATGCAAGCGACCACGACCGGGATGTACACGTTCAACCTCACCCTTGGCAGCGGCGCGCGGGAGCTGTTGAAGTGGATCGCACTGCTGGCCATGACCGGCGACCACGTGGCCAAGGTGGCGTTCGATGGCTACGTGCCGGTGATCAGCGAGCTGGGTCGCATCGCTTTCCCGCTGTTCGCACTGGTGATGGCCTGCAATCTGGCCGAACCCGGCGCCGACCTGCACAAGTCGATGCGCCGGCTCGCGCTATGGGGGCTGATTGCTCAGCCACTGCACGCATTCGCTTTTGGTTTCTGGCTGCCGCTCAACATCCTGCTGACTTTCGCCCTGGCCGCGGTGGCTGTGCACGCGTTGGCGAACAATCGGTCCGTGCAGCTGTTGCTGGCCGCGGGCGTGCTGCCGATGTTCGTTGACTACCAGTGGGCCGGTGTGGGCAGCGTTCTGCTGGCTTGGATCGCAATCCGGCACCGGGCGTGGTGGCTGTTGCTGGTTGGGCTCGCAGCGGTGTGCTGGGTCAACCACAACGGCTGGGCACTGCTGGCCATTCCGGTAGTGCTGCTGGCGGCGCGGGTGACCTGGCAACTGCCGCGCTGGCGGTGGGGGTTCTACGGGTACTACGTGGGGCATCTGGCGGTGCTGGCGGTGTTCGCGTGGATGCTCAATTGAAGCAGCTGGACGGGCCACCGTTGGCAGGAATGAGCGTATCTGATTGCTGCGTCCGCGTTTGACAGCAATTGGAGGGGCGCTTATAAGTTTCAAGCGGCGTTAGTAAGGATCGATTATGACGCCGTGTTCAGCAGTGTTCATCTCCCAACAAAATAAGGAAGTGAAGAATGAACAACGTACTTGCCCTGCAGTCGCTGGAAATCGAGTCGCTGGAAGCTGAACCTGAGTGTGTGATCTGCCTGTCCTGGTACAGCTCGGGACTGGGCATCGATGAAGGCTCCGACAAGGCGTAAGCCACTGGGAGCCGGCCGATCCTGACTGCCACGGGGCACGGGCTGTCGCGTTGGAGGCAGGGTTTCGCGGCGCAGGAGTTTCTGCACCGTCCACCTGGGTGGGCGGTGCAGATTGACTGCGGACCACGCGTACGGAGTGTATGTAGCCGTTCGACAAGGAGGTTGGCAGTGAGTGACGTGACCGCGCGCCTGTACACGCTGGTTGACAGTGTGCATTTCGAGTCCCCGGATCGTTACGCACCCAGCGACGAGTACGGGGCGGTTGTCCGCAGCTGCCTGCCGCCTGGATGGGGAGTGCAACCGCGCGGGTTCTGGACCTTCTGCCGACCCCCACAGGATGTCGCCCTTCCGCATGGATGGAAGATCCATCTTTCCTGCATTCCGGAGAATGCCGAACAGACATTGGCCGTGATGATGCCGGTCGTCGTTGAAGCCGGTGTTTCCTTCAAGTTCTGTTCGGATCCCTTCATGCTTGGACTCTCTCTGGGAAAGGGATGGTCGCGTTTCCAGGCTGGAAAGTTCATCACGATCTATCCGCGGGGACCGCAACAGTTCCAGGAACTTCTCGAGCGCCTATACCAGGTGACGCAAGGTCTTTCTGGGCCTCATGTCCTGACCGATCGTGCATACCGTGACAGCACTGTCGTCTACTACCGGTACGGGGCTCACGCGGGTGTTTCGCGGCCTGATCCCTACGGCAGCCTGCAGCAGGGCTACCTGCTGGCCGACGGTACCTGGCACGAGGATGTACGTGGTACCAGCTTCCGGCTGCCCCCCGGGGTCGTCGATCCAGTCGCTGCCGCTGACGCAGCGCCGACGCCGGCAGGCCCCATCGTTCTCAATGGTCGCTATCAGGTCCAGGGTGTACTGAAATTCAACGGCACCGGTGGCATCTATCGTGGGCGCGATACCACGACCGGGCAGAGCGTGGTCATCCGGGAGGTGCGCGGCTTCTCGGATGCGGATGGCACCGAGCTGGCCAATGGCATGGTCAATGGCATCAAGCGCGAGGCCAGGATTCTGCAGAAGCTGTCGGCAACCGGCCTGGTGCCGGTGTTCGTGGAACTGTTCAAGGAATGGAACAACTGGTTCCTGGTGCAGGAGCAACTGGATGCGATCTCGCTTTGGGACAGCGCGATGGCGTTCTACTTCGCCGAGGATGAGCAACGTGCCTGCGACGGATTCGAGCGTATCCGCCGCAGAATCAGCCAGATCGCCGAGGCGTTGCAGGTGGTGCACGAGCATGGCGTGGTGCTGCGTGATCTGACCCGCAGCAACGTCATGTTCACCGCTGCCGGCGAGGTGAAGTTCATCGATCTCGAGTTCGCACACGAGATCGGCCGGGATTCTCACTGGGCGAAGGGCTGGACACCCGGCTACGCATCGCAGGAGCAGCTGCAGGCGCAGCGCCCGACCGTGCAGGAAGATCACCATGCATTGGGTGCGCTGATCTTCGACATGATCACCTTCTGTGCGTCCGGGCTGGACCTGTCCCGTGACGCGCTGCTGGAGCACAAATTCAAGCAGGTGCTGGGCGATCTGGGTCTGCCGATGGATCTGCACGATATCGTGGTAGGACTGACGCATCAGGATCCCGACCGGCGCTGGGACATTGGCCGTGCACTGCGGCACCTGCGTACGGCATCCTCTCCGCAGTCAGGCGTGTTGATGTTCCCGACACGGTCAGAGCTGCTCGCGGCACCGCCGGCCGCCGCGCAGACCGAAACGCGGATTGCGGCTGTGCTTGAAGGCTATGAGCGCTACCTTTCATCCACCTGTGACCTGTCGCGCGCCGACCGGCTGTGGCCTGCCGGGCTGCAGATGTTCATGACCAATCCGGTATCGCTGCAGTTTGGAGCGACCGGTGTTGCGTTCTTCCTGCTGCGCCGCCACGGCATGCTGGCCCCGGGGGTGCTTGACTGGATCGAGAATGCAGCCACGCCGCAGCGCTGCCCCTCGGGGCTGTATTCCGGTCGTGGTGGTGTCGCATTGCTGCTGATGTGCGCGGGCCGGCACGAGGCGGCGCATCGCCTGCTGGATGAGGTCAATGAGGACGCATCTGCGCTCCTGCTGCCCGGGCTGTACTTTGGTGCAGCCGGAGTGGGACTGTTGAACCTGCATGCCTGGCGGGGTCTGGGCGATCCGACCCATCTCGCCGTGGCGGCGCGGATCGGTGACACGCTGCTGGCGGCCGGGCAACGCGCCCCACAGGGCCGCTACTGGAAAGCCGGCGACCGCACGGGCCTGGGGCTGGGAGACGGGCAAAGCGGCATCGCACTGTTCCTGACCTATCTCGGCAAGGCGACCGGGGACAGACGTTACCTTGCGGCCGCGGCCGAGGCGTTGGATTTCGATATCGCCCATGGTCTTCGCATTGCAGGCAGACTGGTCTGGCCGACGCATGTTGAAGGCGCCGCCGGGGCGCCGGCGAGCCCGCACACCCGCTTTGGCTCGGCAGGCGTCGGCATGGCATGCCTGCGCCATTACGTCGCCACAGGCACCGAGCGGTTCCGTGATGTTGCGCTGGACTGCGCACATTCCGTGCGTCCGCGGATCACCAACAAGATCTGGCAGGACAGCGGCAATGCCGGGTTCGGCGAGTACCTGCTGGACCTGGCCTGCTTGCTGCAGGACGAGCGCTTCAGCAATGCGGCGTACTACCAAGCCGAGGCGATCCTGCCGCACGCACTCGACTGTGAGGGCGGTGTCGCATTCGCTGGACCGGCGCACTACCGGATCTGCAATGACTACGGCATGGGCGGCTCGGGGATCGGCATCTTCCTGGACCGTCTGCTCAGCCGTCGCAGTCGCTTTCTCATGCTGGACGAGTTGCTGGGCGTTCGCGCCTGTTGAAGCGCCGGGTTCCAGCAGCTGGCCCGACATTCGCCGGGCCAGACTGTCATGGAGTCATCGTGAACCGTCAGAAGTCCATCGTCGCCGACAACGACACCGTCCTCGGCGCACCCAACGCCAGGCTGGACAGCAGCGGCATGCCCCAGTACGCCTTGTTGGTCACGTTGTTCACGCTCGCTCTCAGGGCAAGCGGCCGGCCCGCCACCGTGGTGCTGTAGCGCGCACCCACATCAAACAACGTACGCCCAGGCACCGACAGACTGTTGTCGGCACTGATGTACTGCTTCGACATCGCGGTGGCATTGCCGGTCAGGGTCAATCCTTCCAGCGCGGGCACATCCCATTCAACGCCCAGCTTCGCCTGGCGCTGCGCAACGGCGGTAGCGATTCGGCCTTCATTCACGCCACCTGCGGTGCGGGTCAGCTTGGGCTGCACGTAGGCCACGCCACCGAGCAGGCGCACGCCGTCCAGGGGTGAACCGAAGAAGCCCCATTCCACGCCGCGGTTCCGCTGTTCGCCACCGAACGAGAAGATATTCGTGACCGGGTCGGTGTAGCTGCTCGGCCGCTTGATCTCGTACACGCTGAAGGTGTGCGCGAAGCGGCCCAGGTCCAGCTTCAGGCCCAGCTCCTTCTGCTTGGTGCGGAACGGTGCGAACACATCACCGGCATTGGCGGCGGTCATCGGCGCGGTGGCGCCCTGGCTGAGGCCTTCGATGTAGTTGGTGTAGACCGAGATCGCGTCGGTGGCCCTCATCAGCAGGGCCGCTGCCGGGGTGGTGGCGCTCTCGTCATAGCGCGAGGTGCGTGCACCGCTGGCCACGTTGAAGGTCTGGCTGACCACCTGCTGGCGGCGCACGCCCAGCGTCAGCTGCACGCGGTCATCGGCAAAGGAGAGCGTGTCGGCCACGCCGAGGCTGTCCAGCCGCAGCTCGGTGTGCGAGATATGCGGCGCCACGAACGGCGCGGCCGGGCCCCACACCGGGTTGTACAGGTTGGTGGTCCAGTCCCAGCCCGGCACGCTGCGGCGGCCGTACTCATTCTGGGTGTGCTGGTAGTGGGTCATGTTGGCGGCCCACTGGTGGCCGACGCTGCCGGTACGGAAGCTGCCGCGCAGGCCGGCGTCACCGGACTGCTTCTTGATGTCGAAGGCCAGCTGGCCCATCACCGTGGTGAAGTCACCGGCCGGGTTGAGGATCTGCGCACTGATCGAGCCGTTGTAGCGGTAGTCGGTCCTGCTGGTGCCATAGGCCAGGTAGGCCATCAGGTGATCGTTGATGTCCAGCTCGCCGCGCAGCATCGCGCCCTTGTCCTGGCTGTCCACGTAGGCCCAATCCGGGTTGATCAGCGTGTCGCCACGCGGCGGCCGCGGGATGGCCACGCCCGGTGCCAGGCCGACACCACGGGCCGGGCCATCGACGCGGTCGTCGGCGCTGTACAGATCGGCGGACAGGCGGGCGCGCGCGCCGCGCCAATCCAGCGCCAGCGAGCCCAGCTGCACCTTCTTGCTCTGCCTGCCCACCGCGCCGTCGCCATCACGGTAAGCGCCGTTGAAGCGGATGCCAAACTGCTTGTCGGCGCCCAGACGGCGGCCCACATCCACATGGGTGCCGAACTGCGCATCGGAGGCGAAGTTGGCGCTGACCCGCAGCAACGGCTGCTCGCCGGCACGCTTGGGTACCAGGTTGACGCTGCCACCGACCGAGCCGCCCGGCGGCATGCCGTTGAGCAGCGCGGACGGGCCCTTCAGCACTTCGATGCGCTCGAACATCTCCGGCGAGGTGCGGTAGTACGGCGCCATGCCGCTCAGCCCATTGAACGTGGTATCGCTGGTGCTGGAGGCAAAGCCGCGGATGGCGTAGTTCTCGCTCCAGGCGCCGGTGACGCCGTTGCTGAACACCGTGGGGTCGGTGGCGGCGATGACGTCGGTGAGGTCCTTGGCCTGGCGATCGCGGATGAAGGCTTCGGTGTAGCTGACCGTACTGAACGGCGTGTCCATGAAGTCCTTGTCGCCGAGCAGGCCGACCCGGCTGCCGGAGGCCACCTGGCCGCCGGCATAGTCGCCGGTCACCCGGCGCTGTTCCTGCACCTGCACCGAGGGCAGCGTGGACGGCGCCGATTCGGCGAGCGCGGCGAACGAAGCCAGCAGCCCCAGTGCCAGGGCAGACACCCGGTAGCGCCGGGCCATGCCCGGCGGAGCCATCAGGCCGCACGATGCGGCGGCACGACAAGGCTGCGGAGAAGAGGAGGGGTACACGGTCATGCCAGGTTCCTGTGAATCGCAGGTGCGCACGCGCCTGGCGCGCTGCCGACGGCAAGCACGGGGGAGGGCGCAGCGCAGGGTTGTCGGCTGGGTGGGGACCTGGCGGGGAGAGAGCAACGGGCTCGATCCGGGATGGCAGCGTGGTGGCGAACCCGATGCATCCCGAATTAGTTGATTACAATAAACTAAATAACACGAAGCGGACAAGAGGGTCCTTTTGCTGGCACCCTCGTTACGGTATGAACACACCACCCGAGACCCCGCTGCCGGCCCGCGGCCGCCCACCCACCATCACCCCCGAGCGCCTGGCCGACATCGGCATCCGGCTGGGCCTGCCGCACCTGACCATGGCCAACGTGGCCGCCGAACTGGCGGTGACCCAGGCGGCGCTCTACAAGCGCGTGGCCAACCTGGAGGCGCTGAAGCGGCTGGTGGCCGATACCGTGTTCCAGCGCTGGCAGATTCCGCGTGCCTCGGCCGACGTGCCCGGTGGGCTGGAACGCTATCTGATGGGTTTCGTCGAATCGCTGTGCGAGGTGGTGAAGGCGCACCCCGGGCTGCCGCCGTACCTGCTGCGGCGATCGGTGGCGACCACGCCGATGCTGGAGAAGATCGCCTCGCACCAGGCCCATGTCGCCGAGGTGTTCGGTCTTCCGCTGGACAAGGCGCGCTGGCTGCTGGCCACGATCGCGTTCTACTGCATCGCCGGTGCCGATACGGTCTACGGGATTGCCGACGACGAACAGGGCCAGGTGATCACCGAGTTCAAACAGGGCATGCGCGCCCTGGTGATCGGTTCGCTGGAAGTGCTCGAGCTGCGCTAGGTCCGGCCCATGCGGGGTGCCGTTGCACGCTTCGCCACGGCCCCACGCGGGCATGGCGTGGATCTACAATGCCGACATGCCCGCCACGCCTACCCTGGAGCAGCTGCGCCGCTACGCCGTGGCGCGCACGTTATTCAAACCGACCACGCTGCTGGGCGCGATCCGTCGTCTTGGCTTCGTGCAGGCCGATCCGATCCGTGCGCCCGCGCGTGCACAGGACCTGACCCTGCGCCATCGAGTGAAGGACTACCGGGCCGGCGATCTCGAACGCCGCTACGCGCGGCTGCCGATCGAGGAAGACTGCCTGGTCAACTACGGCTTCCTGCCGCGTGAGCATCTGGCCTTGATGCATCCGCGGGTGTCCTCGCGGCCGTGGGATGCGGCCACCCGCCGCCGCGCGGCCGACGTGCTGGCGTTCGTGCAGGCGCGCGGCGCGGTGCATCCGCGCGAGGTCGAGCAGGCATTCAACCACGGCCGGGTGACCAACTACTGGGGCGGCACCAGCAACGCCAGCACGCATCTGCTGGACGGCATGCATTACCGGGGCATGCTGCGCATCCAGCGCCGCGACAGCGGCACCCGCATCTACACGGCTGCCACCCATGGCGTAGCCGACGGCAGCAGGGCGGCACGCCTGCAGCGCGCCAGCGCATTGATCGAACTGGTGGTGCGCAAGTACGCGCCCTTGCCCTCGGCCAGCCTGACCTATCTGGCCCGGCTGCTGGGCTATGGCGCGCCGCACCTTGCTGCGGAGATCCAGCAGGCGCTGCAGCACGCGCGGGCGTCCCTGGCCAGCGCCACGGTGGAGGGCACGACCTGGTACTGGCCGGCCGATGAGAACCCGCGTTCGCAGCGCTACCGTGACGACGAGCAGCTGCGCCTGCTGGCACCGTTCGACCCGGTGGTCTGGGACCGGCGGCGGTTCGCGCTGCTGTGGGGCTGGGTGTACAGGTTCGAAGCCTACACGCCGGCCGCCAAGCGGCGCTTCGGCTACTACGCGCTGCCGCTGCTGTGGCGCGGCCAGGTGATCGGCTGGGCAAATGTTTCGTTGAAGGACGGTGTCCTGCAGCCGGCGTTCGGCTACATCGATGGCAACGCACCGCACGAGACGCCGTTCCACAACGCGCTGGACGAAGAGCTGGGTCGCCTGGAGCGCTTTCTCGCGGCGCCGGGTGCGGCTGCTGGCTGAGCGCAGCGATGCGCCAGCGCGCGTGCTGCAGCAGGGCAGGGGCACTTCGCATGGAGGGTGCATGCCGAGGCGCAGGGCCAGCGTTCAATTCCGCACCGCCGCGGCCGATATCCACACAATCTGCTGCAACTGCAAGGACGGCACGGCCGATGCACTCAGTCTCTTCTTTCCGGCGTGGCCCACGGCTCAAGGACCACATCCTGGATCTGGATGTGCTGGAACCGGGTGACATCGTCCTTTCCACGACGGGCGAAGCGGTCAGCCGATCCATCCGCTTCCTGACCAATTCTCCCTACAGCCACGCCATGCTCTACGTGGGCAACACCCTGATCCATGCCGATGGGGGCGGGGTGTTCTCGTTGAATCCGCAGAGAAAGATCGTGGGCCAGGGCGAGATTGCGGTCTATCGGCTTCGCGAACGGCCGGACGATGTGGCCATGACTGCGGTCATCAATCACGCCCGCAATGAAATCGGATGCCTCTACTCGGTACCCCACGCTTTGTTGGTGGGAGTGATGAAGCTGTGGGCGCGGGACAGGAGCGGCAAGCAGTTCTGCTCGAGGCTGGTCGCCCAGGCCTACCATCAGGCCGGCCATCCGCTGGTCAGGAATCCGGACTACTGCTCGCCCGGTGCGCTTGCACGGTCGACGCGGCTTGCACCGGTCGCGCATGCGTTGAGGCCAGTGAACGATGTGGATCTTCGCATTGCGGCCACCACCGACCAGCTGCTGGTGCATCAACACCAGACCTTCGAGTGGCTGCGCTGGGTGCGTTCAGCCGCCAGACGCAAGGGGCACAGGATCTCGCGCTTCAACAGCGCACTGGACTTCATCCAGGCGCATCCCGACGTGGACGAGGAGGCCGCCCGGCAGTTGCAGGCCTGCGGCTATCTGCAGCATTACCTTGTTGACGAGTCCGCCAACGCGTACCGGTACAGCTGCGATGCGTTCATCGATCACTGTGGACCCACAGATCATGCGATTGCGCAGGAACTGAAGATCGCCCGCGACATGGCCGCCCGGGTGATCTCGGCGCATCGTGGCGCCGCGCTGCGACCAGCGACCCGGACCTTCGCCTTGTTGCGCGAGCTTCATCGCAACCGGGCGGCGCAGCTGGTGCGGAGGCTGGACGTGATCCAGGCCGTCGCCGCGCGCCACGGTCTGCTGGCCATGGCCGGCAGTGCCCGTGCGTTGAAGACGCAACTTCTGCCCGCGATGAGAGCCACCTGAAGCGTGCGCTGCCCTAGGGCCGGTGCTGCGCAGCGCTGCGCCGGCCACGGGCGCGTCCCTGGTAGAGGCCGGTATCGGCGCGATGGATGGTATCGGCCACCGATTCGCCCGCATTGCTGGCCGCGCTGCCCATCGAGAACGCGGCCGGCGAGCGCCCGGCATGGTCGCTGTACCAGCGCTCCAGCTGCGGCAGGCGACCGGCCGCGGGCGCCACCAGCACCACCATGAACTCATCGCCACCCAACCGCACCACGGCCTCCTCATCCATCAGCGGCGCGCGCAGGAAGGCGGCGAACTCCACCAGCACCCCATCGCCGCGGCGGTGGCCCTGGGTGTCGTTGATGTGCTTGAAATCATCCAGGTCGAACACCAGGCAGGCCCAGTGGCGTTCCCCCAGTTCGTCCAGCCGGTGCAGGTAGCGCCGGTTATGGCACTGGGTGAGCGGGTCGCGGAAGGACATCTCGCGCAGGCGCTGCTCCTGGATGCGCAGTGCGGTGACGTCCTGCGCGTGGCCCAGCACGAAAGGCGGGTCGGCCTCGCTGTCCAGCACGTTGTGGTACGCCCAGTAACGGCGCGTACCGTCGGCGGCGATCAGCTCGATGACGCCGGCGTCGGTCAGGTTCTCGCGGATGCGCGCCAGGTAGGCCTTGAATGCTTCGCGCTTCTCCGGGCGCATCAGGTCGCACAGGCTGCGCCCCACCATGCGGCTTTCCTCGTAGCCCAGCGACTGCACCGCGGCAGGATTGACCGAGGTCAGCGTGCCGTCCAGTGTGTGGGTGCAGATCAGGCCCAGGCTGTAGTGGAACAGCCGCCGGTAGCGCACCTCGCTGGCCTCCAGCGCATCCAGCACCGCGCGCTCTTCGGTGACGTCCTGGATCGCGCCGACCAGCCGCGGTCGTCCCTCCACCTGCTGCCGGCTGCCCACCACCCGGGTCCAGATTTCGCGCCCGTCGGCCGTGGTCATCGGCAGCTGCACCTCCCATGACGTGCCCTCGTCGATGCAGCGCTGCACCGCCGTGCTGATGATGGCGCGGCTGTCCTCACGGTAGAACGACAGGGCGCTCTGCAGCGTGGGTTGATAGGTGGAGCGCACGCCGTGGATCTGCTTGGTCTCGCGGGTCCAGCGCACCTCGCGGGTGGCCAGGTCCAGCTCCCAGCCGCCGACCCGGGCGGCACTGTTGGTGCGCTCCAGGAAGTCCTCGCTGCGCTTCAGTTCGCGGTGCAGCGCCTTGGCCTGCGCCATCTGTTGCAGCACGGCGGCACGTTGTTCCAGCACCTGGGTGGTGACCCGGCCCAGATGGACCATCACTTCGCGCTGCGCCGGCGTCAGCTGCCCCGGCACGGTGTCCAGCAGGCACAGGGTGCCGATGCGCGCGCCCTGGGCGGTGCTCAGCGGGATGCCGGCGTAGTGGCGGATGCCGGGCGCAGCGGTGACCAGCGGGTTGCCCGCGAAGCGTGGGTCGTCGCAGGCATCGGGGATCTCGAACAGCCCGTCCTGCTCGATGGCGTGGGTGCAGAAGGAAATGCCACGTTCGGTTTCGCAGGTCTGCTCCAGGCCGATGTTGGCCTTGAACCACTGGCGTTGCTCGGCCACGATGGAGATCAGCCCGATCGGCATGCCGGTGGCGGCGCGCGCCGCAGCGGCGATGGCGTCGAAGACCGGCTCGGGGGCGGTATCGAGTACGCCCAGGCGGTCGATCTCACGGAGTCTGGCGGCTTCATCCATGGCGGACGGTGCAGGCAGCGGGGGTTCCATGACGCCACGCTAGGCGCCTGATCGTTAGCGCGTTGCCTGCAACGGTGAGCCCGGCGTCAACGCTGCTGCAGCGACGCCTGCAGGGCGGTGGCCAGCGCGGCGTCCCCCGAGACCAGCTCGCTCCAGCGCAGCTGCAGCCCGTTGCGGCGCCCCTTTTCGACCAGTTTCAGGCCGTCCGGGTCGATGGTGAGTGTGTATTCCTGGCCGTCGATGGTCACGGCGCGGCGCACGGGTTTGTCGAGCGGGGTCATGGGCGTTTCCTGCGGCGGACAGAGACGTGACGGTGATCGCGGACGTGCCAGCGCCAAGGAAAATCCACCGCGCGGGAGATGCCGATGCGCGGCCCCACCACCGGGTCGTCCGGTGGCGCCATGCCGTCGTCGGCGATCACCAGGCCGTGGCTGCCGTCCACCAGGTCGGCACCGTCATGCCGCCGATCCAGGCCGAACGCCTGCGCCAGCTTGCCGGGGCCGCTGGCGAGGTCATGATCGTGGCGGGCGGCCGCACGCAGGGAACGCATCAGCGCCAGCCCCGCAACCGGTTCGGCGGCACGCAGCAGCACGGCAACGCCTTCACCTGCGTTGCCGCAGACGACATTGCCGGCCCAGTGCATGCCGTAGCTGAAATACACGTACAGATGGCCGGCCTCGCCGAACATGCTGGCATTGCGCGCGGTCATGCCACGGTAGGAGTGCGCGGCTGGATCCTCGCTGCCCGCATACGCCTCGACCTCGACAATGCGTGCAGCGCGGCCATCGTCACGGACCAGCAGCTTGTTGAGCAGCTGCGGTGCGACGGCGGTGGGCGGGCGCTGGTAGAAGTGGCGGGGCAGCGGCGTCCAGGCGGCCGGCAGCCATCGCAGCGTCACCGGGCGGGCGCGGCGTGCCGGAGGAGAACCGGTGGGTGCGGCAGGCGATGTCATGCCCGCAGTGTCTCCCGCCTCAGGTGAAGCCTTCGCCTTCGTGGCCTGGTCCGCGCGGGGAGCGGCGGGCGAGGGCCGCCTGCCGCGCAGCGAACACTTCTGGCGTCTGCGGCTTGATGAACAGCGCGACCAGTTCCGGGAATTCATTCTTGACGGCGGTCTCGATGCGGGTGATGCACGCTTCGATCTGCGGCGTCCGGCGGTCGTCCTCGAACTCACCGCTGAGCATGGCCACCACCTGCGCGGGCCCCATCTGCAGGGTCGTGACACCATTGGCGCGACGCAGGTCCGGATCGGTGGCGGCAACGGTCATGATCCGCTGCGCGACGGCCGGGTGGGCCGGTTCACCCACCAGCAGCCCCTTGGTCTCGCGCGCCAGCAGGAAGGCGGTGACCGCCAGTACCGCAGCGATGAACAGCGAGGCCACGCCATCCAGCACCGGCATGTCCAGCAGTTGTGCGGCCAGCAGTCCGAGCAGGGCAAAACCGAGGCCGAGCAGGGCAGCGCTGTCTTCCAGCAGCACGGTGAAAGTGGCAGGGTCCTTGCTGCGGCGGAATGCTTCGAAGTAGCCCAACGTGCCCTTGCTGCGCCGGAACTCGCGCAGTGCCACCCACCAGGACGCACCTTCGAACAGCATCGAGAGGCCGAGCACGCTGTAACTGATGACGTGGTTGCTGGCCGGTTCGGGGTGGCGGATGTGCTGGATGCCCTCGTACGCCGACACGCCGGCGCCGGCAGCGAACACCAGCAGCGCGACGATGAAGCTCCAGAAGTACAGCTCACGCCCATAGCCGAAGGGATGCAGCGTGTCGGGTGCTTTCCCGGCGCGGTGCAGGCCATACAGCAACAACAGCTCGTTGATGGTATCGACCAGCGAATGCACGCCCTCGCTGAGCATGGCCGAGCTGCCGGACAGGCCGGCGGCGACGAACTTGGCGATGGCAATGGCCAGGTTGCCGGCGAGTGCGGCGTAGATGACCAGGCGCGAACCGGTGGGGGTAGCCATGGCAACGGCTGAGGTGGCGGAGCGCTCATCATCCGGGCCATGATGTCCCGGTGGCGTGACATTTCCGGTCATTGCGCGCCACGCAGGGATGTTTCTTGACCGCCCATGGAAGGATCTGCCTGTCCGTGAGCAACCACAAATACAATCACTACGTTCACAGTGCCTACCTGAGAAGCTGGGAAGTCTCCGGCCAGGTGCGGAGCTACGATCTGCACAGGAACCAGGTGAATACCTCGTCCGCGAAGAACACGGGCGGCGAGAACTATTTCTATTCCTTCCATCCGGATCCGGTGGTCATCCAGCTGGTCATGTACACCTTTTCCGATATCGTCAAGCAGGACGGTGCAGGCGCGGTGTACGCACGCTATCTGGAGGAACTTTCAAGCGCTGCCGAAGCGGAGCCGATGCAGCGCAACAAGCGCTTCATCGAGGGCCAGTATGACCGATGGGAGACGGCCACCGGCGAGGCGCTGAAGGAGATCCGTGAGTCCTGTCGCGGCCCGCTTTCCGCGAAAACGCTCGAGTCGCTGGTGAAGCTCCATTGCATGCAGCATCTCCGTACTCCCCTGATGCGCAGGCGGGTGATGGACCGGATCAGGGGGCTCACCTACGACGGTGTTGTTCTGAGCGAAACGCAGTCGGAAGACTATTTCAAGATACGCCTGGTCGCCGATGCGCAGGCGATGGCATCGGACATCATTGCCGAGGGGTTCCAGATCACGCTCTACGACACCGGCGATGAGCGGCTGATCAACTCGGACAATCCTGCGGTGCAGTGGGTGCATCCGCTGAAGAGCGTGCGCGACATCAGCAGATTCATGCCACTGACGCCGACACTGGCGATGGGGATCGATCACATCGGGCAGGGGGCGGCGTCGCTGCGGACCGAGGTTGTCGGCGCAGCCAAGGTCCGGCAATGGAATGCCAACATCATTCACGGAGCGCACGCGTTCCTGTACTTCTCCACACCCGAGCAGATCGAGCAGTACGCCGATGCAGTGAACGAGCGCCTCGCTGTCATCGCCGGCTAGCGGGTGCCCCGGTGGCGGCCTTCCGTCACCGGGCCCATCGGCGGCCTGGGCGGTCAACGCCCCTGCGGATTCAGATACAACCGCGCGCCATCGGACTCACGCCGCCCCGTCCAGCGCCCGCCGCCACTCGGGTGGAAGCGCCCGAGCACGGTGTTGTCGGTATCGGTGAGCAGCAGCTGGTTGCCCGACAGCAGCCAGCGATTGGCCGAGAAGAAGCCATCCGGGCACCCCGCCGGCACCCAGGCGCCGTAGCCACCGAACCAGGTGCTGTCCTTCAGCTGGATGGTGCAGCTGTTGCCGCTCTCCTGGCCCAGCGTCCAGCTGCCGAACAGATCGCCTTCGCGCACGGTGCCGCGCCTGCGGTCGCTGCCCCAATCGTCATCGTGGCGGTCAGCACCGCCCAGATCGATGCCAACGTCGGTGCTGCGTTCGCGTGACTCGGACTGCGAACTGCCGCTGCTACGGGTCTGGGTGGTGATCGATCCGACGTTGGCGGACGTCGTGCTGTCCTGGCTGGACGCATCCGATCCGGTGCCAACGGATCCGGAGGTGGTCCAGCGGGTGTCGGTGGTCTGCGTGGCGAGGGTCGACTGGCTGCTGCTCTGCTGGTCAATCTGGACGGAGGCGTCCTGGGCCAGCGCGGGCAGGGCGAGGCAGCACAGGACAGACAGGCAGGTGCGGGCAAGGGCGATCATGGCAGGCTCCTGGGGCCGGCACGCCGGTTCGCGTGCGGGGCGGAGCATAGAGCCGCCGGGACGCTAGGCCGTGTGATGATCCGGCGGCGATGGGCATGCCGGACCCGGATCAGTCGGGCATCACCCTGGCGATCGCATCGACCAGCATGCCGCGCACCAGCGCCGGGGCCAGATCCGGGTCGCGCACCGCGCGCATGGCCAGGCCTTCCACCAGCACCCGCAACAGCAGGGTGCGGCCGGCGATGGCGGCTTCGTCGATGATCCGGCCCCGTGCCTGGTCATGCGCGCGCAACCAGGCGTGGATGGCCGCGCTGATCTGCCTGTCATGGGTCCGAAGCACCTCGGCCAACGCCGGGTCACGATGCGCTTCGGCGTTGATTTCCGCGTACAACGCCACGCTGGCGATGGCATTGCCATGGATCGGCAGCACCTCGCCGCGGGCCCATTGCTGGTAGCAGGCGAGCAGGCCGTCGGCCAGATCGGCCGCCGCCGGCATCTCGCTGATCGAGGCCTGGTCGTGGCGCAGCTGGCGCTCGATCAGGGCCAGGATCAGGGCGCGTTTGTTGGCGAAATACCGGTACATCAGCCCTTGGCTGATCTCCGCCTCGGCCGCGATGTCGGCGATCGACCCGGCGTGGAAACCACGCTGGATGAAGCAGGTCTGCGCGGCATCCAGGATGCGGCGGCGCTGTGCTTCGGCATGGGCGGCAAGCGGTGTATCGGCAGGCGAGGGGAGAGCGGTCTTCGGCGTCATTGCGTGAGGTCGTGGCATCCAGAGGCGGGATAGTACGTCACAAAAGGTGTGAATGAACGGTCATTCATTTGTAATTCGCGCCGCCCAGACTGCGCCGGCCTCCTCCTTCCGTGAACGAGATCGATGCGCCCTTCCACGTTGCACCGTCCGCTGCTGTCCCTTGCCATTGCCGCCGCGTTGCCGGGGCTGGCCCACGCCGAAGACGCGCCTGCCGGCGCCGGCGCACCCTCTGCCGATGCCGCGCGCACGGTGGTGGCCCTCGACCAGGTGGTCGTGACCGCGCAGAAGCGCGCCACCAACCTGCAGGAGACGCCGATCTCGGTGTCGGTGGCGGATGCCGAAGCGCTCAAGGACCGCTCGGCGATCTCGCTGGGCAGCCTGTCCGATGGCTCCATTCCTTCACTGCGGGTCACCCCGTTCGCCACCCGCAGTTCGGCGCTGAACATCGGCATCCGTGGTATCGGTGCCTCGGGCGATGCCAACCAGCCGGCGCGCGATGCCGGTGTCGGCATCTATGTCGATGGCGTGTTCATGGGCCGCGCACAGGGCCTGGGCAGCATGCTCTACGACGTGGAGCGCATCGAGGTGCTGAAGGGCCCGCAGGGCACGCTGTTCGGCCGCAATACCGAAGGCGGCGCGGTGAGCATCGTGACCAAGGCGCCGACCGGCGAGTTTGGCGGCAGCGTCAGCGCGGGGGTGTCCAACTTCAGCGGCTACAACAGCGCGCTGCACCTGGACCTGCCCAAGGTCGGCGATGTCAGCTTCAAGATCGACGCCGTGCAGGCCAGGCGTGACGGCACCACCGACAACCCGATGCGCGGCGAGCGTGACTTCAACAGCTATGACAAGCGCGGCGCGCGGCTGAGTGCGCTGTGGCAGCCCAGCGATGATGTCTCGCTGCTGTACGCGTTCGACCGCTCCTACGACGCCACCACGCCCTACCACACCCAGGTGCTGGTGCCGGGGGCCTACCTGAGTCCACTGCAGCAGGCCGGAGCGAGCCTTGACCGCCGCGACAGCGCCATCCTCGGCGGCCCGCAGGAGGACAACATCGGGCGCACCAGCGGCCATCTGTTGAACGTATCGTGGACGCTGAACGAGAACCTGGAGCTGAAGTCGATCAGTTCCTACCGCGAACTGACCCAGGGCCAGTTCGACATGGGCCTGGTCGATGCGATTTCGGCCTATGGTGGCGCCGGTACGCCGTTCGGCCGCTACAGCCTGGCCCAGGTGTACCAGCACCAGTACAGCCAGGAGTTCCAGCTGATCGGCAACACCTCGCAGGTGCAGTTCCTTGGCGGCGCGTTCTATTACCACGAGACCGCCGGCGACAATGCGCAGACGCCGAACATGCTGGTCTGGGGGCCGGGTGGCAACAGCTACACGGTGAACCCGGCGACCAATCCGCTGGATCTTTCCCGCGTGCGCATTGACCGGGCCAGCAAGGCCTGGACCGACAGCCTGGGTGTGTTCGGCCAGGCCACGTGGACGCCGGAGGCGCTGCAACGGCTGCACCTGACCGCAGGCGGCCGCTATACCCGCGACGACAAGAAGGGCAGCCTGTACATCGTCAATGGTGCGGCCACCAACCTTGCCTTCAAGGACCGTTGGAGCCGCTTCGACCCGATGGTGAACATCGCCTATGACCTCGGCGAACACGCCATGGTCTATGCCAGGTACAGCACCGGCTTCAAGGCCGGCGGTGCCAATTCGCGTTCGACCAACTACACCGCGTTCGGTCCGGAAGAAGTGACCGCCTACGAGCTGGGCTTCAAGTCGCAGTTCTGGGACAACCGTGCACGCCTGAACCTGGCCGTGTTCGACTCGACCATCGCGCACAAGCAGATGGACTTCTCGCTGCCGTTCGACCCGAACAGCGGTGAAACCCGCACCACCATGGTCACCACCAACGCATTGAGTGACGGCACATCGCGCGGCGCCGAGCTGGAATTCAATGTGATGCCGGTGGACAACCTCACGCTCGGTCTCAACTACGCCTACACCAGGATCGACGCGCAGACGGCAACCGACCCGTTCGGCGCCGGCGTGCAGGTGACCGTGCAGCCGCTGCTGGCACCGAAGAATGCCGGCAGCCTGGCGGTGGACTACCTGGTGCCGTTCGCCAACTTCTCCGCGCTCAAGTTCCATGTGGACGGCAACTGGTCCGATGGCTACTACACCAGCGAGTACGACCAGATGCTGACCGACAGTTCGTTCGTGGTGAACGCGCGGGTGGCGCTGGTCGACGTGCCGGTCAACAGCACCGGCACCACGATGTCGTTCTCGCTGTGGGCGCGCAACCTGCTGGACGAGCAGCACCTGTTCTACAAGCTCAACAGCCCGGCGCTGGGCCAGACCGGCATTTTCAACGATCCCCGTACCTTCGGCCTGGATGTGGCCGTCAACTTCTGATCCGAATGGAGACCTGCATGAAGACCCGCTCTACCGAACTCGCCCTGGCGCTGATGCTCAGCCTGCCGCTGGTCGCCACCGCCGTGGCGGCCGACGCGCCGCAGGCCATTGCCGCGCAGCCGACCGCTGCGGCCAACGTGAAGCCCGTCGCCTCCGACGCGCAGCGCGTGATCCCGTTGCAGGGCGCATGGAACGTCCGCACCTTCGCCGGCCTGCAGGGACGCCATGGCCCGATTCCGGCCGACGCGTTCGTGCGTACTGCCGACCTTGGCCGGCTGACCGACGCCGACCGCGATGCGCTGGCCGCCGCCGGCGTGAAGCTGGATATCGACCTGCGCACCGCCGATGAGGAAGCCCAGTCGCCGGACCTGCTGGCCCGCGATGATCGTTTCGATTACCAGCGCATCTCGCTGATGGGCACCGAAAAGATGGACCTGCAGAAGATGATGACCAGCTTCCCCGATTCGCTCGGCGAAGCCTACGTGCAGTGGCTGGGCCACAGCCAGCCGCAGTTCAGGCAGGTGTTCCAGCGCATCGCCGCGCAGCAGGAGGGGGCGGTGCTGTTCCATTGCACGGCGGGCAAGGATCGTACCGGCATCATCGCCGGCCTGCTGCTGGACCTGGCCGGAGTGCCCAGGGCCGAGATCGTGCACAACTACGCGATCTCCGCGCACTATCTGGAGGGGCAGCCGAAGGACAGTGCGATGAACGCACAGATCCTGGCGCTGATCAAGCAGAACCCGGAGATCGGCCGCAAGATGGCCGGCATGTCCGGAACCGCGCCGGACAACATGGAGCAGTTCCTGGCCGCGCTGCACAGCCAGTACGGCGGCGCCGAGGGCTACCTGAAAGCGATCGGCGTGTCCGAGCAGGACATCCAGCAGCTGAAGGTACGGCTCGGGCAGGCCGGCTGAAGCCTGGCGCGCTTGCGCAGCCCGTCGTGCCGGCCAGCGGCCGGCGCGACGGGCGGTGGGGCGGCCGCTAGGGGCCGCGCTTCACCCGCGCGACCCGTTTTCGATAGTCGTACACGTTGTCACCGCGGATCCGCTTTTCCTGCGTTCCACTGATGCTGTCCACGCGATGATCCGAGCCGGTCACCGGCTGCGCCTCGATCTCGGTCTCGTGCTCGAACGCATGCGATTTGTCGGTGTTGCGGTAGAAGCGGTACAGCGCCCAGTACAGCGCTGTCGCGCCGGCGGGGCCTGCCGCCAACAACCAGAGACCACTGTCGTCACTCATGTGCTGGCCACCAGGAAGGCAATTGCGAGGGCTTCGATGATCGTGCCGGCGGTCAGCGCCGCCAGCAGCATCTTCCACTGTTGCACGGGCACGCTGCCCATGGTTTCGCCGGTGCGGCCATTGACCGCGATGTAATGCAGCATGCCGCCGTTCCTGCCCGGCTGGTGGTATGAGTACAGCCAGACCGGCAGGTACATCGAGACCCAGCGGGTGCCATGGACCTCCAGCTGTTCCTGCTCCCAGCGCACGCCGCGATCGTAGCGGCGCACGGTGCCTTCCACCTGCGCGCGTGCGATCGACAGCAGCTGGTCCTCCAGGCGCGGGCGCAGTGCGTCCACGTCCAGGTTGCGCTTCTCCGAGGTGAAGCCTGCCAGGTAGGACGCATTCCACTTCACCGCGTTCTTGGTGTCGAACGGCAGGATGGTATTGATGATGTTGTTGGTGTTGGCACGCGTGTCGAGATTGCCGCGTTCGGCGGACGACTCCAGCGGCAGATCGTCGACGGTGAAGTCCACCTGGCGTTCCACCTGGTAGACGTCGGCGTCGTAGTAGGTCTGCTTGTTCTTCTCGCTGCCGCGGGTGTACTCGCGGGTCTTGATCTCGCCCTTGCCGGCCACGGCAGCGCTGACACTGCCGTCGACGATCATGTAGGGCAGGTACACGCCCACCACGTTTTCCGGGGTGAACTGGTCCTTGAACGCCTTCAGCGCGAACAGGCGGCGCTTGTCGACGAACTGGCGAATGCGCGCGACCGCATCATCCTTGCCGATATGGAACGGCAGCACCGCATCGGGCACCGCACCGTTGGCAACCTGTTCGTTGACACCGAATACGTGACGGCACCAGTGGCAGCGTGCGGTCATCGTGCTTTCGGTGTTGACCGTGACCTCGGCGCCGCAGCCGGTGCACTTGAACGTCATCAACGCCGAGGTATCGGCATCGATGTCGCGCGCACCGGAGGCGATGACCGTGCCGCGCAGCTGGCCGATGGCTTCGCCGAGGCCGAATTCCTCCTCCACCCGTGCGCCATGCCATTGGTGGCGGCAATACAGGCAGACCAGGATGTCGGTACCCAGCCTGGGCCGGATGTCGGTGGCGCCGCACTTCGGGCAGCGGTTCAGGCCATCCTTCAGCTCGGCCGCCGAAGTATCGATGGCGAGCGGGTCCGGGGCCTCGACCTCCTTGCGGATCGCGTCGGGCAGCTGCGCGGTGTCCAGCGGAAAGCTGCCGGGCAGGGGCGGGACATCCTGCGGCGACCCCGGGCCATCCAGCGCCGCCGCCGGCAAGGGCGGTGGCAGCGTGGATGCCGGTTGCGGCAGCGGCGGGGGCGTGTTTCGTGGATCGGACATGGTCGATGCGCGTCCTGCGTCGTGTTACAGCCCCAGCGCCTTGGCTTTCAGCGCGTCGTAGTCGCTCTGGGTGATCAGGCCCAGGTCCAGCATTTCCTTGGCCTTCTTCAGCTTGGCCACCGGATCGTCAGCGGCCGGTGCGGCCGGCGTGGCCGGTTGCTGCAGGCTGCCGGCGCCGAACATGCCCGAGGCCATGCCCACGCCGACCAGGCCGGCCGCACCTCCGGTCTCGCCGGCGGACTGGATGCCCTGGGCAACGCTGGCCTGCAGGTTCGAGTTGCCGCGCGAACCGGACAGCGCATCGGCGCGCTGCACGGTCTTCAGCAGTTCACGGGTGTTGGCGTCGTACTCGATGGAAACGATGGCGGTCTTGACGATGGCCAGGCCGCGATCGGACTTCCACTGGTAACCCTGTTCGACGGCGGCCGACAGGCTCTGCGCGAAGCCCAGCGAATCCTGCTGCAGCTTGGTGATGCGGTTGCCCTTGCCCGGATCGTTGGTATACAGGCTGAAGGCCGGCGCCAGCGAACCCACCACTTCATTGAACAGCTGGCTGGCGGCGGCGTTGTCCAGATCGGTAAAGTCGAACACCTGGCCCGGCTGCAGATAGCTGGCCGGCACGAAGTTCTTCACGAACAGGATCGGGTCGATGATCTTCAGCGTGTACGAACCGCGGGTGACTGCACCCACCTGGGTATTGAGGAAGCCATCATCCCAGTAGATTTCCGACTGGGTGCCGAAACGGTTGTCCGGAAGCTCCTTCAGCGAGACGAAATACGCTGCCTGCTGCGAGCCCGGCTGGCCGCCGAACTTGAAGCGTTCCCAGCTCTGCTTGATGAAGGTGCTGACCAGGCCGTCACCGGCGAAGATCGACTGCGAATTCAGATCATCCGAGCGCCACTCGTAGCCGCCGGGTTCGGCGACGAAGGCGGTGATCGCGCCGTCCTGGAACAGCAGCAGGCCGTAGCCTTCGGGCACCACGATCTTCGAGCCGTTGCTGATGACGTTGGACGAGCCGCTGGTGTTGGAGCCGCGCCCGGCATTGGTGCCGCGCGGCACCGCTGCAAACAGCGCCGCCGTCGATGGCAGACCGGTCGGCACGGTGTAGAAGTCCTTCCACTGGTCGGCCAGTACACCGCCGACTGCACCCTTCACCGCTTGTACCAGACCCATGACCTGCTCCCTGTAGTTGCCGGACAGGCACCGTGCCTGTCGTGCCCGGCTGACTATAGAGGAGGCAGGCCGGGCCCGGCTAGACGCCGCGCCCGGGCCCATTCATGTGGGGTCTCAGCCCGGAAGACGGGCACGACGCCACGCGGACGCTGCGTGCTCCACGAGCGTGCCTGCTCGCTGCCGGGAGCCGCGCTCATCGAGGCATGCGCACCTGATGCAACGCCACCCGCATCACTCCGAACGCACCGATTGCGGCACCCGGCGCAGGGTGCGGGTGTCGTAGCCCATCGCCGCGATGCGCGCCACTGCCTGCTGGTAGTCGGCATCGCTCACCTGCGGCGTGCGCGCCATATACCACACGTAATCGCGCTTGCTGCGGGCCACGATGGTCTGGGTGTAGCCCTCGTCGAGCCAGGCGATGATGTACTCGGCCTGGATCGGCCAGATGAACTGCATGCCCCAGACCGCACCATTGCCGTGATCCTGTACGCGGCCGATCGGGTGCATCGATGTCTGCGGCGCCTGGAAGCTGCCCTTGCGGTAGGTGAAGGTGGTCTGGATGCGGCCATCGCTGCGCAGGGCGTAGCTTTCCACCGCATCGAAGGCCTCGCGCTCGGGCCAGGACGGAATGTGCGCGATGACATACCAGTCGCCCATGAAGCGCGGCACGTCCACCTTCGGCGGCTGCGGCAGCGGGCGGGTGTCATGGCTGCTGCAACCAGCGCCGGCCAGGGCGACCGCCAGCAGCGGAATGAGGGAAAGCGGGCGCATGGCGGGGCTCCTTCAGCGCGGGCGGAACAGGTAGTGGGCGACCAGCCATTGCTGGCCATTGTCATAGCCGAACAGCTCGGCGCAGGCCATCCAGAACATGCGCCAGCGCTGCCACCACAGGCGGGCGGCGGCATCGCCGCCATAGGTGCCTGCCAGTACCGGCAGCAGGCGCTCGCGCGCGGCATCCTGGTTGGCCAGCCAGTGGTTGGCGGTGCGCTGGTAATGGGTGCCATCCAGCAGCCAACGCTCCTGCAGCCGCAGATCGTGCTGGAAATGCAGCAGCGTGTCGGCGGCCGGCATCAGGCCACCGGTGAAGAAGTGCCGGCCCATCCAGTTGTCATCGCCCTCGGTTTCGAACGGATACATCAGCGTGCGATGCGCGAAGATGTGCACGAACAGTGCACCCTCCGGCTTCAGCCAACCGGCGATGCGGGCCAGCAGTTGCCGGTAGTTGCGCACGTGCTCGAACATCTCCACCGATACGCAGCGGTCGAAGCCGGCCGCAGGCAATGCCAGCAGGTTGACGTCGCGGGTGAGGACCTCCACGTTGCGCAGCCCGCGCTGCTGGCACTGGCCCAGGATGTACCCGCGCTGGCTGTGTGAGTTGGATACCGCCGTGATGCGCGCCGCCGGAAAGCGTTCGGCCATCCACAGGGTCAGTGATCCCCAGCCGCAGCCCAGTTCCAGGATCTGCTGGCCGTCGGCCAGGCCGGCACGCTGCGCGTACAGCGCGAGCATTGCGTCCTCGGCCTGGTCCAGCGTTTCGTGACCGGTGCGGTAGTAGCAGCTGCTGTACTTCAGGCGGTGCCCCAGGCAGGCCTGGAAGAAGTCGGCCGGGACCTCATAGTGCTGCTGGTTGGCGGCGTCCACGTGCAGCGCCAGCGGACTGTCGGCCAGCTCGGCCAGGCGCTGCGCGAAGCGCTGCGACTGGGCCTGCAGGCCACCGGCGGATTCCTCCCGCAGGCGCTGCGCGCACAGCCGGCGGATGCCAGCGCGCAGGACGGCGTCGGGCAGCCAGCCGCGCTCGGCCCAGCCGGTCAGGCCGAGCTCGGGCGTGGCAGCGGGGAGCGGGGTGGTGGCGGTGGTCATGAGGACGGCTCCTTCGAAGCCCGTGGAAACCAGGGAAAGAACATCGGCGTGGTGCGCTGGTAGTCGCGGTAGTCGTCGCCGCGGCTGCGCAGGGCCTGCTTTTCGGTGAAGGGAATGCCGCTGAGGTAGCGCAGGAACACGTACATCAGCAGCGGGCCGGCCCAGGCCAGCGCCCACAGCGGTGAACCGACGGCCAGCAGCACGTAGGTGAACCAGTGCAGCCACTCGAAGAAGTAGTTCGGATGGCGCGAGTAGCGCCACAGGCCCTGGCGGCAGGTCCGCCCACGGTTGCCCGGGTCGGCGCGGAAGCGGGCCAGCTGGCGGTCGGCCAGGCTTTCTCCGCCCACGCTCAGCAGCCATACCGCCACCGCCGCGATCGTCCATGCCGGGGATGCGCGCTGCGGCGTGCTGGCCACCGCCACGAACGGCAGTGCGAACAGCGCCACCAGCGCGGCCTGGGCCATGAAGAAGCCGAAGATCCGGCCCTGGTGGCCGTGCCAGTACTCGCGCAGGTAGCGGTAGCGGCCGTCCTCGGCTTCGCTGCGCACGCGCCGCCACAGATGCAGCGCCAGGCGGCTGCCCCACAGCCCGCCCAGCACCGCCAATGCGATGCGCGGCCCGGCGTCACCGTCGCCGAGCCAGGCCAGCAGCAGTGCGCCGGCAGCCACGCCCTTGGCCCACAGCACATCGACGATGCCGATGTTCTGGTGCCGGCGCTGCCAGGCCCAGCCCCACGTCATGATCAGTACGGCATACAGCACGACCCAGCCGAGGTGGCTCATCGGACGGCTCCATCAGGGGCGCGATCGCGCCGGGACAGGTCACCGCGCCGGGCCAGCCCGACCAGCAGCGGCAGGGCCAGGCACCAGCCCGCCGCGAGCACGGCCAGGCCGTGCCAGGCCGGTGGCGGGAAGTGCACCGCCTGGAAGCCGCGTGCGGCGGAAAGGTAGGCCAGCGGCGCCAGCAGGGCCATGGCCAGTGGCAGCACGCGATGGCGCTGCAGGAACTGCATCGAATGGGTCAGCGTCATCGCAAACGCCGCCCACAGTGCAAAGATCCACAGCGGCGGCGCCCCTGCCCACGGCGAGGCCGCATAGCGCACCGTGCCCGTGGCCGCGGCACCGCCATCGACCAGCCACGCGCAGGCCAGGGCCAGCAGCACCAGGCGCAGATCCAGGCCGGGATGCGCCGACGCCCGCAGCTGACTGCCCACGAACGCGGTGGCCGCCAGCAGCGCCGGCCATTGCCAGCCGCGCCCCGCACCGGCCACCGCGCACAGCCAGACCAGCTGGTTGCCGAGCAGGTTGACCCAGGCAGCGCGTGTCGGCCGGTTCCCCATGTCAGTGCGTCCGCGCGTCGGCGAGGCCGGGCCGGTAGCCCGGGCGCGCCAGCAGCAGGTGCGACACGCCGATGGAACGCTCCAGGAAGCCGCCCTCGCAGTACGCCAGATAGAACTCCCACAGCCGGCAGAAACGATCGTCGAAGCCCTGCGCACGCACCGCAGGCAGCTGCGCCAGGAAGCGCTGGCGCCAGGCGTGCAGGGTCAGCGCATAGGACGCGCCGAAGTCGTGCTGGGCCAGCAGCTGCAGGTCGCTGGCGCGGGTCTTGGCCGACAGGATCGCCGTGAGCGAGGGGATGAAGCTGCCGGGAAACACGAAGCGCTTGATGTAGTCCACACTGCGCCGCGCCTGTTCGTAGCGATGGTCTTCAATGGTGATGGCCTGCAGCAGGGCCAGGCCATCGGGTGCAAGCAGGCGCTGCAGCGTGGCCATGTAGGTGTCCAGGTACTCGGCGCCAATGGCCTCGATCATCTCGATGGAGACCAGTTTGTCGAACTGGCCCTGCAGGTCACGGTAGTCCTGCATCAGCACGGTGACCCGATCCTGCAGCCCGGCGTCGCGCACGCGCTGGCTGGCCAGGGCATGCTGCTCGGCGGAGAGGGTGGTGGTGGTGACGTGGCAGCCATGGTGCTGCGCTGCGTGCAGGGCGAAGCCGCCCCAGCCGGTGCCGATCTCCACCACGCGATCGCCGGGCTGCAGCTGCAGCTGCTGGCAGATGCGTTCGAGCTTGCGCCGCGACGCGGCCTCCAGCGGTTCGTCGGCGGCAGCGAACAACGCCGAGGAGTACATCAGGTCCGGTGACAGGAACAACGCGAAGAAATCGTTGCCGAGGTCGTAATGTGCGGCGATGTTGCGGCGGCTGCCTTCGCGGCTGTTGCGCCGCAGGCGGTTCCAGCCGCGCAGCAGCCAGCCTGCGGCGCGGGCCGGTCCACCCTCCATGCCGTCCAGCAGGTCGCGGTTGCGCACCAGCAGCCGCACCAGCGCCACCAGGTCGTCGCACTGCCAGTCACCGTGGATGTAGCTTTCGCCGGCCCCCACGCTGCCCTGCGCGGCCACCTTGCGATAGAAGGCCGGGTCGTCGATGGTCACGGTTGCCTGCAGGTCCGCGGCGGCATCACCGAGCAGCACCTCGCCGCACGCATCACGCACGCACAGGCGACCACCGCGCAGCGGCGCCAGCTGGGCCAGCAGGCGTCCGCGCAGGAACGCATCCAGGCTGGTGGGGCGGGGCAGGGGGACCGCGCGGGTGATCGGGTTCATCGTGATTTCTCGGCTGGGGAGGGGTGGTCGTGGACCGGGGTGCGCTTGATCCACAGGCGCAGCGCCTGCCAGTGGATGGCGGCGACCACCTGCAGGGTCATCAGCGGATAGGCCGCCAGCACGTGGGCCAGGCCGCGCGCGTCCAGGGCCCGGCGCTGCATGCACTGGGTCGCGTCGAACTGGCGCCTGCCATCGCGCCAGACCTGCATGTGCACGCGCAGATCGTCAGCGGGCGCAGTGAAGCGCCAGTCATAGGCGCAATCCATCGGCATGAACGGCGAGACGTGGAAGCGTTTGTCGAACTGCCAGCGCAGTGCGCGGCCCTGTGGCAACGCCTCGGCCACCGGCAGCACATAGGCATGCCGTTCCTTCCAGGGCGTGTTGGTGATCTCGGCGACGATGCAGTCCAGGGTGCTGCCGTCCGCCTGGTAGCAGTAGTAGAAGCTGACCGGATTGAACACATGGCCGCCCATGCGCAGATGGGTCAGCACGCGCACCGGCCCGGCCGGCAGGCGGCCAAGCCGGGTTGCGGCGCGGGCGCGGACCGCATCGGCCAGCGGCACGGCGGGGTCGCCCAGATAGTCGCTGCGGCGGAACTCGGCCAGGTTGCGGCGGCCAACCGACCACAGCCAGCGTCCGCTGAACACCTGGTCCAGTTCATCGAGGTCCAGCAGCAGCTGGGCAATGGGGTAGCGGAACCGATGGGGTTGCGGATGATGGCGGCGATGCTCGACATGGCCGGTGTAGATCGCGCTGGCGCTCATGCCGGCATCTCCAGCGTCAGCGTTCTCCGCTGTTCGGCAACGCGCCGGCCAAGTGCATCCACCACACGCTGCGCACTGCGCATGCCGTCCTCATGGAAGCCCCAGCCCCAGTAGGCGCCGGCAAACCAGGTGTGGCGGTGGCCCTGCACCTCGGCCCAGCGCTGCTGCGCGCGCACGGCGGCGTGGTCATGCACCGGATGCGCATACTGCAGGCGGCGCAGGACCAACGCCGGATCGATCGCCTCGCTGCGGTTCAGCGTGACCACCACCGGCGTCGTGCCGGGCAGGCCCTGCAGCAGGTTCATGCAGTAGCTGACCGTGCAGGGCGCGGCAGGGTCGCGCGGCACGTGTGCATTCCACGCCGCCCAGGCCTTGCGGTTGCGCGGCAGCAGTGCAGCGTCGGTGTGCAGGACGACCTCGTTGGGCTGGTAGCGGATCGCACCCAGCACCTCGCGTTCGTTGGCACTGGGGTCATCGAGCAGCGCCAGCGCCTGGTCGCTGTGGCAGGCCAGCACCACTTCATCGAAGCCTTCGATGCCGGCGGCACTGTGGACCCGGATGCCCCACGGCAGGCGCTCGACTGCATGCACCGGGCATTCCAGCCGTTCACGCACCCGCCAGCGTGCGCGCAGCGCGTCCACGTAACGGGCCGAGCCGCCCGTCACCACCCGCCACTGCGGCCGTCCGCTGATCTGCAGCATCTGGTGGTTGGCCATGAACTGCACCAGGTAGCGCGCGGGGAAGTCGAGCAGCGAGGCGGTGGGCGACGACCATAGCGCCGAGGCCATCGGCAGCAGGTGTTCGTCGATGAACGCGCGGCCATAGCGCTCGCGCTGCAGGTACGCGCCCAGCGTCGGCCCGTCACGCTCGTCCAGCAGCGCCGGTGCATGCCGATAGAAGCGGCGCAGATCGGCCAGCATTCCCCAGAAGCGCGGCGAGAGCAGGTTGCGGCGCTGGCAGAACAGGCCGTCGAGCGAGGTGGCGTTGTACTCCACGCCACTGCGTTCGCTGTGCATGGAAAAGCTCATGGTGGTCGGCTGTGACGCCACCTGCAGCTGCTCGAACAGGGCGGTCAGCAGCGGATAGTGCTGCGGATTGAACACGATGAAGCCGGTATCGACGGCCATCGGGTGGCCATCGACCCGTACCTGGTGGGTGTGGGTATGGCCGCCCAGATGGTCGGCGGCCTCGAACAGGGTGACCTCGTGCTCGGCATCCAGCCCCCAGGCCGTGGCCAGGCCGGCGATACCGGAACCGATGACCGCGATGCGCATCTCAGTACCTCGCCTTGGCCAGCACCCAGGCAGGGATCGGCTTGAGTCCGCTCACCAGGCCCAACGCCGCCATGGCGCGCAGGCCGTACCAGGTCAGGTCGATTTCCCACCAGCGGAAGCCCTGGCGCACGGTGCCGGGGAAGAAGTGGTGGTTGTTGTGCCAGCCCTCGCCGAAGGTCAGCAGCGCCAGCCACAGGTTGTTGCGGCTGTCATCGCGGGTATCGAAGCGGCGGCGCCCGAAACGGTGTGCCAGCGAATTGATGGTGACCGTGGCATGGAACAGCACGACGGTGGAGATGAAGAAGCCCCAGACCAGCAGTTGCGGGCCGGACGTGTGCAGCCCCGGTGCGAGGCGCTCCAGCGTCGCGCCCAGTCCATACAACGCGGCGGCCAGCAGCACCGGCACCGCGGTGTCGAACCGGTCCAGCCAGCGCAGCTCCGGGTAGCGCGCAAGGTCGGGAATGCGCCGCAGGTCGGTGGCGAACGCGCCGCGGGTCAGGAACCAGCCCATGTGGCTGCGCCAGAAGCCCCCCGCGCGGGGAGAGTGCGGGTCTTCGGCCTGATCGGCATGGCGATGGTGGTGGCGGTGATGCGCTGCCCACCACAGCGGCCCGCGCTGCACACTGGCCGCGCCGATGACGGCAAACACGAACTGCACCGGGCGCGAGGCCTCGAAGGTACGGTGCGAAAAGTAGCGGTGATAGAACGCTGTGATGGCGAACATCCTGACCGCATACAGGAACGCGGCCACCGCCACCGCAATCCAGGACACGCCCACCCAGATCACCGCAACGCACGCCACATGCAGGCCGACGAAGGGCAGGGCGCGCAGCCAGTCGATGCGCGCAGCGCGGCTGTCGTCGCCGTCCGCCTCACGCGCTGCGCTGGTATCGAACCAGCGCAGCACGGTGCGCAGCGGGGAGGAACGGCGGCGAAGCGGAGGCGCTGCGGAGGCCATGGCCGGAAACCCGTGATGTCGATTGCCCCCTCTACGCAGCGCAGCGCGGATTGGATGCAGTCGCTGCGCGACGACAACGCAGCGGCACCGTCTTCACTCGGGCGTCACTTCGCACGCGCGGACCAGCGGTTGCTGCTGCGCATCGCGCCAGGACGCCTCGGACGCCGCGCTGGCGGCATCGGCAAAGCGCACGGTGACCAGCGGGTAGTCGCCGCGCGCATCGCGCAGGTTGCTGGTGCCATGGAATTCCAGCAGGCGCTGGTCACGGTCCGCATAGACCAGCGCCAGCCGCGGTGCCACGGCGCCGAACCAGGTATCCAGCCGCACATCGATGGCATGCGCGGCCTGGCCCTGCCAGCGCACCGGGCCGCGATAGCGGACCTGCACCGGGTAGTAGCGCTGGCGGGCGGGGACCAGGAACGGCAGGCTGAGCGGGGTTCCGCCCAACAGCGCCGCCCAGTGCGCGCGCACCGCGGCATCGAAGCCGGCGTCGACCACCGCATCCTGCGGCAGTGGCAGGCGCTGCCTGCGCAGCGGCGCGCTGGCCGTTTCCTGCCATTCGACCTGTACCGACGCCGGCCCCACCTGCACGTTCGCGCTCTGGCCGCTGCGCGCGTCCTGCAGGCGGTAACCGCGGGCCTGCGCACGCGCGGTGGCCGGCATCTGCTTGCGCGCGAACGGCTGCCCGCCGGGACAGCGGTACTCCACCCAGCGTGCGCCGCCATCGGCGGCACCCTGCTGCCAATGCACCTCGCGGTACGCCAGGCGCCCGTCGGCGGTGGTGGCCACGCCCTCCGAACGCAGCAGCGGGGCTGCGGCACAGGTGCAGGGAATGCACAGCATCAGCCAGACCAGGCGCATCGGAAGCCTCCATCGGCGGGATGTCTGGCTGTACGTACAGGAGGCACTGCTGGATGCAGGCCGGGCCGTGCATCCAACCGGCGCCCTGCTGCGTACAGAGCAGGACTCCTCTTCACTCCACGGCCGCCAGCGTCGATGTACCGTCCCCCCGCCAGCCCCTTCCACTCCCTCGACGCCACGCGGATCGTGTCCAGCTCACAGCAGCCCAACAATGAGCCGTTGAACTGGACCGGTGACATGGACGGCGTCGCGCGGCTGCGCGACCGTGACTGCTTCATGCGCATCTACGACCACTTCATGCCGCGCCTGTGCCTTTACCTGCGTGGCCTGGGGGCGCCGGAGGCGGTGGCCGAGGAGCTGGCGCAGGAATGCCTGCTGCGCCTGTGGCTGCGCGCGGCCGAGTTCGATCCGGCGCAGGGCGCGCTGAGCACCTGGCTGTTCCGCATCGGCCGCAACCTGCATATCGACCGCGTGCGCCGCGAGCGCAGCTGGATGCTGGTACAGGATGCGGTGGAGACGGCCGCGGCGGGCGATGCCAGCGAACGCAGCAGCGCCGAACAGTTCGCCGACCATGCGCGGCTGCGGCAGCGCATCAACGAACTGCCGGCCACCCAGGCCCGGCTGGTCCGCATGTCCTATTTCGAGGCCAAGAGCCACAGTGAGATCGCCCAGGCGCTGGGCATGCCACTGGGTACGGTCAAGTCGCACCTGCGGCGCGCGTTCCTGCAGCTGCAGAGCAGGGTGGGGGGCGCGTCGTGAATCCGCACCATCACCTGCACGAATCGACCCTGCTGAGCTACGCCGCCGGTGCGTTGCCGGAGCCGTTGAGCATTGTCGCCGGCACCCATCTGGAACAGTGCGCGCACTGCCGGCAGCGCCTGCGCGATGCCGAGGCGATCGGTTCGGTGCTGCTGGAGCAGACCCAACCTGCGGCTGCAGAGGCACGCCAGGCCACGCTCAGGCAGGCCATGCTGGCGCAGCTGGATGATCAGCCGGATGGCGTCCGGCCGCCCGCTCCTCAGCCGCGCGTCGCGGAGCGGCCGGGTGCCGACCCCGATGCGCTGCCGGCCGCGCTGCACCCGTTCTTCGGCGACTCGCTGCGCCGCCTGCGCTGGCGCTGGATCGCGCCGGGGGTGCACTGCATCCGCGCCGAACAGATGGAGTCGCTGATCATGCTGCGGATCGCACCGGGCAAGTGCCTGCCGATGCACAGCCATGGCCGCAGCGAACTGACGCAGATCCTGCGCGGTGCCTACAATGACGCGCTGGGACTGTTCGCGCCGGGTGACGTGGCCGATCTGGACGAAGCGGTCGAGCATCAGCCGGTGACCGCGCCGGGCGTGCCGTGCATCTGCGTTTCGGCGCTGGATGCACCGCTGGTGTTCAGCGGCTGGCTGGCGCGCCGGATCCAGCGTTTCGTGAAACTCTAGCTGCCCCGCAGGTGTGCGCATGGCTGACTCCGCCCCACTGAAGATCCTGCTGACCGGCGCGACCGGCCTGGTCGGGCAGGGGGTTGCCCGCGCCTGCCTGGCCTCGCCGCACGTCGCGCGCACGGTGGCGCTGGTCCGCAGCGACGGCGCGCTGGATGCGCGTATCGACCGGCTCGTGCTGGCCGACTTCCGCCAGGCTGCCACGTTGGCGACGCAGCTGGCCGGCTTCGACGCGTGCTTCTACTGCGCGGGTGCTCCACCGCTGGGCACGGCCGAGGCCCTGTATCGGCAGGTGACCGTCGATGCCACCGTGGCCGTGGCCGCGGCGTGGGCCGTGCACAACCCACAGGGGCGCTTCCTGTATGTCTCCGGCGCACATGCGGATCCGCGCAGCCGCATCATGCCGCTGCGGGTCAAGGGCGAGGTCGAGGCCGCGCTGGTGCAGCTTCCCGTTCGCAGCGTGATGCTGCGGCCGGCGGGGGTACGGCCGGTGGCGGGAACCGGCAGCCGGCACGTGCTGCTGCAGCCGCTGTACCGCGTCGGCGGGCCGCTGATGTCACTCGCTGGCCGGGCGTTGCCCGCACTGGTCACCAGCAACGAGACGATTGGACGGGCGATGATCGCGCTGGCCCTGGCCAGCGATCCGCCGCCGGTGCTGGAGTGTGCGCAGATCAACCGCTGGGGCGCTGGCCGCGCGCACTGACCGCGGGATTGCACATGCGCTGCACAGCCCGCGCTCTACAGTCCAGCGCTGTCCCCGACATAGACAGCGCAACGTGAACCTGCAGCCTTCCGCTTCTCCTTCCCTGGCCTCTCCCTCCGCGGATACGACCACGCGGTCGCCTCGTTCCCGGTTCGAACTGCTGGACGTCGATGCCCTGCACGACCCCTGCAGTGGCCGCATCGTGCACCTCTACGCGCTGGTGGCGCGCTGCCTGTCATGCGAGGCGATCTTCAAGGCGCAGGAGGGGGAAGGGCTGGTCAGTACGTCGGCGGCACGTGTGCTGCGGTGTCCGACCGGATGCGGCGAGCAGGCCTTCCGCGGCAGCGCGTTGCGCCACTGGCACCTGCAGGCGGTCACCGCCCAGTAACCCGCTCGCGGCGATGCGCTGCGGCCCGTGGCGGTGTGCGCCGCGGGCGTGCACGCCTGCTCAGTCCGCGCTGCCGCCGACGGCCTGCGCCGATGCGCCGGACAACAGCGCCGGCCGGCTGTCGAACCATTCGCGCGCACCGGCCAGGTGCCACTGCCGACGCTGGTCGTCCAGTTCGATCCCCGCGCCGAGCACGCCCCAGCGCAGGTACAGATCGCCGCGCTTGTGCTTGTCCATCAGGTCCAGCCGCGCCCGCAGCGAAAGCCGCTCGTTCTCTGCCTCCAGGCCATCCAGCACCAGGTGGCCGGGGCGCCAGCGCAACCGGGTATGCGCGTCCAGCTGGCCTGAATCCAGCAGCGACAGCGCCCAGCGCGGATAGTCGCCGCGCTCGGCAAAGACGGCGAGCAGGGGACCGGCATCGCGCAGGCTGAGGTCGGCGCGCCCGTCAACCTGGAACGGCGACTGCGCATCGATGTCACCGCGGGCGATGCTGAGCCGGCCCCACCACGGCTGCGTCCGCTTCTGGCCGCTCACCGCCACGTCGCGCAGTTCCACCACGCTGCCGGCCAGATCGAAACGGCGCGCTGCGAAATCGCCGCGCTGCAGTCGTGCGTCGGCACGGGCATCGCCCTGCAGTTCCAGCCCGGCCATGCTCAGGCGTGCGCGTGGAATGCGCAGGCGCGCGCGGCCGTTGCCGATCCGGCCCTGGGTGTCCAGGTGCACGTCACCGCTGACCTGGCCACTGCCGCCCAGCAGCCGCAGCTGGCCCTGGCCGAGATAGCGGTTGTAGGCGCTCAGGTCGGGCACGGTGGCATCGCTGAACTGCAGGCGAGCGCGTACGCCCCGGCGCAGTTCGCGCAGCCGGCCGTCGCCGGTGAGCGTGAGCGCCAGGTCGCGGCCATCGAACAGGGTGTCCGCATTGCCATCGCCAGCGCGCGCCTTGAATGTCGGCAGCGTGACTGCCAGCACCGCGCGCGAGGGCGTGCCCGCCTGCAGCTGCCCATGTGCCCGCGCCGTGCCCTGCATGCGGACGCCCGCGACCTCGGCCACCGCTTCGGCGGCGGGGATGTCAACGCTGCTGCCTGCGGCCAGCTCTCCTCCCTGCAGGCGCAGATCGGCACGCAGCAGTCCGCCGCCCTGCAAGCGGAACCAGGGTTTCTGCACGAACAGCGCGGGTATCCAGTTGAGTGAGGTGAAGGTCCATTCGCCCTTGACCGTGCCCGACAGCCGGCCCAGTACCTGCCCAGGATCGGTGAACGGCACGTGCCGCCCGGCAACGTGCAGGTCGGCCTGCACCGCGCTGCCGGTGCCGTCGCGCGCGGGAAGGCGTGCCTGCAGGCGGATGTCGCGCGCGGCATCGAGCTGGACCGCCAGCGTTCCGCGGTCGGGTGCGCCGGCGCCCAGCAGCAAGGGCACGCGCCACACCGCGTGGCTGCCCGGTTGCAGGGCGCCACGGTCCAGCACGATCGACGCCTGCAGCTGCCCGGGTACTGCCGCGCTGGCAATGGACGGCTGCGGGCTGTCGGTATCCAGCCGCAACCCCTGGCTGCGTGCCTGCACCTCCAGCACCGCGTGCAGCAGGCCCAGCTTCGCCAGCCCCGGTGCCTGGTCGCGGTAATGGCGGGGATAGGAGAACGCGGACTTCAGGTGCATGTCATCCAGCAGCTGGGTTCCGGCAACGCTCACGTCGGCGCCGCTGAATTCCACCTGCGACGGCAGCAGTTCCGATGGCCCACCGCGCAGCTGCTTGACGAACCCCACCGTGCCGCGACCCTGGCCGATGATCAGCAGTGAACCGACCCGGAAGCTGCGGATGGTCTCGCTGTGGATCGCGTCGAAGCGCAGCGTCCAGCCGCGGTCACTGCGCGGCGGCGAAGGCACGGCATCGTCCACGCGCGCGATCTCGGCGGCGACGCCGCTCGCCTGCAGCGAGGGAATGCGTACCTCGCGCCGGAACAGCGGCAGCACCGCCAGCCGTGCACTGGCGCGGTCGGCCCGCAGCACATACACGGTGTGGTTGACGTGGCCGCGCATCTGCACATTCCAGGCAATGACGTGGCCGGGCAGCAGGGTGATGGCCGGCCCGGTGGACATCACGAACTTGTGCGGCTTGCGGTTGGTGACCTGGTCGAACAGCGGGGTGTTGAGGAAGACGTTGCCGGCGATCAGGTAGAGCGCATACAGGCCAAGCAGGTAGGGCAGCAGCCTGCGGCAGCGCGCACGCCAGCGCCGCGCGGAGGGATACGACATGAGCGCGGTTACCAATGGGATGACGATCACTATCGCGGATCGCGTAGCGGCACCATGTGAACGCTGCGCGGCGACGCCACCCTATACTCCGGCGTCCATGTTGCTTGTTGAAAGGAGGTCCCGGCATGACTGCCCCGACCCGAACTCCCGGCGCAGCCCCGGAAGCGCTGCAGGATGCCGCCAGCGTCGCGTTCGATCCGACCCACACCTCGGCCCACGGCGAACTCCGCGCCGCGGCCGCCGGCCACGCCATCACCGTGAACCCAGGCGATGGCGCGGTGAAGGTCGCAGCCGAGCAGAAGGGCCCGGCCTCCCGCTTCGCCACGCCGTTCCAGGCGACCTCGCTGAACGTGGCGAGCACGCCGACCGCTGATGGAGGGCGCGAGCATCTACTGACGATGGAGTCGCTGCTCGGTGCCGGTGGCCAGCGCGGTGGCGTCCAGCACTCCGCCAGCAGCGGGGTGCGCGGCCGCTACAAGGTCAGCCTGCCGGCGGACGCGGTCGATGTTGATCCGACCCGGGTCAATCCGTTCGACCCGGGCAGCATCCCGCGCGGAGCCAGCGTCACCCTGGATGGCCAGCACTTCACCGGCACCGTGCTCGAAGCCAGCTTCCGCACGATCGTGCTGCAGAGCCAGCACACCGAGGCGAGCGGGGCCAGCTACCGGGTCGATCGCCTGCAGGATGGGCGGGTGCGGGTCAGTACCGGGCCCAATGAAGCACTGGAAGCGTTCAATGGTCTCGGCTTCAAGGTCGGCGGTGTTACCGCGCTGGCCGGCCGCCAGGACGCGCTCGGGCACTCCGCCGTGCGTACCGCCACCTTCGACCTTGAGCAGGCCGATGGCCGCCGGGCCTACCAGCAGTTCATCGACCACGGCACGCTGGATGCGCGCACGCCCGGTGTGCAGGACCTGGCCACGGTCGAGCGCCTGGGCATGAGCTCGCAGACCCGGCTGAAGCTGGGGCACGGCGACCGCTTCGGCGTCGACCTGGCCGGTGCGCGCAACAGCGGCGATGTGGTGCGCATCCGACGCGACGACGGCAGCCAGACCGAGCTGCGCACGGTGCAGTACGACGGCAATGTGCCGGCTTCGCGGCAGAGCGCGTATGGCGCCGATGGTGCCGAAGACCTGGCGCAGCGCCGCTATGCCTTCACCTTCGATCTGCGCGAGCACGAACACGGCGCGCAGGTGGCCGGCATGCTCAACGCTGCGCTGTCCGGTGATGCCGCCGGCGGGCACGGCCCGGTCAGCGCCGGTGCGGTGAACACGCTCACGTTCAGCGAGGCGCAGATGCGCACGCTGATGGAGCGTACCCAGGGCATGCTGCGCGACAGCCCGGGCCTGGGACCGGCCTGGCACGCGCTGGCCGAGGATGGCAGCGGCCGGCCGCTGCAGGACGTCGATGCCTTCGCCACCGCGCTTGCGCGCAACCAGGGCCAGTCCGCCCATGGCATGGCCGAGCGGCTGTTCCACATCGCTGCAGCCGGCGGCAGGGACCTGCAGCGTATCGAAGCGGAGGTGCAGGGCGAGCATCTGAAGGCGCTGGCACCGCCGTCACCGCTGCGCCCGGACCAGGATCCGCGGCAGTCCGCCAGCCCCCACCACGGCATGTGGCTGCAGAGCCAGGGGGCGGTGCGCAGCCTGGACCAGGCGATGGGTCGCCAGCACGACGGACTGAGCGAGCGGCTGGGCATGGCGCTGCTGATCGCCGCGCAGGACCGGGGCCTGCAGCGGATCGACCAGGCAGTGCTCAGCGATGACGGCCGCTATGCGTTCGCGGTGCAGGGCGAACCGCACGCGGCCGACCGCCGGATCGCGCGTACCGATACCGCGCAGGCGATCGCCACGCCGGTCGATGTGCAGCTGCGGGCGCTGGAGCAGGTGCAGACGCGGGCGGCCGCGGCGTCGTCGCCGGTGCAGCAGCAGGAACCGCTGGTGCAGGAGCGGCCGGTGCAGGAGCAGGAGCCGCTACTGCGCGCGCAGACGCGCTGAGCCTTCCGCGCGGATGCGGAGGATGCCTGCAGCCGGTGCCGCTCACCGCGCCACCGGTGCCGTGGGCATCGGCACGGGCGGCGCCAGGCCCGGCCGCACGCGGTAGGCCACCCGGTACACATCCAGGCCCTGGCTGTCGGCGCGCCGCGCCGAATAGGCAAGCGTGCCCGGCCGGGACCAGTCGAGCATGGCGCCGTAGCTGTCATGTGCGCCCTCGTTGAGCGGTGCCGGCAGCAGCGTGCCGGCGTCGTAGCCGGCGCGGCCGGGGTGGGCTGCGAACTGCAGCACCTGCGCAGTGCCGAAATCGGCCGCGCGCGCGAACACCACCGTGCGGCCATCGGCCAGGAAGGTCGCATCGAACTCCTGCGCTTCGCTGTTGACGGCGCCCGGCAGCGGCCGCAGCGTGCCCGGCGTGCCCAGCTGGGCCAGGTACAGGTCATGGCCCCCGGCGCCGCCGGCACGGTCGCTGGAAAACAGCAGCGTGTCGCCATCCGCGGCCAGCATCGGCGCGAACTCATCGGCGCTGCTGTTGATGGCCGGCCCCAGTGATTCCACCGTACCGAAGCTATCGTCCTGCACCGGCACCCGGTACAGGTCGTCACCGCCGAGGCCGCCGGGACGGTCCGAACAGAAGTAGACGAAGCGGCCGTCGGCCGAGAACGCCGGATCGAAATCGCGCCCCGCGGAGTTGAAAGCGACCGCTGCTGCCTCGCCCCATTGCGCGCCATGCCGGCGCGACATCCAGATGTCGTAGCCACCGGCGCCCCCCGGGCGGTCCCGGCTGAACCACAGCGCAGTGCGGCCATCGGGGCTGATCGTCAGCCGTATTTCGCTGTACCGGGTCGAGACCACACCCGGCGCGAAGCGCTCGGCCGTGCCGTGGATCTGCACCGGCGAGGGGCGCTGGCCTGCGGCGGTGAGCGCCGCCAGCGCGAACGCGGCCATCATCGCGGGAAGGTTCATGCCTGGCGCTCGAAATCGCTGATCCAGTTGGTTTCCCAGGTGGCGCCGCCGTCGGCGGACGCAGCCTGTTCCCAGCGCGCACGGCGTGCGGTGATGCGCGACCAGATCACCCGCGTCCTGATCGGCGTCCCTGCGTGTTGATCATTGCCGAAGAAGGTGCCGACGCCATCGCGGAAGCCACCGCGCACCGGTGCGCCGATCCGGGTCGGCGCACGACTGTCCAGCCACCAGCTCAGCCATTCACCGCTGGAAGGATCACGCGCGCGGATGCCCATGCCGCGCACCGTCGCGCCCGGGAAATGCATCACGTTGTCGCCGACGTTGCCGAAGCCGCCAAGCACGGGCCAGTTGTGCAGCGTGCCGTCGAAGCGGTCCCAGACGTCGCTGCCGGTCAGCCGGGAGCGCAGGCGCTGGTGCTGTACCGACCAGCGCCCGACCAGGAAATCGAAGTCATGGGGGGCATCATCGCGCCGCGCCAGCGGTGAGGGCAGGGCCGCGCTGCGGGTGAACCAGTTGCGCCAGTTCACCTCCCAGTGCGCGCCGTCATCGGCCGAGAACGCCTGTTCCCACCAGGGCTGTGCCGTGTCGATGTCATGCCAGCGGAAACGTACCCGGATCGGCACGCCGTTGAGATGGTCGGTGCCCTGGAACACGCCGCCGGCACCGCTGAAGCCGCCGCGCACGGGCGGCTCGAAGCGGGTCGGGTCGCGGCCGTCCAGCCACCAGATCGACCAGCGCCCCGACGCCGGATCGAACGCGCGCACGCCCAGGCCGTGGTAAGCGCCGCCGGGCAGCTGCATCAGGTTGTCATCGACGGTGCCGAGACCACCCAGGGTCAGCCATACCGCACTGGTGCCGATGAAGTCCTCCCAGCGCGTATCGCCGACCAGCCGCTCCTTCAGGCGCCGGTGGCGCACGTTCCAGCGGCCCTGCAGCCAGCGCCAGTCGTTGCCGTGCGGGTCCGGCGCAGCCTGCGGGTCGCTGCCGCGTGCGGCGCCCGCGCCCAGTGTGCCGGCGCCGCACAACGCGGCGAGTCCGGCGACGAATGTTCTCCGCTGCATGTGCGCTCCCCCTTCGGTCTGGACCCTCATGTTTCCCGGGTGGCGGGGGATTGACCACGGGCATGCCGGGGCTCAGGCTAAGTCCTGCTTATGGTCGCTCCCCGCCACCTGCCATCGCTGATCGCGATCCGCGCCTTCGAAGCCGCGGCGCGGCTGGGCAGCTTCGCGCGCGCCGCCGAGGAGCTCGATACCACCGCGGCATCGGTGAGCTACCACGTCCGGCGCCTGGAAGCGCAGACCGGGGCGCGCCTGTTCCTGCGCCATGCCCAGCATGTGGAACTGACCGAGGCCGGTGCCAGCGTGGCGCAGGAGGCAACCCGTGCCTTCGATGCACTGCGGGCCAGTTTCATGCGCGCCGCGGACATGGACGCGGCACGGCTGCGGCTGACCGTGCTGCCCACGCTGGGCAGCAGCTGGCTGACGCCACGGCTGGGACGCTTCCGTGCGTTGCATCCGCAGCAGGTACTGGAACTGGAGCTGTCGGCCGAGCCGCAGGATCTGGCCGGTGGCCGCTTCGACGCTGCCATCCGCAATGGCCACGGTGACTGGCCCGGGCTGCATGCGGTCCCGCTGTTTCCCAGCGTGTTCACGCCGCTGTGCGCGCCGGCCCTGCTGCCGGCAGCGCAGGCGCTGGGCGGGCCGCTACTGCCGCCGGTGCCGTTGCTGGGGCGGCCGGACTGGTGGGCGTTGTGGTTCGCCGCCTTCGCTCAGGCCGACGCACCGGACGCAGCCAGTTTCGTGACCCACTTCGCGCTGGAACATCTGGACATCACCGCCGCGATCGCCGGGCAGGGCATCGCGATCGGTTCGCCGATCCTGTTCAAGGACGAACTGGATGCCGGGCGGCTGGTGCAGGCGCACCCCGGCGTAGCCAGCGACGGGCGCAGTTTCTGGTTCGCCAGTCCGGCCGCGCGCAGCAACACGCAGAAGGTCGTGCAGTTCCGCGACTGGCTGTGTGCCGAAGCCGAGGCGGCACGGCGCGCCGCGCACCGCTTGCTGCGCACTGTGGCGGCACCCTGATGGCGCGGCGGCAGGCAGCTGCCCCCGGGTAGACGTCACGAGGTACCGAGGCGGTTGCCGGCACACACGGTGCGCCCCTGCTCGACCAGCGCGGTGGTGAACCGCTCGTCCATTCCGATGTGCGCCACCAGCTGCCGCTGCCACGTCTCCAGCGTGGCCAGATCGCCGCTGAGGCAGGCGAAGCGCTGCGCGCCGTTCCGGTTCTCCAGTGTCGGGTAGCGCGCCAGCAGATCCTCCAGCCCGCGCCGCATCAACGGCCAGTCGACCTGTGACTGCTGGAACAGGGCGTCATCCAGGGGCATCTCGGTGGCTGCCCAGTACAGACGCGCATAGCGCTCGGCGCGATCCCCGGCCGGCAGGGTCGCCATCGAACGGCGCGCGAACGCTTCCATCTTGGCGGTGCTGCCGCCCCAGCGTGGGGTGAAATGCTGCATCGCCACCAGATGCAGGGGCAGGTAGTCCGGGAAGGCGCTGGAGGCCTCGTCGACGATGGCCAGCAGCGCCTCGTCATCCTGGTTGTGGCGCGCGGCCAGCTGGGTGGCCAGGTCATACCAGTAGGCATCGCGCTGGGCGATGCGCTTGTGTTCCTGCAGGTACGCCGCCGACACCGCGTTGTACTCGTGGAACTGCGCCCAGTCCTGCGCGGAGACCCCGCTGGCATAGCCGCTGCCGCGATGGCTCCAGGCCAGATTGAGCGGGATGCGCGCGGCCACCAGGTGCGCGGAGGGCGACCGGGGCGACTGCCGGATCCAGCGTGCGGCCCAGGCGGTCCAGTCGTTCCAGTGCTCCACGTCCTGCCGCTCGGTGCCGATGCGGCGTGACAGGCACAGATAGAAGCGCCCCAGCCGGGATTCCCCGTGCGCGTCACGCTCGCCCTTGCGCAGCTGCTCGGCCAGCGCATCGAGTGCATCGAAGTCGTCGCTGGCCATCAGCGCCACCACCTCCTGGCAGAAGGCCTCCGACGCTTCATCCTCCACGGCGTGGGCAGCGACGGGGAAAAGACAGGCAGCGCTCAACAGCGTGCCGATGAAATGCTTCCTGCGCATCGGTCCATCCTTGGGGTCGGGAATCCATGGGCGGCCGCTGCAGCGACCGGCCAGCGCCAGTATCCCACCCCCGCGTCCGTTGCGGAATCGGTGCGCCGGCTGCGGTACGCTGCCGGCGTCCCCCCGGCCGTCCGCCATGAACCAGAGTCCCGACCTGCTGCGCCGTTTGCTGCGCGCCAAAGACAGCATGGACCGCGCCAGCCATGAGGCCTGGCCGGTGGCGCGGCTGGCCCAGGTCAGCGCGGTCTCGGCGGCGCACTTCGCGCGCTCGTTCAAGCACGCCTTCGGCCTGCCCCCGCACCGCTACCTGCTCAGCCGGCGCATTGAACGGGCAGTGGCGCTGCTGCGCGAGACCGAGCTGCCAGTGACCGACATCGCCTTGCAGACCGGCTGGACCAGCCTGGGCACCTTCGGACGGATCTTCCGTGACATCACCGGCGACAGCCCGGGCGCGATCCGCGACCGCGAGCGCGCCAACGCGCCGGGGCCGGCGCCGGTACCGGAATGCCATGCGCGCGCGGCGCTGCGTCCCGACCTGGACATCGCCGTGCTGGAGAAACGCCGCCGCGCCGCCGTTGCCCGCAACGCCCCGCGCTGAGCGTGCCCGCCCGGATTGCGCAGTTTTGGAGAAGCGGCACGCCCGGCGCAGTTGCTAACGTGCACGCCACCTGAGGGAGGTCCCATGACGAACACGATAAACACCGTCGGCCTGTATGTGCGCGACCAGGATGAAGCACTGGCGTTCTATGTCGGCATGCTCGGCTTTGAGGTGCACACCGACGTGCGCAATGGCGCCTATCGCTGGCTGACCGTGCGCAGCCCGGGCCAGGACGGTTTCCAGCTGGGCCTGTTCGTGCCCGGTCCACCCACCCACGACGCGGCCACGGCCCGCGCATTGCAGCAGCTGGTGGCCAAGGGCGCGATGCCACCGCTGGTGCTGGCGGTGGACGATTGCCAGGCGCGCTACGCCGAGTGGCAGGCCAAAGGCGTGGAATTCACCCAGGCGCCGATCGAGCGCTACGGCGCGGTGGATGCCGGTTTCCGTGATCCTTCCGGCAACGGCTGGAAGATGATCGAAGCCCGTTCCGCCGCAAGGCGCCAGCAATGAGCCGCGGCGGCTGGGCGCGGCCGGTGCACCGCTGGACCTCGATCGTGTTCACCGTGGCGGTGATCGCCAACTTCGTCGCCCGTGGGCTGGGGCAGGGCGAGCCTGCCGCTTGGATCACCTATGCACCGCTGCCGCCGCTGTTCCTGCAGCTGTTCACCGGCCTGTATCTGTTCGCACTGCACTACGCCGGCAAGCGCCGCAGCCGCGCGCCGGGGGCCGCAGGTTGATGCCGGATCAGGCGATCGCATCGGCCGCGTAGGCGGCCAGCACCCCGGGCAGCTGCTCCATGCGCTGGAAGATCACCTGCGCGCCCACGGCACGCAGGGCATCGGGCGTGCTGTGGTGCGGGCCGCCCTCGCTGAAACCGAACACGGTGGCGCCGGCGGCCACGCCGGCGGCGGCCCCGGTCACGGTGTCCTCGATCACCGCGCAGCGCCTCGGGTCCACCCCCAGCGCCGCCGCTGCCGCCAGGTACACGTCCGGGTGCGGCTTGGTCCGTGGCATGTCCTGGCCGCTGAAGATGTGGTCGCCGAAGGCATCGAGCAGGCCGACCTTGCGCAGCTGCAGCGTGACCTTGTGCAGGTCCGCGCCGGAAGCGCAGGCAATGCGGCCGCCCGTCGCGGCGTGGATCGCGCGCACCGCCTGCGGTGCGCCCGCGATCGCCACCAGGTCACGTTCCAGCGCCTGGTTGCGCTGCTGGCGGAACGCTTCCAGCCAGGCCTCGGTGAACGGCTTGCCGGTACGTTCTTCGATCAGTCCGGCCAGCCCGGCCACGGACTTGCCAAGGAACACCTCGCCGGCCTGCGCCGGGGTCAGCGGCCAGCCGCGCTCGGTCAGCATCTCCGCCAGCACGCGGGCCACCAGCGGCTCGGAATCCACCAGCACACCATCGCAGTCGAACAGCACGGCATCAAACGGAAAACGGGACATCTACGGCTCCTGGACACGGCCCGTGGGGGAGGGCACCGGCCATTTTCCCATAGCGCAACCGGCCAGGCACCCGCCCACGCCCGCCGTGGCCCGGCCGCTGCCGGCATGTTGCGTCGCAAGGTGCGAGCCACCATTCGCACTGGTACGGTCGCAGCCGTTGCACCACCACCGACGGGGAGACACCACGATGCGCAAGCTGGTGCTGCTGTTGTTCCTGCTGACCGGGCTGACCCCCGTGGCCTTTGCCACCGCGGTCAAGACGACCCATCGGACGCTTCCCAGCTGGGATGGCACCCCGCTCGGGGTGTTCGTCATCGAACCGCAGGCCCAGGGCGACGCCCGCTTCCCGCTGCTGGTGATGCCCAGCAGCTGGGCGGTGCCCGGGGTGGAATACGTGGGCGTTGCACAGGCGCTGGCCCAGCGTGGCTACGTGGTCATCAGTTACAGCTCGCGCGGGTTCTGGGAGTCGGGCGGTGGCATCGATATCGCCGGACCGGCCACCGTCGAGGATGTCAGCGCCATGATCGACTGGGCGCTGGACAACACCCGGGCCGACCCGGCGCGCATCGGCGTTTCCGGCATTTCCTACGGCGCCGGCACCAGACTGCTGGCCGCTGCGCGCGATCCCCGCATCAAGGCCGTTGCCGCTCTCAGTGGCTGGGCCGATCTGCCGTCCTCGCTCTACAGCAACCACACCCCCAGTGCGCAGGGCATCGCCCTGCTGGTGGCGGCGGGCCTGGCCACCGGCCGGCCCGGACCGGAGCTGGCCACCATCAACCGCCACGTGCTGGCCGGCAATTACCAGGGTGCGGTGGACTCACTGCTGCCGGTCGCCGCGATCCGCAGCCCGGCCGCGGGCATCGACGCGCTCAATGCCAACCGGCCCGCCATCTTCCTGGCCAACGCGTTCAACGACAGCCTGTTTCCGCCGGGCCAGCTGGTGGATTTCTTCACCGCGCTGGAAGGCCCCAAGCAGCTGCAGCTGCGCCACGGCGACCATGCGCTGAACGAGGCGCTGGGTGCGCTGGGCGTGCCCAACGAGGTCTATGCCACGGTCGGCGACTGGTTCGACCACTACCTCAAGGGCGCCGCCAACGGCATCGACCAGCAGCCCGCCGTGCAGCTGAAATCGCAGCAGGGCCGCTGGAACCGCTACCCGGACTGGCAGGCAACCGCGAACGGTGCAACCCGCTATGCGCTGACCGCCCCGCGTGGCCTGCTGCAGCCGACCGGCGGCCTGGCCGGCGACGCCGCCGGCGCCGGCTGGAGCTACCGGATCGGCAGTGGCCTGGCCACCGCCGCCAGTTCCGGCGTGGCGCTGGTGTCCGGCGCCCTGCAGATGATCAACGTGCCACCCGGTGCCTATGTACCGTTCATCGGCCGCAACGCCGCCGGTGTCTGGCAGGGACCGGTGTACTGGAGCGCGCGGCGCCTGGACGGTGCGCCGGAAGTGCGGCTGACGGTGACCCCCAGCCGCGCCGACACCACGCTGTATGCCTACCTGTATGCAGAGGACATGCTGGGCAATGGCCAGTTGATCAGCCACGCCCCCTACACGCTGCGCGGTGCGGGCGTAGGGCAGGCGCGCACCATCGACCTGCGCCTGGAAGCCAGCAGCTGGAACCTGCCGGCCGGCAGCCGGCTGACCCTGGTGGTGGACACCGTGGACCTGCGCTACGCCGGCATCAGCCAGCTGGGCGGGGCGGTGACCTTCAGCTCACCGGCATCGGCGCCGTCGATCCTGAAGGTGCCGTTGCACTGACGCATCGGTGATCGGCTACGCGCGCCGTCTGCTGATCGTGCATGAGCGCTTGCCGGGCATCAGCGGGTACAGCCGGGCCAACACCCGCGGGATCGACGACACGCCGGCCGGGGAGGTGACCCTGCAGGAGGGTGATGAACGGTTCGCGGCCTTCACTGCGGCGGCGGCGTGATGCCGCCGGCACCGATCACGGTCTGCACCGCCTGCTGCAGCGCCTGTACATGGAACGGCTTGGCGATGAAGGGCACACGCTGGTGACGCTTGGGCACCAGCTGCGCATACACCGCCGACGCGAACAGGTAGGGGATGCCCAGGTCGGCCAGCCGGTCGGCGACCGGGAACACCACGCCGTCGCGCAACTCCACGTCCAGGATCGCGCCGTCGAACTGCCCGCAGCGAAGCAGGCTCATCGCCTCGGTCACGCTGCAGGCATGCGTGACCCGGTTGCCACTGTCCACCAGTGCCTGTTCGACCAGATCGGCCAGGTCGAACTCGTCTTCGACCAGCAGCAGCTCGCGGCCGCGTCCATGCTCATTCCCATTCATCTGCATACATCACACATCTATCGAAACCGGGTGGATGCAGAGTTTCCACGGCGCCGCATCAAGGGCGTGGATGGCCGCTGTATGCGCAACGCGAAGGCGGGCCGGCCGTGCACGGACCTGCCATGTTGTCTTGACGGCGCCTTGGCGCGCGGCGTGGATACTGCCGCCGTCGTTTGCCGAGGAGGATCGCAATGGGCACTGTTGCCACTGAGAAAGCACCGCGCACCCTGCGCGTGGAGGTCATGCCGCTGGACTGTGGCGAAACCGCTGTGGTGATCGAGCTGGCGACCGCGCCGGGGCGGGCGTGGGAGAAGGCGCTGAAGCGTGTGCTGGCCGAGACGGAGGCGCTGGAATCGGCGCAGGCGCGCTGCGACGGCCGCTTCGTCTATGTCATCGGCATCGAGCCGGGCAGCCGTGGCGTGGTGCAGCAGGTCAACCAGCTGCTGGCCGCGACCCACGATCGCATCGCCCCGCGCAGCGGCAGCCCGCAGCCGCCACCCCCGCAACCGGGCAGCCGCCAGGCCAGTGCGAGCCTCTGAGCGGCTGCCCCCGCGTGACCCCGGTGTTCCTGCCGGCCCGGGCCCGTGCGTGCGCGTGGGCTGCGCCGGCTGGTCGCTGCCCGCGCAGTTCGCGGCCTGCTTCGATCCGGGCGACAGCGCGTTGCAGCGGTACGCCTCGCGCTTCTCCCTCGTGGAGATCAATTCCTCGTTCTATCGGCCGCACCGGCCCGCAACCTATGCGCGCTGGGCGGCGAGCGTGCCCGAGGGCTTCCGCTTCTCGGTGAAGATGCCGCAGAGCGTGTCCCACCTGGCCCGCCTGCGCGGCGCAGCACCCTTGCTCGACCCGTTCCTGGATGCCGTGCAGCAGTTGGGCGATCGGCTGGGTGCGCTGCTGCTGCAGCTGCCGCCCAGCCTGGCCTATGACGGCCGCACGGCCTCGGCGTTCTTCCGCGCACTGCGTCGCCGCAGCGCGCTGCCGGTCGCCTGCGAGCCGCGCCATCCGAGCTGGTTCGAGGACCGGGCCGACACCCTGCTGCGCGACCATGAGATCGCCCGGGTCGCCGCCGATCCCGCGCGCATCGCCGCGGCCGGCGTGCCCGGTGGCGCCCGGCACTGGAGCTACTGGCGCTGGCACGGGCAGCCGCGCATGTACTACAGCGCCTACCCGCTGCCCGATCTGGATCGGCTGGCTGCGGCGGCGCGGCAGGCCGCGCGACACGGCGAAGCGTGGATCATCCTCGACAATACGGCGCAGGGCCACGCGCTGCCGAACGCACTGCAGTTGCAGGACATGCTGGCGCAGACGCACGCGTGAGCGGCGTTCATCCCTCTGCTGCGCGGATCGGCGTGCGGCCTGTGCCGATCCGCGCGCGGGTCAGCGCGACGCGGAGAGCAAGGCGACGATCTGCCGGTTGCCCAGCACGCGGGCAGCCCCCGAGCGCTGCAGGGTCTGCAGCGCGGGCCCGCGCCGCCCAGGCAGCGCCGCGCTCGCATCCGCCGCGACCACCGTGGCGTACTCGCGCGAATTTGCGTCCAGTGCCGTGGCCAGCACGCAGGCATCCAGCGCCATGCCGGCCAGCACCAGGCGGCGCACGCCCAGCTTGGCCAGCAGCACCGGCAGCGGCGTGGCCAGGAACGCGGAATGCTTGGGCTTCAGGATGAAGTAGTCGCCCGGGCGGGGCGCCAGCTGTGCGGCAATCCGTGCGGAGGCGCCGCCGCGCTGCCTGCAGGCGTCGACCAGTTGCGGGAAGTCGCGCTGCCAGTCACCGAAATTGTCGTTGGCATAGATGACGGGCAAACGGCGCGCATCGAACGCCTCCCGCAACCGTGCGGCCTGTTCGGCCGCGCGTACGGCCAGTGGGGCCAGCCGACGGCCCTGCGGGAAATCGAACAGGCTGAACAGATCGATCAGAAGCAGGGCGGCCGTTGGCTCCATGGCGGGCTCCCGGGACAGGTGCGTGCCGCAGCCGGCGGCGTACACGCAGGATTCTCCTGATGAAGCGCCGCCCCGACGGGCGGCACTCCCTCAACGCGGCGCTCAAGCCGCCTGCGCGGCCTTGGCGTTTCCACCGCCCTTGGCCAGCAGGGTCAGTTTCTCATCGGTGGCTTTTTCCTCGTCCAGGGTTTCCAGCAGCAGCGGCAGCGCCTCCTTGTAGCCGAGCTGCTTGGCCAGCGCAGCGATGGTGCCGTACGACGCGATCTCGTAGTGCTCGACCTTCTGCGCGCCACCGATGAGCGCGGCATCGCGCACCGGGCCCTTGTCGATGCTGTCGATTACTTCCTTGCCTTCCTCCACCAGGCCTTCCATCGCCGCGCACTTGATGCGCTTGAGGCGGATGCCCAGCAGTTCGACGACCTGGTCGATGCGCTCGATCTGGCCCTGGGTCTCTTCCAGATGGGTTTCGAAGGCGGTGGCCAGCGCCGGGTTCTCCGCCGCCCTGGCCAAGCGGGGCAGGGCCTTGGTCAGCTGCTTTTCCGCGCTGTAGATATCGGACAGTTCGTGGATGAAGAGGTCTTCGGCGGTCTTGATGGCCATGCTCGGCTCCTGCGGGAAAGGGAGCCTCAACCTAGCCCGGCCACCGTTTGCCCGCGGCGCAGGCGCGGTGAACAGCGCATGCGCAGCGGGGGACGCAGGGCATGCGCCGGCTTCACAACCGGTGGCCGCCCCTGCCTGAACCCTTGTGGCCCAGGTACGGGGACAGCGGCGCGCGTTGCGGCGCTCTGTTATGGTGCGGCCCAGTGTCAGGGTGAGGTCTGTCGTGCCCATAAGAGCGGTGGTCTACACCAGCGAAGCTGCAGCCGCGATCACCGCCGGCGGCCTGGGGCAGGCCGACGGCACCCTCTGCGCGCTGGTCGACGACGCTGCCCGCTTCAACCGCGATGCTGGCGTCACCGGGGTGCTGCTGTTCGATGGCCAGCGTTTCCTGCAGTACCTGGAGGGACCGGAAGACGGGCTGGCGGTGGCGTACTCGCGGGCGCTCGGCGCACGCAGCCATGCCGGGCTGATCGAACTGCAGCGGGGCCGGGTGGGGCAACGGCGCCTGCCGTTCTGGCCGATGCGCTGGTTGCCGGTCGAAGCCGACGAACTGGGCAGCCTGTCGCGCGCCGACTGGACCGGGTTCATCCAGCGCCAGCCCGGAAGCAGCACCGCGCCGACGGCCATGGATCTGCTGCGTGCGATCGTGCAGCGCTACGCTGCAACCGAGTGAGCCGACAGCCGCGGCGTCACCGCCCACCCCCCACGTGTGCGCGGCATGCGGTGCCCCTGCAGGGCCCAGGTGCCGCGTCAGTCGCCGGTCTGGCGGTGCGGTGCCTGCAGCGGCTTGGACTGCGGGGAGTCCTTCTGCCGCAGGAAGATGGTCAGCACCACCAGCGCCAGCACGGCCAGGAATTCGCTCTGCCAGTTCTGCATGGATTCAAACCAGAACGTGCTGCTGCCCAGGTGCTGCAGCAGGGTCGGTGGCGGCAGGCCCTGCAGCGTCTGTTGCAGCCGCTCCGCGCGCCAGCTGCCCAGCGCGTGCAGGCAGAAACTGGCCAGGAACAGCAGCCCGAAGGCGATCGCCAGCGAGTGCGCATACAGGGTCTTCCACAGCCCGCCCCGCACGATGGGCCAGGGCGTTGGCCCCGCCTCCACGCGCGCGTGCTCATGGGACGGATCCAGCGGCCGTGATTCCGCCGAACCGCGCTGCCGCAGCACCACCGTCAGCAGCACGTACATGCCCATCTGCAGGAACTCGCTCTCCCAGTTCTCGAACGTGGCACTGATGAAGTGCCCGCTGTGCAGGTAGCGCTACAGGTCCAGCGCGTGCCGGCCGTGCTGCTGCAGGTCCGCGTTGTGAACCCGCCACCCGGTCAGCGCCTGGCCGGCCAGGAACAGCACCGCCAGCGCAAGCAGGACCAGGGACAGGCCATTGCGTTTCCACATGTCGCTACCTCCGGATCCGTCCGCTCGGGTCTGGCCGGCGCGTGCATGCGGGCCGTCGCCGCGACCCCGCGGCGTGCGCCGGGTGAGATGCGCTCATGCCCGGCGTTTCCCGGTGGGGTCCGGATCCGGACGTTCGTAATCCTCCGGCACCGCCTTGGGACCCTCGCCGTCGTCGGGCATGTCGTGCTCCTTCCAGACCGCACGGTCGTTGCGCCGTTTGTCCGGGGTATGCGCCTTGGCCTGGTCGTCCACCTGCGTGGTCGGGTTGAAGGGCAGTTTGTCGGTCATTGCCGCGCTCCGCATCGGGTGGGTACCCACCATGCGCGGGCCGGGGTTAGCGCGGCGGCGACAGCGAATGAACACCGCGTACACCCCGGGGTCACCCGCATCGCATGCACCGGCAGGCGATGCTGTCGGCCCAACGCAGCGGAGAAGCACCATGCAGGCATTGACCTATCACGGGCGCAGGGATGTGCGGGTGGAAACCGTTCCGGATCCGGCGCTGGCGGCCGACGATGACCTGATCCTGCGGGTGACCGCCACCGCCATCTGCGGTTCGGACCTGCATCTCTATCGCGGAAAGATTCCCGAACTGCACAGCGGCGACGTGCTAGGTCACGAATTCATGGGCGTGGTCGAGGAGGTGGGCCGCGGTGTGACCGATCTTCGTCCGGGTGACCGGGTCGTGATTCCGTTCGTGATTGCGTGTGGCGAGTGCTTCCACTGCCGCCTGGCCGAGTACGCTGCCTGCGAGACCACCAACCCGGGGCAGGGCGCCGCGTTGAACCGCAAGGGCCTGCTGCCTCCGGCAGCGCTGTTCGGCTACAGCCACCTGTACGGTGGCGTGGCGGGCGGGCAGGCCGAGCTGGTGCGGGTGCCCAAGGCCAACGTGGGCCCGCTGAAGATTCCTGACGGGCTGGCGGACGAGCAGGTGCTGTTCCTGTCCGACATCCTGCCCACGGGGTACCAGGCCGCGTTGAACGCGGGCATCGGGCCGGGCGCGACCGTGGCCATCTTCGGCGCCGGCCCGGTCGGCCTGATGAGTGCCGCGTGCTGCCGCCTGCTCGGCGCGGAAACGATCTTCATGGTCGACCCGCTGGCCTATCGTCTCGACTTCGCACAGCGCACCTACGGCGTCACCCCCATCGACTTCAGCCGGATCGATGATCCTGCCGACTACATCGTCAGCCAGACCGGCGGCCGTGGGGTGGATGCCTGCATCGAGGCAGTCGGCTTCGAGGCCGAGGGCAGCACGCTGGAAAGTGCGTTGACCGCGGTGAAGCTGGAAGGCAGCAGCGGGGTGGCCATCCGCCAGTGCATCGCGGCGACGCGCCGTGGCGGAGTGGTCAGCATTCCCGGCGTGTACGCCGGCTTCCTGCACGGCTTCCTGCTGGGCGATGCCTTCGACAAGGGGCTGACCTTCAAGATGGGGCAGACCCATGTGCAGGGGCTGATGCCGGAACTGCTGACGGCCATCCTGGAGGGCAGGCTCGACCCCGGCATCATCATTTCCCATCGCCTGCGCCTGGCCGACGCTGCGCAGGGCTATGCGATGTTCGATGCCAAGGACGATGACTGCCGCAAGATCGTCCTGACCCCGTAGCGTGCCGGCGGCACGGGTGCGGCTTCATGCGCCCGCCACGCGCAGAAGACAGGGAAGTGATCGGCACCGCACTAACGTCGGTGCTGTCTCTTCCCACGACCCGGCCATGCTCGACGCTGTCCCCACCGCCACGCTTGCCAACCGCGCCCGCCAGCACCTGCTGCAGCATCCGCCACTGCCCGCTCCCGGCACCGGCAGGACGCTTGAGCGCTGGCGGGCACTGGCGCGGCTGGGCGCGGAGGATCTGTGTCTGGCCAAGGTGCTGGAGGCGCACCACGACGCGGCGGCCATCCTGCACGAACTGGGCGCCCCGCTGCCGGCAGAGGGCGAACTGTGGGCGGTATGGGCCGCCGAGGGGCCCGCCTGCAGCCTGCGCCTGGACGCCAACGGGCAGCTCCACGGTGACAAGCCGTGGTGCTCGGGGAGCGCCTTCGTCGATGTCGCGCTGGTGACGGTACGCACGCCCGGCGGCGTGCAGCTGTACCGGGTCGATGCCAGCGCGTGGCAGACCCTGGACGAGGGCAGCTGGGCCGCCACCGGCATGGCAGGCATCCCGTCCACGACGGCACGCTTCAATCGATCGCCTGCCACCCCGATCGGCGCGCAGGACGCCTATCTGCAGCGGCCGGGGTTCTGGCACGGCGGCGCCGGCATTGCCGCTGTGTGGTGGGGCGCGGCCGCGGCACTGGCCACGCGCATGCAGCCCGCTGCCGGGGACGATCTGCGCGCGCGCCTGCTGGGCAGGGCCGACCTCGTGCTGGCGCCCGCCGCAGCCCTGCTGCGCGAACTGGCAGCGGCCATCGACAACGCGCCCGGGCAGCCGCATCGCGCCGACGTGGTCCGTGCCCGCAGCGTGGTGGAACGCGCCGCCACGCAGATCCTGGACCTGGCCGGGCGTGCGCTGGGGCCGGCGCCGATGTGCATGGACGCCGCACACGCCCAGCGCTGGGCCGACCTGACCGTATTCCTGCGCCAGAGCCATGCCGACCGGGATTGGGCCTGGCTGGGCGCGCAGCGGGCCGAACAGGAAGACGCATGGACGCTGTAGCGACCATTCACGGCGAAGGCTCGGCGGAGCAGGCCTGGCAGCACTGCGACTGGTTGTGGCGGCAGCCGGCCTGCAGCGTGCAGAGGCTGTGCGGCGATGCAGCGCGCATCGTTGTGATCGCACCGCATCCGGATGACGAGATTCTCGGTTGCGGTGGCCTGCTGCATGCCGCCGTTGAACGCGGTGTGGAGGTGCAGGTGGTGGCGGTGACCGACGGCGAAGCCTGCTACCCGGACGAAGTGTGGTGGACCCCGGCGCGGCTGCGCCAGGCACGCCGGCAGGAGCTGCGCGAGGCGCTGGCCGAACTGGCCATCGGTGCCGACGCGATCCGTCACCTTGGAATCGCCGACGGCGGCGTCAGCCACCACGAACACGGCCTGCAGGACTGGTTGCAGCAGAACCTGCGCAGCACCGATCTGGTGCTGGCACCGTGGCGGTTCGATGGCCATCCCGATCACGAAGCGGCCGGCAGGGCAGCCCTGGGCGCCGCCGACGCCGTTGGCTGCATGCGGCTGGAGTACCCGGTGTGGGGCTGGCACTGGCTGGACCCCGCCAGCGTCCACCTGGCATGGAAAGCGCCGCGTCTGCTGGACATCTCCGATGCCGTGGACCGCAAGCGGCGGGCGATCGCCCGCTTCCGTACGCAGCTGGGCGCGGTCGACCGGCTGCGCGCGGCGCCGATCCTGCCGGCCCATGTGCTTGCCCGTTTCTACCGGACCCACGAGGTGTTTCTCGCATGAGTGCGCAGCCGTATTTCGATGATCTGCACCAGCACGAAGATCCGTTCGGCTATCGCAGCCGCTGGTATGAGGCGCGCAAGCGCGACCTGCTGCTGGCCAGCCTGACCCGGCGCCAGTTCCAGCGTGGCTGGGAACTGGGGTGTTCCAACGGCGTGCTGACTGAAGCCCTGGCCCCGCGCTGCGAGCGCCTGCTGGCCACCGACCTCAGCCCGCGTGCCACCTTCCTGGCCCGCCGCAACCTGGCACACCTGCCGCATGTACAGGTGCATTGCGCCAGCCACCCGCAACAGTGGCCGCCGGGGCGGTTCGATCTGGTGGTGTGCAGCGAAATGGCCTACTACCTCGCCCCTGATGCGGTGCAGGCGCTGTGCATCGGATTGCACGCTGCGCTGCGTCCGGACGGGCTGCTGGTGGCCTGCCATTGGCTGCCCTGTTTCGACGGCCGGGCCAGCAGCAGCGAACAGATCCATGCACGGATGGGCCGCGGTCTGCAGGAGGTGTTCTGCTATCGCGATGCGGATTTCATCCTGCAGGGCTGGAGCCGCAGCCCACTGTCACTGGCGCGCAGCGAGGGGCTGCGGTGATCGGCGTCCTGGTGCCGGCACACAACGAAGCCGGGGCCATCGACGCCTGCCTGCGATCGCTGCAGGTGGCGGCGGCGCACCCGCGGCTGCAGGGCGAGCCGGTACGGATCGTGGTGGCGCTGGATGCCTGCACTGACCACACCGCGCGGCTGTGTGCGCGCCGAGGTGTAGATGTCCTGCATCTGCATGCGCGCTGCGTGGGCGCGGCCAGGGCCGCCGCTGCCGCCTACCTGCTGGGACAGGGAGCGCACTGGCTGGCAAGCACCGACGCCGACAGCATCGTGCCCGCGCACTGGCTTGCCGCGCAGCGCAGCGCCGGGGCCGATGCCTTCTGCGGCGTCGTCGATATCACTGCGGTGGATCGTGCCGGCGCACGGCTGCAGCAGCGCTTCCGCCGCAACGAACGCTGGGGCGATGGGCATGGCCGGGTTCACGGTGCGAACTTCGGGGTCAGCGCCGGGGCCTATCACGCGGTGGGCGGGTTTCGTGATCTGCCGTGCGGGGAAGACGTGGACCTGGTGCAGCGGCTCGATGCGGCCGGCGCGCGGATCCGATGGGCGGGTGCGCCGGCGGTGCTGACCAGCATGCGCCTGCGCGGCCGGGCTCAAGGTGGCTTCGCCGATCACCTGGCGGCACTGGCGGCACCGCTGTCCCTGCCATGTGCCGCGCCCGCCGGTTGAAGCGGGCGTTGGCCGCGGTTACTTGCGCGCGGAGCGCGCGCTCCTGCGTTCGTCGTGACCGGCCGCGCGGCTCTGCGCGAACTCGGGGAAGGTCTCGTCCATCGTCGCCTTGTCCGGCAGCACGTAGAACACCCCGCCGCGCTCGAACGTGGAGCGCACGATCTGCTCGTAGAAGGCGGGTGAGACGTTGATGCAGCCGTGGGTGACGCGATTGTCGTCCGGCGTCGGCGATGCCAGTCGCTCGGCACGCTTCTCGGCCGGGGTGCCGGGGGGCGTGGGGTGGATCGAGACCGCCGAGTCGTAGTCCACCCACAGCACGCGTCCGGCATCGATGGACGGGCCGTAGCCGCCCACGAAGCGACCGGCGGGAGTGGTGCGGTCGCGGCCGGGAATCTCGCGGAGGGCCAGGCCGGCGACGCCAGGCGCCGAATGGTCGCCGACCGCCGATCCGAACAGGGCCGGCGCGGCACCGCGCAGCTTGCCATCGCCGCCGAACACCAGCACCTGGGCGGCGGCCTTGTCCATGATCGCGAACGGATAGCCCTGGCTGTCCTTGCTGGCGACCACCCAGCCTGCCAGCTCGATCACGTTGCTGGAAACTTCCTGGCCTGGCGGGAGTTCATCGACAGCGGCGGCAGGGGGCGCCACATCGTCCTTGGCGTTGGCCGCGCCGGCACTTGCCAGCGCCAGCGCCACCGCCAGCACGCCCTGGAGGGCACGGGTTGCAGGGAAGGGATGCATGCGGATGGGACGGCTCCTTCGAATGCAGGCCGTTGGGCCTGGGGCCCCGGTGGCGGGTGGATGCCACCGGGGCCCGGTTCACACGGTCATCAATACTGTGCTGCGGGGGCGATCAGCCGCGCGGGGTGCGGCGGGGTGCCCTTTCAAGCTGCTGGACACGCCCTTCGATCTGATCCAGACGCTGGTTGGCCTGCTGCGCCGACTGGTTGGCGGACTCGGCACTCTGCGCCGCGCCCTGTACCTTCACATCGAGCTGGTCGAGGCGTGAGTTGATCGTTGCAAATTCGTCTTTATAGGTGGCACAGGCGCCAAGGCTGACGGTGGCGATGATGGCAACGGCAAGTGCACGTGCCGAGTTGAGATGCTGCTTGTTCAGTGACATTCCACTCCCTCCTTCGTCTGGGGAATCTGGAATATAGCCGTCTTTTGCCCCAAGTCATGATCGCCTTTCAGCTGCAGTTGGAAGACGTGGATACAGCGTGAAATCGGCGAAATTCGTGGCCGTTCCCGTTCAGAAAGCGCGTTCACGCGGCGCGCACGGGCGGACCGGGGAAGGCGATGCAGGCCGCGGCGCGCGGCGCACCGCATGCCGGTCAGCGGACGCCGGCGGCCGTATCCCGGTCATGCAGGCTGCGCAGCTTCTTCTTGTTGATCTTGCCCACGCTGGTGCGCTCGATCGACGCCACGAAGCGCACGCGCTCGGGGATCGCGTAGCGCGAGATGTCGCCGTTGCGGCTGCGGGCCGCCACCAGCTCGATGATCTCGGCTTCGGTCACGTCACTGCCGTCGTGCAGCACCACCAGCGGCAGCGGCCGCTCGCCCCATTTCGCATCGCTGATGCCGATCACCGCGACCTCGTTCACCGCCGGATGCAGCGCGATGATGTCTTCCAGCGCGAGCGAGGAGATCCACTCGCCGCCGGTCTTGATCACATCCTTGATGCGGTCTGTCACCCGCAGGTAGCCACGCGCGTCGATCGTGCCGATGTCGCCGGTATGCAGGTAGCCGCCGGCCCACAGCGCCGCCGATGCATCCGGGTCGTGCAGATAGCCGGGGGTGAGCCACGGTGCGCGCACCACTACTTCGCCGGTGGCGACGCCATCATGGGCAACATCGTTCATGTGCTCGTCGACGATGCGCAGCTCGACCAGCGGCACCGGGCGGCCGGCCTTGGTGCGCAGCGCCAGGGCCTCGTCCGGATCGTCCAGGGCATCGGCGTCGATCTGGGCCAGGGTGAGCAGCGGGCAGGTCTCGGACATGCCGTAGCCACCGAAGATATCGATGCCGCGGGCCAGTGCGCGCTGCGCCAGCGCCTGCGGCAGGGCCGCACCGCCGATGATCACCTTCCAGCCGCGCAGGTCGGTCTGCGCGGCGGCGGGGTGCTCCAGCAGCATGTGCAGGAGGGTCGGCACGCAGTGCGAGAAGGTCACGTTCTCGCGGGCGATCAATCCCAGCAGGCTTGCGGGCAGATAGCGCCCCGGGTACACCTGCTTGATGCCCAGCAGGGTGGCCACGTACGGCACGCCCCAGGCATGCACGTGGAACATCGGGGTGATCGGCATGTACACGTCGTTGCGGTGCAGCCGCCCCTGCTGCGGCGCGCTGCCCAGCGCGGCCATCGCAGCCAGCGAATGCAGCACCAGCTGCCGATGACTGAAGTAGACCCCCTTGGGCAGGCCGGTGGTGCCGGTGGTATAGAACACCGTGGCGCGGCTGTTCTCGTCGAAGTCGGGGAACGTCCGGATCGCGGTGGCGCCCCGCAGGCCGGTCTCGTATTCGGTGACGAAACCGTCCGGCAGCGGGCCGCCCACATCGTCCAGCAGCACGCGCGTGTACAGGTCCGGCAGCTGCTCGTCGATGCCCTGCAGCAGCGGCAGGAAATCGCGGTTGGCCAGCACCACCCGCGCCCCGCTGTGGTTCAGCGTGTAGGCGATCTGCTCCGGCGCCAGGCGGATGTTCACCATCATCAGCACCGCACCGATCATCGGCACCGCGAAGTAGCTCTCGAGATAGCGGTTGCTGTCCCAGTCCATCACCGCCACGGTGTCGCCGTGCGTGACCCCGAGCGCGGTCAGCAGGCCGGCGAGTTGGCCAATGCGCTGCTGCAGCGTGCGGTAGTCGAAGCGCACCGTGTCACCGCAGACGATCTGCTGGTCCGGATGCACCGCCATCGGGGTCTGCAGCAGCTGCTTGATCAGCAGCGGGCAGGGGGCGGCAGAAGAAGTGTGTGCGGCGGCGTCGGGCGTCATCGTGGGGTCCTGGTGGGGCGTGTGTCAGCGGCCGGGCGTGGCCGGGGTCACGGGAAGGGCAAGCTGTCCGCGCCGCAGTGGCGCCTCGGCACGCGGCGTCGGCTGGATGAGTGCGTCCTGCGGCAGCGCACGCGCCGGGTCCTCAAGGTGGTCCCAGATCTGGTCCAGTGCTGCGAACAGGTAGGGCAGCAGCGGTACATAGCGCCTGCGGTAGTCCGGGAAGGCCAGCAGCGCGTCGAAATGCTGCGCATGGTCCACCCGCCAGTAGGCGATCTGCGCGCCCGCGTTGCGCGCCAGCGCCACATAGCGGTCGCTGCTCATGCGGATCGGCACCAGCCCATCGTCGCTGCCATGGATGACCACGATCGGCAGACCGCGCCGGGGCGGCCGTGCCGCCGCCTCGGCGATGCCGGCGCGGACCCGCCGTGCATCGGCGCTGTCGGCCACGCCGAGCGCGCGCAGGCAGTCCAGGCCGCGCAGCGGATCCGCGTGCGCGGACGCGCTGCTGCCCTCCACCAGCAACACGTCCTGGCCGGGTGGAATGCCGCTGCCTTCGCTCCACCAGCGGGCGCGCGCCATCGAACCGGCCGAACCGGCGGGGTCCGCCGCCGCTGCGAAGCGATACCCGCAGGGGTGCTGGCCCGCGCCATAGCGGCCATAGGCCGAGGCGTAGGTCACCGCGATCGCGCGCCACATGTCGAGCCCGCTCGCGAACGCGCCGGCGCGGAGGACGCGGTCGCTCCAGCCGGCATCGACCAGCTGCTGCCGCGCCGAGCGCGCCTGTGCAGTGGTGTCCTGCCCCTGTACCCGGCCGGCCGCATGCAGGGCGGCGCAGCGCTGCACGCCGGCCGGCGTGGCCTGTGTCTGCGGCGGCGGTTGCGGCAGGTCGTCGACCGCAAGCAGCGCACAGGGCATCAGCAGTGCGGCCAGGATCACCGCGTCGTACAGCGGTGGCGCGCCGGGCACCGAGACGTTGGGTTCGCCGGCCACCATCGCATCGAAGCCGTCGCCATCGATCTCCGCCGCGCGCAGCACGGCACCCCCGCCGTTGGACACGCCCACGCCCAGTACACGCGTGCGCGCTGCGGTGAACGGGCCGGCCGCAGGGTAGGCGCGGTCCAGCACCTGCTGGCCGAACTGCAGCGCCTGCTGCAGGTGCCGGCCCCAGTCGGCTTCGGGATTGTCACCCGAGTGCGCGTGCTTGAAGGCGATGCCCTGCGTGGCGGCCGCATCTTCGGGCATGAACGCCAAGGCGCCGTCGCCGGCAGGCGTGCCGTCGGCGCCGACGCCGATCCTGGCGTGCAGGTCGTAGTAGTCGCTGCCCGCCCCCTTGTCGGTGTAGGCGACGGCACAGCCGCGGGCAAGGCCCCAGCTGCCGGCGACCGCGATCGCGCCGTACACCCCGCGCGATCCGGACGCGGCGGCCACGACCAGGCAGCGTCGCTCGGCATCGAAGCTGTCGGGTACCTGCACCAGCACCCGATGCGGTTGGCGCGCGCCCGGCAGCCACGCATACGCCGAGTACTCGCGGCCCGGGACCGCCTGCAGATGGCCATACACATCGCCGAAACCGCCGCCGGGGGTCAGGTCGGCAATGCCGCGCCAGCTGCTCCAGATCGCCCGCCGCCGGGCTTCGCCTGGCGTCGGCCGGGCCGGGTCGGCGAAGGCGGGCGCCGCGCTCGAGCGCAGGCCGTCGAGGCCCAGGCCGGCGGTGAGCAGATCATCGCTGCCGGCGTGGCGGGTTTCCCGCCAGTGCTCGAACACGGCAGCGTCGGCGCTGCGCCGGGGCAGGGCGCTGGCGGCATCGGCGTTCGACGCCCAGGCCCACAGCAGTGGCAACGCGGCAGACAGCACGATCATCGGCGGACGGTTGTTCATGGCTCCACCCTAGCCATCCCGCGGCGGCGCGCCAGCGTACCTAGGTCCCCCTGTCCGGGCGCCGGCGATTTGCTAATCTCGGTTGCGCATGTCAACCCTGCTTATCGCCGATGACCACCCCTTGTTCCGCGCCGCGCTGCATCGCGCGGCCGAAGAGGCGGTGGCCGATCTGCAGATCAGCGAAGCCGATTCGCTGCACAGCGTGCTTGAAACCCTGGAACGCCAGCCGATCGACCTGATGCTGCTGGACCTGCACATGCCGGGCAACCACGGGTTGGCCGGGCTGGCCACCATCCGCGCCCTGCAGCCAGGCCTGGCGATCATCATCGTCTCGGCCAATGAAGAGCCGCAGGTGATCCGCCGCGCCATCGATCTCGGCGCGGCCGGCTACCTGCCCAAGAGTTCGGGGCTGGCCGAGCTGCAGTCGGCATTGCAGACCGTGCTGGAGGGAGAACGCTGGATTCCCGCGCTGCTGCGCGAACCGGTGGCACGGGTGGCGCCTTTCAGCAAGGATGCCGATCTGGCCGCACGCCTGGCCAGCCTGTCCGCGCACCAGTACCGGGTGCTGAGCCTGGTCGCCGAAGGCCTGCTCAACAAGCAGATTGCCGACCGTCTGGGTGTGCAGCTGCGGACGGTGAAAGCGCACATGACCCGCATCATGGGCCGGCTGGGCGTGCGCAACCGCGCGCAGGCCATCCGCGTGCTGCACGAGATGGGGCTGGCCGATCCTGCGCGGCAGATCGAACCGGCGCAGGACGCCTGAACCCTCACCGGGCGGCCGTGCCCGAGGCGGCCAGCAGATGGTTGATCGCCCAGCGCAGCGCCAGCGGTTTGAACGGCTTGTTCAACAACGACAGGCCGGCCGCGCGCACCGCCTCGCGCGTGCCGGCGCCGGTGTCGGCGCTGAGGATCACCGTCGGCCGCGGCCCATGCCGGGCCACCAGCCGCGTCCACAGCGCGACGCCGGTATCGCCGTCATCCAGGTGATAGTCGAACAGCCATAACGCGGCTGCCTGCGCCGAGGGATCGAGGGCGGCGGCATCGCGCAGCGCGGTCACCTCGCAGCCCCATGACAGCAGCAGCTGGCGCAGGGCGGCCAGTGCATCGGCATCGTTGTCGACCACCAGCACCCGGGTACCCTGCAGGGCGCGGGTGACCGCCGTGGCCGGTTCCGGCCGCGGCGTTGCCGGTGGCGCCGCGCGGGCCACGCGGATCGAGAACGTCGAGCCCCGGTCCGGCGCGCTGCGCAGGTGCAGCGGTGCGTGCAGCAGGTCGGCGATGCGGTGCGCGATGGCCAGGCCCAGCCCCAGTCCCTGGCCATTGCTGCGGTCGCCGCGATGGAATTCCTCGAACACCACCGCCTGCTGTTCCGCGGCGATGCCCGGGCCGCTGTCATGCACGCCGATGGACAGGGCCGGCCCGCAGCGGCGCACGCCCAGCAGCACGCCACCCCGGCGGGTGTAGCGGATGGCATTGGCCAGGAAGTTCTGCAGGACCCGGCGCAGCAGCAGCGGATCGCTGTGCACCCACGCCTGTGTGCGCACGTAGCGGAACCGCAGGCCACGCGCGGCGGCCAGCACCGCGAACTCCTGCGCGAGCGGCTCCAGCACGCTCGACAGCGCGAACGGGCGCGGGTCGGCCACCAGTCCGCCGGCTTCCAGCCGCGAGATGTCCAGCAGGCCTGACAGCAGGTCATCGGTGGAATCCAGCGCACCGCGGATCTGGCGCAGGAAGCTGTGCAGGACGTCCGATTCGATGTGCTGCGACATCGCGTCGGTCAGCAGCTGGGCGGCGTGCAGCGGCTGGATCAGGTCATGGCCGACTGCGGTCAGGAAGCGGGTCTTGGCCACGTTGGCGCGCTCGGCTTCCTGCACCGCCTGTTCCAGCCGTGCGGTGCGGTCCTGCACGCGGCGTTCCAGCGTCTCGTTGCTGCGCTTGAGCGCATCCTCGGCGCGGCGGAAGGCGGTGACATCGGTGAAGGTCGCCACGTAGCCGCCGCCAGGCATCGGGTTGCCGCGGATCTCGACGATGGTGTTGTCCGGGAATATGCGCTCGGACAGGTGCGGGCTGCCGCGCCGCATGTGCACCACGCGGCGCTGCAGGGCCTTCTCGGGACTGTCCCCCGGGCTGTCGCCGATCTTCAGCTGGCCCAGTGCCCACGCGGTGAGATGGGCGACCGGCTGGCCGACCTGCAGCAGTTCCGGAGGAAACCGGAACAGCGCGGCGTAACGACTGTTCCAGGCCACCAGTTGCAGCTGCGCATCGACCACGCTGATGCCCTGGCTCATGTTCTCCAGTGCGGCTTCCAGCAGGCGCTGGTTGAAACGCAGCACCTGGGTGGCCTCGCCGACGGCGCGGGTGACCGCATCCAACGGCGCGGCGCCGCCATCGCGGGCGGCTTCCACCAGCAGCCGGGCCATGCCGGCGCCGACCACCGCGGTCAGTTCACGCTCGATGGCGGTGACCCGGTCGTCATCCAGCAGCTGCCCGGCATGTCCCTCCATCAGCTGCCGCGCGCGTTCCGGGCCCAGGAAGCGGCCGGCGGTCTTGCGCAGCGATGCGGCGGCCACCGCATCGCGCTGCCGCGGCAGCGACGGGCGCACCGCACGCGCCACCAGCAGCACGGTGGCCAGATTCACCGCCAGGCTGGCGCCCATGCTGATGGCGATATGGCCCGGCTGCGGGCGCAGCGAGACCATCGCCAGCCAGTGCAGCCGATCAGGGTGTGCCGACAGCGGCGGCGCAGGCACCACCATCGGCAGCAGCACCAGCCACAGCCACACCAGCGATCCCAGCACGATGCCGGCGATGATCGCCGGCGACGGCGTGCGTGGCCGGTACACGGCAAACAGCACGGCCGGCGCCAGCTGCGAGAGCGCGGTGAACGACATCAGGCCGAAATCGCTGAGTGCTTCGGTGCCACTCATCGCACGGCTGTACAGCCATGACATCAGGAACACCGCAACGATGCCGGCACGCCGGAACGCCAGCACGCGGGGGCGCAGGTCGGCCCCGGGACGTCCGCTCTCGATGCCGCCGAGAAGGCGCGAACCGAAGCCGTGGTTGCCGAGCATGATCGACAGGGTCAGCCCGGACAGGATCATCATGCCGGTCGCCGCGCTCAGGCTGCCCAGGTAGGCCACCAGCGCCAGCAGATGGTGGCCGCCGGCCTGCGGCAGGGCCAGTACGTACAGGTCGGGCGACACCGCCGGCGGCAGCTGTGCCGCCCCGTACAGCGCCATCGGCACCGACGGCAGGCCGATCAGCAGCAGGTACAGCGGAAACAGCCAGCGCGCCGTCTTCAGGTCCGAAGGCTGGCGCAGTTCGACCACGCCCACGTGGAACTGGTGCGGCAGGGTGAAGGCGGCGATCGCTCCCAGCGCGACCATCGTCAGGTAGTCCGGAACGACCGCTGGCGGCGGCAGCTGGGTCATCTTCTGCAGCAGCGGCGTGCCCGCCTGCTGCACCGACAGCGCGGCGTACAGCCCGATCGCCAGCAGTGCCACCAGCTTCAGGACCGACTCCAGGCCCAGCGCGACCACGATGCCGCGGTTGTGCTCGGTGGCCGACGCCTTGCGCGCACCAAACAGCAGGGTGAACGCCGCCATCGTCAGCGCGAACCAGAACGACATGTCCAGCTGCCAGCCGGCTGCTGCGAACTGATCACCCAGCAGCGCGCCCAGCCCCTGGCTCACTGCCTTGAGCTGCAGTGCGATGTAGGGAACGATGCCGAACAGGGCCACCAGGGTGATGGTGATGCCCAGCCCCTGGTCGGTACGCAGCCGTGCCACCACCAGGTCGGCGATGGTGGCGCTGTTGTGCTGCTTGGCCAGCCGCCCCAGCCGGGCCAGGAAGGGCAGGCCGAAGGCGAAGATCAGTGCCATGCCGATCAGTGTCGGCGGAATCGGGAAGCCCCATTGCACGCCCTGCGAGGCAGCCCCGTAATAGGTCCAGGCCGTGCAGTGCACGCCCAGCGACAGCGCGTAGATGGCCGGCCACGGCCGCGCCAGCCGGTGCCCCTGGCGCTCCCCCCACAGGGCCACGCCAAACAGCAGAACGGTCCACGCAATGCAGGCGAACAGGACGATGGAAGGCGTCAACATCGCTCCAGTGTAGAGAGAACCCGGCGTGGCGTGCAGCAGCGCGGGCAGGTGCCGCCAGACCCGGGCGTCAGCCGGCGATCACGATCAGCGACAGCTGTTCGGCCACCAGTGCCGCCTCGCCGCCGGGCACCCGCTGCACGGTCTTGTGCTGGGTCAGCAGCCAGTGTCCGGGCTGGCGCGGCTGCAGCGACAGCAGCTGCGAGCGCACCTGCACCACCGAACCGCTCGGCACCGGCGCCAGGAAGCGCACCTTGTTCAAGCCGTAGTTCAATACGTGGGCGATGCCGGGGAACCCGGCCAGGGCGGCCACATCGTCTTCCACGGTGAGCGACAGCAGCAGGAATCCGTGCGCGATGGTCTGCCCGCCCGGTAGTGCCGCGCGGGCACGGGCCGGATCAACGTGGATCCAGTTGTGGTCGCCGGTGGCATCGGCGAACCGGTCGATACGCGATTGGGTGACCGGTATGTGCCGGCCCAGCCGCTCGCGGGCCGCCCAGTGCTGCAGCGCCTGCAGCGCTGCCGGAAGCCGGGCGGTCGATGCGTCAGCGCTCATCGCGCCGCTTCCAGCAGCGACAGGATCGCGTCGCGCGCCTCGGGTTCGGACAGCATCGGCGCGTGGCCCACGTCCGGCACTTCCACCAGGCGGGCCCTGTCCGATGTCGCGGCCATCTGCCGTGCGACGTCGGCCGGCAGGATGTCCGACAGCGCGCCGCGCACCACCAGCACCGGGACCCGCGCGGTCAGTCCCCGCACTGCGCGCCACAGCAGCGGGCGCAGCAGCCACAGCAGCCAGGGCCGGGTGGTGCGGATGACCGCCGGGTCGTAGTCCAGTTCCAGCAGGCCGTCGCTGCGCCGGCGGAAGGACCGTGCCGCCATCTCCCGCCAGTCGTCGCTGCTGAAGCGCGGAAACGCTGCCTTGCCGATCGCCGCCACATAGGCCGTGGCCTGCGCCATATCCATCGGCGGCACCGGCTTGCCGGCGTACTTGCCGATGCGCGCCAGGGCCTGGCGTGGCACCTTGGGGCCGGCATCGTTGAGCACCGCGGCGGCAATCCGTGAGGGGGCACGCGAGGCGAGGGTGATGATCACCAGCACGCCCAGCGATGTGCCGATGAACACCGCACTGTCGATGTGCTGCGAGCGCAGCAGCGCCACCATGTCGTCGGCGTAGGTGCGCGGGTTGTAGCTGGACGGATCCGGCGCACGTTCCGAGCCTGCGCGTCCGCGCAGGTCCACCGCGATCACCCGCCAGCCGGCCGCGGTCAGTGATCCGGCCAGGGCGTCGAAGTCGGCCCCGTTGCGGGTCAGCCCGGGAATGCAGACCACGGTGCCGCGCGCCGGCGCCGCGGCCGCCGGCGCATGATCCCGCGCGTGCAGGCGCAGGCCATCGCTGCTGTTCCAGTACAGATCTTGGTAGGACGCGGTCATGCACAGGCTTCCTGGAAATCGTGACGGGCGCGCTAGAAATCGTAACGGACGCTGAGGCTGTACTGGCGCGGCGGGCCATAGAAGCCGATCAGCGTGCCGACGGCCGGGATGTTGTAGCCGGTGGTGCGGTATTCCTTGTCGGCCAGGTTGGTGCCCTGCAGCGAGAACGTCCAGGCCTCATCCAGCCGCCAGATCACGCCCGCATTGACCAGGCCATAGCCGGCCTGGCGGATCACCGGGCTCAGGTCGGTGGTCGGCCACACTTCGCTCTGGTAACTGTAGCCGACCCGTGCCGACAGGTTGCCGCCGTTGCCCAGGTCGGTACGGTACTCCACGTTCAGGGCGCCGGAAAAATCCGGCGCGTTGGTGAACTTCATCTGGTCGGCGACGTTGATGCCGCGGTCCATGTACTCGTCATACGTGGCATCCAGCCAGGCCAGGTTGCCGGAAATCAGCCAGTGCCGGGTCGGCAGGTACTGGTACTCGACTTCCAGGCCGTTGATGGTGCCGGCGCCAGCATTGGTGAAGTCACCGAAGAAGGCATCATCCACGCCATCCCCGTTGCTGTCGATGCCGGTGAACACCGACAGCTGGATGTCCTTGTACTTGTTGTGGAAGGCCGACAGGTTCAGGAACAGGCGCTGGTCCAGGAAGGCCATCTTGCTGCCGATCTCGAAGCTGTCCACGGTCTCGTCGTCGAACGGTTCGGCCGAGCGCGGCACGGCCACCGCATTGGCGCGGATGTTGTAGCCGCCGGACTTGAAGCCGCGCGTGGCCAGCCCGTACACCATGATGTCCGGGGTGATCTGGTAGTCCAGCGACACCTTGGGCGAGACGTTGCGGAAACGGGTCTTCTTGTCGAAGTCCGCAGTGACCGCCACCGGCCGGCTGAACCCCGGGTCGGCGTACAGCCGGTTGAGCACGATCGCGCGCTTGTCCTCGTCGGTGTAGCGCGCGCCCACGTCCAGCTTCAGCCTGCTGGTCAGATCGAAGGTCCAGTCGGCATACAGCGCTACGCTGTCGGTCAGCACCTTGCCCTGGTTGTCGGCGAACTGCGCGCTGAAGTAGTTGTTCTGGATCTGCCCGCCGGCCTCGCCACTGAAGTGGTAGAGCCCGACCACGCCGCGGGCGCGGCCGCCCGCATCGTAGTTCAGCTGCAGCTCGTTGCTCACCTGGTTGTCGGTATAGGTGCCGCCCACATCGGCCAGCTTCACCGGCGTGGTGTCGAAGTCGATGTTCGCCTCGCTGTCCGACTCGCGCTTGGCCAGCACGTACTTCACGGCCACATCCTCGTTCGGACGCCAGTTCACCGTCGCCGAGGCCCCCTTGGTCTCCACGTTGTTGAGATTGCGCATGCCCGAGCGGATGTCGTAGCGGCTGTCCATCGGCGGGTAGGCACGCAGGAACGGGTTGGGCGCCAGCATCTTCGAGCCGCGCATGCCGGACTGGTCATCGGTCCAGTCCAGTGCGAACTGCACATCGAGATCGTCGCCCGCGTAGGCACCCAGGTTCAGGCGTGCTGCATTGATCTGCTTGTCGCTGACCGGCTGGCCGTTGAAGGTGTTCTCACCGAAGCCGTCACGATTCATGCTGGCCACCGCCACCCGCGCGCGCAGCCCGCTGTCGGCACCGCCGAGCGGTCCGCCGATGGCGGCCTTCGCGTCCCGCTGGTTGTAGTTGCCCACGGTGATCTGGGCGAAACCTTCGGTCCGGGTGGGCAGGCCGCGTGAGATGTACTTGATGGCGCCGCCGATGGTGTTCTTGCCATACAGCGTGCCCTGCGGGCCCCGCAGCACCTCGATGCGCGAGACATCGAACACGTCCAGCAGTGCGCCCTGCGGCCGCGCGATGTAGACATCATCCAGGTAGATGCCCACGCCCGGGTCGGCGCCCCAGGTCGGGTCGGACTGGCCGATGCCGCGCAGGTAGGCGGTGACCGTACTGCTGGCGCCGCGCGCCGCGTAGATGGTCAGGTTCGGTACCTGGCCGTCCAGGTCGCCGATGTCCTGCACGTTCATCCTGTCCAGTGCCTCAGCGGTGAACGCGGTCACCGCTACCGGTACTTCCTGCAGGGTTTCCTCGCGCTTGCGCGCGGTCACCGTGATGCTGTCCAGGTTGGTGGCCGCGGCCGCCTTGCCCGCTGCCGGCGCATCCTGCGCCAGTGCCGGCGCGGCAGCCAGCAGCGCGCCGATCATCAGACTCAAGCCATTCCGTTTCATCCGCTCGTCCCCCAGGGCATGTCCGTTGCAGATGGCCCTTTGCCACCCCTGCAGCCTAGGCTAGCGGCGCGTCGCCACAGCGGCGAGTGGACCTAGGTCCAGTCGGCAGCGACGGCCAGATCCGGATACTGGGCCGCGTCCTCACCGGGAAGCGCCCCATGTCGTTACTGATCGTGCTCGCAGCGCTGGGCTTCCTCATCCTGGTGGCCTACCGGGGCTACAGCGTGATCCTGTTCGCGCCCGTCGCCGCGCTCGGCGCGGTGCTGCTGACCGATCCGTCGCTGGTGGCGCCGATGTTCACCGGGGTGTTCATGGACCGCATGGTGGGCTTCCTCAAGCTCTATTTCCCGGTGTTCCTGCTGGGCGCGGTGTTCGGCAAGCTGATCGAACTGTCCGGGTTCTCGCGCTCCATCGTCGGTGCGGCCATCCGGCTGTTCGGGCCACAGCGGGCCATGCTGTCGATCGTGCTGGTCTCCGGCCTGCTCACCTATGGCGGCGTCTCGCTGTTCGTGGTGGTGTTCGCGGTGTATCCGTTCGCGGCCGAAATGTTCCGCCAGAGCAACATCCCCAAGCGCCTGATCCCGGCCACGCTGGGGGTAGGGGGCTTCAGCTTCACCATGGATGCCTTGCCCGGCACGCCGCAGATCCAGAACATCATCCCCACCGCCTTCTTCGGCACCGATACCTGGGCGGCACCGGTGCTGGGCACGCTGGGCAGCGTCTTCGTGCTGGCCGTGGGCATGGCCTACCTGGAATGGCGCCGCCGCGTGGCCGTGCGCAGCGGCGAGGGCTACGGTGATCCGGCCACGCTGGTCAACGAGCCGTTGCCGTTCACCGGGGCGCGGGTGGCGCCTGCCGGCATTGCGGTGCTGCCGTTGCTGCTGGTGTTCGCCTGCAACAAGCTGTTCACCCTGGGCATGCCGCACTGGTACGGCAGCGCCCACAGCTTCGTGCCCTCGGTGCTGGGCGGTGCCGCGCCGGTGGTGCAGGAGGTGTCGAAGATCGGCGCCATCTGGGCCGTGGTCGGTGCGCTGCTGGTCGGCATCCTCTCCGTGCTGGTGCTGGCCTGGCGGCCGGTGCTCAGCCAGTTTGCCGACGGCACCCGCAGCGCCATCAACGGAGCGGTACTGGCGGCGATGAACACCGCATCCGAGTACGGCTTCGGTGCGGTCATCGCCGCCCTGCCGGGCTTCATGGTGGTGGCCAACGCGCTGGGTGCCATCGAGGACCCGCTGCTGCATGAAGCGATCACCGTCACCGGCCTGGCCGGGGTGACCGGCTCGGCGTCCGGCGGCATGAGCATTGCCCTGGCCGCGATGTCGGATACCTTCATCGCCAACGCGCAGGCCGCCGGCATTCCGATGGAGGTGCTGCATCGTGTCGCGGCGATGGCCTCCGGCGGCATGGACAGCCTGCCGCACAACGGCGCCGTCATCACCCTGCTGATGGTGACCGGTCTCACCCACCGCCAGGCCTACAAGGACATCTTCGCGGTCACGCTCATCAAGACCGCCGCGGTGTTCGTGGTGATCGGCCTGTACTACGCCACCGGCTGGGTCTGACGGCGGCGTCGCAGCACCCTCGGGACGGCGGGTCCACGAGGCGTTCCGGAATTCCTTCATCCACGAACCATGCATGAGGATCGGGTCATGACATCTGCAATCGATTCGTTCAAGGGGGTGCGGCTGGCGCTGTGTGGCTGGCTGGCGGCGGCGGGCAGCGCAATGGCTGCCGGGCCTGCGGGGCATTGGGACATCGGCCTGTACGGCAATCTGTCCGGTGCCCGCGAGTACCAGGTGTGGGTGCCGGCCGGCTACGACGGGTCGCAGCCGCTGCCACTGCTGCTGGTGCTGCACGGCTGCGTGACCGGGCCGAACCTGATGGGTGAGGCCTCGGGCTTCAACGAGGTGGCCGACAGCGAAGGTGTCATCGTGGTCTACCCACGGCAGAACGTCACCTCCAACCCGGCACGCTGCTGGAACTGGCAGCTGCCGATCAACCAGGCGCGCGACAGCGGCGAGCCGTCCCTGCTGGCCGGCATCGTGGACAAGGTGAAAGCCGGTTACCGTATCGATCCGCAGCGCGTCTACGTCACCGGCATTTCCGCCGGTGGTGCGATGACCGCGATCATGCTGGCCTGTTATTCGGATGTGTTCGCCGCCGGCGCCATCCATTCCGGCGGCATGTACAAGGGCGCCACCACGATCTCCGGCAGTGCCTATGCACTGTTGGCCGGCAGCATCTATTCGCCGGACAGCAACGGGCGACTGGCCTGGCAATGTGCAGGATCGCCATCGCCACGCCCGCTGCCGGTGCTGGTGTTCCATGGCAGCGCAGATGCCACGGTCAATCCGGTGAACGGGCAGCAGGCGGTGCGCCAGTTCCTGCAGACCAACGACCTGGCCGACGACGGCCTGGACAACGACTCGGTGAAGCCGGTGCCGACCGCTACCGTCCACGCGCAGGTGCCGGGCGGGCGCGCCTATACCATCGATACCTACGCCTACGGTGGCCGCACGCTGGTGCAGCACTACGTGGTGCAGGGGATGGGGCATGCGTGGAGCGGCAGCCAGTCCGGATTGCCGTTCACCGACCCGAAGGGCCCCGATGCCACGCTGATCACCTGGTTGTTCCTGAGGGATCAGCAGCGCTGAGCGCAGCGCGTGCCTGCTGCGTTCGCGCTGCACCGGCACGGTCCGTGCCGGCGCCATGAGGGGCCGGGCACGGCCGTGCCCGGCCCGTTGTCACCGCGCGCGACCGGCTGCGTGCGTGGCGGAAAACCGACGCGCTGGCGGCGGCGACTTGGCGCAGTGGGGTGGCAGCGGTGGCTTTGCTACTCTTCGCGCGGGGTGCCGATCCGGGCACCGCTTGATCAACGGATCGCTCAGGCAGATGCCAGACAAAGCAGCACGGCAATGGCAGGGCCTGCCCAGATTCCAGGAGGCGCCGCGCCACGGAAAGATCCGCACCATCCTGCGGCTGGCAGGCGTCGCCTGCAGTGTCCTCGGCCTGGCCTGGACCCTGTGCTATCTGTACGTCGGCCGTGCCGAGCTGGCCGCGCCCTTTGTCGGTGTGATGGCCGTGGGTGTGCTGGCACTCTTCCGCAGCCGGCGTGCCGATGGCACCTCATTGCTGATCGTCGCCCACGGGGTCTTCGCTTCGGTCTGCGCGGTCGCGGTCATCGATGCGCCCATCGCCTGGGTGCCACGGTCCGGCCACCTGTTCCTGCTGCCGCTGGCCGCCGGCGCGGCTTTCACGTTCGATGCGCGCGAGCGCTACGGCTCGCTGGTGTTCCCACTGGCCTGCCTGGCGACCTTCGTGGCCTTTGCCATGGGCGCGCTGGACTTCCTGGCGCCGGCCACGTCGCCACCGCTGGAGGTGCGTGCCTGGGGTGCGCGCTCCAACACCGCGCTGTCGATGGTGCTGCTGGCCGCCATCTTCGCGATCTACCGGGTGGATATCGGCAATCGCCTGCGGATGGAGCGCGAGCTGGGGCGTGCGGTGCGCAGCGGCCAGATCGAGGTCCACTACCAGCCGCAGGTGCGTGGCAACGGTGTGGTCACCGGCGTGGAAGCGCTGGTGCGGTGGCGGCGTGCGTCGGGCAAGCTGCAGCAGCCGGCGCTGTTCATCGCGCAGGCGGAAGAGAGTGGCCTGATCCGCGACATCGGGCTGGAGGTGCTGCGGCAGGCCTGCGGGCAGCTTGCGCACTGGGCCGAGCGGCCCGAAACGCGCGGGCTGCGCGTAGCGGTGAACATCAGTCCCGTGCAGCTGCTCGACGAGGGCTTCGTGGCCTCGGTCGGCGCGGTCATCCGTGAGACGCGGGTCAACCCCGCGCTGCTCGAGCTGGAACTGACCGAATCGGCGCTGTCCGCGGAAACCGCCGACATCATCGCCAAGATGAAAGCGATCGAGGCGATGGGCATCACCTGGGTGCTGGACGATTTCGGCACCGGCTTCTCCGCGCTGTCCACGCTGCGCATGCTGCCGGTGCGCGCGTTGAAGATCGACCGCAATTTCGTCCACGAAGCCACCAGCCATGAGCGTGCGCAGCGGCTGCTCGGCAAGATCGTGGAGATCTCGCAGGTCATGGGCATGAGCGCGCTGGCCGAAGGCGTGGAAACCAACGCGCAGTGCGAGCTGCTGCTGCGCCTGGGCTGCAGCCACTTCCAGGGCTACCTGTTCGCACGGCCGATGGCCCAGGCCGAGTTGGCGCACTGGCTGCAGGGGCGTCCACTGCAGGGCGCTGCAACGCCGCTCGAGGTGCCGGCAACAGCCTGACGCCGCCGCTGATGCGGCGGAGTGGCCCCATTCGCCGGATGCGGCAAGGTCAACCACCCCGGTGGCGGCTGTCGCGCGGCGGCCGGACTGGCCATACTGGTGCCGATGAAGCCTTTCCACCGGATCCCGTCGCACGTGTTCGGCCAGCTGCGCAGCGAGGCGTGGCGCCGCCGTGCTGCGCTGTGGATCGGTGCCGTCGCGGTGGCGCTGGTCGCCATCCTGTTCGCCAAGGCCAGCGATCTTGCCTTCGGGCTGTTCCAGCGCGCCATCAGCCACTCGCCGTGGTGGGCGCTGCTGCTCACCCCGGGCATCTTCGCGCTGCTCGCCTGGCTGACCGGTGGCGCGCTGCGCCCCACCCGCGGCAGTGGCATTCCACAGGTCATCGCGGCGCTGGAAAAGCCCGATGAGACGTTCCGCCAGGTCAATCTCTCGCCCGCTGTCTCGGCCGGCAAGCTGCTGCTGACGTCGCTGTCGCTGCTGGGCGGCGCGTCGGTCGGGCGCGAGGGGCCGACCGTGCACGTCGGTGCCAGCCTGATGTACCTGTTCGGCCGCTGGTTCGGGTTCAAGGATCCCCGCGAGCTTTCGCATTTCCTGCTGGCCGGCGGCGCGGCCGGCATTGCCGCCGCCTTCAACACGCCGCTGGCAGGCATCGTGTTTGCCATTGAAGAGCTCAGCGGGCGCTTCGAGCATCGTTTTTCCGGCACGCTGCTGACGGCGGTGATCGTCGGTGGCGTGGTCTCGCTGGGGCTGCTGGGCAATTACACCTATTTCGGCCATGTTGCCGCGCGCCTGCCGCTGGGCCAGGCCTGGCTGGCCATCCTGCTGTGCGGCGTGGTGGCGGGCCTGCTGGGCGGAGTGTTCTCGCGCACGGTGCTGGCCAGCGTCGCCGGCCGCCCGCGTTGGCTTGGCACGCTGCGGCAGCGGCACCCGGTGCTGCTTGCCGCCGGCTGCGGGCTGGTGGTGGTGGGGCTGGCGGCCGCGTTCGGCACGGGGGCCTATGGCACCGGTTATGAGCAGGCGCGCAGCCTGGTGCAGGGCCAGGCGCTGGTGGGGCACGAATTCGGGCTGATGAAGCTGCTGGCCAACCTGGCCTCTTACATCGCCGGCATTCCGGGCGGTCTGTTCTCGCCGGCGCTGGCCGTGGGGGCCGGCATCGGCCACAACCTGGCGGTGCTGATGCCCGCCGTCGACCCGCGGGCGTTCGTGCTGCTGGGCATGTGCGCCTATCTCACCGGCGTCACCCAGGCGCCGCTGACGTCTGCGGTCATCTCGCTGGAACTGACCGACAGCGGCGACCTGCTGTTGCCGATCCTGGCCACGGTGCTGATCGCCCGTGGCGTGTCCGGGCTGGTCTGCCCGGTGCCGATCTATCGCGGGCTGGCCGAACAGCTGCTGCCCAAGGGCCCGCACGTCAATGCGGGTGGCAGCTGATCCGCCGCGGCCGCGCCCGCGGTAGAGTCGGCTGACAACGAAACGGGCCGCTGGGCCTGGCAGGAGAGACGGGCATGCAGGTTCTGGAGTACGAAGAGCGGCTTCGCGTTGCCATGCTGCACAGCGATGTCGAAGCGCTGGATTCCCTGATTGACGAAGGCCTGTTGTTCATCGGGCCTGGCGGCGGCATCCATACCAAGGCCGATGACCTGCAGCTGCATCGGTCCGGCGCGCAGCGGCTCTCGCAGGCCGAGTGGCAGGCGGTCGAGCTGCGTTGGCACGGTACGACCTGTATTGCCGTGGTGACCGCAGCGCTGTCCGGCGCGATCATGGGCGAGCCGTTCTCGGGCCGGTTCCGCTATCTGCGCACCTGGAGGCAGCACGGGGACGGATGGCGCGTGATCGCCGGCAGCGTGTGCGTGGTCACCGCGCCGGAGGCCTGAACCGGCGTGCGCGCGCCTACCCGCAGGCACGCCCGCCGCGCGCGCTCAGCCCGGCAGCTCGCACTTCATCTTGCCGTCCACGTAGTACGGCTTGGGCACGTTCGGGTTGTCGCTGGTCTTCTCGAAGACCACTTCGAACGACGCCGCATCCGCGGTTCCCTTGCGATCGGTGCAGGCGTCCTGCAGCTTCTTCTTCACCGCCGTGATGCCCGCATCGCGATTGGCGCCCTCGGCGCTGTTGGTCAGGTTCACGGTCTCGGCCGATGCCAGCGGGCTCAGTGCAAGCAGGCAGCCGGCAAGCATCAGGGTGTGCAGTCGGGTCACGGGGAGCACCTCGCAGATAGCCATTGGGGCCTGCAGCATAGTGCGGGGCCGTTAACGGTTCGTCGTCGCGCGCAGCCGGCGCCGTTCAGCACGGCGGCGGTGCCGCGCCTCGCCGCCGTCGCTGCCAGGCCGTCAGCTGGCCGATCACCGCGGTGACCAGCAGCAGCGCATTGGTCACCACGAAGACCGTGGCGCCGAGCAGGGCGCTGTAGACGGTGAACAACGTGGACGCGGTCATCTGACCCACGAACAGCCACTTCGATACGGTCTCCGGATGGGGGGACTGCCACTGCTTCACCATCTGCCGGATCAGGGTGGCCATCAGTACCGCCGTCGCGGCCCAGCCAAGGACGTCGGGATGCATGCAGACCTCCAGGGGTCGGGAACCCGCATGTTGGACCGCCGCAGCTCAACGCAGTACCAACGTCGCGTGAAGGCGTCATCCGCAACCCTGCGCCGCAACGTCGCGGGGTTGCGCTTCCGGCGTAATCCGCGATGGCTGACAGCTGTCACTGGCTGCCGTGCGCGGCAACGCGAATAGTGGGCGCCAAGGCGGCGAGCGCCGCCACCACTCACCAAGGAAACCATCGTGAACATGCTGCAGCTCCTCGTCTCGCAGACACCGCTCTGGGTCTGGCTGCTTCTGGCCTTCCTGGTCACGCGCGGCATTGCCGCCATGAAGCCGGGGGAGACATCGCTGCAGAAGCTGGCGGTCGTCCCCGTCCTGTTCGCTGCGTGGGGCGCGTGGTCGATCAGCCACCGCTATGGGGCGTCGTTCAGCGCCTGGGGCGAATGGCTGGCCGGCGTCGCTGCGGGTGCGGCGCTGGGCTGGGTGCTGCTGCGGCGCGCGCGGCTGACCATGGACGCTGCCAGCGGCCGCCTCCGGCGTGGCGCGGACTACAGCCTGCTGCCGCTGCTGCTGGTCACGTTCCTGGTGAAGTATGGGTTTGAAACCGCACTGGCGGTGTCGCCGGCGCTCGCTGCGCATGCCGGTTTCAGTGCGGTGTACCTGCTGCTGTCGGGTGCGTTCACCGGCATCTTCGCCGGCAAGTACTGCCGCTATCTGGCCTCGTTGCGGCGTGTTGCGGCAGGCGACGGGCTGGCGGCCGCAGGCTGAGCCGCGTACAGCGGGACACGGCGCCGTGGCGGCGTGACGCGTCACGCTGATCGCTCTCTGCACAGCGCCGCAGGCGGCGGCGTCTCCACCCGCCCAGGCCAGGGCCAGCGTGCAGCAGCGGGGCAGGGGAGTTTCAATTGCAAATGACTCTCACTACACTTGGCGTCGATTCCTTCCCCTTCGCCGCCCGCTGCGGCCCATCCTCCGGCGATCAACGTGAATTCCCCGCCCCTCCTGTGCAGACCGCAGGCATCTGTTTCGAGGGCGATGTGTCCACCGTAGGCCGGGGCACGAGCGCGGACCCAGCAGCATCCGCACAGGCCGGTCCGGGCAGCGACAGCCCGCCGGCGGCTGCAGGCCTGCTTGCGAAGGCCTATGCGCGCTGGCGGGGTCCCATCCTGCGCAGCCTCGGACGTGCCAGCGGCAGTGACGTCGAGGATGCCCTGCACGACGGCGCAGTCAAATGGATTGCAGCAAACCCGGCGCTCGATTCCTGTGACCAGCAAGGTGCCTACCTGCGCCGCACGGTGCTGAACACCGTGGCCGACGAGTACCGGGAGCGTCGCGAGGGCCGTCGGCTGCAGACGCTGCCGCTGGCCGACGCCGAGCACGCCGGCCACCCCATGCCCGGCGATGAGTCGCTGTGTCCGCTGCAGGTGGCGGCGCAGCGGCAGCGCCTGCAACGCCTGGGAGAGGCGCTGGCCGAACTGCCGGAGCGCCAGCGCGAAGCCTTCGTGCTCTGCCGTTTCGACGGACTGACCCAGGAGGAGGTGGCGGTGCGCATGCAGATTTCACGGCGCATGGTGGTCAAGCACCTTTCCCGCGCACTCGCATACTGCGAAGTCCGGGTACGCTATGCCTCTCTGGCACAGATGCAGGAACTGCATCGCCCTGGCACGGCGGGCGAGGCGTTGGCGCCTGCCATCGATGCTGATCTTCCCTGCCGATGACCGACCTTTCTTCTGCTTCCGGTGTCGACCCGCTTGCCCTGCATGAGGCGGCTGCCGCGTGGCTGGTGCGGCGGCAGGATGCGGGCTGGCAACCGGACGATGAGGCGGCCCTGCAGCAATGGCTGGCCGAGAGTGAAGCACACCAGCGGGCGTTCGCCGACGTGACCACGACCTGGCACGACCTGGGGCAGCTGCCGCGCCCCGCGCTGGCCTCGGACACGCGTGCGGTGATCGCCCCTGCCGCTCTGCGGCCGGGCAGGGCGCTGCGGCGTGCGCGGCGGCTGCCGCGCGTTGCGGCCGCTGCGGCCGTGGCGATGCTGGCCTTGGGATATGCCGGCTACGGGTGGTACACCGCGCCCAGCTACGTGCAGGACGTGGCCACCGGTACCGGCGAGATCCGTGATATCCCCTTGCCGGACGGCTCACGGATTTCGCTCAATGCACGCAGCACGCTGTCGGTGCATTTCTATCGATCCCGTCGTGAAGTGGTGCTCAGCCAGGGCGAGGCGTTCTTCGAGGTCGCCCCGGCGGCCGACCGTCCCTTCACCGTGGATGCCCAACGCAGCCGGGTGACCGTGGTCGGCACGGCCTTCAATGTGCGCAATGGGCCGGGCGACGTCGTGGTCAAGGTGCTGCATGGGCACGTGCGGGTGCAGCCGGATCGCACCGAAGAGGCCTCTCCGGTCAGCCTGCACGCCGAGCAGGGCCTCGCCGTCACCACGCGCACCGCCGCTTATCACGCCATTGCCGCAAACGCGGACAGCATCGGCGGTTGGCGCAGCGGGCGCCTGGTGTTCCGGCGCACCCCGCTGGACGAAGTGGCGCAGGAGGTCGCGCAGTATCTGGGCCACCCCGTCACGCTGGGCCAGCCAGGGCTGAAGTTCCTGCCCGTTTCCGGCTACGCAGCCACCGATGCCCCGGCCACGTTCCTGGAAGCGCTGCCGGATCTGCTGCCGGTGCAGGTGACCCGCACCGCCCAGGGCGGCTATCGCATCGACGAACGGCCTGTGCCGCGCTGACGCGGGAAGAAAAATTTGCTGCGGCCCGGGTTCCCACCCCACCGCCATTTTCCGTTTACCCCGGTGAGGCCAGTAGCGGCCAGGCATGATGGAGCGGTAATGGGGTACATGAAGATCAAGCGCGCACTCGCTGCCCGCGCGTTTTCCACGGGCGTGCAGTCCAAGCGACTCCCGCTGCTGGCACTGTGCATTTCCAGCGCGCTGGCAGCGCCGGCCATCGCCCAGGCCCAGCCGGCCGCGCGCATGCCGTTCAATATCCCCGCTCAGGCGCTGGACGCTGCATTGCGCAGCTTCTCCGAGCAGTCCCGGCAGCAGGTGCTGTTCAGCGAGTCAGCGGTGGCGGGCCGTCGCGCCCCGGCCCTGACCGGCAGTTACACGCCGCAGGAAGCGCTGGCGCGCCTGCTCGAAGGGAGCGGGGTCCGGGTCAACGCCACGCGTCCGGGCGTGTTCACGCTGGCGCAGGAAGCGGCGTCACCTGCGCGCGGCAAAGATGCCCAGACCACCCTGCAGACGGTGAACGTGACCGCCAGTGCGCCAGGCGATGGCTCCTATACCGCGCGCGAACTCAGCCTGGGCAAGCTGGGGCAGAGCATCCGCCAGACCCCGCAATCGGTCAGCGTGATCACCCGGCAGCAACTGGATGACCGCAACCTCACCACGTTGGACGAGGCGCTGGCGCAGACCACGGGCGTGACCAAGACCGCCCGCAACTTCGGCAACCACAAGTTCTCGATCCGCAGCTTCACCGTGGACGACAGCAACTATCTGGTCGATGGCGTGGCCGGCATCGTCTATGCCCCCGTGGGCTGGCTGCCCATCGACACCGCGGTACTGGAACGGGTTGAAGTCCTGCGCGGTGCCGGTGGCATGATGCTGGGCGCGGCCGACCCCAGCGGGGCGATCAACATGGTGCGCAAGCGCCCGCGCGACCAGGCCCATCTGGATCTGGCGGCGTCCGTGGGCTCCTGGGACAACTACCGCGTCGAGGTTGATGGCGGTGGCCCGCTCAATGCCGCCGGCAGCGTGCGCGGCCGACTGGTGGCCGCCTACCAGGACCGCGACTACTTCCAGCGGGGCACCTCATCGAAGACGCCGGTGGCCTATGGGGTGATCGATGCCGATGTGGGTCAGGACACCACGCTGACCTTCGGCCTGCGCCATCAGGCCAGTGACACCGACGGCTACTGGCTGTTCGGCCTGCCGCGCTACACCGATGGCGGTGCGCTGGACATCAAGCGCTCCACCTCGCTGATCCAGGACTGGAACCGGCAGGAGGGATCCGTCGACGAAGCCTTCGCACAGGCCGAGCACCGCTTCAATGAACGCTGGAAGGCACGCCTGTCGGTGAACCGCACCGAGTCGGACCTGGATCAGCGGGTGGCCGTGCCCCTGGGCGGCGTGGACCGCGCCACCGGCAGCGGTTCGCGCTTCTATGACATCTACTTCAACCGTTCCCGCGTACGCAGCGACGGTATCGATCTGCACACCACCGGCAGCTTCGAGGCCTTCGGCCGCAGCCACCAGCTGCTGCTGGGCGCGATGTGGTCGCGCCAGCGCACCCGGCAGAGCTCGGCGGACCTGGCCATCGACGTGCCGATCGATGTCTACGCACCGGACCACAGCGCAATCGCGCGTCCGGCCCAGCCGGACTGGGACTGGGCCGAGCACGCCCGCGCCCAGCAGAGTGGCGTGTACAGCAACCTGCGCCTGCAGCTGGCAGCGCCGCTGCACCTCACGCTGGGCGGCCGGCTGAGCTGGGTGAAGTACCAGTCCAGCGATGGCTTCACCGGCGCCAGGAGCCGCGACTACGAACAGAAGCACGAATTCACCCCGTACGCCGGCCTTGTCTACGACCTGGGGCCGCAATGGTCGGTCTACGCCAGCTACGCCGACACCTTCCAGCCGCAGAGTTCGTACGTCACCGCGTCCGGCTCGGTGCTGGACCCGGCCATCGGGGCCAACTACGAGCTGGGTGTGAAAGGTGAATTGAACGACGGCCGCCTGAACCTCTCCGCCGCGGTGTTTTCCATCCGCAAGACCGGCAACGCCGTGGTGGACGACTCCGATCCGGGCAGCTGCCGCGGCTCGCTGGCCTCGTCCGACTGCTACCGCAATGGCGGCACGCTGCGCAGCAAGGGCTTCGAACTGGAAGCCAGCGGCGAGCTGGCGCCCGGCTGGCAGTTGATGGCCGGCTACACCCACGTCACCAGCCGTGACGACGAAGGTGCCACCATCAGCGCCGAAACGCCCCGCCACCTGCTGCGGTTGTCGACGTCCTACCAGCTGCCCGGCAGGTGGGAGGCGTTTTCCGTGGGAGGGGGCGTGTCGGCGCAGAGCAGCTATTCCTACCCGGCCTACGATGATCCGGACTGGCGCATGGGCGCAGCCGGCCGCGCGGTCTGGGACCTGCGTGCCGGCTACCGGATCAATCCGCGCTGGAGCGTCGGCGTCAACGTGGCCAATCTGTTCGACACCCGCTACTACGCCATGCTCAGCCAGATCCGCCGCGGCAACTACTTCGGCGAGCCGCGCAATGTGATGCTGACGTTGCGCGGCGCGTTGTGATCGCCCGCAACCGGCCGGCCTGCGGCGGCGCCGTCACGGGCGTGGCATGAAGGCAGGTTTCCGGCAGAGCATGTCGTGGCTGCACACCTGGTGTGGCCTCACCTGTGGATGGCTGCTGTGTGCGATCTTCCTGACCGGCACGCTCAGCGTGTTCCGTGAGCCGATCACCCGATGGATGGAGGCCGGTCCCGTGCCGGCCACTGCGCCTGCAGCGGATGCGGGCACGCAGGCGGCGCGCGCGCAGCAGTGGCTGGCCGCGCACGCGGCGGATGCACAGGCATGGCAGATCCAGTGGCCGGCGCAACCCGGCTGGCCGCTGCAGCTGACCTGGCAGGACCGCAGCGGCGGCGATCACCAACGATGGGTGGACGCCGCCACAGGTGCCGCCCAGCCCGCGCCCCGGCTGCGGGAGACCGAAGGCGGGCGCCACTTCATGTCCTTCCACTACACGCTGCACGGCGGCATGGCCGGCTACTGGCTGGTCGGCTGGATCACCGCCGGCATGCTGCTGGCGCTGGTATCCGGCGTGGTGGTGCACAAGCGCATCTTCAAGGACTTCTTCACCTTTCGCCCGGGCAAGGGCCAGCGCAGCTGGCTGGACGCGCACAACCTCAGCGCCGTGCTGACCCTGCCGTTCCTGTTCATGATCGGCTACACCGGGCTGGCGTTCTTCTACAGCAGTTACCTGCCGTGGCCGGTGCAGGCGGCGTATGGCGACGCGGATGACGCCCATGCACGCTATGAAGCCGAACTGGCGCCTGCGCGTCCGCTTCCCCCCGTCATCCTGATCACTGCGGCGCGGCTGCCCGATCTGCCCGATCTGATGGCGCGGGCACAGGCGATCAGCGGGCAGCCACCGGCACAGGTGACCATCCAGGCGCCCGCCACCGTACACACCGTGGTGGACGTGGTCGGCCGCAAGCCGCAGGGAGGCACTGAGCGGCACCTGCTGGGTGAGGCCAGCCGGGTGACGTTCGATGCGGCCAGCGGCAGACTGCTGCAGCAGCACGCGGCACACCCGGAGCAGATCGGTGCCGTCCAGGTGCACGAAACCATCGAAGCGCTGCACAAGGCGGACTTCGGTGGCTGGCCGATGAAGTGGCTGTACTTCTTCAGCGGGCTGCTGGGCACGGCGATGATCGCCATCGGCACGCTGCTGTTCTCTCTCAAGCGGCGCAAGCGCAGCGAACATGAGTTCGGTGCTGCTACGGCGGGCATCTACCGCTGCGTGGAAGCCTTCAACGTGGCATCGCTGGCCGGGGTGGCACTGGCGAGCATCGCCTACCTGTACGGCAATCGGCTGCTGCCCCTGCACATGGGGGATCGCAGTGCGTGGGAAATCCGCATTTTCCTTTTGACCTGCGCCGCCTCGGTGGTGCACGCGCTGTGGCGGCCGCCGCGCCGGGCCTGGATCGAGCAGTTGTGGCTGGCCGCCGCATTGTGCCTGGCGCTGCCGCTGGTGAACCTGGCAAGCACCGGGCAGCAGCTGCTGATGTACCTGCAGCGGGGCGCATGGCAGCAGGCGGGCGTGGAGCTGGGCGCACTGGCATTCGGGCTGATGCTGGCACGCATGGCCCTGATGCTGCAGCGTCGGTGGCCACGGGTGCAGGACGCTGCGCGCACTGCGAAGCCGCCTGCCGGGCAGGGCGCGGGCTATCGCTGGCAGGTGGCAAACCGCGTACTGGCGGCGTCGCTGGGCGGCTACGTGTTCGCCGCCGTCACCGCCACCGCACTGGCGCTGTTGATGCCCGCACTGATCGGTGTCCGCACGTCCGTTTCGGTCCTGGCCAGTTCACTGCTGGGGTTCGTGCTGTTGATCGCTGTTGCGGTGGGTGTCTTCAGCGCCCGCAGCGTCGGGAAGGTGTGGCTGAGCCTCATGGCGGGAAGTGCCCTGATGGGGGTGTGGGTGGCCGTGCTGCGGCCGGGATGAGGGAGGTGGCGCTGCAGCAGGGCAGGGGTGGTCGATGCTAGTGCGAATGATTCGCATTTGGTATTATTTAACGCGAAATTAACGCCGCCGCAGCTGCCGCCCAGGGCGCACTTCCTACCATAGGCCCTCCCATGTCCAAGATCGTCCTTACTGACCGCGCTCCCGTGCGCACCCTGTTGTCCACCGCCGTTGTGCTGATGCTGGCCCTGCCGCGGGTGGGGCACGCCGAGGTGGCCTCGCCAGACGCCCCCGAAAGCAGCGCCACCACGCTCGATGCAGTGCGCGTCAACGCCTATCGCACCACCACCCACACCTCCGGCGCTACCAAGACCGACACCCCGGTTGCGGAGATGGCCAGGTCGGTCTCGGTCATCGCCCGCGAGGAGCTTGACGCGCGTGGTGTGCAGAACCTCAACGAGGCGATGCGCTACGTGGCGGGCGTCGTTCTGGAGAGCGGCGGCATCGACAATCGCGTCGACGACTTCCGCATCCGTGGCTTCGATGCCGGCAGCTGGAGCAACAACGTCACCATCGACGGCATGCGTGCGCCACAGGGCGGCCAGTGGAACCGGACCATGGTGGACAGCTGGAACCTGGACCGTGTCGAGGTCCTGAAAGGTCCCGCGGCCGTCATGTATGGCCAGGTGGCGCCGGGCGGCATGGTCAACCAGGTCAGCAAGACCCCGACGCCTGACCAGCATCAGGTGTTGCAGGTTGGCCTGGATGGCAACGGGCAGTACAGCGGCGCGTTCGACCTGGGCGCAGCATCGGACGACAGGCGGCACCTCGGGCGCCTGGTGGGCTTGTATCGCGACGGTGACACGCAGATCAAGCACACCCGGCAGGAGCACTGGTTCCTGGCGCCCAGCTATACCTTCCAGATGGCCGAGCGCACGCGCCTGACGGTGCTGGGCCTTTACCAGCGCGACGACGGCGGCTCGACCTACCAGTTCCTGCCGATGGACGGCACGCTCAAGGCCACCCCCTATGGGCGCATGAAGAACACGACCTTCATTGGCGAGCCGAACTGGAACACCTACGACCGCACGATCTGGACGGCTGGCTGGCTGTTCGAACATGCCTTCAACGAGAACTGGACCCTGAGCCAGGGTGCCCGCCGCACCAACGTCGAATCGACCTTCCGCACCGTGGTGACCAATGGTGGCCTGAACGCAGATGGGCGCACGCAGAAGCGACGCGCCACCTGGGGCGAGGGGGACTCGCAGGGCGACACCATCGACACCCGCGTGACCGGCAGGTTCCACACCGGCCCGGCCGAACACACGCTGCTGGTGGGCGTGGACTGGCAGAAGGCCGATTGGGATGCGGCACGCGGCGCGATGCGAGATCCGTCGCCGATCGACATCTTCAATCCGGTCTACACCGGCTACGTGCCGGTGACCAACAGCATCAGCTATTCCGGAGGCGTCAACCGCCAGACCGGAGCCTACCTGCAGGATCAGATCGCGCTGGACAAGTGGCGCTTCACCGTGGGCGGCCGTTACGACTGGACCAAGGACGATACCTGGACGCAGGCGTACACCGTGGCTACGAATCGCTATGGCGCACGCGCGCCGAGCCGCATCAAGAACGAGGCGTTCAGCGGCAATGCCGGCATCCTGTTCGTGGCGGACAATGGCCTGACGCCGTATCTGAGCTATGCCGAATCGTTCCAGCCCGCAGGCAGCACCGCGACCCAGTCCTTCGAGCGGGCCCCGTTCGACCCGATCACCGGCACGCAGTGGGAAGTGGGCGTGAAGTATCAGCCGTCTGGATTCGATGGCCTGATCACGCTCTCGGCCTACGATCTGCGCCAGCAGAACATCCTCACCAACGACCCCGATCCCAGCCACAACACCTGCGGCACGACCGGGTCCAGCCAGTGCCAGGTGCAGGATGGCGAAGGCCGCGTGCGTGGCGTGGAACTGGAAGGCCGCATCACCCCCCTTGATGGCTTCAGCGTGATCGGCGCTGCATCGTGGATGGACTCGGAAGTCACCAGGAGCAACAACGGCTATCAGGGCAGGCAGTTGGCGATGGTTCCGGACTGGACCGCCGCGCTGTGGGGCGACTACACCTTCCAGGGCGGGGCACTCGCAGGCCTGAGTCTTGCCGCAGGCGTCCGCTACAACGGCGAGAGCTACGGCGACAGCGCCAACCTCTACCTGATTCCGTCCTACACGATGTGGGATGCAGCTATCCGGTATGACGTCGGTGCCATCGGAAGTGTGGGCACGCAGTTCTCACTCAACGTCAGCAACCTGACCGACAAGCGTTTCGTGACCACCTGCAGCGGCGTGTCGTCGTGCTTCTTCGGCACCGGCCGCACCGTGACGGCCAGCGCCCGGTTCACCTGGTGATGCTGCCGCCCCGTGGCCTGCCCGGCAGGTCACGGGGCGTTCCGTCGCAAGCGCGTCTGTCGACACCGGCCGTGAAGCGCCTGGGCAGCGGCGTCGCCGGTGGCCTGCGCTGGGCCGCCGCAGATGCACCGGATGATGTCGATCACCGTCTCCGTCGTCCGGCACAGGTGGCTGCGTCCGTCCTCCAGGTGGGCGCTCGGGCTGATGTAACTCTGCGGGCCGACGTGGGTTGCAGGTTCCAGCCGCTGCACGCTGACCTTTCCCGCGCGCACGGCACGGTTCCACGCACTTCGCCGGAACAGCCGCCAGCGATGGGGGTAGATCCGCGTTCCCAGCTTCTCGATCCAGTCCTGTGCGCTGGTCAGGCAGTACAGGTGCCTGGCTGCGGAGAGATCGTTGGCGCCACTGTGGAAGCCGCCAAGGGTGATCACGTGCAATGGCGCACGGAACTGTTCTGACAGCGCCCCGAGCGCGCCTGTGGCCGCCTGGGCACCACCACTGTAGCCAAGCAGGACGATCGGCACGCCGCTTCCGGGCGTATAGCCTGCGAGCCTCAGGTGGGCAGCGATCTGCAGGCCGACCGCCTGGTTGTACAGCGGCCGGTAGCGGGGGTCTGCGGCAACGAAGGTCTGCATCACGTTGTGCAGGAACAGGGTGATGCCCACCCGGCGCCGCAGCCAATCCCAGACCGGTCGCCCGGTGAGCGGACGTGCCAGGGGCGAGTAGGGCTGGATCTGGCTGAGCACTCGCAGCTGCGGCGCCGCGGCGATGATCGCGCTCACCAGCTTGCCGCCATCGCGTGTGTCCGTGAAGCGGCGCTTTCCGATCCCGTCCAGATACACCAGGTACGCTGCAGGAGCCGCGTCGGCGGCGGCGCCCCTGGCATAGGGAACACCGGCCGGCAGCCGCCATGCCGGCGCGCGCAGGCCGACCGAGAAGGCAAGCAGCTCATAGCGGGCGAGCAGGCCTTCGGCCAGCAGCAGCGGCCCGAGCAGCAGCAACGCAAGCAGGAGCAGGGACTCACTCATGCGACCGGCCCCGGCATGCGCGTACCGGCAACCGCACGCGCAATGCCACGGCGCAGCAGTTCAACGATCAGCTCCAGCCACACGACCGCCACGGCCAGGCACAGTGCAGCATCCCACCAGCCGAGGCCGGAGGCCGACGCCAGCGGGGCGACCATGCGCACGCCGACCAGCAGCAGCACCAGCGCGTGCAGGGCATGGCCGAGCAGCGGGAAGGCCAGGATCGCCGCCAGCAGCAGCGGCGCCAGCAGCGAAGGCGTCCATGCGAAGCCGAGGGTGGACGACAAGGCGGGGATCTCCGGGGCAATCAACGGCTGCGCCAGGTCCGCCACGACCCAGGCCATCAGCGGCCACAGCGCGAACACGGCCGCTTCCACCAGGGCGCCGGCCAGCATCAGCGCCAGCAGGAAGCCCAGCGACAGTGCATTGCGGCGCGCGAGCAGCGGAAGCGCCCGCCCCACACTCGCGGAGATGCCTGCAAGTGCCAGCAGAAGGGCAACATCCCACGGCATGCGCTAATCGTTCCTGGTCGGCCGAGGCACGCCTCGGGAAACAAACGTTTCGATTTCATCTGCTGCCCGCGCTGCACCGCCTGCCGACAGATGGGAGCCGCGTTGTGCGTCCGCAGCCTCCCTGAAGCGCGGATCGGCCAGGATCCGGCGTGCCAGCCGCTGCACGGTCGCGACGTCCACCTCCTCCTTGCCCAGCGCCAAGCCTGCGCCCACGTCGCAGACCCGGCGCGCGACCATCGGCTGATCGGCCCCCTGAGGGATCACCAGCACCGGCACGCCCGCAGCCATGGCCTCGTTGACGCTGTTCATCCCGCCATGGGTCACAAACAGCGCGGCATGCCGCAGCACCTGCAGTTGCGGCACCGACCTGCGCACGATCACGTTCGCGCCCGCCGCGGCGAGCGCGTCCGGATCGACCTGCCCCGTTGCAACGACCACGGTGCCGGCCAGCGGCGAAAGCGCCTCGGCGAGCGTCCGCAGCAGTGCCGGGCCGGCATCGAAGACGGTTCCCAGCGAGACGTAGACCAGCGGCGACTCATGCACCTGCACATCGAACGGAACATCCACGGGCCGCGCGCCGACACTGGCGCCGACGAATCGATAGGAGGCATCAAAGCCGGCACCGTCGGGCTGGAAGTCCGGGGTGGTGAAGACCAGGTTCAGTCCCCCGCGTGCGTTCATCAGGTCCAGCAGCGGCAGGGTGTCGGCGTGATAGGTGCGCTGCAGCGTCATCCGTGCCCGCAGGTAATCCAGGGCCAGTGCGGGGTAGCGGGCCGCTGCCTGCAGCAGCGGCCATGAGAGACGCGTCGGGCTGGGGGTGCGGGCATTGAACGCAAACGTGGTGAAGGTGGCGGCGGCCGGCACCCCGAGTTCCCGCGCTGCCACCGCGCCCCAGGGGCAGGCCGCGCCGTGCACGACCAGGTCGGGGCGCGCAGCGCGCAGGTCGGCCAGGACGCCGGGCAGCAGGGCCACCGCTGTACGGCCCAGCCCCGCCATCATCGCCAGAGGGATCGGCGGCTCGGGCACGGCAAGATCGGTTCCCGCGTACAGGCAGACCCGTGCGCCGGTGGCTTCGATCTTCCCGGCGAACGCTGGCGAGGTGTGATAGGTCACACTGTGGCCGCGGCGCACCAGCTCGGCCACGACCGGAAGTGTCGGGTTGATGTAGCCGTGCATGCCGATGTTGATGAAGGCGATGTGGCTCATCGGCATGCTTCCGGCAGGGGCGCAGGGGTGCGGGCAATGGGGGAGGTCATGGCGCTACTCGCTGATCGTGATCCGCGGAGTGACCGACATACCGACGCGCAGGCCGCTCGCCTCCTTCTGGCCCGGTGCGATGCGGATGCGTACCGGCAGGCGCTGCACGATCTTGGTGAAGTTGCCGGTCGCGTTGTGCGGGGCAACGGGGGAGTAGCTCACGCCGCTGGCGGGCCCCAGGCTCTCGACGCTGCCCTTGAGCTTCACCCCCGGCAGGCCATCGACGGTGATGGCGACGTTCTGGCCGACACGAACCCGCGCCAGCTGTGTCTCGCGGAAGTTGGCCGCGACATAGACCTCATCGAGCGGAACCACGGCCAGCAATGGCTTTCCCACGCCCACATGGGCACCGAGCCGCACCGAGCGTTGGCCGACCACGCCATCGATCGGAGACGTGATCCTTGTGTAGGAAAGCGCCAGTTTCGCGGCCTCCCAGGCGGCGGTGGCCTTGGCCAGGGCGGCCTCGGACTTCTGCAGTTCGGCTCTCAGGATCGTTGTCTGCTCGAGTGCGGCATCCAGCCCAGCGCGATTCCTGTCACGCCCGGCCACGCGAACCGCGAGCGAGGCATCGGCCTGCTGCCGGGCCTGGATCGAGCCGGAACCATCCGCAGCGAGGTTGCGATAGCGGCGCTGGTTGGCCTGCGCGAGGACGACCTCGGCCGAATCCGAGGCTATCGCCGCTCTCGACTGGCGCACCAGCGCGTCCTGCTGCTGGATCCGTCCGGCCAGGCTGGCCACCGTGGCCTCTGCTGCCTTGACGTCCGCGGCAGCGGCGCTGACCGCAACCTGGAAGTCGCGGTCGTCGATGCTGACCAGCAGGTCGCCGGCACGCACCTTCTGGTTCTCTTCGACAAGGACCTTGCTGATGAGGCCGGAGACCTGTGGCGACACGACGGTGAAATCCGCCTGCACGTAGGCATCGTCGGTGCTCTGGGTGGACGCGCTGGCCTCGTCGCGGTTGAAGTAGGCGATGGCAAGGAGGATGGCGGTCGCCGCCAGCGATACGGCGATGAGCTTGGTTTTGGGAGGCATGGTCATGAGTGTGATGTCCTGGTGATTACGCGCCGCTTCCGGCGGCTTTCTTCCCGGAGAGATCAGGGGCAGGGATGAAGGTCATGCTCAGTACGAACGGGACCATGAGGAGGGCCAGCGCCCCGAGTACGCGGTAGGCGTCTGCCACCGACAGCACCAGGCTCTGCGCGCCGGTGTAGGCCATCAGCTGGGTGGGATCGAACGCCAGCGGATGGGTTCCCGCGCTCAGGCCCGCCTGGTCCAGCAGCATGTCCGAATGGAACCGCTGGCGGACCACGATGAGCTGGCCCACGACCGCGCCACCCAGCAGCGAGCCCACGGCGCGCAGCGTGTTGATGTTGCCGGAGACGAAAGGCCCCTCGTGCGGCTGCACGACACTGGTGCAGAGGAACAGCATGGCGACCACCGCCATTGGCTGGCCGAGGGCCTGGAGCGCCTGCTGCAGCACGAACTGATCGCGGTTCCAGCTGGCGTCCAGGTGTGCCCCGAGGAAGCATGCCGTCGCGATCAACAGCAGGCCGCCTGCAAACACCAGGCGCGCATCCACCCATCTCCGGTAGAGCAGCACCGCGACCAGCGAGCCCAGCACCAGCTGCGGCAGTGCGATGGACAGGCCGATCTGCGCCATCTGCGCGGGCCGGTATCCCTGGATCGCGGCCAGGTAGTTCATCGGCAGCAGGGTGCCCGAGGTCATGACGACCAGCAGAACGACGAAGAGGGAAAACCCAAGGCCGAGATTTCTCCTGCCCAGGATCTGCAGCTTGATGAACGGCGCCGGGTGGTACCACTCGGTGAGCAGGTACAGCGCCAGCAGCGCAAGCCCGGCGACGCCGGTGGTGACGATCAGCGGCGAGTTGAACCAGTCCAGGCGGATGCCCTGGTCCAGCGTGATGGCCAGCAACGCGAACCCGGGCACGCCGCACAGCATCCCGGGCCAGTTGGCCTGCGCGAAGCGGTCCCGCTGCACTGGTTCGCTGGGCAGGCCGATGGCCACCAGCCACGCCGCGAGGGCGGCCAGCGGGATCACCTGCCAATAGATCCACCGCCAATCGGACAGCCCGTCTGACCAGTACCCGGCCAGCCAGATCGACACGTTGGGCGCGAACGTGGCGGTCAGCGCATACAGCGCCAGACCGTGCAGGCGGATGTTGGGCGGCAGGAACTTCAGCGCTGCCATCATCAGCACCGGGATCATCGTTCCACTGGCCACGCCCTGCACGAAGCGGAGCGCCAGCAGCAGTTCAAGGTTCCGCACGAACGGTGCAAGCAGCGCGAGCAGCGTGCACACCGCGATCATGCACAGCTCGAACCTGCGCACGGAGAAGGTGATGGCGAACCAGGCCGAGAACGGCATGGCGATCAGCTCACCGACGCTGTACACGGTGGTGAGCCAGGACGCATCGTCGAGGCCGAAGCCGAGCGCACCGCGCACGTCCGGCAGGGCAATGGCGCCCACGCGGTTGTTGAGGCCGGCCAGCATGGCGGCCAGGAAGATGCCGGCCAGGCCCAGCATGGCCCGCTGCGGGGAATGGGCGCCTGCACCGGCCGGCAGCGCGGCAGGAAGGGTGGCCTCGGTCATGGCCCGCTCCCCCCCAGGCGCGGCCCGGCGGCATGTGCCTCCGCGTCATCGGCGTGGGAGAAGGCGGTACTGTCCCATCCGCCGCCGAGCGACTTGAACAGGCCGACGACGGCGAGGGCAGAGTTGGTGGCGCTGGCATTGAGCGCCGACTGGCTTGCCAGCAGGCCGCGCTGCGCGGTGAGCACGCTGAGATAGTCCGAGGCGCCTTCGCGGTAGCCGCGTTCGGCTGCGCGCAGTGCCAGCCGATTCTCCTCGTAGGCGATCTCTGCGTCCTGGTGATGGGAACGCTGCGCGCTCCACGCATCCAGGGCGCCGTCCACTTCGTGCCAGGCATTGAGCACCGTCTGCCGGTACGCAATGGCCGCGCTCCGCTGGCGGGACTCATTGAGCGCCAGCCGCTGCTTGAGGCGCCCGCCCTGGAAGATGGGCAGGTACACGGTGGGCCCGACCGAGAACGTCCGCGAGTCCCAGCTGCCGAGATCGCTGCCTTCGAACGCCTCCACGCCGATCCTGCCGCGGAGCCCGATGCGCGGGTAGAAGTCTGCCTTTGCCACGCCGATCGCTGCCGTCGCAGCGTGCAGCTGTGCCTCGGCCCGTCGAATGTCCGGGCGACGGCGGGCCAGTTCCGAGGGGATGCCGACGGGGATGTTGGAGGGAAGCGCCGGCAACGGCATGGCCATCATCAGCCGGGCATCCAGCGCACGCGGCTCTTCGCCGAGCAGCAGGGCCAGCGCGCTGACCAGTGCGTTGCGACGCTGGGTCAGCTCAGGCACCAGCGACCGGGTGGTGGCAAGCTGGGCGCGCGCCGACGCGGTCTCGAACGTCGTGCCGACGCCGTTGTGCTGCCGGTTCTCCGCGATCCCCAGCGCACGGTCGGCGACTTCCAGGTTCTGCCGGGTGACGTCCAGCTGCGCCTGGACGCCGCGCAGCAGCAGGTAGTTGCGGGCCACTTCCGCAGCCAGCGCTGCGCGCGCGACTTCGCGCCCATAGACGGAGGCTTCCAGCGCCGCCGCCGCACCTTCGCGGGCACGCCGCGCGCGACCCCAGAGATCGATTTCCCAGCTGGCGTCCAGGCCGGTCTGCCAGAAGTCATTGGCCGTGGTCGGCGCCCCCAGCGCGGCGAACTTGCCGTTCGCGCTGTTCGCCTCGCGCGCATAGGCAGCCGACGCGCCGACGCTGGGCAGAAGGTCCGCGGACGCGATGCCCAGCTGTGCGCGGCTTTCCTGGATGCGCTCGGTCGCCAGCAGCAGGTCCAGGTTGGCCGCCTCGGCGTCGGTCTGCAGGCCGGTGAGCACCGGGTCGTTGAACAGGTCCCACCAGCGGACCGGCGTCGACGCCGATGTCGTGCGGTCCTCGATTTCGTAGGTGTCGCGTGCGCTGAGCTGGACCTGGGCCAGGCCATCGTCGGGCCTGACGAAGTCGGGGCCGACCGTGCAGCCGGTCGCCGACGCCACCAGGAGGAGGCAGGGCAATCGGCCCAGCAGCGTTGAAGGTGAGATTCGGTATGCCATGGCGGTGCCTGCGCGGGCGAGTCAAGAAAGGAGGGCTGTACTGTACCGCTCGGTACGATGCGGTCAGATTCTTATCGGATGGGCCGAAGATTGCAAGCCCCTGTTGCGCAGGCGTCTGTACCTGCGTAGTCTTGCAGTACCCCTCGGTACAGTTTTGCACTTGCCCGCGCCCTTGCACGGCAAGCCGGAGACCCGCAAATGGAACGCCACCCGCCCGCGCCCCGTGCCCTCCATGCCGCCGCCGCACCTGCGCCCAAGGCGCTGCCCGCGAAGGCCCAGGTCGTCCTCGAGGCCGCCAGGGGCGTGTTCCTGGCCAACGGCTTCAGTGCGGCAACCACCGACATGATCCAGAGGGAGGCGGGCGTTTCCAAAGCAACGGTCTATGCCCACTTTCCCAACAAGGAGGCGCTGTTCTCGGCGGTGATAGAGGCCGAGTGCGCAGCGTTCACCCGCACCATCAGGGAGATCCAGTTCGACCGGGGCCGCCTGCGCGAGACCCTTTCGGAACTGGCGCGCGCCTATCTGGAGATCGTGCTTTCGCCCGCCGGCCTGGCCATGTTCCGCGCCGTGGTGGGTGAAGCGCAGCGATTTCCCCACCTGGCCAGAACGCTCTACCTCGCCGGCCCCCGGACGGTGACCGAACTGGTGGCGGCGCAGCTGAGCCAGGCCGCCGCGGAAGGCGAGCTTGAGCTGGACGACATCGGTTCCCATGCGGCAGCGAGCCATTTCGTCAACCTCGTTCGGGGGGAGGGGCAACTTGAATCCCTGTTGCATCCGGACTCAGCACCGTCGGACGCGCAGATCGACCAGTGGACGGCCCAGGCCGTTTCCACATTCATGCGCGCCTTCGGCAAACGCTGACGGCATCGCGCGGGTACTGCCTGCGCTGTCCACGTCGCGCCGCACCGGCGCGTCCTGGCGGAGGATCCGCAGGACCGTGGCGATCGCTTCGGGGTGCTCGTACACGTAGTGGTTGGCATCCAGGATCGTGGTCGTCTCGGCCCCGTCGAGCAGGGCACTCTGCAGGGGAACGACGCCGTCACCGGGCGGATCCGAGCCGCGCCGGCGCCCGGCGATCGTGTCGTATGCGATGGTCGGCACCGGCATCAATGACTGGCTGGCGACCCGAACCGGGTGAGACACCCGCAGGGTGGCGATGCTGTTGATGCGGAACCTGAAGATGCTGTCCCTCAGCTCCTTGCGGATCGCCTCGGGCTGATCGGCGGCGATCCGCCTCAGCGCATCCAGCTCGGCAGGCCGCCCGCGGACGAGGTGCGCCACCAGCTTGCCGATCCAGCCATCGGCCGTCGGGCTGCCGTGATGCGGGGTGGCCAGGAAGATCGCCCGGGTGACGCCGGGGAAGTGGCGGAAGCGGAACGTATCGCCGATGACCTGGAGGTCACGGTCCGCACCCACCAGGTCTTCGGGGGCGACGGTGAATGCCGAGTCCCACAGCGCTGGCGAGGCGTCGGCGCACAGCAGGCGCGCGACCACGCCCCCCATGCTGTGGCCGATCAGCACGATTCCGCTGCGGGCGGGATCATCCCCTTCGCTATCCAGAACATCGAGCACCGCGTTCAGATAGTTCTGTGCGCGGTAGCGCGCGGTCAGCTGCGGCGCATTGGTCTGGTAGACCATGTGCCAGACCTGGTATCTCCTGCTCAGCTCCGGGTCGGCCCAGATCGCGCTGGACAACCTCGCCCAGATCAGTGGGTTGCTGCCAAGCCCGTGGATCATGACGATGGGGCGCTTGCCGGGATCGTAGTCCTCAAGCAGGTAGAGGCCCGAGCGGCGCCCGAGCGCCTTGCCGCCGAGCAGCCCCCATACACCCAGCCGTCCCAGCGACGAGGTCCTCGCCAGCCAGGCATAGGCGGCCGTGCTGTCCACGGCGGGCGTGCCGGGAATGCCCGGCGCGACGGCGGCGTCCGGCCCGGCAATCACCAGCGTGGGATGCCCGGCCTGATCGGTCTCGATCCAGCCGGTAGCCGGCCTGGCGATGCCTTCGGGTGGAAACAGGCTGCATTCCGGGCGGTCGACGCAGCGCCGCGACCATACGACGAGGGGAACGCCATACCCTGCAACCGTGCCCGGCCGCCCGCCCGGGATCCGGATCGGCACCTGCGCCGACCGCACGACGCGGAGCGGCGGCTGCAGGTTGCGCGACAGGCCGCGGAACTGCACATCGATGTCGATGCCCAGCACCTGGCGCCTTCCCGGCTGCCAGGGCGCACGGCCGGTCAGCGCCAGCGACAGGAACTGGTCGCTGCACCGGGTCCAGGTGCCGACACGGTGCGTTGAAGGATCGCCCCCGGACACCATCGCCGTGTATGACGTGGCCGCACAGTCGAGCCACTTCCGTGCCTGGCGCGGAGCGGCAGCGGCCGGCACCTCGTGCAACGGTCCCGCATCCCGTTGCACGCCCGGCAGTGGGTCGCACGCGGCCCGTGCGGTGCAGCCCTCCAGCGTCGACGCGGCCTGGCCTGGCGCAGCCAGCGTGCTGCACGCGCACAGCATCAGGAGCAGGGGCAGCACGGCTAGCGATGTGATGGACATATGCAGCTCCCAACCTGTGCAGGTTCCTTGCGTGTTCTGCCGGAATGCTGCCGACGCGCCGATTATTGCGTTGGGGTTCGCGCAGGGAAGTCACCTGCAGGTCACTGCAGCGGTTCCTTCATGGAACCACCTGAAGCCGCGCTGCGTGGCAGCCGACTGGCAGGCCTGCGCTGCCTGCTGCTGCCTTGCACTCAACACACTGTGGCCGCACGGATCACTAGTGGGGCCCGCGGATTCGGCCTAGCGTGGCGACGCTCCCATGTTTTCCCGGCAGAGCGCGGCGCCGCCTTCACAGTGCCGATCGTGTGCCCGCCCACGGGCACCGCGCTGCCGGACGAGCATCAGCCACGGACCCCAGGGTCCATCCAGCCACCTGTGGAGGTTTTCCATGTCCAGTCTGCAAGAAGCCACTGTCGTGACCAGTTGCCCTGTCGAAGAGCTGGTTCCCTCGCGCTATGCGCTGAAAGTCGGAGAAATCGATGTCCTGGTGGTCAGCGACGGTGTCCTGCCGCTGCCCACGCAGATGCTGGGTCACAACGTATCGGCACCGGAACGTTCGGAGTGGCTGGACGAGATGTACCTGCCGCACGATGTATTCGAATGGGCACTCAATGTGATGGTCGTTCGCAGTGCCGGCAGGACCATCCTCATCGATGCAGGCCTGGGCATGGATCCCGAACTTCAGCTGCCACGCGCCGGGCAGCTGATCAGGCGCCTTGATGCGGCCGGAATCGACCTCGGTTCGGTCACCGATGTGATCATCACGCACATGCACATGGATCACATTGGTGGATTGCTGGTGGACGGTGTCAAGGAGCGCCTCCGCCCCGATGTCCAGATCCATGTGGCCGCTGCGGAAGTGGCGTTCTGGCAGTCCCCCGATTTCTCCCGGACGAGCATGCCGGACGGCTTTCCGGATGCACTGCGGGCCACGGCCACCCAGTTCTGGAACACGTACAGGCAGTGCATCCGTACCTTCGATGAAACGGTCGAAGTGGCGCCCGGCGTGGTTGCGCACCGGACCGGCGGGCACACCCCCGGCCACTGCGTGGTGCGGCTCTCTTCGAAGGGCGACGCGCTGACCTTCGCAGGGGATGCGGTATTCGCCGTAGGGTTCGAGAAGCCGAACTGGTTCAACGGCTTCGAGCATGACCCGGAAGAGTCGGCGCGGGTGCGGATGCGCCTGCTGAGTGACCTGGCCGATACCGGCGAACTGCTGGTGGCCACGCACCTTCCATTCCCGTCCGTGGGCCGGGTGTCGGCATCGGGCGAAGCATTCGAGTGGGTGCCGGTTTTCTGGAGCTTCTAGGAACGTCCATGGGACTGGATGCCCTGCAGCAGCGCGGGGCACCGTCCTGCGGACCACGCCAATCCGAGTGAGGTCGGTCGTGCCAGCAACGCCGCGTGCGCCTGGCACGGCCCAGGGAGGTGGGAAATGGCAGTCGCAGCAATGGCGGAGCGCTTTCCGATGAGATGGCGGACACATCATGTGCTTCTGCTGCCGCTGCTGCATGCCGCAGCGGTGGTGGCGCTGTACATGGGCACCGAATCGCTGTGGATCCGCATGCCGTGGGATGTGGTGGCCACGATCGCGCTGACCCTGGCCATCGTCCTTGCTGCCAGGCTCATCCGAGGGCACGCGCGATCCCTGCAGGCGCGCAGCCACGGGGCGTCGGTCATGGCCACCAGTCGCAGCTGGATGCTGCTCGCGCGGCATTCGTCGCAGGCGATGGATCCCGCTGACGCGTTGGCCGAACGCCACCTGGCCTGGCTTGCCGCGCTGGGATATCAACGGCGGCAGGCCCATGCACATGCCGGCCAGCCATCGCGCGGCCTTCCCGCAGCGAGGGCAATGCTGCAGCGGGAGCGGCTGCGTCTTGAGCGCAAGCTGGGGTCCTACGTGGGTCCCTGCGAACGCGAGCGGATCCTGGCGGCGGCCAGGCCCTCGCAGGAGATCCTGACGCTGCAGTGCGAGTCGTTGCGAGCGCTTCTGGGCAAGGATGTCATCTCGCCCTCCATCTTCCTGGAGCTTCACCGCCTGCTGCATGAACTCCAGCGGCTGGAGGCGGCCGAAGAGCGCATGCAACCGCTGGCCCCCTGTGTTGCCGCCAGGGCCGAGGCACTGCTGCTGGTTGTCCTGATCCTGCTGATGCCGTTCGGCCTGATCGATGCCATGGGGCCGCTGGTCCTGTTCGACGACCATCCCATCCGCGCGATCGCCTGCTGGGCCATCGTCCCCCTCTCCACCGTGCTGGTCTGGCTCTATCTCGTACTTGCCAATGCGGCGAAGCTTGACCGGACGCGGATGCATCACGCCGACAACGCGGATCCCGGCACTTCGGTCATCGCATTGGCCGAGAGGGAACTGCGCAGGGCCGGCGGGCATGCGTGATGCCGGGCCGATGCCGCTGCAGGGCCGCCGGCGTGGCCGCTAGCAGAGCTGCGCGGGCGTATTGCCCACGATGCGCGAGAGCTTGTGGGGGTTGCGTTGCACCAGCACTTCGATGATCCGGCTGCCGTCGGTATCGAATGCCATGGCCGATTCCAGTTGCCCGTCGAAGTAACGGAGCAGCCCCAGGCGGCCATTGAGGAACCGCGGCTCGATCCGCATCCGATGCGCATGGCGCAGCTGTGGTGCATAGAAGAGGTGGGCGATCCGGGCGCCCCCCAGAAGCGGGCGGGGGAAAGTGGGCACGACGCCGCCACCATCACCCAGCAGGATCGCCGAGTCGTGCATCAACGCCTTCATCAGCTTGAGATCCCCGGATATCACTGCAGCGGCAAACTGCTGCATCAAGCGGCGGTGGACGTCCTCGGGAACGACGTAACGCCGACGCTCGCTGCGCAGCTGCTGTCGGGCACGATGCACGATCTGGCGGCAGGCGGCCTCCGACTTTTCCAGGGTCCGCGCAACCTGGGCGTAGTCCTGGTCGAAGATGTCATGCAGCAGGAAGGCCGCCCGGGCCTCCGGTGCCAACCGTTCCAGGACACTGAGGAAGGCAACGGAAAGATCGTTGGCACTCTCCAGCACCGATTCGGGCGTGGCGGGCGCTTCGGTGAGTACCGGCTCAGGCAGCCACGTGCCGATGTACGTTTCCCGTGCATGGCGGACCAGCCGCAGGTCGTCGACCGCACGCCGCACGGTCGTGGTCACCAGCCACGCCTCATGACACGCGATCTGGTCCGGATCCGTGCCATGCCAGCGCAACCAGACGTCCTGCACGACATCTTCCGCCTCCGCCGCCGAGCCCAGCATCCGGTAGGCGATGCCAAGCAGGCGAGGGCGCAGTCGCATGAACAGTGCAGTAGGGTCTTCCATGCACAGGCAGACGGATGGGCAGGCTGCATTGTGACACCTCCGCGCACGTCCGCGGCTGCCGCCGGGCGCGGATGGGCGGTGGTGCGCTCAGTGCGGGGGAGTACGGTGTGCAGGGGCAGCCAGGCCCCTGCAACCTGCGCCCGGCCTTCGTGCAGTGCGCAGTGCGGGCATGGGCCGCGCCGCCGCTGGACCGGCCTGGGCAGGCCCGCCGGCGTTTCGCCACCCCCACCCACCCGCTGTCACAGCCCCTGCCGGTAGTCCGTCTAACCGGCATGGACGATACATCCTCCCAACACGCCGCATCGATCCCCGCCAGCGAGCGCGTGTGGCAGCACTTCCTGGACCTGATCGCCACGCTTCCCGCCGATGCCAGGGCGCTGCTGCTGCACGATGCGCTCGGCCTGCAGGTCGAGGACATCGCACCGCTGCTTCATCTGAGCGTGGCCGAATGCCGCAGCCGCCTGGCCTTCGCACGGACCTGCCTGAACGCGCATCCCCACCCCACGGAGCCCGACCACTCATGACCGCACTGCAGCCGCACTCTTCGAATCGTGACGGACGGGATTCGCTCGGCACCTCGTTCTCCACCAGCTACGCTGGCGTGCTGGCCTTCATCGCAGTTGCCGAGGAGGGCAGCTTCGGGCGGGCGGGCGATCGGCTGGGCATCGGCCGCTCGGCGGTCAGCCGGGCCGTACAGAAGCTCGAGTGCCAGCTGGGCGTCCGCCTGTTCCTGCGGACGACCCGCGAAACCACGCTGACCCGGGAAGGTGAACTGTTCTATGAAGGGTGCAGCCCGGGCGTGGCCAGCATTCTCCGGGCACTGGACGGCATGCGCGACCTGCACGACGGGCCGCCGCGCGGGCACCTGCGGGTCAGCGCGTCGCATGGGTTCGGCCGCAGGATCGTCGCACCGCTGCTGTCCGCGTTCCGCAACGAGTTCCCGGACGTATCGCTGGAGCTGGTGCTGGAGGACGGGGTCCCCAACCTGGTGGGTGACCGGGTCGACGTCGCGTTCCGCGACGGCCTGCTGGAGGACAGTCATGTCGTCGCCAAGCATCTGGTGCCGATGCAACGGGTGGTCTGCGCTTCGCGGGACTACCAGCGTGCGAACGGGGTTCCGCTGACCGTAGAGCAGCTGGCTGACCATGTGTGCATCGGCATGCGCACGGCCGATGCCCGGCTGCAGCGATGGGAGTTCCGCGCAGCCGGGCGTTCCGTGGTGGCAACGCCGCAGACCACGCTGGTCTTCGATGATCCCGAGCTGGTCTTCCGCGCGGTGCTGGAGGGGCACGGCATCGCCCAGCTGCCGAGCTACCAGGTGGGGGACGCGCTGCGCGACGGGACGATGGTGACCTGCCTGGATGGATTCGCCCCCCTCGACCAGGGGCACTATCTCTGCTACCTGAGCCGCCACCAGCTGCCGAAGCGGATCCGCGCTTTCGTGGATTTCAGTACGCGCTACGTCAGGGAACTCGACCTGGATGTCATCTCGCACTGGCAGGCCGCGCAATCGGCCAATGCGTCCGGTGCGGCCCTGGCTGCAGCGACGGCGTGATGCCAGCGGTGCCTGCAGATCAACACTCCTCGTACCAATACGCGACTACTGGATCGCAAGCAGGCTGCCTAGACTCGGTACGACTACCCGTCCATGTCTGTCCAGCAGAGGAGCGTCGCCATGAAGATCGTGGTCATCGGAGGCACCGGAAGAATCGGTCGCGGAGTGGTGCAACGGCTGGCAGCGGCTGGCCACGAGGCCATTGCTGCAGCCCCGTCCACCGGAGTCGATGTGCTCAGCGGGGAGGGCCTGGCCGCTGTCATGTCCCAGGCTGAAGTGGTCGTCGACCTGAGCAACCCGCCTTCGTTCGAAGACCAGGACGTGCTGTCGTTCTTCCAGACGGCCGGCCACAACCTGCTGGCATTGGCGAAAGAGCAGCGCGTCCGGCACCACGTGGTGCTGTCCGTGGTCGGCACGGACCGGCTGAGTTCGAGCGCCTACTTCAGGGGCAAGATCGCGCAGGAACGCCTGGTCAGGGAATCCGGGGTTCCGTACACGATCATCCACTCGACCCAGTTCTTCGAGTTCATCCCCAGCATTGTCCAGTCTGCCGGCGATGCACAGCGCATTCGCCTGCCGATGGCGATGGTGCAGCCGATCGCAAGCGAGGATGTTGCCGAGGCGGTCGCGCGCATCGCGCTGCAGCCACCGGCCTATGGCCTGGTGGAGATCGCTGGCCCCGACCGCACGCCCCTGTTGAATCTGGTGCAGCGATTCCTGCGCGCCACCGGGGATACCCGCCCCGTGGCCGAGGACAGCCAGGCCCGCTACTTCGGCGCGCGGCTGGCCGAGGATACACTCGTGCCCGTGGGGCGTGCCTGGCTGGGGAAGCATGCCTTTGAAAGCTGGCTGACCACCCGCGCCGCAGTGCATGCATCGTCGGCCTGAGCGTGCCCGAAGCTTCGGTCAACTCCACTCAAACAGGCCATGGAGCTGCGATGACTGACTTGATTCCGCCCCCGACCAGCATGCTCGACCGCTACAAGGGCGATGAACAATCCCCCCTCTACACCGGGCGTGTCCGGGTCTCAGGCGGGGAGGCACAGCACGGTCGCGCGTCCGGCGAAGTGCGCTCTTCCGACGGCGCACTGCAGCTGGATCTCAGGCTGCCGCCCGAGCTCGGCGGCCCGGGCGGCGGAACCAACCCGGAGCAGCTGCTGGCGGCGGGCTATGCCGGCTGCTTCCACGGCGCCATGGTCCTGCTGGCCAAGCGGTCGGGCATGCAACTGCGCGATCCGGTCGTGGAGGCGGCGGTGACGTTTGCACGCGACCCGGTGGATGGCTTCTACATGCTGACCGCCGAGATCACCGTCTACCTGCAGGGCATGGATCCGATCCTGGCCGGCGAGCTGGTGCGCAATACCGAGCGCGTCTGTCCCTACGCCAAGATGTTCCACGGCGGCATCGTGCACGTGGTCCGTGTGCAGGTCGACTGATCCGCGGCGCGCAGGGGGATGGCCGCCAGCGCGCCCCCTGGCCGGGACAGGAAAGGTCCCGCGGCGTGCCGCGGGACTCTTCGAGGCGGGCCTGCGATCGATCGACTAGTAGTCCCACCAGGCTGGGACCCAGCGGAACAGTTCGCCCGCTGCAGCCACCCGCCCGAGCGAAGGGAAGGGCATGTGCGTGGCGGTGAGCCAGGCCCGGGTGTCGACCAGCTCCCTCAGCAGCTCGAGCCTGACCCGGGTTGCCTCTTCAGGGTCGTGTTCAAAGCCGTTGTGCCATTCCGGATGATCGAAGGACACCGGGAAGATGGCATCGCCGGCAAACATCAGGCGCTCGCCCTTGGACTGCAGCCGCACCACGCTGTGCCCGGGCGTGTGGCCGCCGGTCCGCGCGGCAGTGACACCCGGCGCAATGGTGGTCTCCTGATCGAACAGCTGCAGCATGCTGCCGTACCGTTCCAGGAACTGACGCGCGGCATCGCGCGCGATCCGTGCCAGCTCCGGGGGCATTCCCGTGCGTGTGAAATCGGGATCTTTCCAGAACGCAGCCTCCATCGAGGAGGCATGGATCTTCAGGTCGGGGCGCACCCGTTCCTTCACCCCGTCGATGAGCAGGCCGCCGACATGGTCGAAGTGCATGTGGGTCAGTACCACATCCGTGACCTCGGCCAGGTCGATCCCCGCGGCGTGCAACCGCTGGCCGAACCGACCGGCGCGGGTGAAGTCCGGCACCTGCAGCCCGATCCCGGTATCGACCAGGATCGTCTGGTTTCCGCTGCGGACCACCAGCGTGTTCAGTGCCCAATCAAAGACGTCATGATCGAGGAACATCCCGTCCAGCCATGCGTTCCGGTCTTCCGCTGATGCGTTGGTCGACATGGATTCGGAAGGCGGGGACAGCACGCCATCGCTGATCACGATGGCCTCGATGTCGCCGACCTTGACTGCATAGCGTGACGGGACCACTTCGTCGGGTGGCACGGGTGTGGTGGCCTGGGTGTACTGCTGCTGATTCACGATGAACTCCTGCAGAGACGCTGCCGTTGTCATTTTCGGGCGCCCACGCAGCGGCCTGGCGGCGTCGCCAGCACTGGAGGGCGGAAGTGGCCATGGGCCAGCCGCCAATCTAGGGGGGTGCCGAACGGGCCAGTAGTACTCGGAAGGGACTCACTCTGTTGTGTGGCTTACAACGGCCATGGCGAGGTACCGGCAAGTCTGCGAGGGTGGGTGCCGTGGCTGTCGGAGGGTCCCTGACGCCCCTTTCCCGGCCGGCGGGTACACTCGACCCCACCCATGCGATGGATATCTCCATGCCAGCCGTTGCTGCAGGGCCGATCATCAGCAAGCGCGCGCAGCGTGAGTGCCAGCAGGCACTCCAGCAGCTTTCGCTGCTCGCCGATCCGCATGCCGCGATCCATTCCGTCCGCAAGCACATCAGGAAGCTGCGTTCGCTGCTGGCGCTGGTGCGCAATCCCGAGTTCGATCTGCAGGACCTGGATGCCACGCTGCGCCGCCTGGGCGTCAGCCTGTCCGATGCACGCGATGCGCATGTCGTGGTGGAAGCGGCGCAGCGGCTGCAGCAGCTTCACCCGGCACCGGGCTGGGCGGCGGTGATCGACCTGCTCTCGGCCAGGCGTGACCGCATCCTCGATCAGCTGCTGCGGCGTGATCCCGGGCTGCAGCGCAGGGCCATGACCCTGCGGCGCGTCGCCCGGCAGCTGCAGGACCAGCCTTGGCACGCACTGCGCCGGCGCGACGTCCGCGCCGGGCTGGAGCGGACCCGGCGCCGGGTCCGCAAGGCCGCCGCCCGTGCGGGCGATGCGGGCGCCAACGACGTGGAAGGCGTGCACCGCTGGCGCCGCCGCGCGCGTCGGCTGCGCATGCAGCTGGAACTGCTCAAGGACATGAAGCTGCGCCCCGGAGGTTCCCGTGAAGGGGCGGAACGCGGCAAGGCCGCCCGATCGCTGCATCACCTCAGTGATCGACTGGGCGACATGCAGGATCTGCGGCTCCTGCGCAATCTGGTGCGGGCGATGCCCGCCTGCAGCGGCAAGGCGGTGGTGCTGCAGCTGATCGACACAGCGCGCCGCCCGCTGCCGGTCGACGCCGGCGCGGGGACCGGCGCCTGACCGCGAGGCGGCCGTCATGAACGCGTCATACGGCACGCTTACCTTGCGGCGCACTTCAGGGGGTAAAGGCGACGCAGGTGGCCGAGCAGGCAAGACGGCGCCTGGCGCGCATGTTCGAGGACCACGCGCCGCTGCTGCGCGGCTTCTTCGTGCGGCGCGGTGCGCGGCAGGACGCCGAGGACCTGGTGCAGGAAACCTATCTGCGCTTGCTGCGTGCGCATGAAGGCAAGGGCGAGCCGATCGCCAACCCGGAAGCGTACCTGTTCACTGTCGCCCAGAATCTGGCACGCGAGCAGGCCGCGCGCCGGCGCTGGTCGACGCTGTCCATCGAAGAGATCGAAGGCCCGGGCCAAAGCCTGGCCAGCGGGGAATGCGTGGAAGATGCCGCCGAACGCGAACAGCGCCGCCAGCGCCTGCAGGCGTTGCTGGGAACCCTTCCCGAGCACACCCGGGCGGTGCTGGTCATGCAGTACCGCGATGGATTGAGCTACAAGCAGATCGCCGAACGCATGGGCGTCTCACCGCACATGGTGAAGAAGCATGTGGTACGCGGGCTGTCGGTATGCCGGCGGGCGATGACCGAACCGGCGGGGAGGTCGTGAGCGTGGCCATTGAACACCCGTCGGCGCTGACCCGGGCCGCCGCGCACTGGCATGCGCTGCAGCGCGAAGGCGATCTCAGCCCCTCGCAGCAGCGCGCTTTCATGCAGTGGCTGCTGGTGTCCCCCGACCATCTGCGGGAGTACATGGCGATCAGCGAGGTGGCCGGCGCGCTGGCCGAGGCGCTGCGCGGCATGCCCGATGACCTGGACGCGCTGCTGAGCGCGCCTGCGCCGTCCCGCCACGACGACGACAACGTGGTGCGGTTGTCGCCACGGCCCGCCGCTGCAGCCCGGGAACGCACGGCGCGGCCGGCGCGCGGGCTGCCGCGCATCGCGGTGGCGGCGGTGCTGATGCTGGCCGTCGGGGTGGCCACCACCGTTGCCTGGCCGCGTACCGGGCACTACGTGGCCGCACATGGCACGCCACGCCAGATCACCCTGTCCGACAGCACGGTCGTGCGCCTGGACGCGGAAAGCGAGATATCGGTGCGCATGACCCTGCTGGGGCGGCGCGTCGAGCTCGAACGTGGCCAGGCCAGCTTCGCCGTGGCCAAGGACCGGCGCCCCTTCGCGGTGCATGCTGCAGGCCTGCAGGTCACCGACATCGGCACCACGTTCGATGTCTCGCTGCTGCGCGAGCAGGCGCGCATCGGGGTGAGCGAGGGCCGCGTGCATGTGCGTGGCGATGGCGGTCGCGGCCGCATGCTGGCCGACCTTGGCGCAGGCCAGGCCGCGCAGGTCGATTACCGTGACCAGCGCGTGCGCATCCGCGACGAGGATGCGGTCAGCATGACCGCGTGGTGGTCCGGGCGGGTGATCTTCCGTGACGAAGCGCTGCGCGACGTGGCCGACCGCTTCAACCGGCGCAACGCGCAGCGCCTGCATGTCAGCGACGACGCCGGCGCGCTGCGCCTGACCGGCAACCTGCGCGCCGATGACGTGGCATCGCTGCGCGCGTTCCTGGACCAGCAGCCGACGCTGGTCACGCAGGCCGATGCGGACGGGATCCATGTGCGGCTGCGTGCCGGGTCGCCGCCGGCGCTGTAAGAAAAAATTCATCGAAAAAGCGGTGCCCGATCAGCGCGCTGCGCCCTCGTAGTTGGGGAAAGCAGGAACACACCCGTTCCGCGACCACCGCCATTCCCTCACTGGATCCCACGATGCGCCGCACACTGTTCCTTTCCATCGCCCTTGCACTGCAGGTCACCGCCACGGCCGGCGCCCACGCCGCAGAACCGGCCCGCATCGCCAGCGAGGCGATCGCTTCGCAGCCGCTGGACGGGGCGCTCAACGCGCTGTCGCGCCAGACCGGTCTGCAGTTCGTCTACAACGCGCAGGCTGCCGGCAATCCGCGCACCGCGGGCGTACCGGCCGGGCTGAGCGCGGACGCGGCGCTCGGCCGCCTGCTGGCCGGAACCGGCCTGCGCTACCGCTATCTCAACGCCACCACGGTGACCATCGAAGCGCAGGACGCGGTTGCACCGGCATCGACCTCGACGCTGGCAACGCCAGGTCCGGTGGTCGGCGCGGTCGCGGCCTCGGCGCAGGCAGGGGCGGCGGCGCCCGGCGCGCAGGCGGCCAATCTGGAGACCATCCAGGTCACCGGCAGCTACAGCCGCAGCCTGGAACAGGCGGTGGACATCAAGCGCGCCACCGTGGGCTTTTCCGATTCGATCGTCGCCACTGACGTGGCCGACTTTCCCGAACAGAATCTCGCAGAAGCGCTGCAGCGCGTGCCGGGCGTGACCATCGAACGCAACAAGGGCCTGGGTACCAAAGTCAACGTGCGCGGCCTGCCTTCGGAGTACACCCACGTCTCGATCAACGACCTGGCCACCGCTTCGGGCAGCGGCGGGCGCGATGTGGAATTCGACATGTTCGCCTCGGAGATCATCCAGCAGGTGACCGTGCAGAAGTCGCCCACGGCCGCGGACGAGGAGGGCGGCATTGCCGGCTCGGTGAAGATCTCCACCGCGCGCCCGTTCGACTACAACGAACGCAAGCTGGTGTTCTCCGCCGAGGGCGCGCACAACAGCATTTCCGAGGAAGTGGATCCGCGTTTTGCCTTCCTCGCGGCCGATACCTGGGGTGACTGGGGCGCGCTGGTCTCGTACTCGCAGTCCAAGCGCACCAACCGGACCGACTCCACTTCGGGCATCAACTTCCGCCCGTCGTCACGCTTCCTCACGGCCTCGGGTACCCGCGGCACCCAGGCGCAGTCGGTGCTGCGCCGCGACGCAGGCGTCAACATCACCAACCGCAACGATGCCGAGCAGACCAACCGGGTCGTGTTCCAGGACAAGGTCGGCGACCGCGTCTACCTCAACGAGCAGGACAAGTGGGGCGCGACCGGATCGCTGCAGTACAAGCCGAGCAGCAATTTCAGCCTGACCTTCGACGCGATGGTCGGTGGCTATGACAGCACCGAGGACGAGTACGACGCAGCTGCCTATTCCGCCTCCAGCCGCAGCACCTTCGACACCATCCACTCGTATGACGCCAGCACCCTGTCCGAGTACGGCATGGTGGTGCTGCGTGATGTGTCCTACACCGCCACCCAGCACGAGATGCTGAGCAAGGAGCGGATCAACAAGACCGACTACAGTCAGTACAGCCTGGCCATGGACTGGAAGGGCGACCGCTGGTACGTGGATGCGCTGGTGGGGTACTCCGGCGCGGAGAAGACCTCGGATTTCTCCAACCTCAAGCACGTGGCCTATGCGCCGTCGCGTACCCGCTGGACCGGCGCCAGTGGTGAAACCATTCCCACCGCCGCCGCCGGCAGCTTCGACATGTACAACGATCCAGGCCGCTATATGTTCGAGGCCTACGAGACCACGCTGGAGAAGGTGAAGGATGACAAGTACGCCGCCCAGGTCAATGTCACCCGCCTGCTGGAGATGGCCTTCCTGCCCGCGCTGCACACGGTCCGGTTCGGCGCCCGGTACACCGACCGTTCCAAGGAACGCCAGTACGGTGAACTGAAGATCACCGGGCCGAGCGCCGGCAGTGCGGCCTGGGTCAATACCCGCACGATGGCCGACAGCCCGCTGCAGTACATCGACGACATCGTCCCCGGCGGCAGCTACTCCAACAAGGGGCTGGCCTGGCAGCAGATCTCCAACGACTATGCCCGCAGCGCATTCCGTTACGCGGGCTTCCAGACCCCGTTCGACCCGGGCCAGTTCTACCAGGTCGATGAAAAGGTGATGAGTTTTTACGCGATGGCCGACTTCGCCTTCGATGTCGGCAGCGTGCCCTTCACCGTCAACGCCGGCGCACGCTACGTGGATACGAAGGTCGATTCGTTCGGCTACCACCCGATCCAGCTGCCCAACGGCAGCACGGGCTACACCGACACCCCGGTGTCGAAGGACGGCAGCTATGACGATCTGCTGCCCAGCTTCAACATGACCGCCGAGCTGTCGCACGGCCTGCTGCTGCGTGCGGCAGCGTCCAAGGTGATGATGCGCCCGGCGCTGACCGACATTGCCTACAAGCGCACCGCCAGCTGGAGCTCCTACCGATTCACCGACGGCAATCCCGAGCTGAAGCCGACCTATGCCAAGCAGTGGGAAATCGGCCTGGAGAAGTACCTGGACAACGGTGCGCTGTTCGCCGCCAGCTACTTCCGCAAGAACATCGACGGCGTGGTGATCAACTCGCTGACCGGCGTGGTCCAGGATGTGGCGGTGTACAACGCCAACGGCAGCCTCAATGGCATCTATGATTTCGACGTGTACCAGCCGGTCAATGCCAAGGGCGCCTATGAGGTCGATGGCATCGAACTGGTGGCGCAGCTGCCGCTGAACATGTTCACGCCGTGGCTGGACGGGTTCGGCATCAATGCCAACTACACGATGCTGGACAGCTCGCTGGCCGGCGAATCCGACCTGGGCATCCGCACCCCGATGCCGGGCTTGTCGGAGAAGACCTGGAACTTCACCGCGTACTACGAGAATGAGCGCTTCGACGCGCGCGTGTCCTACAACCACAAGGACGAGTACGTCGAATCGATCGGCTACAACCTGTACCCGATCTGGCGCGATGCCTATGGCCAGATGGATGTGTCGATCGGCTACCGCATCACCGACAACATCAAGATCAGCCTGAAGGGCATCAACCTCACCAACGAGCGGACCAGCGGCTACACCATGGACCCGTCCTTCCCGACCATGGATGAGACCTCCGGCCGTCGCATCAGCCTGGGCCTGCGCGCGGACTTCTAGGCAAGCATTCACGCACGGGCGGCGTGCGGACCGGAGAGGGTCCGTGCGTCGTCCGTGCGCCTTCTCAGGAAAAGACTCATGAAGACCCCTCTGATGCTGGCGCTGCTCGCCGCAGCGGCCCCTGCATTTTCGGCCACGGCCACGACAGCGGCCGATGCCGGCCGCCAATGGCTGGCCGGCGACCACCACGTGCACAGCGAATGGAGCGTGGACTGGGACCGCAGCACCACGCCGCCCACCCCGGTCCGCGGCGGTGACTCGCCCTACAGCCGCAGCCGCAACGCCGCCCAGGCCAGAGCGTTCGGCCTGCGCTGGATGGTCCACACCGACCACGGTGGCCCCGGCCACTCCGCGGTCACCCGCGACCAGGCGTATCCCGCGCTGCTGCAGGCGCGCACCGACGTTCCCGAGGTGATCCAGTTCAATGGCATGGAATTCGACGTGCCGGCGGGCGAGCACGCCTCCCTGATCATTGCGCCGGGCCCCCGGGAACGCGAGCAGCTGGTCACCGCCGAGCGGGATTTCAGCCGCAGCGAGCCGCTGCACGGCAGCCGTGACAGCGAACAGCAGATGCAGGCCGCACTGGCCTACCTGGGGGGGCTGCGCCCGGCACCGCTGATGTTCATCAACCATCCCTCGCGCACCGCGACGGCGATGGGGCAGTGGGGCGAGGTGACCCCGGAGGAGCTGCGTGGCTGGCACGCGGCCGCACCGGACGTGCTGGTAGGCATGGAGGGTGCGCCCGGGCACCAGGCCATCCGCAGCGAACGCGGGCTGTACCGCAACGCGGCCGCCCCCACCGTGGGCGGCTATGACCAGATGACCGCGCAGGTGGGAGGTGTGTGGGACCAGATGCTGGCCGACGGCATCCGCTTCTGGATCACCGCCAATTCCGACTCGCATGTGAACCTGCGCGATGGTGGGCGCGACTACGACCCCGGCGAGTACAGCAAGACCTATGCCTGGGCGCGACCGGATGCGGAAGACATCCTGGATGCGCTGCGCAAGGGGCGCATGTTCACCGTCACCGGTGACCTGATCGATGCGTTGGACCTGCGCGTGACCGCTGGCGGCTCCAGCGGCGGAATGGGCGATACGCTGATGCTGCGGCCCGCGCAGACGATGCAGGTGGACGTGCGGGTACGGCAGCCGGCCGGCGCCAACGCGAACGGGCAGCATCCGGCGCTGAAGCGCATCGAGCTGATCATCGGCGGCAGGGACGCGGAGGGCAGGCTGCAGATGCAACGGCGCGGCTTCGACGCGGCAACCTGGGTGCGGGACGGTGACTGGATCGTGGCGCGCGGTTCACTGCCGGCACCGCCGCGCGGCGGCTTCGTGCGGGTGCGGGGCAACAGCACCGGCGCGGTCGACGCAGTGGCGGACGCGCCCGGCGAGGACCCGTGGCAGGATCTGTGGTTCTACTCCAACCCGGTCTTCGTCACGAATGCCGGCGGCGTCATCCCGCCGCAGCGGTGACCTCGAATCGCCTGTTGGCGTGACGCACGTTGTCTGCTGCAAGCCCATCTGCAGACGCAGAACGGAGGAAGGATCGCCTTGTCAGAACCCTATTCAGCCATGCTCCGCCTTCGCATGTGCCAGCAGGACCTTGCCCGATGGCTGGCCGCGCCGGTGCCTGCGGCATCCCGATGGTCAGACTGGCGAGGCATCGCCGGGCAGTGGCGCATGCACAACGGCGGGTACCTGGCCTCATCGAGCGAGGCAGACCTGCAGGAGCTGCTTGCGGACTGCCAGACACTGCTCGCGCGCTATCCGGACAACCGCACCGCGCTGGATGCCATCCTGGCAACTGCACAGGCCGATACCATCCGCATTGCGGCGTATGAACGCACCGGTAGGCAGTTTGTTGCAGGGTCGCTGACGTACTCGGAAAGCCTTTACGATCTCATTGTCTTTCTGGCGGTGGCACGCGGTGCCGCCGACTTCCTGCAGGCGGGCGACCACGGCGTGGCACTGGTCCACGACTTTCTCTGGGGCCAGGAGGGCGAGCGCGAGACCGTGGCTGCGATTGCGCTGGCGGGGCAGGGGGATTCCCGGTTCCTGCCCCCAAGCGACCTGGCTGCCGCCATCGAACCGTTCGATGCACGGGTCGAGGCCATGCTGGACGGGGAGGATGATCCGGAATTCCATCCGCGCTACCAGCTTGATCGCATCTGACCGGCGCGACGGGCATCCAGAACACCCCCGGCGCGGCTGACAGCAGCCTCACACACGCAGCGCGTCAACCACCAGCCGGAATGCGGGCGAGGGCTGCTTCCGGCTGGGGTAATACAGGTGATAGCCCGGGAACGGCGGGCACCAGCGCGCCAGCACCCGCACCAGCTCGCCCGATTCGAGATGGGGCGCGAACTCGTCCTCGGGCAGGAAGGCAACACCCAGTCCATCGCGTGCGGCCGCGACGATGTGGTGGCTGGCATTGAAGGTGACCTGTCCTTCCACGCGGACGTTCTGTTGCCGGCCCGCGCGCTCGAACTCCCAGACGTAGAGTCCGCCGTGGGTGGGAAAGCGGATGTTGATGCAGCGGTGCCCGACCAGGTCCCGGGGGGTCTTCGGCGGCGGATGCGTTTCCCAATAGGCCGGTGAGGCCACCGCCGCCATGCGCAGCCGGGGCCCGATCGGCACAGCGACCATGTCTCTGTCGATCTCTTCACCCATGCGTACGCCAGCGTCGAAACGATCGGCCACGATATCGCGCAGGCCATAGGAAACATCGAACTCGATGTGGATGTCCGGGTACTGCTGCATCAACGGCGTGAGCCGTGGCAGCAACGTTGTGCGCAGCACGTGATCGCCGCTGGTGATGCGCACCGTGCCTGCGGGCTTGTCCCGCAATTCGGTGATGGCATCCAGTTCAGCCTCGATTTCGTCGAAGCGGTGCCCGATCGCGCGCAGCAGGCGCTCGCCGGCCGGTGTCGGCGCCACACTGCGTGTGGTGCGGGTCAGCAGCCGGATCTGCATCCGCGCTTCCAGCCCGCTCACCGCCTGGCTGACGGCTGACTGGGTGACGCTCAAACGCGCCGCTGCGCGCGTGAAGCTGCCCTCGCGCGCCACGGCGATGAAGGCAAGCAGATCGTTGAGGTTGCTCCTGGCCATGGCGCCAGTGTGCCACGCGCGCCCATTAGTTTGACTAATAACTGCATTCATCAATCAGTACCTAGTCCTCGCAACCGGGTGCGGCCAGACTGCCCCCCGCTGATGGTCACCCGCCCATCGACCGGAGATCGCAATGAATGCCTTCACCCTGTCCACCGCCCTGCTGTTGGCCCTGTCACCCCTGTCCAGCAGTGCACAGGATGCCCGTACCGCAGCAGGACACACCGTGACGTTGACCCAGGCCTGGGACAAGGTATTTCCCAGGAGTGACCAGGTCGAACACCGCAAAGTGACCTTCAGGAACCGCTACGGCATCATCCTGGCAGCGGACCTGTATCAACCGAAGAATGCCAACGGCAAGCTGGCTGCCATCGCCGTCAGCGGTCCCTTCGGTGCGGTGAAGGAGCAGTCGTCCGGCCTGTACGCGCAGACAATGGCTGAACGTGGCTTCGTCACTCTCGCGTTCGATCCTTCCTACACCGGCGAAAGCGGCGGCGAACCGCGCAATGTCGCCTCGCCGGACATCAATACCGAGGACTTCAGCGCTGCCGTCGATTTCCTCGGCCTGCTGCCCATCGTCGATCGCGAGCGCATCGGCATCATCGGCATCTGCGGCTGGGGCGGCATGGCGTTGAACGCGGCCGCCGTCGACATGCGTATCAAGGCCGTGGTCACCAGCACCATGTATGACATGACCCGCGTCATGTCCAAGGGATACAACGACACTGTTACTCCTGCGCAGCGTACGCGCACCCTGCAGCAGCTGGGCCAGCAACGTTGGCAGGATGCTGCCCAGGGAGCGCCGGCCTATGGCCCGCCAATGAACGCGCTCAAGGGCGGCGAGGCGCAGTTCCTGGTGGACTACCACGACTACTACAGGACGCCGCGCGGATTCCATCCGCGCTCGGTCAACTCCAACGGGTCGTGGACCGTGACCAACCCGCTGTCCTTCATGAACATGCCGCTGCTGACCTACATCGGCGAAATCTCGCCACGTCCGATCCTGTTCATCCACGGCGGGAAGGCGCACTCGCGCTACTTCAGCGAAACCGCGTATGCGGCAGCTGGGCAGCCCAAGGAACTGATGATCATTCCCGGCGCCAGCCACACCGATCTGTACGACCGTACGGGGGTGATCCCGTTCGACAGGTTGACAGCCTTCTTCGAGAAGAACCTGGCGGCGGACTGAGCCGGCAATGACAACCCACCGCAGCCCTCAGACCCGAACGGATATCACCCGACCATGACCGCACCTGCCTGCACTGCTACCGACGCTGCAGCGTCCACGGCTCCTGTCGCGCCCGCCTGCTGGAGCGGCGTGTTCGCCATGACGCTGTGCGTGTTCACGCTGATCGCCTCCGAGTTCATGCCGGTCAGCCTGCTGACGCCGATGGCAGCCGAACTGTGTGTCAGCGAGGGTCTGGCGGGCTACGGCATCGCCATCTCCGGTGCGTTCGCGGTGCTGACCAGTCTGTCCATCTCCACCCTGGTGGGCAGACTCGACCGCAAGGTCCTGCTGCTGTTGCTGACCGGCCTCATGGCAGCATCCGGCGCGGTCGTAGCGACGGCCCCGAACTATCCGGTGTATATGGTCGGGCGGGCACTGATCGGGGTGGTGATCGGCGGCTTCTGGTCAATGTCCGCCGCGACGGCGATGCGCCTGGTGCCGGCCGCGAAGGTGCCGCGGGCCTTGGCCATCTTCAATGGAGGCAATGCGCTGGCCACCGTAGTTGCCGCGCCGCTGGGCAGCTACCTGGGTTCGGTGATCGGTTGGCGCGGCGCCTTCCTGTGCCTGATTCCAGTGGCTGCCATCGCCCTCATCTGGCAATGGATCAGCTTGCCGGCCATGAGCGCCGGGCACGGTAGCGCGTCAGGCAATCCGCTGCGGCTGCTCATGCGCCGGCCGGTTGCGCTGGGGATGGCGGCCTGCGCGGCCTTCTTCATGGGCCAGTTCGCGTTGTTCACCTATGTGCGCCCCTTTCTGGAATCAGTGACCCGGGTGGACGTGGCCACGCTGTCGCTGATCCTGCTGGGCATCGGCGTGGCCGGCTTCACCGGCACAGTGATGATCGGCAGCTTCTTCGCGCGGGGTCTGTTCTGCACACTGATGGCCATTCCGGTGGCGATGGCGGTCATCGCCTTGGCACTGATCCCCGCAGGCGCGCGGGTCGGCCTGGTTGCGCTGCTTCTGGCGGCGTGGGGCCTGCTGGCCACCGCTGCGCCGGTGGGCTGGTGGAGCTGGATTGCGGGCGCCCTGCCAGAGGACGCGGAAGCGGGCGGTGGCTTGATGGTCGCGGTCGTCCAGATGGCCATCGCGCTGGGTTCCATGCTCGGCGGCGTGATGTTCGATCACAGTGGCTACCGCAGTACGTTCATCGCCAGTGCGATCCTGCTGCTGTGCGGTGCCGTGCTGACCCTGTTGACCTCTCGCGCGCACGCAGCCCCCCGCGCCTGAGCATCGCGGCAGGCGCGGGCAGGGGACGGCAGCACCACGTTCACCCCGCAGCAGCGAGAATGCATCACCGGGCACGCCCCGACGCGTGCCGCTCACTGCCTGCAGGTTCGTAGAAATGTCCAACACCCCTTCTGGTGAGTCGTCATGCGCCGTCGCTGCCAGCGGCTGCGTCGAGGTGCGCGGCGCGCGCGAGCACAACCTCAGGAATGTCGACGTCTCCATTCCGCGCAATGCGCTGGTGGTGTTCTCCGGGGTGTCCGGGTCCGGCAAGTCATCGCTGGCCTTCGGTACCGTGTTCGCAGAGGCGCAGCGGCGCTACTTCGAGTCCGTTGCGCCGTATGCACGGCGCCTGATCGACCAGGCGGGCGTGCCCGACGTGGACGCCATCGACGGGCTGCCGCCTGCGGTGGCCCTGCAGCAGCAGCGCGGTGCCAGCAACGCGCGCTCCTCGGTGGGCAGCGTGACCACCCTGTCCAGCCTGGTGCGCATGATGTACTCGCGCGCAGGGGCCTACCCGGCCCACCAGCCCATGCTGTACGCCGAGGACTTCTCGCCCAACACCCCGCAGGGCGCCTGCAGCACCTGCCATGGCCTGGGCCACGTCTACGAGGTGACCGAAGCGCTGATGGTGCCGGACCCGTCACTGAGCATCCGCGAGCGCGCCATCGCCTCGTGGCCGCCGGCATGGCATGGCCAGAACCTGCGCGACATTCTGGTCACACTCGGCTACGACATCGACGTGCCCTGGAAGCAACTGCCGAAGAAGCACCGCGACTGGATCCTGTTCACCGAGGACACGCCCAGCGTGCCGGTCTATGCCGGCTTTACTCCCGCCGAGACCCGCGCCGCACTGAAGCGCAAGCTCGAACCCAGCTACATGGGCACCTATACCGGTGCGCGCCGCTATGTGCTGCATACGTTCGCCAACACCCAGAGCGCGCTGATGCGCAAGCGCGTGTCGCGCTACATGGAAGGCAGGCTGTGCCCGGCCTGCCACGGCAAGCGCCTGAAGCCGGAGGCGCTGTCGGTCACCTTTGCCGGGGTGGATATCGGTGAGTTCATGCGGCTGCCGCTGGATCAACTGGCGGACCTGCTGGAGCCGATCGCGCACGGCGACTTCAGCGCACACCGCCGGGGCGCACGCGCCCCCGGCAGCGCCACGCAGCGCGATCGCCGTCAGCGGGCGGCCAGCGGCCGGCCTGTCCACGCCGGCGCGCCCGACGTGCGCCTGACCTCGGCCCTGTCCGAAGAGAAGCGCCTGGCTGCACAGCGGCTGGCAGGCGGGGTGATGGCACGCCTGCGCCAGCTGCGTGAACTGGGCCTGGGGTATCTCTCGCTGGACCGCGCCACGCCGACCCTGTCGGCCGGCGAACTGCAGCGCCTGCGGCTGGCCACGCAGCTCGGCTCCTTGCTGTTTGGCGTGCTGTACGTGCTCGATGAACCGTCGGCCGGCCTGCACCCGGCCGACAGCCAGGCGCTGTACGACGCGCTGGACCGGCTGCGCGACGGCGGAAACTCGGTCTTCGTGGTGGAACATGATCTGGAGCTGATGCGCCGCGCGCAGTGGCTGGTGGATGTCGGCCCAGAGGCCGGCGAGCACGGCGGACGGGTTCTGTACAGTGGCGCGCCCGACGGCCTGCGCCAGGTCCAGGAATCGCGCACGGCCCGGTATCTTTTCGACCAGGTGCCAGCGCCCGCCAGCCGGCAGCGCAGCGCCGGCAGCTGGCTGCAGTTGAAGGGCGTCCACCGCCACAACCTGCGGGGTGTGGACGCGCAGGTGCCGCTGGGGCTGCTGACGGCAGTCACCGGCATTTCCGGGTCGGGCAAGTCCAGCCTGATGGCGCAGGCACTGCCCGAACTGATGCTGCTGCACCTGGGGCATGAGCCCGCGGACGATGGCGCGGACAGCGCACCCAGCGACGCGCCGACCGTGATCGAAGCCACCCGCGGACAGCTGGCCGGCGATGTGGACGCCATTCAACGCGTCGTGCAGGTGGACCAGAAGCCCATCGGCCGCACGCCACGCTCCAACCTGGCCACCTATACCGGGCTGTTCGACCCGGTGCGCAAGCTGTTCGCCGCCACGCCCGCCGCGCGCCGCCGCCGCTTCGACGCGGGCCGTTTCTCGTTCAACGTGGCCAAGGGCCGGTGCGAGACCTGCGAGGGCGAAGGGTTCGTCAGCGTCGAACTGCTGTTCATGCCCAGCGTCTATGCGCCGTGTCCCACCTGCCATGGCGCCCGCTACAACGACGCCACGCTGAAGGTGCTGTGGAATGACCGCAACATCGCCGAGGTCCTGCAGATGACGGTGGACCAGGCGCATGCGTTCTTCATCGGCGAGGAGGCCATTGCGCGCCCGTTGCGCTTGCTGCAGGAAATCGGCCTGGGCTATCTGAGGCTGGGCCAGCCGGCCACCGAACTCTCAGGCGGAGAAGCCCAGCGCATCAAGCTGGCGACCGAGCTGCAGCGCAGCCAGCGCGGCCGCACGCTCTACGTGCTGGACGAACCCACCACCGGCCTGCATGCCGCAGACGCGGACCGGTTGCTGGTCCAGCTGCAACGGCTGGTGGATGCGGGAAACACGGTGGTGATGATCGAGCATGACATGCGTGCCGTCGTGCAGGCGGACTGGGTGATTGACGTCGGGCCGGGTGCCGGCGGGGCGGGCGGCACCATCGTGGCGAAGGGAACACCGCAACAGGTGGCACGTGCTACGGGCAGCCGGACGGCGCCGTTCCTCGCGCGGGCGCTGGCGCAGGGACAGTGACGGCGAGCGGTTGCCGGGTGCGCGCACCCGGCATTCCAGTCGGGAACCCGGTCAAGCTGCCGGGCACCCCGCGCGGGAACGCAGGGGCCACCCGGGAGACTGCCATGGGGAACTGCAGGTCATGGGCCTGGCCCTGGGGGGCGCTGGTCTGTTACGTGCTGCTCATCCGTCTGGCGTCTACCCGCAGTCGATCCACACGGCACTGGGTCCAGCCGTACGCACGGCCGTGGCAGCTCGCGCGGGCCGCAGCGATTGCCGGTCACCGACGCGGCGCGGCGCGTCGGTGACCGGCCCACGGCGCGGCGCAGGCCGGTCCCGGCGGCATCAACGGGGCATCAGCACGCTATCCACCACGTGCACCACGCCGTTGGACTGCTTCACGTCTGCGGTGGTCACCGACGCCTTGCCGCCCTTGGCATCGATCACCCACACCTTGCCATCCTGCAGCTTCACGGTGAGCGGCTCGCCCTGCACGGTCTTCAGCGTGCTGGCATCACCCTGCTTGCGTGCGGCAGCGGTCAGCTGCGCAGCGGTGTAGCTGCCGGGCACGACGTGGTAGGTCAGCAGCTGGGTCAGCCTGGCCTTGTTTTCCGGCTTCAACAGCGTATCCACGGTGCCGGCAGGCAGCTTCTCAAACGCCTGGTTGGTGGGCGCGAACACCGTGAACGGGCCCTTGCCACTGAGCGTGTCCACCAGGCCGGCGGCCTTCACCGCCGCCACCAGCGTGCTGAGATCCTTGGCGGTGGAGGCGTTCTCCACGATGGTCTTGTTGGCGTACATCGGCACGCCGCCCACCATCGGGTTATCGGCGGCAAACACGGACGGTGCTGCACAGGCAATCGTGATGCCGGCGGCAAGGGCAAGGCGCTGAATCTGGCTACGCATGTTCGTATCCTCGTTGGTTAGGTGCAGGCAGGCCTGCCGTGAACGCGCCGGGGAAGGTGCAAAGGCGCGTTGTGCAGGTCTGTACGTGCGGCGAGGGCAGGGTGGATGCACGCGCCAACCAGCAGGGGTGAATGGTTCAACCAGGTGCATGGTCCGTGAGGGCCTTACACCGGCAGTCTGGCGCTTCCGTCCCGGGCTGCGGTGGGTTGGCGATGCCGCAGGTGGCTGATGGGCGAAATCCGGGTTGCAAGCGGAGGCAACATCACGCGTCGATCTCCCGCACTCCGGCCAACCGGCTCAGCAGGTGGCCGAGCTGCTCACGTTCCTCCGCCGACAGGTTGGCGCCCACCTGGGTGTTGGCGCGCCGCGCCTGCGGGATGGTGGTCTCCAGCGCCTTGCGGCCATCGCGGGTAAGGGTGATCAGCTTGCGGCGCCGGTTCTCCGGATCAGGCCGCGCTGCCACCAGATCGGCCTGCACCATCTTTTCGACAACATAGGTTCCGGTCGCCTTGTCGATGCCGACGCGGCTACAGAGCGTCTGCTGGTCACAGGTTTCCATCTCGTCCAGCACGATCAGGGCGGCGTACTGCACCTGCGACAGGCCGCTGCTTACTTCCTCTCCCCAGCAGAGGGCGGTGCGCTGCGCAGCACGTCGGATCAGGTGCATCAGCGAGGTGGGCCCCTTCGGCCACAGGGGTGCGCCTTCGATCAGTTCGGCTTCGGTCGTCATCGGTCCTGTTGACATTGTTTGAACACGAACAGTATCGTACTCCACATGGATAGTACGTGTTCAAACTATAAACCCGAGAGCGGGCAGTACGGCGCAGCAGGCCTGCGCCTGGTGGTGGGCATGACCGGTGCCACCGGGGCGATTCTGGGCGTGCGCTTCCTGCAGGCCCTGCACGGGCTGGGCGTGGAAACCCACCTCATCGTCTCCAAATGGGCCCGCGCCACGCTGCAGATGGAAACCGACCACAAGGTGGACGAGGTGCTTGCGCTGGCGCACAAGGTCTACAGCGAGCGCGACCAGGCCGCGGCCATTTCCAGCGGCTCGTTCCACACCGACGGCATGGTCGTGGTCCCGTGCAGCATGAAGACCCTGGCCGCGATCCGCATGGGCTACGCCGATGAACTGGTGGCGCGGGCAGCCGACGTGACCCTGAAGGAACGGCGCCGCCTGGTGCTGGTGCCGCGCGAGGCACCGCTCAACGCCATTCACCTCGAAAACATGCTGGCCCTTACCCAGGCCGGCGCGCAGATGCTGCCGCCGATGCCCGCCTTCTACAACCGCCCCGAAACGGTGGACGACATCGTCAACCACATCATCTCGCGCCTGCTCGACCAGTTCGGTCTGGACAACGATCTGACCCGCCGCTGGAGCGGGGCGCGCACGCTTACCAAGGAGACACCATGACCCACTACAAAGACCTGCGCAGTTACCTGGACGCACTGGATGCGCTCGGCGACCTGGCCCACATCACCCGCGAAGTGGACGGCGACATGGAGCCGGGCGCGATCACCCGGCTGGCCTGCGAAACCGATGCACCGGCGCCATTGATGGAGAACATCCGCGGCGTCGCCGCAGGCTTCCGCATCCTCGGCGCACCGGCCGCGCGCTCCTCGCGCAAAGACATGCCGTATGCGCGCGTCGCGCTGTCGCTCGGCCTGGCGCCGGCATCGACCGTGCCGCAGATCGTCGATGCCCTGCTGGCCAACCGTGAACGCCCGGGCATCAAGCCGGTGCGCGTGGATGCCACCACCGCGCCGAGCCGCCAGCACATCCTGCGCGGCGACGACGCCAACCTCGACCGCTTCCCGATCCCGTTCGCGCACGACAGCGACGGCGGCCGCTATGCCAACACCTGGGGCATGCTGATCGCCAGGACCCCGGACGGCCGCTGGACCAACTGGTCCATCGCACGGGTCATGAAGGTGGACGGCAAGCGCATGGCCGGGCTGATGGTGCCCAGCCAGCACATCGGCCAGATCTGGGGCGAGTGGGTGAAGCTGGGCAAGCCGATGCCCTACGCGCTGGTGCAGGGCGTTGCCCCGGCCATCGCCTGCGCCGCCGGCATTCCCATTCCCGCCGATGTGGACGAAGCCGACTACGTCGGCGCGCTGTGGGGCGAGGGCATTGAAGTAGTGCCGGGCCTGAGCGTGGATCTGGACGTACCGGCGCATGCCGAGGTGGTGATCGAGGGCCACGTTTCCATCGAGCGCGACTGCCCCGAGGGCCCCTACGGCGAGTACTCCGGCTATCTTGGCAGCGAGTCGTCCCTGCAGCCGACCTTCCACATCGAGACCATCAGCTACCGTGACGACCCGATCTGGCCGCTGGTGGTGGCCGGCCGCCCTGCGGACGAGTCGCACACCCTCTGGGCGATGGGCATGGCGGCCGATGCGATGGCCCTGCTGCGTGCAGCCGGCCTGCCGGTGACCACCGCCTGGGCGCCCGAGGAATCGGCGGTGCACTGGTTCGTGGTGGTGGTGCCGAACAACTGGCGCGAACTGCTGCCCGGTACCACGACCGAACAGTTCGCGCGCAGGGTGGGCGAGGTCCTGTTCTCGGCCAGCTCGCTGGTGTTCATCCCCAAGATCTTCCTGGTGGACGAGGACATTGATCCAACGAAGATCGCCGACGTCGCCTGGGCACTGGCCACACGCGTGCATCCGCAGCGGCGCCAGGTGGTGTTCCCCGCTGCGAAGGTGGTCTCGCTGGCGCACTGCTACGAGAACGATGAGTACGAGAGCGGCCGCGGCCCGAAGGTGGTGTATGACACGCTGCAGCTGCCGATCGGCGAGGGGCGCATGCGCCACGCTTCCTTCGCGCAGGGCTACAGCGAAGACGTGCGCCAACGCGTGCTGGCCCACTGGGCCGATGACATGCGCACCCCGCGCTGAACGCGTTCCGGGCGGCACCTGGCAGATGGCCGGTGTCGCCCGATGGATCAGGAGCCCCCATGGTCATGCCCGTTGCATTCAGCAAGCGCATCGATGCGTTGCTGGATGAATTCCACGTACTGTCCCTGTCCGCCTGCGACGGCACGTCACACTGGGCGGCGCCGCTGTTCTATGTGTTCGACCCGCAGAATGCGCGTCTGGTGCTGGTCACCGACCCGGCCACCGAACACGGCACGCTGATGCTGCGCCGTGCCGAGGTGGTGGTGACCATGGCCGGTGGCGGCAGCGCGATCGACCAGCTTCGTGGCCTGCAGATGCGGGGGCAGGTGACCCGGCTGCCCCAGGCCCGCACCGATGGCGGCGCGGTGCTGTACCAGCAGCGGTTCAAGGTGCCGGTGGCCTTGTCGCCGGTGTACTGGCAGTTCATACCGGACTTCATCAAGGCCACCGACAACCGGGTGCGCTTTGGCTACAAGGAACGCTGGCCTGCAGCCGTGTAGAACCACGCGCGGCGCAGTCTACTTCGCAGACTTCCCTTCCGAATCAGCCCCGGACGGATCGTGTGCGGGCACCGCATGCGCGCGCTCCTTTTCCAGCTGCGCCCGCACCTTCCTGGCTTGCCCCGCATCCACCGCAGAAGCCGTGTTGCCGAACTCCTGGCGGACGAACGTGGCCAGCTGGGCGATCTCTTCATCGCTCAGGCGCTCCGCGAAGCCCGGCATGCCCAGGTTGGACGGACGCTTGGCAGTGGAAGGCAGTTCACTGCCGTGCAGCAGCAGGCGGATCACCGATGTCGGGTCATCGGCCAGCACGGTCGGGTTGCCGGCAATGCTGGGGAACACGTTCCTGTAACCGTGGGCATCGGTGCGGTGGCAGGCGGCGCAGTTGTCCACGAACAGCTCGGCACCGCGGCTGTCGTTGATGCCAGCCTGCAGCTTGCGCGCCGTCGCATCACTGGCAGCAAACGAGGACGGATCGTGGCCGCTGGCCGGCAGCTGCTTCAGGTAGACGGCCATGGCGCGTAGATCGTCCTCGGTCAGCATCTGCGTGCTGTGCACCACCACGTCGGCCATCGGCGTGCCCACCACCGTGCTGTGCGCGTTGCGGCCGGTCTGCAGCGTGTCCACGATGTCCTGCTCGCTCCAGCGGCCCAGGCCATCGGCCGGATTGCCGCGCAGGTTCACTGCGTTCCAGCCATCGATGATCTGCCCGCCGCTCAGATACGCAGCGCCGGATTCGTCCAGCGCCTTCTCCTGCAGCGCGAATCCACGCGGGGTGTGGCAGCTGCCGCAGTGGCCCAGCCCCTGCACCAGGTACGCACCGCGTGCCAGCTGCGGGTCGCCGTAGCGGCCCGGATCGAAAGCCACCGCCTCTGCGTCGGGGGCAAAAGTCTTGCGCCAGATCGCCAACGGCCAGCGCATCGACAGCGGCCAGGTGATCTCCACCGGCATGTTGGCTTGCTTCACCGGAGCAATGTCGCCGTGCAGGAAGTAGGCATGCAGCGCCCGCACATCATCATCGGTAATGCGCGCATACGAGGGGTAGGGCATGGCCGGGTACAGGGTGCGGCCGTCCGCTGCGATGCCGTGGCGCACCGCGCGGTCGAAGTCATCCAGCGAGTAGCTGCCGATGCCGGTGTCCTTGTCCGGGGTGATGTTGGTGCTGTAGATGTTGCCCAGAGGCGAGGCCACTGGCAGCCCACCCGCGAACGGCTTTCCGCCCGGCCGGGTATGGCAGGCCGTACAGTCGCCGGCCGCCGCCAGATAGCGGCCGCGCTCGATCAGGGCCGCGTCCGCTGCAGGGCCATCGGCAAGCACCCGGGTGCGGGTCGGCACGAAGGCGTAGGCGAGGGCGGCCAGCAGCACGACCACGCCGATCGCCACGATCCAGAGGAACAGCTTTTTCATGGATGCGTCCTCAGGCCTGTACCAGCGGGCCCGGATCGGGCAGATACTTTTCGCGGATCGCCGTGGCTGCCCAGTACGCCAGCCCACCCACCAGCCCGGTGGGGTTGTAGCCGTTGTTCTGCGGGAACGCGTTGGCGCCAATCACGAAAACGTTGGAGACATCCCAGCTCTGCAGGTAGCGGTTCAGCGCGGACGTCTTCGGGTCCGCGCCCATGATCGCGCCACCGCAGGTGTGCGTGCTCTGGTACTTGGTGATGTTGTAGCGCTCGCCATCCTTCTTGGCATCGCCGCTCATCGACAGCGGGTCCAGCACCCTGCTCATCTGCATGGCTTTGTCCACGAAGAACTGCGAGGCCTTGATCTCGTTCGGGTGCCAATCAAAGGTCATGCGCAGCAGCGGTCGGCCGAAGGCATCCTTGTAGGTGGGGTCCAGGCTCAGGTAGTGCTGCCGGTAGGACATGCACGCACCCTGCACCTCGTAATAGAAGTTGTGGCGGAAGTTGTCCGCCGCCGCCTTCTTCCACTTCGCGCCCCAGGCCGGCGTGCCGCTGGGCACGTTGATGCCACGCACCGGGCCCGCACCGGGCTGCCGCGCCCACACCAGGCCGCCGCCCACGAAGCCGGCCTTGGCGTTGTCCAGCTGGTTGCCATTGAGGTCGTCCATGGTGGTGCCGGCGCCGCCAATGCCGATGAAACCGTTGGCCTGCACCGTCTGGTCGAAGAACAGCACCACGCGGTTGAGGTTCTGGTAGGAGTAGTTGCGGCCCACCGTGCCGGTGTTGCTTTCCGGGTCGTAAGGCTGGCCGATGCCCGACAGCAGCATCAGGTGCACGTTGTACAGCTGGAACGCGCACAGCAGCACCATGTCCGCCGGCTGCTCCACTTCGCGGCCCTGCGCGTCCAGGTAGGTCACGCCGGTGGCCTTGCTGCGGCTGCCGTCCAGGTTCACCTTCAGCACCTGCGAGTGGGTGCGCAGCTCGAACTTCGGGCGCTGGCGCAGCACCGGCAGGATGCAGGCGTTCGGGCTGGCCTTGGAATAGTTCAGGCAGCCGTAATCGCTGCAGAAACCACAGGCATTGCACGGCCCCAGCTGGCAGCCGTAGGGGTTCACATAGGGACCGGACGCGTTGGAAGCGGGGATGGGGTAGGGGTGCCAGCCCATTTCCTTGGCCGCCTTGTAGAACAGCTCGCCGCCCAGGTAGTTCGGGTTGGGGCCCAGCGGGTACTCGGCCGAGCGCGAACCCTCGAACGGGTTGCCGCCCGGCTGCACCACGCCATTGACCACGCCGGCCTTGCCGGAGGTGCCGCACACCAGCTCGAACATGTGCAGGTGCGGCTCCAGCTCGGCATAGGTCACCGGGAAATCCTGGATCGTCATGTCGGCCGGAATGAAGGCCTTGCCATACCGTTCTTCCACGTTGCTGCGCAGCTTCATGTCTTCCGGCAGCGGGCGGAAATGCGCGCCGGACCAGTGGCTGCCGGCGCCGCCCACGCCGGTACCCGGCTTGAACGACCCCATCTGCCGGTACGGCACGGCCGTATCGGAGGTCTTGTGGCGGATGGTCACCGTTTCCTGCGACAGGCTCTGCAGGTAGCGGCGGTGCACCGAGCCTTCCAGTTCGTCCACCACCTTGGGGTAGGCAAAATCAGGCTGGGTATCGCGGTCGCCGCCGCGCTCCAGCGCCACCACGTGCAGGCCGGCGTCGGTCAGTTCCTTGGCCAGGATCGCGCCCGTCCAGCCCATGCCGACAATGACCGCGTCGACCTTCGGTTTCACGATTGCCATCTGCTTCAGCCTCTCCGTCCAGCCAGATCCACGGGCGGCAAGGGATAGGCCTTGTCCCGTACGCCGATCCAATCCAGGTAATCGGCGCGCATGCCGGGGTAGCCGATCATCTTCCAGGCCCCCATGTCCTTGTTCGCGCCGTACTTCGGATCGGCGAAGTAGCCGTTCTTCACCTCACCGAGCAGGTTGGAGAAGAACAACTTGCTGGAAATACCGTCCAGTTCCAGCTTGCCGCTCTCGGCCGCCTTCAGCAGGGTCTCCTGTTGGGCAGGATCCAGCTGGGCGAACGTCTTGCCCTGGAACTGCGTGCGGCAGTGCGCATCGAAGGCGCCGATGCCCACCCGCAGGATGTCGCGCAGCGCCAGCTTGCCCTGGTAGCCGAATTCGCTCGGCGCTTCCAGGAACGGGCCCTGCATGTACCAGATGTCACCGGCCGCGTAGGGCGTCTGCATGTGGCGATCGAGGAACTCGGGCACCCCCGATTCCACCGCCCCGGGGCCCACTTCGTCGGAGGGGATCAGCCGGTCACAGGCCGCCACCACGAAGGCCCACTCCGCCGCGTTGAAGAACTGCGGGGCGTACGGCGCGCCCGCATCGGCCCCGTCGGAGCGTTGCGCCGGGCCGTCGCCCAGGCTGCAGCCCGGCAGCGCGGCGGCGACGGGAATCAGGGTGAGACCCTGGAAAAAACGGCGGCGCGTCAGCGCCGGCGGGGTGTGGTCGGGGTCGTCTTTCATGGTCTGGCTACCTGGAGGGTGGCTGTTGTGACGCATCGCGCACGCCCCGGTCAGGGCCGGCTCCGCATTCACAGTGTCGCGCCGGGCCGAACCCGACATCTTTGATGAACCCATTGTGTGTATGCAGCACAGTTTCCGTAATGGCAGTATGGGAAAGGAACTGTTGCCCCAACGGAAAAAAGCACTGTGATCGATGACCTCCACGAGCTGCGCACCTTCGAGCGCATCGTGCACGGCGGCAGCCTGTCCGCCGCCGCACGGGAACTGGGGGTGTCCTTGGCCGTGGTGAGCAAGCGGCTCACCTCACTGGAGCGCCGGCTGAAGGTGCGGCTGCTCAACCGCAGTACGCGCCGCGCGTCGTTGACCGACGAAGGGACGCTGTTCCTTGCGCATTGCCGGAACGTGCTGGATGCCGTGGAGGCCGCGGAGGCTGCGTTGCAGCAGCGCCAGGACGTGGTTGCCGGCGTTCTGAGGATCACCGCGCCGAACGGGTTCGGGCGCCGGCACGTGGTCCCGGCGGTACGCAGTTTCCAGAAGGCCCACCCCGGCGTGCGGGTGCACCTGTCGCTGCGCGACGAAGTGGTGGATCTGGTGGGCGAGGGCATCGAACTGGCCCTGCGCTACGGCACGCTGGACGATTCGCGGCTGGTAGCGCGGCAACTGGCGCCCAACCGGCGGGTGCTGTGCGCATCGCCGGAGTATCTGCAGCGACGGGGCGTGCCGCGCCGCATTTCAGATCTGCAGGGGCATGACTGCATCGCCAGTGGCAATCCGCCGGTCAGCCATTGGCGCTTCCTGGAAGGCGGCCGCACCATCGCCGTGCCGCTCGATGCCACCACCCTGTGCGACGACGGCGAAGTGGCGCAGCTGATGGCGGTGCAGGGCGCCGGCATCGCACGCAAATCCATCTGGGATGTGGCGGAGGATCTGCAGGCGGGGCGGCTGGTGGAAGTGCTGCCCGACCACGCACTGGCCACCTCGCCGCTGAGCGCCGTGCATGGCCCCGGCAAGCAGCTGGCGCCCCGGGTGCGTGTGTTCCTCGACCATCTGCTGCGCCACCTGCGGACGACCATCGCCTGGCGCTACGCAACGGACGCGTAGCGTCGGGCCTGTTCCGCCCTCCTGCCTCTGGCTGTAGCGGCAACTTCATTGCGCGCCTTGACGGCATCTTCAAGTGTGCACGCACGCGCTCCATGCGGCGCCAGAGCGGTTCCGCGTCAGGGGCCGTGCTACGAGCGCACTTCAGCGCGGAAGGTGATCTCGATCAGCTGCTCAGGGAAGGCGAGCGCGGAAACCCCGATCAGGTTGCTGGCGACCTGCGGGACAGGCTGGCCATAGACTGCGGGCCTCACCTTGCCGCTGGCAGCGAACGCGGCCGGCACGTCGATGACGAACAGGGTTTCCTCCACCACATCCGCCAGCGACCCGCCCAGCTCGGCCAGCAGCACCTGCGCGTTCTCATAGGTCCGCTTCATCTGCGCCTCCATGGTGTCGAAGTTGGCCGGCTTTCCATCGGCCCCTAGAGCGGCCGGCGCCACCAGCCGCCCCTCCGGCGTGTGCGAGAGCTGGCCCGACACGAAGATCGAGTTGTCCACGCGTACGGCCTGCACATAACCATAGGCCGTTTCCCACGGTACGCCGAAGCTGGCCGTCTTGCGGTTGGAGGTTTCCATTGCGTTGTCCTTCCCATAGTGAAGGCGCCAGTCTGTCGGCAGGCGCTGCTCCCCGCCTGCCCCGAACGGGTGATGCAGCAGTGTCGGCATGGGCCTCGGGCGTCCGTTACCGGCCCGTCTACCGGCAGCAACCTTCCGATCCACGGCGGCGACACTGCCCATGTGTTCGCTGATCCCGATGCCGGCACGCCATCGACAGGCTTCACAGATCTGTACCACACAGACGGGCATAGTGGCCCGTGGGTAGTGTGAGCGCGTCCATCCAGCCACGGGGGTTTCCCCGAACGCCAGGAGGTCACTGTGCCAAGTTGGGATGAAGGAATGAAGTTGACGCGTCGCCAGGTGATCGCCGGCGGCGCCACGACCGTGGCGATGTCCGCCGCACCGGGGGCGTCATCGCTCGCCGCCGAACTGGCGGCGTCCCCGCCGCCCAGGCCGCCGGTCATCAGCACGGTGGCGTTGACCGTCAACGGCGCGCGCCGGGAGCTTGAACTCGACACGCGGACCACGCTGCTCGATGCCCTGCGCGAACATCTGAAGCTGACCGGGACCAAGAAGGGCTGCGACCACGGTCAATGCGGCGCCTGTACCGTGCTGGTCAACGGTGAGCGCATCAATGCCTGCCTCAGCCTGGCGGTGCAGCACCAGGGCGATGCCATCACCACCATCGAAGGCCTCGGAACCCCCGATGACCTGCATCCGATGCAGGCCGCCTTCATCAAGCATGATGGCTACCAGTGCGGGTATTGCACGCCGGGGCAGATCTGCTCGGCGGTGGCGGTACTGGACGAGATCAAGCGCGGTGTCCCCAGCCATGTGCAGGCGGACGTCAGCGCACGGCCCCGGGCCACCAACATGGAAATGCGCGAACGCATGAGCGGCAACCTCTGCCGCTGCGGCGCCTATTCCAACATTGCCGAGGCGATGGAAGAGGTCGCTGGCGTGACCGCTGCGGGGAGGCGCTCATGAGGGCCTTCAGTTACGAACGCGCGAAATCCCCGGCCGAGGCCGCCAAGGCCGTCGCCGGTACCGAGGGCGCGAAGTTCCTGGCCGGAGGGACCAACCTGCTCGACCTGATGAAGCTGGAGGTCGAGACGCCAGCGCACCTGGTCGACGTGCAGGACATCGGCCTGGACAGGATCGAACCCACCGACGAGGGCGGCCTGCGCATCGGCACGCTGGTCACCAATACCGCGCTGGCCTCGCATGAGCGCGTGCGCCGCGACTACGCGGTGCTGACCCGCGCCATCGTGGCCGGCGCCTCCGGGCAGCTGCGCAACAAGGCCACCACCGGCGGCAACCTGCTGCAGCGCACCCGCTGCCCGTATTTCTACGACCCCAATCTGCCCTGCAACAAGCGCCTGCCCGGATCAGGCTGCGGCGCGCTCGAAGGATTCTCCCGGCAGTTGGGCGTGATCGGCACCTCGGACAGCTGCATCGCGACCTATCCGGGCGACATGGCGGTGGCCCTGCGGGTGCTGGACGCCTCGATCCAGACCGTCAAGGGTGATGGCAGCACGCGCAGTATTCCCATTGCCGACTTCCATCGCTCCCCCGGCGACAAGCCGCAGCAGGACAACGTGCTGCAGCGCGGTGAGCTGATCACCCACGTTACGCTGCCCGAACCGCTGGGCGGTCGGCACGTGTACCACAAGGTACGTGACCGCGCGTCCTATGCGTTCGCACTGGTGTCGGTCGCCGCGGTCGTGCAGCGAGACGGCTCGGCGCGGTTCGCCTTCGGTGGGGTTGCGCCGAAGCCGTGGCGCGTCGAGGCCGCCGAACCCCTGCTGCGCGACGGCGTGAAGGCCGCGACCCGGCAGGTGTTCGCCGGCGCCCGTCCAACGCGGGAGAACGCGTTCAAGATCGCGCTCGCCGAGCGCACCCTCGCAGCCGTGCTGGTGGAAGGAGAGCGCTGATGCCCCTTGAATTCAACGCCCCCGCCGGCGACAACCTGTTCGACAAGGCCAAGGTCGTCGGCAAGTCGACGCCGCGCATCGACGGTCCACGCAAGACCACCGGCACCGCCCCCTATGCCTACGAGCGCCATGACGTCGCGCCGAACCAGGCCTACGGCTACATCGTCGGCGCGGGCATCGGCAAGGGGCGCATCATTTCGATGGATGCCTCCCGCGCACGTGCCGCGCCCGGCGTGCTGGCGGTCATCACCGCACCGGAAACCAAGCCGGTCGGCAAATCGAACTGGAACAATGCGCCGCTGTTCGGCGGCCCCGAGGTTGCCCATTACCACCAGGCGATTGCCTGCGTGGTGGCAGAGACCTTCGAGCAGGCCCGCGCCGCTGCGGCGCTGATCCGCACCCGCTACGAGCGCGGCAAGGGCCGCTTCGATTTCCCCGCCCTGGCGCCGTCCGCGCCGCTGGCAAAGGGGCGCGACGGCAAGCCCGACCGGCAGGCGCTCGGCGATTTCGACAGCGCCTACGCGAGCGCTGCGGTCAAGCTCGACGAGACGTACCACACCTCCGACGAAAGTCATTCGATGATGGAGCCGCACGCCACCATCGCCGCCTGGGAGGGCGACACGCTCACGGTGTGGACGGCGAACCAGATGATCGACTGGGCCAGGCAGGGCATGGCGGCCATCCTCGGCATCGACCCCGAGAAGGTGCGTGTGGACTCGCCCTATATCGGCGGCGGCTTCGGCGGCAAGCTGTTCATCCGTGCCGACGCGGTGCTGGCCGCGCTGGCGGCCAAGCAGGTCGGGCGGCCGGTGAAGATCGCGCTGCAACGCCCGTTGATGCCCAACAACACCACGCACCGGCACGCCACGCTCCAGCGCGTGCGGATCGGCTGCGGCAAGGATGGCCGGATCTCCGCCATCGCCCATGAGAACTGGTCGGGCAACATCAACGGCGAGGATGGCGAAAACGGCACCCTGCAGACGCCCAAGCTCTATGCAGGCGCCAACCGCGTGGTGGCCAACTACATCGCCACGCTCGACATGCCCGAAGGCAATGCGATGCGCGCGCCGGGCGAAGCACCGGGCCACATGGCGCTGGAAGTGGCGATGGACGAAATGGCCGAGAAGCTGGGCCTCGACCCGATCGCGTTCCGCATCCTCAACGAGCCCGAGGTCGTGCCCGGCGATCCATCCAAGAAGTTCTCCGACCGCAACCTGGTGCGCTGCCTGCGCGAAGGCGCGGAGCGCTTCAACTGGAACAAGCGCAACGCAAAGCCGGCGCAGGTCAGGGAAGGGCACTGGCTGGTCGGCATGGGCGTGTCCGCGGGCTATCGCGGCGCACCGACGATGAAGTCGGCGGCGCGGGTCCGGCTCGACGGCCAGGGCGGGGTGATCGTGGAAACCGACATGACCGACATCGGCACGGGCTCCTACACGATCATCGCGCAGACGGCGGCCGAGACGATGGGCGTGGCGCTGGACCGGGTCCAGGTGACCCTCGGCGACTCCCGCCATCCGGCCTCCGCCGGTTCCGGTGGCCAGTGGGGCGCGGCAAGCTCCACCGCAGGCGTGTACGCGGCGTGCGTCAGCCTGCGCCGCAAGGTGGGCGAGAAGCTCGGCTTCGACGGCGACACCGCAAGCTTCGCCAATGGCCGCATCCAGGCGGGTGGGCGGACCATTGACCTGGCCGAGGCGGGCACACTGTCGGCGGAGGACGGCATTGCCTTCGGTGACTTCAAGCAAGGCTACGACGTCGGCACCTATGCAGGGCATTTCTGCGAGGTCGCGGTGCATGCCTACACCGGAGAGACGCGCATTCGCCGCATGCTGGCGGTATGCGATGGCGGCCGGATCCTCAATCCGCTGTCGGCACGCAGCCAGGTGATCGGCGGGATGGTGATGGGCGCGGGTGCGACGCTGATGGAGGAACTGGTGGTCGACACGCGGCTTGGCTTGTTCATCAACCACGACCTGGCCGGCTACGAGGTTCCCGTGCACGCCGATATTCCGTACCAGGAAGTGGTCTTCCTCGACACGCTGGATCCGGTGATCTCGCCGATGAAGGCCAAGGGCGTGGGTGAGCTGGGCATCTGCGGGGTCGGTGCCGCGATCGCCAATGCGGTCTACAACGCAACCGGCGTGCGCGTGCGCAACTATCCCATCACCCTGGACAAGCTGTTGCCCGGCTTGCCCGACGTAGGCTGACCGTTGCGCATGGACCGACCCGCAGCCTCGCCCGCCCTGGAGGCCTCCGCGGCAGGCCGAGGGGAGCCCGGCGAACTTGCCGGGCACCTGTCCGCAGCGCCGGACTTCCTCACCGAAGGCAGCCCGCGCGGCGTGCTCGAGGCGGCAGTGACGCACCTGCGCGCACGGCAGCACGTCGTGCTTGCGCTGGTACTGGAAACCGAAGGCTCCACCTACGCCGGCGCCGGCGACATGGTGCTGTTCTGCAACGGCAGCCAGACCGGCTGGTTGAGCGGCGGGTGCCTGGAGCCCGAGCTGGCGCGACGCGCGGAGCAGGTGAGCGCGGCAGGGCAGGTCGACTGGATCGAGATCGACACCCGCAGCGACGACGACCTGTTGAGTGGGTCCGCGCTCGGCTGCCGCGGCCGGCTTCGGATTGCGCTCCTGCCATTGCGTGCCATGACCGGCATCGACGCCGTGATCGAGGCCTGGCTGCGCGAGGGCGTGCCCCTCCAGCGCGAGCTTCGCGCATCGGGGCAGATCGTATTCCGCGCGGGCCATCGCGAGCAGGCGTGGCAGCTGCATCCGATGGACGGGGCGCAGCCCTTTGGCGAAGGCGCGTGGCGTTTGACCCTTCCCCGGCTTCCACGGGCCCTGGTGCTGGGTGGCGGTCCCGAAACGCCCTTCCTGGTTCCGTTACTGCGGGGGCTGGGATGGCGGGTCGGCGTGGCCGAACGGCGGGCGCGATGGGCCTCAGCGGGGCAGGGCGCGGATGCGCATCTCCAGGCCAGCCCGGCCGAGGCCCTCCATGCCGACCCGTGCGACGCGGTACTGGTGATGCATCACGATTTCGAACTGGACCGGGAGGCGCTGGTGGCCCTGGCCGATACCGAGGTTGCCTTCATTGGGCTGCTGGGTCCACGGCGAAGGCGCGAGGATCTGTTCAAGCTGCTGACTCCGGATCAGCGCAACCGCCTGTCCGCCAGGCTTCGGTCACCGGTCGGCCTCAACATCGGCGGGCGAGGGCCAGAGGCGATTGCGCTCAGCATCGCCGCACAGCTGCAGCAATGGCGCAGCACGGCCGGCAGGTGACGTCCGCGCATGCGGTGGTGGTACTTGCTGCGGGCGGCAGCACCCGGCTTGGCCAGCCCAAGCAGCTGCTGACCCGGCAGGGCGAGCCCCTGGTGCATCGCGTGGTACGGCTGGCGCTGGAGCTCGCGCCAGCGCAGGTGCTGGTCGTGGTGGGCGCGAACGCACAGGCCGTCTTATCCAGCATTGCCGGGCTGGATGCCATCCCGGTAACCAATCACCACTGGCAAGGCGGCCTGGCGAGCAGCCTGCAGGTGGCCGGCGCACACCTGCTGCCCACGGTGGCCGCGGTGATGGTCGTGGCCTGCGACCAGCCCGCGATCGAGCACTCCCATCTGCAGGCGTTGCTTTCGGGTGCCCGTGCTTCGGCGTCAGGGTGCGCGGGCACCTGTCACGGAAGCGCGCTCGGCGTTCCCGCGGTGGTGCCGCGCGCCTGGTTCACCCCTGTGGGTGCAACCGGTGACCGCGGCTTCGGAGCGCGCCTGCGGCAGCTTCCTGCCGATACGGTGCATGTCCTTCCAGCGCCGGAACTGAGCCTGGATATCGACACGCCAGCAGATCTCGCGCGAGCGCGCCTTGCGGGCTGGATCGACGCTGGCGATTGAGCCTGCGGATCATTCGCCGTCCGGCGTCAGCGCCATCACCTCGATGAAGCGCCCATTGGCATCGAAACTGCACCTGAAGCGCTTTACGCCTTCACTGCCCTTGTCGACCGTACCGCTGATCGCGCTGCCGCCGTTGGCCGCGCGCACCGGCTTGTCGGTCTTCACGTAGTTTGGCCGGGTACCGAACATGCCTGACACCTCGCCCCGGCAATACGCAGGCCTGTTGCCGGCCGTGATCGGATCACCCTTGCCCGTGGCGGCCTTCGCGGCAGGCGACGGCCCATGGGCCGTGGGCGCGCCATGCACCGCCACGGTCAGCGCATAGTTGGCCATCTCATTGCGCCGCGCCGCATTGCGCATGAGGTACACGCGGATGCGGTAGTCGCCCGAGGCCGGAAGCGTGCCGCTGAACGTGTCGCCCGAAGACGCGCCGACGAACAGTGCCGTATCCGAACCCGGCGGCAGCACGTTGAAATAGTTCGAGCCGTTCCGGGTTTCAAGTTTCACGTCCATCCGCTGCCCGGCGCGCGCGCCCACCAGGTAGTCGATCGTCTGCTCACCCTTGAGCGTGCCGGACAAGGTCTTCGACGAGGTGCCCTTGGCAAACTGCACGCGTTCGGAACTCACTTGCGCCTGCGCGCTGGTGCTCAGCGCCACAGCCAGGGCCAATGCGGTCATGCCGGCAAGCAGTTTCATGGAATACCCTCGCAGCCAGGTGGGATGTAGTGGGGGATCATGTTATCGCGCGTTGCAGGGCCAGCCGCGTCTTGGGGGGGACGCCCATTGCTATCCGCAGCAACAGCGCAACCTATCGCATGGCGCCCGGATCATACTGCTGGAAAAGTGACGACCATGGCAGGCCGGCATGCGTGCGCGGTTATCCGCCGCAGTGCACTCCCTGCGGCACGGCGCCCGCCGTTACCAGCAGCAGCCCAGGCAGCAGGATCATGGGGCGTCAGGGCAGCAAGGCCGCGCGGTGGCGAAGTAGCCCGGTGTTGTAGGCCTGGATGCGGCTACAAGGTCAAGCGGCAGGCTGCGGCTGAAGAGCTTCCAGTACCCTGCAATCGGCCACGCGGCCGCCCGGGCAATTGCCGATCATCCGCTCCAGCTCGCCCTGCAACGCCCGCAGGTCCTGGATCCGGCGCGTGATGTCTGCGATGTGCGCTTTCACCACATCGTCCACCGAGCTGCATTCGTGCTCCCGCTGTTCACCAAAGGCGATCAATTCGCGGATCTGTTCGATGGAGAAGCCCAATTCCCGGGCCCGGCGAACGAAAGACAGGCGCCTCTGGTCCTGGGCGCCGTAGTAGCGGTAGTTGCCCTCCGAGCGCAGCGGCGGCTGCAACAGGCCGATCTTTTCGTAATAGCGGATGGTCTCGGCCTTGGTGCCCGTCTGGCGGGCCAGCTGGCCGATGGTGAGGTGGCTGGGCATGGGCTTGACCTTGTAGGGGCTACAGGGTTGATAACCACTCTCCCACTCTTTTTCAAGCCTGGCCCCAGCCTGGCGGGAGACATCCATGGACCACTGCTGCGGCCACAAGCGCCAGGAACTGGAAGCGCTGGCCCTTCACAGTGCGCAGCGGCGCGTACTGGTGGCGGTACTCATCATCAACCTGGCGATGTTCTTCATCGAGTTCGGCGCGGGCATCGTTGCACGCTCAAGTGCCCTGCAGGCCGATGCCGTGGACATGCTGGGCGACGCGATCGTGTACGGCCTGAGCCTGTGGGCGGTGAATCGGGGGTCGCGCTGGGAGGCCGGTGCAGCCCTGGTCAAGGGGCTGCTGATCCTGGCCTTCTTTGTCTTCATCGTGGTGGAGGTGGTCAGCAAACTGGTCCACGGCGTGCCGCCTTCCAGCGGCTTGATGCTGGGGTTTGGAGCCATCGCGCTGCTGGCCAATCTGGTGTGCCTGGCACTGTTGTGGCGGTTCCGCGCGCTCAACATCAACATGAAAAGCACCTTCCAGTGTTCCCGCAATGATGTCGCCGCCAACATCGGTGTACTGGTGGCTGCCGCTGGCGTTGCGCTGACCGGAAGCGGCTGGCCAGATATCGCAGCAGGCGCAGTGATCGCGCTGCTGTTCCTGAAATCCGCGCTGGGCGTGATCGGCGAGGCGTGGCCGGCGTGGCGTACAGCGGTGAAGTAGCGAGGCGTTGGGGCAAGCGCCGGCTAGGACTGTGCTGCGCGGATGTCCGCTTCTGGCCGGAAGCGGACATAGTCGGTAAGGCAACTTGAAGTCGTTGCGCCAGATCCCGCCAATCCGGTGAGCTGTGCCCCCGTTCTCTCAAACCTTCAGCCACCGCGTAGACAGCGCGACACCCACCAACAGCGCGGCGACACCCATGAAGGCACCGATCAGCCCAATGCCGTGCGCGGCCAACCCAATCAATGCCGGACCAGCCAGAACGCCTGAGTAAGCGAGCGTGGTGACGGCCGTGATTGCGACGCCCTCTGGCATACGAGTCTGGTTGCCCGCCAGCGAGAACAGCGCGGGTACGATGTTTGCGCAGCCCAACCCCAGAAGAACATAGCCGACCAACGAGGCCTGCCAAGGTGTTACCCAGGTCAGTACGACGAAGCCTACCGTAGCCAAGAGAGCGCCTACGACGATGGAACGAATGCGTCCCAGGCGCTCGACTACGGAGTCACCGAAAAGCCGGGTAACCGTCATGGTGAGAGCGAAAGTGCCATAGCCCACCCCAGCCATGGAGGGTGTGACTTGGCGGACGTCAGCGAGGAATACGGCGCTCCAGTCGAGCATTGCGCCCTCCGCCAGGAAGACGATGAAGGCCAGAATCCCCAGGAAGAGAACGACGCCTTTAGGCCAGGCGATCATCGGACCATCCTGATGCAGCGGCTCTCCCCGCCAGTGCGAGGTCGCCAACGCGGCAAGTAGAGCCATTGCGGCACTTCCTGCGAAGCAAACCGCCAGCGGCCCTACGTGCGCGGAGAGCAATGCAGTCATCACTGCGGCGCCAACAAAGCCACCGATGCTGAAGAAGGCATGGAACCCGGACATCATCGCGCGGCCAGACTCCCGCTCAACGACAACCGCCTGCATGTTCATGACGCAGTCCATCGCTCCCATGCCAGCGCCGAATACGAACAGGCAGGCACCCAGTAGCCAGGGATTGGCCGCAATGGCCAGAAGCGGCAGGCTGGCGCAGATGATCATCGCGGTGGCAATCATTACGCGTCGACAACCGAATCTGCCCGCCAAGGCGCCGGCCACAGGCATTGCGGTGAGGGAGCCCGCTCCCAGGCACAGCAGGATCAGCCCAAGGACACCGTCATCAACGCCAGTCTTGGCCTTGGCAAACGGTACCAGCACCGCCCAGATCGCCGAAGCGAATCCAGGGATGAAGAACGCGGCGCGAGTTGCGTACTGCTGAGCTCGGGGGCTGAAGGTGGGTGCGATCGGCATGTGGACGGCTGCTGGATAGGAAGCGATCTGGCCCTATGTAAACGATTACATTTGGCCGTGTTTGCGGTACATTGGGCCTCATTTAGCGCTAAATCTCACCTGATTGGACTTTTCATGCCGGCTCGTCGCGCCAGTCGTATCCGCGTTGCCGTGACGCTCCAGACCGTAGCGGATCGGGTTGGGGTGTCGACGATGACCGTCTCCAATGTGATCAATGGCCGCGGAAAGGTCAGCGCAGAGACCCGTTCCCGAGTCAAAGAAGCCATCAGGGCCACTGGCTACGTCCCAAACGTCGCAGCCCGGCGGCTGGCAGGTGCCGCTGGCACCCGGCTTGGCCTTCTCTACCCCGATGTACGCTCCCCCTTCTTGACCGAAGTGCTGCTCGCCGCCCTGGCCAGTGCCAACACGGTCGGCGCTCAGCTGGTCGTGCGCGAGGGGCGTTTGGCCACTGTCGACCATGCCGAACAATTGGTCATGGAGGCGATCGAGGCTGGGGCCGAGGGCTTGCTCCTGGTTCCCCCCTATGCGGAGCTCCTTTCTGGATCGGATTACTTCCAGCGTCTCGGGATCCCAGCTGCAGCAATCGCCGGCGCAGCTCCCCTGGAGGGAATGCAGACCGTCCGTATAGACAATCGGGGCGCAGCCAATCAGCTCACTACGCACCTGATCCAGGCTGGTCACAGGCAGATTGCCTTCATCACCGGTCCCATGGATCACGGCGACAGCCATGAGCGTTTGCTTGGCTATCAGGACGCAATGGCCAGCCATGACCTGAGCATCGAGCCATCACTTGTTCGCGCAGGCCGCTTCTCCTTCCAATCCGGATGCGAGGCGGCCGAATCCTTGATCGCGGAGCCGCCACACCCCACCGCAATCCTGGCAAGCAACGATGACATGGGCCTGGGGGTCCTTTGGGTGGCCCAGCGAGCCGGACTTCGGGTCCCTGAAGATCTATCCGTTGCCGCATTCGACGATACCGCCGCCTCCCGGCGAGCGTGGCCCCCTCTGACGGTGGCTGCACAGCCGACGGGGGCCATGACCAACGCCGCGGTTGCCGCCATCCTTGCCAACCTCGTGGGCAAGGGCGAACTACCCTCGGGCGAGCTGGTACTACCGTATGACCTGATTGTCCGGACCTCGTCAGCTTCCCCCATTACCTTGGGCAGGGTGGAGGTTTAGCGCTACATCCGCTCTTATTGCCCGAATGTAATCGTTTACACGAGGATGCAATGAGTAATCGGATTGACGCGCTGATGGCGCAGATGACGTTGGAAGAGAAGGTCGGACAGCTCAACGTCACCGCTGACATGGTTCGCCCGTTCGCACCGGACATCAACCCTGTGGCCAACGAGCAGAACGCGGACCAGGTCCTGCATCAGATTCGCCAAGGCAAGGTTGGCTCCCTGTTCAATGGCAAGGGCAAGGACGGCGCTGTCGAGCTGCAGCGCGTGGCTTTGGAAGAGAGCCGCCTGGGTATCCCGGTGATTCTGGCCGCAGACGTCATCCACGGCATGAGCACGGTGTTCCCGATTCCTTTGGGCGAGACTGCGAGCTTCGAGCCAGAGTTGGCTCGGCGTACTGCGCGTGCCACGGCAATCGAAGCCACTGCAGCGGCCATCCACTGGACCTATGCACCAGCGATCGACGTGACCCGTGATCAGCGCTGGAGCCGCGGCGCCGAGGGCACTGGCGAGGACACGTTGATGGCCTGCCGATTCGGTGCTGCCCGCGTCGAAGGTTTCCAGGGACGTGATCTGACCGCTGAAGACGCCATGCTGGCCACGGCCAAGCACTACGTCGCATATGGCGCCAGCCTGGCCGGCTTGGACTACAACACTGTCGACATTGCCCCGCAGACGCTGCGCGACGTGCACCTGCCACCGTTCAAAGCCGCCGTCGATGCCGGCGTTGCCAGCGTGATGAGCTCGTTCAACGACATCAATGGCGTTCCGGCCAGCGCGAACAAGCCGCTGTTGGTGGATGTTCTGCGCGGCGAATGGAAGTTCAATGGCATCACCATCTCCGACTACACCTCAGAGATGGAACTGGTGGCCCACGGCTACGCCGAAGACATGAAGGACGCCGTGCTGAAGGCCTTCATGGCGGGCTTGGACCTCAGCCTGCAGAGCGGCCTTTACCTTGAACACCTTCCTGACCTGGTCAGGGAGGGGGCCGTTCCGATGTGGCGCCTGGACCAGGCCGTGCGTCGCATGCTGGAGTTGAAGGAACGTATTGGCCTATTGGACGATCCCTATCGTTCACTGCGCATGCCCGACATCTCCGCAGAGCAGCTGGCTGAACACGAAGCCTTGGCGCGTGAATCGGCCAAGCGCTCGATTGTCATGCTCAAGAACGAAGGCAACGTCCTTCCTCTCAAGAAGGCAGGCCAGCGCATTGCGGTGATCGGCCCATTTGGTCGTGATCGAGACAACATTGAGGGCTGCTGGACGCTGTTTGGCGACGCCAGCCGCTACGTCTCACTTGAAGACGGCCTGCGTGCAGCAGTAGAGAACGAAGATCACCTGCACTTCGTTGATGGCTGCAGCTTGGAGGGGGACATCGAGGGTGGTATCAAGGCTGCGATCGAAGCGGCTCAGGCAGCCGACGTGGTCATCCTGGCCTTGGGTGAGCCGCAGCGGTACTCGGGTGAAGCCCAGTCGCGTATCGAGATCACCCTGCCCGCTGCACAGCAGAAGCTTGCAGATGCGATTGCCGAGGTTGGTAAGCCCGTTGTCGCTCTGGTTCGCAATGGCCGCGCCTTGGCGCTGCACGGCGGCGTGCGCAATGCCGACGCCCTGCTGATCACCTGGTTCCTGGGCTCGCAGACTGGCCATGCTACGGCTGACGTACTGTTCGGCGACTACAGCCCTTCCGGTCGCCTGCCCATTTCCTTCCCGCAGGAATCCGGCCAACAGCCTTACTACTACAATCACACCCGCACCGGCCGTCCAGAACTTCCCGACATGAAGGAGTTCAAGACACGTTGGCGAGAGATCACCCACGAAGCCTTGTACCCGTTTGGCCACGGCCTGACCTACGGCAAGGTGACGTATGGCCCGACAGCAGTCAGCTCTGAGGTGCTTGAACGAGGCGGGGCCATCCGAGTCAGTGCAAGCATCAGCAACGATGGCGACCGGCTGATCGAGGAGGTGGTCCAGCTGTACATCCATGATCGGGTGGCCAGCCGGGTTCGACCGGTCCGCGAGCTGAAGGGCTTTGACAAGATTGCCATCAAGCCAGGTGAAGCGATCGAAGTTGCCTTCCTGCTCAACGAGTCCATGCTCGAATTCACTGACGTGGACGGCGTACGCCGAGCTGAGCCAGGCGCCTTTGACGTCTGGATTGCACCATCCTGCACGACGGGCATTCCAGCCCGGTTCGTACTGTCGTAATCAAGAGGAGAGGGGCGCATCTGCGCCCCTCTCTCTTCAGGTCATCAGTTCAGCGAGGACTGACTCAGATCCACCTTGGCCGACTGAACAACATCCGTCGCCGAGTCGGCAAGCTCAATGGTGTACTCGCCGGCGGGAACCACCCAGCGCTTGGTTGCAACGTCATAGTCGGCCAGAGTCAGCGGCTCAGCCTTTACCGTAACCGTTGAGGTCTGCCCGGCGCCAAGCTTGACCTTGGACCAGCCAGCAAGACGAACAGGCGTCGAGTGCCCACTGGGCATACGTACGTAAATCTGCGGTACTGCAGAGCCCTCGCGCTTTCCGGTATTGCGTACCCGGAACGTCGCAGTGACCTGATTGCCATCGGCCGAGACCTTCAACGAGTCGTAGGCAAAGCTTGTGTAGCTCAGGCCATAGCCGAAGGGATACAGGGGCTTCATCCCCTTCACTTCAAACCACTTGTAGCCCACATTCGCGCCTTCGATTCGATAGTCAAAGATATCGTCAGAAGGAACGGCGGGGTTGAAGCCCAAGCCTGGGACAACGGGACGCGGGAGCTGATCCAGACCCGTCGGCCAGGTGATCGGCAGGCGACCGGAAGGCGAGACTTCGCCGGTGATCAAACGAGCGATACCAACGCCGCCGCCGACTCCCGGATACCAAGCCTGTAGAACGGCGCCTACCTCATTGAGCCATGGCATGCGGACCGCAGAGTTGGTCTCCAGCACCACCACCGTCTTTGCATTGGCCTTGGCCACCGCCGAGATCAGCTGGTCCTGGCCATCGGGCAGATCCATATGCGGCAGATCAACCGACTCAGCCGCCCACTGGGTGGCAAACACCACTGCCACGTCAGCCTTCGCTGCCATCGCAGCGGCCTTCACCGGGTCAGTGCCATCCACGTACTCGATCTGCGTCTGCGGCATCGCCTGCTTCAAGCCGGCCAAGGGTGCAGAGGCAAGGTAGACCACCGGGCCTGGCCAAGAAGTTGGAGTCAGACCCGGCACAGCGTTTCCACCGAACATCGTGAAGTCGATGCGCGAAGATCCGCCGCCGGACAGAACACCCTTGTCGGCATGCCCACCGATCACCACCACCTTCTTGGGCTTTTGCAGGGGAAGCAGTGAGCGCTCGTTCTTCAGCAGAACTGCACCTTCTTCAATGATGCGCTGGGCGGTGGCCACGCCGGCCGGCCCATCGATGGGCTGACGCTGAGGAGGATGATCCAGCGCGCCAACGGCGATAAAGCTGCGCAGGATGCGCTTGACCATGTCGTCAAGCTGGGACATCGGCACTCGGCCGGCCTTCAGGTCAGCGCGCAAAGGCTTATCGAAGTAGACCTCAGGGTCAAAGACTTCGCCTGCGGACTGCTGGTCCAGGCCAGCCATGGCTGCCTTTGCGGAACTATGGCCACCGCCCCAATCAGTCATGACATAGCCGGGGTAGGCCCATTCCTTCTTCAGGACGTCACCCAGCAGATACCCATGCTCGCAGCCGTATGTACCGTTGGTCTTCTGATAGGAGCACATGACCGACGCGGGCTGCCCCGTCTGGATCGCAATCTTGAAGGCCAGCAGGTCGGACTCGTGGAGATCCTTCTCGCCCAGCAGTGCATCGTGGAAATTCCGCCGGGGTCTCCATGTCATTCAAGGCAAAGTGCTTGAGGGTGGAGATGACCTTTTCGCTCTGTACGCCCTTGATCACGTTGCCAGCCATGACGCCAGCCAGGAGCGGATCTTCGCCGGCATACTCGAAGTTGCGGCCGTTGCGAGGATCACGGTGCAGGTTTGCGCCGCCTCCCAGCAGTACGTTGAAGCCCTGTTGCCAAGCTTCGCGCCCCATCGTGGCACCGTTGGCGAACGCCAGATCCGGGTTCCAGGTCGACGCATTGGCCGGACCGGAAGGCATCGCAGTAGCGAAGTCACCCTTGCGGATGCCGCCAGGATTGGTCACGCCCATACCCGCATCAACGATCTGCTGGGCCGGGATTCCCAATCGCTCAATCGGAGCGATGTAGCCGGCAGAACCAAGCGCGCCCTTAGGCTGCTTGAGCTTCTCGCTGTCCATGCCGAAGTAGCTATGGACCATCTGGATCTTCTCATCCAGTGTCATCCGCGCGATCAGCGCTTGCGCGCGACTGTCGGCCGATGCAACTCCATCCGCTGTTGGGTCTGCCGCTGCTGCCAGCGGCAAGCCCAGAGCTACCGCCATTGAGAGCCCAAGCACGCGCTTGGTAAGCGCACGAGATGCTTCAATCTGAAATCTCTTCAAAACCACTCCCTCACCTTGGTTGTCTGCCCAGCCCTCGCAACTCGCGGAGGGCTGATTCCGACTGTGATATGAGCGATTTAGGGCTAAAGCTCCAGTTGCTTGCGCTCTTTGAGCAGGACACGTACCTCCCCAGTCATCTCACTGGAGGGACCTGGGCCAATGTCCGCTTCTGGCCGAAAGCGGACATGCATTCCCGACCGGGACGGTCCCGGTTGCAATGGCGGTTTCATGGGATGATGCGCCACCGCGTCCGACTGCCAGCACATGCACACCCTGACTGATCCCGATCTGCTGAACGACATCGCTGAGATTGGTCGTATCGAGGCAGTGCCGCGCATCCTTGAAACCGTGGCCCATATCACCGGCTCGAGATTCACTGCGATTGCCCGCGTCACAGAGACGACCTGGACGGCGTGCGCCACCTTGGACAACCTGGGGTTTGGGCTCGTTCCAGGCGGGCAGCTGGTCCTGGAAACGACCATCTGCGATGAGATCAGGCAGTCACCCACCTCGGTCGTGTTCACGCAGGCCAGTGCACACCCGCTGTATTCCAAACATCACACCCCGCGGATCTACGGGCTCGAGAGTTACGCGTCCGTTCCGATTCACCGACCGGACGGCAGTTTCTTCGGCACCCTCTGCGCCATTGACTCGTCGCCGGGCAACTTCGATGAGGCCCATGTTCGCCGATCCATGGAACTGCTTGCCGACCTTGTTGGGAACTACCTCGACAAGGAAGATCGCCTGCTGGAAGCAGAGACAGCACTCTCCGATGCACAGCGGGTTTCAGATCTGCGCGATCAGTTCATTGCGGTGCTGGGCCATGATCTTCGCAGCCCCCTGCAGGCGATCAGCGTGGCCGCAGATTCGCTGGAAATGGAGGCAACATCCGCGCGTCAGCAGCAGATGCTCGCGCACATCGCGTCGGGCGTAACCCGGATGGATGGGCTGATCAACGATGTGCTTGATTTCGCCAGAGGTCGGTTGGGTGGTGGCATTCCGGTCTCGCTTCGCGAAAGCCATTCGTTGCAGGCGGATCTTGAACGTGTTGCGGAGGAGGTGGCGATCGCCACCGGTCGCCGGGACATCAGCGTTCAGATGCAGATCCAGGGCAGCGTGGTCTGCGACCCAAGCCGGCTTTCGCAGCTGCTGGCCAACTTGCTGACCAATGCAGCCCAGCATGGTGAGCGCTCTGCGCCTGTCACGCTGAGGGTTCGCGCGGCATCCAATCACCTGACGCTGGATGTGCACAACGCAGGGTGCATTGCGCCGAAGAGGCTGGGTAACATTTTCAGCCCCTTTTCGCGCGAACAGGGCGAGCTGCCCAGGCCCGGCCTGGGCCTGGGCATCTACATCGCATCGGAAATTGCCAAGTCTCACGGCGGGACGCTCGACGTGGTGTCGAATGAAGACGCCGGAACCGTGTTCACCTTCCAGATGCCGAGCGCCGGGCGTCCATAGGGACGAGGGCTTGGCTCCAGGAGCTTCCGGCCCTGATCTGGTGGGACGGGCAGTGCCGACGCCGGACCCTTTGGCCGTCGATGATGTGATCTAAGCGTTCGTCCTACTCCCGTCCACCGCACCATGCATCCTCCGGCACGGCGCCCGCCCATACCAATCGCAGCCGATCCATCACGGTCGGTTCCTCCACGCCCGCCAGGAACTGTTCCAGATACGGCAAAGGCTTCAACGGCCACTGGAGCGTGGCCTGCAGGTAGACGATTGCGGGCGCCCGCTGCCTGGCGTCCAGCGGCACCTTGATCAACAAATGCGGTGGCCGGGTTTCCGCGTGCAACACCAGCGCGCCCTTGCAACGGACCTGGAAGCCGGCCGAAGCGGGCGCCGCGTCTACAAACCCGAAGCCATCCCACGCCCGCGCTGCTGCGAATCGCATTGCGTGGGTGCGCAGCTTCAGGAAGGCCTCGTCCGGCACGTTGCGGTAGGCGATGGGCGACGGCTCAACCGGCGCTGGCCACAGCGTGCGTGCCGCGACCACCAATGCCAGGCACAGCAGCAGCACTGACCCGTGGCACGCCATCGCCAAACGGTTGCCGGCGTGCGCGCCGGGCGCCACGGCGGCGGCCCGTCAGCTCTGCGGCTGCAGCCGCTCGTTGGCATTGGCCACCAGGCCAAGGGCCGCCAGCATCAGCCCTTCCATCACCCGGTCGCCCACGTACTGGTCCGGCCCGCCGTTCTGGCGGGTGCGCTCCGCGGCCAGCAGCACCTCCAGCACCACGCGCAGCCCCGAGAGCGAGCAGTCCGCATCGGACAGGGCCACCTGCCGGCCGCGAAGCTGGTGGCGTTCGGGCCAGGGCTGACCGTTGGCGGCAACGCCGGCGCCGATGCTGTGCAGCAGGGCGATGAGGGTATTGGGGTCTGCGACGGGCCCGGCCGAGGGCGCCTCATGGAAGGGCTGTGGGGCAGGGGAGTAGGGCGTGGTCATGGCGTGGCTCCTTGCGTGCAGGCAGAAGCCGCCACCGATAAAGGTGGCGGACGATGCGTGGCTCGAAATCCGGTGTGCAATTAAGCCCGGGCGGGCACAGGGCCCCCACGCACCGCCCGCCATAGCCGGCCGACGGATTGCCAGCCGGCACCACGCGGGGTGGTGCCGACTGGCAAGCGTAAACATCAATTGCACAACCGGGATTTTCGAGGCCCCGACCACCCGTTTTCGGTGGCATGGGAAGGAATACGCCCGGTTATGCGCGATGCCAATACAGTAAGGGCAATGCCGTCATTGTTCTCGACATTTTCAGAATCCTTGCAAATTGCGAGGCGTAACTGATGCCTAGGCATGCAAGGCGTTCGCCGGTGTCGGCGACTCAGGCGAGCGCGTGGTCGCGAACGGACTGCCAGCGCCGAGGGCAGGGCAGATGCGACATTCCGATCCCCTCCGCCAGCAGCCGTTAGTGGCCCTTCATGGCGACCTTGGTCCGCTCAAGCCAAGCGGCGTTGTGGCTGCGCGTGTGGCCCGACCAATGCTTGGCATCGTCCAGAATGCTGTCGAACAGGCTACGGGCCTGCTCACGGTCGGACGGCTGCGGCTGTGCCATCAGCCACTCGGCATACATGCAACGTGCGGCGGCATCGTTTCCGCAGTGCACGGCGCGCTCAAATGCTGCGCGGGCGTCGGGCGACTCGGTTGCAGCCAGTGCCTGCGCGTAGAGCAGGGTCTGTTCCGGCTTGCGGCGTGCATCCGGGTGGCGGGCGAACAGGCCGTCCAGCGTCTCGACCGCGAGCGCAGCGTGTCCAGAATCCAGGCGTGCGCGGGCCAAGCCGGTCAGGATGTAGGGATCGTCGCCCAGCGGCGAGCTGGCGGCGTGCTCCAGCAGATCTCTGGCTTCCTCGGGCTGGCCGGCATCGAGCAGGGTCATGCCCAGGCGAACCCGGTTCTGCACGGTGGGCGTGCGCGACAGCTCGGCCCGTGCGTTGCGCAGGTCCTGGCCGGGGTTCACGAGCTGCTTGGCGGAGCGGATCGCCTGCCGAGCGCCGCGCGAATGGCGGGCTTCCGGGTAGTAGATCGCCAGGAAGTAGACGACGCTGCCGAACAGTGGGAACGAGAAGAGCAGGATGAGCCAGCAGAAGTTCTGGCCTGAGCGGATGGCGTGCACCGCGAAGTAGATGGCCGCCAGTACGTGGAGTCCGATTCCGATGTAGGGCATGTGTGCCGTCTCGTCCTTGTGAGGGTTGGCACTATAGAGGGCGAAAGGTGGGGCGCCAATGGGGTGAGGGCGATTGGGCGTGACGCGTCACGTTAATGGGGTTGGATTCTGCGAGGTAGAGCGCTGCATGTCACTATGTGGCGGGGCTGCATCGATTGAAGGGGGATACATGGAGCGTACGAAGAAGACACTGACGATGGCCGATGTTGCTGGATGGGGTTCGGCTGTCGTCACGTTTGGCCTGACTCAGGGCTCGCTCTATCTGAAGGCGTACTGGGGCCACTTTGGCCTGGATCCCTTTCAGTTCGTTGCCGTGAGCGAACTGGCCCTGGCCGGCTTGGCAGGCATCGGCATGGTGTTGTTTCTCATGCTGGTGGCTTTGCTGTTTAGCGGCTGGGTGGAAGTAAAGCTGACGAGCGCGTCCTCCAAAAGCAAGCGGTTCGCCTGGCTGGGCCCCACGATCTTCTTCACTGGGCTGGGCGCGTTGCTTTGGTGGTCGAACGCGTGGCCTGTGCTGATAGGACTTTTCCTGACGATCATATGTGCGCTGGCCGTGCATCTCTCGCCAGTGATACCGACCGCCGTGAAAGATTCCCCATGGCTGATCTACGCCATGGTGATGCTGGTCTACGTCTCGATTGCTTCGAGTTGGCTTGGATCCGAGCGTGCCAGGACGATCTCCTCAGGCGCCGGCAAGTACGTGACCACTGTGATTGTTGATGGAAGCGTTCAGGGCGGCTTGAGCCTGGTAGGCCGCCTTGGTGATAGCTATGCGCTGTGGGACCCGGCGCGGGAAGCTGCTGTGCTTGTGGCTGTTGGTGATGTTGGGAGGTTGGAGATTATGCGAAGGGGTGTGACGCCTGCTCCGGCCTCCCAATAGGATTGCGGTTTCGACACACATCAGGCCGTGAGCCGCGGCGCACCATTCTGGAAGTGGCGATAAGGAATGTTTATCGAGGGTGGGCAGTCGACTGGTCCTTGCAGTCGAATATGAATGCAGCTGGACCGTGATCGGGGCGTGCCCGCCAACCCCAGCCGGCACGAAATTGCAAGGCGATGCTTATCAACGGCCCGCCCACGCTTGCAGCCACGCCATCGAAGCTCTAGCAGCCGTGCGGCGTGCGGAAGGGGCCCGAGAGGGCCGGTAGAGCGACTCGAGAGATGGATTGATATCAATTGAGGGCGCCGCAGAAGCTGACCCGGCACTGCTTTCGCAGCATGGCAGCTCCCTCGGAGTTGCCAGGATGCTCGCACCTGACCTCGACCGTGTCCCGCTTGCACCCGAAGAGCTGATTCGGGCGATGGACAATGACGAGCTGGTGGTGCTGTACCAGCCCAAAGTCGAATGCGGCAGCCGACAGGTGGTCGGCGCCGAGGCAATGGTCCGCTGGCAGCACCCGCAGCGGGGCCTCCTCGCTCCAAGCCACTTCATCGAACTTGCTGAACAGGCGGGGCTCATCCATCGGCTAGGGCGATGGGTGCTCAACCGCGCCCGTAGCCAGCTGCGGGAGTGGCACAACAGCGGCAACCCGGACTGGTCGATTGGCGTCAACATCTCGCCAGTTCAGCTCCTGCACCGTGGCTTTTGCGGACAGGTACGCGATGCGCTGGATCGCAACAATATTGCGGCAGAAAAGTTGACCCTGTACGTCTCCCTGTCCTGCTTGATGTCACCGATCAACGATGGCTGCGGCGCGTTGTCTGACCTGTTCGCCGACGGCGTTCAGATCGCCCTCCGCAGTTTCGGCAGTGAGCTCCCCAGCCTCGGGCGGCTCAAGCGCCTTCCTCTGAATGAGATAAAGATCGACCGGGTATTCGTCGCCAAGGTGGATACCGATCCGGTGGACTCTGACATCGTGTCAGCCATCGTCACCCTTGGGGCAATTCTTGGGGTGAAAGTTGTGGCTGAAGGTGTTGATCGCCCCGAACAACTCCGTGCGATCGAGCTCCTCGCGTGCGACCAGAGCCAGGGTTGGCTCCATTCCCCCTGCATGGGCGGCAGATTGTTCCTGCGTAGGTTCGGGTCCAAGGGTTCCCCGTTCATCGTGGACGATTCGCCGGCTGTGAAGGAGATGGCATTTGGGTAAAGAGGCCACTCCGGTACCGCGCTCGCCCTGGTCCTGAGAGCAAGCGGGCGGCTGCGCTCAAAGGCATCAGTGGTCCTGTTTCCCGCCTGTCCAGAATCTCCAAGCTGCCCCACCTGAGGCTCCCGGCGCGTGGCATTGCCATCTCTTGGGATGCTTGGATGGAGCGCATCACTGTCGCGGCAGCCTACCGCTGTACCCTCGGATCCGGCCCACCTGAATCCGCTTTCTTGCAGCAAGCAGCACGCGCCGCGCTGCAACCGGCCTGGCAATGATCCTGAATGGGGCAAACGGGTACTTGGGGTTCTCTGTCAAGGGAAATCAGAACGCCCGGCGCTTCACCCGGGCCGGCAGCCTGTGAGTGCTGTCCACGGCACCGCATGCTAGTCCGGCTCCATGAGCGGACAGTAGCTGAGGTGATTGACCCTGATGCCAGCCCCCACCCATCCAGACGCCCCTCTCGCGTGCCGCCATTCGAACAGGGAGAGCGGCGACGGAATATGAAGCGCAGCTGGGCCAAAGGGTTGAGGCGGGTTTCACGTAGGCACCTGAAACCCAGGCAGCCTGCTTCATTCATATACTTACCAAGTGGCGTACATTTCTGGCGACAACTACCCCTCCTTGGGAACTTGGGGCTTTCCAATGCTGGTGTTGCATGGAACCCGTCTTCGGCCTCACATTGTGCGCGCTGGCACCACCCCGTGAAGGGGCGGCGCGTTCTGTCTGACCCGCAAGGAGAGTTCTGTTTGATCGCAGCGTTTTCCATATTGTCCTGCCGCAGGGGTGGGTTCCAATGAGCGCTCCATGGCCTGTGGGCGCGCAGGGCCTGCGGATTGGCGACCTGCTGATCGACCTGCGCTACCGACGACTGATCACTGACAGCGGGAGCGTCGAAGTACAGCAACGCATCTTCGAGCTGTTGTTGCTGCTGATTTCCGAGCCGGACAAGCTCTTCACTCGCCAGGAACTGTTCGATCGCCTTTGGGCCGGGTTGGTAGTTGATGATGCAAACCTGTCCCAGAGCATCTGGCTACTGCGCAAGGCCTTGGGAGAATCCCGCCGCGGGTGGATCCGTACCATCGCCAAACGTGGCTATGTATTCCATCCACCTGGGCCGGTTCAGTGGCTCGATGCGATGCCGGCTCAGCACATGGAGGCATCAGCGGCGCCGCCAGTATCGGCGGATGGTGCGACCGAGGAGGCTACTCCCTTACAGGACCCGCAACTGGACGAACAGCCACAGGCCGGCCGGGAATCTGGGCCAGAAGCCAGCATCCCGTCTCCGGCCGGGGCGCCTCCCGCCGCCCGTCGGCGGTCGCCCGGTATGGTTGCAGTTGCCGCATTGATGTTGGTTGCTGTCGCGATGGCGCTGTGGGCATTCTGGCCGCGTGCAAGCGAACCGGTTTCCGTTGCGCTGGTGACGGTGCCCACCCGAAGCGAGGCCGACGCACCCTGGGCTGCCGAGCTGCTTCGGCACTGGACAGGTTGGAAGCTGCAGCAGCTTCCAGACATACAGCTGTTGAAAGGCGAAGAAGTACTCGCCAACAGGCGCGGCGCAGCGCTCAGTGTCGCTCTTTTGAGCGCCACCCGCAGCGCCGACGGAGAGCGGGTCACGCTACGGGTGCGCGTGCAGCGACAAGGCCGGGACCAGGTGCTTGAGAAGGCGGTTCCGCTAAGCGCTGCACCTGCGGCCATCGACGAACTCTCGCGTCAACTGGTGAGATTGCTGGCACCAGATGTGGAAGACGCCTGGCCTTCGCTGGAGGTGGATGGCACTACGGCACAACGTTACGCGAGCGTCGCTGCTGCTTACGAGCGCGGCGACTGGAGTGCCGTGCAACAAGGTGCCAGAGCTATTCTGACCCAAGCGCCGCGTTTCGGGCTAATGCATGTGCAATTGGCGGTTGCACAATCAGAGCTCGGCGAGAGCCTGGAATCTGTCCGACATATGGAGCTCGCCAACACCCTGCTGCTCCCACTGCCCGACACAGGACGCCTGTCTCTGCGCGCGATGCAACTGGAAATGGATCAGAGGCGTGCAGCGGATGCCGAGAGGGCAGTACAGCAACTGCTCGCCGCACACCCGAATCATTTGCCTTACCAGCTGCGATACGCACGCCTGTTGATCCGCACCGGCAAGTTCGATACGGCGATCAGCTACCTCGAAAGTACCCAGCGCACTGAAGATGCAAGCGTGGATGCCCGTTATCAGCGGGCGCTGCTGTATGGCAATGCCTATTACGGAAAGGCGCAGTTCGATCAGGCAAAACGTGCCGCAGGGTCCGCCCGTGAGATCGCTACCAGCGCGGGCATGCGCCTGCAGGCGGCTCAGGCAACCCTGCTTGAAGCCAACATTGTCGCAACCGTGGACCCAGCGCAGGGTGAGCAGGCCTATCGGATGGCCGCGCAAAAGTTTAAGAGCGCTGGGGCGGTAGAGCATGCCGAATACGCTGATGTATTGGCGACCGTGCACGCGGGTCAGGTTGCGCGTGACTCAAAGATGATCGAGGGGGCGATGCATCGGGCCGAGCGTGCGGGAAACCTACTTCTGGTCGCGAACATTCAAGTCACCCTTGCGGGTCTGAGCCCCTCCACCGAGGGACGGCTGCATTGGGTACGGGAGGCACTTCAGACAGCCCGCAAACTGGGCAACCTGAACATGCAGGGCCAATTCGAGGTGGAACTGGCAATGGACGACCTGTTCCAGCTTCGGCTTGCGGAAGCCCAATCACGGGCAACGCAGCTACAGGCGCTGGGGCTGCAGGGGGTTGCTGGGATCCGGGTGAATGTCGCGCTGGCGCGCATCTTCGAAGCGCAGGGTCGGCTGCGTGATGCGGGCCAGACCAGCAAGCTTGCGCTGATGGCGGCGCGCGAGACCAGTGCGGAGGCCAGCAACACCCAGGTTCAGGTCGCGTGTCAGAACTTGCGCGTGTCGACCTACATGGGGGTGGCACCAGAAGCCAGTACGACGGAGGCCTGCACACGCGCGGACGACGTGATCTCCCGATTCACGGCCGCGTCGTCGCAGGCATTGGTTGCGCTGCTTGTCCACGACCGCGCCGAAGCCCGGCAACATTATGAGGGGGCACGTGCTTTGATCGACGGCGCCGACAGAGCAAAAATCCTAGGCAACCATTCACTGGGTGGCGAACGCCTGCGGATGGCCACGATCGCCCTTCGCCTAGGGGACATCCAAGCCGCCGAGCGCCATGCCAGCGCACTGCGGGCGTCGGCTCAGCAAGGTGGCCTGGTACCGCTGATGCGCGCATCCCTGATCGTGCTCGACGCGGAGATCAGTGCCGCCCAAGGCAACTGGGAAGCCAGCCGTAGTCAGGCGGCCAGTGCGCGTAATCTACTGCCTGCAGCCGAGGCAGAGTTGCGGCATCGCCTTGACCTGTTGCAGGTTGCCGATGCAGAGCGTCATGCTCGTCCCGCGGAAGCCATTGAACGGGCTAGGCAGCTCTACAGGCAAGCAGCTAGCGAAGGCGACTTGCGGACCCAGTTGCAGGTACTCAGCCTATTGCCGCCTTCGGCGCAACCCTCGCTGGGCGCCGACGTGGGCCGCGTCAAGGCTCGGCACGCAGCCCTGCCTGGTGCGACGATGGCGTGGTTGTCAAGCCATGAACGAGCCGGGAGGGGCAAATAGAGAAAAAAATGAAGCGTCGCTAGACGCTAATCTGGCCATCCCGGTTCACCCTTGGGCTCATTACGTGCGTCCGCGCGTGGAATGGACAACCGCATGAGCTTACAGATCAGTCTAGCCGCAGTGGCGTTGAATGTTTCACTCTGGCTGCCGGGTTGGCCGCTTACCCTGCAGTCACCAGAAGACTTGCCGCCCCCTCAGGCCCAATCCCCTGTGGCCATGTCGCCGCCAACACAGTTGAAGCCGTTGCAGCGCCCTCCCTTGGCCCGGTTGCCACCCGGTCAGGATGTCCCGCGACTGTTGCAGAAGCGAGAACTCTTGATCGCGCGCCCCCCAACACGGCAGGCCTTGGGGCCGTGCCCCGCATTGGACGACGGCGGCCACGGCACCATCGTGCGAGAGGGCAGGGTAGTACCGGAGGGCGTTGCCTTCCCCGCACTGCATGCGACCCCACCGAAGCTCTGGCAGAACGGACGATGCGCCGGCGAGGGCATGCGCTGAACAGGCCCGCCTGACCCTTCTTGCTGGGGCTCAATTGATATCAATTGAGCCCCAGCAAGAAGCTTGGTGGGCGCGCGCTCTCCAGCATGGCCGCTCCCCGTTGGAGCCTAACCATGTCGAGCCTTCCAGTCGCCTCCGGTCACATAACCGTCACAGTAGAAGACCTGATGCGGGCAGTGGACAACGATCAGCTGACCCTGCTGTATCAGCCGAAACTGCAATGCGGCAGCGGCCTTGTGGTCGGCGCGGAAGCCCTGGTGCGCTGGCAGGACCCTCGGATGGGCTTGGTACCGCCGGATCGGTTCATCCCGCTTGCCGAACAGTGCGGTGCAATCCATCGTCTCGGTCATTGGGTGCTGAAGGCGGCCTGCCGCCAACTGCGGCAGTGGAGGGCGGCAGGTAACCTCGGCTGGTCGGTGGCCGTAAACGTTTCCCCGCTGCAACTGCAACGTGCAGATTTCGCTCAGCGGGTGCTCGATTGCCTGACCCAGCAGTGCATGCCGGCACACCGGCTGATCCTGGAAATCACCGAATCACACATGATCGAAAGTGCAGGCACAGCCCAAAGCCAGTTGCTCATGCTGCGCTCCGCAGGTGTCAGGATATCCTTGGACGACTTCGGGGTCGGCTTTTCCAACTTGGCACGGCTGAAGCAGTTGCGCGTGCATGAGCTGAAGATTGATCGTTCCTTTGTCAGCGACGTCGACCGTAACCAGATTGACGCTTCGATCATCGAGGCCATCGTCGCCATGGCCTCGACCTTGGGGCTGCGGGTGGTGGCCGAAGGCGTAGAGCGCGAGTCTCAGCTGTGTGTCCTGGAGCGACTTGGCTGCAACGAGACCCAAGGCTATCTGCACGCGCCACCAACCAGCGGCGACCGCTTCCTGGCACGCTTCGGATCGCATGCCACTTGCGCTGAGACCGTGGCGGACAGCCGTCAGGCGGTGGCCTTTGGATGACCAGGTATGGGCACCGCCCGCGCTTTGCCATCAACTGCTGCGCCATTTCCGGACAGCCAGACCCGGGGTCCGGTTGGCCCGGCTCACGTTTACCCCGTACGCGTCGCAAGAGATCCGCAACGAGTTTCACCAGATGCGACGGCTGCAATGGCTGCAAGTCAGGGTGCTTTGCGACAAAGAAGGCAACCGCTTCGGCGGTTGGGGGGTGTCGCTGACACCGCTGGGACACTCCGTGCTAGAGGCATTGGATCGCCAGTATGCCCGCGACAGTGGATGAGTCCGCTACGACGGGCATCTGGGGCGTGGGTACATCTAGAAAGCCGCTCGATTGCAGAGAAAGTAGGCATCTAGGCTGCGTCAGAGGGCACCCCTGATAGAACGATCACGAATGATGGAAGGCTCGGTGGATGTAAACGCGCCATCGGCTGACGCAGTACATGCGTCGATCACCAACCGCACTGTCCTCACACCTGAACATCCATCACCAGCAGAACTGCTATGAGGCGTAGCTGTAGCTTGCGACGGCCGAACGGAAAAAAGGAGAGGCGGGTGCCATCGAGCGCTTCCGACAGGCTCCCAGAGCGCTCGGCGCTCATTTCACAAGCGCTTCGCAGGGTTATGGGGATGCGCCTCCGCTCTACCGCTGATGAGCATCAAAACATATCAGCTTGCCTAGGTTCGCACGAACGAACTGCAATGAAGAAGGTCAAGCGTCAGCCTTCGTCCTGGTCGTAGCTTCACGTTCGGCACCAAGAAGGTTCCTGCAGGCACCACACGAGCAGGCCGACCACGCTCAGCGCCGTCGCAGCCGGCGGGAGCGAGACGCTAGTGTCACGGTGCAATTCGATACCAGGAGGGTCGCACATGACACGCCCGGTCAAGTCAAAACAGGATGCTTCCATGTTCAATTCTGCAGAAGAAATTGCTCTCCCTTTCACTCGATCTTCGGTTACAACGCCTCTGTCTGTCCCCGCGCTCGGCCTTGGTTTAATTCTCATCAGCCAAGCGGTGTCCGCTGCAACACCCTTAACCGGGGCGGGGGGGCGGCCAGATTTTGAAGTGGTCCGCTCGCACATCACCAGAGAATTCCGCGCAGACGGAAGCGCCGTTTCCGTGGAAGAAAGATCGCTACTGCTTCATAGCCAGGTCGCCGTGGAGGCGATGAGCCAAGAGGCTATCGATTACGTTGAGGGACGCCAGTCGGTGGAGGTATTTGAAGCCTACGTGCTGGATCCCGCGGGAAATCGTCATGACGTACCGAAGGAGAGTATTTATACACGACAGCAACATAATGGTGGAGCCTCGGCCAGTCACGCCGACGGCAGGGCCCTGGTGATCGTGTACCCGCGCCTAAGCAAGGGCGCGACACTCGTACGCAAGACGCGCATTACACAGATCAAGCCCTTGTTCGACGGTTACGCCAGTCTGCTTCAGGTCGTTAACCCCCACACAACCATCCGGGAAGCGCGCGTTACTATCAAAGCGCCGGAGTCGATGGCGTTGGACGTCCGGCTGCGAGACGCCGTCGGTCTAAGTCACTCCCGATCGAATGGTATGGATCAGTGGGTATGGGAGCATCGAAATCTCACGCCACTGCCCAAGCCCTCCATAATGCCACCTGCGGGTGCCTTCGGTCCGGCCATCCTGGCCAGCAACTTCAGCGATTGGGGGCAAGTCGGGCGCGCTTATCATCGCAATGCCGCAGCAGCTGCGAATGTCACTCATGCTATTTCCGCGTTGGCAGAGCGCTTGACTGAAGGGTTACAAGAACCGCGCGATCAGGCAGAAGCGCTGCATCACTGGGTTACGGCCAACATCCGCTATGTCGCGGTGTACTTGGGCAATGGCGGAGTAGAGCCCAACGCGGCCACGAAGGTGCTCGAACGAGGGTTTGGTGATTGCAAGGACAAGGTTGCTCTGCTGCAGGCACTTCTTGCAGCAAAGGGTATCGATAGCACTCCGGTGCTGGTGGGCATGCGCGCAGGGCCTACTCTTCCGCTTCTTCCCGTGGCGGGCCATTTCGATCACGTCATCCTATACGTGCCTGCGCTCGACTTGTATACAGATCCAACAGCGGAGTTCCATCGCTTGGGTGAGCTTCCGGGTTCGGTCCGTGGGCGGCCGGTGGTTCACACAGTCGATGGCGTGTTATCGCGTACCCCAGCGCTGGAAGCCTCCGGCAATCGCCAGCGAAGCTACACCGAGTACAGATATGCAGACGGCGGGGATGTAACTGTGTCCACCCGCTTTGACCCAAGCGCTGATCAAGAGGCTCAAATGCGCAGGTCCCTTGCTGGGATGCCGACCCAGGAGCGCGGTGCCGCGGTAGCGAGAATGATTGTCGACGCGGGAATGGAGGGTGTAGGCCAAATGTCCTTCGATGCTGAGCCCCAAGATCTGACAAAGCCACTTGGCTTCAGGGTGACAGTCAATGCGCAGCAACATCTCGACTTCACACGTCCTGGCTCCAGTGCCTTGCCACCCGCGTTCGCCCTGGAATCCATCCGTGATGCCGTTCTTGGAACGCCGAAACCTGACAACTTCGCTCCATTCCGATGTGTTCCCCGTGTACGTGAAGAGCGTTACTCACTTGATTTTCCGGCCACTGTAAAGATTGCCGAGATACCGAAAGACATCATCTACAGCAACGCGGCTGGCCGATACAGCGTTGAGTGGCGCCAGAAAGGTCAAACTGTTACGGCGGATCATCGCCTGGAAGAATACGCTATTCGTGGTACCGACGCACTTTGCGAGCCCAAGGACTATCCATCTTTTCGTGCTCTATTCCAGCAGGTGCGAAGAGCCTTCGAGGCGCGTATCCAATTCACACCCCACTGAGCTTGCTCCCGCGTCCATCGCCTGACCCTCCCGCCCTTGGCGAAGGGCGCCTTCATTCGCTCACAGCGCTTACTACGGAGAGGTGGGGAGCTTATCCATCGCCTTCAGAGATCGCCTCGGTCGATCAGTTTCTCTGCTGGTCGAATTTCGTCAACAGAGGCCCAGAGCGAAGCACCTGACAAAGGGATGGTGCGACAGCGGGATTGAGAGCGCCATTCGGCTCGTCGCAGACGCAACATCTAGCCCCGTTGCGACATCATGACCTTCTGTGCCGCTTCGAGGACACCGGTTTCTGAGGCACGCACTGCCTCGCCATGTCCGAGCTATAGAGCAAATACCCCCCTAGTGGCTCGCATGGCATCCTTGCAGGATCAGAATTGATCGGGCCGAGCTGGGCCGTGCTGACGCCCTCTGTGCAAGCGTTCGCGAGTGTGAAGGACAGGTTGTCCACCGCCCTCCACTCAAGAACTTCCAGCAATGCGCGTGGAGAATGCTCAGCGGCAAACAAGGTCGTCGGTAACAAAATTGTGTACAGCGCCGCCAGAAAGCCATCCTCCGCCACGTTACCGAAGATGACGCATAAAATGCTGGCACAGCGGATAGGACCCGCCGTGCCAGTAAAGAAAAGTGGAGGTAATCCCTCCACTGTCGCCTTCCATGCGAAGCGACGGTTCTGTCGAGGGGCACGCCCGAACCATTGGTACACGCCCGCCACTGCAGGGTAGGCAGCACGGGCGCGCTCGAGCGCGGCAGGGGTACCGACGCTCGCTCGGACGCCAGGCGGGAGGCTCCGCACGGCGAACGTGTTGCCCGAAGCTGTTGGACCCTTAGGTCGCTGCTTGCTCACGTCCAGCTGCGTTCAGCATGGAAAGAGCCTAGTTGGGCAGCTGGCAACATCGCAAATCAATCAAACTGAATTCTTCTCTCTTGCCACCCACCGGAGTGGGCTGAGCCACACTTCAAGGCGGCTCAGGATCCCGCATGCCGGATGTTGGAAGCTCGGCGGCTAGTTCTGAGACAAGAAATGAGAACAAGTGAGGGAAATGCAGAAGAGTGCCTTTCGGCACGCTCCATACTTGCCGCCTCGGCCGCGCCCGGAAAAGGCCGGCTTAAGTTTTCGCCGGGCATCCCTGGGCCCTTCCTCATGTTGAACCTATGACCAATCATGCTGCGCCGGGAGCCCGGACAAGTGACCAACAATGGAGCGACATCAAGCGCCATCTACCGGCGAATCTCGTGACGCGAGTCACAAAAAGAGAGGCTGAGTACCGGCAGTTTGTGGATACCGTCCTCTGGGTTGTGCAGAACAATGCGACTTGGTCTGACGTCCATCACCCGGTGGGGACGTCGAGATCCGTGTACGTTCGGTACTTGAGATGGGTGGAGTTAGGGCGGTGGGAATGTGTGGCCAGGGGCTTGGGGGGTACCTTGGGCGACGACTTGCTCGCCCATGTCGAGCGCGCGCGCGCTCGTCTGCAGTGGCGTGCGGGACGTCAGAAGGTACTCATCGCAGGCAAGAACGGAACTAGGCCTGCATGAGTATCGCCCCTATCAATCCAGGAAGGTCGACCACTAAGGGGAGTACGTTTGATGTATTCGTGGCCCAAGGACGCACAGTTTCTGAACATCGGAGATCTGACAGTGGATCTTCGCTGTCGGCGGGTCACATCGCCCGGGGATAGCGTCGAGCTTCAGCAGCGAGTGTTTGATCTCCTGCTCCTGTTGCTAAATGAGCCCGACAAGCTGCATACGAGGGCTGCGCTGTTTGATCGGCCGTGGACGGGCTTAGTCGTGGACGACGCAAACCTGTCGCAAAGCATGTGGCTGCTCCGAAAGGCATTGAGCCCTTCGCGCCGTGACTGGATCTGGACTATTGCCAAGCGTGGCTACGTTTTCAAGCCGCCAGGCGCGTTGTCATGGGCGCCCGCCGCGACAGCCCGGGCAGCGACCGACATTCCTGCAGCCGAAGAGGCCGCCGAGCCCCCGGCTCCGTCACCCGATGCCGGGCGTACCGCCCCGGAGCAGGGGGGCGCGCAAGAGGCTTCGCAGTTGGATACAGACGACGACGTTGCCCGCGTGCGCGTGAATCAAAGGATGACGCCCACGATGCGCCACGATTCATGGGCGCTGGTGGTCGCATCGCGATGGCGAGCCGTGTTTCTCTTGTCTATCGCCGTGCTCGGTTGTCTCCTGGTCGCGGTGCTGCTGCTTCGTGGCGGTCGGGGACCTTGAGCCAGGTCAGTGTGCTGTCGAGCGCGGCGGACCTCGCGAGTACCGGGTCCACAGGAAGCCCCAAGGTCGTACTCCCAAGTACGTTTCGCACGCAGGACGGTCAGATCACGGTTCGAGCGCGAATCCAGCAAGGCGGCACCGACAGGTTGGTAGAGCAGTCCGGAGCACCGGAAGAGCTTCCTGCGATGGTTGATCGCGTATCCAGGGACGTGCTGGTGGACCTGCTTCCTCGAGGAAAGGATGTCTGGCCGGCATTGGAACTCGATCCCGCCAGCGCGCAACAGTACGTGGATGCTGTGCGTTGCTATCAGGCACAGGACTGGCTGGCGGTCAGTATGATCGGCGAGCAGATTGTCGATGCCGCCCCTCGCTTCGGTCCGATGCTTGTTCAGCTTGCGGATGCGCAATCCCGCATCCCGCGCACCGTATCCGCCATCGAGCATCACGCCACCGCCCGAAAGCTGTTGGTCCCGGTTCCTGCGGAGACTGCGATGCTGCTCGATGCCCAAGGCGTGAGGCTTGATCCGCTCAGGTACAAGGAAGCGCTCGGATTGTTCGGGAAGCTCGCGGTAGCGTATCCCGACCACGCTGCCTATCGACTCGCCTACGCGGACCTTCCAGTAAAAGCGGGCAAGTTCCTGCAGGCGCTGGCCATTGTGAAGGGAATGGATACGCAGCAGCGCTCGCGGTCCATCGACGCCCAGCGCCACGTGCTCCTTGCCCATATCCAGAGCGGTCTTCCCGGCCCTGCACGAATACGACGGAAACCGGCCCGGGCTGTCCCCATCCTGCCTCGATGTCGTGCCCCCGCGCATGTGGCGGGTGAAGAGATGCGGCGTTCTAACCCATTGATAGAAAATGGTTTATTCGGAAATGAGGAGGGTTGAGAACAAATGATCCGGCGATAGAAGCGTCCGCTGACCGGCCTTTCTAGGATGCGCCACCCGAACGCACATATGTGCCTTTTGTTGCACCGATTCGGGTCGGCGCGCCTCGCGTACATGCTGTGATGCCACGGGGCGATCCCGAGGATCAGCAGACGGCCGGGGCACGCGGGCCCTTCGCCAGGAAGCCTGCTGATGAACCGCAACCCAGAACCCCAGTTCGAGCGCGTCACCGCCAAGGACCTAAGGCTCGCCATGCATCACGGCGAGCTGAGCGTCCTCTATCAACCGCAATACGACCTGTCGAGTGAGCGGGTGATCAGCGCCGAGGCGCTGTTGCGCTGGCGCCACCCCGAGCTGGGCTTGATCGAACCCGCTGAGTTCATCGCACTGGCAGAGCGGAGCCGCCTCATCAACGAGTTTGGACGGTTCGTGCTGCACCAGGCCTGCAGCGATCTGCGCGCTTGGCACGAGGCTGGAATGGAGCATTGGCGAGTGGCTGTGAACGTATCGCCGATCCAGTTGATGGCTCGCGAGCTCTACGACCACGTATGTGAAGCGCTGACCGCCGGCCGCTTGAATGCTGAGAAGCTGACCCTGGAGATTACCGAAGCCGCGGCCGTCCAGACGATGGAAGCGAGCGGCCGCATCCTGTTCTGCCTGATGGGGCTCAGCGTCCGCCTGTCGCTGGACGACTTCGGAACAGGGTTTTCCAACCTCGGCCGGCCGCGTTCCATGCCGGTGCATGAACTCAAGATCGCGGGCGAGCTCGTCCGTGAGCTGGAAACCAATGGTACCGAGCGCCGGGTGTTTGCCGCGGTCATCGGTATGGCCGACGCGCTGGGCCTCCATGTGGTCGTCGAGGGCATCGAGCGCGAAGCTCAACTCGCGCAGGCGCGTGCGCTGGGATGCGATGTAAGCCAGGGATATCTGCACGGGCGACCCATGGAGCCCGGACGGTTCCTCAAACGCTTCGGCACGTCCAGCCCGGCGATGCTCCGCGAGGTTGAGCATGGCTGAACGTGTCAGTTCCCAGAGAGATCCATGCGAGTACCTTTGCGCGGATCTCATGGATATCTTCCGGATGCCGTTGCTTGGCATGATTCTCGAGGACGTGCGTGTTGCCGGGCGAAGTAGCCGGGACGTAAAGCATTGCCTGACATTTCTTTGCGATAACGGGCTTCTCGACTGCCGTGAGGTCCGCGATGCGTCAGGCAAGAAGTTCACCGGCGTGCTCATCTCGACGACCTCCCTAGGCACCGCGGCACTCGCCTGGCTGCGCGAACAACGGGCGGCTTCCAAGTAGCGCTCATCGGTAGCGTGGGCGCGCAGTAAGCCCACGCCCGCCCGCGCTTTGACGGACGTGCCGCAAACCAGACCGCTATCTCTCTTCCGAGACCGGATGCCGTTCGAAGCGGCACCGGGTCTCTTTGCCAAAAATATTCTGAGGTACTTATCAATGACACACGTAGCCACCAGAAATCGCAGCCTGTCGCAACCTCGCCACAGCATGCTGGTCGCCGCCATCTGCGCCTCACTCATGTCCGTCTCTACCGGATCCATGGCAGGCAACGGAATCCATATCAACGCGAACGCAACCGGACGGTGTTTCAGCGTCAACGACTCGCAAGACCTGTGGCCGACAGGAACGCCGAGCGTTGCAACCGAGTTTCCGCGAAGCCTCAATCCGTTCGACACCGATCAAAAATGCGATTCGACAGATGCTTACACACAAACTGACACCGTGCTGTTCTACCGGCCAAGCTCCGTGCAGGGCACGGGCGCCACGTCGCTAACGTTGGGTGGCGAGCTGGCGGTAAATGGAGGGTTCATCAACTTGTCCCATCCCAACAACAGCAGTATGCGAATCGGTAACGCCACCACAACGGCGGGCCGGGGTGCCACTGCCATCGGCTTCGACGCGACGGCATCTGGGGACACTTCTATCGCAATAGGCTTCAAAGCGAGCGCGGAGGGCCAATACGCACTGGCGTTCGGCAATAGTGCGAGCGCGCGCGGCACTCAAGGCTCTGCGTTCGGTGCAGCCGCGACCGCAACGGGCAACTTCTCTTCAGCGTTTGGCAATCAAGCTAGGGCTCGCGGGGACTCTGCCACCGCGATTGGACGCGATGCGATCGTCGATGCGAACATCACCAATGGTATCGCGATCGGGCGGAACTCCAGGGCTGAGGGTAACGGTGCCGACGCCGTGGCGATCGGTTTCGGGGCGAAAGCTCAGCACGCGTTCGGTGTGGCGCTGGGGGCCAACGCTACGACAGACAGTGTACGCAGGGTGGATCCTGCCACGTTGATGAACAAGCGCTACGAGTTCGGCAGCAACACGGCCGCCGTTTTGAGTGTCGGCAACGCCGCGCAGACTCGGCAGATCATCCACGTAGGTGCGGGATCAGTGAACGCAACGAGCACGGACGCCATCAACGGTTCCCAGCTCTTCGCGGCATACGATGCCATTAGGGCACTGGAAGCCGCCGACCGGACGCGTCAACAGGAGATCGCCACTCTGGCTGCAACGGATGCGACCCACACGACTGCCATCGAAAGGAATGCGGAGAACATCGAGCAGGCGCGCCAGGCGCAAGTGAGCGCGATCGGATCGGTAGCGGCAGCGATCGGCGGTGGCGCGCAGGTTGAGAACGGCGTTCTCGTCATGCCGGAGATCGTGCTGGACAGTATTTCCAGTGGCACGGAGCAACCGCAGTCTCTGCTGGGCGCGATACAGGCCTTGGACGAGACGTTGGTGGCGAACGACCTCGCACTAGGCAACACCTTCGACATCGCGCAATCGGCCCTGGATTTGGCCACGGTGACAGGGCAGCGCCAGAACGAGGCAGCGTCTCGCCTCGATGATCTGGAGCAACGCAGCCTGCTATGGGATGAGGACGCAGCTGTGTACACCGCCGGAAATGACGCTTCTAGGGAAAACCGCATCTCACAGGTGGCAAACGGCGTGTCGCAGACCGACGCTGTCAACAAGAGGCAACTGGACGTCGTCGGCGATGCGGCAGAACGTGCGCTGACGGCAGCAGATGAAGCGAACCGGATGGCCCTGGATGCTCAGGCGGCAGCCGGCGATGCGCAGCGGTCCGCCGACGGGGCGCTTGATGTTGCAAATTCGGCCTTGGCGTCTGCTGGTGAAGCGAAGACGGCGGCCGACACCGCGCAGGCCGCCGCAGGGACGGCGCTCGCCGCAGCAGAAGAGGCGGAGGCGACGGCCGTTACAGCGTTGACGTCCGCCACGGCGGCCAACACCAAAGCCGAGGACGCCCAGCGCCAAGCCGAGTATGCGACGACCGCGGCAGGCGATGCCCAGCGTTCAGCGGACGCCGCACGGGACACGGCCGATCGCGCTCTGACATCGTCCACTGGCGCATTGACGGCGGCAACGGCCGCGCAGGCGACCGCCGATACCGCGCTGGGTGCGGCGAACCGCGCGCAAGGCACTGCCGATACGGCGTTGACTGCAGCGAGCGATGCGAAGGGCGCTGCAAGCACGGCACAGACGACCGCCGATACGGCGCTGACCGCGGCCAACGATGCGAAGACGGCGGCAGACTCGGCCCAGGGAACGGCGAACACCGCGCTGGCTAATGCCGGGACCGCGCAGGCCACGGCTGACACTGCCTTGGGTTCGGCCAACCGTGCGCAAGGCACTGCCGATACAGCGCTGAACGCAGCGAACGATGCGAAGGGCGCTGTAAGCACGGCACAGACGACCGCCGATACGGCGCTGACCGCGGCCAACGATGCGAGGTCGGCGGCAGACTCGGCCCAGGGAACGGCGGACACCGCGCTGGCCAATGCCGGGACCGCACAGGCCACGGCTGACACTGCCTTGGGTTCGGCCAACCGTGCGCAAGGCGCTGCCGATACAGCGCTGACCGCAGCGAGCGATGCGAAGGGCGCTGCAAGCACGGCACAGACGACCGCCGATACGGCGCTGACCGCGGCCAACGATGCGAGGTCGGCGGCAGACTCGGCCCAGGGAACGGCGGACACCGCGCTGGCCAATGCCGGGACCGCGCAGGCCACGGCTGACACTGCCTTGGGTTCGGCCAACCGTGCGCAAGGCACCGCAGATACAGCGCTGACGGCGGCCAACGATGCGAGGATGGCGGCAGACTCGGCCCAGGGAACGGCGGACACCGCGCTGGCCAATGCCGGGACCGCACAGGCCACGGCTGACACTGCCTTGGGTTCGGCCAACCGTGCGCAAGGCACTGCCGATACAGCGCTGAACGCAGCGAACGATGCGAAGGGCGCTGCAAGCACGGCACAGACGACCGCCGATACGGCGCTGACCGCGGCCAACGATGCGAGGTCGGCGGCAGACTCGGCCCAGGGAACGGCGGACACCGCGCTGGCCAATGCCGGGACCGCACAGGCCACGGCTGACACTGCCTTGGGTTCGGCCAACCGTGCGCAGGGCGCTGCCGATACAGCGCTGACCGCAGCGAGCGATGCGAAGGGCGCTGCAAGCACGGCACAGACGACCGCCGATACGGCGCTGACCGCGGCCAACGATGCGAGGACGGCGGCAGACTCGGCCCAGGGAACGGCGGACACCGCGCTGGCCAATGCCGGGACCGCACAGGCCACGGCTGACACTGCCTTGGGTTCGGCCAACCGTGCGCAAGGCACTGCCGATACGGCGCTGACCGCGGCCAACGATGCGAGGACGGCGGCAGACTCGGCCCAGGGAATGGCGGACACCGCGCTGGCAAATGCCGGCACCGCACAAGCGACGGCCGACACCGCGTTAGGTTCGGCTAACCACGCGCAAAGCACCGCCGACAACGCACTGGAACAAGTGGTTGCTGCGAGGAACGAGACAACACGACTTGCTAACTCCGCCGAAACGACGAGGGAGCAGATCGAGCGCGGCGCATTGGGTCTTGTGAGGCAGGACTCGGAGACGCAACGGGTCACGGTGGGCCGACAAACCGGAGGATCGGTCGTGGATATCCTCGGAACTGACGGAACCAGAGCATTGACAGGCTTGAGCAAAGGTAAGGTCAGCGACGGCAGTACGGACGCCGTCAACGGAGCGCAGCTTTACGCCGTCGAGGGGCTCGTGAGCAGGCAGAGGTCCGTGCTGACGGATCTGGAAAGGCAAACCATTACTCAGGGCGAGTCCATTCGTGGCATCAACGAGCGCATCCGCGAAGGAAATGTCGGCTTGGTCGTCCAGGACGAGTCCACGAAGGACATCTCCGTTGCCAAGCGGCGAGGCGGGCAATTGGTCGACTTGACCGGTACGGATGGCGCGCGCCGGTTGACTGGCATCGCTGAAGGCCGGATCGAAGCGGGAAGCAGCGATGCAGTGACGGGTGCGCAGGTCAACAAGCTCGCCAAGCGTCTGGATCGGATGTCTGCGGTGAACGAAGGCGTAGCGGTCGATAGTGCCGGCGATGGCAGCGATCGGGCCGTTGCCCTGCCGGGTGGACGCTCGGTCGCAATCGGATCAAGTGCCCGTGCGATCGGCGATGCCAGCGTAGCGGTGGGTCGTGACGCGTCGGCCGTGGGTCACCAGAGCACGGCAGTAGGCAAGGATGCGGCCGCCGATGCGCCGAATAGCGTTGCCTTGGGTGCAGGGTCGCGCGCGGACCGCAGCAACAGCGTTTCGGTCGGATCACCCGGCGCTGAGCGACAGATCACCCACGTGGCGCCGGCCACCCACGATTTCGATGCGGTGAACCTGCGGCAGGCCCGTACGATCTCGCGACAGGACGCGGGCTGGGCCATCTTCCAGGCGAATGCCTACACGGATGCGCAGATCGGGCAACTACGCCGTCAGGCGAACTCGGGCATTGCGCTGGCCATGTCCATGTCTGGCTTGCCGAGCAGCGCCACGCCCGGCAAGAGCATGATCTCGATGGCGGGGTCGACCTTCAATGGAGAATCTGCCGTCGCGGTCGGATTCTCGACCGTCTCCGAGGATGGCTCGACGACGCTGCGTTTGTCGGGTTCGACGAACCGAGAGGATCACGGCGTCACGGTGGGCGTTGGATTCCAGTGGTGAACCAGTAGTCGGCATCGCTTACCCGGTGCAGCGCTTGATGAAAATTGCGAACGCCATGACTAAGTCATGGCGCTAACAGCAAGCGCGCAGAAAATGAGCGGCTTCACACCAGTGTCCGCTTCTGGTCTTGGATTCAACCAATCAACAGTTTGTCGATCTCGCTCTGCTGGTGTTTCGTAGTCCAGCATCTTGCGTGGCCGCTCGTCGAGTTGACGTCAAACGGCGTCCAGCTTGGCCTGCGTGACATCGGCCAGATTGATCCCTTTGGGGAAGTACTGCCGCAGTAGGCCGTTGGTGTTTTCGCTGGTACCGCGTTGCCAAGGACGGTGCGGGTCGCAGAAGTAGATCTGGATGTCCGTGGCCAAGGTGAAGCGGCGGTGCGCCGCCATCTCCTTGCCCCGATCCCAGGTCAGCGACCGGTACAGCTGCTTCGACAGACGGCGTGCGTTCTTGATCAGTGCATTGACCTCGGTCTCCGTGTCCTTGCCTGCCACCTTCACCAGCATCAGATACCGCGTCTGTCGCTCCACCAGCGTGGCGATCTGACTGTTCCGGTCACCGAACAGCGGGTCGCCTCCCCAATGCCCTGACACGGCCCGATCTTCGGCACTGGCCGGCCGCTCGCTGATCGAGACAATGTCGGTGATCAGGCCGTGGTTCTCTGTTTTCTGGGTGTAGTGTCGTGAGCCACGCATCGCCCGCGTGCGCCTCAGATGGACGAGCCGTTCCTGCTTCAGCGCTCCGCGCGACCGGATGTAGAGCGTGCGATAGATGGTCTCGTAGAACACCTGACGACTCGCATCATCGGAATAGGTGCGTTTGAGCCAGTCGGCCACCTGCTCAGGCGACCACTGCCACTGGTTCTTCTCTGCCACGCGAGCAGCCAAGGCTCGATGCAGCGCCAGCTTACAGGTCTTGGGGCGCCGCGCTCGGCCCCAGGCAGCCAGGTCGGCTTGGTTGGCGCGATAGTCTTCAGCGCCCTCGTTGCGCCGGATCTCGCGGCCGACCGTGGATGGCGCCCGTCCCAGCAACGCGGCGATCGTGCGGATCGACCGTCCCGTCGCCAAGCCGCGGGAGATCTCCTCGCGCTCGGCCAGGTTCAGTGCCCTCGTGGATCGTCGCCTTGTCGGCGGACGAATGCCGCCATGCTCGGCCAGGATGCTTCGGACGGAGCTGTGGTGCCGGTCAAACAGGGACGCGATCTGGTGCAGCGACTCGCCCTGCTGCCAGCGATCCCACATCAGTGCCTTCTGGGCGTCGGTGTAGTAGATCCTCTTCCTACGCTTCATCTTCAACACTCCCGCCACCTATGCAGCTACCCGTGTGCTGCGTCGATCATATGAATCCGCGGCCGGAAGCAGACATCGACGGGGCAGGGGATTAGGAAGATTTATCGCGGGTATGGATGCGCACCGCGCTCGCAACCGACGTTGTGCTCGGCTTTGCTAGATCGACGATGTCTGCTGTACTCGGTTTCGAGTTCAATCTTGAACTCGAGGGCTTACCCGACTCTGATGCGGGGGGGGGGCGTGGCAACGGCCCTTCGCGCAGACAGAAGAAGGAGGGCAAGAGAGGGCCAATCGAGGACTTGGTGCCCTACTGGATCTGCGAGGCGTCCTGAGATTCGGCGGTAGATCGGGTGTTCCAGCTTCCTTTGAGCCAGAACCGCCTACGCTTGGTTTTTGGCCAGCCATGTCGGCGGGACCTGCTGGGGCACTTGCAGGTACGCAATGACGCCAGCGAAGACGTCCAGATCAATTGCGGGTTGCGTTACTTCCCGACTAGGAGGATCTAACCGGACTAAGACCAAGGGCCGCCCTTGGCCGATTTGTTGGGAGACGTAGGAATCGCGAAGCACCCGAATACATTCCACGCGAAGTGCATGCTCACAGTTTGATGTTATCGAGCCGAATCTTTTGGAATGGCTGCGACGATGTCTCGCGCGAATGAGCATGAGCGCGGCGCACGTATCCGACGGCAGTTCCGTTCGAATATGTCGCGGCGCCAGCGCGCCATCCAATGAATTGCGGCCAACCACTCGGCCGCGGGTACAATGTCTCTGAGTGGATCAGTGCATCAGGGTGCGCTCGAGCCTCTTCGGCGGTTGTGACACGATATCGCCTCAACATTCCATTGTTCGAATCCAGGACCGCGTGATTGAGGCGGTGCCTAGATGGAATGCGCCTAGCTATACACTCATCGAACTCAAGAGCGATCGCGGCTGCGTCCTCAATTTCTCGGAAGTAAACATTTGCCATCCCTGTGAGCAGCTGCTGCTGATTGAGCATCCGCACGTCATTCTCATTCCTGACGTCAACCCAACGACTGGACACAGGAAGCGAGTAGACATCGCCGTCGTATGCCAAGAACAAATGCCTGGGAGTGAGAGGAAGCAGGCAGATCGCCCCAGATTTTGCCAAGCCTGGCGAACCCATTCTTTCATGTCCAGGGCGCAGGTACCAACGATTCGTATGAATCGCCGGATCGTCACTAGTGAAGAAGTCGACAGCTGAACGATTGCGCAGCAAACACACTTTGAGGTCCTCGACGACAGAGACCATTTCTGGCACTGTCGACATCGCCACCTGCACGGCGTCCGCGATAGACGCACGGAACTCTTCGGGCGCCCCAGTCGTGTCGACCACCTCATTAGACAGAGCAGCGAAAGCGCGCGAAGCCGCATCTGTCCGCAGGTGCTGCAGCACCCAGAACGAGCGAAGGATCTCAGAGTCGTCGCTGGTCAAGGTGTAGCCGGGACTAGAGATGCGCGACACAGCTGCAGAATAAAGCCCTTCAATCACCTGCATACTCTTTTCGTAGTGAAGGTCCTTTCCATAGAAGTAGTCCGCCGAACATTGATTCTTCGCCGGCGCATTAGGGACCGCACGGCCCCGTGCGAAGTTAAACAGATTTATCGCCAAGCCTTCACCATTCAGAGTGAATGGCCTCAGGTGGCATCGCGGCACATAATGCTGATTCTTGAGTGCAGGCATAGAGCGTGATTGTGCCGTTATCCGGTTTTCGGAAGCAAGCGTTCCCGACAAAGTGCGTTGCTGGCGAGCGGCATTCACGTAGACAGCTGCCGCCGAGGGAGGGGAGGGGAGGGGACGGAACAATCGGTGACAGGGTGCGGCAGTTAGACTTATCGCAAATTCCGAATTTTTCGGAATTTATCACGGTCTGCGCAGTCGACCCCGGCATGCGGAGCGCCCTAAAGCGCGGGTCATCAGGAATGATACCGAGAGGGGGCAGCGGCCCGCCACCGAAAATGACCAACCTTCCACATCTGCCTATAGCAACCCGGCTGTTCCGAGTCGGGGCGGCATGGTATACCTCAACTGTAGCCTTGGGGAGACAAGCCCCGGCTTAACCTTGCATCCCCAAATCATTACGTAGCTCACATGTCGCCCACTTTCAACGACCTGCCAGAAGCCCTTCCGGGTCCGGACGAGCTGAAGGGCGACCCTGCACGCCAAGCCGTAGCCTCTATCCGAGGTATCGTGTACCAGATTTGGTGGACGATCGATGCCTGGTTACGTTTGAGCTCATCAGATGAAGTCATCTTCCTGGAAGGTGCAGAGGATCTTGACCGCATAGCATCAAGCGGAGCCATCGCCGAACAAGTCAAGCATGAGGCGCAGAGGCTCTCGCTTAACAACCAGCGGTCCCACGAGGCGCTTGAGAACTACTGGACGCTCAGCCAGCGCGAATCGACCCGGCACGTTGACTTTCACTACATCACGACTGCCTCCGCCGCGCTTGAACAAGATGCACAATTTGGTGGTATCACGGGCCTCGAGGCGTGGCGAATTGCTCAAACCGATCCCGAAATGGCGACAAGGATCCAATCCTATCTCGCAGCAAAACTCGCAACTAACAGCGCGCTGAAAGCTTTCCTCACATCGGCGACAGCGGAGCAAGTCAAAGAACGCCTCATCAATCGCGTTCATTGGTTTCTAGACCAGCCCGGCCTCGAACAGGTGAAGCAGAGCGTCGACGACAGACTTGTCGTCCGTTTGAACTCAGCTAAAGCCCCGCTATCGTACGTCGGGGCAGTCCGGGATCGCCTTCATTCCTTCGCCTGCGATGTACTGGTCCGACAGGAGTCCGCCAAGCGCCGTTTGTGTCTTGCGGACCTCCTCAGAGAGATTGACGCCGCCACAACGGAACACATCCCGGTCCCCGCACATCAGTACCAGCAGTTTCAATCAGCACTCCAGACAGGCGCCTTTGACCCTGGCTCTGCGCTTCTTAGAATTATGCGACTGCCCGTACCCCGGGCACCATCACCGCTCCTGAACCGAGCATCTCTCATTGAGCACGTTAGACAGCGAATTGCGCAGCGGAAGACCGTGTTGCTAACTGGCACTATCCACAAAGGAAAGACGACCATTGCTCAACTGGTGGCAAGTTCATTGTGTCCAGATGCATGGTGGTTCACCCTTGCCTCACGCAGCGGAGTTGACACCGACAATATCTTGAAAGCAATTGCGGCATGCGTTAGCGATGAATCAACTCCTTCGCTTATCGTAGTCGACAACATTGACCTTTCCCCGAATACACATGGGGCATACAAGGAAACATTAGCGCTGCTGGTAAATCGCGCTCTGCGCTCGGGGCGTGGCTTACTTCTGACTGCTCGCGGTGAGTCTGCCGAAGCAGCGCAGCTCTCGGACTTTGCGAACATCGAAACCATCGATGTTCCTGAGATGTCGGTCGAAGACGTCCAAGAGCACTGCCTTAGTAATGGCTGTCCTAAGCACATGTGTGAGGCGTGGGCGGCCTTCATTCGCGGAGCCGCTGGAGGCCATCCCAAGCTGGTTCAGGTGAGAATCGCCGAACTTGAGGCCAAGCAGTGGCCACCGCCCACACCAAGTGACATCACGACGATCTCGCCAGCTATAACTAATGCAAGACAGGTCGCACGGCGGATGTTGAGCGAGAGCGTCTCGCCCGAGACGGCGGCATTTGTGTACACGGCCGCGGAGGCCGCACTGCCCCTGACCCGGCCGATGCTGCTCAGCCTGACCCAGGCGGTGGGCGGCATCGTAAATGGCGGCGACATCATTGATGCATTGCAAGGCAAGTGGCTAGAGCAGGCTCTCGTAGGAAGGCTGAGTGTGACTCCCCTCCTAAAGGGCTCTGCTGGAGAGGTGTGGTCACTGGGACGCAGGCGGCTTGCCCACAGCCAGATCTATGATGCAATCGCAGGCGTCAGGAGTCTGGATGTATCCGACGCAGGGGCGCTCCTGTTCCACGCCTACATCGCGCAAGACGCGGGCCGCCTCATGCACTGCGCACGCATTCTGGAAACCATCGACGAGGACACCATATCGGCCGCTGTCTTTCAGCATCTTGTTTGGCTACCGTACGTGTCGTTATCTGAAGGCCAGCGCTTCCTTGAATCCCAGCCGTTCGTCAGTGTCGTACTACGTCAGCTTCAATTTTCAGTGGCTACCCAGCTCGATTCGGAGATGCTACCGACCATCCTGACCCGCTGGACCGAAGAGGTTGATCAAATCCCTGAGCAGGAACCGCGTGCGGCGCTCCAGGTCATGCGCTGCTCCAAGTTGTTCACCAATAGGAATCCACGGATTCAGCTAAGACCGAAGTTGACTGCGATTGGCATCCTCAGCAGGTTGAAGGGAGAGGCTGCAATTCTTGCCGAGGAATTCGCTCGTCAGTTCATGGCCCAATCCGATGAGCTGTTGCATGGCTTGCCACCTAGCGCGACGAGCACACAGTTCTTTCTCTCGCTCCAAGCGTCTTCTGTGCGAGATCTGGAGGGCTTGACGCAAGTTGTCGACTGGCTTGAGTTAGATGCCGACGTCGATGATCGGCGAGCCTTCGAGACTATTCTCACTTGGCCTTTAGTAAACTCTTGCGGAGCCTTCGTCCACGGCGCCTGGGCCTCACAGAGCGCTAGTGGAACAGAATGGGAGCCTACGATTGCACTTCTGTCCCGAGCAGGGGCGATCGCACGCCGCTTAGGCCTCACCCAGTTCGGTAGTGAGGTAGCGAAGGCCCTTTCCATCATCCATGGCGAGTACCTTCATGATCATTCGGCGGCAATTCAGATCTTGGAGCACGCGGCGTCAGCGCATGGGGAAACTCCCACAATTCGTGAGCAGAGAGTGAATGCCCTCTTCCAAGCGAACGATGAAGTCGGTGCTCTTGCTGCTTGGAATTCGCTTGTTTCCGACCCAGTGGCTGCGAGTGGCTTAGACGCTTTCGCGTTCCGACGAGCAGGAATCTGCGCTTGCCGCCTTGGGGAATGGTCGCAGGCTGAGCATTATTTTATCGCTGGCTCAACTGTTCGGCCCGAGTACCGTCTTAGCATCACGAAGTTTGGGCTCCTAGTTGACGCCAGTCACGTTATGGCTGTAGCTGGCGCGCCTCAGCGCGCCGCAAAAACGCTCACTGATATGCTGGCTGACTTGCCAGCGACGGCTCAGGACGATGGAGAGGATGGCTGGGATGCCATATTTCAGCTCATCAATGGCGTTTGCAATCTAACTGATGCCATCGCAAGACAGAAAGACATCTCAACACTGAGGCTACCCTTCGGAAAGGCCTCTGAGCCTGGCCTAAGCTTTGGCCAGCCGCGCCCTGGCCAGGCGATACGGACTCAACTTAGCGTTGTAAAAGCAGGGCTGTTGGCTTCCCAGCTTGGGGACATATCTCCAAAGTTCCGGACCCAACTAGAAGCCTTGCGAACCTCGAACTTCCCATTGGTGAGGTTCTCCGTTGCAGAGGCACTTCTTGCGTTTGAGTTCAATGCTGGAACGAGCAAAGAGTTCGTATGCGTGCTCGCTGATTTTGAACGAGAGTTCAACCTCATCACTTCACTTGTCGATTACCCTCAAGAGCTGCCGAGCAATGCTGGCAACATGTCTACGAATGCGTCTAGATTAAGCCCCGAGGGATTGTTTGCAGTTTTTGCCGCAGCTGCAATCTGCTGCGATAACCCCGCGCGGACCATTGGCGCGTGGCAGGTCGATGCAGCTCGCACTTGGGGACCAAATAGTGTGATCGTCTCGATGCTTGCCGACATGTCATGCGGTTTTGCGCTGTCGGGCCAAGCGGCCCGGGCCGCTGCCAGCCGCCAAGTAGAACGCTCCTCAGTTGGCAGAACGTTCGGAGCGGCACTTGCGCTCATGCAGAACTCCTCTCTCACCCCTGAAGACGCGTTCCACATTCACCTTCTCGCATCTTCGGCGACGGTCTGCTTCTCCGAAGGTTTATTGCTTCAGAAGACGTTCGGCAGGCCTTTGGCACGTAGACTCTCTCCGACCTGGAAGCACTTGGCTTCAACTTCGTCCCGATTCAGTTCTCCCCAGCACCTTCCCGCGCTGCACGAAACAGTTGCCGCGGTCGACCGTGGTGAGGCCTCTATAGGCGAACTCCTGAACGCTGCAGCGCGTACTATTGACGCAGTTGTTGGTGAAGTGGGGGCTAGGCTGGAGTAGACTCCGATGCGCCTGTCGCCATCTTTGTAGCGAACGGCTGCAACAGGCTGCGTCATCGGCAAGATTGCACAGATTCCAACTATTGGCGGCAGCGATTTCGGATAGACCGCTTGGAAATCGGCCGCCAATGGCAACCCGCTTTTCAAGAGTTTATCGCTGATCTATGGGGATCACTGAGGTAGGGCGAAACTCACTTAAGAAGTCGTGCTGCTGGATTGTGTTCGGCAGCGCCCGCCTGAAAGTACCCAATCACGCTCGCCACGGAGCGATGCTCTGTCATCGCCATCACCGCTGGCAGCGGCACGCCTTGCCTACCAGCCTCGGTCACAAATCCTGATCGCAAGCTATGGGCCCCAAAATCCCCCTCCAGCCCCGCCAGACGGGCTCGGCGCTTGACGATTGCGGCCACCGAGCCCGGAAGTAGGGCGGGGCCGACTCGATCCTTCCAGATCCGTCGGAAGATTGCACCCTCATGGATATCTGCCGCCTCCAGCCAGATCGCCAAAGCGTCAGCACTGCGACCGAGGATGGGCTTGTCCGGCGTCGAATCCGTCGTCACCCCTGCCTGCTGCGTCTTTGAGTACTCCAGCCGGTAAATGTAGCCATCATTGCCAACCTTGCGCAGGTCACGCATGTCAGCAGCCGCGATCTCGCTGCGCCGGCGGCCGCCGCTGGCGAAGCCAAAGCAGAGCAGGGCACGATCGCGCAGGCCCTCTAGGCTGTCATCGCAGGTGGCCAGCATGGCTTCCAGTTCGGCCCGGGTGATCGCGGTCTTTTTGGTCGGCCGCTCACCACGCTTGACCGCGGCGCGGCGGGCGCGGCTGAGCAGGGTGCGTACGCTGGGCAGCTCGCACGGGTTGGCCAGGCGCTTGAGCTTGTGGGCGGTGGACAGCACCGCCATGCGCTGGACCACGGTCGACAGCTTCAGCGGCCCGATCTTGGCCTTGAGGCCAGCGCCGACCAAGGCCTGATCCAGTGCCGGCGGCAGCTCGCTGACCAGCTCGGCCTTGCTTCTACGCTGAATGTGGTCAACCAGGAACTGGATCACCACGGCCTCGCTGACCGGAAGCGCAAGTTCGAACCCGTAGCGTCCCTGGTGCCATCCGGCCCAGTAGCGCAGGGCGGTGGCATAGCTGCGGGTGGTATTCGCCGCGGCCGCCTCAGCGAGCAATTGGCGCACTGCATCGCCGGCTTGCTGGGCCAGTTGCTCCGGCAGGGCCAACTGAGTCGTCGTTGCCGGCAAGATAGCAGTAATGGAATTTCGATTCATAATATGTAATGTACAATATGAAATGAGGCACCTACTAGCGATAATCATCACTTATCGCGAGTACGTTACCAGCAGAGTAGGGTGCCAGTACAGGAGACTTCGCATGGCCCGCGGCATCACCGAATCCGACGTCCACACCGCCGCCGACGAGCTGGTGGCCAAGGGCGAGCGCCCAACCGTCGAGCGGATCCGGGCTCACCTGGGGACCGGCTCTCCGAACACCGTGACTCGCTGGCTGGAAACGTGGTGGAACCGACTCGGCACGCGCCTGCAGCAAGCGCGTCCGGACCTGAACGATGCGCCAGCGGTGTTGGCGGAACTCGCCGGGCAATGGTGGGAACTGGCGTTGAAGCATGCACGGGAGGCCGCCCATCGAGAGCTTGCAGAGGCTGAGCAGTCGTTGGCCGCCCAGCGTGATGCACAGGAGGCAAAATCTCGGCTTGTAGCTGACGAGTTGACGCAAGTGCGTTCAGAGCGTGACGCTGCAATCACTGGCGAGAGGATTGCAACGACTCAAGTCGCAGAGCTGCAGCAACTGGTTGACCAGCTCCGTCTGCAGATCTCAGGACTCGCAGAGCAGCGGGACCTCGAGCTTAGAAGAGCCGATCGAACTGAGGCAGCGAGACAGCAACTTGACGTCCGGCTTCATGAGGCCCTAGAAACGGCGAAATCTGAGCGAGAAGACTGGGCCGAGTACGCCAGATCTGTCGAGAATCGGGCGCTGAGCGATGTTGATAGAGCGCGCCAAGAAGCGAAAGAACTCCAGGCGCAACTCAACAGCATGGCCGAACATCACAGGTCAATTGAGAGACAGTTGCGCCAGGATCTCCATGCCGCCCAAGCAGCGGCAGCGACGGCGAGCCAAGCCGCGAACATCCTGCGCGGACGGAGTGACGCCCTGGAGCAACAACTTTCGAGCCTGCGAGATCTGCCGGCGCAGCTCAAATCGGCCTTCAAACGGAACCAAGAAGTGAAGTCACCACCTAAGACTCGCTCAAGGCGACAAAGCCCGAAATAGCGCCCTACGTAAGCAGCACCCAGTCAGACCAAGCGCCATCCGTGGATCAATAAGGTCTGCAGTGGACAGCCACGAGTCGAGATTTCCTGCAATGGTTCTTCATGCACTGAAATTGTCTCCCTTAAAAGCTGAAATCTTTGCAATGGCAACCTAAAAATCTCCGCGATGAACATCTGCAGCAACCCAAGATTGTCTGCCTCGCAGACCAGAATCTCTGCCGACGAACACCGCGATCTCATCCTTGGCCGGGGACTGAGGACGCAGGCAAGAGCCGAGCCAGAGGCCCAGCCATTGCCACGCAGAGGAGACGAATGCCGTAACAGCCCGATACAGCATTTCGCATAATGTATATTATGTTCAAGGCAAGCTGCCCCTAGGTACTTCCCCAAGCAGCCCAGCCCAACGTACCTGCCACCTGCCACCCCAGCCAGCCCTGATCCCGGCCAGCCCTCATCCCAACCAGTCCTGACCCTCTCCACCCGAATCCGCAACCCGCATCCATCCTCCCCATGGGCACCACCTCAACGCGTTACCGGAACCCAGTCAAACCACCAGCGCCCGACCTTGAAATCTGCGTACTGCACTGAGCCTCAGCCCTGCAGATTTCAACAGCCCCAGCGCCACCTTCACCGTGACGCGTCACGCAAATGGTCCACCTCAAACGGGTCCAGAACCTCGAACGGCTCGGAGATCAGGTCCACGTGCTCAAAGCGCCCATCCAAAACAGCCGCGCAACCTCCGCATGGGATTTGATGGACGCAACAGGCTGCTGATCCCAACCGCTCCGCGCCAGATCCGACGCAAGTCCTCAGTTTTTCCCCATCCGGGCATAGGAAAAATCTCAAAAATCGAAGGATTTCGATACGCCGCGCGACCCCGGCGCAAGAATACGAGCCACGCCCTCGGGTGCCCCCGATCTTCCGCGCATGAATGGATATCCCGCGCCGCGCCGAATCCGCCTGGCACTCCTCGATGACCACGACGTCGTGCGTCGTGGCACTGCCTATCATCTTGGCAAGGATCCCCGGTTCGAGATCGTCGCCAGCCATGGCCGCAGCCCGGCCTTCATTGAACATCTGCAGCATCGCGCTGTGGATGTCGCCATCATCGACATCGCGCTGGCACCCGGTGACATCAGCGGCCCGGAACTGGTACAGCGCCTGCGCCACACGCTGCCGCGCGTGACCCTGCTGGGCTTCGCCGGGCATGCGTCGGTGGCCGCCATCAACCATCTTCTGGACGCCGGCATCAGCGGCTTTGTCGGCAAGGCCGAGCCGTTGAGCGAACTCTCCGATGCCGTGATGCGCGTCTACCAGGGCCTGTGCCGGATTCCGCCCTCATGCCGGCTGCTGGCGCCCAGTGATGCCTTGAGCCGCAACGAGCGCGAGGTCATCCGGCTGATGCTCGACGGCCTGACCATGTCCGAAATTGCGCTGCGCCGCCATCGCAGCATCAAGACGGTCAGCACCCAGAAGATATCCGCCTTGCGCAAGCTGGGGCTGCGCAACGACGCCGAGGTGTTTGCCAACCGGCAACAGCTGGAGGCACTGTGAGCACGTCATGGCGCTGTGTCCGGCAGCTTCTGCTGCTGGGCATGCTTGCCCTGCTTCCCGGCATTTCGGCCGGCGACACCCAGTCGCGGCAGTGGGGTGCCGGGCGCGTGGTGCGCGTGGCCACCGGCCCTGTGCTGCGCCCTGCCCCCGAAGACGATCCGGACGCGGATCCGCTGCCAACGCTGGCCCACGGCTACGCGCTGCTGGTGACCCGCCATTCCGGCCTCAGCTTCCTGGACGTGCCACGCAGCAGCATGCAGGACGGCGTTGCTGCCGTGTGCGCGCGGCAGGCCGACCTGGTGTTGATCCAAGGGCCGGCCAATGCCTTCCAGCCGGCCTGCGTCGACCTGGTGACATCGCGCGCTTTCCCTGGCGGCGCAACGGTGCTGGCCGGACGCATCGGCGAGCGCCTGCCGCACCGGATCAGCGAGCTCGATGGATGGCGGCTGGCAGCCGTCGACGGGGGGCCCTACCCCATCTGGCTGGGCACGCATCACCCGGCGGTGCACCTGCTGCCGATGCCCAGCATGCATGCGGCACTGGCGGCAGTGGACAGCGGCCGCGCCGATGCAGCCATCGGCCTGGAATCGGTTGCGCGCTCGCTGGCGCGGCGTCACTTCTCACATCGCCTTCGCGTGCAACGGCTCGATGCCCACTTCCCGACCGAGCTGTACCTGCTGGCGCGGCGCGAGGACCAGCCGCTGCTTGCCGGCATTGAACAGGCATTGGCCGACATCGGCGTGGATGAGCATGCCCGCCTGCTGCAGCGCTGGGCCCGGCAGGCGCTGCCAGCTGCGCTGGCCGATGGCTGGGCCGGACGGGACCTGCCGTCGCGGCGCGGAGTGCTGGCCGTGGTCACCGCGCTGCTGGCGCTGCCGTTGCTGGCCGGCGCACTGCTCACCCTGCGCCGCCGGCGTGACCGCGAGCAGGCGCAGATGACGGGGCTGATCAGTCATGAAATGCGCAACTCCGCGCAGGCCGTGATGGCATCGATCGATCTGCTCGGGCAGCTGCCGCTGCCGGCGCGCCCACGGCAGCTGGTGTCCGCCGCCGCCAGTGCCAGCCGGGCATTGCGCAGCCTGCTGGACCGCGCCCTGGATTTCTCGCGGCTGGCCAGCGGCAGCTTCCAGCCGCACCCGCAGACGTGCGATGTTGGCGCGGTGTTCGCGCAGGCGCTCGATGCGGTCCGGCCGCAGGCCGCGCAGAAGGGCCTGCATCTTGCGCTCAGCGCACCGCAGGCGCCGCTGCCGCTGCTGTCGATCGACCCGGACTGCCTGCGGCAGCTGCTCGACAACCTGCTGGGCAATGCCCTCAAGTTCACCGACATCGGCGGGATCGAGCTGCGGGTGCGGCTGGACCTGCCACCGAAGCCACCTTCATTGCTGATCGAGGTGATCGACAGCGGCATCGGCATCGCGCCGGCACAGATGGCGCGCCTGTTCGAGCCGTTCCAGCAGGCCGATCCGGGCAGTGCGCGCGGTGGCAGCGGCCTGGGCCTGTCCATCTGCCGCGAACTGGCCCGGGCCATGGGCGGAAACCTGGATGCGCACAGCGTCTACGGTCGTGGCAGCCGCTTCATCCTGCACCTGCCGGTCGCCCTGCCCGGGCCCGACGCCCGCATCGCACCTGTGAAGGTGCCCGCATCGCCGCTGTCCGGTGTGCAGGTGCTGCTGGTCGAAGACCATGATCTGAACCGGCAGGTCGTCGCCGCGCAGCTGCGGCACTGGGGGGCGGTGGTGCAGGAGGCGGCGGACGCTTCCAGCGCACTGGCGCTGCAGGCGCAGGCGCCCTGCCCGGTCGTGCTGCTGGACATAGGCCTGCCCGGGATGGACGGGTACCGCTTGGCCAGAGACCTGCGCCAGCAGTGCAGCACGGGCGCGCCGCCACTACGGTTGCTGGCGCTGTCGGCGCGCAGCGGTGCGGCGCACGCGCAACGCTGCCGCGATGCCGGCATCGAGGCGGTGCTGCACAAGCCGCTGCGCTGCGATGCGCTGCTGCAGGCGCTGGGATCCGTGGCTGCGGCCGATGCGGACGCCGAGACCGATCGGGAACACGCCGAGCTGGCGGCGGCCTACGACGACAGCATCGATGAAGAGTTCCAGCATCTGCAGGCTGCGCTTGCAGGGCGCGATGCAGGCGCCCTGCGCCATCACGCCCATCGCCTGCTCGGGGTGCTGCAGATGTGCGGCGCCGGCGATGCCCTGCCCTGGGCCGAACAGCTGTCGCAGTTGGGCGCCGCCGATCCGCCGCCCTGGAACGACACCCAGCGCCTGTTGCAGGCGCTGCACGCCTGGCGCGACTCCCGGGATGCGGAAGCCGCGCCCTTGCCGTGAATCAGGCGGCGTTGCGGCCGGCCTGGCGACGGGTCAGGTCGTTGAAGCGGCCCAGCGACATCAGGTGCTGGTGGATCAGCGCCAGCCAGCCGTTGCGGTGCCATTCGACCACGGTGGCGTCCGGCAGCGCGATCAGCTTCTCGACGTCCACCACGAAGAAGCCGTTGAGGTTGAACTCACGGCCATCGGGCAGGCGCACGGTGGCGTTGCGCTCGACCAGCAGGCCCTTTTCGACCAGCGCCTTGGAGAAGGCCTGGGTCTGCTCGTGCTCGCGGGTGAACTGGCCGCAGAATTCCAGCGCCTGCTGCACCATCTCGGTCGCCTTGCCATCAACGAACAGCGGCTGGCCTTCTTCGCCACCGCGGACGATGCGCGGGCTGTCTTCGTCGATGCCGAGCAGGAAGTCATTGTCCGCGCCGGTATCGATGAAGATGAACGGATGGCGGCGCAGGTAGGCCGGGATGTAGGTCTCGTCGTCCCACAGGCCATCGGTGATGAACAGATTGTCGGTGGTCACGCCCACCGCCGCCATCGGCACCGCGCTCGGGCCGGCGAACAGGATCGGGAAGTGGTGCAGGGCCAGCGAGAACTCGCCGAGCACCAGCGGAATGGAGTTGCTGCCGGCAGCGAACTCGAGCTTGCCCGGCAGGATGCGCAGGTCGGCATGCACATCGGCCTGCAGCGGCACCGGACGGGTGTAGAACAGGGGCGCGTTGCTCGGCGCGGTTTCGGTGGTGGTGTCGCTGGTGGTGGTCATCGTGAAAACCATATCGATCATGCGCGCCTGCCATCCCGGGCGCGCCAGCGGGAACAACCTGAATCCCGCATTATCAACAAGGTGGGTGACAACAGCCACCCCGGCGCCGACTTATTTCAGCTGCAACGGGTAACGCTGCCACAGTACGTGGACCAGGAAGCCGGCCAGTTCGGTGTCGCGCGCGCTCACTGCCGCACGGATCTTGTCCAGCAGCACCATGTCGCTGCAATGCCGCACGTCGGCATGGTTGGCCTGCCCTGCCCGCCGCGCCCGGTAGCGCGCGGCCCGCTGCGCATCGCTCATCGCGTACCCGAACTTGGGCGGGCGCCCGCGCTTGCGCGGCAGGGTCAGCTCCAGGGTTCCGGGATCATTGTCATCACGCATGGCAGGTGCGGGCAGCGGCAACAGGGGGTGCGCAATTTATCGTGAGGCATCACTTTAATCCAGCTTTTTCTGCAGTTTTGTTGCAATGCAGTGCAACACGACGCGCCCACAAAAAAGGGAGCCCGCGAACGGGCTCCCTGCACATGTTCCACTACGCCACGCGCACCGGCTCATAGCCGTGCAGGTGCGCCTCGCTGCTGGCCCTTCCCTGGCTCAGCGAGCGCAGCGAGGTGGTGTAACCGACCAGCTGCGCCAGCGGCGCGAATCCGCTGACTTCGGCGCGACCCTCCTGGTCGTCGATGCGCGCGATGCGGCCGTGGCGGCGGTTGAGGTCGCCCACCACGTCGCCCACCGAGGCCGACGGCGAATGCACCGTCACCGCCATCACCGGCTCCAGCAGCTGCGTACCGCCTGCCGCGAGTGCCGCCTTGATCGCCTCGCCTCCGGCGCGATGGAAGGCCATGTCCGAGGAATCCTTGGCATGGGTTTCCCCATCGACCAGGCTGACCTCGATACCGACCACCGGATGCCCCTGCGGGCCGGACGTCAGCGCCGCACGGACACCCTTCTCGACCGCGGCGATGAAGCCGCGCGGTACCACGCCACCGACGATGCGGTCGTTGAACACGACCTGGTCGTCTTCGCGCGGCACCACGTCCAGCACCACGTGGGCGAACTGGCCCTGGCCACCGTTCTGCTTGGATACCCGGCCAACAGCACCGGATACCGCGCGCAGCGGTGTTTCCTGGTAGGCCACGCGTGGTGCACCCACGCCGACATCGACCTTCCATTCGCTGCGCAGGCGCTCGACCATCACCTCCAGGTGCAGCTCGCCCATGCCCCAGACCAGGGTTTCACCACTGTCGCGCTCGGTTTCCACCTTGAACGACGGGTCTTCCTGGGCCAGGCTGGCCAGGCCCTGCGCCATGCGGATCAGGTCGGCGGCACGTGCCGGCTCCAACCGCCACGCCAGCACGGGGGCCTGGGCCTGGATGCTCTCCAGGCGCAACGGCTGCCCTCGCCCACTCAGCGTTTCACCGCTCACCGCATCCTTCCAGCCCAGCACGGCGACGATGTCACCGGCCACGGCCTGCTCGATGTCATGCGTCTGGTCGGCCTGCACGCGCACCAGCCGGCTGACGCGGCGCCCTTGCGGGTGCTGCGAACTGGCAACGGCGTCGCCGACCTTCAAGGTGCCCGAGTACAGCCGCACGAAGCTGAGCGCGCCGTGCTGCTGGTGGGTGATCTTGAACAGCAGGCCGGCCAGCGGACCCTCCGGATCCGGCGGCAACACCACCTCGCCGCTCTCGCCTTCGGCGGTCACGGCAGGACGATCCAGTGGCGACGGCAGGTAATCGACCACCGCATCCAGCAGCGTTTCGATGCCCTTGTCCTTGAAGGCCGCACCCGCCAGCACCGGCACGCCGGCGCCGGCCAGCGTGGCCCGACGGATCGCCGCGCGCAGCATGGCCGCATCGATCACGGCCGCTTCCAGCCATGCCGTGGCCAGCACGTCGTCATGGTCGGCCACCGCTTCGATCAGCGCCTGGCGTTGTGGCTGCCACTGCGCACGCTCGGCGTCGCCCCAGGCCGTGACGGTGGCCGCGCCGCCGTCCTGCCAGTGCAGCACGCGTTCGTCGACCAGATCGACCCAACCGTGGAAGTCGCTTTCGTTGCCCAAGGGCACACCCAACGCCCACGGCCGCGCCTGCAGCTTGTCCTGCAACTGCTCCAGCACGCGCTCGAAGGAGGCGCCGATGCGATCCATCTTGTTGACGAAGGCGATGAGCGGCACGCGATGGCGGCGCGCCTGGCGCCACACGGTTTCCGACTGCGGCTGCACGCCATCCACGGCCGAGAACACGGCCACGGCACCGTCGAGCACGCGCAGCGAACGCTCGACTTCAATGGCGAAGTCGATGTGGCCGGGGGTGTCGATCAGGGTCAGCCGATGCGGCGGCAGCTCGCGCGGCGCCCACTGCGCCTGCACGGCGGCCGCGCCGATGGTGATGCCACGCTCGCGCTCGATCGCCGAGAAATCGGTGGTGGCATTGCCATCGTGGACTTCGCCGACGCGATGGATCTCTCCGCTTTTCCACAGCAGGCGTTCGGTCAGCGTGGTCTTGCCGGCGTCGATGTGGGCAATGATGCCAAGGTTGCGACGGCGGGAAAGGACTTGGGTGTTCATGAGAAAGGTTCCTGCAAAGCCAACTCCAGGGGCCGCACACCCCGGTTGGCGGCAGGGTGCGCGGCTAGCGTTCGGTCTCGGCGATCTGGTGCATGGCACGTTCTCCTTGCGGTACAGCGGGTTGTGGAAATGGGAATGTCGGAAACGAAAAGAGCGCCCCGGAGGGCGCTCTGTGGATGGTCCATCGACGGCCGGATCAACGGCCCCGTGGCACTCCAGGCAGGCACGCCCGTTCCGCGCTTGCGCGGGTCAGGGTGAAAAACTTCAGGAGCGGCATCCGGTTCATGGGGCGCATTCTAGACCTTCCATTCGGGCGCGCAAGTGAATATTGCGCGCATGGATGGAACGATAAGGCTTGCCGAGGCAATCACTCGCAGCCGTTGATCCGGCGGGCTTCACCCACCGTGGCGGCATGATCACCGGTTACCGACACCCAGTCCTTCAGCGAGAAGGCCGGATCAACTGCGCCGCGCTTGGGCGAGTCGTACATCGTGATCTCGGTCCAGCTGCCCACCGCGCCCAGCTCGGCCAGGCGCGCGGCCTGATCCTCATCGCTGCTGAAGGTGGCGCCCGGCTTCGACGGCTTCGCAGTGTTCACCGTTTCGGTCTTCAGGACGCGTACGCGCAGCGCGCCACCCGGCATGCGCTGGCTGATCACATCGTAGCGTTCAGTGCCGTAGGCCCACGGACGCTCGGCACGGCGACGCACTTCGCTACCATCATCGGCCACTTCGACCGAACCATCCGCCAGCCCGGCAATGCCAGCGATGCCGCCATAACCGGCCATCATGGCCTCGTAGCCGACCAACTGGCGCTTCTCAAGCGGCAACTCGCTGGCCGCAGGCTTCATGCCCGGCAGGTTCAGGTACGCCGACTTCTTGCACAACAGCAGCACGCGCTGGTCACCCCAGGCCATCATCATCGCCCCACCGGTGAAGTAGTGCGTGGTGAACAGATCAGGCTTGGCGCCTGCGCCGTTGGCATGCCGCGTTTCGATCGACGTGGCCTGGTCGGCCGTTTTCTCGATCGATACGGTGCGGGTCGAGGCGGCATGGGCGGTACACGCCGTCGCAACCAGCGAAACCAGCAGTGCGGTGCGGGGGAAACGATGCTTCATGGGGATCAGTCCTTTGAGAAAAACGAACCGCCAATAATACGTCGCGACGCACCATGACGCTTTACCGGATCAGGTCACGGTCAACGCCAACGGGTCAGGAGCACTTGCCTGGGTTCTGGATCAGATCCCGGTTCTGCTCTGCTTGATTCCTGACACGAGGGCGTCTGGCATGCGACACCCTCAGGTCACCACCACCAGCGGCACGCCCCGACGCGGATGCTGCAGCACCACCACATCCTGCTGGTACACCCGCTGCAGGTTGTCTTCGGTCAGCACCTGCGCCGGCGTACCGTCGGCGGCTACCCTGCCCTGCTCCAGCAGCACGATGCGATCGGCATAGCCGGCGGCCAGGTTCAGGTCGTGCAGCACCACGATCACGCAGGCGCCCGCTTCGGCGCAGGCGCGCACGCTGCGCAGCGTACGCTCCTGATGGCGCAGGTCCAGCGCCGCGGTGGGCTCGTCCAGCAGGATCAACGGCGTGTCCTGCGCCAGCACGCGGGCGAACGTGGTGCGCGCCGATTCGCCACCGGACAGCTGCTGCACCTCACGCAGGCGCAGCGCCTGCAGTTCGGCCGCATCGATCGCGCGTTCCACCTGCGCATCATCCACGACCGGATCGGGCGGATGCGGCAGGCGCCCCATCGCCACCACTTCCTCCACGCTGAAGGCAAAGCGCACGCCGTGCTCCTGCGGCATCACCGCACGTTCGCGCGCCAGCGGCCCGGACTTGTAGCCGCGCAGCGGACGTCCATGCAGCTGCACGTCGCCACTGTCGGCATGCAGGTCACCAGCCGCCACCCCCAGCAGGGTCGACTTGCCGGCACCATTGGGCCCGACCAGCGCGGTCACCGTGCCCGGTGCGAAGGCCAGGCTGATGCCGTGCAGGATCTCGCGCTGCTGGCGGCGCACCACCACCTCGCGCAACTGCAGGAAATCGCTCATGTGACCGCCTTGCGGCGCTGCTGCAGCACCAGCCACAGGAAGAACGGCGCACCCAGCGCCGCCGAGAACAGGCCCAGCGGAATCTCTGCCGGTGGATCAAGCGTGCGCGCAGCGGTATCGGCCACCACGATCAGCACCGCGCCAAGCAGGCCGGAGAGCGGCAGCAGCCAGCGATGGCCCGGGCCGACCAGCAGGCGCGCGACGTGCGGCACCACCAAGCCCACGAAGCTGATCGAGCCGGCGAACGCCACCGCCGCACCGACCAGCAGCGCACTGAAGGCGACCAGCCGGCGCCGCGTGCGCGCGACGTCGAGCCCGAGATGCTGTGCCTGGCGCTCCCCCAGCGCCAGCATGTCCAGCGGCGTGGCCAGCCGCTGCAGTGCGATGGCGCCGACCGCGAACAGTGGCACCACGGCGACCACATCGGCCCAGTTCGCGCGCGCCAGGGATCCCATCTGCCAGAACACCAGCGATTGCAGCTCGCTCTCGTTGGCGATGTAGGTCAGGAACCCGATCAGCGCCGAGCAGAACGCGGCCATTGCGATGCCGACCAGCAGCAGCGTTGCATTGCCGCTGCCCTTGCCCGGCCGCGCCAGCGCGTAGGTCAGGCCAATGGCTGCGGCACCGCCGCCGAATGCCGCGACCGGCACCAGCCAGCCGGCGGCGCCGGCGGCGCCGAGCACGATGGCCGCCACCGCGCCCAACGCCGCGCCCTGGCTGACGCCAACGATGCCGGGGTCGGCCAGCGGATTGCCGAACAGCCCCTGCAGGCTGGCACCGGCCATGGCCAGCGCTGCCCCCACCATGGCCCCCAGCAGGGCGCGCGGAATGCGCAGCTGCCACACCACGGCCAGGTCGCGGCTGCTGACCGCCTGTGCGTCCAGCAGGCCCAGCTTCACTCCGAGTGCCTGCAGCACCTCCAGCGGCGGCAAGCGCAACGGCCCCACCGCAAACGAGGCCAGCACCGCGCCCAGCAGGGCAACCAGGGCGACCAGCAGCATCGTCCGCCCACGACGGCGGCGGCGATCGGCAGGACTCATGCCGGCGGCAGCGCTGCCAAGGCCTTGGCCAGGGCCAGGGCACCGGCACCGGAGCCGATGCTGGTGTATTTCAGCTGCACGTCCGGCATCACCCAGACCCGGTTGGCCGCACCGGCCGGGGTCTGCTTCAGGGTGGGATACGCCTTCCACAGCCCTTCGGCGCCACCGAACTGCTGCAGGTCATGCTCGGTAACCAGGATCACTTCCGGGGCCGCAGCCACCACGCCTTCATTGCTCAGCTGCGAGTAGTTCTTCACCCCCGCCTCGGTGCCGATGTTGACGCCACCGGCCAGCGCCATCAGCTGCGCCGAGGCGCTGTCGGCACCGGCGACGGTGGGCAGGCCCCCTGCACCGGTGGCCGAAACATGGATGATGCGCGGGGCGTGCTTGAGTGTCTTGCCGATGGCGGCGGCCTCGTCCAGCTGGCGCTGCAGCTGCGTGGCCAGTGTCTGCCCGGCATCGGCCAGGCCGATCGCGCTGGCGATCTTGCGCACCTTGTCCGGGGCCGGCTGCAGATCGTCGATCACCACCGCCGGCTCGCCCACTTCCCGCAGCTTCTTCGCCAGCTCGGTATGGCGGCGCAGGCTGTTGCCCAGGAACAGCGAGCCCTTCAGGCTCAGCACGCCCTCGACACCGGTGGTGCGGTTGAACAGGAACTGGTGCGGTGCCGCCAAGCCGGCCTGGGTGGTGGTGTTGGTCGGCGCGGCAAAGACCTGCTTGCCCGCGCCCAGGGCCTCAAGCACGGCGATGACATCGTCGCCGCCGGCGATGATGCGGCTGGCGTCGACCACCTCGACTTCGGCGCCATCATCGGACTGCACCTTGGCCGGCAGGGAGGCCTTCTGGTCCTGCAGGGACGGCACGTCCGCACCCGCGACCCGCTGCCAGCCTGCCGGCAGCGCGGCGTCGGCCGCTGCCGTTGCGGCGGGCGCCCCCGCCGGCGTGGCGGCATCGGACGGTGCCGGCGAGCCGCCGCAGGCAGCCAGTGCCAGCGAAACCGCCAGCGGAAGCGCACACAGGCGCAGACGGGACGCGATGTTCATGCTCGTTCTCCTTGCTGGCAGGGCGGCACCTGCGCCGCCCTGCCCTGTGACTTACTGCTTCGGGGTGATGCGGGTGATGCGGTCACCCTTCGGGTCTTCGGCGCCGCGCGACTTGTTCACCGCGAACACGTTGCCCTTGCCATCGGCACGGACATGGTTCGGCAGCGTACCGCCATCGAGGTTGGCGACCACCTTGCCATCGCCGTTGACCACGGTGACGGTGCCGGCGCCGCGATTGCTCACATAAGCCAGGCCGGAGGCATCGTCGAAGGCGACGTTCAGCGCGCCGGCGCCGACCGGCACGTCGTGCAGCACCTTGCCGGCGGCCACGTCGACGATCAGCAGGTTGTCGGTACCCTGCGAGGCCACGTACAGGCGGTTGCGCGCCGCGTCGAAGGCCACGCCGGAGGCGCTGATCGAGTTGCCCAGGTCGATCACCTTGTCGACCTTGCCGCTGGCCACATCGATCACCGCCGCTTCCGGAGTGCCGATGCTGACGGTGAACAGCTTGCCGCCCTTCTCGTCCAGCACCAGGCTCATCGGGGTGAACTTCCCGTCATCCACGCCGGATTCCAGCGTGACCGCCGGCAGTTCCTTGAAGGTCCTGGCATCGAACACCGACAGGTGGTCCTCGCCCGTGGCCGACGCGAACACCTTGCCGTGGGTGCCATCGACCACCACGTCGCGCGCATGCGGCACGGCATCGACCGGGAACTGGTGGACCAGCGAGAGATCCTTCTGGCGATAGACCGCGATGGAGTTCTGGCGGGTATTGGTGACCCAGACGTTGCCATTGGTGTCATCCACGCCGACGCCGTAGACCGCGTACACCGCGCCGTTGGTGCTGCCCGGCACCTGCGCCGGGGTGATCGCCTTGGTCACCTTCAGCGACTTCGGGTCCAGCTTCAGCAGCTGCGACTGGGTCACCGGCGGGCGGCCCACCGCCGAGGTGACGAACAGGGCGTTGCTGGCAGCGCTGTACGCCGACTGGTACAGCCCGGGCACCAGCTTGTTGGACTGGGTGGTGAAGCCGGCCTGCCCGGACAGCGGCAGCTGCGGCGAAACACGCAGCTTCAGCACCGTCGCCGCCGCCGGCTGGCTGGCGCGCACCACCACCGGGTGGGTGCCCGGCACGGCGTCGGCCGGGATTGCCAGCTGGGTCTTGAAGTTGCCATCGGCATCGACCACGACCGGCTGGCTGTTGAGCACGGTGTCGCCACGCAGCAGGCTGACCTGCTGACCCGGCACGAAGCCGCGGCCGGTGACATCGGCGGTGCTGCCGGGCACCACATTCTCACCGCGTGAGACAACCTGGCCCTTGAAGGTGGCGTTGACCGGCTGGTCGAAGACCGGCTGGGCGGTGGCGGTCACCGCCAGCAGCAGGCCAGCGGCCAGGGAAGTGAGGCGGAACGACGGACGGAACGACATGGAAGGCTCCTTGCACACGTAGGCCGCGCCACGCGGCGCGGGATTCATCGGTTGCCTGGGCCGCTGTGCGTCGACAGCACTGCCTGGGTAGTGGGGGCGCGCGGCACCGCCGCGCGAAAGCGTCAGTCAGCGGTGTTGTCACCGCCCGTGGACACGCCGTCGCCGGCGCTGCGGTCGGCCACGTTGTACAGCTCATGCAGCGCGGCATGGAACGAGGCCGGCAGCATCGGGCCGTGACCGAGGCCGGGGAATTCGCGGTACTGCACACTCAGTCCCGGCACCTTGCGCAGCCGTTCGGACAACTGCATCGCCGCGTCCGGGGTGGCCGCGCCGATCCGGCGCAGGTGCGCGACCACGCGCGGATTGCTCATATCACGCTTGCCGCGATCACCCACACGCTCGGCACCGCCCAGCATCAGCCAGAGCTTCGCCGGCTGGCCGTGCACGTTCTGCACGAACTGCAGTTCCGGATCGCCCAGCGCTGCGCCCTGGCTCCACCACAGCGACGGGCTGGCCGCGAGATAGGACTGGAATGCGGCCGGCCGCGTGTACAGCGTGTTGAGCACGAACAGCCCGCCCAGCGAATGCCCCCACAGCGCCTGCTGCTGGGTATCGATGCGCGCACGGCGCTCGACTTCGGGCTTGATGCGGCGCTCGATCACGTCCAGGAATGCCGCAGCGCCGCCACCGGCCGCCTGGGTCGCCCCGCTTTCGTCGTCGGCGCGATCGATCCACGCGGTGTAGTCACGGGTGCGCGCCTTCGAGTCGATGCGCAGGTCATTGTCGTAGCCGATCAGCACCAGCACCGGCGGCACCTTGCGCGCGGCCAGTTCGGCCAGCAGCGGCTGGTCGAGCACCATGGCCACCGCATTGCCGTCCAGCGCGTACAGCACCGGCGCCGGGGTCTTTCCCGCCTTGGCCGGAATCGCCAGATTCACCCGCCAGCGCCGCTGCTGGTCAGGACTGTCCACCACGAAGGTTTCGAAGCGATAGCTGGCGGCCGGCTCGTCGAGCACGGTATGGCCGATCTTCTGCAGCGGATTGCGCTGCTGCGCATGGGCGTAGGGCGTGGCCATCAGGACCCCCATCATCAGGGCGGCCAGGCAGCCGAAGGAGCGTGCGGAAAACATCATGGGTGACGGATGCGGCGGGCGCTGCCGCCTCTTCATCAAGGGACCGCAGTCTACCTTAAACGCGAATGATTATCACATCGATCACACGTCACACTGTGTATCGCGCGCGCGACCCAGGGGGCCGCGCGCCAGTGGTAGCGCCGGGCCATGCCCGGCGACCACGCCACGCAGGGACTCAGCCGAATTCCGGCGGCACCGGGCCGTACTGGTTTGCTTCCGGCGTGCCCGGCAGCAGCGTGAACACGAAGATCACCAGGCCGCCAAACGGGATGAAGGCCAGCAGGTACAGCCAGCCAGACTGGTTGCAGTCGTGCAGGCGGCGCACGGTGACGGCGATGACCGGCAGCAGGGTGGCCAGCCAGAACAGGACAAACAGGATGATCGATGCGATGCCCAGGCCATCGGACTGCATCACCAGCGCAGTGATCATCGGCACCATCAGCACCACCGAGACGATCAGCATGAACAGCTGGAACATCCAGTATTCGCGACGGTTGGCACGACCATCGAACTGGGCGTAACGCTTCAACGGCAGGATGAGCTGGTCCATGGCAGGAACGTCCTTGGGAAAAGAAGGCGCGCAGTGTGCCAAATGGGCAGACATACGACAATTCCAGCGAATCACCCAGCGCCGCTGGGACAGGCATACTGCATCCATGCATACGCCGCCTCGCCCCGCCGCCTCGCCACGGCGCTACGCCGCAGCTGCACTTGTGTGCGCAATGACCCTGTGCGCGACAGCCTGCACTGCTGATCGCGGCGACCGCATCGGCTTCGATGGCGTGCAGATCACCCCCTGCCCCGACCAACAGGCACTGGAGCGCCAGCTGGCCGGGGTCACCGCGCGACTGAGGGTAGCGTTTCCAGAAACCTATGCAGGCCGCCGCGTTTCCTGCGATCCGCTGCAGGTTGTCGTGCTGCTGAAAGGCGACGCCCGTTACAGGACGCGCACGATGCAGTGGCCGCGCGGCGACATTACCGTCAGCTTCGTTTCAGGCAGCCTGTATTCGAGCAAGGATCTCAGAACCATCCTCGGTGCCCGGACGCTGGATCGGTGGTTCCCGGATCCGGATGGCATGTCTGTCGACGCGGTAAACGGCCAGCTGGAGGTAGGTGCAGCGGCTGATGCGAAGTTCTCGCGCTACCAGACCGCAGCGCGTGAAGCGGAGAAAGCGCTGGGCGTGCCGATCGTGATCAAACGCGAACGGGGAACGATCCGATTGTAGAGTCAGCGGCCTTTCGCGGCCCGCGCCGCTTCACGCTCGGCGCGCAACCGGTCCAGCTTTTCCTTCAGCTTGATCTCCAGGCCGCGCGGCACCGGGTTGTAGTACACGCGCTCGCCCATCGCATCCGGGAAACCGGTCTGGTCCAGTGCGATGCCGCCCTCGGCGTCGTGGTCGTACTGGTACTCGGCGCCATAGCCCAGCTCCTTCATCAGCTTGGTCGGCGCATTGCGCAGGTGCAGCGGCACTTCTTCGGTGCCGCTCTGGCGCACATCGGCCTTGGCCTGGTTGAAGGCTGCGTAGCCGGCGTTCGACTTGGCGGTGCTCGCCAGGTACAGCACCAGCTGCGCAAAGGCGAGCTCGCCCTCCGGGCTGCCCAGCCGCTCGTAGATGTCCCAGGCCTCCAGCGCCATGCTCTGCGCGCGCGGGTCGGCCAGGCCGATATCTTCGATGGCCATGCGGGTCAGCCGGCGCGCCAGGTAGGACGGATCACAGCCGCCATCGAGCATGCGGGTCAGCCAGTACAGCGCGGCATCGGGGTTGGAGCTGCGCACGGATTTGTGCAGCGCCGAGATCTGGTCGTAGAACTGCTCGCCACCCTTGTCGAAGCGGCGGGTGCGGTCGGCCAGCACCTGGGTCAGCGTCTGCGGGGTGATGCGACCGCCCTCCCCGCCCGCCAGTTCGGCGGCGATCTCCAGCAGGGTCAGCGCACGCCGCACGTCGCCATCGGCGGCGGTGGCGATCTCCAGCAGCAGCTCGGGGGCGACGTCGATGCCCGCCTCGCCGAGGCCACGCTCGCGGTCCCCCAGGGCGCGCTGCAGCGCTTCAACGATGTCGGTCGGTGAAACGCCCTCCAGCACATGCACGCGGCAGCGCGACAGCAATGCCGAGTTCAATTCAAACGAGGGGTTCTCGGTGGTGGCACCGACGAACAGGATGGTGCCGCGCTCGATGTGCGGCAGGAAGGCGTCCTGCTGCGACTTGTTGAAGCGGTGCACCTCGTCCACGAACAGCACGGTGCGCCGGCCTTCGGCGAAACGCTGCGCCGCCTCGGCCAGCACCTGGCGCACTTCCGGCAGGCCGGACAGCACGGCGGAGATGGCGCGGAATTCGGCGTCGGAATACTCGGCCAGCAGCAGCGCCAGCGTGGTCTTGCCGCAACCGGGCGGCCCCCACAGGATCATCGAATGCACGCGGCCGGATTCGACCGCGCGGCGCAGCGCGCTGTCCGGCGCCAGCAGGCGCTTCTGCCCGACCATTTCGTCGAGGGTGCGCGGGCGCATGCGCTCGGCCAGCGGGCGCATGTGTTCCCGATCAACGCTCAACAGATCGGGGCCTGGGAAGGAAGTGGAACGATGTCTTGGCACCCGGTCATTGTACCGCGCCACCCCTCGGTAGCGCCGGGCCCTGCCCGGCGGGCCGAACGCCATCTCCGGTAATGCCGGCCGCTGGCCGGCAGCCCCGCAAGCTGTCGGAAATGGACCGAACCCAGTGCCACGGTTCGACAGTAAACCACTGATTCGAATAGACCCATTTCCCTGAGACATTCCGTGCCGCAAAGCAGTGACCGAAGATCCGCAGTTCAACCGTCAAGGAGCAATGGCGTGCGCGATCCCGAATCCAACGCCCTGGAATTCATTGCGGGCTGCGCGGTCGACGCAGATATCTACTATCTGGCCGCGGCAATTGGGCCAGGCCACGAGTACTACGATCCGGATCCCGGCCCGCCTTCCCGGATGTTCATTTTCAGCCGCACCGCGAAGGAAGAGTGGTTCCACCACGATCTGCAGGACTTCCAAGTCGTGTCCACGCAGGTTGTCCCGGACGAAGAAGGCGGTCGTCCTCGTCGCGTGCTCGCCCTGGATTTCTATGGACAGCTGGAAGACTATTCACGTGCTGGCGCCACCATCGAGCACGTCTCGGCTGAAGGCACCGACTTCTGCGGAGGCCTTACCTGCATGCGGTTGCTGGGAGACGACCTGTTCTGCGGTGGCACAGGAGGACAGATCCATCATCGGGGCGAAGGCGGATGGCAGCAGCTTCCAACCCATTTCGCGACTGCCTTGTGCAAGGAAGACGACGACGAGTCGGACCTGGATGACTTCGAGTGCTGGCGCGACTACTCCAGCCACCTGCTCGAGCTCGGCGATGTTCCCGCACTTCCTACAGCCCCCCAGGAACGCGACGCAGAGCTTCGCCGGAGATACGCGGATTGGCGCGCGTACATGACCAATGTCCGGGGGAAAGGAGGATTCAACCAGCGGCTCGCAGAGTTCCACGTCGGCAGCGTGAACGATCTCTGCGGAACGGGCTTTACTGACCTCTACGCCATCGGCTCCCATGGCCTGATTGCGCACTGGGACGGCCTTGACTGGACACACTCAGAGCCCGTCACCACTGCGGTGCTGCTGAATGCCTGCAGGACTGAGCAGGGCCACCTCGTTATCGTCGGCACCGAAGGCACCATCGTTACGGGCGACATTTCCTCTGGATTTGAGCGTCTACGGCACGACATCAGTGAAGAGATCACCTTCAACTCCGCGTGTCAGCACAATCAAGAGGTTTATATCGGCTCGGAGAATGGAGGCCTGTACGTCTACAGCCTCGAAACCGGCGTAGTTGAGCCCTTGCTGGAAGGCCTCCCCGAAGAGCTGAGAGATGCGACGATCGTTGACATCAGTTCCGCCGGTAGCGTGCTGTGGGTGCTGACGCCCTGGGACCTGATGCGATTTGATGGTGCCGAGTGGCAGGTGATCGTTCATCCGGACAACGGATGAGCCGGCCGAAAGCGCGCCAACCAAGGTTGGCACCTACCAGAGCGGGTCAGGTCGGATCGCGGTAGCGCCGGGCCGTGCCCGGCGGGCGGGACACGATGTCTGGTAGTGCCGGCCGCTGGCCGGCAGATCAAAAGCGTGTCAACCAAGGTTGACACCCACCAAGGCGGTGCCGGTTGACACCCACCAGAGCAGGTAGCGCCGGGCCACGCCCGGCGCCCCCGATCAGTTGCCGATGACGTCGGTGCCCTTCGGCGGGGTGAAGCTGAAGGTGCCGGCAGCGAAGCCCGGGTTGCGCTTCCAGCCGCTGAAGCTGATCACGGTGCGCTGGCCGACGGCATCAGTGATCTCCATCTTGGCCAGGCCCTGGGCGTTGAAGCCGAGCGCGGCGTACTGGAAGCTGGCCTCGGTCTCGCGCTTCGGCGACAGCGACAGCCACTGCAGGCCGTCACGCTGTGCGGCCTCTTCGCTGACGTCGTACTGCTGCTCCAGCAGCGCCGGGTTGATCAGCGCGGTCAGCGGGCTGTTCTGCTCTTCCTTGCCCTGCTCGCGCACGGTGGCCTGCTCCAGGTCCGGCTCGTACATCCAGACCTTCTTGCCGTCGGCCACGATCAGCTGCTCGTGCGGGCGCACGTATTCCCAGCGGAACAGGCGCGGCGCCGACAGTGCCACCCGGCCACTGGTCGACTCCTTCACCTTGCCGCGGCTGTCGAACACCTGCTGGCTGAACTGCCCATCCAGCCCCTTCAGGCCACTGGTGAAGGTTTTCAGGTCGTCGCGGGCACCGGCCCAGGCGCTGCCGGCGGCAGCACAGGCCACGGCCAGGGTGGTGGTGGCGAGGAAACGGCTCAGACGGATGTTCATGCAGGAATCCTGTGGGCGCTGTGGCCAGGAAGGTTGGGGCCAGTGTGCCCGGCAAAAGATGAATGGGCGATCAGGGCGACATTATGCCGCCCTGAATGTCCATCGGCGATTCAGCCGCCGGAGCCCGGCAGCTTGCCGTACAGCACCTGGCCGCGGAAGCCGCGACGGACCTCGCGGTACAGCGCGCGGAACGCGGCATAGTCCTGCGGCTGGCACAGGGCGTCGGCACCGCGTACCGCGTTCTGCTGCAGGCGATGGTGCACCGTCACTTCCTGCCCCTGCCGGCGCCAGTCGACCCGGTAGTCCCCGGCCGCGTTGCTGAAGTGCTGGCTCTGCGGAATGGCGATGATCGGCGCATTGGCCGGGAACTGCAGGCGATAGGTTTCCTCGCGCAGGCTGGCATAGCAGTAGAACGGCGTTTCGTTGTCCGGCGCCGATGCGGTGGCATACAGGCCCCGCACCGACTCGCCGCCCGGCGGATCGGGCACGGCCATGCCGCCGGCCACGCCGAAGTCGACGTAGTCTTCGGCCTGGAAGGCCATGCGGTAGCCGAACGGGCGGGTCAGGTCGACCGGCACGCCCTGCAGCTGAAGCTGGCCCCGCCCATCGAAACCGGATGCGGCCATGATCGATTCTTCGGCGCGGGCACGGTTCTGCGCGTTGAGCTGGGCGAACTGCGCGCGCATGCCGATCTCGGCGTTGTCGCTCAGCTGCGGCACCGTCTCGCCCTGCAGGTTGCCCTGGGCATCGAAGCTGAAGCGCACCTCCATGACCGTCGCGTTGCGCTGCGGGTCGTTTGCCGGCGTGCGCGAGACGGTGGCATCGCGGGTGTGCAGCACCGGTGCGCCGAGGTCGCTGTCGGGCAACTGGCCGAAACGCGCCCAGGCACTGGTCGAATCCAGGTACAGGTCGAACTCGGGCACGTAGGTGATGGCGTGGTTGAAGCGGCCGAGCACCGGGATCTTCGGCAGGGTCGGCCCACCGCCGGCACCGATCAGCACCGGCGAACTGGCGATGCCCTTGGCGGCCAGCAGCGCCTCCAGGATCGCCACATGGTCCTTGCAGTCGCCGTAGTGGTTGTCGAGGATGCTCTGCGCGCTGTTCGGCTCCAGTCCGCCATTGCCCAGGTACACCGCTACATAGCGGATGTTCTGCGCGACCCAACGGTAGAGCGCATCGGCCTGCGCGCGGCGATCGCTGATGCCGGCGGTCACCTGGTCGGCCAGCGCCTGGATGTCCGCGGTCACCTGCGCGGCCTGCCCGGCCTTGAGCTGGTACGCCCGCCCCATCTGCGCCCAGTCCCTGTAGGTGCTGGCCATGATGTTCGGCCCGAACTCCCAGACCGCCGCCGACCAGTTCTGTGCCTGCATCGCCTCGCGCCGCTGGTAGCGCCAGCGCCACTGCGCCTGCCCGTTCTTCACCAGCGGGCGGTCACTGCCCTGCACGCCGCGGCTGTCCACGTACATCGGCAGGTTGGCCGGCGCACTCAGGGTCACCTCGGCATCGTCGTACTGGGTGAACACATTGAAGGTCTCCCACAGGCCGAAATAGCCGGGGAAGTACGGCGTCAGCTGGGTGCGCCGCACCTGGTAGGACAGTCGCGTGCCCGGCGCCAGGTTGGGAAACACGATCACCCGCACCTTGCGGTCGGCGTACATCGCTGCCGAGGCGCTGGAATAGCTTTCCTGGGTATAGATGCGATCGGCCGGCACGTCACGGCGCTGGCCATCGGCGGTCAGCGTATAGGCGTTGACCACTTCCAGCGTTTCCATCTTCTCGCTGTAGCTCAGCCGCACCTGGCTGAACTGCTCCACCGCCGCCTTGGTCTTGAGCAGGATCTCGTAGGTTTCGGTCTGCACGTTGCCCGCATCCGGCCGCACCTGGTAGTCGGCGCGGTAACGCACGAAGCTGAAGTTGTTGCTGGCCTCGGCGTCGCTGCTGGTGGACGGTGGCGCCGGCGTGGGCACGGCGGCGCCGGCGGACGCATCGGCCAGGGCCGGGCTGGCGGCCAGCAGGCCGGCCAGCATCAGCAGGCAGGGGGCGGGTCGAAGCATGCGTCGGTTCCTTGGACGTCGGGGGACTTACTTCGGCGGCGGCGGTGCCAGCACCGTGCGGTCGCCATTGTGTTCGGGCGCACTCACCACGCCGGCCGCTTCCATGGCCTCGATCAGGCGCGCGGCCCGGTTGTAACCGATCTTCAGGCGGCGCTGCACCCCGGAAATCGAGGCGCGACGGGTCTCGGTGACCACGCGCAGCGCTTCGTCGTACAGCGGATCGGACTCGTCGCCACCGGAACTGGTTTCCGGCAGGCCGGTCGCGCCCACCACCACGCCATCGCCCATCGTCTGCACTTCGTCCAGCACGCCGTCGATGTAGTCGGCCGGCCCCATCGCCTTCAGGTGCTCGACCACCCGATGCACTTCGTCATCGGACACGAAGGCGCCGTGCACGCGCTCCGGCATGGCCGTGCCCGGCGGCAGGTACAGCATGTCGCCGTGGCCGAGCAGGGTTTCCGCGCCGGACTGGTCCAGGATGGTGCGCGAGTCGATCTTCGAGCTGACCTGGAACGCGATGCGGGTCGGGATGTTGGCCTTGATCAGGCCGGTGATGACGTCCACCGACGGACGCTGGGTGGCCAGGATCAGGTGGATGCCGGCCGCACGCGCTTTCTGTGCCAGACGGGCGATCAGCTCTTCCACCTTCTTGCCGACGATCATCATCATGTCGGCGAATTCGTCGATGAAGATGACGATGAACGGCAGCGTCTCCAGCGGGCGCGGCGCCTCGCCCAGTTCCGGGTTCGGCTTGAACAGCGGGTCCATCAACGGCTGGCCGGCGTCCTGGGCGTCCTTCACCTTCTTGTTGAAGCCGGCCAGGTTGCGCACGCCCACCGCGCTCATCAGCTTGTAGCGCCGCTCCATCTCGGCCACGCACCATCGCAGGCCGTTGGCGGCCTCCTTCATGTCGGTGACCACCGGCGCCAGCAGATGCGGGATGCCCTGGTAGACGCTCAGCTCGAGCATCTTCGGGTCGATCATCAGCATCCGCAGGTCCTTCGGCGAGGCCTTGAACAGCAGGCTGAGCACCATGGCGTTGACCGCCACCGACTTGCCCGAACCGGTGGTACCGGCCACCAGCAGGTGCGGCATGCGCGCCAGGTCGGCCACGGTCGAACGGCCGGCGATGTCCTTGCCCAGCGCCAGGGTCAGCACGCTGGCCGACTTGTCGTACTCCTTCGAGCGCAGCAGCTCGGACAGGTAGATCATCTCGCGGGTGACGTTGGGGATTTCCAGGCCGATCACCGACTTGCCGGGAATCACATCGACCACGCGCACCGACTTCACCGACAGGCCGCGCGCGATGTCCTTGTCCAGCGAGCTGATCTGGCTGACCTTGATGCCCGGTGCCGGCTCGATCTCGAAGCGGGTGATGACCGGGCCCGGATTGGCCGCGACCACCTGGGCGTCGATGCGGAAATCCTTCAGCTTGAACTCGATCTGCCGCGACAGGACATCCAGGGTGTCCTTGTCATAGCCCACCGGCTGCGGCTTGGGGTCGTCGAGCAGGGCCAGCGGCGGCAGGTCCGAACCGTCGCCGTTGACGCCGCGGAACATCGGAATCTGGTTGTCACGCTTGGCCCGGTCACTCTTCTCGATCACCGGCTCCGGGCGCGGCTCGATCTTCACCGGCTCGCGCTTGGCGCGAACTTCGGCATCGGCCTTGCGCACTTCCTGGCGTTCCTCGCGCAGCGCGCGGGTCTGCTGCCATTCGGTGGCCTGTTCCTTCTTGCGCTCCAGCAACGGCGCCAGCGACATCACGCCGCGGCCGATCTTTTCCATCACCGTGAACCAGGACAGGCCGGTGGCCAGGGTGATCGAGGCCAGCAGCAGCACCAGCACGAACAGGTTCGCACCCAGCGCACCGAAGCCGACCGTGAGCGAATTGCCGACCAGCTTGCCGAGGATGCCGCCGGCACTGGAGACATCGCCACTGAACAGCCGCACATGCAGGAAGCCGGTGCCGGCGATCAGGAAGCCGACCAGGCCGACCAGACGCAGCGCCGGATCCAGGTCGTTCTCGCCCTTGCTCTCGCGCTTGAGCCCGAACATCGCGATCCACGCCAGCGCGCCCAGCACCACCGGCAGCAGGAAGGCGATGTAGCCGAACAACTGCAGCAGCACATCGGCGATCCATGCCCCGGCGCGGCCGCCCATGTTGTGCACCGGCGCGACCACGCTGCCGGTGTGCGACCAGCCCGGGTCGGTGGCTGAATAGGTGAACAGGCTGGCGGCCAGATACAGCAGCGCCGGCGCGATGGCGATCAGACCCAGGTCGCGCCAGAGGCGCTGACGGCGGGGATTGTCGGTCGTGGCCGCTGCCGCCGAGCGACGCGATGCCTTTTTGTCGTCGGACCTGGAGCGTTCGGGGACCTGCTTCGCCACCTTAGACCATACCTTTGGAATGCGCTGTTAGTGTTTGATAATAAACGAGACGGCGTCAGTTTTCAGTTATCCGCCCCGACACGGCCGCGGAGCGGCGCCGAAATCACCCGTGGGTGACGGCGTTCTGTTCATCGGCTTGAATCGCCCTGCCCCAGCCGCCACTCTATGACCAGCCGAGGACACTGCGCAAACATCGCCAGTGCCTTGTCCCATCTACCTTTTCGCGAGTTTACATGAGCACCAGCCTGCCCTCCCGTCACCAGCGCCTCGTCATCCTCGGTTCCGGCCCGGCCGGCTGGACCGCCGCCGTCTACGCCGCCCGCGCCAACCTGAAGCCGGTCGTCATCACCGGCCTGCAGCAGGGTGGCCAGCTGATGACCACCACCGAGGTGGACAACTGGCCGGGTGACGCCCATGGCCTGATGGGTCCGGACCTGATGGCGCGCATGCAGGCCCACGCCGAGCGTTTCGAGACCGAGGTCATCTTCGACCACATCCACACCGCGGACCTGTCGCAGCGCCCGTTCAAGCTGATCGGTGACAGCCATGAGTACACCTGTGACGCCCTGATCATTTCCACCGGCGCCACCGCCAAGTACCTGGGCATCCCGACCGAAGAGGCGTTCAAGGGGCGTGGCGTGTCGGCCTGTGCCACCTGTGACGGCTTCTTCTACCGCGACCAGGACGTGGTCGTGGTCGGCGGCGGCAACACCGCCGTCGAGGAAGCCCTGTACCTGTCCAACATCGCCCGCAAGGTCTACCTGGTCCACCGCCGCGACACCCTGAAGGCGGAAAAGATCATGCAGGACAAGCTGTTCGCCAAGGTCGCCGCCGGCAAGATCGAAACGGTCTGGCACCACCAGGTGGAAGAAGTGCTGGGCAACGACGCCGGCGTGACCGGCGTGCGGGTGAAGTCGACCCTGGACGGCAGCACGCGTGATATCGACGCCCACGGCTTCTTCGTGGCCATCGGCCATCACCCGAACACCCAGCTGTTCGACGGCCAGCTGGCCATGAACAACGGCTACCTGGAAATCCGCTCGGGCCTGGGCGGCAACGCCACCCAGACCTCGGTGGAAGGCGTGTTCGCCGCCGGCGACGTGGCCGACCAGCACTACCGCCAGGCGATCACCTCGGCCGGCTTCGGCTGCATGGCCGCCTTGGACGCCGAGCGCTACCTGGATGCACAGGGCAAGGCCGGCTAAAGCGCTGATTATGCTCTGTAGAGTCGAGCCATGCTCGACTCACGCAAAGGCCGACGCGAAAGCGTCGGCCTTTCTCGTTACATCCCTGCGGCAGCCGTATTCTCAGGCAAGCCATTTCGATCAGGGCCGCCCGCAGCGGCAACACAACGAACGGTGTGAGGCACGGGCTGCGACTTGACCCCGTCCGCATCCAACACGTGCGTCTCCCAGCCGAGCGTCCCCACGCTGTTACGACCGCAGCTGAGCGGCATCCTGCTGGGCTGGTCAGGTGCGTCGATGACCACCGTCCGTCCGCTGCAGCCCCACCCTGATGGGCACAGCGTATTGCGGGTGATCAGGCTGATCGGGAATTGCGGATGGCCCGCAAACGCCACGTCCACCTCGCGCGAGTCGCCGGATGGGACGTCGACATCTGCGATCGGCTGCCCGGACAGCGGCTCGCACGCCTTCCCCGTCGCCCACAGGCGATAGCCCTTCTCCACCCCTTTCATGGACGCCGAGCGAAAGACGGGGTCCTGCAAGGCAGCCACATCGTCAGGATTGGAGTGGTAGGCGGTTTCGATGATCACCGAGGGCATCTTCCCAATGCGGTTCTCGCCGTGCCCATCAGCAGCCGATTCGGCTCGAACAGGAAAGTTCTCGTACCCCGGTTGGGCGTGGATCAGTTCTCTCATCCCGCACAGGATGCTGTCACCCAGCGCCTTGTCTTCAGGCTTGGCACGATGGTGATAGACCTCGGCACCACGAACGCTGGGGGCTGAGTTTCCGTTTGTGTGCAGACTCAGCATCACATCCACACCGAGATGATTGGCGTAATTGGGGCGAGTACGAATGTCTTCCTTGACTTCACGATCGCTGTCGGCGCTGTTTGGCAGCTCATTCCAGATGTCGGCACGTTCAGGGAGGAGCGCTTTCAAGTGATACCTGGCGGACATATGTTCCCAAGGGTGGCCCGACTCCGGATGCGGGTCCGTGGAACGACTGCGCGCTCGATGCACGACCAATCCGCTTCGTTGCTCCAGCAAGCCCTGCAGTTCGTCTCCGTATGTCGGGCTAAGTACATCCTCCTGTAGTCCGAGCGGGGCCGGTCGTTGAAATTCCCACGCCCTGCTGGGATGCAAGGCAATGTACCCATGACTTGAGGAAACCAGAGCCTGCGTGTGCGCGGATCGGGATTTCGTCGTTCTTGGCGCAGGGTGATCTTCCGGGAAATGCGCCTCCATTGGCTTGCCCTGAAAAAGGAATTCCACGTCCAGGATTTCCAGGCCCGCCTGATTGGAGTAGTGCCGAAGATCAGCGGCCAGCGGTATGAGGAAGAGCTCTCCATAGTTCTGGTCATTGCCCGGAAGGTATCCGGAGCCGAAGTCGACGACCATTCTGCGCTTTTGCGGATCTACCGCTACGCTCACAGTCACTTGGCGCAACCTGCCATTCTCTTGCAGATGGCGTGTCAACCGCGCGGAAATTTCGCGCTCAAGCAGCGCCACCAACTCTGCATAGGCGCCCGGATCTTCCGCAGGCCTCGAGGCCTCGGCCGCGGAAGCCAAAACAGGAAACGCAAAGAACAGGCCGCACGCGGCCACGATAGTTGCAAGTTTCAATCCCTTCATTGTTGATTCCTCCATGTCGTGGGATACACGCCGCTCATGCAGCGCCCCGCCACCCTGCCCAGCCGTGCGCCAGTGATTCCGCACCCAACGCACAGGCAGGGAGAATTCAAACTTTCCTCACCCCCAACCAGAACAATCCGGCCCAGCCCCGCCAACACCGTTCGCGATCCACCTGGCCTATCCTTCCCAACCATGCCCTCTGCCCACTTCCTCGACTCCCTGCAGTCCATTGCCGCCACCGACTGGGATGCCCTGCACGACGGCCGCAACCCCTTCGTCAGCCACGCCTTCCTGTCCGGGCTGGAACAGCACGGCTGCCTGCGCGAGGACTGGGGCTGGCAGCCCCGGCATTTCACGCTGTGGGAGGGCGAGACGCTGGTCGGCGCGATCCCCGGCTACCTGAAAACCAACTCGCACGGCGAGTTCGTGTTCGACCATGCCTGGGCCAACGCCTATGCCCGCCACGGCCGCGACTACTACCCGAAGTGGCTGGGCGCGGCGCCGTACTCGCCGGTGACCGGCCCTCGCCTGCTGGCCCGTCACGATTCAGAGCGCGCCACGTTGCTGTCGGCGCTGCGCGAGCAGATGCCGGCGCTGGGGGTCTCTTCGGCGCACGTCAATTTCCATACCGCCAGCGACGAGGCTGCGTTCGGCGAGGACTGGCTGCTGCGCGAGGATGTGCAGTTCCAGTGGCAGAACCCGGGCGACTGGTCCACGTTCGAGCAGTTCCTCGCCGCGATGGACCACAAGCACCGCAAGAACATTCGCCAGGAACGCGCCAAGGTCGCCCGCCAGGGCATCACCTTCCGCGTGGTGCATGGCGACGAGGCCGGCCGCGCCGATCTGCAGGCGATGTACCGCTTCTACCTGCAGACCTTCCTCGAATACGGCAATGCGCCGGCACTGACCGAGGCGTTCCTGCGCCACCTGGCGATATCACTGGGGCGCGGGCTGGTGCTGTTCCTGGCCGAGCTGGACGGCGCGCCGATTGCCGGCGCACTGTGCCTGCGCGGGGGCGACACCCTGTACGGGCGTTACTGGGGCGGCGCTACCCTGCCCGGCCTGCACTTCGAGGCGTGCTACTACCAGGGCATCGAGTACTGCCTGCGCGAGGGGCTGACCCGCTTCGAGCCCGGCGCGCAGGGCGAGCACAAGCTGGCCCGCGGCTTCCTGCCCACGCTGGTGCGCAGCCGGCACTGGGTGGCCGATACAGACTTCGCCGACGCGTTACGGGACTGGTGTCGGCAGGAGCGGCGCGATGTGCGGCGCTACCAGCAGGAACTGCAGGGGCATGGGCCGTTCCGCACAGCGTCGTAACGCGCACCAATCCGGATGGGCTTCTGCCGGGCCGATGCCGGGCGCGCGGTGCTCAGGTGCACTGCCAGAAGTGCCCACTCACCCGGCACGTCGCGCACCAGAACGTATAGAGCATGCCGCCGCTGCCCCACAGCAGCGCGCCTTCGGCCGTGGTCGGCAGCGTCGAATCCAGCTGCATCACGAACGGCATCTGCTCGCCGCAATCGATGCACGCCGGATACTGCGCACTCTGCACCCAGCTGGGCATGCCACCCACGCGTGACAGGTTCTGCCGGTCGTTGGACTGGCCCCAGTCCTGCTGTTGCCAGCGATCGCTTTCCAGGGCCGCAAGGCCGACCTCGGCCTGCATCAGGTCACCGCTGTCGGTGGGCATGCCCGGCACCTCACGGTGCTGGCTGGGGTGGCAGCTCGGCAGACCGTCGGCATCGTGGCGATAGAAGCGCACCGGCGGCGCTTCCCATCCACAGCAATCCAGGCACAGCCCGAGCGTGATCTCTCCTTCCGCGCCCGGCTGCAGCGCGGCAGCATCGGTCTGCAACAGGCGCTGCAGCGGCGAGTGACAGCCACCGCACAGCGTGTCCAGCGGACCGCCCATGCGGCCGGTATGAAGCACCTGACCGCCATGCCAGGTGGGATGCAGCCGCCAGATCCTCTTGCGCCAGCTCGGTACTTCGGCCAGCTGGGCACGATGCTGTTCACGACCGAAGCGCAGGTGCAGCGGCCGCTGGCCATGCAGCCGGCGCGGCAGGGCAGCATCGGCCAGGCCGGCCCAGTGCGCCCAGACGTCCACGTCCAGATCGCTCCAGTCGGCCAGGTAGCCGCGGGCGGCGGCACAGCTATGCGCCTGATTGGCCAACAGCACGGCCTTGGCCCGCTCCAGCTCGCGGTCGTCGGTGGCCTCGGCCAGCCGGTGCGCCCACTGCGCCGCGATCTGCGGTGGCAGCGCCTGCCAGACCTGTGCCGCCAGCTGTACGTCGCCGTCGATGGCGATCTCCAGCAGCGCTTCCCAGTCGTCCTGCAGCACGTGCGGCGCCTGGTAGCTGGCGAACTCCAGCACGCAGCTGAGCAGCTCACCACGCTCACCGTTGCCATGGCGGCGCCAGGCATCGGCACAGACCGGCAGCACCGCAGCGTCCGGCAGCAGGTCCAGGGCGGTGTCGAGGAACGCCGAGGCGGGCGAGCGCCGGGCAAGCGCCTGCAGCATCAGGGCGCCCAGCGCGGGCCGGTCCTCGCTGGCCAGGGTCAGCAGCAGCCCCAGGCTGTCATTGCGTGTGCGCGGCAGTTCGTGCAGATCGAGGATGTCGGTGACCGGGTCGCTCATGACGGGGGCTCCTTGCCGATGTCGCTACGATGGTGCCAGACATCGCCGCCCGCCACGACGCATACACTGTCGGCATGACCCGTCCGCTGCCCTGGCGCCTGGCCGATACGCCGGATTCGCCGTTCCCCCCTGCCGAAACCGCCCTGCGCCGACCCGATGGACTGCTTGCCGTGGGCGGCGACCTGCACCCGCTGCGCCTGTTGAACGCCTACGCCGGCGGCATCTTTCCCTGGTTCAGCGAAGGCGAACCGATCCTGTGGTGGTCACCGGACCCGCGCGTGGTGTTCGACACCGATGGCGTGCACCTGTCTGCGCGCTTCCGCCGGCAGCTGCGCAGCAGCCACTGGGAGGTCACCGCCGATACCGCCTTCAGCCAGGTGATGCACGCCTGTGCCGCCGCACCGCGCCCCGACCAGGACGGCACCTGGATCAGCCCGGCGATGATCGACGCCTACCGCCACCTGCACGACCTGGGCTTCGCCCATTCCATCGAGGTCTGGGACCGGCAGACCCTGGTCGGCGGCATCTATGGCGTGGCCATCGGCACCATGTTCTTCGGCGAGAGCATGTTCAGCGGCGCCAGCGGTGGCTCGAAGGTCGCCCTGGCGGCACTGGCGGCCACCCTGCATGGCTGGGGCTGGCAGCTGATCGACGCCCAGGTGGAAAACCCGCACCTGCTGCGGATGGGTGCGCGGCAGCTGCCTCGGGCAGATTTCCTGGAGCACGTGCGGCAGGCGGTCCGCCAGGACGGCCGCGACGGCGCCTGGACCCAGGCGCTGGGTCGCGTGCCGGCACGGTGTTTTGCCGGCGGTTAACACAAACTTTGCAAGCCGGACGGTTGAAGCGTAAAATGCTGCGCCTTAGGCCCAGCGTGGCCGTTTTCTGAACCGCACAGGACTACATGTCGAAAGACGATTCCATCGAGTTCGAGGGCACCGTCAGCGAGACGCTGCCGAACACCACTTTCCGCGTTCGCCTGGAAAATGGGCACGAAATCATCGCCCACATCTCCGGCCGCATGCGCAAGAACTACATCCGCATCCTCACCGGTGACCGGGTCAAGGTTGAAATGACCCCGTACGACCTGACCAAGGGTCGTATCACCTACCGCATGAAGTAAGCGGTCGGCGCGCCGCGCCACCCCGACAAGGCCAGCCCCGGTTGCTGGCCTTTTGTCATGCCCGCAATCTGGCCCTGCCGGAGGTCACCGTGACCGAACGCACCGTGACATCGGTCAGCCATGCTTGCGGCAGATTCGCATTCGCACCGGCGGCGGCATCGTAGGACCCGATCCAGTCCGGATCGCAACCCCCTGCCCCGCCATGAACATGCCCCTGTTGCACGCTGGCTTTGCCGCCCTCGTCCTGGCCGCCGGCGCCCTGGCCGCGCCCGCAGCCCACGCTGCCGATACCCCCGCCACAAGCGCCGGCGAAAGCTGCATCGGCCTGACCGAAGATCAGCAGATCGTCCGCGCCGGCGCAGACCGCGATGTCCTCCTGCGCAATGGCGATCAGCACTACCGGGTGGTGTTCACCGCCTCCTGCAACAGCGCGGTGACCTCGCGGCGCCTGGCCTTCGAAACCCAGGGCGAGCGTTCCCAGCTCTGCGGCGGCTCGCGCAGCGTCCTGAAGACCGACCGCGCCAGTTGCACCGTCGAACGTGTAGAGCCGCTCGAGGCCGCCACCTTCCAGCGCATGGCCCGCCAGCGCAGCCGCTGAGGACAGACACGACAAGGGCGGCCTCGGCCGCCCTTGCTGCACGCCATCCGTGCTGATCGGCGCGGCTATCGTGCCTGCAGCAGCGATTGCACCTTCGGCTGCCTGCGCTGGAGCGCAAGCCAGAGATCGTAGTTCGATTGAAGCCCCATCCAGAATACGGCCGTGCTGACCCCCGCCATTTCCAGGCGGATCGCCAGGTCCGGACTGATCCCGGCCTTGCCGTTGATGACACGGGACAACGCAACACGCGACATGGCCAGGCGCTCTGCCGCCTCGGTCACCGACAGAGAGGCGGGATCGAAAACCATGGCCTTCAGGGTTTCGCCGGGATGGGGGTGACGGTGAATCATGCAGATCTCAGTGATAGTCCTGGTAGTCCAACAGTTCGACGTCATTGCCGGCAAAGCGGAACGTGACACGCCAGTTCCCGTTTACCCAGACCGACCAATGCCCCTTCAATCCGCCCTTCAACGCATGGAGCCGCAACCCCGGCATCGCCAGGTCCTGAGGGCCACACGCCACGTCGAGAATGGAAAGGATCATCAGCAGCCTGCCAGCATGACTTTGCCGCACGCCACTTGCTGAGCCGTACCGGTACAGCCGTGCGAGCCCCTTGTGTCGAAAGCCGATGATCATCAATGTATCCCGTATCGTTGCGCGATACAAATGGGCGCACATGATCGCGATACAGCAGCATTTGCGCTGCGCCACCCGCGCCGCAAGGCCGCCGGCGACAAAGCAGACACGACAAGGGCGGCCTCGGCCGCCCTTGTCGATGCTTTCCCACTGCCGGGCACTGCCCGGCGCCACCTCACTCCACCGTGGCCGGCAGCAGCCGCTCCGGCTCGGCCTGCGTTTCGACCACCAGCTCGTCGTTGCGCACGTCGATGCTGACCTTGCCGCCATTGACCAGTTTGCCGAACAGCAGTTCGTCGGCCAGCGGGCGCTTGATCTTGTCCTGGATCACGCGGGCCATCGGGCGGGCTCCCATCAGCGGATCGAAACCGTGGTGGGCCAGCCAGTCGCGCGCGGTCGGTGTGGCCGACAAGCTGACGTGCTTCTCCTGCAGCAGCATCTCCAGTTCGATCAGGAACTTGTCGACCACGCGCAGGATGTGCTCGAAGCCCAGCGCCTGGAACTGCACGACCGCGTCGAGGCGGTTGCGGAACTCCGGGGTAAAGGCGCGGCGGATGGTTTCCATCGCATCGGTGGCATGGTCCTGCTTGGTGAAGCCGATCGAGCGCCGCGAGGCCTGCGCCGCACCGGCATTGGTGGTCATCACCAGCACCACGTTCTTGAAGTTGGCTTCGCGGCCGTTGGTGTCGGTGAGCACGCCGCGGTCCATCACCTGCAACAGGATGTTGAAGATGTCCGGATGGGCCTTCTCGATTTCGTCCAGCAGCAGCACGCAGTGCGGGGTCTTGACGATCTTCTCGGTCAGCAGCCCGCCCTGGTCGAAGCCGACGTAGCCCGGAGGCGCGCCGATCAGGCGGCTGATCGAATGCGGTTCCATGTACTCGGACATGTCGAAGCGCACCAGCTCGATACCCAGCTGCAGGGCCAGCTGCTTGGTCACCTCGGTCTTGCCGACACCGGTCGGGCCGGCGAACAGGAAGTTGCCGATCGGCTTTTCCGGGTTGCCCAGGCCCGAGCGCGCCAGCTTGATCGCCGAGGCCAGGGTGCCGATGGCCGGATCCTGGCCGAAGATCACCATCTTCAGGTTGCGCTCCAGGTGCTGCAGCACATCCTTGTCGGTGGCGCTGACCTGCTTGGCCGGGATGCGTGCCATCTTGGCCACGATCGCTTCCACTTCCTCGACGTCGATCAGTTCCTTGCGCTGCCCTTCCGGCAGCAGGCGCTGGCGGGCGCCGGCCTCATCGATCACGTCGATGGCCTTGTCCGGCAGCAGGCGGTCGCCGATGTGCTTGACCGACAGGTCAACCGCCGCCTGCAGCGCATCATCGGCGTAGGTAACGCCATGATGGGCTTCATACTTGGCCTTCAGGCCCTGCAGGATCTCGTAGGTCTCGCCCACGGTCGGCTCGACGATGTCGATCTTCTGGAAGCGACGGGCCAGCGCCCGGTCCTTCTCGAAGATGCCGCGGTATTCCTGGAAGGTGGTCGAGCCGATGCAGCGCAGCTCACCCGAGGCCAGCGCCGGCTTGATCAGGTTGGAGGCGTCCATGGTGCCGCCGGAGGCCGAACCGGCACCGATGATGGTGTGGATCTCATCGATGAACAGCACCGCATTGGGCACCTTCTTCAACGCGGTCAGCACGCCCTTGAGGCGCTTCTCGAAGTCGCCGCGGTACTTGGTACCGGCCACCAGCGCACCCAAGTCGAGCGAATAGATGACCGCATCGGCCAGCACATCGGGCACCGAACCTTCAACGATGCGGCGCGCCAGGCCTTCGGCGATCGCGGTCTTGCCCACGCCGGCCTCGCCCACGTAGAGCGGGTTGTTCTTGCGGCGGCGGCACAGCACCTGGATGGTGCGCTCGATCTCGTCGGCGCGGCCGACCAGCGGGTCGATGCGACCGGCCCGGGCCTGGTCGTTGAGGTTGCTGGCAAACTCGGTCAGGGCGTCGCCCTTGGGCTCGCCTTCGCCCCCTTCCATGCGCCCCTCGCCATCGCCCGAGGACGGCTGCTCGCCCTCCTCACCCAGCTTGGCGATGCCATGGGACAGGTAATTGACCACATCCAGGCGGGTGACGTCCTGCTGGTTGAGGTAGTAGACCGCGTGCGAATCCTTCTCGCCGAAGATGGCCACCAGCACGTTGGCGCCGGTGACCTCCTTCTTGCCCGAGGACTGCACGTGGTAGACGGCACGCTGCAGCACGCGCTGGAAGCCCAGCGTCGGCTGGGTGTCGCGGCCATCGTCTTCGGCCAGGCGCGATACCGAGGCCTCGATGGCCTGTTCCAGCTCCTGGCGCAGGCGGTCGGCGTCGGCGCCACAGGCCTTGAGCACGGCCTGGGCGGACGGGTTGTCGAGCAGTGCCAGCAGCAGGTGTTCGACCGTCATGAACTCATGCCGGGCCTCACGGGCGCGCTTGTAGCACTGGCCGATGGTGTGTTCGAGGTCTTTGCTGAACATGGATTACTCCGGCGGCAGATAGGGACAATATGCGGCCTGACTACGCGATTTCCATCACCCTAGCGGATTGCTGCGTTCAGATGGCGTTAGCAGTATCCATCGCTTGATCTCCATTCACTCCAGGACGGCCCACCCGGCATGAGCGAACCCTACCTGAGCCGCTGGCGATTGCGACGTGATGGTCCCGCCATCGATACCCCCCACGCCCGGCTGTGGCCGGTGCGGACCCCCTCTGGCGAGGCGGCCATGTTGAAGGTGAGCACGGAGACAGAGGAACAGAACGGCCATCGCCTGCTGCGCTGGTGGAATGGCGAGGGCGCCGCCCGCCTGCTGGCCCACGACGGGCCTGCGATCCTGATCGAACGTGCGCACGGCGATACGCTGCGGCAACGCTCGATCGGGGGCGACGATGACGCCTGCACCACGATCCTGTGCCAGGTCCTGCAGCAGCTGCACCGGCCACGGAGCGCGCCGCCAGACGACCTGGTCTGCCTGCGTAGATGGTTCGCCGACCTGCTGCAGCCAAGGGCTGCGCTGCCGCCACTACTGGAACAGTGCGGATCGCTGGCGGCGGCACTGCTGCAGGACGAGCAGGAGATCCGCCCGCTGCACGGCGATCTGCACCATGACAACGTGCTGGATTTCGGCACGCGTGGCTGGCTGGCGATCGACCCGAAGCGCCTGGTCGGTGATCGCGCGTTCGACTACACCACGATGTTCAGCAATCCGGACCTGTGCGGGCCGGGCATCCACGTGGCCACCCGCCCCGAGCGTTTCCATGCGCGGCTGCAGCAGGTCTGCCAGCTCAGCGGGATCGGGCGCGGCCGGCTGCTGCGCTGGATCGCAGCCAGCGCCGGCCTGTCAGCGGTCTGGTTCCGGGATGACGGTGACCCGGCCGACATCGACGAGGCGGTGGCGACGCTGGCACTGCAGGCGCTGGCGGAGCGCTGACGCCGGCGACGGCCTGGCCCGGGCGCCCATGCGGCGGGGCCCGCCTGGCGGCGTTGTGCCTCAGGCCTTTTCCATGGTGCACAGCAGCGGGTGCTGGTTCATCCGCGCGTACTCGTTGACCTGGGCGACCTTGGTCTCGGCCACTTCCCGGGTGAACACGCCACAGACACCGCGGCCGCGGGTATGGACGTGCAGCATCACCTGGGTGGCCTTGTCCAGGTCCAGGTTGAAGAACTGCTGCAGGACATCCACCACGAAATCCATCGGGGTGTAGTCGTCGTTGAGCAGCATGACCTGGTAGAACGGCGGCGGCGCCACTTCCGGGCGCGCGGGCTCCACGGCAACGCCGTGCTCATGATGGGAATCGGGGGCGGACTCGCGAGGCATCCACCCATTATAGGGGGTGCGCCGGGCCTGGGTGGACCCGATGCGGAATGGACGGCACGGACAGCCGCCGTCACAATTGCACCTTCCCCATTTTCTGGTTTCACAGGATCTTCATGAAAAGGACCCTTCTCTCCGCCCTGCTGATCGCTCTGGCTGCTGCCGGCAGCGCGGGCGCCGCGACCACCACCGACAGCGCGAAGGCCGACAAGGCCATCGCCCGCCACCTGGAAAAGCTCGGTTACACCTATGAGGTGGACCAGGACGGCGACTACCAGATGGTGTTCGACGTGGAAGGCGACCGCACCCAGATGGTGTACGTGCGCTCGGCGGTGGAAGACTTCGGGACCCATAACATCCGTGAGATCTGGTCGCCGGGCTACACCTCGCCGACCAAGCAGTTCCCGGTGGCCGTGGCCAACCGCCTGCTGGAAGATTCGCAGGACGCCAAGATGGGCGGCTGGGTGAAGCAGGAGTCGACCGCGATGTTCGTGGTCAAGATCGATGCCGATGCCACCTCCGACCAGCTCAGCGATGCCATCGACGCGGCGATCCGCACCGCCGATGCGATGGAGCTGGAGCTGACCAAGAAGGACGACCTCTGAGTTGAACGACACGCTGGACCCGCGCTGGGCACCGCATGCCACCGTCGCCACTGTCGTGGTCGACGGCGGCCGGGTGCTGCTGGTCGAAGAGACCATCGACGGCCGGCGGGTGCTGAACCAGCCGGCCGGGCACCTGGAGCCGGGCGAAAGCCTGGCCGCTGCCGCCCTGCGCGAGACCGTGGAGGAAACCGGCTGGACGGTGGCGCTGACCGCCTTCATCGGCTGCTACCAGTGGACCGCCGGCGACGGCACGGCCTTCCTGCGTTTCTGTTACGCCGCGCGCCCGCTGTCGCATGACCCGGCACAGCCGCTGGACAGCGGCATCGATCGCGCACTGTGGATGACGCCGGCCGAACTGCAGGCGGCGGCCGACCGCCAGCGCAGCCCGCTGGTCTGGCAGGTGGTGGCCGACTACCTGGCGGGCCAGCGCCACCCCCTTGCACTGGTTCGGGAGGTCGCATGAGCAGCCCACGGGTGATGGTCGGTGTCTCCGGCGGCGTGGATTCGTCCGTGGCTGCCTGGCGGCTGGTGCAGCAGGGCGAGGCGGTGGCCGGCCTGTTCATGCAGAACTGGGCCGACGACGGCAGCGGCGACTGCCGCGCCGAGGACGACCGCCGCGATGCGGTGGCCGTGTGCGGCCTGCTGGGCATCCCGTTCCACTTCCGCGACTTCTCCAGCGAGTACTGGCAGGGCGTGTTCGAGCACTTCCTGGCCGAGTACGCCGCCGGGCGTACCCCGAACCCGGACGTGCTGTGCAACCGCGAGGTGAAGTTCAAGCACTTCCTGGATGCCGCCCGCGAGCTGGGTGCCGAACGCATCGCCACCGGCCATTACGCCCGCATCGCCCAGCGCGGCCACCAGTGGCTGCTGCTGCGCGGTGCCGACCGCTCCAAGGACCAGAGCTATTTCCTGCACCAGCTGGGCCAGGAACAGCTGGCCGCCACGCTGTTCCCGATCGGCGACCTGGAAAAGACCGACCTGCGCCGCATCGCCCGTGACGTGAGCCTGCCGACCCACGCCAAGAAGGATTCCACCGGCATCTGCTTCATCGGCGAGCGCGACTTCCGCGAGTTCCTCGGCCGCTACCTGCCGGCCAGGACCGGCCAGATCCTCGACCCCAGCGATGGCAGCGTGATCGCCGAGCATCCGGGGGTGTTCTATTTCACCCTGGGCCAGCGCGAAGGCCTGAACATCGGTGGCGTGCGTGGCCGCCCCGCCGCTCCGTGGTATGTGGTGGGCAAGGATGTGGCCAGCAATGTGCTGTACGTGGACCAGGACCGCGACAGCCACTGGATGCTGTCCGACCGGCTGCGCTCGGAAACCGCGCACTGGATCGCCGGTTCGCCGCCGGCGCGGCGTTTCCAGTGCACCGCGCAGACCCGTTACCGCCAGCCGGATGAACCGTGCACGGTGGACGTGCTCGACGACGGCAGCGTCCTGGTCACCTTCGACCGGCCGCAGCGCGCCGTCACCCCCGGCCAGTCGCTGGTGCTGTATGACAATGAGGTGTGCCTGGGCGGCGCGGTGATCGCCGCCACCGATGCGCCGCTGGAGCAGCGCCTGCGCACCACCCCTTCTCCCTTTGAGGTAATCGCTGCATGAGTTTCACTGTCGACGACCGCGTTCTGGCTTTGGCCGGCATTGCCCAGGCCCTGCAGCAGGTACGCCGTATCGCCGATACCGGCCATTCCGATGCCGCCGCCGTCCGCACTGCCGTGGACAGCGTGTTCCGTGTCGATGCGTCGTCGCCGCAGGCGGTGTTCGGTGACCGCCATGCGCTGAAATCGGGCCTGCGCCTGCTGCACAACCACTTCCGCAACCAGGGCCAGGATCCGATCCTGCCCAAGCTGGCGCTGTCGGTGCTGCAGCTGGAGCGGCGCTTCGTGCAGGACGGGGCCACCGTGAACAAGGTCGCCTCGGGCATCGAGCGCGCCCAGCGCCAGGCCGCCGAACTGGGCGACAGCGCTCATCCGGACGTGCTGGCCAGCCTGGGCGGCCTGTATGCCGACACCATCAGCCACCTCAAGCCGCGCGTGATGGTGCAGGGCAACCCGCACTACCTGGGCCAGGCAGGGGTGGTCGCCGAGATCCGCGCGCTGCTGCTGGCCGCGGTCCGCGCGGCCGTGCTGTGGCGGCAGCTGGGCGGCAGCTACTGGGACTTCCTGCTGAGCCGCAAGGCGATGGTCGAGGCCGTGGACCGGCAGCTGGCCTGAGCGCAACAGCCGCCGGGCCATGCCCGGCGGAAGCGCCGGAAATCCGGCGCATTCAGAATGCATTTCCGGGCACATCGACGTTAAAGAGAAAGGGGGTACGGCCGATACATCCTCCGTGCACCTCCCGAGAACGTCCATGTACTCACGCATTTTCATCCGTCTGGCCGCCCCCCTGGCTCTGACCCTGCTGCTCCCCTTCGCCATCGGTTTCGAATGGCCGGCCGCCCTGCGTTGGGCGATCCTGACCACGATGACGCTGAGCTGGCTCGGCTTTGCGTGGTGGACCACCCGCGCCCAGGCGCATCGTTCCCCGGAACATGCCCGCGTCCTGCGTGAGCAGGACCAGCTGCTGACCGAGCTGCGCAACTTCGTCGGCAACGAGATCGACGGTTCGCGCGGCGAAGTGGAACGCGCCCGTGATCTGATCCGCCAGGCCGTCTCCAGCCTGGGGGGCAGCTTCGATGCGATGAACCGCAAGTCACGCCAGCAGAGCCAGGCGTTGTCGCGCATCGTCGACCGCGCCGGCGAGGAAGGCAACGCCGGCCTCGACGTGGCCCGCTTCGCCCAGCACGCCAGCAACCGCATGGAACAGCTGGTGGAAGCCCTGGAACAGGTGAGCGGCCAGAGCAGCACCACCGTGCAGCACATCGACCAGATGGCGCAGCACCTGGACGGCATCTTCGCGCTGCTGGAAGACGTCAAGTCGATCGCCGACCAGACCAATCTGCTGGCGCTGAACGCGGCCATCGAAGCGGCCCGTGCCGGTGAAGCCGGCCGTGGCTTCGCGGTGGTCGCCGACGAAGTGCGCAACCTGTCCGAACGCTCGACCACCTTCAACGAGCAGATCCGCAAGCTGGCCCACAGCTCCAAGGACGCCATTGCCAAGGTGCGCGAGACGGTCTCGCACATGGCCTCGCGTGACATGGACCGCTCCCGCGAAGCGCGCCAGGAGGCGGCGGCAATGCTGGACAACGTGGCGCAGATCAATGCCTCGCTGGGCGATGGCATGCGCGAAGTGTCCGAGTGCGCCCGTTCCATCGATGGCAGCGTGGCCGAGGCCGTGCGCGCCCTGCAGTTCGAAGACATCGCCACCCAGGCGCTGGGCGGCGTGCACACCCACCTGGACCGCCTGACTGCGATCAACCGCGAAGCGGTGGCCCTGCAGGAGCTGCTGCACCGCAATGGCGGCGTCTTCGACGAAGAGATCGCCACCGCCCTGCAGCGCACCGGCAGCCGCCTGCGCGAGCTGCGCAGCGAATGGGAACGTCCGCCGCACAAGCCGGTTGCCCAGCAGAGCATGGGCGCCGGCACCGTCGAGCTGTTCTGATCCTGATGTCCGCTGCCGTTGCCGGCAGCCCGCAAGGCCCCGGTTCTGCCGGGGCCTTTGCCTGTGACCCGCCGTTGGATGCATCCTGTACGCGCACCATGACCCTGATCCGCGCCCTGCCCTCCCTGGCCGACACCGAACGCCCGCGCAATGCGAGCGTGCGCGAGCAGCTGCAACAGCTGGAGGACGTGGCACGCGAGGAGATCGAGGAGCTGAGGCAGCTGGCCGATGCCCGCCCTGCCCCGTCCCGTGCGGACGACGCGCTGCTGGGGCTGGCCTGGGACCTGGGGCTGGATGGCGAAGCCCTGAGGTAGATCCACGCCGGGCGTGGATGGTGGCGGGTGCGGGCATTCCGCCGGGCATGGCCCGGCGCTACCGGGTCATGCGCATCTGGATGGTCGCGGGTGCGGGCATTTTCGCCGGGCATGGCCCGGCGCTACCGGGTCTTGCGCATCTGGATGGTCGCGGGTGCGGCATTCCGCCGGGCATGGCCCGGCGCTACCGGGTCTTGCGCATATGGATGGTCGTGGGTGCGGGCGTTCCGCCGGGCATGGCCCGGCGCTACCGGGTCATGCACATCTGGATGGTCGCGGGTGCCGGCATTTCGCCGGGCGTGGCCCGGCGCTACCCTCAGCGTGCCAGCACGACTTCGCTGCTGGCGTCGGTGCGCACCGGGCTGGCGTGCTGCTGGCGCAGCCACTGCGCCAGATCGCGCGGGCTGAGCGGGCGCGAGTACAGGTAGCCCTGGATTTCGTCGCAGCCCTGGCGGCGCAGCATGTCTTCTTCCTGGTGCGTTTCCACGCCTTCGGCCACCACCTTCATGCCCAGCGCGTGACCCAGGTGCACGATCGCCTGGGTGACTTCGGCGGTACCCGAGTCATGCAGCATGCCCTGCACGAAACTGCGGTCGATCTTCAGGCGGCCGACCGGGAAGCGGTTGAGGTAGTTGAGGTTGGAGAAGCCGGTACCGAAATCATCCACCGCCAACGGCACGCCGTGCCGCTCCAGCACATCGAAACAATGGCGCAGGATCTCGGTGTCCCGGATCAACGCCGATTCGGTCAACTCCAGTTCCAGCCGTTGCGGCGGCCAGCCGTGCGCGTGGCAGATCTCGATCACCCGTTCGGCGAAGCCCCGGTCGCGCAGCTGTACGGCCGATACGTTCACCGCGATGCGCTCGAACTGCAGCCCGGCGCGATCCCACGCAGCGGCCTGGCGGCAGGCTTCGGCCAGCACCCAGTCGCCGATGCGCACGATCTCGCCGCATTTCTCGGCGATCGGGATGAACTCGGCCGGGCTGCAGTAGCCGACTCCGGGGCGGTGCCAGCGCAGCAGCGCCTCGATGGCCGGCGGCTCGCCCTGATGGGCGTGCAGCAGGGGCTGGTAGGCCAGGCTGAACTCGTCACGCTCGATGGCACCGTGCAGGCCATGCTCGATGTCGAGCCGGCGCTGGATGCGCGCCAGCGCGTCCTGGCTGTAGTACTGATAGGTGTTGCGCCCCGCTTCCTTGGCCGCGTACATGGCCGCGTCGGCCGCGCGCAGCAGCGAATCGAAATCGGTCTGCGACTCGCCCAGCATGGCGATGCCTACGCTGGCGCCGACCTTCAGGGTGGTGTCGCCACGACGCAGCGGTTCGGCCAGCGAGGCAATCAGCTTGCGCGCCACATGCCCGGCGTCCTCCGGCTCGGCCAGGTCGCGCAGCACCACGATGAACTCGTCGCCGCTGAAGCGGCCGAACAGATCGTTGTTGCGCAGGTTCTGGTGCAGCCGGGTCGCGGCGGCCTTCAGCAGGGCATCGCCGGTGGCGTGCCCGAAGCTGTCGTTGATGGTCTTGAAGCCGTCCAGGTCGATGAACAGCATCGCCAGCGAGGTGCCGCGGTCGCGCGCTTCCTCGATGGCTTCGGCGGTCTGCTCACCCAGCAGCACCCGGTTGGGAAGGCCCGTCAGCAGGTCATAGTGCGCCAGCAGCTCGATGCGCTCATTGGCCTCGCGTTCGCGGGTGATGTCACGGAACAGCACCACGAAGCGTGCCGGCAGGCCGTCGCGCCGGTCCAGTTCGATCAGTACCTGCACCCAGACCCGCAGCCCCGACTGGCGGTAGAAACACAGGTCCAGCTGTTCGGGCAGGCCGCCGCCGGCGATGCGCGCCAGCGCCGCCTCGAAGGCCGCGCGCGAGTCCTCGGCGTACAGTGCCAGCGCCTGGTCCAGGGTGATCGGCTCCTTGCGCAGGCCGTGAATGCGGTAGCACTCCTCGGTCCACTGCATGTGCCGGGTGGTGACTTCGATCTCGCAGCCACCGATGCGGCCCAGCGCGGACACCCGGTTGAGCAGCTCGGTGCGCCAGCGGATCAGCGCGTCGGTCTGGTGCTGCTCGGTGATGTTCTGCACCTGGCCCAGCAGGCGGCGGGGTTGACCCTCCATGTCCAGCAATGGCTGCATCCACAGCCGCAGGTGCTGCGACGGCTCGTTGCCACGGGTCAGTTCCAGTTCGAGATTGGCGGCACGCCCGTCGCGCCACAGGCGCCGCCATGCGGCGCGCAGCGCGCCACGCGAGCGCGGGTGCAGCTGCTTCAGCCAGCGCCGCTGCCCGGGCACGCTGTCCCGCCCCGGTGCCAGCAGCGAACGCAGTTCCGGCGACCACCAGAAGCGGCGAGTGTGCGGATCGAACGACCAGCTGCCCATGCTGGCGATGCGCTGGGCCTCGCGCAGGTGCAGCTGTTGTTCCTGCAGCAGTGTTTCCAGCTGCTTCTGCTGTTCGATATCGGTATGGGTGCCGACCATGCGCAGCGGCTGGCCGTCGGCGGTCCGCGCAACCACGCGGCCACGGTCCAGCACCCAACGCCATTGGCCATCGCCCTGGCGGAAGCGGAACTGCGCGCTGTACTGGTCACTGTGGCCACGCAGATGTTCATCCAGCGCCAGCCGCACCTGGGCGATGTCATCGGCATGCACGCGGGTCAGCATCTCGGTGGCGGTCTCATCGCCCAGTGCCGGCGTGCGCACCACCCGGTCGCTGGGAATATCCCAGTCCCACAGGCTGTGCCCGGCACTCTCCAGCGCCAGTTCCCAGCGACCGCCGCCGTCGACCGGCACCGGCTCGGGCACGCTGAGGGTGAACGCCAGCAGGTTGCCGCTGCCGTCATGCACGGCGCGCAGGTGCCCGTCATAGTGGCCGCGCGGGCCGCCGGGCAGCGTGCAGGCGACGATGCCACCGTCGGCGGCCAGCAGCCGCAGGTCTTCCAGCATCGGCGCATAGGCGGCCACCGTGGCCGGCAGGCCATGCTCGCGCGCAGCCGGATTGGCCGCGAGCGGGCGCCCGTTGCGGTCGACGATGACCAGCGCCGAGGCAAGCGGATGCTGCAGCAGGCTGGCGATGATCCCTTGGTCCACGCGATCTTGCTCCGGATGACACGCCCGACAGCGGGGCACGCAGTGGTTAACGGCGCCTGCGGCGGATAATTGAGTGGTCAGGGCACACCTGCGCGGTAAGATGGCCCGCGCCCTCTCTTTCCTGTCCTGTCCATGCCCGCAGAACCGACCGGCACTGCCCCTGTTCCCGACCCGCGGATGGCGCAGGCGCTGGGGCGTGACCGCCGGCGCGTGGTGCTGAGCTACCTGGTGATGGCGCTGGCCTGGATGATCGCCAGTGATGGCGCGGTGCAGGCCCTGGTGCCCGACCCGCAGCAGGCCGCCCTGTGGCAGAGCGTGAAGGGGGCGTTCTTCGCCCTGGCCAGCGCCGGCCTGCTGTACCTGCTGCTGCGCCCGCTGGCCGAGCACGTGCTGCACACCCATGCCCGCCTGCAGGCGTCCGAGCTGCGCCTGCGGCAGATGTTCGAGGGCAACCCGGGCCCGATCCTGGTCTACGACCTGGACACCCTGGCCATCCTCGATGCCAATCCGGCGGCCTGCGCGACCTTCGGCTGGGATCATGCCGCGCTGCTGGACAACACCATCGACCTGCTCTGGCCGCCGGGCCAGGACCAGGCGCTGCAGACCAAGCTGGAAGCGATCCGCGAGGCCCCCGAGCAGCTGTGCATCCTGCGCGCGCAGCTGCAGCTGCGCGATGGCAGCCTGCGGCAGATGGAGCTGCGTTCGAACGCGATCGACTACGACGGCCACAACGCGCGGCTGCTGATCGCCATCGACCGGACCGCCGAGGACCTGGCCCAGCTGCGCCGCGACCAGGCCCTGGCGCGTGTCGAAGAGGCCCATGAGCTGGCCCGCATCGGTGCGTGGGAACTGGACCCGGCCAGCGGCCAGGGCCGCTATTCCGACCAGGTCTACCGCCTGCTCGGCCGCCGCCCGCCGGACGCCCGGCGCTGGCACCGCTTCGACGAACTGCTGGTGGCCGCCGACCCGGCCACTGCCGCACAGACCGAGCAGCTGCTGGCCGACCTGTGCTCGGGCGAGCCGGTACAGGTGGATGTGCTGCTGCCGCTGCTGGCGATGGATGGCCGCGCCCTGATGGTGCACCTGCGCGCAGCCAGCGGCGTGGACGAGGCCGGCCGCGACCGGGTGCTCGGCACCCTGCAGGACGTGACCGAGCGCGAGCAGTCACGACGCCTGCTGCGCGAACGCGAGGAACAGTTCCGTGAGCTGGTGCGGGTGCTGCCGGACGGGGTGGTGATCCTGTCCGACGAACACGTGCTGTACGCCAATGCCTGGGCCGCCGGCCTGTTCGGCTACGGCAGCCATACCCTGCTGGGCGAACCGTTGTCGGCGCTGGTGGCCGCCACCGACCTGGCGCGGGTACGCACCCAGATGCAGGCCGGCCAGCCGCAGCACAGCCCGGGCCACAGCAGCGTGGTGGCGATGCAGCGCGCCGATGGACGCAGTTTCCAGGCCGGCCTGGCCGTGGGTGATGTGCGCTACGGCGGCCGCGACTGCAAGCTGCTGATCGTGCGCGACCTGAGCGAATCCGAGCAGACCCGCAGCGCGCTGGAGACCAGCAACCGCGAACTGCAGGCCATGGCCGGGCGCCTGTTCTCGCTGCAGGAAGACGAACGCCGGGCGATCTCGCGCGACCTGCACGATGACATCGGCCAGGCGATCACCGCGATCAAGCTGTCCGCCTACGCCGCGCAGGAGGAAGACGATGCGCAGCGACGCGGCCAGGACCTGGCGCAGATCGTCAGCCTGGCCGATACCACGGTCGCCAAGCTGCGCGACATCTCCACCCTGCTGCGTCCGCCGCAACTGGATGCGCTGGGCCTGGAAGCCGCGTTGAGCTGGCAGGCACGGGTGCTGTTCCGCTCTTCGCCGGTGGAACTGCTGGCCGAGATCGAATCGCTGCCGACGCGCCCGGACAACAGCATCGAGCAGGCCTGTTTCCGCATCGCCCAGGAAAGCCTGACCAACGTACTGCGGCATGCACGTGCCAGCCAGGTGCAGCTGCAGCTGCGCGATGTCGGCCAGCGCGGCCTGCATCTGCAGATCCGCGACGATGGCGAGGGCTTCGACCCTGATGGTCCGCGCGGCCTCGGCCTGATCGTGATGCGCGAGCGCGCGCAGAGCGTGGGCGGGCACGTGCGGATCGAATCGGCGCACGGCGCAGGCACCCTCGTCGACGTCCACCTTCCCTACCAGGCCGCCGTCACGGCGACCGTCGAGTCAACGGACTACTGAGCCATGTGGAACCCCAACCTGCCCCTGGTCAGCATCGATGATGCCCCTGATCGCCTGGGTGCCGGCAATCCCGAACTGCAGGCGATGGTCGCCGAGGCCGCGTCCGGCGGCAGCGCCCTGATGCTGATGCACGTGGACATCGACCACTTCGCGTCGGTGAACGAGAACATGAGTGCCGAGGTGGGCGACCAGGCCCTGGTGCTGGTCGCCCAGCGCCTGCAGTCGTATCTGCGCGGGCGCGGCAAGCTGTGGCGCCACGGCAGCGACGAGTTCCTGATCGCGGTGCCGCGTACCGACGATGTGCCGCTGCCGGAGGACTTCGCCGAAGAGATCCGCCAGCAGATGGAACTGCCGCTGTCGGTGCTGCCCTACACCCTGTTCATGACCGGCAAGCTGGGCGTGAGCCTGTGCCCGGAACACGCCAGCAGCGCCTCGCGCCTGCTCGACCATGCCGAGGACGCGCTCTACCAGGCCGCGCGCGAGGGCGGCAACGCCGTGCGTATCCATGCGGTGGACACGCCGCCGAGCGCGCACAGCGAGAGCATCATCGCCCGCCAGATCGTCGACGCCATTCCCAATGGCGAACTGAAGCTGCGCTACCAGCCGCTGGTCAGTGCCCGTGATGGCCATGTGGTGGGCATGGAGGCGCTGCTGCGCTGGCAGTCGCCGACGCTGGGCATGCTGGTGCCGGAACGGTTCATGCGCACCGCCGAACGGCTGGGCATCATCGTGCAGATCGGCACCTGGGTGCTGGAGGGCGCGCTGAAGCAGGCGCGGCTGTGGCGTGACCAGGGCTTCGACGACTTCACCATCGCCGTCAATGTTTCGACCCTGCAGCTGCTGCGGCCGAACTTCTTCGCCGAAGTGATGGCACTGATCCAGGCCGCCGGCGTGCCGGCGCAGATGCTGACGCTGGAGATCAACGAAAGCGCGCTGACCAACAACGTCAACTTCGTGCACGAAACGCTGGCCAACCTGCGCAACGAAGGCATCAGCCTCAGCCTGGACAACTTCGGCACCGGCGATTCCAGCCTGAGCGCGCTGGTGCGCTACCCGGTGGACAAGCTGAAGATCGACCGCAGCTTCATCAAGAGTGCGCCGGCCGGCAACCGCGAAGCGGCCATTGCCCGCGCGATCATCGCGATGGGCCACCAGCTGGGCATGACCGTGATCGCCAATGGCGTGGAATCGCAGGCGCAGCTCGGCTTCCTGCGCCGCAACGACTGCGATGTGTTCCAGGGCTACCTGTTCGGTGAGCCGATGTCGGCCGACGCTGCCGGCATGACCCTGCGCCGCCGCTACCTGCGTCCGGAAGCCTTCGCCGAGACCCGGCCGGACCGCACGCTGCTGCTGCTGGACGATGAGGAGAACGTGCTGCGTTCGCTGGTGCGGTTGTTCCGCCGCGACGGCTACCGGATCCTGGCCGCAGGCAATGTGCGCGATGCCTTCGACCTGCTGGCGATCAACGACGTGCAGGTGATCCTGTCCGACCAGCGCATGAGTGACATGAGCGGTACCGAGTTCCTGGGCCGGGTGAAGATGCTGTACCCGGATACGATCCGGCTGGTGCTGTCCGGCTACACCGATCTCAACACGGTGACCGACGCCATTAACCGGGGGGCGATCTACCGGTTCCTGACCAAGCCCTGGAACGACGACGAGCTGCGCAAGCACATCCACCAGGCATTCCGTACCTACGAGGAGCAGCGCCGCAGCAATGGCGGGCTGGTGGCCGCGGAACCGGCCGACGCCGGCGAGGATCGTACGCCGCCGCGTTGATGGCGGCCGCCGGGCATGGCCCGGCGCTACCGGGTGTCGGGCTTCGCCGGCGCCCCGCTCTCAGCGCGGCTGCTTGATCGGCAGTACCAGGCGGAAGCGCGAGCCGACGCCGGGCGTGCTGTCCAGGTCGATGCGGCCGTGATGCTTGTTGATGATGCTGTAGGAGATCGACAGGCCCAGCCCGGTGCCGCTGCCCACCGGCTTGGTGGTGAAGAACGGATCGAAGATGCGCTGGCGCAGGTCCGGCGAGATGCCGCCGCCGGTGTCCTCGAATTCCACCCACACCGTCTCGCCGTCCACGCCGGTGCGCACGGTGATGGTGCCACGCTCGGCAATGGCGTGGCCGGCGTTGAGCAGCAGGTTCATGTAGACCTGGTTCAACTCCGAGGGCAGGCACTCCACCAGCGGCAGCTGGCCGAACTCGCGTACCAGGTGCACCTTGTACTTCAGTTCGTTCCAGATGATGTTGATGGTCGACTCCAGCCCGGAATGCAGGTCGACCAGCTTCCACGACTCGTCGCGGCCGGAATAGGAGAAGTCCTTCAGGTCGCGCACGATGCGGGTGACGCGCTCGATGCCCTCGCGCGATTCAGCCATCAGCTGCGGCAGGTCACGGCTGATGAAATCGATGTCCAGACGGTCACGGATGTCGTCGATCTCCGGGATCAGCGCCTTCGGGTCGGGCGCACGCAGGGCGCGCTCGTAGGCTTCGATCACGGTGAACAGGCTGCGCAGGTATTCCTGCAGGCTGCCCAGGTTGGAGTGCACGTAGCCGATCGGGTTGTTGATCTCGTGCGCCACGCCGGCGGCCAGCTGGCCGATGGAGGCCATCTTTTCCGACTGCAGCAGTTTTTCCTGGGTGCCGTTCAGGCGCAGGTAGGCCTGGCGCAGCTCGGCATGGCGCTGCTGCAGCTCGCGTTCGTAGTCTTCCTGCCCTTCGATGTGGCGGAACAGGGCCAGGTAGTGCCCCGAGCCCGGCTCGCCGTGGAAGTACAGATGGGCGATGACCACGCCTTCGCCCAGCGGCAGGCTGCCGTTCCAGTGGCCATGCTGGCGCGCGTGTTCCAGCGCATCCGGCGGCAGCAGCTGGCGCAGGCGCTGCGGGGGCGGCAGCGCGCCCTCTTCGCTGCCCAGCAGGTTCTGCGCGGCGGGATTGGCCAGGGCGACCTGCCCGTCCTCGGTGAACAGCAGCAGCCCTTCGCGCAGGCGCTCGAGCAGCGCCTGCAGCACCGGCTGCGGTGGAAGGGGGGCGGTAACCAGGGCGTTGGCAGCGGACACGGCAGCTCGGAGCGATCAAACAGGCGCCCAATATACGCGCTCGTGCGATCGGTCACAGCCCGCTGGAGGCGGTCAGGCGACCGCCGGTCTGTCAGGCGACGGCCAGCGGCCGGCGCGCGGTGACGGTGTGCGATTGGCCCTTGGCGTCGTAGGCCGAGGCATCTTCGGTGCGGCCCATCTGCCGCAGCGCCCAGTTGACCTCGCGCCGCCGCCGCGACAGCAGCACGCCGTTGGCCCGGTTGCGCTCGGCCAGTGCCTGCAGCTGTTCGCCCTCGCCCACCGGCGGCGTGCCTTCCAGCGCACGCAGCGCTTCGAGCTTGGCGCCGGTGGCACGGATCAGGGCATGCACGTCGTGCTCGACCAGGGCCTGGCGTTCAACGTCCAGGGCCTCGGCCAGTCGCTGCAGCGGCTCGCTCATCGCCGCGATCATCCTTGCAGCTGCTGGTCCAGCTCAAGCATGCGCGAAGCGATCGCGTCCGGATTGATCTTGTAGGTGCCGTTCTGCAGCGATTCGCGCACGGCCGCCACGCGCTGGGCGTCGATGGCCGGGGCGGTGCTCAGTTCACGCTCGAGCGCCTGCAGGTTGGTGGCTTCGCCGGTCAGGCGCAGGCTGTCGGCCGCCTCGACCGGGCGGGCCGCCGAATCGCTGCTGACGCCAGGCTTGGCGGCCGGGGTCGTCACGCTGCGCAGTGCCTGGGGGACCTGCAGGTTGCCGTCGATTTTCTGGCTCATGGGGTGTCCTGGAGTTGCCGTTCACAAGGGATAACGGCCACAGGGCCGTGATCTTTAGGGGAATTCTGCAATATTTCAACGCGCCACGATTACGTCACCGGCCGCGTTCACCGTGCCCTGCACGATCCGCCGCGAGGACAGGTTCTCGACCGAGACCCGTTCGTCCTGGCCGGCATCGCCCAGCGCCCGCCCGGCGATACGGACCTCGACCGCGCCGCGGCGCGAGACCAGCGCCACATTGTCTCCACGCTTGATGAGACGTTGCGCCACCAGATCGTTGCTCGACAGCAGGGTCCCCGCCGACAACGGCCGGCGGGCGATCCGCCCGACCGCTGCGGCCGGATCGGCCAGCACCGCGCCGGCAATCCGCGCTGCATCGCGCTGGGCAGTACTGATATCGGCGGCGGCAATGGTTTCTCCAGTGCCGATGCCCCGGGTCAGCACCAGTACCGTCTGGTTGCGCCGCACCTTTACCGGTACGAACAGGCGCCAGCCGCCGGCATCGGGACAGTTGACCTCCACCGTGGTGGTGGCGGTGGGCTGCACCTGCAACCCGCTGCCACAGCGCGGCAGGCGCAGCGCATCGGCCACGACCGCCTCGCCATTAGTGCCTGCCGGCAGGGTGGAGAGGGCGGCGGCACGGATGCTCGCCACCGGCTGCCAGTCGGCGGCGGCCGCCCACGGCGCCGCCGTGGCCAGCGCGAGGGCAATCAGACATGTGACCCGGCGCATGGCGCCTCCTGTCGATGGGATCTGGCCCGGATGCGTGCAAGGCGCATGCCACACCGGCGAACCGGGCAACGGCCCTGCCCTGCCGCGCCGAGCCACATGCAGCTCGGCACACCGCCCTCAAGTTCCGCCGCTGCGCCGCCGATACAGCAGCCATGTCCCATGACCTGCTCAACCGGATCGACCAGCGAACCCGACTGGCCGGCCACAACCGCCTGGCGCTGCTGCTGTTCCGTCTCGGCGGACGTCAGCTTTTTGGCGTCAATGTCTTCAAGGTGCAGGAAGTGCTGCGCCGCCCGGAGCTGTTCCAGGTACCCGGGCTGCCCGCCCAGTTCGCCGGCGTAGCCGACGTGCGTGGCCGCTCGGTGCCGGTGCTGGACCTGGGCCTGGCCATCGGCCACCCCGAACGCGAGCCGGATGCGGACACCGCGCCGGGCTACCTGGTGGTGACCGAGTTCAACCGTTCGATCCAGGGCTTCCTGGTCAGCGGCGTGGAACGCATCGTCAACATCGCGGTGGAAGACATCCATCCGCCCCCGGAGCTGGGCGCCGAGTCGAGCTACCTGACCGCGGTGACCCGCTTTCAGGGCGAACTGATCCAGGTGATCGACGTGGAAAGCGTGCTCGCCGACATCGCCCAGGTGCGCGGCGAGGCGGTGCTGGACCCGGCCATGGCGATGCCCGCCGACGCACCGCAGCTGCAGGTGCTGGTGGTGGACGACTCGCGGGTGGCACGCCAGCAGATCCGCAGCGTGCTGGACCAGCTGGGGGTCGGCGCGACCCTGCTGTCCGATGGCAAGCAGGCGCTGGACCACCTGCTGCAGATCCACGCCTCGGGTGAAAACCCGGCCGAGCGCTATGCGATGGTGATCTCGGACATCGAGATGCCGGCCATGGACGGCTACACGCTGACGACGGAAATCCGGCGCCACGCGGGGCTGTCCGGCCTGTATGTGCTGCTGCACACGTCCCTGTCGGGCGTGTTCAACAATGCGATGGTGGAGCGCGTCGGCGCCAATGCCTTCGTCGCCAAGTATTCCCCCCACGAACTGGCCGATTTCGTGCTGGACCGCCTGCGCAAGGTCGCGATGGCGGCGTAACGCCGGGGTCTTCCGCCGGGCATGGCCCGGCGCTACCGGATTCTGGCAGCACCCCAGGGTAGCGCCGGGCCATGCCCGGCGAGCGCAGCGGCACACGTCCGCCCTTCCCTTTTGGCACACCCCTTGCAGCTTCCCGGGCAACGTTCCCGTGGGAGTGCACCGTGCGCAACCTGATTACCGACTACCTGGGCGTCCATGCCCAGGCCATGCCGTTGCGCGAACAGCGGATGAAGCTGATCGCCAGCAACCTCGGCAATGCCGACACCCCCGGCTACAAGGCCCAGGACCTGGACTTCGATTCGGCCCTGCGCCACGCCCAGGGGCTGGATGCCAACGGCCTGATGACCACCACCAACGAGCAGCACTACGAGATCGGTGGTGGCCTGAATCCGTTCCAGGTGGCGCGCGAGGGCGTGCAGCCCAGCCTGGACGGCAATACCGTCGATCCTGACGCCGAACGCGCAGCCTACGGCCGCGCGGCGCTGGAATACCGTGCATCGCTGAGCTTCGTCGAAAGCAAGGTGCGTTCCATGCTCACCGCGATCACGGGGCAATAAGCCATGAGCAACCTGCCGATCTTCGACATCGCCGGCTCCGCGCTGCAGGCGCAGTCCGTGCGCATGAGCACCATCGCCTCCAACCTGTCCAACGCCGACAGCATCGCCGGCTCCGCCGACGCGGTGTACAAGCCGCTGGAACCGATCTTCCAGGCGGTGACCAGCAAATCCGACCCGAACATCACCTCGGTGAAGGTCAAGGAAATCACCCAGAGCGATGCGGCGCCGATCAAGCGCTACGAGCCGGGCCACCCGCTGGCCGACGGCGACGGCTACATCTACCAGCCCGACGTCGATCCGGTGGCGCAGATGGTCAACCTGATCTCGACCTCGCGCAATTACCAGGCGGGCGTGGAGATGCTGACCACCGCCAAGGAACTGGCCCTGGCCACCCTGACCATGGGCCGCTGAGGCCCGCTGCACCGGACACCGCCATGACCACCGCCGTCAACAACCAGACCAACCAGGACGTCTACGCCGCGCTCGGCCTGAACGCCCCCAACAGCAACGCCACCAAGAAGAAGAACACGCTGGACCAGGCCGATTTCCTGCGCCTGATGACCGAGCAGCTGCAGCACCAGGACCCGCTGAAGCCGATGGACAACACGCAGATGGTCTCGCAGATGGCGCAGATGTCGACCGTGCAGGGCATCACCGATCTGAACAAGTCGGTCAAGGGCTTCCAGGAATCGATGGCCAGCGACCAGGTGCTGCGTGGTGCCGCGCTGGTCGGCCACCAGGTGCTGGTGCCCTCGGAAAAGCTGGTGCTGGAAAAGGAGGGTTCGGTGGAAGGCACCGTGGCCGCCCCGGCCGCGGGCATCGTCACCGTCGACGTCACCGATGCCAACGGCGCCAAGGTCACCTCGATCAGCGTGGAAGCCAAGGCCGCCGGCGAAACCGCGTTCACCTGGGACGGCAAGGATGCCAACGGCAAGCGCATGGAGCCGGGCAAGTACAGCATCGTCGCCAACCACGTGGATACCACCGGCAAGAGCACCAAGCTGTCCACCTTCGTACAGGCACCGGTGGAAAGCGTGACGGTCGGCTCCGACGGCCTGTACCTGAACCTCAAGGGCCTGGGCACGGCCCCTCTCGACTACGTGCTCCGCGTCAGCTGAGCCGCACACCCCGCATCCACAAGGAGCATCCCATGGGCTTCAACATTTCCCTGTCCGGCATCAATGCCGCCAACTCGGACCTGAGCGTCACCGCCAACAACGTCGCCAACGTCAACACCACCGGCTTCAAGCAGTCGCGTGCCGAGTTCGCCGACCTGTTCGCCGCCACCAGCTACGGCCTGTCCAAGAACGCGATCGGTTCGGGCGTGCGCGTGTCCAACGTCGCCCAGCAGTTCATCCAGGGCAACAACGAGCAGACCGGCCGCAGCCTGGACATGGCGATCTCCGGTGAAGGCTTCTTCACCATGAACATGAACGGCGCACGGGTGTATTCGCGCGCCGGCAACTTCCAGACCGATGCCGCCGGCTATGTGACCAACCCGCAGGGTGCACGCCTGCAGGTGTTCGCCCCCAACGCCGATGGCACCAACTTCGATGCCGGGCGCCTGGTCGACCTGCAGCTGCTGACCACCGACAGCCCGCCCAAGCAGACCAGCGAAGTCAAGGTCGGCTTCACCCTGCCCGGCAACGCCAAGCAGCCGACGGTGGGTACCTTCGACCCGACCGATTCCAACAGCTACAGCCATTCCAGCGGCGGCATCACCGTGTACGACTCGCTGGGCGTGAGCCACACCCAGGTGTCCTACTTCGTCAAGGAAGCCGCCACCAACGCCTGGACCGTGCACAACTACGTCGACGGCCAGCCGGCCGGCACCCCGACCCCGGTCACCTTCGACAACGCCGGCAAGCTGACCGCCCCGGCCAACGGCAAGATCAGCCTCGGCACCTTCACCCCGACCACCGGCGCCGGCGTGCTGAACATGACCCTGGACGTGAGTGGCTCGACCCAGTACGGCGAGAAGTTCGCGCTGCGCAACACCCAGCAGGACGGCTACGCCGCCGGCAAGCTCAACGAGATCACCGTGTCGGAAACCGGCGTGGTGTTTGCCCGTTACTCCAACGGCGACGACAAGGCGCTGGGCCAGGTGGCACTGACCAGCTTCAACAATCCGCAGGGGCTGGAACAGAAGGGCAACAACCTGTGGGTGGAGACCTTCGATTCGGGCACCCCGCGTACCGGTGCGGCCGATACCTCCAACCTGGGCAAGATCCAGGCCGGTTCGCTGGAATCGTCCACCGTCGACCTCACCGAGCAGCTGGTCAACATGATCACCGCGCAGCGCAACTTCCAGGCCAACGCGCAGATGATCACCACCCAGGACCAGATCACCCAGACCGTCATCAACATCCGTTGATGACGCGCTGACCCTGTCACGGAACTCCCCGCATGGATAAAGCCCTTTACGTGGCGATGACCGGTGCCCGCGCCTCCCTGCAGGCGCAGGGTACGCTCAGCCACAATCTCGCCAACTCCGACACCCCCGGCTTCAAGGAAGCGCTGGCCAACACCGAGGCCTTCCCGATCCGTGGGCCGGGCTTTGCCTCGCGGGTGGATGCACTGCACGTCGATGCCGGCTTCAACCGCGTGCCCGGCGCGCAGCAGATCACCGGCAAGCCACTGGACCTGTCGCTGCAGACCGGCACCTGGCTGGCCGTGCAGGCCACCGATGGCAGCGAGGCCTACACCCGGGGGGCCGCATTGTCGGTCACCCCGAACGGCCAGCTGGTGACCTCCAGCGGCCGGCCGGTGCTGGATGACAACAACAACCCGATCGCGATCCCGCCCTACCAGGCGATGGAGATCGGCAACGACGGCACGATCTCGATCATCCCGCAGGGCGAAGGCCCGCAGACGATGGCGATGATCGGCCGGATCAAGGTCGTGCAGGCGCCCGACGAGCGCCTGCAACGCGGGCTGGACGGCCTGTTCCGCAACACCGACCCGCTGCAGCCCTTCGCCCAGGCGCAGGGCACGGCGGTGCACAGCGGCCAGCTGGAAGGCAGCAACGTGGATGCGGCCGGCGCACTGGTGCAGATGATCCAGCTGCAGCGCCAGTACGAAATGCAGGTGCAGGTGATCAAGCACGGCGACGACAACGCGCGCAGCGCCAACAGCCTGTTGCGCCTGGGCAGCTGACGGAATTCCGGCACCGGCCGTCGCCGCTGCTGGCACGCCGCTTGCACCACCTCCCCCATGGGCCGCATCGCGCGGCCGGCTTCACCCAGACAGGACTCCGAAGATGAACCAGGCATTGTGGATCGCGAAAACCGGACTGGATGCGCAGCAGATGCGCATGTCGGTGGTTTCCAACAACCTCGCCAACACCAACACCACCGGCTTCAAGCAGGACCGCGCCAGCTTCGAGGACCTGCTGTACCAGCAGGTGCGCCAGCCTGGCGGTTCCTCTTCGGCGCAGACGCAGCTGCCCACCGGCCTGCAGATCGGCACCGGCGTGCGCGTGGTGGCCACCGCCAAGAACTTCGAACAGGGCAGCCAGCAGCAGACCGGCCGCGCCCTGGACGTGATGGTGAACGGCCGCGGCTTCTTCGAAGTGCAGATGCCCGACGGCAGCTCGGCCTACACCCGTGATGGCTCGTTCAAGATCAACCAGGACAGCGAGCTGGTCACCAACAGCGGGTATCCGGTGCAGCCGGGCATCCAGATCCCCGAAGGCGCGCAGTCGGTCACCATCGGTACCGACGGCACCATCAGCGTGAAGATGGCCGACGACGCCGCATCGGTGGAAGTGGGCGCGCTGACCCTCACCGACTTCGTCAATCCCGCCGGCCTGCAGGCCCGCGGCGAGAACCTGTTCCTGGAAACCACCGCATCGGGCCCGGCACAGAACGGCAACCCCGGCCTGAACGGCCTTGGCACCGTGGTGCAGGGCGCCCTGGAAGGCAGCAACGTCAACGTGGTGGAAGAGCTGGTGTCGATGATCGAAACCCAGCGCGCCTACGAAATGAACGCCAAGGCGATCTCCACCACCGACTCGATGCTCGGCTACCTCAGCAACAAGCTCTGACCGGCCCAACCCGGATACCGCCATGTCGCCCATCTCTTCCCTCGCCCGCACCGCCCTCGCCTGCGCCGTGGCTGCCCTGCTCGGCGGCTGCGTGATCGCCGGCGACGTGCGTCCCTACCCCACCATGGCACCGCTGCAGCCGATCGTGCCGCCGCAGGCTGAACCGACCGCTGGCGCGATCTACGCCGCCGGCCCGACCCTGCAGCTGTACTCGGACCGGCGCGCACGCGATGTCGGCGATCTGCTGACCATCACCCTTCTGGAAAACACCACCGCGCAGACCAGCGCCAACACCGCCACCGCCAAGGAGTCGGACCTCAGCATCGGCACGCCGTCGATCTTCGGCGCACCGGTCACCCTGGGCGGCAAGGACATCCTGAGCGCGACGGCGAAGGGCTCGCGGGACTTCACCGGCAAGGGCAACAGCGCGCAGAGCAACCGCCTGCAGGGCAATGTGACCGTGACCGTGGTGCAGCGCCTGCCCAACGGCAACCTGGTGGTGCAGGGCCAGAAGAACCTGCGGCTGAACCAGGGCGATGAACTGGTGCAGGTGCAGGGCGTGGTGCGCCCGGGCGACATCAGTGCCGACAACACCATTCCGTCCAGCCGTGTGGCCGAGGCCCGCATCGTGTACGGCGGCCGCGGTCCGGTCGCGCAGTCCAACGCGATGGGCTGGCTGAGCCGCTTCTTCAATTCCGGGCTGACCCCGTTCTGAGCATGGCCATGAAACCTCTCTTCTCTTCTGCCTGGCAGCGACGCGCGGCGGCGCTCTGCGGATCACTCTTCCTGATGGTGGCAGCGGTCGCGCCGGCCAGCGCCGAGCGCATCAAGGATCTGGCGCAGGTGGGGGGCGTGCGTGGCAATGCGCTGGTGGGCTACGGCCTGGTGGTCGGCCTGGATGGCAGCGGCGACCGCACCAGCCAGGCGCCCTTCACCGTGCAGAGCCTGAAGAACCTGCTGGGCGAGCTGGGCGTGAACGTGCCGCCCAACGTCAACCCGCAGCTGAAGAACGTGGCGGCCGTGGCGATCCATGCCGAGCTGCCGCCCTTCGCCAAGCCGGGCCAGCCGATCGACATCACCGTGTCCTCGATCGGCAACGCCGTATCGCTGCGCGGCGGTTCGCTGCTGATGGCGCCGCTGCGCGGTGCCGATGGCCAGATCTATGCGATCGCGCAGGGCAACCTGATCGTCGGCGGCTTCGGTGCCCAGGGCAAGGATGGTTCGCGGGTCTCGGTGAATGTGCCCAGCGTGGGCCGCATTCCCAACGGCGCCACCGTCGAACGTGCGCTGCCGGACGTGTTCGGCGCCAGCGGCGAGATCACCCTGAACCTGCACAACAGCGATTTCACCACCGTCTCGCGGATGGTGGGCGCACTCAACAATGCCTTCGGCGAAGGCTCGGCCCGTGCTGTGGATGGCGGCACCGTCGCCGTGCGCGCACCGACCGATGCCGGCGCCCGCATCGGCCTGCTGGCGCGCATCGAGAACCTGGAACTGACGCCCGGCGCGGCCCCGGCCAAGGTCGTGGTCAATTCGCGCACCGGCACCGTGGTCATCGGCCAGCAGGTGCGCGTGGGCCCGGCGGCGATCTCGCACGGCTCGCTGACGGTCACCATCCAGGAGAACACCAACGTCAGCCAGCCCAACGCGTTCGCCGGCGGCCAGACCGTCGCCACCCCGCAGTCGACCATCACCGCCACCAACGATGGCAGCCGCATGTTCAAGTTCAACGGCGGCACCACCCTGGATGAAATCGTGCACGCGGTGAATGCCGTGGGCGCGGCGCCGGGCGACCTGATCGCGATCCTGGAAGCACTGAAGCAGGCCGGCGCCCTGAGCGCCGAACTCGAGGTGATCTGACATGCGCATTACGCCAGCATTTGAGCTGACGCCGGCCCAGCAGAACGATCCGGCAAAGATCGACAAGGTCGCGCGCCAGCTGGAAGGCCAGTTCGCGCAGATGCTGGTCAAGAGCATGCGCGATGCCAGCTTCGGCGATTCGCTGTTCCCGGGCGAGAACAAGATGTTCCGGGACATGTATGACCAGAAGATCGCCGAGGCGATGACCCGCGGCAAGGGGCTGGGCCTGTCCAGCATGATCACCCGCCAGCTGTCCGGCGCGCAGGCCGATGGCCCGGCGCTGGATACCCGGGTGGACCCGGCCAAGGCCAGCCGCGCCTACCAGCTCAATGCACCGGCGCAGGCACCGTCGTTGCCGTTGCAGGATGCCAGCCAGGCGGTGCGCATGCTGCAGCAGATGGCGGCCGGCAGCCAGGACGGCGCGCAGGCGTCGATCGATCCGCAGATCGCGCCGATGGAACAGGCCCTGGACCTGATCGCCGGCCGCGAGAGCAGCAGCATGCATCGCGCGATGGGCACCGATGACCCGTATGCCGGCGCCATCGGCGGCGCCGACTGGGCCGCCGGCAGCGACCAGTGGGCGCCCACCGCCAGCAACCGCGGCACCGGCACCAGCACCGATGCACTGGCCACCCGCAGCGCCGTCGCCCAGCTGGGCGCGCATACCCCCGAGGGCTTCGTGGCCAGCATCTGGCAGCACGCGCAGAGCGCGGCGAAGGAGCTGGGCGTGGACGCCCGCGCGCTGGTCGCCCAGGCCGCACTGGAAACCGGCTGGGGCAAGCGCCAGATCAAGCACGCCGACGGCAGCACCTCGCACAACCTGTTCGGCATCAAGGCCACCGGCTGGAAGGGCCAGAGCGCGACCGCCGGCACCCATGAGTATGTCGATGGCGTGCGCCGCAACGAAACCGCCAGTTTCCGCGCCTACAGCTCGCCGGCAGAGAGCTTCGCCGACTACGTGCGCCTGCTGAAGACCAGCCCGCGCTACCAGCAGGCGCTGCAGGCCGGCACCGACGTGCAGGGCTTCGCCCGCGGCCTGCAGCGGGCCGGCTATGCCACCGATCCGCGCTACGCGGCCAAGATCGCCGCCATCGCCGGTGGCCCGACCATCGAGCGCGCCGTGGCCGCCGTGGCCGATGCCGGCACGCGCCTTGGCCAGACCTTCGCCAGCACCGCAACCGCGGCGCTGGGTATCACCCGTCGTTGAGGAACCCCATGTCCAGCGTCCTTTCCACCGGTACCAGTGCCCTGCTCGCCTTCCAGCGTGCGTTGGCCACCACCAGCCATAACGTGGCCAACCTCAACACGCCCGGCTACAGCCGGCAGAAGGTCGACTTCGCCACCGCCGATCCGCAGAACTATGGATACGGCGACGTTGGCAACGGCACCCGCATCGTCGACATCCGCCGCGCAGCCGACCAGTTGGCGATCTCGCGCCTGCTCGACAGCAGCGGCGAACTGGCCCGCCTGAAGCAGCTTTCGGGCATGGCCGACCGCGTCGATGCGCTGTTCTCCGATGCCGCCACCAATGTGTCCGGTGTCTGGTCGAACTTCTTCGACACCGTCAGTGGCCTGTCGTCCAATGCCGCCGGCACCGCCGACCGGCAGAACATGCTGGATGGCGCCAAGGCATTGGCCAGCCGCTTCGGCCAGCTCAATACCCACCTGAACAATCTCAACGGCGAGGTCAACAACGGCCTGCTGGCCGGCGCCACCGAGATCAACCGGCTGGCATCGGAGATCGCGCAGATCAACGGTGCGATCGGTACCAACATCGCCAATGCCGCGCCGGACCTGCTGGACCGCCGCGACCAGCTGATCTCGCAGCTGATCGGTTACACCGGTGGCAGCGCGGTCATCCAGGACGGCGGCATCATGAATGTCTACACCGCCGGCGGCCAGGCGCTGGTGGTGGGCACGACGCCGTCCAAGGTCACCACCATTGCCGATCCCTACCAGCCCGAGCGCCTGCAGCTGGCGCTGCAGACCCAGGGCGGCACGATCACCCTGGACCCGAAGGCGGTCGGTGGCCAGATCGGCGGCATGCTGGAGTTCCGCGACACCGTGCTGACCCCGGCCCAGGCCGAACTGGGCAAGCTGGCCGTGGGCCTGGCCGAGACCTTCAACAGCACCCACCGCCAGGGCGTGGACCTGTACGGGCAGATGGGCGGCGACTTCTTCAACATCGGAACCCCGCGCGTGACCGGGCATTCCAGCAACACCGGCACCGGCTCGATCAGCGCCAGCTACGGTGACCTGGGCAAGCTGGAGTCGCAGAACATCGTGCTCAAGTTCGATGGCAGCAACTGGGCCGCCAGCCGTGCCGACACCGGCGCCAGCGTACCGCTGACCGGTACCGGCACCGCCGCCGATCCGCTGCGGATCAACGGTGTGGAACTGGTCATCGGCGGCACGCCGGCCGCCAACGACCGCTTCCTGCTGCAGCCCACCGCCGGCGTGGCCGGCAGCCTGGAGATGGCGATCACCGATCCGTCGCGGATCGCCGCCGCTGCGGCGATCAAGGGCGCCGCAGCGCTGGCCAACACCGGCACCGGCAAGCTCAGCGGGGTCAGCGTGACCGACGCGGCCAATGCCAACCTGCGCAACCCGGCTGCCATCGTGTTCACCTCGGCCACCACCTACACCATCGACGGCGGCCCGCCGCAGACCTATACGCCCGGCCAGACCATCAGCGCCAACGGCTGGAGCTTCGTGCTGGATGGCGCGCCGAAGACCGGCGACACCTTCAACATCACCCCGACCCCGGCCGGCTCGTCCGACAACAGCAATGCCACCCGGCTGTCCAAGGTCGAATCGGCCAAGGCCTTCAATGCCGGCACCGTGACCCTGGGCGGCGCCCTGGGCGGCCTGACCACCCAGGTCGGTGCCGCCGCACGCTCGGCCGAATACTCGCTGGGGGCACAGCAGGTCATCACCGACCAGGCGCAGCGCGCCCGCGACGAGGTGTCCGGGGTCAACCTGGATGAAGAGGCGGCCGACATGCTGCGCCTGCAGCAGGCCTACCAGGCCGCATCGCAGCTGATCTCCACCGCCGATTCCATGTTCCAGACCATCCTGGGAGCCGTGCGCCGATGAGCAACCGCATTTCCACTGGAATGATGTACAGCCAGTCGGTGGCGCTGATGATGGCCAAGCAGGCCAAGCTGAGCCATCTGGAACAGCAGATCGCCACCGGCAGCAAGATCGTCAGCGCCAAGGACGACCCGGTGGCCGCCGGCACCGCGGTCGGCCTGGACCGCAGCCTGGCGGCGCTGGAGCGCATGAAGCTCAACGGCAACAACGTGCAGAACCGCCTGGGCGTGCAGGAAAACACCCTGGCCCAGGTCAACGACCTGATGGCGCGCGTCAACGACCTGACCATCCAGGCCAGCAACCCGGCGCTCAGCGCGCCGGACAAGAAGACCCTGATCACCGAACTGAACCAGATCCGCGAGGGCCTGCTGTCGCTGGCCAACAGCAGCGATGGCACGGGCCGCTACGTGTTCGGCGGCACCAACGACAGCGATCCGCCGTTCGCCCGGATCGACGGCAAGATCGTCTACCGCGGTGACCAGACCCAGCGCCAGGTCGAGGTGGGCCCGGACACCTATGTGCGCGATGCATTGCCGGGCAGCGAGATCTTCCTGCGCATTCCCACCGGCGATGGCTTCGTCGACGGAAGCGCGGCAGCAGGCAATACCGGCAACGGCGTGCTGACCAACATCACCCGCGATGGCAGCGACAGCTGGAACGGGCAATCCTTCAGCGTGCGCTTCACCGCCGCCAACCAGTACGAAGTGCTCGATGCGGGCGGCAACGTGACCAGCACCGGCACCTACAAGGCCGGCGACGAGCTGGAGGTGAACGGTGTGCGCCTGCAGATCGCCGGTGCGCCCGCCGCCGGCGACAGCTTCAATGTGCAGGCCGCCAGCAGCCGCGACATCTTCGCCACCATGGACAAGCTGATCGCTGCGCTGGATGCCGACACCGGCACGCCGGCACAGATGGCCGCGCAGCAGAACGAACTGCAGAGCGCGCTGCGTGACGTGGCCCGCGCCGCCGAACGCATGATCGATTCGCGTGCCGCCGGCGGTTCGCAGTTGAAGGCGCTGGACAATGCCGCGGAGATGCGCGAATCCAACTCGGTCACGCTGAAGACCACGTTGTCGCAGATGCGCGATCTGGACTACGCCGATGCACTGAGCCAGTACCAGCTGGAAAGCACCGCGCTGCAGGCGGCGCAGACGCTGTTCTCGCAGATGCAGTCGATGTCGCTGTTCAACAAGATCGGCTGATTCACCGCGCCACTGCTGCACCCGAAGGCCGCGATGCCCTGCATCGCGGCCTTTTTCGTTTCTGCGGCCATGTACCGCTGCGCTCGCCGGGCATGGCCCGGCGCTACCGAAGGCTTGGCTCTGCCAACGCCGGGCATGGCCCGGCGCTACGGAAGGCTTGGCTCTGGTAACGACGGGCATGGCCCTGCGCTACGGAAGGCTTGGCTCTGGTAACGCCGCGCATGGCCCGGCGCTACCGAAGGCTTGGCTCTGGTAGCGCCGGGCCATGCCCGGCGGAGGTTGCGGGATCGCCCATCAAGCGCGGCCGGCCCCCGCCGATACCTCTTCCAGCGCCGGCCGGGCCCTGCCCGGCCGCCCTTCCGGGGGTCGCACAAACCCCGGAAAAACAGCCTTCCGCCACGAATTACGGCTTCCACGGAATTCCCGGCTAAAGGTTGTTGACAAAGCGCCGTTATTCATTTGGCAACGGCGAAGCACACAGCCAAACAAAAAACCAGGCGGCGCTTCGTTCCATTCACCAACGGGTTCCATATAAGAGGAGACGACCCCATGGCACAGGTAATCAACACCAATACGATGTCGCTCAACGCTCAGCGCAACCTGAGCACCAGCGGCAATTCGCTCGCCACCACCATCCAGCGCCTGTCCTCCGGCCTGCGCATCAACAGCGCGAAGGACGACGCCGCCGGCCTGGCCATCAGCGAGCGCTTCACCACCCAGATCCGTGGTCTGGACGTGGCCATCCGCAACGCCAACGACGGCATCTCGCTGGCCCAGGTCGCCGAGGGCTCGCTGAGCGAAGTGGGCAACAACCTGCAGCGCATCCGTGAACTGGCCGTGCAGTCCTCCAATGCCACCAACTCGGCCAGCGACCGCAAGGCGCTGCAGGCCGAAGTGACCCAGCTGGTCTCGGAAGTGGACCGCGTGGCCAAGCAGGCCGACTTCAACGGCACCAAGCTGCTGGACGGCAGCTTCACCAGCCAGCTGTTCCAGGTCGGCGCCAACGCCGGCCAGGCGATCGCCATCAACAGCGTGGTCAACGCCAAGGCCGACTCGCTGGGCGCAGCCACCTTCGCCAACGCCTACACCGGCACCAGCCTGGCCGCGGCCGACAAGGCGACCGCCGACACCACCTATTCCGGCCTGCAGATCACGGTGACCCCGCCGGGCGGCGCCGCCACCACGGTCACCGTCAACGACTTCACCGTGAAGGCAGGTGAATCGATCACCTCGGCCACCTCGGCCGCGATCAACAACAAGCTGGGCGAAACCGGCGTCATGGCCTCGGTCAACGCCGGCGTCATCAGCCTGTCTTCGGTCAAGGACGGCCAGACCTTCGCCCTGGGCGTCAGCGCCGCGACCCCGCCGGCCGGCGTCACCGCCGCGACCATCGCCGGCCTGGGCCTGACCCAGACCAGCACCGATGGCGGCCTGCTGACCGGTGCGACCAGCACCTTCGTCAAGGACCTGAACGTCACCACCGCCGAAGGCGCGCAGAAGGCGCTGTCGATCGTCGACAAGGCGCTGGAATCGGTCAACAGCGTGCGCGCCGACCTCGGCGCGATCCAGAACCGCTTCACCTCGGTGGTCGCCAACCTGCAGACCTCCTCGGAGAACCTGTCCGCATCGCGCAGCCGCATCCGCGATACCGACTTCGCCAAGGAAACCGCCGAGCTGACCCGCACCCAGATCCTGCAGCAGGCCGGTACGGCCATGCTGGCCCAGGCCAACCAGGTACCGCAGAACGTGCTCAGCCTGTTGCAGCGCTGACATGAGCCGCCCCCGGAGCACGTCGGGGGTGTCTAACCCAACTCACGTGCAACCGCTCAAGGACCTCTCCTCATGGCACAAGTCATCAACACCAACACGATGTCGTTGAATGCTCAGCGTAACCTGAGCACCAGCGGCAGCTCGCTGGCAACCACCATCCAGCGCCTGTCCTCCGGTTCGCGCATCAACAGCGCCAAGGACGATGCGGCCGGCCTGGCCATCTCCGAGCGCTTCGGCACCCAGATCCGCGGTACCGACGTGGCCATCCGCAATGCCAACGACGGCATCTCGCTGGCCCAGGTCGCCGAAGGTTCGCTGACCGAAATCGGCAACAACCTGCAGCGCGTCCGCGAACTGTCGGTGCAGGCCGCCAACGCCACCAACTCCGCCAGCGACCGCAAGGCGCTGCAGGCCGAAGTGACCCAGCTGGTCAGCGAAATCGACCGCGTCGCCAAGCAGTCGGACTTCAACGGCACCAAGCTGCTGGACGGTTCGTTCTCCAGCCAGCTGTTCCAGGTCGGTGCCAACGCCGGCCAGGCCATCGCCATCGACAAGACCATCGACGCCAAGGCCAACGCCCTGGGTGGCGCGCAGTTCGCCACCGGCGCCCTGGCCGTCACCGCGCCGGCCGACGGCACCACCGCCGGCACCATCACCGGCCTGTCGATCACCGACAGCAAGGGCAACGCCGTCAGCTTCGCCGACCTGAAGGTCGAAGCCACCGGCACCGCCGCTGGCACCCAGAAGGCGACGGCCACCGCGCTGTCGGCGGCGATCAATGCCAAGATCGGTGAAACCGGCGTCTATGCCGAAGTCAACGCGGCCGGCACCGGCGTGGACCTGACCTCGGTCAAGGACAGCGTGGACAAGGACGGCGCCTTCAAGGGCTTCGCCGTGGCCGTCACCGGTGGCACCTTCACCGCTGGCCAGACCGCTCCGGCGGTGGCTCCCAAGCAGTTCGCCGACAAGATCGACGTGTCCACCGTGAAGGGTGCACAGCAGGCGATGGAAGTGGTCGACAAGGCCCTGGGCGCGATCAACAGCACCCGCGCCGACCTGGGTGCGGTGCAGAACCGCTTCACCTCGGTGGTGGCCAACCTGCAGACCTCCTCGGAGAACCTGTCGGCATCGCGCAGCCGCATCAAGGACACCGATTTCGCCAAGGAAACCGCTGAGCTGACCCGCACCCAGATCCTGCAGCAGGCCGGTACGGCCATGCTGGCCCAGGCCAACCAGGTGCCGCAGGGCGTGCTGAGCCTGCTGCGCTAAGCGCTTCCGTTCCACCACCGGGCGTCGCCGCAGGCGGCGCCCGGCTCCTGATACACGTTTCACCTTCGCCAAAGGAAAAGCACCATGGCACAAGTCATCAACACCAACACGATGTCGTTGAATGCTCAGCGCAACCTGAGCACCAGCGGCAGCTCGCTGGCAACCACCATCCAGCGCCTGTCCTCCGGTTCGCGCATCAACAGCGCCAAGGACGATGCGGCCGGCCTGGCCATCTCCGAGCGCTTCGGCACCCAGATCCGCGGTACCGACGTGGCCATCCGCAATGCCAACGACGGCATCTCGCTGGCCCAGGTCGCCGAAGGTTCGCTGACCGAAATCGGCAACAACCTGCAGCGCGTCCGTGAACTGTCGGTGCAGGCCGCCAACGCCACCAACTCCGCCAGCGACCGCAAGGCGCTGCAGGCCGAAGTGACCCAGCTGGTCAGCGAAATCGACCGCGTCGCCAAGCAGTCGGACTTCAACGGCACCAAGCTGCTGGACGGTTCGTTCTCCAGCCAGCTGTTCCAGGTCGGTGCCAACGCCGGCCAGGCCATCGCCATCGACAAGACTATCGACGCCAAGGCCAATGCCCTGGGTGGCGCGCAGTTCGCAACGGCAACGGCCGATGTCGGCGGCGCCGACGACGTCGATACCGCTGTCGCGGCCTTCACCATCACCGACAGCAAGGGCACGGTCGTCAATTTTGACGCGATGACCGTGAAGAGCGTCGGTGACGCAGCAGCCAACGCGATCGCCGCTGGCAAGGCCGTTGCCACCGCCATCAACGCCAAGATCGGCGAAACCGGCGTCTATGCAGAAACGGACGCGGCCGGTGCCCTCACCCTGACCTCGGTCAAGGACAGCGTCAACAGCGCCGGCGTCGCCACCGCGTTCACCTCCACCATCGCCGGTTTCGCCGCCGGTGCTGCTGCGACCAACCAGTACGCCGACAAGATCGACGTGTCCACCGTGAAGGGTGCACAGCAGGCGATGGAAGTGGTCGACAAGGCCCTGGGTGCGATCAACAGCACCCGCGCCGACCTCGGTGCGATCCAGAACCGCTTCACCTCGGTGGTGGCCAACCTGCAGACCTCCTCGGAGAACCTGTCGGCGTCGCGCAGCCGCATCAAGGACACCGACTTCGCCAAGGAAACCGCTGAGCTGACCCGCACCCAGATCCTGCAGCAGGCCGGTACGGCCATGCTGGCCCAGGCCAACCAGGTGCCGCAGGGCGTGCTCAGCCTGCTGCGCTGATCCACGGCAACAAGGCGCCGCGGCCGTCGGATCACTTCGACGGCCGCGGCAACCGGAATGCCGCGGCGCTCACAGGCGCGGGCCATGCCCGGCCCGGGACGTTTCCCGAACCGGCTTGGCATCGCCCGCCCCTGCGGACCTCTCTTTCAGCGCTGTACTTTTGACTGTACGCACCGGGCGGCTTCGTCTCCCCCCGATTGTTCAGTAGCCTGATCCCTCCCCTGCGTTTGGGGGAGGGTTTTTTGCAGACTCCCGGCAGCCTGCGGTGAACCCACCCGCACCCTGCCCCAGACCTCCTGCAACCGGCGTGCCAGAACCGTCCACTGAATCCGTGGCACGGCGCATGCATCAACGAAGTCCTCAAGACCCGGCGGCGCAGGCCGCTATTTTCGTTGACGACGGGCCGCCGCATGACGGCCGGGCCCGGATACCAGGAGAAACGACGTGGCAGACTTTGGATACGGTGGCATCGGCTCAGGGCTGGATATCTCCAGCATCGTCAACCAGCTGGTCGCGGCCGACCGCAAGCCAGCCGACAACGCGCTGAACCTGCAGCAGTCCAAGACCAAGATGCAGCTGTCGTCGCTCGGCACCGTCACCGCGGCCTTCGACAAGCTGAAGACCGCGCTGACCGCGCTGAAGGCCACCACCGCCTTCGACACCCGCACCGTCACTGCAACCGGCAAGGCCGGCCCCAACAACGCCGACGACGTGCTGACCGCGTCGGTGGCGCTGTACGACCTCGGCACCAGCAAGGCCGCCGCGTCCAACGGCACCCACAAGATCGAGGTGAAGAACCTGGCATCGGCGCACAAGCTGATCGCCGACACCTCGGTGCCCAAGACCGATACCTTCGGTGCCGGAACCTTGACGCTGACGGTGGGCGTGGGTGACAAGGCCAAGACCATGAACATCGAGGTCGAGGCAGGCGACACCCTGACCACGGTACGCAACAAGATCGATGCCGCCGGCCGCAAGGAAGGCGTGCAGGCCACGCTGATCAGCTCCGGCGACAACCAGTACCTGTCGATCGCCCAGGAGAAGACCGGCGCGGCCAGCGCGATCAAGCTGGAGTATGGCGGCAGCGATCCGAAGCTGGGCGCCCTGGTCGGCAGCCTGAAGGAAAACAGCCCCGCCACCGACGCGCGGCTGACCATCGACGGCGTGGAAGTGGTGAGCGCCAGCAACACCGTGGCCGATGCGGTGCCGGGCCTGACCCTGAACCTGAAGACGCCGGGGCTCAGCACCGTCACCATCAGCACCGACACCACCGCCGCGACCAAGGTGATGCAGGAGTTCGTCACCGCCTACAACGCGGCCATCGCGGCGATCAACACCGAAACCAAGTACGACCAGAAGACCAAGGAAGCGGCGGCGCTGACCGGCGACGCGCAGATGCGCGGTGCGATCGCCCAGCTGCGTTCGACGATGTCCGGCGTGCTCAAGGACCTGGCCGGTGACCAGCTGGATGCCAAGGCGCTGGGCCTGCAGACGCGCGGCTACCCCAATGCCGATGGCACCCTGGTGCTGGACAGCACCAAGTTCGCAGCCGCCCTCGCCGCGCAGCCGGAGAAGATCCGCCAGGCGGTCACCGGCGATACCGGTGGCGCCGGCCGCCTGTACTCGCTGGTGGACGGCTATGTGAGCACCACGGTCGGCAAGGAAGGCGCCTTCGTTGCCCGCACCAAGGGCCTGAACAGCACCCTGGACAACATCGACAAGCGGCGCAAGGACCTGGACGCGCGCATGGTCGGCGTCGAGGCCCGCTACAAGAAGCAGTTCGTGGCGCTGGACAGCCTGATGGGCAAGCTGCAGCAGAGCAACACCGCGCTGCAGCAGCAGCTGGCCCAGTTGAACCGCTGAGGAATCGCGCGCGGCGCTCAAGTTTGGCGCCGTACGCACCGATAACGGACGCAACAGCAATCATCGCAGTGCCGGTGCCAACGGTCTTCCCGATCCGTCGCCGGCACCCAGCGCATAGGGAGAATCACGAATGTACGGTTCCAGCCGTCAGTACGCCGAGCAATACCGCCAGGTGGGTGTGACCAGCGCGGTCGCCGATGCCGACCCGCACAAACTGGTGGCGCTGCTGCTGTCGGGCGCACTGGAGCGCGTGCGTCGTGCGCAGGCCACCCTGGAGCGTGGCGACCAGGCCGGCAAGGGCAAGGCGATCGGCGAGGCCTGTGCGATCGTCGCCCACCTGAACGGCTCGCTGGACCATGAAGCCGGCGGCGAGATCGCCGGCAACCTGTCGGCGCTGTACGACTACCTGCTGCAACGCCTGACCGAAGCCAACCTGCACAACGACCGTGCCGCGCTGGACGAGTCGCTGCAGCTGCTGGGTGAGATCGACGGCGCCTGGAATGCCATCCCGCACGAGCAGCGCCGCGCGGCCGCGGTGGCACCATGAGCCTGCTGGAACTCAACGCGCAGCTGGATGCCTTCGAGAAGGCCCTGGGCGAAGAAGCCTTCGAGCACGCAGACAGCCTGCTCGATGGCCATGACAGCACCCTGCATGCGCTGCTGAGCCAGCCGCTGACCGCCGCCGACCACGCCCCGCTCTCGGCCCTGCTGGAACGCCAGCAGAGCCTGCTGGGCCTGCTGCGCCAGCGCCGCGACGCGGTGTCGGTGCAGATGCAGGATGGCCGTCGCTCGCTTCGCGCCGCGCATGCCTACCTGCAGGCAGAATCGCTGGCATGACCGTGCTGCCGACCACCTCCCTGCACCATCCCGCCGAGAGCGAGCTGTTCGACGAAACGCTCAGCTGCGAACTGGCCCTGCCGGCCGAGTTCCAGGCCGGCAGCGCGATGGGCCGCACCAGCAGCGCCGAAGGCCTGCTGCGCAGCCTGGCGCTGGTCGAGGACAGCCGTGTCGACGAGCATGACGAACGCACCGAAGCCAGCCTGCAGCTGCAGCGACTGGAAGCGAAGATGGACCTGACCATGGTGCTGCTGGGCCGCCTGGTCCGCCAGCAGGGCCAGGAGCTGACCCTGCGCCCGGTGCGCTGGTCGCGTCGCGGCATCCGTCTGCAGCTGGGGCCGCGCAGCGGCGCCAGCGCCGGCCAGGCCGGCGTGGTCCGGCTGCAGCCCAGCGACTGGCTGCCGGACCATATCGACCTGCCGGTGGAAGTCATCGCCGAAGCCGCCGACGGCGGTGGCGGCCATTACCTGTGGCTGCGCTTCCATCGCCTCGGCGATGGCCTGGAGATGGCGATGGAGCGGCACCTGTTCCGGCTGCACCGGCGCCAGGTGGCCGAAGCGCGCCGCGCGCGTTGAAACCTGCCATCCTGACGGCGGACCGGCGGCCCTTGGCGGGTCCGTTCAGCTAAGTTAAGGTGGACCCCCCTCCCCAACCTCCAGCGTGCCTGTGCGAGTTCTCATCGTCGACGATCACACCCTGGTTCGCGCCGGCCTGGCGCGGCTGCTGCAGGGGTTTGCCGACGTGCAGCTGGTGGCCGAGGCCAGCAATGCCGAACAGGCCCTGCAGATGGCCCTGCAGCACGCCCCGGATGTGGTGCTGATGGACCTGTCACTGCCCGGTCGTACCGGCCTGGAAGCACTGAGCGACATCCGCCTGCGTGCGCCGGGAACCCGCGTGGTGATGATGACCATGCATGACGATGCGGCGCATGTGCGCGATGCGCTGGATCGCGGCGCGGTCGGTTTCGTGGTCAAGGATGCCGCCCCGCAGGAGCTGGAACTGGCGCTGCGCGCCGCGCACGCCGGCCAGGTGTTCCTGAGCCCGCAGATCTCGGCCAAGATGCTGGCGCCGATGCTCGGCCGCGAGAAGCCGACCGGCATTGCGGCACTGTCGCCGCGCCAGCGCGAGATCCTGCGACGCATCGGCAAGGGAGAGAGCAACAAGGAAATCGCCGCCGATCTCGGCATCAGCGTCAAGACGGTGGAGACCCACCGCGCGCGCATGATGGAATCGCTCGGCTGCCGCCGCGCCAACGATCTGCTGTTGCTGGCCGCGCGCCACCAGCACGAGCTGGAATGACCGCTGGCGCCGAAAAGCCGTCACCCTGACAGCACCTGACGGAAATACGTACACGGCGTACCGCCGCTGACACGGCGCTTCCACCACGAATCAACGGGTTAGCCGGGCCAATCGTCAAGAACCCGCACCGGAGTAGGGAATTTCCCTACACCCTGTCGGGAACACCACCAAAGGCCTCAGGAACCCCCCGATTCCGCGCCCGCCGGATCAAAAGCAAGATGTGTTCCACAAGGCGTCGGGGAGCGGCGCCGGGGAACCACGATGAAGGCTGCACTTTCCACCCAACTGGGCCAACACCTCCACCTGACGCCGCAGCTGCTGCAGTCGATCCGGCTGTTGCAGCTGGACGGTCTGCACCTGGAACAGGAAATCCAGCGCCTGCTGGACTCCAACCCGCTGCTTGAGATCGAGGACGCCGAGGCCCCAGCGGCCGAGGCCACCGAGGCCGCGGCCACCACGCTGGAAACGGCCGCATTCGACGAGCTGCCCGAGTCGTCGATGTGGGACGTGGCCGGCACCAGCTGGCAGGACGGCGACGACGACCGCATGGCGCGCATCGCCGCCGGCGAATCCAGCGACCCCCAGCTGCGCGTGCTGCAGCGCCTGGCGCTGGACCTGGACGATCGCGAACTGGCGGTGGCCGCATTCTGGCTGGAGCACTGCGACGATGCCGGTTACCTGCAGGCGCCGCTGGCACAGCTGCAGCTGCTGGCCAGCGCCCAGTTCGACATCGATGCCGACGGCGTCGAAGCCATCCGCCAGTGCCTGCTGCAGGGCGACCCGGCCGGCATGGCCGCGCAGGACCTGCGCGAATGCCTGCTCGCGCAGCTGTGCAGCCTGCACGGCGTGGTGCCTGCGCGGCACCTGGCCGCACGCATCCTGGACGGCGCGCTGGATGCACTGGCCGCGCACGACTACCCCGCCCTCGCCCGCCAGCACGACGCCGAGCTCGACGACGTACGCGAAGCGGTGCGCCTGATCCTGTCGCTGCAGCCGCGCCCCGGCGACAGCCTGCTGCCCGAGCGCAACGCCGCGGTGGTGCCCGATGTGGTCGCCTGGCACGCCGACGAGCAGTGGAAGGTAGCGCTGAACCCGGCCACCAGCCGCCGCGTGTCGATCAACAGCCAGTACGAACAGGCGCTGGCCGACAGCAGCGAGACCGCCCCGGCACTGCGCGAGATGCTGCAGGAAGCGCGCTGGTTCAGCCGCGGCCTGTCGATGCGCTATGACACCCTGCTGCGCACCGCGCGGGTGATCGTCGAGCGCCAGGCCGCCTTCCTGGTGCGTGGCGAGGAAGCCATGGCCCCGCTGACCCTGAAGGAGGTGGCCGAGGAAATCGGCATGCACGAGTCCACCGTCTCGCGCATCACCACCGGCAAGTACCTGCAGACCCCGCGCGGCACCTTTGAACTGAAACACTTCTTCGCCGTGCGCCTGGAAGGCGCCAGCGTCTCCGGGCAGGCGGTCAAGGCCATGGTGCGGCGCCTGATCGATGCCGAACCGGCCGGCCGGCCGCTGGCCGACGAAGCCATCGCCGGGCTGCTGTCGCGGCAGGGAGTGAACATTGCCCGTCGAACCGTCGCAAAATACCGCGAACAACTGGATATCGCCCCGGCCCGCGAACGGCGCCGGCTCAGCGCCAGGCAACCGCAGCTGGCCCGGGTGGGCTGAAAAGGATGTTGGACATGAACAAGCTCACAGTCCTGCTGGTCGATGACCACGAGGGCTTCATCAATGCCGCCATGCGCCATTTCCGCAAGATCGACTGGCTGCAGATCGTCGGCAGCGCCGGCAACGGCCTGGAAGCGATCGAGCGCTCCGAGAGCCTGCGCCCGCAGGTGGTGCTGATGGACCTGGCGATGCCGGAGATGGGCGGCCTGCAGGCCACCCGCCTGATCAAGTCGCAGGACGATGCACCGTACATCGTGATTGCCAGCCACTTCGACGACGTCGAGCACCGCGAGCACGCGCTGCGCGCCGGTGCCGACAACTTCGTCAGCAAGCTGTCCTACATCCAGGAAGTCATGCCGATCCTGGAAGGCCTCAAGGAGGAACGGTCGTGAGCGAATCGCGCATCCTGGTACTGGACAACGACGCCGTGCGTGCCGAGCGCACCGTGGCGCTGCTGGAATTCATGGACTTCAACCCGCGCTGGGTCTCCGACGCAGCCGACTTCGACCTCGGCCGCCAGCGCCAGAACGACTGGATGGCCGTGATCGTCGGCAGCCTGGACGACAGTGCCGCCAGCACCGCGCTGTACGCCTGGCTGGGCGGCAGCAGCCTGCCGCCGCCGGTGCTGCTGGCCGATGGCGAGGCTGCCGCCTTTGCCCAGCAGCACGGCCTGCACGAAGCCAACATCTGGCCGCTGGAAGCCCCGCTGCGCCACGCGCAGATGGAAGCCCTGCTGCGCCGCGCCAGCCTCAAGCGCCTGGACGCCGAGCACCAGGCCGGCGCGGTGCAGGAGCAGGGCCCGACCGGCAACGGTCCGGCGGTGAGCGAACTGCGCATGATGATCGAGCAGGTGGCTGCCTTCGACACCACCGTGCTGGTGCTGGGGGAATCGGGCACCGGCAAGGAAGTGGTCTCGCGCAGCATCCACCAGCGCTCGCCGCGTCGCGATGGCCCGTTCGTGGCGATCAACTGCGGCGCAATCCCGCCCGACCTGCTGGAAAGTGAACTGTTCGGTCACGAAAAGGGCGCTTTCACCGGTGCGCTGAGCGCGCGCAAGGGCCGCTTCGAGATGGCCGAAGGCGGCACCCTGCTGCTCGACGAGATCGGCGACATGAGCCTGCCGATGCAGGTCAAGCTGCTGCGCGTGCTGCAGGAGCGCAGCTTCGAGCGCGTGGGTGGCAACCAGACCATCCGCTGCAACGTGCGGGTGATCGCTGCGACCCATCGCGATCTGGAAAGCCGCATCGCCGATGGCAAGTTCCGCGAGGATCTGTTCTATCGTCTCAATGTGTTCCCGATCGAGGTGCCTGCGCTGCGCGAGCGCCGCGAGGACCTGCCGGCGCTGGTGGAGACCATCGCCGCGCAGCTGGCGCGCACCGGCCGCGGTGAAGTGCGCTTCACCCCCGAGGCGCTGCAGGCCCTGGCCGGTTACGAATGGCCGGGCAACGTGCGCGAACTGACCAACCTGGTCGAGCGCCTGGCCGTGCTGCACCCGGGTGGTTCGGTGCGCGTGCAGGACCTGCCGGCCCGCTACCGTGGCGATGCCGCGCTGGCCGCCCCGGCCGTCGTCGCCGCACCGGCACCGGCTGCCGCCAGCGAGGAACGCCTGGACCTGCGCAGCTTCTCCTTCCACACCCCGGGCAGTGGCGGCCAGCCGGCGCTGGAGCACGGCATCGCCGTGAACCGTGGCGCGGCGCCGGCGGCGCTGCCCGACGATGGCCTGGACCTGCGCAATCACATGGCCAGCATCGAACTGGGGCTGATCAACGAAGCACTGGAACGCACCCAGGGCGTGGTCGCCCACGCCGCCCAGCTGCTCGGCCTGCGCCGCACCACCCTGGTGGAAAAGCTGCGCAAGTACGGCATCGAACGCGAGTCGGCCGAACTGGCCAGCTGACGCGCGTCGCCAGCATGAAGGGGGCACGAACGCCTGGGCTTGCCCGGGCGTTGGTGTTTGTGGCGCGGTGGTTTCACCCGCGGCCTGCTTGCCCCTGCATTTGCATGTTTTCCTAGAGACAACGCAATCGCAGTGCGCAGCATGGCAAGGACACCCCAACGAGGTTCCGCCATGCATCGCCTGACCCTGCTTGCCGCCCTGCTCTGCCCGGCCGTGGCCACCGCCGCCGACTGCACCCTGCCCACGACGCTGGAGCAGCGCCAGTTCACCAACCTCAGCGACCCGCTGTACGCACCGGACAACCCCAACGCCGGGCGCATGGTGCAGGTCAGCTTCGCCGCCAGCCAGTACGTGCTGGACGTTCTCGGCACCGAGCTGCGCATCGGCGGCAGCTACCGCTACCAGCGCCTGGCCCCGCATATCGCCGAAATCCGGATGACCGAAGCCCACCCGGCCGGCCCCGCCCACTACACCCTGCTGCTGACCTGCCTGAGCAACCGCCAGGGCCGTTTCATCTACACCCAGCACGACGGCCCCATCGCACCGCGCCAGCGCCAGAATTCCGGCCACTGGACCCTGCAGCCCTAGGCCAGAAATCCGACGCCGGTTAAATGGCGCCGCCAATGGCGGTCAGCGCCCGTTGCGTCGCACCGGGACCCGCCCCGGTGCCGACCAGAACGTGTCGACCCAGGTCGACACTCACCAAGAGCAGTTCATGCCCTTCCGGCCGCAGCGGGAAACTGTCGAAGGCGGGGTGGGTCCGGTTGCGGGGGCGTGAGCCGCATGGATGCGGCGACCGAGCTTACATGGACGTACTTGCAGCGTCCCCCGCAACCGGACCCACCCCGCCAACCCACGGGCAGCCCGCTTTTGACGTTGACGTTGACGTTGACGTGGCGTCGGCGGGTGCAGGGCGCCGCCCTGCCAGCCCCCCCACACCCTCACCTCACTGAATCGAAAACCGGTTTCGGCACGGCACTTGCACCTGCTCCAGCAGACACCCCCATCCCTGTTTCTGGAACCGTTGCAGATGTCCCACTCCGTCACTTCGATCCTTTCCCAGATCCGCTCCTATCAGACCCAGATGGGACAGCCAGCGCTCAACCCGCTGGCCGAAGCGCCGCGTAGCAATGCCCTGCCGGGCACGGTGCTGGATGCGCCGCAGGTCCAGCCTGCCAGCTTCACCGAAACCCTGCGCGGCGCCATCGCCGGCGTCAACGACGCACAGCAGAAATCCGGCGCGCTGGCCAAGGCCTTCGAACTGGGCGAGCCCGGTGCCGACCTGGCCAAGGTGATGGTCGCCTCGCAGCAGTCCCAGATCGCCTTCCGCGCCACCGTGGAAGTCCGCAACCGTCTCGTCCAGGCCTACCAGGACGTGATGAACATGCCGCTGTAAGGATAGAACCGCATGGCCCTGTCGCTCTCCAAGGAATCCCTGAACGCCGAAAAGGCGGGCCAGTGGTTCGATCGGCTGCAAAGCCTGCAGATCACCCGTCGGCTCGGACTGATGGCAATGATTGCCGTGGCCGTAGCGGCCGGGCTGTTCGTGTTCTTCTGGTCGCAGAAGCCGGGCATGGTGCCGCTGTACACCGGCCTGGACCAGAAGGCCACCGCTGAAGCGACCGACCTGCTGCGCGCCGCACAGATCCCGTTCCAGCTGGATCCGGCCACCGGCGGCATCACCGTGCCGGAGAAGAACCTGCATGACGCCCGCCTGAAGCTGGCCGGCTCGGGCCTGACCGACAGCGGCAAGCTGGGCTTCGAGCTGATGGAACGCGATCCCGGCTTCGGCGTCAGCCAGTTCGTCGAAAGCGCGCGCTACCAGCATGCGCTGGAAACCGAGCTGTCGCGCACCATCAATACGCTGCGCCCGGTGCGCGATTCGCGCGTGCACCTGGCCATTCCCAAGCCCAGCGCGTTCACCCGCCAGCGTGACGTGGCCAGTGCCTCGGTCACCCTGGAACTGCGCGGCGGCCAGCAGCTGGAACGCAGCCAGGTCGACGCCATCGTGCACATGGTGGCCGCTGCCATCCCGGACCTGGCGCCGGAACGGGTGACCGTGGTTGACCAGAGCGGGCGCATGCTCAGCGTCAGCGACCCGAACAGCGAAGCGGCGGTCAACGCGGCCCAGTTCGAACAGGTGCGCCGCCAGGAAACCTCGTTCAACCAGCGCATCCGCGAGCTGCTGGAACCGATGACCGGCCCCGGCCGGGTCAATCCGGAAGTGAGCGTGGACATGGATTTCTCGGTGACCGAGGAAGCCCGCGAACTGTACAACGGTGAACCGCAGAAGCTGCGCAGCGAGCAGATGAGCGAGAACACCACCAGCACCCCGGGCCCGCAGGGCGTACCGGGTGCGGCCAGCAACAGTCCGCCGGGCCAGGCCGCCGCACCGGCCACCGCGCAGGCACCGACCGAGAGCAGCAAGAACGCCACCCGTAACTACGAGCTGGACCGTACCCTGCAGCACACCCGTCAGCCGGCCGGCCGCATCAAGCGCGTGTCGGTGGCGGTGCTGGTGGACAACGTGCCGCGCGCCGGTGCCAACGGCAAGGTCGCACCGCAGCCGCTGTCGGCGGCCGAGCTGACCCGCGTCGAAGCCCTGGTCAAGCAGGCGGTGGGCTTCAACGCCGAACGCGGCGACACCGTGTCGGTGATGAATGCCCCGTTCGTGCGCGATACCACGCCGGTCGAAGGCCCGGCCTGGTGGGAGCTGCCGTGGGTACACGATGCCGGCCGCATGCTGCTGGGGGCGGTGGTGGTGCTGGCCCTGCTGTTCGGCGTGCTGCGCCCGGCGCTGCGCGGGATCACCGGCCAGACCCGGAAGAACGACGAACTTGCACTGGAGCCGCATAGCGCGGACGTGCAGCTGGTGGATGACGATGGGCTCCCGCTGCCGGCGCTGGGCGCCGACCGGGTCAGCCTGGCCGGGCCGGATGCATTGGCCCTGCCGGTGGATTCTTATGAGGAACGACTGCGGATGGCGCGTGAAGCCGTGAAGACCGACTCCAAGCGCGTGGCCCAGGTGGTCAAGGGCTGGGTGGCCAATGACTGAGGTCGCGCAACTGACCGGCGTGCAGCGCGCCGCGGTCCTGCTGCTGTCGCTGGGTGAACTGGACGCGGCCGAAGTGCTGCGCCACATGGAGCCCAAGGAGGTGCAGAAGATCGGCATCGCCATGGCCACCATGTCCGACATCACCCGCGAGCAGGTGGAACGGGTCATGGACCAGTTCAGCCAGGAACTGGGTTCGAAGACCTCGCTCGGCGTGGGCTCGGACGACTACATCCGCAACATGCTGGTGCAGGCGCTGGGCAGCGAGAAGGCCGGCAACCTGATCGACCGCATCCTGCTGGGGCGCAACACCACCGGCCTGGATGCGCTGAAGTGGATGGACCCGCGTGCGGTGGCCGACCTGGTGCGCAACGAGCATCCGCAGATCATCGCGATCGTGATGGCGCACCTGGAAACCGACCAGGCCGCCGATGCACTGAAGCTGCTGCCCGAACGCACCCGTGTCGACGTGCTGCTGCGCATCGCCACCCTGGACGGCATTCCGCCGAACGCGCTGAACGAACTCAACGAGATCATGGAACGCCAGTTCGCCGGCAACCAGAACCTGAAGTCGTCCAACATCGGCGGCGTGCAGTGCGCGGCCAACATCCTCAACTTCATGGACAGCGGCCAGGACCAGGCCATCCTCGGCGAGATCGCCCGCATCGACGCACCGCTGAGCGGCCGCATCCAGGACCTGATGTTCGTGTTCGACGACCTGGTGGACCTGGACGACCGCGAAATGCAGCTGGTGCTGCGCGAAGTCAGCGGCGAACGGCTGGGCCTGGCCCTGCGCGGCGCCGACATCAAGGTGCGCGACAAGATCACCCGCAACATGTCCCAGCGTGCGGCCGAGATCCTGCTGGAAGACATGGAAGCGCGTGGCCCGGTGCGCCTGTCCGACGTGGAAGGCGCGCAGCGCGAGATCCTGGCCATCGTCAAGCGCATGGCCGATGAGGGCACCGTCACCATCGGCGGCAGCGCGGAGGCGATGCTGTGAGCAACGTCGTGCGCTGGCTTGCCCCGGACCTGCTGGCCCAGCCCGAACCGGTGCTGGAGCAGGACGATGCCTTCGAACTCACCGAGCCGGACCCGGAACATGCGCCGGAGCCGCCGCTGCAGCTGCCCACGCTTGAAGAGATCCAGGCGATCCAGGACAGCGCCGAGAAGGAAGGCTTCGACCACGGCCACGCCGAAGGCTTCAGCCAGGGCCAGGCCGAAGTGCGCCGCCTGGTGGCGCAGATCGAAGGCATCCTGGACAACTTCGGCCGCCCGCTGTCGCGCCTGGAGAACGAAGTGGTGGGCGCGCTCGGCGAACTGGCCGTGCGCATCGCCGGCGCCCTGGTCGGCCGTGCCTACGAGGCCGAGCCGGCGCTGCTGTCGCAGCTGGTCGGCGAAGCGATCGACGCCGTCGGCGGCAGCAGCCGCGAAGTGGAAGTCCGCCTGCACCCTGATGACATCACCGCGCTCGCTCCGCTGTTGACCCTGTCGCCGCAGCAGCGCCTGGTGCCCGATACCAGCCTGAGCCGCGGCGACCTGCGCGTGCATGCCGAGGCCGTGCGCATCGATGGCACGCTGGAAGCGCGCCTGCGCGGCGCACTGGATGCGGTGATCCGCCAGACCGGAGCCAGCGCATGAACACCGCACCGCAACCCGGCGCCGCCCCGGCCGACTGGGCCGTTGCCCGCAACCTGCGCCTGGCCAACCGCCTGGACGGCCTGAAAGTGGACACCGCGCACGGCCGCGGCCTGATCCGCGAAGGCGTGCTGCGCCGTGCCGTCGGCCTGACCCTGGAAGCGGTCGGCTGCGAAGCGCCGCTGGGTGCCAGCTGCAAGGTGGAAGTGGTCGACGGCGGCTGGGTCGATGCCGAGGTGGTCGGCTTCGCCGGTGAACGCACTTACCTGATGCCCAGCGCTGAACTGCACGGCCTGCTGCCCAACGCGCGGGTGGTGCCGTCGGCCCGGCGTGGCGGCGTGGAGGTGGGCGAAGGCCTGCTCGGCCGCGTCATCGACAGCGATGGCGTGCCGCTGGACGGCAAGGGCCCGATCCGCGCCGAAGGCCATGTCGGCATGGCGGGCGTGTCGATCAACCCGCTGGCGCGCGAACCGATCACCCAGCCGCTGGACGTGGGCGTGCGCGCGATCAACGCACTGCTGCCGATCGGCCGCGGCCAGCGTGTCGGCCTGTTCGCCGGTTCCGGCGTCGGCAAATCGACACTGCTGGGCATGATGACCCGCTACACCGCCGCCGACGTGATCGTGGTCGGCCTGATCGGCGAGCGTGGCCGCGAAGTGCGCGATTTCGTCGAAAGCACCCTGGGCGAGGAAGGCCTGCGCCGTGCGGTGGTGGTGGCCAGCCCGGCCGACCGCCCGCCGCTGGCCCGCCTGCACGGCGCCTACCGCGCGACCGCCATCGCCGAATGGTTCCGCGACCAGGGCCTGAACGTCCTGCTGCTGATGGATTCGCTGACCCGCTTCGCCCAGGCGCAGCGCGAGATCGGCCTGTCGGTCGGTGAGCCGCCCACCACCCGTGGCTACCCACCGTCGGTGTTCGCCAAACTGCCGGCACTGGTGGAGCGCGCCGGCAACGGTGCCAAGGGCCGCGGCTCGATCACCGCGTTCTACACCGTGCTGACCGAAGGCGACGATCCGCAGGATCCGATTGCCGACGCCGCACGCGCCATCCTCGATGGCCACATCCTGCTCTCGCGCCGGGTGGCCGACAGTGGCCTGTACCCGGCGATCGACGTCGAATCGTCGGTCAGCCGTGTGGTCACGGAAATCGCCGACGAACCGTGGCGCCTGCGCATCCGCAAGCTCAAGCGCCTGGTCTCGGCCTATTCGGCCAACCGCGACCTGATCGCCATCGGCGCCTACCAGCGCGGCAACGATGCGGCCACCGACGAAGCCCTGGAGCGCTGGCCGGAAATCACGGAATTCCTTGGCCAGGACGTCGCCAAGGCCGCAGATCTACCGCACAGCCAGGCCGCCCTGCAGCGCCTGGTGGAACACGAGAACGAGAGGCTGTCATGATCCAGTCCAAGCGCATCGACCCGTTGCTGAAGCGCGCCCAGGAGCACGAGGATGCCGTCGCCCGCGATCTGGCCGAACGCCAGACCGTGCTCGACACCCATCTGTCGCGCCTGGACGAACTCCGGCGCTATGCCGAGGAGTATGCGAACGCACAGATGGCCGCGACCAGCCCGGCGCAGCTGTTGAACCGCCGTGCCTTCCTGGACCGCCTGGACAGCGCAGTGGAGCAGCAGCAGCAGACCGTCAACGGCAACCGCGAGAAGGTGGAAGCCGAGCGCGCGCGCCTGATCCTGGCCAGCCGTGACAAGGCCGTGCTTGAGCAGTTGGCGGCCAGCTACCGCGCGCAGGAAAAGGTGGTGACCGACCGCCGCGACCAGCGCGAGATGGACGATATCGGCGCACGCCGCGCACGCCTGGCGCAGTCCGGAGACCAGGATGATGGCGAGCAGGGAGGCCGGCCGTGATGCCCTCGCCTCTGGGCAGCAACGGCGCTGCCCCCACCCCGGGCGGCAGCGCCACCGGCAGCGCCACGGGCGCGCCACGCAGCAGCTCCGGCAAGGCGTTCGGCCAGATGCTGCAGGACGGTACCGGCGCGGCCGGCACGGCGCCCGCGCCGCCAAAACCCGGCGCCGGCACGTCACCCGCCCCGGGCACGCCGGCGGCGGGCAGCGATGGCGACGCCAACAGGCCGCCACGGGACCCCGCCGGCAGTGAGCCGGCTGCGGCCGAGGCCACCGCGCCCGCCCCTGCTGCGCCGGCAGCGCCGCCCGCAGCGACCGACAAGGACAGCGCCGCCGACGTGGAGGATGCGCCGTGGCCGCCACTGGGACTGGCCGGGCTGGTGCTGGCCGTGCCCAGCGGCGTGGAACCGGTGCCGGTGGCGCCGCAGGGTGCGGCCGCGGCTGCCGGCAGCGCTGGATTGCCCGCCGCAGGCGCAACGTTGCCGGCGACGGCACTGGCAGGCACCGCATCCACCGCCACGCCGATGGCGGCGGATGCGGCAACGTCCGCTGCCGGCGACGCCGAAGCCAGCGGCCTGCCGCTGCCCGAGCTGATCACGGCCGCGACCGGCCTGGATCGCGCCGACGACGCCGACGGTCTGCAGATCGGCGATCGCACGCCACCGGCGCCGCTGCAACCGCCGCTTCCCGCGGCCCTGCAGGATCTGAAGGCTGCGCTGGTCAACAACAGCATCTTCAGCGGCGAACCCACGCCCAAGCCGGTGCTCGGCGACGATGGGTTCGACCAGGCCATCGGTGCACGCATCGGCTGGTTGGCCGAACAGAAGATCGGCCATGCGCATATCCGTCTCAACCCGGAAGACCTGGGGCCGGTCGATGTGCGCCTGCAGATGAACGGCGACAAGGTCCACGCCAGTTTCAGCAGCCCGCATGTGGATGTGCGCCAGGCACTGGAAAGCAGCCTGCCCCGGCTGCGCGAACTGCTCGGCGAACAGGGCTTCCAGCTGGCCCATGCCGACGTCGGCCACCAGGCCCCGGGCGGCGACGGCAATCCGTCAGGCGCGTCCGCCGGCCGTGGCGGCTCCGGCCGTGACGGAGAACCGTCACCGGGCGACACCACCGTGTCGGCCGCGCAGCTGATCCGCCAGCGCGGCCTGCTGGACGCCTACGCGTAACCGGTAGCGCCGGGCCTGGCCCGGCACTACCGACGGAATTCCGTCGCAACACCTCCCCGCCGTTCCGGCACACCCCTTGCATATCCCGGTGAAGCAACCCTCAGGAGCTTCACCCCGTGGCCGCAGCCGCTGACAAAACCAAGAAGACCGCCGAAAAGGACAAGACCGCCAAGCCGCGCAGTCCCCTCCTGATCACCGCCCTGGTCGCCGTGCTCGCCGCCGGTGCCGCCGGTGGCGGCGTCTGGTTCTTCAACCAGTCCAAGCACGAAGACGCCCCCGCGCAGGCCCCGAAGCAGGCCGCCACGCCGGCGCCGGCACAGTACTTCGCACTGGAACCGGCCTTCGTGGTCAACCTCAACGGTTCCCTCGACGGGCCGCGTTACCTGCAGGTGGAAGTGCAGCTGATGACCCGCGATCCGGCCGCGCTGGAGGCGATCAAGACCCACGCCCCGGCCCTCCGCGCACGCCTGCTGATGCTGTTCTCGCAGGTCAGCCCGGAGCAGATCGCCGACATCGCCGGCAAGCAGAAGCTGCAGGCCGATGCGCTGGCCGAAGTGCAGAAGGTGCTGAAGGCGGAAACCGGCAGCAAGGGTGCCGACGATCTGCTGTTCACCAGCTTCGTGACCCAGTAAGGGCCTCCAGATGAATGACCTGCTGTCCCAGGATGAGATCGATGCCCTGCTGCATGGCGTGGACAGCGGCGCGGTCGAAACCGAGCCGGACGCCCCCAGCGGCGAAGCGCGCTCGTACGATTTCGCCAGCCAGGACCGGATCATCCGCGGTCGCATGCCGACCCTGGAGATGGTCCACGAGCGCTTCGCGCGCCTGTGGCGGATCGGCCTGTTCAACCTGATCCGCCGCTCGGCCGAGCTCTCGGTGCGCGGCATCGAACTGATCAAGTTCAACGACTACATGCACTCGCTGTATGTGCCGACCAACCTGAACCTGATCCGCTTCAAGCCGCTGCGTGGCACCGGCCTGATCGTGTTCGAGCCGACCCTGGTGTTCGCCATCGTCGACAACTTCTTCGGCGGCGACGGGCGCTACCCGACCCGCATCGAAGGCCGCGAGTTCACCGCCACCGAAATGCGGGTGATCCACCTGCTGCTGAAGCAGACCTTCGCCGACCTGCGCGAAGCGTGGGCACCGGTGATGGAGGTGGATTTCGAGTACATCAACTCGGAGATCAACCCGCACTTCGCCAACATCGTGACGCCGCGCGAGTACGTGGTGGTGTGCCGGCTGCACGTCGAACTCGACGGCGGTGGCGGCGACATCCACGTCACCCTGCCGTACTCGATGCTCGAACCGATCCGCGAACTGCTCGACGCCGGCATCCAGAGCGACCGCAACGACCGCGATGAAAGCTGGGGCCGCACCCTGCGCGAACAGCTCAACGTGGCCGAAGTGACCCTGTCCAGCGTGCTGGCCAGCAAGCGCATGACCCTGCGCGACCTGACCCAGCTGAAGGTCGGCGACATCCTGCCGATCGACCTCAGCCCGCAGGTACCGCTGTGCGTGGAGAACATCCCGGTTTTCACCGGTGAGTTCGGCATCGCCAACGGCATGAACGCCGTGAAGATCACCGCTACCCATCCGCCGGGCACCCGTCCGCGCGTACCCGTCATCCAGGAAGACCCGCAATGAACGACATCGACGCCCTCGAACCGACCCCGGCCCAGTTCGGCAGCCTGCAGGCCGACGAGGCCACCGGCCCGGACCTGAACCTGGACGTGATCCTGGATGTGCCGGTCACGCTGTCGCTGGAAGTCGGCCGCGCCCGCCTGCCGATCCGCAACCTGCTGCAGCTCAACCAGGGCTCGGTGGTGGAGCTGGAACGCGGTGCCGGCGAATCGCTGGACGTGTTCGTCAACGGCACCCTGATCGCCCACGGCGAGGTGGTGGTGATCAACGACCGCTTCGGCGTGCGCCTGACCGACGTGGTCAGCCCCAGCGAGCGGATCCGGAGACTGCGTTGAGCGCGATCGCCTCCACGCTGCTGGCCGTCGCCAAGACGGCCCCGCAGGTCGGCCAGCATGCGCCGGCGGCACCGGGCCTGTTCGGTGCCGTGTTCGCGCTGCTGGCGGTACTGGCCCTGGTGGTCGGCCTGGGCTGGCTGCTCAAGCGCCTGCCCGGCAGCGGTTTCCGCCCTGCCGAAGGCATGAAGCTGGTGGCCAGCCTGAATGTCGGCGCCAAGGAACGGGTGGTCGTGATCGAGGTCAACGGCCAGCAGCTGCTGCTGGGCGTGACCGCCGGCGGCATCAACGCCCTGCATACCCTGGCCGAACCGCTGCCGCCTCCGGCGCCGGTGCGCGTGCCGGACCTGAAGAACCTGCCGAATTTCGCCCAGCTGCTGCAACAGCGGCTGCGCAAGGACCCCTGACATGCGCGTTTCCCGTTCCCGTCCGGCCACCCTGCTGTCGTGGCTGCTGCTGATCGCCCTGTGCCTGCTGCCCGAGCTGGCCTTCGCCGCACCAGGCGCTGGCGGCACGCCGCTGCCGGACATCAACGTCGGCAAGATCGGCGGTGCACCGGTCAGCCTGCCGCTGCAGACCCTGCTGCTGATGACGGCGATCACCCTGATCCCGTCGATGCTGCTGGTGCTGACCTCGTTCACCCGCATCATCATCGTGCTGGGCCTGCTGCGGCAGGCACTGGGCACCGGGCAGACGCCGTCCAACCAGGTCCTGCTGGGCCTGGCCCTGTTCCTCACCGCGATGATCATGCTGCCGACCTGGGACAAGGCCTGGAGCACCGGCATGGCGCCCTACCTCAACGGCGAGATCGACTTCCAGACGGCCTGGACGCTGACCACCACGCCGCTGCGCGGCTTCATGCTGGCGCAGATCCGCGAGACCGACCTGATGACCTTCGCCGGCATCGCCGGCCATGGCACCTACGCCAACCCCGACGCGATCCCGTTCCCGGTGCTGGTCGCCTCCTTCGTCACCAGCGAACTGAAGACCGCCTTCGAGATCGGCTTCCTGATCTTCATCCCGTTCGTGATCATCGATCTGGTGGTGGCCAGCGTGCTGATGTCGATGGGCATGATGATGCTGTCGCCGATGCTGGTCTCGGCCCCGTTCAAGATCCTGCTGTTCGTGCTGGTGGACGGCTGGGTGCTGACCGTCGGCACGCTGGCGGCCAGCTTCAATCCGGCTTGAATCAATCCGGCGTGATCGAGAGGCAGGCGGGTCCAGTCGCCGGGCAGGGCCCGGCACTACCGAACACTTGTTGCCGGGTGTGACCCGGCGCTACCCATGGAACAACGATGACTCCCGAACTTGCCCTGACCGAACTGCGTGGTGGCCTGATCACCGTGTTGTGGGTGGCCGGCCCGCTGCTGCTCACCGTGCTGGTGGTTGGCGTGGTGGTCGGCGTGGTGCAGGCAGCCACCCAGCTGAACGAACCCACCATCGCCTTCGTCGCCAAGGCCGCCGCGCTGACCGCCGTGCTGTTCGCGCTGGGCAGCCTGCTGATCGGCCACCTGGTGGAATTCACCACGCTGCTGTTCCAGCGCATTCCCCACCTGATCGGCTAGGACGCGCGCTTCGATGGACGCCGCCACCCAGATGGCCGCCGACGGCCTGCAGGCCTTCGGCATGATCGGCACCGTGCTGTGGACCATGCTGCGCATCGGCGCGGTGGCCATGGCAATGCCGATGATCGGCACCCGCGCGGTGCCCGGCCGGGTCCGCGTGGTGCTGGCCGGCACGCTGGCCATCGCGCTGGCCCCGCTGCTGCCGCCGGTACCGGACTGGACCGGGTTCGACGCCGCCACCGTGCTGACCATCGCCCGCGAACTGGCCATCGGCGTGGCCATCGGTTTCATGCTGCGGCTGGTGTTCGAGGCCGGCGCCATGGCCGGCGAACTGGTCGCGCAGGGTACCGGCCTGGCCTTCGCGCAGATGAGCGACCCGTTGCGTGGCGGCACGTCCGGTGTCATCGGGCAGTGGTTCTACCTGCTGTTCGGGCTGCTGTTCTTCACCGCCAATGGCCACCTGGCACTGATCTCGCTGGTGGTGGACAGCTACCGGGCACTGCCGATCGGGGCGCCGCTGCCCGATCCGCACGCCTTCTTCAGCATTGCGCCCACGTTCCTGCTGACCGTGTTGCGCGGCGCCCTGACCCTGGCCATCCCGCTCACCGTGGCGATGCTGGCGGTGAACCTGGCCTTCGGCGTGCTTGCGCGCGCGGCGCCGGCGCTCAATCCGATCCAGCTGGGCCTGCCGGTCTCGCTGCTGCTGGGCCTGTTCCTGCTCACCCTGCTGGCGGGCGAAATGGGGCCGCCGGTGCAGCGCCTGTTCGACGCGGCCTTCCAGGCATCCGATGCGGTGACCCGCTGACGCGGTCATCACGCCCTGCTGCTTGCCGTCCCCCCCCGGGCGCGCGTTAGAGTGAATGCGCAGCGACCGGGGGGACGCTGCACCCGGCGGCCGTGCTGGCCGCCCGCCTTATGCATGCCCCACCGTGGTTTTTCCGTTGACAGGCAGGTCCGGGAGACTGACGAATGCTGGTAGGCACGTACAACCCGTGGTTGGTGGCCACCTCGCTGCTGGTTGCGGTACTGGCCTCGTATACCGCGCTGGCCATGGCCGGGCGCACGGTCACCGCACCCGGCAAAGGGGCCACCTGGTGGTGGCGCCTGGGGGGCGGCTTCGCGATAGGCCTGGGCATCTGGTCGATGCACTTCATCGGCATGCTCGCCTTCGACCTTCCCATCGCGCTGGGCTACGACCTGCCGATCACCCTGCTGTCGCTGGCCCTGGCCATCGCTTCATCGGTGTTCGCGCTGTGGCTGGTATCGCTGCGCACCCTGCCCCACCCGCGGCTGGCCGGCGGCGCCCTGTTGATGGGCAGCGGCATCGCCGCCATGCACTACGTGGGCATGGCGGCGATGCGCATGCAGCCGGGCATCGATTACCACCTGGGCTGGCTGTTGCTGTCGCTGCTGGTCGCGGTGGCGGCGTCGTGGACCGCACTGTACGTAGCGTTCCGCCTGCGCGCCCAGCACACCCGCAGCGGCGACCGGCTGGCGGCAGCCGGCCTGCTCGGCCTGGCCATCGTCGGCATGCACTACACCGGCATGGCCGCCGCGCGCTTTCCCGAAGGCAGCGTCTGCGGCGCGGCGGTGGGCGATGGCCTGCAGAACGACTGGCTGGCGATCCTGGTGGTGCTGCTGACGGTGGCCATCCTGGCCGTGGTCCTGGTGGTGTCCTGGCTGGACCAGCGGGTGGAGTCGCAGCTGCTGCGCCTGCGCAATTCGATGCTGAGCACCTCGCTGACCGACGCCCAGCAGGAACTGACCCAGGCCGCGCTGCACGACCCGCTCACCCGCCTGCCGAACCGCCTGCTGCTGCAGCGGCGCATCGTGCAGGCGCTGGCCGAGGCCGAACAGGGCGGCAGCCGCTTCGCGGTGATGTTCATGGACCTGGACGGCTTCAAGCAGGTCAATGATGCCTACGGCCACCAGGCCGGCGATGCGCTGCTGGTCGCCGTGGCCGAGCGCACCCGCCAGCTGCTGCGCCCCCATGACCTGCTGGCCCGCCTGGGCGGCGACGAATTCGTGATGGTGGTGCGCATCGAGAACGACGAGGACCTGCCGACCCTGGCACGGCGCATCCTGCAGGCGGTCGGCAGCGGCCCGCTGCTGCCGGACAACGAACTGCAGGTGACCGCCAGCATTGGCGTGGCGATCTGCCCGGACCACGCCGCCAGCGAACGCCAGCTGATGGCCTTCGCCGATGCGGCGATGTACCAGGCCAAGGAATCGGGCCGCAACGCCTTCGTGATGTTCGCCGACTGGATGAACGACAGCGCCGAGCAGCAGTTCCGGCTGCTGGCCGACCTGCGCCGCGCGATCGGTGGCGAGCAGCTGTTCCTGCACTACCAGCCGAAGATCCGCGTGGCCACGCAGAAGGTTGCCGGTGCCGAAGCGCTGATCCGCTGGCGCCACCCCGAACATGGCCTGATCCCGCCGGACCGCTTCATCCGCCTGGCCGAGCGCAGCGGCGCCATCAACGAGATCGGACGCTGGGCGCTGGACCAGGCCTGCCAGCAGCTGCGGCGCTGGCATGACGCCGGCCATGACGGCTGGTCGATGTCGGTGAACCTGTCGCCGGTGCAGTTCAGTTCCCCGCACCTGCTGCAGGACGTGCGCGAGGTGATCGAACGGCACGGCATCGCGCCCCGCAACCTGGTGCTGGAAATCACGGAAAGCGCGGTGATGCGCGATACCGATACCAGCCTGCGGCTGCTGCAGAGTTTCTCGGCGCTGGGCGTGGGTATCTCCATCGACGACTTCGGCACCGGCTACTCCAGCCTGCTGTACCTGAAGCGCCTGCCGGCCACCGAGATCAAGATCGATCACGCCTTCGTCCGCGACCTGGAGCACAGCGCCGAGGACGTGGTGATCGTGTCGGCGATCGTGGCGCTGGGCCATGCGCTGGACATGGACATCGTGGCCGAGGGCGTGGAAACCGCTGCCCAGCGCGCGTACCTGGAGCGGCTGGGCTGCGACTACCTGCAGGGCTACCTGCTGGGCCGCCCGGTCGACGCCGCCCGTTTCATGCAGCTGCACGACCTGCCGCGGCCGCGGGTGGAGCTGGCACAGAACCCGCCGACGGACGATCCCGCCCGGTAACGCCGCCGGGCCACGTGCGGCGGCCGGCCGGCGCGGCCTGCAATGGGCCGCATCACGGAACACTTCTTGCATGCACCCCGGCAACCCCAGCCGCAGTGCCCGTGATGTCCGAGAACGAAGACGCAGGCGAAAAGACCGAACAGCCAACCGAAAAGCGCCTGCGCGACGCCCGTGAACAGGGCAACCTGCCGCGCTCGCGTGAACTGGGCACGGCCGCCGTGTTCGGCGCCGGGGTGATCGCGGTGATGGCCACCAGCGCTTCGATGACCAGCGGTGCCACGGCCTGGATGAAGCAGGCCCTGAGCCCGCCGCAGAGCCTGCGCCAGAACCCGAAGGAACTGTTCGGCCACTTCGGCGACCTGCTGCTGCAGCTGACCTGGGCGATCGCCCCGCTGGTGCTGGTCTGCCTGCTGGCCAGCTTCGTCGCGCCGCTGCTGATGGGCGGCCTGCGCTGGTCGCAGAAGGCATTGCTGCCCGACATCAACCGCCTGAACCCGATGTCCGGCCTCAAGCGCCTGTACGGCGCCGAGGCGGTGGCCGAGTTCGCCAAGTCGCTGCTGCGCATCGCGTTTGTCGGCGTGGCCGCCGGCCTGGTGGTCTGGACCGGGTTCAACACGCTGCGCGGGCTGATCCACCAGCCACTGGAAACGGCCATCGCCGATGGCCTGGGCTTCACCCTGAAGCTGCTGCTGGCCACCGCCGGCGCCATGCTGGTGCTGGCGGCCATCGATGCGCCTTACCAGCGCTGGAACTGGATGCGCAAGCTGAAGATGACCCGTGAAGAGCTGCGCCGGGAAATGAAGGAAAGTGAAGGCAGCCCCGAGGTGAAGGGCCGCATCCGCCAGCTGCAGCAGCAGATGGCCAACCGCCGGATGATGGAGGCGGTGCCCAGCGCCGACGTGGTGGTGGTCAACCCCACCCACTACGCGGTGGCCCTGAAGTACGAGGGCGGGGCCATGAACGCCCCGACCGTGGTGGCGCTGGGGGTGGATGAAACCGCGCTGCGCATCCGTGAAGTGGCCGACGGCAACAAGGTCGCCATCGTCTCCGCCCCGCCTTTGGCACGCGCCTTGTATCGGGAAGGCCAACTCGGCAAGGAAATCCCCGTGAGACTGTATTCAGCCGTCGCCCAGGTCCTGTCCTACGTCTACCAGCTGCGCAGCTGGCGGAGCGGCCCGATGCCGTCCGCACCGCAGATCGCCGTGGATGAATTCGGCAATGGGGGCCGCCCATGAGCGCGCAGGCCCCCGCGTTCAACACCCGCCGTGCGCTGGAGATGATCCGCCAGGGTCTTGGCGCCCCGCTGATCGTGCTGGCGCTGCTGGCGATGGTCGTGGTGCCGCTGGCCGCACCGGTGCTGGATGCGCTGTTCACCTTCAACATCGCCATCTCGCTGATGGTGCTGCTGGCGGTGGTGTACGTGAAACGGCCGCTGGACTTCACCATCTTCCCGATCGTGCTGCTGATCACCACGATGCTGCGGCTGGCGCTGAACGTGGCCTCGACCCGCGTCATCCTGCTCAATGGCCAGAACGGCCACGACGCGGCCGGCAAGGTCATCGCCGCCTTCGGCGAGTTCGTGATCGGCGGCAACTACGCGGTCGGCATCGTGGTGTTCGCGATCCTCACCATCATCAACTTCGTGGTCATCACCAAGGGCGCCGGCCGCGTCTCGGAAGTGACCGCGCGCTTCATCCTGGACGCCATGCCCGGCAAGCAGATGGCGATCGACGCCGATCTCAACGCCGGCCTGCTGACGCGTGAGGAAGCCAAGCTTCGCCGCGAGGAAGTCCGCGAGGAAGCCGACTTCTACGGCGCGATGGACGGCGCCAGCAAGTTCATCCGCGGCGACGCCATCGCCGGCATCCTGATCCTGTTCATCAACATGCTCGGCGGCCTGGCCGTGGGCGTGCTGCAGCATGGCATGCCGTTCGGCGATGCCGCCGCCACCTATACCCTGCTGTCCATCGGTGACGGCCTGGTGGCGCAGCTGCCTGCCCTGCTGGTGTCCAGCGCCGTGGCGATGCTGGTCACCCGCGCCTCGCGCTCGCAGGACATGGCCCAGGCCATGACCGGCCAGGTGTTCGGCCAGTACCGCGCGCTGGCCATCACCGCCGGCATCCTGGGCCTGGTCGGCCTGGTGCCGGGCATGCCCAACGTCGCTTTCCTGACGCTGGCGGCGATCCTCGGTTTCATCGCCTGGAAGCTGTACCGCAAGGGCCAGGCGCCGGCTGCCGATGCAGCCGCCAATGACGCCGCTGCATTGAATGCGCTGGGCCGCCCCGCCGCGCCGGCGGCCACCGCCGAACTGAGCTGGGACGAACTGCGCCCGGTCGACCCGCTGGGCCTGGAAGTGGGCTATCGGCTGATTCCGCTGGTGGACAGCAACCAGGGCGGCGAGCTGATGGCACGCATCAAGGGCGTGCGCCGCAAGCTGACCCAGGACGTAGGCTTCCTGATTCCTTCTGTGCACATCCGCGACAACCTGGAACTGCCGGCCAATGGCTACCGGGTGCTGGTGCATGGCGTGCCGGTGGCCACCGCCGACATCCATCCGGACCGCGAACTGGCGCTGGACCCGGGCAGCGCGCTCGGCCCGCTGGAAGGCATCGCCGGCAAGGACCCGGCCTTCGGCCTGGACGCCACCTGGATCCAGCCGCACCAGCGTGCCCAGGCGGAAACCATGGGCTACACCGTGGTCGACCCGGCCACGGTGGTTGCCACCCATCTGTCGCACCTGATCCGCGAGCATGCCCCGGAACTGCTGGGCCACGAGGAAGTGCAGCACCTGCTGGCCAACCTGGCCAAGAGTGCCCCCAAGCTCGTCGAAGATCTGACGCCCAAGGCGCTGCCGCTGTCGGCGGTGGTGCGCGTCCTGCAGAACCTGCTGATCGAGCGCATTCCGATCCGCCAGCTGCGCAAGATCGCCGAGGCGCTGGTCGAACACGCCGCGCACAGCCAGGACCCGGCCACGCTGACCGCGGCGGTGCGCACCGCGCTGGGCCGCTTCATCGTGCAGGAGATCGCCGGAATGTCGGCGGAGCTGCCGGTGTTCACCCTCAACCCGCAATTGGAACGTGTCTTGCAGGAGTCCACGCAGGGCAACGGCGCCGCGCTGGAACCCGGACTCGCTGAGCGACTGCACCAGAGCCTGGCCGAATGTGTCAGCAAGCAGGAAGCCAGGAACGAGCCGGCGGTGGTGCTGGTGCCGGGCCCGGTGCGTTCCGCGCTGGCCCGCCTGGTCCGCCACAGCGTCCCGTCGCTGTCGGTCCTGGCCTACAGCGAGGTGCCGGAAGACAAGCGCCTGAAGCTGGTCGGAACGATCAGCTGACGCCGCCTCCCGACGCGCCAGAAAACAGACACCACCTCCACAACGCAGCAACCGACAGATTCCAAGGGGAACCCGAACCGTGCAGACCACCGACCACCCGCGTTCTCCGACCGCCACTCCGCCGACTTCGTCCCGTGACCACAGCATGAAAATCAAACGATTCGTCGCCGCCGACATGCGTTCGGCCATGAACCTGGTGCGCAAGGAGCACGGCCCCGACGCCGTGATCCTGTCCAACCGCCGGATCGAGGAAGGCATCGAGATCGTCGCTGCCGCCAACTACGATGAGAGCGCCGTGCAGCGCGCCCTGGAAGCCTCGCGCCGCGAGGTGGCCCCGCCGCCGCCGCCGAAGCCGCGCACCGCTGCCGATGCCGTGATCGCTGCCGTCACCCGCCGCCGCAGCAGCACCCCCGCCGCCGAGCCGGTCGCCGCGACCACGTCGGCGGTCGCCGCCCTCGCCCGCGCCGCGGTGGGCGCCACCGGCCGCACCCTGGACAGCGCCGACGAGATCGTGCCGACCCGCGGCAGCACCGGCTTTGCCGCCACCCTGGCCCGCGCCGCCGTCAATGAATCGACGCTGCCCGAACAGATCTTCGCGCCGTTCGCCGAGGCCATCGTGGCCCCGCCGGCCGCCGCTGCGACGGTCGCGCCGGCCGCTATCAACCGCGCCCGTTTCCAGATCGATCCGCCGCTGGAAGACACCGCCGCACCGATCGCCGCTGCACCGCCGCCGTTGCCGATGGCCATGGCAGCCGCTGCTGCGCCGGCGCCGGACCTGGAGACGGTGCCGGTCGCTGCCGCCACGGTCGCCGCCGCTGCGGTCGAGGCCGCGCCGGCGCCGCTGCCGGCCCTGGCCGTGGCCCCCGCATTGACCCTGGTCGCGCCGGATGACGCCGAGATCCGCCACCTGCGCCAGGAAGTGGCCGGCATGCGCCAGGTGATCGAGCGCGAGATGAACCGCTTCACCGACGAGCGCCTGCGTGGCTGCCCGGTGCGCGCCACCGCGCTGGACCTGATGGACGAGTACGGCTTCGACGCCGGCATCGCCCGCGACGTGGCCATGCAGATTCCGCCGGAGACCGAGGCCCACCGTGGCCGCGGCCTGATGCTGGGGCTGATCTCGCGCAAGCTGCCGATCGCGCCGGTCGATCCGATGGAAGAAGGCGGCGTCATCGCCCTGGTCGGCCCCACCGGTGCCGGCAAGACCACCACCATCGCCAAGCTGGCCTCGCGCTTCGCCGAAGCCCATGCCGCCCGCGATGTCGCGCTGGTCACCACCGATACCCTGCGCATCGGCGCCCGCGAACAGCTGTACGGTTACGGCCGCCAGCTCGGCATCGCGGTGCACGAGGCCAACAGCGGCACCGACCTGGACCAGCTGCTGGAACGCCTGAAGGACTACAAGCTGGTGCTGATCGACACCGCCGGCCTCGGCCCGCGCGACCGCGCGCTGGCTGCCCAGCTGCAGTGGCTGCGCGCGGCCCGCCAGGTCCGCACCCTGCTGGTACTGCCGGCCAACACCAGCTTCGGCGACATGGACGAGGTGGTGCGCCGCTTCGGCGCGGCCAACCTGCAGGGCCTGGTGCTGAGCAAGCTGGACGAGACCGGCCGCTTCGGCAACGCCCTGTCGGTGGCGGTGGACCACAAGCTGCCGATCACCTGGGTGACCGACGGCCAGGACGTCCCGGACGACCTGCACCGCGCCAGTGCAGCCAATCTTGTACTTCGCCTTGAAGATTTGCGCCGCGCGGCCGATATGCCCTGCAACCCGGAGTTGAACCATGCCGTCGCGTGAGTACGCCAAGCTGACCACCACCTTCCCGCTGTCGGCCACCCGCAGCGAGCCGCTGGGCCCTGTGCGCACGATCGCCGTGACCGGCGGCAAGGGCGGCGTGGGCAAGACCAACGTGTCGGCCAACCTGGCCGTGGCGCTGGCCGGCATGGGCAAGCGCACGCTGCTGCTCGACGCCGACCTGGGCCTGGCCAACATCGATGTGATCCTGGGCCTGAACCCCACCAACACCCTGGCCGACCTGGTCGCCGGACGCTGCAGCCTGGACGATGTGATCATCGAGGGCCCCAACGGCGTGCTGGTGGTGCCGGCCGCGTCCGGTCGCCGGCACATGGCCGAACTGGCCCCGGCCGAGCACGTCGGCCTGGTCAACGTGTTCTCCGAACTGGAACGCGAGCTGGACATCATGGTGGTGGACACCGCCGCCGGCATCAATGACGGCGTGCTGACCTTCTGCCAGGCCGCGCAGGACACCGTGGTGGTGGTCTGCGACGAGCCGGCCTCGATCACCGACGCCTACGCGCTGATCAAGGTGCTGTCGCGCGAACGCGGCGTGGACCGCATCCAGGTGGTGGCCAACATGGTGCGCGACCCCAACGAAGGGCGCGTGCTGTATGAGAAGCTGACCCGCGTCTGCGAGAAGTTCCTGGCCGATGTCTCGCTGAACTACCTGGGCTGCGTGCCGCAGGATGACTGGCTGCGCCTGTCGGTGCAGCGCCAGCAGCCGGTGGTGAAGGCCTACCCGTCCAGCCCGGCCGCGCTGGCGATCACCGAGATCGCCCGCCGCACCGCCCGCTGGCAGGCCCCGACCGAACCCCGTGGTGGCGTCGAGTTCTTCCTCGAACGCATTCTCAAGCAGCGTGGGGTGGCCGCATGAAAGGCGCCGCCCAGTACAGGGAAGTCCAGCGCTCGGCGGCGAACGAGGTCATCGCCCAGCATTCGGACCTGGTGCGGCGCATCGCCCACCACCTGGCCGCACGACTGCCGGCCAGTGTCGAGGTGGACGATCTGATCCAGGCCGGCATGATGGGCCTGATCGAAGCCTCGCGCAGTTACGACGCCGACCAGGGCGCCTCGTTCGAGACCTATGCGTCGATCCGCATCCGCGGTTCGATGATCGACGAGATCCGCCGTGGCGACTGGGTGCCGCGTTCGGTGCACCGTCGCGCCCGCGATGCGGCAGCGACCATCCGCCGGCTGGAGCAGAGCACCGGGCGCGCCGCCAGCGCGACCGAGGTGGCCGCAGCCATGGACATGCCGCTGCCGGAGTACCTGCGGCTGATGGAGGATGCCTCGCGCGGCCAGGTACTGAGCCTGGAATCGCGCATCGAAGACCAGGGCGAGCTGGATACCGTCGCCCAGGGCGGCCCGACCCCGCAGCAGGTGCTGGAGCGCGGCGAGTTCGGTCGCGAGCTGGGCAAGGCCATCGGCCACCTGCCCGAGCGCGAGCAGCTGGTGCTGTCGCTCTATTACGAGCAGGAACTGAACCTGAAGGAGATCGGTGCCGTGCTCGGGGTGAGCGAATCGCGGGTCTGCCAGATCCACGGCCAGGCAGTGCTGCGCCTGCGTGGCCGGTTGAAGATTTTCGAGGCCGCCGATGCCGGCCTTGAACAATGAACATGCTCGAGATGGCCGACGCCGGGCTCGAGAGCTGAACAACAAAGGAACTCTGCTTTGAACAAGAACATGCGCATCCTGATCGTCGACGATTTCTCGACCATGCGTCGTATCGTCAAGAACCTGCTGGGCGATCTGGGCTTCACCAACACCGCCGAAGCCGAGGACGGGCATGCCGCGCTGTCGTTGCTGCAGAGCCAGCCGTTCGACTTCGTGGTCACCGACTGGAACATGCCGGTGATGACCGGCATCGAACTGCTCAAGGCGATCCGTGCCGATGCCAAGCTGAAGACCCTGCCGGTGCTGATGGTCACCGCCGAAGCCAAGCGCGAGCAGATCATCGAAGCCGCGCAGAACGGCGTGAACGGCTACATCATCAAGCCGTTCACCGCGCAGACCCTGGAAGAAAAGCTGGGCAAGATCTTCGAACGCCTGGCGGCCAGCGCCTGATGGATACCACGGTCGACAAGAATGCCCTCGCCCAGCGCCTGCAGGAAGCCCTGGACGCGCTGGAATCCGGCGACGAAGCGGCCTGGCGCCAGCGCATCGACGGTCTGGTGGCGGCACGCACCCAGCCGATGATGAGCGGCCTTTCGCGGCTGGCGCGCGAACTGGGCCAGGCCCTGGGCGAGCTGCCGACCGTGCCCGACGAAGCCGGCGAACTGGACGACGCCTGCGCACGGCTGGATCACGTGGTGGCAATGACCGAACAGGCCACCCATCGCACCCTGGACCTGGCCGAGGAATGCCGCAGCCTGACCGAGCAGCTGCGCGCCGATGGCCTGCAGCCGGGCCAGGATGCACAGCTTGAGCGCATCCGCCACAACCTCACCGAGATCGCCCTGACCCAGAGCTACCAGGACCTGACCGGGCAGATCATCCGCCGCGTGGTGGGCATTGTCCGCCGCGTGCACGAAGGTTTCGGCGCGCTCGGGCTGCCGCCGGAACAGCATCGCACCGCCCCGGAACTGGCCGGGCCGGCACTGAAGGGACTGGACCGCCACGCGGTCTCGCAGAACGACGCCGACGACCTGTTGTCGGATCTGGGGCTGTAACCATGGGCGCGGTAGCCGACGACATCACTGCCGATTTCATCATCGAGGCACAGGAAATCCTGGATCGCCTCGGCGAACAGCTGGTGTCGCTGGAACAGGCACCGCAGGACAACGAACAGCTCAACGCGGTCTTCCGCGGATACCACACGCTGAAGGGCGGCGCGGGCTTCCTCGGCATCACCGCGATGGTCGAACTGTGCCACGCCGCCGAAGAGGCGCTGGGCGCCGCGCGCGCCGGCCAGGCCGTGCTGCAGGCCCATCATTTCGATGCGGCCCAGCAATCGCTGGATTACCTGCAGTCGATGCTCGATGCGGTGTCCTCCGGCAGCGAACCGGGCTACGCCCCGCCGGAACTGGTCGCCCAGTTCGACGTGCAGGGCGGCGCCGCGGCGGCGCCAGCGGTGGCGCCGGCAGCGGCCGGCACCGGCGACCTGATCACCGACGACGAATTCGAGGCCCTGCTCGACCAGTTGCATGGCGGCAAGGCGCCGACCACGGTGGCGCCGGCGGCGAAGAAGGCCGACGACATGATCAGCGAGGACGAGTTCGAAGCCCTGCTCGACCAGCTTCACGGCGGCGCCGCCCCGGGCGCCAGCGCGGTTCCTGCGCCGGCGCCGGTCGCAGCGGCGCCGCGACCTGCAGCGCCGGCGGCAGCGGCCGCGCGGCCGGCGGCCAACAAGCCGGTTGCCGAAGCCGAGCACACCGTGCGCGTGGACACCAAGCGCCTGGATGCCATCGTCAACCTGATCGGCGAGCTGGTGCTGTCCCGCAACCGCCTGAAGACCCTGCGCACGCGCCTGCGCGACGAAGAGCTGGATCGTGCGGTGTCCACCCTGGACATCGCCACCGCACGGCTGCAGTCGGCGGTGATGCGGACCCGCATGCAACCGGTCGGCAAGGTGTTCTCGCGGTTCCCGAAGGTGGCCCGCGACGTTGCGCGGTCGCTCAAGAAGGAAGTGGACCTGGAGCTGATCGGTGCCGAGACCGAGCTCGACCGCAATCTGGTCGAAGCGCTGGCCGACCCGCTGGTGCACCTGGTACGCAACGCGATCGACCATGGCGTGGAAATGCCCGACCTGCGCGAGGCGCAGGGCAAGCCGCGGATGGGCCACGTGCGCCTGTCGGCGCAGCAGGAAGGCGACTATGTCAGCATCGAAGTACAGGATGACGGCGCCGGCATCGATCCGGAAAAGCTGCGCGCGAAGGCGCGCGAGAAGGGCCTGATCGATCCGGAAGCGGCCGCCCGCCTGAGCAGCGAGGAATGCCTGCACCTGGTGTTCCTGCCGGGCTTCTCGACCAAGGCGCAGGTCACCGACATCTCCGGCCGTGGCGTCGGCATGGACGTGGTGCAGTCGCGCATCCGCGAGCTGAGCGGCCAGATCCAGATCCAGTCCGAACTGGGCCGCGGCAGCCGCTTCCTGATCCGCGTGCCGCTGACCCTGGCGATCCTGCCCACCCTGCTGGTGCAGGCCGGCGAGGATGTCTACGCGCTGCCGCTGGCGCGCGTGATGGAAGTGCTGCACGCGCCGCGCACCTCGCTGGGCTGGTTCGACGGCCGTGCCGTGCTGGACCGCCGCTCGCACACCCTGCCGCTGGTGGACCTGCGGCAATGGCTGGATGTGACGCCCGCCGCCTCGTCGCTGCTGACCATCGTGGTGCTGCAGGCCGGTGAAGCGCGTTTCGGCCTGGTCGTGGACCAGGTGCGCGGCCGCGAGGAAGTGGTCATCAAGCCGCTGCCGAAGGCGCTGCGCGGCCTGCGCGGCTACGCCGGCGCCACCCTGATCGGCGACGGCCGCATGGCGCTGATCCTCGATGTGGACGGGCTGAGATGAATCCCGCCGGGCATGGCCCGGCGCTGCCTGGCGTTGCCCTTGCCGGCGACCCGAAAACTGTGACCACCGTCTGTACGCGATCTACCGGTGTCTCAAGTCCCATTCATACACGCCGATACCGGACCCATGGATAGACTCAGCCTCATTGGACTTTTCCTCGCCCTGGCCTCGCTGGTCGGTGGCAGCATCCTCAAGGGCGCCGGCCTGGCCTCGCTGTGGTCGCCTGCTGCGTTCGTGATCGTCATCGTCGGCACCATCGCCGCCATCCTGCTGCACACGGCCCCGGCGGTGTTCAAGCATGCCTTCAGGATCGTGCGCTGGGTCGTGCGCCCGCCGCACAGCGACCGCCGCGAGCTGATCCAGCAGATCGTGGAATGGAGCAACATCGCCCGCCGCCAGGGCCTGCTGGGCCTGGAAGCACAGGTGGAGGCGCAGCAGGACCCGTTCCTGCGCAAGGGGCTGCAGCTGCTGGTCGATGGCGTGGAGCCCGAATCGATCCGGCACATGCTGGAAATCGAGCTGAGCAGCCAGGAACACCAGGACCAGGCCGGGGCCAAGGTGTTCGAGGCGATGGGCATCTACGCGCCCACGCTGGGCATCATCGGCGCCGTGCTCGGCCTGATCGCGGTGATGAAGAACCTGGCCGACCCGAGCAAGCTCGGCCACGGCATCGCCGCGGCGTTCACCGCCACCATCTATGGCATCGCCTCGGCCAATCTGCTGTTCCTGCCGATCTCGGCAAAGCTCAAGAGCGTGATCTCGCACAACAGCCGCGACCGCGAGATGGTCATCGAAGGCCTGATCTCGATCGCCCAGGGCGAGAACCCGCGCAACATCGAAACCAACCTCTCCGGTTTCCTGCACTGACATGGCCCGCCGCAAGCACCACGAAGAGCACGCCAATCACGAGGCATGGGCCATCCCCTATGCCGACCTGATGACGTTGCTGCTCGCCTTCTTCGTGGTCATGTACGCGATTTCCTCGGTCAACGAAGGCAAGTACCGGATCATGGCCGACGCCCTCACCGATGCCTTCGGGGGGGCACCGCGCACCATCAACCCGGTGCAGGTGGGCAACAAGCAGGTGCAGGGCGGCGGATGGGACAGCCCGTCGGTGATCAAGTCCGGCACCAAGATTGGCCCCTCGGCACCGGCGCCATCGCACGATCCCACGCTGCTGCCGTCGATGGCCTCGCAGATGCGCATGCCGGTGTCGGTGCACAACCAGGAACAGATCGCGCGTGCCGAGCGCCAGCTCAACAGCATCGCCGACCGCCTGACCGCCGCGCTGGCACCGCTGATCGATCGCGGCATGATCAGCGTGCGCCGCACCGAGCTGTGGATCGAGGTGGAGATCAACAGCGACATCCTGTTCCCGACCGGTTCGGCCGCGCTGGACGTACACGCGCGGCAGACCCTGGCCAGCCTGGCCGGGGTGCTGCGCGACGTGCCCAACAGCGTGCGCGTGGAAGGCCACACCGACAACGTCCCGATCGCCACCGCGACGTTCCCGTCCAACTGGGAACTGTCGGCCGGGCGCGCCGCCAGCGTGGTGCACCTGTTCGCCGACCAGGGCCTGCAGCCGTCACGGCTGGCGATGGTCGGCTACGGCCAGTTCCGCCCGCGCGAAGAGAACGACAGCGCGCAGGGCCGCAACCGCAACCGGCGGGTGATGGTGATCATCCTGGCCGACACCAGCCACGCAGTCGATCCCCTGGGCGAGCGCCTGAACGCCGCCACCGGCGCTGCCGGCTCCGCCCCCGCACAGCCGGCCGCAACGCCGGCTGCCGGTCCCGCTTCCCCCATCGCACCGGTGCAGTTGCCGCCGGTGCCGGCTGGCAGCCGCGTCGGCGCCGCCGTTCCCCCTGCAATGAAGGAGTAATCCGATGCGCATCTGGGCAGTCGCCAACCAGAAGGGCGGAGTCGGCAAGACCACCACCACCCTCGCCCTCGGTCGCGGCTTGGCCGCGCTCGGCCACCGCGTGCTGCTGATCGACCTCGACCCGCACGCCTCGCTGACCCGCGCCTTCGGCGTGCCGATCGAGCCGCCGCCCAGCGGCGTGCTGGAGCTGTTCGGCGCGCCGCCGGCCGATCTCTCCACGCTCAGCCACGCCAGCCGCATCGGCGGGCTGGACTACGTGTGCGCGCAGTCCGCGCTGGCCACGCTGGAACGGCGCAGCGCCAACCAGCCGGGTCTCGGCCTGGCCCTGCAGAACGCCCTGACCCGCCACCAGGACCGGCACGACTACATCCTGCTGGACTGTGCACCGACCCTGGGCCTGTTGATGATCAACGCGCTGGCCGCTGCCGACCGCCTGATCATCCCGACCCAGGCCGAGCCGCTGGCCCTGCATGGCCTGGATGGCATGGTGCGCACCGGTGAAATGGTCGAGCGTTCGCGCCGCCGTCCGCTGCCGATCTCGATCCTGCCCACCCTGTTCGACCGCCGCACCCGTACCGGCAACGAATCGCTGCGCGCGATGCAGGACCGGCACGGCAGCCGCGTCTGGGAAGACGCGATCCCGATCGACACCCGCATCAGCAATGCTGCCGGCCTGACCCTGCCCAGCCTCGGCGAGGACTATCCCGGCCGCGGCCTCGCGGCCTACCGGCGTGCGCTGAACTGGATCCTCGGCGAAGACGCGCGCGTGCTGGAGCAGGCCGCATGAACAGCACCGGCCTGCTCGACGATTACCTCGACGAACTGCTCGGCGACGCGATCGCGTCGGCGCCCCGCAGCGACGCCGCGCCCGCCGCCACCGCGCCCCGCCCGGCGGACGCAGACGCGACCGCCGCAGAACGCGAACCGACCTGGGACGACCTCCCCGCCGAGGTCATCTACGAGACCGGCACCGTCGCCGCCGATGCGGCCTTCGACACCGCCGGTAGCGCCGGGCCATGCCCGGCGGACGCAACCGCAACCGCAACCGCCGCCGCACCCGAACCCACCTGGGACGACCTGCCGGCCGACGTCATCTACGAGACCGGCACCGTCGCCCCCGAACTCGATGCCGCCTTCGACACCGCCGGTAGCGCCGGGCCATGCCCGGCGGACGCAACCGCAACCGCAACCGCCGAACGCGAACCGACCTGGGACGACCTGCCCGCCGACGTCATCTACGAGACCGGCACCGTCTCCGCCGATGCCGCCTTCGACACCGCCGGTGGCGCCGGGCCATGCCCGGCGGACGCAACCCCAACCGCAACCGCGCCCGCACCCGAACCCACCTGGGATGACCTGCCGGACGAGGTGATCTACGAGACCGACGCCGCCGAAAGCCTCGCGCACACCGACAGCCCCGGGCTGCAGGCGGCGTTCGAGGCCGCCGCCGTCGGCGATGTGGTCCCTCCGCCGGCGGCACCGATCGCCCGGGTCGCCGCAGCCGCTCCGGCGCCTGCGGCACGCGCCGCGGTGGCGCCGCCGCCGCGGGTGGCCGTGGATGCACCGGCGGCAAACCGCCCTGGCACCTGGCAGGAACTGCAGGCCCAGGCGCATCAACCGGCCAGCAGCCCGCACCCGCAGAGCCGCCGTGCCAGCGAGCGCACCTCGCGTTGGCTGCGCCTGCGCTGCGGCAGCCAGGCCTATGCACTGGAACTGCTGAAGGTGCAGGAAGTCGTGCTGCCGGTACCGCTGCTGCCGCTGCGCGGTACCGCGCCAGCCATGCTCGGCATCATGAACCTGCGTGGCCAGGTGGTGCCGGTGATGGACCTGGGCTTGCATCTGGGCGCCGCCTCGGCCGCCGACGACGCGCAGACCCGCATCGTGGTGCTGGAAGAGGACGGCGAGACCCTCGGCCTGCGCGTGTCGGCCGTGGAGGATGTCGCCAACCTCACCGACTCGCAGATCGAACCGCCCGATACCGCGCGCATCTGCCAGATCTCCAATGAACTGTTCCGCGGCGTCGCCCGGATCAGCCAGCGCCCCATGATCCTGCTCGATGCCACCCAGCTGCTGGGCTGAGGCCGCCGACCGCTCTTCCACGCCTGGCCACGATGGGCTCCCCCGCCCGGCGACCGATACAGCCCTAAAGAACCCGCCCCCGCTGCCGTTATGAATGTCGGAACCGTTTGTCCGGAGCAACGATGAGCACTGTCGAACTGGGTGAGGATCTCGGCATCGAGAGCAGCACCGAGCTCAAGAACCGCCTTTCGCCCCTGGTGGCGGAAGCAGGCGAGCTGACCCTGGATGCAAGCCAGGTCGGTCGCATCCACACCGCCAGCGTGCAGGTGCTGTGTGCCTTCGTACAGGCCCGCCGCGAGGCAGGCCTGGGCACCGGCTTCCACGGTTGCACTGCAACCTTCCGTGACGCTGCACGCCTGTTGGGCGTCACCCAGGCCCTGGGCCTGGACGTACCCCATGACAACCTGAAATCTGTGGAGAACGCTGCATGAGCGCACGTATCTTGGTGGTGGACGATTCGGCGTCGATGCGCCAGATGGTTTCCTTCGCCCTCACCTCGGCCGGTTTTGCCGTCGAAGAAGCTGAAGACGGCGCGGTCGCGCTCGGTCGTGCCAAGGGCCAGCGCTTCAATGCGGTGGTCACCGACGTCAACATGCCGAACATGGACGGCATCGCGCTGATCCGCGAACTGCGCCAGCTGCCGGACTACAAGTTCACGCCGATGCTGATGCTGACCACCGAGTCGGCAGCGGACAAGAAGTCCGAAGGCAAGGCCGCCGGCGCCACCGGCTGGCTGGTCAAGCCGTTCAATCCCGAACAGCTGGTCGCCACCGTGCAGAAAGTGCTGGGCTGATCGCCTCGCACTGTTCCCCCTCTTCGCTTCCGGATCGCCACTGCCATGAGCATGGACCTGCAACGCTTCCACGCCACTTTCTTCGAGGAGAGCCGCGAAGGCCTCGACGCCATGGAGGCTGGCCTGCTGGCCCTGGAATCGGGGCAGCAGGACGCGGAGATCATCAATTCGGTGTTCCGTGCCGCCCACTCCATCAAGGGCGGCGCCGGCACCTTCGGCTTCGATGCCATCGCCGGCCTGACCCACGTGCTGGAAACGCTGCTGGATGAGCTGCGCGCCGGCAAGCGTGCGCTGGAGAGCGCGGCGGTGGACGCGATGCTGTCCTCGGTGGACGTGCTGCGCGCCCTGCTGCGCGAGGCCGAGCACGGCCAGGCCGCCGACCCCGCCGCCGTCGCAGCAGTGAAGGCACGGCTGGAAGCGGTGCTGTCCGGCCAGGCCGCCAGCAGCGCGCCGGCGGCGGCCGCCATCAAGGTGGACGACACCCCGGAAGCGTGGCAGATCGGCTTCACCCCGGCGCCGTCGCTGTTCATGAGCGGCAACGATCCGCTGCGCATCATCCGTGAACTGGAACACCTGGGTTCGCTGCAGGTGGCCGCACGCATGGAACGCCTGCCGGGCTTCGCCCAGCTCGACCCGCTCGAAGCACACCTGGCATGGGACCTTGGCCTGGTCGGCAAGGTCCCGCGCAGCAAGATCGAAGACACCTTTGCCTGGGTGCTGGACGATTGCGAACTGGACATCCGTCCGGCGGCGCCGCCGAGCCTGGCCACCCAGGCCCCGGTTGCCGCCGCGCCCGCCCCGATCACAGCCGCGCCGGCAGCCGCGCCGGCCCCTGGCAGCGGCGCCAGCGCCGAAGCAGAAACCTCCATCCGCGTCAGCGTCGACAAGGTCGATGCGCTGATCAACCTGGTCGGCGAACTGGTCATCACCCAGGCCATGCTCAAGCAGGTCTCGCACGCGCTGGACCCGGTCCATGCCGAAAGCCTGTTCGCCGGCCTGGACCAGCTGGAACGCAATACCCGCGACCTGCAGGAAGCGGTGATCGGCGTGCGCATGCTGCCGGTGGACGCGGTGTTCCGCCGCTTCCCGCGCCTGGTCCGCGACCTGTCCGGCCGCCTCGGCAAGCAGGTGCGCCTGCGCACCATCGGCGAAGGCACCGAACTGGACAAGGGCCTGATCGAAAAGATCGCCGACCCGCTGGTCCACCTGGTGCGCAACTCGATCGACCATGGCCTGGAAATGCCGGACGTGCGTCGCGACGCCGGCAAGGACGAGACCGGCACGATCACCCTGGCCGCGTCGCACCAGGGCGGTCACATCGTCATTGAAGTCAGCGATGACGGCCGCGGCCTGAACCGCGAGAAGATCCTGGCCAAGGCCCACGAACGCGGCCTGGCGGTGCCGGACAACCCGACCGATTCGCAGGTCTGGGACCTGATCTTCCAGCCCGGCTTCTCCACCGCCGATGCGGTCACCGATCTCTCCGGCCGCGGCGTCGGCATGGACGTGGTCCGCCGCAACATCCAGGCACTGGGGGGCGAGGTGCAGATCGAAAGCAGCCTGGGCAGCGGCACCCGCACGCTGATCCGCCTGCCGCTCACCCTGGCCATTCTCGACGGCATGACCGTGGCGGTGGCCGGAGAAACGCTGATCCTGCCGCTGGCCTATGTGCTGGAGGCCCTGCAGCCGCAGGCCGAAGACATCCGCAGCATGGCCGGCGAAGGCCGCGTGCTGCGCGTACGCGGTGAGTACCTGCCGATCCTGTCGCTCAGCGAATACTACGGTTACGGCCAGCGCGCACCGGGCAGTGAATCGCTGGTGGTGGTGGTTGAAGGCGACGGCCAGAAGATCGCCCTGGAAGTGGACGAACTGGTCGGCCAGCAGCAGGTGGTGGTGAAGAACATCGAGAACAACTACCGCCGCATCGGCGGGGTGTCCGGTGCCACCATTCTCGGCGACGGCCGTGTGGCGCTCATCGTCGACATCGGTGGCCTGGTGCGCTCGCTGAGGATGCCGCAGGCCGCCTGATCCGCGCCGCCGCGCCGACCCACACCGCCGCCCTCCGGGGCGGCGGTTTTCGTTTGCGGTCACGCCGCTGGCGCAGGCGCGGCAACGCGTTGCCCGCGTCCCGGCACCAACTGTGATCTTCATCGCAGGCGTAGTTTCGTCCGCAACCGTCGATGCATCCGAAAGCCCTCGCCCGGCAAGGCTTTCGAGCACTTCGCCCTACGCCACCGAATGTGACATCCGTCCATAAAGTACGACGCAGCGGCGCCGTTATCCCGGTTGACGGCAGTCACCGAAGCCCCACCCGGCACCACCGTTCCCTCCTGCAACGACCTTTTTGCCTGCGCCCTTGCCGCCGGCATTCTGCCCACCTTGGAGCACCCTGCATGAAGTGGTTCCACGATCTGCCCATCGCCCGCAAGCTGGCTGTGGGATTCACCCTGACCACCCTGATGACCGTCGTACTGGGCGCGTTCGCCCTGGTCCGCCTGTCCGAAGCCAACGCACAGCTGAGCGCGATGGCCTCCAACGATATTCCGTCGGTGCAGTACCTCGGCGAAGTGCGTTCGCAGCTGGGTGAGTTCCGTACCTACGAACTGGCCCAGCTGACCATGCTCGACCAGCCGGACAAGGTGGCCGACTACAACAAGCGCATGAACGACACCGCCGCCGTGGTGCGCGAGCAGCTGGCGGCCTATGCCAGGCTGCCGGCCGGGGCCAAGGAACGCACCCTGTACCAGGCCGTGCAGACCGATGTGGACGCCTACTTCGCGGCCAACGACAAGCTGCGCGCGGCCGCCTCCAGCGGCGATGGCGTGCTGGCCCAGCAGATCTCCGACGAGCAGTCGCGTCCGCTGCGGCGCAAGGCCTTCGAGGATCTGAAGACACTCGGCGCGTACAGCAGCTCGCTGATGCAGGGCAAGATCGAGACGGCCAATGCCACCCATCGCAACAGCATGCTGGCGATCATCGCCGCGATCGTGCTGCTGGTGGTGGTGGCGGCAACGCTGGCCGTGGTGATCTCGCGCGCGGTGGTCGGCCCGCTCGGCAAGGCCGTGCACGCCATCCAGGCGGTGGCCCGCGGCGACCTCAGCGTCACCACCCAGGCCACCGGCAAGGATGAAGCCGGCCGCATGCTCGCCGCCACCGGCGAGATGACCGCGATGCTGCGGCGCTTCTCCGAGCAGACCCAGCTGATGGCGCAGATGCATGCCGGCCCGGATATCAGCCACCGCATCCCCGAAGACTTCCCCGGCGTGTACGGGCAGCTGGCCGGCGGCATCAACACGGTCATCTTCGAACACCTTGATTCGATCCGCGATGCCATCGACGTGCTCAACCAGTACGCCACCGGCAACCTGACCCCCGACGCACGCCGCCTGCCGGGCAGCCGCGCCATCCTGCACGAGTCGATGGATGCGGCCAAGGCCAGCCTGCTGGCCATCAATACGCAGATCCAGCAGCTGGCCTCGGCCGCGGCAGCCGGCGATTTCAGCCAGCGTGGCGACGCGCAGCGGTTCGATCACGATTTCCGCGTGATGATCGAACAGCTCAACAGCATGATGCAGGTCGCCGACGGCAACCTCGGCCAGCTCTCGCAACTGCTGCAGGCCATTGCCGCAGGCGACCTGACCGCGCGCATGGATGGCCAGTTCCACGGCGTGTTCGCACGCATGCGTGACGATGCCAACACCACCGTTGCCCAGCTGACCCAGATCGTCAGCCAGATCCAGGCCAGCGCGTCCAGCATCACCCTGGCCGCCGGCGAGATCGCCTCGGGCAACAGCGACCTGTCGCGCCGTACCGAGCAGCAGGCCGCCAACCTGGAAGAAACCGCCGCCTCGATGGAGGAACTGACCTCCACCGTGCGCCAGAACGCCGAGCACGCGCGCCAGGCCAACCAGCTGGCGATCGGCGCGCACGGCGTGGCCTCGCAGGGCGGTGAGGTGGTGGGCCAGGTGGTCACCACCATGTCGGCCATCGAAGCCTCGTCGAAGAAGATCGCCGAGATCATCTCGGTCATCGATGGCATCGCCTTCCAGACCAACATCCTGGCACTGAACGCCGCGGTGGAAGCCGCGCGTGCCGGCGAACAGGGCCGCGGGTTCGCCGTGGTCGCCAGCGAAGTGCGTACCCTCGCCCAGCGTTCGGCCGCCGCCGCCAAGGAGATCAAGGGCCTGATCGATGATTCGGTCGGCAAGGTCGCCGAAGGCTCCAGCCTGGTCCACCAGGCCGGCAGCACCATGGGCGAGATCGTCGCCTCGGTGCAGCGCGTGACCGACATCATGGCCGAGATCTCCGCTGCCTCGCAGGAGCAGTCGGCCGGCATCGAGCAGGTCAACCAGACCGTGGTGCAGATGGACGAAACCACCCAGCAGAACGCCGCGCTGGTGGAAGAAGCCACCGCCGCCGCACGTGCGATGGAAGACCAGGCCGCACAGCTGGGTGAAGCGGTTGCACGCTTCCGCCTGGCCGCGCACAGCCACGGCAGTGCCGAACCGCGCAGCGCGGTCGCCGTCACCGCCGGCGCTGCGCGCAAGCCGGCCGCGGTAGCCGCCGCCCCGGCACCGGCACGCGCACGCAAGCCGGTGGCCCAGCCGGTACTGGCCGGCGACGGTGACTGGCAGGAGTTCTGACGTACCGCCGGGGTGGCCCAGGCCACCCCGGACCCGCGGTGCCCGCGCCGTCGCGCCCTGCACCCCGTCACAGTTATTCATCCCGACTGAAAAATTCATTTAATCCAGCTTCAGCTTCACCCATCGGCGGCCGCTAACCGATCCACGGTCCAACGCCAACCTGCCGATGCCCGCCAGCACCGCCGACAATCTGACACCGGTGTCGCGCACCCGCGCGATCGCCGGCGCATTGCTGCTTGCCGCCTGGATCGGCTGGACCCTGCCGGCCCTGTGGGCGCAGGCGCGCCCCGCCCCCGTGCGGCATGCCAGCGACTGGACCGCCGCACAGCTGCTGGCGCAGTTGCCGGCCGACGTCATGCTCGCCAGTACCGTGCAGCCGCTGCTGTTGCACAACCCCTCGCTGTGCCCCTGCGCCCAGGCCCTGCCGCCCGGTGCGCTGCAGCGGCAAGCCGGCACCTCGGCCCTGCCCTTCGAATGGCTGGTGCTGGCCGACCGGCGGCTGATCTATGCCGGGCCGGCGCTGCTCGATCGCAGCTGCGGCAGTACCCCCGTCGCCGCCACCGCGCTGGTCACCCACCTGCTGCGTGAGCCGCAGGCGTCCCTGCTGCTTTCCCCGCATTGCCCATGCCAGAAGGAGTAGCGCATGCATGCTTCGACCCGTTCCACCACGGCATCGGCCGGTCACCCCACCCTTCCCTACCTGCGCACGCTGGGCGCCGCCGCCGACCGCCTGTTCCTGGGCGTGACCGTTGCCCTGGTGCTGGTGTCACTGGCGCTGGCGGCACGTAATGGCCAGTGGACCCCGTGGCTGGCCGTCGCCCTGCCGGCAGTGCTGGTCAGCGCGCTGCAGGTGCACTGGCTGCCCGGCAGCCGGCTCAGCCGCTGCACGCTGGCACTGGCGTGGATGGTGCTGTCGGCCACGCTGATCCACCAGACCCACGGCCAGCTGGAAACCCACTTCACGGTGATCGTGTTGATCGCCCTGCTGCTGTACTACCGCGACTGGTTGCCGATCGTGGTCGCCGCAGCGGCCATCGCGGTGCATCACGTCGTGTTCTATGCGCTGCAGGCGCGCGGCCTGCCCTACCCGGTGTTTGCCGCGGGCAGTGGCCTGGGGGTACTGGCGCTGCACGCGCTGTATGTCGCGGTGGAAGCCGGTCTGCTGTCGGTGATGGCCGTGCAGATGCGGCGGCAGCTGCTGCTGCTCGGCCACGACCCGCAACACCTGGCGCAGCTGGCACACGGCCTGGCCGAAGACCGCCCGCTGCCGGCTTCGCTGCAGGCGGCACAGTTTCCGCGCGACTCGCTCGCCGCCGCACTGGTGCAGACCAGTAGCCAGCTGCTGCGGCGGCGCGAACGCGAACAGGCCGGCAACCGTGAGTCGCTGCGCATCCGCACCGCGCTGGACGATGTCACGACCCACGTGATGATCGCCGACCGTGAGCGCAACATCGTGTTCGTCAACCGACCGCTGCAGCGCATGCTGGCCGCCGCCGAAGCCGACCTGCGCCACGACCTGCCGCAGTTCGATGCCGCCGACCTGATCGGCCGCAACATCGACATCTTCCATCGCAACCCGGCGCACCAGGCCGCGCTGCTGGACGGGTTGACCGGCACCTACCGTGCGCAGATCCGCATCGGCGGGCGCAGCATGCGGCTGATCGTCAACCCGATCATCGGTGACGACGGCCAGCGCCAGGGCTTTGTCGTGGAATGGGCCGACCGCACCACCGAGATCCAGGTCGAAGAGGAACTGCGCCGCATTGTCGAAGCCGCGGCACTGGGCGACTTCAGCGGGCGCGTGGACACCGCCGGCAAGGAGGGCTTCTTCCTGCAGCTGGCCGAACGCCTGAACGGCCTGCTCGACGCCAACGCCAGCAGCATCGAACAGATCTCGCAGCTGCTGTCGGCGCTGTCGCGCGGTGATCTGACCGTGCACATGCAGGGCAGCTTCCACGGGGTGTATGCGCGCATCCGCGACGATGCCAATGCCACTGTCGCGCAGCTCACCGGCATCGTCGGCAGCATCCAGGCCGCCTCGGACCGCCTGACCGCCACCGCCGCCGGCCTGGCGCAGGGCAATGGCCATCTGGCCGAGCGCACCGAACAGCAGGCCGCCAGCCTGGAAGAAACCGCCGCCACGATGGAAGAGCTGACCGCCACCGTGCGCCAGAACGCCGGGCACGCGCACCAGGCCAACCAGCTGGCCAGCAGCGCGGCAGGCATCGCCGGTCGCGGGGGCGAGGTGGTCGGACGGGTGGTCACCACCATGTCGGCCATCGAAGCCTCGTCGAAGAAGATCGCCGAGATCATCTCGGTCATCGACGGCATCGCCTTCCAGACCAACATCCTGGCATTGAACGCTGCGGTGGAAGCCGCGCGTGCCGGCGAACAGGGCCGCGGCTTCGCCGTGGTCGCCAGCGAGGTGCGCACCCTGGCACAACGCTCGGCCGCAGCGGCCAAGGAGATCAAGGGCCTGATCGACGACTCGGTCGGCAAGGTGAGCGGTGGATCGGCACTGGTGCAGCAGGCCGGCACCACAATGGCGCAGATCGTGCAGGCCGTGCAGCAGGTCAACCAGATCATGGCGGACATCGCAGCCGCCTCGCAGGAACAGAGCAGCGGCATCGAGCAGGTCAACCAGAGCATCACCCAGATGGACAGCAGCACCCGCCAGAACGCGGCACTGGTGGAGGCGTCCACGCACGCCACGGCGGACATGGCCGAACAGGCCACGCTGCTGGCGGCGGCGGTGGCCCGCTTCCACCTGCATCCCGGCGAGGGCGATCCGGCGGTGATGCAGCGGGTCCGGCAGATCGCCGGCATCGAGCGCTGAGCGCACCGGCGCCGACTGGACACCCACAATGGAAAGTGACCAAACTCACACTTCATAATCCGGCACAGCCGCCGATACCTCTTTCGAGCCATGCGCCCACGCGCACCGGCGCCCGCCCCTGACCCCAGATTCCATGTCCGACGGCCACGACACAGCACAGCCCGATGCCCATGCGGCCGACGCCGCCGACGAACGCTTCCTGGTCCGCAATCCTCGCCAGCTGCGCCAGCTGCTGCGTTCATTGATCGACCAGCGTTCGCTGATCAACGCACACATCGACGGACGCGACCGCTCGTTCCCGACCGCCCTGCTCGACCTGGACGAAGACGACGACGTGCTGCTGCTCGATGGCAGCCCGCAGGAAGCGGCCAACCGTGCCGCCGAACAGGCCGACCACCTGCTCTGCTTTGCCCAGCTGGAACGGGTGCTGGTGCGCTTCCGCCTGCACGGCCTGCAGCGGATCGACAACGATGGCCACGTTGCCTTCCGTGCGGCGCTGCCCGAGGAACTGGTGCATCTGCAGCGCCGCGAGCTGTACCGGCTGGAAACCCCCATCACCGATTCGCCGCAGCTGCTGCTGCCCGCGGGCGAAGCCCGCGCCGAAGCGTTGTCGATGCGCGTGGTGGACATCAGCGGCGGCGGCCTGGCCGTGACCGTACCCAGCGACTCGGCCCTGTTCAGCCTGCAGAAGCGGTATCCGGCCCAGCTGTCGATGCCGGATGGCCCGGACCTGCAGATCGAACTGGTGGTCTGCAACCTGCTGCCGCAGCGCCTGCCCAACGGCACCGAAGTGAAGCGCGTCGGCATGCGCTTCGAGACCCTGCCGCGCGGCGCCGACAGCGCCATCCAGCGCTACATCTTCCGCGTCGACCGCCAGCGCAAGGCGCGCAAGAACGGCGAGCTGTAAGTCAGGCGCCCCGCGGAGCACCGGGCCATTCTCCCCCCGGTAGCGCCGGGCCATGCCCGGCGAACCCAACCCCCGCCACCCGACCGGTAGCGCCGGGCCATGCCCGGCGAACCCAGCCCCCGCCACCCACCCGGTAGCGCCGGGCCACGCCCGGCGAACCCAGCCCCCGCCGGCGCCACTAAAGTCCCCCCACGCGGGGCCGATATCGAGCCTGACACACCGGGACTTCCGGCAGAACCAGGACCCCTCGATGAACGACAAGAACAGCTCCGCCGCCAGCGCCGGTGGCGAATTCCTCAGCTTCACCCTCGGCGCCGAGCACTACGGCGTGGACATCCTCAAGGTGCAGGAAATCCGCGGCTACGATGCGGTCACCCGCGTGCCGGACGCTCCGGACTACATCAAGGGCGTGATCAACCTGCGCGGCACCATCGTGCCGGTCATCGACCTGCGCCTGAAGCTGCGCCTGGACGACGCGCGCTACGACGCCTTCACCGTGATGATAGTGCTGAACGTGGAAGACCGCGTGGTCGGCATCGTGGTGGACAGCGTCTCCGACGTGATCCCGCTGTCGGCCGAACAGATCCGCCCGACCCCGGAATTCGGCGCCGCCGTCGATACCCGCTTCATCTCCGGCATCGGCACCCACGACGACCGCATGCTGATCCTGCTCGACATCGAGACCCTGCTCGACAGCGCCGACATGGGCCAGGCCGCCGCCATCGAAGACGCCGCCGCCTGAGCCTGCGGACCTTCTTCACGTTTCTGTCATGCCGCCCTTCAGTTCCCCGCATCGATGCCGATAGGGGGACAGAAGCCGGTGGCGCAGGAGCGCGCAGCACCGGATCCACCGTCACCATCCCCGGAGAATCACCCCGATGAAGTCCCTGCTTGCGTTCGTTTCGGCCGCTGTCCTGGCCACCACCGCTACCTCCGCCTTCGCCCAGTCGGCCGAGATGATTCCGCCGGAAATGGCACCGCGTGCGGTCGGCAAGGACGGCATGGTCTGCGGCAAGGTCGAGAAGGCCCGCTTCGCAGAAGGTTCCGAAGGCCAGCCGACCTTCCTGTACATGGGCGGCGCGTTCCCGCGCCACACCTTCTCGGCGCGCATCGCCGGCGAGAACCGCAGCAAGTTCTCCTTCCCGCTGGAAACCCTGGAAGGCAAGACCGTCTGCGTGATCGGCAAGATCCAGCGCGACGCCTCGCGCGCGGAAATCGAAGTCAGCTCGCCGGCCAGCCTGAAGCTGGCCAACATCAAGTAATCCGCTGTCCGTCAGACCACGCCGGCCCCGCTGCCGGCGTGGCTGTTGCAGCCGGGCCCTGTGCCCGGTCGCGTCTGCCTTAGGAGATCGCAACGCCCATGCCGTGGATCAACAACCTGAAACTGATGCCGAAGCTGATGCTGACCTTCGGCGTCCTCTTGCTGGTGATGCTGCTGCAGGGCATCGTCGCCTACCGTGGCCTGCATTCGCTGAACAACGTGACCACCGAGCTGGCCGGTTCGCGCATGGAGAGCATCCGCCTGGCCGGCGAGATGCGCGGCATGCTGGGCGAGTACCGCAACAGCGCCTACCAGCAGCTGATCCGCGCCAGCGATGAGGTCAAGGCCGACGCGCGCAAGCAGGCCGTCGCACTGCGCACCAGCATGGATACCTCCATCAAGGACTATCCGAAGCTCGTCGACAATGCCCAGCAGAAGAAGCTGTTCGACACCTTCGCCAAGGACTGGAAGGACGCGCTGGCGTCCTACGACAGCGTCACCGAAATGCTGGAGCTGGACCTGCCCGACGATGCGATCGATACCTTCGTCGGCGAGACCCGCACCAAGCACCGCAAGGCCGCCGCTGCCCTGGAAGCGCTGATTGCCGAAGACAACCGGCTGGCCCGCGCATCGCGCGAGCAGGCCGAATCCACCTATGCCGCCTCGGCGGTGCTGACCGTCATCGCCCTGCTCGGCGGCGCCGCGCTCGGCCTGGTGCTGGTGTGGCTGTTCGCCCGTGCCCTGGTCGGCAGCGTGCGTGGCGCCGTGTCGGTGGCCAACGACGTGGCCGGTGGCAAGCTGGACGGCCACATCGATGTCAGCCGCCAGGATGAAGTGGGCGAACTGATGCAGGCCATGCAGCGCATGCAGCGCGATCTGCGCGAGCGCACCGAGACCGACCAGGCCATCGCCCGCGAGAACCTGCGCATCCGTACCGCGCTGGACTACAGCTCGACCGGCGTCTACCTGACCGACCCGAACAACACCATCGTCTACAGCAACCGCGCCCTGCAGCAGACCCTGGCCCAGTACCAGGACGAACTGCGCCGTGACCTGCCGGACTTCGATCCGCAGGCCTCGCTGGTCGGCAAGCCGGTCACCGTGCTCGAGCACCGTGGCGAGATGGACAACACCCTGCTGGCCAACCTCAAGCAGCACGGCGTCGCCCGCCGTCCGATGCAGTACGGTGAAGCCCAGTTCGCGCAGGTGGTGTCGACCATCCGCAACGACGACGGCGACACCGTCGGCTACGTGGTGGAATGGCGCGACCGTACCCAGGAAGCCCAGGTGGAAGCCGAAGTGGCACGCGTCATCGCCCAGGCGGCCGCCGGCGACCTGTCCGGCCGCATCGACGCGACGGACAAGGAAGGCTTCTTCCTGCAGCTGGCACAGCAGATCAATGGCCTGCTGGACGCCAACTCGGGCAGCATCGAACAGATCTCCGGCCTGCTGGCAGCGCTGTCGCAGGGTGACCTGACCGTGCGCATGCACGGCGATTACCAGGGCGTGTTCGCCCGCATGCGTGACGATGCCAACGCCACCGCCGCGCAGCTCAGCGAGATCGTCACCCGCATCAAGCAGTCCAGCCGCGCGATCAGCTCGGCCGCCGGCGAGATCGCCTCGGGCAACAGCGACCTGTCGCGCCGCACCGAGCAGCAGGCTGCCAACCTGGAAGAAACCGCCGCGTCGATGGAGGAACTGACCTCCACCGTGCGCCAGAACGCCGAACACGCCCGCCAGGCCAACCAGCTGGCGATCGGCGCACACGGCGTGGCTTCGCAGGGCGGTGAAGTGGTCGGCCAGGTGGTCACCACCATGTCGGCCATCCAGGCCTCGTCGAAGAAGATCGCCGAGATCATCTCGGTCATCGACGGCATTGCCTTCCAGACCAACATCCTGGCGCTGAACGCTGCGGTGGAAGCCGCGCGTGCCGGCGAACAGGGCCGCGGTTTCGCCGTGGTCGCCAGCGAAGTGCGTACCCTCGCCCAGCGTTCGGCCGCCGCCGCCAAGGAGATCAAGGGCCTGATCGATGATTCGGTCGGCAAGGTCAACGACGGCTCGGCACTGGTGCACAAGGCCGGCGCCACCATGGGCGAGATCGTCGCCTCGGTGCAGCGCGTGACCGACATCATGGCCGAGATCTCCGCGGCCTCGCAGGAGCAGTCGGCCGGCATCGAGCAGGTCAACCAGACCGTGGTGCAGATGGACGAAACCACCCAGCAGAATGCCGCGCTGGTGGAAGAAGCCACCGCTGCTGCGCGCGCGATGGAAGAACAGGCCGGCCACCTCAGCGAGGCCGTGTCGATCTTCGTGGTGGACGAAGCGGACGTGGCGGCCACGGCGCGCACCACCGCCCCGGCCCCGCGGGCTGCAGCACCGGCCGCCCCGGCGCCGACCGCCCCACCGGCCCGCCGCACGGCAGGCGGTCGCCCGATGGCCACCGAACTGGCCGACGGAGACTGGCAGGAGTTCTGATGCCTGCCTGAGCTGACGTACGAAAATGCCCTGGCCTTGCGCTGGGGCGTTTTCGTTTACGGGGTATCTGGATATCCAGCCAACGGCGAAGCCCCTCGGGGTGGTCGGTCGAAAAGCTGGGCTGCTGGGGTTGGCCGGGAGAGTGGATTGCGCAGGGGACGCCGTGAATACGTCCTTGCAGGCTCGGGCGCGCCATCCATGGCGCTTACGCCCCTGCGCCACCCACCCACCCGGCCACGGACAGTTTCCCTGCGCGTCCACCCCGGATTGAAGAAAGAAGAGCAAGAGCAACAGCCGCACCGCTTCCGAGGTCGGATCCGTTTCCGCAGGAAAACGGATCCGACCCCTCTTTCCACTTGGAAACCCAACGCTCTTGCTGCCCACCCCGACCCGGCCAATCCATAGCAACCCATCGCCATGACCTGCTGTTGCTGTTGCTGTTGCCGTTGCTGTTGCTGTTGCTGTTGCTTCAAAAGCCTGCCGCAGGCAGCGCCGCAGCCGCCGCTGCAAGGAAACCTGAATACGTTCGAACAGCGCACCTCAATCCCCCGCCCACGCGGCCGATAACGAGGTAGTCACAGTGTGTCCTGCCGTGACCGGCTCGGCGCCGCCCGCCTGCTTCAACCTGGTCCTGCTCGATGAATCTCCTGCATCGCTGGCAACACTACTTCAGCAATCTCTCCGTCCGGCGCAAGCTCAACCTGCTGACGCTGCTCATCGCGCTCGGCGTGATCGCACTGTCGGTGATTGCTGCGCGCATGCAGTACCTGGACCTCAACGAAACCCGTACGTCCTCGCTGAAGACCCAGGTCGAACTGACCTACGGCATCCTCGACCACTACCACGGGCTGGCCACCAGCGGCGAACTCACCGAGCCCGCCGCCCGCCAGGCGGCGCTGGACGCACTGGCGCGCATGCGCGCCGACCACGACACCTACTACTACAGCGTCTACGACACCCAGTACCGCGTGCTGATGCATCCGTTCCGCAAGGACCTGGTCGGCAAGGACATGAAGGACTTCCGCTCCGAGGACGGCGTGCAGCTGTTCCACGACCTGGTCGAAGTGGCACGCAAGGGCGGCGGCGTGGTGTCCTACAAGTGGGCCAAGGCCAACAGCGAAGGCCTGTACGACAAGGCGTCCTATGCCGGCCTGTTCGAACCGTGGCAGTGGGTGGTCAGCAGCGGCGTCTACATGGAGGACGTGCAGCAGCAGGCGCTGGTGTTCACCGCCATCATGACCCTCGCCGGCGGCGTGCTGGTGCTGATCGTGCTGGCCCTGAGCTGGGTCATCGGCAACCGCATCGCGCGCCCGCTGAAGCAGGCCACCGCCGTCGCAGAGGGCATCGCAAACGGCAGGCTGGACAGCCACATCGGCCCGCAGCCCCATGACGAACCCGGCCGTCTGCTGGAGGCGATGTCCGGCATGCAGCAGCAGCTGCACGCAGTGATCAACGGCCAGCGCGAAATGGCCCGCCGCCACGATGGCGGCGAACTGAGCTACCGCATCGATGCCGGCGCCTTCCCCGGCGAGTACGGCCTGATGGTGCAGGAGACCAATGCCCTGGTCGGCGGCCACGTGCAGACCCTGCACGACGTCCTCGCGGTGGTGCAGCAGTACGCGGTGGGCGACCTCAGCCATGACATCGCCCGCTACCCGGGCGAGAAGGCGGCGATGACCACCACCGTCGACACGGTCAAGGCCAACCTCGGCCGCATCAACGCCGAGATCAAGCAGCTGGCCAGTGCCGCCGCCGCAGGCGATTTCAGCCGCCGTGGCGACGCCCAGCGCTTCGATCACGATTTCCGCGTGATGCTGGAGAACCTCAACGCGATGATGGCGGTCAGCGACGAGAATCTTGGCAAGCTCTCGCAGCTGCTGTCGTCCATTGCCGATGGCGACCTGACCGCCCGCATGCACGGCGACTACCAGGGCGTGTTCGCGCGCATGCGCGACGATGCCAACGCCACCGTTACCCAGCTGACCCAGATCGTCGGCCAGATCCAGGCCAGCGCATCCAGCATCACCCTGGCCGCCGGCGAGATCGCCTCGGGCAACAGCGATCTGTCGCGCCGTACCGAGCAGCAGGCTGCCAACCTGGAAGAAACCGCCGCGTCGATGGAGGAACTGACCTCCACCGTGCGCCAGAACGCCGAACACGCGCGCCAGGCCAACCAGCTGGCGATCGGCGCACACGGCGTGGCTTCGCAGGGCGGTGAAGTGGTCGGCCAGGTGGTCACCACCATGTCGGCCATCGAAGCCTCGTCGAAGAAGATCGCCGAGATCATCTCGGTCATCGACGGCATCGCCTTCCAGACCAACATCCTGGCGCTGAACGCTGCGGTGGAAGCCGCGCGTGCCGGCGAACAGGGCCGCGGCTTCGCCGTGGTCGCCAGCGAAGTGCGTACCCTCGCCCAGCGTTCGGCCGCCGCCGCCAAGGAGATCAAGGGCCTGATCGATGATTCGGTCGGCAAGGTCAACGACGGCTCGGCACTGGTGCACAAGGCCGGCGCCACCATGGGCGAGATCGTCGCCTCGGTGCAGCGGGTGACCGACATCATGGCCGAGATCTCCGCGGCCTCGCAGGAGCAGTCGGCCGGCATCGAGCAGGTCAACCAGACCGTGGTGCAGATGGACGAGACCACCCAGCAGAACGCCGCGCTGGTGGAAGAAGCCACCGCCGCCGCACGTGCGATGGAAGAACAGGCTGGCCAGCTCGCCGACGCGGTGGCGATCTTCCGCCTCGACAACCAGGTGGCCAGCGCGGTGAAGGCAGTGACCGCCCGGATCGAGCCAGCGGCGGCCCACCCGGCGCCGCCACGCCAGCAGCCCGGCCCGGCCCCGATCCGTCGTAGCCACTCCAGCACCGTCGCGTCCAGCGACGGCGACTGGCAGGAATTCTGATCCCCCGCGGTGGCTGTTGCCACCGCCCGCCGATGGACGCGTCTCCCGTGCAAACCCCCACCTCCAACGTCAGTGGCTCGCGCGAATTCGACTTCGCCGACCGAGATTTCCGCCGCGTCTGCGACCTGATCTACCAGCGCGTGGGCATCGCCCTCGCCCCGGCCAAGCGGGACATGGTGTACGGACGCCTGTCGCGGCGCCTGCGCACGCTGGGCATGCGCAGCTTCCAGCAGTACCTGGACCATCTGGAACAGGGCGACGGCGACGAGTGGCAGGCCTTCACCAACGCGCTGACCACCAACCTCACCGCGTTCTTCCGCGAACCGCACCACTTCGACAAACTGCGCGAGGAACTGCAGCAGCGCCATGGGCGCGGCCCGCTGCTGCTGTGGTCCTGCGCGGCGTCCACCGGCGAAGAACCCTATTCAATGGCGATCACCGCCTGCGAAGCGTTCGGCACACTGAAGCCACCGGTGCGCATCATCGCCACCGATGTCGATACCCAGGTGCTGGCCACGGCCGGCCGCGGCGTGTACGCCATCGATCGCGTCGCAGGCCTGGATCACGACCTGCGACGCCGCTATTTCCAGCGCGGCAGCGGCCCCAACGAAGGCCAGTGCCGGGTTCTGCCTGCGCTGCGCGAACTGATCGAGTTCCGCCCGCTGAACCTGCTGGCGCCGCGCTACGACGTCGGTGGTCCGTTCGACGCGCTGTTCTGCCGCAATGTGATGATCTACTTCGACAAGCCGACCCAGCGCGCCATCCTCGGTCGCCTGGTGCACCACCTGGCCGACGACGGCCTGCTCTACACCGGCCACTCGGAGAACTACCTGCACGCGGCCGACCTGATCCAGCCCTGCGGACGCACCCTGTACCGTCGTGCCCAGGGGGCCGGCGCATGAATGCTTCGCTGCGTACCGACGATGTGATGCGCTACCAGGACGCACGCTTCAAGACCATCGCCGCCAAGTTGCTGCCGACCCAGTACCTGGTGGTGGACGACACCACCGCGCTGACCACCACGCTGGGCTCCTGCGTGGCGGCCTGCCTGCGTGACCCGGTGTTGAAGATCGGCGGCATGAACCATTTCCTGCTGCCCGAGGGCAATGCCGGCGACGGCGCGCCCGCGCGCTATGGCAGCTACGCGATGGAACTGCTGATCAACGACATGCTCAAGCGCGGCGCGCACCGCAAGCGCATCGAAGCCAAGGTGTTCGGCGGCGCCAACGTGCTCAAGGGCTTCACCAGCAACCCGGTCGGCACCCGCAACGCCGAGTTCGTGCGCCAGTACCTGCAGGCCGAGCACATTCCGATCATCGCCGAGGACCTGTGCGGCATCCACCCGCGCAAGATCTGGTTCTTCGCCGATACCGGCCGCGTGGTCGTGCAGCGCCTGCCGCATGCACACGAAGCCGAAGTGGCCGCGACCGAATCGGCGGTGCGTGCACGCCTGTCCAAGGCCCCGGTCACCGGTGGCGTGGAGCTGTTCGAATGACCCTGTCCGGCAACGCCCCCTGCCGGGTCCTGATCGTCGACGACTCCGCCGTGGTACGGCAGATGCTCACCGAGATCCTGTCCAGCGACCCGGCCATCGACGTGGTCGGCACCGCTGCCGATCCGCTGCTGGCACGCGAGAAGATCAAGCGCCTGGCGCCGGACGTGATCACCCTGGACGTGGAAATGCCCCGCATGGATGGGCTGGCGTTCCTGGAAAACCTGATGCGCCTGCACCCGCTGCCGGTGGTGATGATCTCCTCGCTGACCGAGCGCGGCGCCGATACCACCCTGCAGGCATTGGGGCTGGGCGCAGTGGACTTCGTCTCCAAGCCCAAGCTCGACGTCGCGCGTGGCCTGCAGGGCTACGCCGACGAGATCATTGCCAAGGTGAAGATGGCGGCGCGCTCGCGGGTGCGCCCGCTGGTCCGTGCCGCGGCACCCAAGCTCACGCTGGATGCCGCGCCGCCGCCCCGTGCAGCCGCCACGCAGTTCCGCACCACCGACCGCCTGATCGCAATCGGTTCCTCGGCCGGCGGCACCGAAGCGCTGCGGGTGGTGCTCGAAGGCATGCCCGCCGACGGACCGGCCGTGGTGATGACCCAGCACCTGCCGGCCAGCTTCAGCACGGCCTTCGCCGAGCGGCTGGACCGGCATTCGGCGATGGCGGTGCGCGAGGCCAGCGATGGCGAAGCGGTACTGCCCGGGCACGCGTATCTGCCGCCCGGCGGCAAGCACCTGCGGATCATCCGCGACGGTGCACGCTGGCGCTGCCGGGTCGACGACGGCCCCGCGGTGAACCGGCACAAGCCGGCGGTGGACGTGCTGTTCCGCTCGGTCGCGCAGAGCGCCGGCAGCAACGCGATCGGCGCCATCCTCACCGGCATGGGCGATGACGGCGCCCGTGGCCTGCTGGAAATGCGCCAGGCCGGCGCACCGACGCTGGTGCAGGACGAGGCCACCAGCGTGGTCTGGGGCATGCCCGGCGCCGCGTTCAAGCTGGGCGCGGCTGAAGAACAGGTGCCGCTGGAGCGGATTGCCGAGCGTTTGCTGGCGCTGGCCCGCGGCTGAGCGTCTTCGGCGTCACCTCTGCCACTCCCTTTTTTCCACGTGCCGGCCGGGAAAGGCCGGCACGGATGTTTCGATTTTCATGGAGCTTGACCATGGCCCTGCGCGCCCTCCCCACCCGACCCTCCCTGCTGGCAGTCGCCCTGCTGGCCCCACTGGCGGCTACCGCTGCCACCGCACCGGCCACGTCCGTGCCCGCCCCCCACAGCGATGGCCCCGCCTCCTGGACCGAGCGTGTGCAGATCCTGAGCGGCCCGGACAACGCAGCGAAGCGTCTGCATGCGCCCGACGTGGCGCTACGCATCGTCACTCCCGATGACAGCGAGGCACTGACACCGAAGGGACTGGCCCTGCTGTTCAGCGGCAACGAGCCGGACTACTTCCGGCGCAACCAGCTGCCCGGCACCATCATCGAGGGCCAGGCCAGCCCCGCCATCACGCTGATGCCGAACGTGGCCAAGGCGCTGGTGGGCGGCTACTTCCGCTACGCACCCGACGCGGTGCCCACGCAGACCAGTACGCTGCGCTTCAGTGCAGATGACTGGGTGCTGGTACACCAGGGCAATACGCGCAAGGATCCGCTGTACCGCCTCAACCATTCCAGCACGATCCAGCAGCGCCGCGCCGATGGCAGCCTGGCCGAGATCATCAGCTGCAACGACAGTGATGACCGGGCGACCCTGGGCGCGTGGCAGGCCGATGACTACGCCAGGCTCAAGAGCGCGGCGCAGAAGATCACCATGAAGTGCATCGACAAGCTCATCAAGCGGATACCGGCGATGTACCCACGCCCGCTGGCGGCTGAAGATCTCAGCGCCTACGCCGGTGGCGTCGTGCCGCCGGCACGGGTGCGCGTGTACGCCGATTTCGGCCGGACCACCACCCTGCTTACCGATGCGTCGTGCCGCGACGACTTCCGCGACCGCATCGACGTCAAGTACAACAATGCCGGTGACAAGGGCCTGCTGGGCATTCCCAGCACCGAGGCGCTGCGCAGCAAGAAGAACCAGCGGTTCTCCACGCTCAGCTATCAGGAATACGAAGTTCCCGGTGGCAAGCCGCTGATCTTCGAGGCGGCCTTTGATCCCAAGAGCGGCCTGTACTGCACGGGCACGCTGTCCGGCCAGTTCGTGGCCAAACCCGGCCAGGACTATGAAGTGGAGTTTGAAGTGGCCGACAAGATGTGCCGGCTGCATGTCCGCCAGGTGCATGCCGATGGCAGCGTGACGCCGCAGCAGGCGCGGGCGACCCCCGCCATCTGCGAGCGCACGCGTGCGCCGGTGCGCATCGAACCGCGCCAGGAGATGCAGGTCCTGCTGTTCACGCCGGGCAAGCTGCAGATCCAGGACGCCACCCGGAACAGTGCGCCGCAGCAGCTGGGCGACGACGCCAGCGCCAACGCCAGCGAGGCACTGCAGCAGGTGCTGCAGCAGGCCAGCAGCACCCCCGGTACGCGGTTGTGCATCGTCACGCCCGGCAGCAGCTACCGCAGCCCACTGCGCGATGTGCTCTGGAACCAGGTGCTGGAATCGCCACAGGCGCTGCCCAGTCTGTGGGTGGAGGCTGCCGCGGTGCCCCCGTCACACGACGCCGCAGCAGCTGCCGAGGTCGATCTCGCCACCGCCATGACTCACTGCAAGGCCATCCCGATCAAGGAGTTCGCCGCGTACTGATGGCGATGCCACGCGGGCGGGATGGGTGATGTCATCCCGCCTGCGTGTCGGCCGTGGTGCCGGCACACGCCGGATGTGCTCTCGGGTAGCGCCGGGCCATGCCCGGCGTGATCTTCAATGCGGGGCAAGTTGCCCCGACTGTCATCTGGGGCTCGGTCGCAGGCTCGCCAGAACGGATCGGTCAGGCTTCATCAACTGCAAGGTCCGGTCTGCCTTCAACATCTCAAATAGACCATCCGCTCGATGATGAATCGATAGGAATCCCTGCTCAAACAGCATTGTTCCTGTGTCAGGATCAAGGAGATTAACCGTAACATCACCGGCACTGTTTCGCTCACGCACGGAAACCAAGCCATTGGAAACACTCACGTAGCCGTGGCGGGGCGCCAGCCTCCACCGCCCCGACTCATCCAGAAGGCCCCAGCGGCCACGCAGTGAGAGGGCATAAACCCTTGTTCCATCCGCCAAAAGCTCCGGTGAGGGATCATGCGGGGTGAAATCAGCCACCGCATTCCCGTGTGGATCGAGTATGTGATACCCGGGGTCATATCCCGGCCGCTCGAATGCCGCGACCAGACTCGGACCCAATGGTTGTATCCGACGATAGCGAGGAGGAATCAGCCAAGCGCCAGCGGCATCTATTACACCCCATCCTCCATCGGCTTCGGCCAACAGCAGTTGGTCATCCAGTCCTGCCGCAGTTTGAAAAGGCGCAAGTCGGTAGTACAGGGAAGACGAGATGCTGCCATCCTCCAGCATCATGAAACGCACCCCCGCTTCGCCGGGCTTTTGATACTGGACCATCCTGCGATTCAACGGATGCAGGTCCGCATGGTGGTGCGCGGAGCGCGGCAATCCATCCAGGCCCATTACGTATTCGTCATCCTCCGAACCGAAAATTACGTAGCCTACGCTTTCAGCGCGGTCGTCTGTCTCCAGGCAGTGGGCTGGAGGCGCTGGGAACCGCCGCCCGGTGCGGGTGAAATGCAAGCACGCACCATCGGCGGCTACCGCAGACAGCAGGTACTCACCCCGGCCAAACTTGAACCGATATCGACCCATGGGCGCCACTTGCACCCCGTGGGAATCCAGCACCGTGTCGTTCCCGCCTTGGGTGGCGAGCGCGAAACCCGACCTGTTGAACGTCATCTGGTCGTAGTCCTGACGCCCTATGCCTGCCAGCGATCGATCAACCAGGCCAAAGTGGACACCATCGCGCGAAGCAATGGCCACTTCTGCCTCATGACCCACGGGACCAAAACTACCAAAGACACTGAAAACGGGACCGGCTTTGCCCTTCGCGTCAAGGAAGCGGGTCGTGCAGCGCCGCTTTTCACTGTTGCAGAGCTCTACAGCCGGGTTTCCAGCCCAGGACGCCGACCGCAGGAGATCGATCTCGCCTTTCTCCTCAAACCGACGCACCAATCGGCCTCGTGCATTGAAGAAGTCAATTCGCTTGTACGCCTTGGGTGGGCTCCGCAGCAATACCTGGGCTTCGATCACCCCGTTGCGATGTACCTCAACCCAGTCGTAATGCCCTTCAAGGACGATACGTCCTTCTGAATTCATGACGCCCCAGCTCTTCCCCCTTTGGAAGACCGCCACTCCATTCTTGAATGGGCGGATGTACTGTATTCCCCGATGCTCGGCCAATTGCCGGCCCGTGCCATCCAGCATCACGCAGCGGCCCTCGTGACAGAGGCTGTGGCGTGTAGTGCTATCGAAACGTGGCGGCGGCTTGGTCGGCTGCGGCATCGCAGACGCCGGCGTTGCGCCGACCGACGGCGCCATGGTCAGGATTACAGAAGCAAGCAGAATGCCTAAGGCTTGACCAGTGATGGTGCAGCGATGGGGAGGGCTGGAAGTCAACAGAAATGAACGGCGCATCTCAGACAAGACCAAAAGGATCTTTCACGGTAGGCGCTGCGCAACGCCAGAGGAATGCAATCATTCCGAAAAATGCCGCTCCACAAAAAACCCCCGGCTCGCACCGGGGGTTCTTCGTTTACCGCATCAACCGATCAGCAGGATCAGGCAGCAACCGTCTTAGCCACGTCCTGGTATTCCTCGATCTGGTCGAAGTTCATGTAGCGGTAGATCTCCGCACCATTGGCGTTGATCACGCCGATGTCCGCCATGTACTCCTCCTTGGTCGGGATGCGGCCCAGGCGCGAGCAGATCGCCGCCAGTTCCGCCGAACCCAGGTACACGTTGGTGTTGCGGCCCAGGCGGTTCGGGAAGTTGCGGGTCGAGGTCGACATCGCGGTGGAGCCTTCGCGGATCTGCGCCTGGTTGCCCATGCACAGCGAGCAGCCCGGCATTTCCATGCGTGCACCGGTGGCGCCGAAGGTGCCGTACACGCCTTCCTTGGTCAGCTCGGAGGCATCCATCTTGGTCGGCGGGGCCACCCACAGGCGGGTCGGCAGGTCACGCTTGCCTTCCAGCAGCTTGGCAGCGGCACGGAAGTGACCGATGTTGGTCATGCACGAACCGATGAACACTTCGTCGATCTTGGCGCCGGCGACTTCGGACAGGGTCTTCACGTCGTCCGGGTCGTTCGGGCAGGCCACGATCGGCTCGTGGATGTCGGCCAGGTCGATCTCGATGACGGCAGCGTATTCGGCGTCGGCATCCGGCTCCAGCAGCTCCGGGTTGGCCAGCCATGCTTCCATCTTCTCGATACGGCGCTGCAGCGAACGCGGATCCTGGTAACCCTCGGCGATCATCCACTTCAGCAGCGTGATGTTGCTGTTGAGGTACTCGATGATCGGCTCCTTGTTCAGGCGCACCGAGCAACCGGCCGCCGAACGCTCGGCCGACGCATCGGACAGTTCGAAGGCCTGTTCGACCTTCAGTTCCGGCAGGCCTTCGATTTCCAGGATGCGACCGGAGAAGATGTTCTTCTTGCCGGCCTTGGCCACGGTCAGCAGGCCCGACTTGATCGCGTACAGCGGGATCGCGTTGACCAGGTCACGCAGGGTCACGCCCGGCTGCATCTGGCCCTTGAAGCGCACCAGCACCGACTCCGGCATGTCCAGCGGCATCACGCCGGTGGCGGCAGCGAAGGCGACCAGGCCCGAACCGGCCGGGAACGAAATGCCGACCGGGAAACGGGTGTGCGAGTCACCACCGGTACCGACGGTGTCCGGCAGCAGCATGCGGTTGAGCCAGCTGTGGATCACGCCGTCGCCCGGACGCAGCGAGATGCCGCCGCGGGTGGAGATGAACTCCGGCAGGGTGTGGTGGGTCTTGACGTCCACCGGCTTCGGGTACGCGGCGGTGTGGCAGAACGACTGCATCACCAGGTCGGCCGAGAAGCCCAGGCAGGCCAGGTCCTTCAGCTCGTCGCGGGTCATCGGGCCGGTGGTGTCCTGCGAGCCGACCGAGGTCATCTTCGGTTCGCAGTAGGTGCCCGGGCGCATGCCCTGGCCTTCCGGCAGACCGCAGGCGCGGCCGACCATCTTCTGCGCCAGCGAGAAGCCCTTGCCGGTGTCGGCCGGCTGCACCGGCAGGCGGAACAGGGTGGTCGGGGCCAGGCCCAGCGCTTCACGCGCCTTGCCGGTCAGGCCGCGGCCGATGATCAGCGGAATGCGGCCACCAGCGCGCACTTCGTCGAACAGCACTTCCGACTTGACCTGGAATTCGGCGATCACTTCACCGTTCTTCAGCGCCTTGCCGTCGTACGGACGCAGTTCCACCACATCGCCGTGCTCCATCTTCGACACGTCCAGCTCGATCGGCAGTGCACCGGCATCTTCCATGGTGTTGTAGAAGATCGGGGCGATCTTCGAACCCAGGCAGACGCCACCGGCACGCTTGTTCGGGATGAACGGAATGTCATCGCCGGTCCACCACAGCACGCTGTTGGTGGCCGACTTGCGCGAGGAACCGGTGCCGACCACGTCGCCCACGTAGGCGACCAGGTGGCCCTTGTCCTTCAGGTCGAGAATCTGCTGGATCGGGCCGCGCTTGCCGTCTTCTTCCGGGGTGAACGGCGCGTCGTCGCGCTTGTTCTTCAGCATCGCCAGGGCGTGCATCGGGATGTCCGGGCGGGTGGTCGCGTCCGGTGCCGGCGACAGGTCGTCGGTGTTGGTCTCGCCCGGCACCTTGAACACGGTGACGGTCAGGCTCTGCGGCACTTCCGGGTTGCTGGTGAACCACTCGGCGTCGGCCCAGCTCTGCAGCACGGCCTGGGCGTTGGCGTTGCCCGCCTTGGCCTTTTCCTGCACGTCATGGAAGGCATCGAACACCAGCAGGGTCTTCTTCAGCCCGTTGGCGGCGATGGTGCCGACGCTGGCATCGTCCAGCAGCTGCACCAGCGGGGCGACGTTGTAACCGCCGAGCATGGTGCCCAGCAGTTCGGTGGCGCGTTCGCGGCTGATCAGCGGGTTCTGCTCGCTGCCCAGAGCGATCGCCGCCAGGTACGAGGCCTTGACCTTGGCCGCGTCATCGACGCCGGCCGGCACGCGGTGGGTCAGCAGGTCGAGCAGGAACTCGGCCTCGCCCTGCGGCGGATTCTTCAGCAGTTCGATGACATCGGCCGTCTGCTGCGCGCTCAGCGGCAGCGGCGGGATGCCAAGCGCAGCGCGCTCGGCGACGTGGTGGCGGTAGGCTTCCAACATGACAACTCCCGGGTAATGCGTAGGTTGAAAAAAGTGGGCTCAGGCTTGCGGCACGATCAGCTTCAGGCCCTTGAAGTAGTCGCGGTAAAACGTATCGTTCCAGGTGATCAGGCCATCGCACTGCAACAGTGCGTGGGCGCCGACCATGAATTCATCCAGGCTGCGGCGGCTGCCGCTGCGCTGGCGGTGACGGCGGTGCATCTCGCCGGCGCGCAGCGCCGACTTGGCTTCCATCGGGTTGAAGTGCACGCCCATTTCTTCCAGCGCTTCGAGCACCTCGGCGCCGCCGCGCAGCGATGCGCAGACCTCGGCCAGGGTCGCGCCACACACCACCACTCGGCCACCGACCAGGCTCTGCCTGAGGATGGCTTCCACGGCATCGGCCTGCGGACCATTGCTGAGCAGCTCAACCAGCACCGGAGAGTCGACGGCGATCATCACGGCTTATTCCTCGTCACGCACCGCACGTACCGCTGCGTCGGACGATTCGAAGCCGTCCAGCGCGAACTTGCCGCGCGCCCGTGAAATGGCATCGTCAACACTCTTGCGCAGGATGATGCGGCTGCCGTCCAGCTCGACCTTCAACAAGGTGCCCTTGGTCAGCCCCAAGGCATCACGTACCGCCTTGGGCAGGGTGATCTGTCCGCGTTCTGCAACAGTGGCTTCCATCGGTAGACCCTCCAGAGTATGCACAAATTATACATACTTCCCCGGGCATACTTCCACCCTGAACAGGACCGGCACCCCGCCAGCCCTTGCCTCGCAAAGGATCGGCCGCAAACGTGACATACGCCATACACCTTCCCCTGTAGTCTGGAACCGATGCCGCAGGCCGGAACCCGGCCCGGATGAATCCATTCAGCCTGGGGTTCATACTGGGACCACCGGGGCCACCAGGCCCGCGGCGACCGCAAGCAGGCCCGCCCATGCGCGGGCCACTGCAAGCCATCCGCAAGAAGGAGTCATCCCGCATGAGCGATTCGTTCTCCACCCGCAGCCAGCTGAATGTCGGCGGCAAGACCTACGACTACTTCAGCCTGCCCACGCTGGGCCAGCGCTTCGACATCTCCCACCTGCCCTATTCGATGAAGATCCTGCTGGAGAACCTGCTCCGGCATGAGGACGACGGTGTTACCGTCGGCAAGGACCACATCGAAGCCGTGGCCCGCTGGAACCCGTCCGCCGAGCCGGATACCGAAATCGCCTTCATGCCGGCGCGCGTGGTCCTGCAGGACTTCACCGGCGTGCCCTGCGTGGTCGACCTGGCCGCGATGCGCGATGCGGTGGTCAAGCTCGGCGGTTCGCCGGAACAGATCAATCCGCAGATCCCGTCCGAGCTGGTGATCGACCACTCGGTGCAGGTGGACGTGTTCGGCAAGCCCGATGCACTCGACCTCAACGGCAAGATCGAGTTCCAGCGCAACCAGGAACGCTACGGCTTCCTGCGCTGGGGCCAGAAGGCCTTCGACAATTTCAAGGTGGTGCCGCCCAACACCGGCATCGTCCATCAGGTGAACCTGGAGAACCTGGCCCGCGTGGTGATGACGGCGGACAAGGACGGCAAGGCGGTGGCCTACCCCGATACCGTGTTCGGTACCGACAGCCATACCACCATGATCAATGGCATCGGTGTGCTCGGCTGGGGCGTGGGCGGCATTGAAGCCGAGGCGGCCATGCTCGGCCAGCCCTCGTCGATGCTGATTCCGCAGGTGGTCGGCTTCAAGCTGACCGGCCGGCTGCCCGAAGGCGCCACCGCCACCGACCTGGTGCTGACCGTCACCCAGATGCTGCGCAAGGCCGGCGTGGTCGGCAAGTTCGTCGAGTTCTACGGCGACGGCCTGCAGCACCTGCCGCTGGCCGACCGCGCCACCATCGGCAACATGGCGCCCGAGTACGGCGCCACCTGCGGCATCTTCCCCATCGATGCCGAATCGCTGAACTACCTGCGCCTGTCCGGCCGCAGCGAAGAGCAGATCGACCTGGTCGAGGCCTATGCCAAGGCACAGGGCCTGTGGCACGACGCCAACAGCCCGCATGCGCAGTACAGCAGCACGCTGGAACTGGACATGGGCACGGTGAAGCCGTCGCTGGCCGGCCCCAAGCGTCCGCAGGACCGCGTGCTGCTGGAAGACGTGCAGAAGAACTACCGCGAAGCCCTGGTCGGCATGACCGCCAACCGTGACAAGCGCAGCGCCGATGTCTCTACCTTCGTCAACGAAGGCGGCGGTGCCGCGGTGGGCAACGAGCAGCTGGCCCGGGGCTATGCGGATATCGAGATCGCAGGCAGCAAGGTCCGCCTGAAGGATGGCGCGGTCGTCATCGCCGCCATCACCTCATGCACCAACACCTCCAACCCGGCGGTGATGATCGGCGCCGGCCTGCTCGCCCGCAATGCAGCGGCGCGTGGCCTGGACCGCAAGCCGTGGGTGAAGACCTCGCTTGGCCCGGGCTCGCGCGTGGTCACCGATTACCTGGAAAAGGCCGGCGTGCTGAAGGAGCTGGAGAAGATCGGCTTCTACGTGGTCGGCTATGGCTGCACCACCTGCATCGGCAACTCCGGCCCGCTTCCCACCGAAGTCAGCGCCGGCATCGCGAGCGGCGACCTGGTGGTGACCTCGGTCCTTTCCGGCAACCGCAACTTCGAGGGCCGCGTGCACCCCGAAGTGAAGATGAACTATCTGGCCAGCCCGCCACTGGTGGTGGCCTACGCCATCGCCGGCACCACCGACATCGACCTGACCACCGAACCGCTCGGGACCGGCAGCGACGGCCAACCGGTGTACCTGCGCGACATCTGGCCGAGCAACAAGGAAATCGGCGACGTCATCGCCGCCACCATCGGCCCGGAGATGTTCAAGCAGAACTACGCCGATGTGTTCAAGGGTGACACCCGCTGGAACACCATCGCCTCGCCGGATGGCAACCTGTATGAGTGGAGCGACGCCTCCACCTACATCAAGAACCCGCCGTACTTCGATGGCATGACGATGCAGACCGGCAGCATCGACGATGTGCACGGCGCACGCGTGATGGGCCTGTTTGGTGATTCGATCACCACCGACCACATCTCCCCGGCCGGCAACATCAAGAAGGATTCGCCGGCGGGCCGTTTCCTGCAGGAACGCGGCGTGCAGCCGGCCGACTTCAACAGCTACGGCAGCCGCCGCGGCAACGATGACGTCATGGTCCGCGGCACCTTCGCCAACATCCGCATCAAGAACCTGATGTTCGGGGGCGAGGAAGGCGGCAACACCCTGTACTACCCGGCCGGCGGTGGCCAGCCGGAGAAGCTGGCGATCTACGATGCGGCGATGAAGTACAAGGCCGACAAGGTGCCGCTGGTGGTGCTGGCCGGCAAGGAGTACGGCACCGGCTCGTCGCGTGACTGGGCGGCCAAGGGCACCCTGCTGCTGGGGGTGAAGGCGGTCATTGCCGAGAGCTTCGAGCGCATCCACCGCTCCAACCTGGTCGGCATGGGCGTGCTGCCGCTGCAGTTCCGCAACGGCGAGAACGCGCAGTCGCTCGGCCTGGACGGCTCGGAAGTGATCGACATCACCGGCCTGAAGGACGGCGCCAGCAAGCGCGCCACGGTCACCGCGACCAAGGCCGACGGGACCAAGAAGACCTTCGAGGTCTCGGTGATGCTGCTGACCCCGAAGGAAGTCGAATACTTCCGTCACGGTGGCCTGCTGCAGTACGTGCTGCGCCAGCTGGCGGCTTGCTGAACCGTCGCGTGACACCCACGGGCGGACGCCCGGCCCCCGCGCCAGCGCGGGGGTGCCACCGGCGCGTGCGGACCTGCCGCGCCTGAACCCGCAACGCCGGGCCTGCAGGCCCGGCCGCTTCACCTGCAGCTCCCTTGCGGCTCCCTGCGGCGAAATTTTCATATTTTTGCCGATTCATGCAATTTTCCCGGTACAGGCGTAAGGTAGCCAAAAGGTTCCCGGAGCCCGCCGATGCTGCACGCCCCCGTCCGATTCGATCCGATCAACGAGCTGACCCGTACCACTGCGTCCTCGGTGAAGGAACACTGGCGCAAGGTCATGCAGGAAGTCCGCGACCAGCGCATGGTGGTGGTCACCAACCACAATGAACCGCAGGCGGTGATCGTCTCCATCGAGCAGTACCGGGCCCTGCAGGCCAAGGTCGAGACGCTGGAGAAATCACTGCAGGAACTGCGTGGCCAGGCCACCGGCCTGGATGCGCTGCGCAGCGGCTTCGACCAGCGCCTGGCCGTGCTGCAGCAGGCCGGCGCCGGCGATGCCGCGCGCGCCCTGCTGCGCCAGCCAGCGCGATTGCAGGGCCAGGTCAAGGCCGGCAGCGGGCACTGATGCCCCGCCCCTTCCTGTACGTGCTTGCCGGCGTCAACGGCGCTGGCAAGAGTTCGATCGGTGGCCACGTGCTGCGCCAGGCCGGGCTGGACTGGTTCAATCCCGATACCTTCGCCCGCGGCCTGCGCGAGCACGCCGGCCTCCCCCAGGCCGAGGCCAACGCACTGGCCTGGCACGAAGGCGTCGGCCGCCTGCGCAGCGCGCTGGAACACGGCCACAACCACGCCTTCGAGACCACCCTGGGCGGGCAATCGATCACCGCACTGCTGCACCACGCCCGACACAGCCATGACGTGCTGATGTGGTTCTGCGGCCTGTCCAGCCCGGAGCAGCACATTGCCCGGGTGCAGTCGCGGGTCCGCGCCGGCGGGCACCCCATCAACGAGGCCGACATCCGCCGCCGCTGGCCGCTTGCGCAGCAGAACCTGATCGGCCTGATGCCGGTGCTGGCGCAGCTGCAGGTCTATGACAACAGCGTGGATGCGGCCCCCGGCGAGCCGATACCGGACCCGCAGCTGCTGCTGCAGATGGAAGGCGGCCGCCTGCACTGGCCGGCCGCCGATGACCTGGCGCAGCTGCAGCGCACGCCGCGCTGGGCGGCCGCCCTGATGGAAGCGGCCCTGCGCAGCGGCTAGCCGTCGCCGCTACGGCACACGCACCCCGTAGATGCGCCACGGCGAGAACACCGTGCCTGCGTCGTACACCAGACCCGCCAGGCCGTGCTCTATCACCGTTTCGCCATCGAGCGCGCCGGTATTGACCACCGTGACCACCATCTCGAACGCTGCATGCGGCGCCTGGCCGATGCGCGAGCACACCACGCCGCGATCTTCGTAATGCACCCGCGGGGTGAAGCCCTCGGCGCATTCGACGGCGATGAAGCGGTAGCCGCGGTCGATATCGCTGCCCGGCGCCAGCGCATGCGCCGCATACGAGACCCGGCCCTGCCCGCCTGGATAGGCAGGCACCCGCACACGGAACTGGCCGACGTCACCCACCGCCAGCACGGGATGATCCACCTGCTGCAGAGGCGGCGGCAGCGGCGACGCGGCAGCGACCACCGCTGCACTCACCAGCATCAGGCAACACGCAATGCGTACCATCGGAAGACTCCTCATGAGACGCATCGAAGAGTGGGACACAACGCCGCCCGGCGTCTTTAGGAATGCGATGAAACCAGGGCGGCACCCGCTGCGGCGGATCGTCGCAGCGGGCGCGCGTGCCACCGGCTACCGGTGCGGCGCGTCCGGGTCGGTGCGCAATGCCTTCAGCAGGCCCCACATGTAGAACGCCAGCGTGAACGAGAACGGCAGGCCGCACAGCACCACGGCGGTCTGCATCGCACTGAAGTTGCCCGCCAGCAGCAGGCCGACACTGGCCACGGTGATGCCCGCCGCCCAGAACACGCGCAGCCAGATCGGCGCGTCATGCCCATCCTCCACGCCGTCGTCGACGCGCCGCGTGCACAGGTTGGCGATCATCAGCGTGCCCGAGTCGACCGGGGTAAGGAACAGCACGAAACCGATCACCACCGCCGCGCCGGCCACATAGGGCGCGGCGGGCAGGTACTCGAGCAGCTTGAACAGCGTCATCGCCGCATCGTGCCGGGCCACCTCGCCCAACACCGCCTGGCCATGGTTCAGCACCAGGTCGATGGCCGTGTTGCCGAAGATCGACAGCCACGCCAGGGTGAAGCCAAGCGGGATCAGCAGCACGCCCATGATGACTTCACGGATGGTGCGGCCGCGGGAGATGCGCGCCACGAACAGGCCCACGAACGGCGCCCAGGCGATCCACCAGGCCCAGTAGAACAGCGTCCACGAGCCGATCCAGGTGCGGCCCTCGGGATCGTTGAGGTACATGTCGAAGCTCTTGCGCACGAACGCGCCGAGGTAGTCGCCGGTGTTCTGCACCAGGCCATCGAGCAGGTGCAGGGTCGGCCCGGTCACCAGCACGAACAGCAGCAGCAGGCACAGCAGCCGCACGTTGAGGTTGGACAGCCAGGCGATGCCCTTCTCCACACCGGCGACCACACCGACCGTGGCCACCGCCATCATCACCAGCACGATCACCACCAGCACCTGCGGCGTGTCGGGCACATGGAACAGATAGACCAGGCCGGACTGCACCACCAGCGCACCGATGCCGAGGTTGGTGACCATCGAGATCAGCGTAGCGAGGATGCCGAAACCATCCACCATGTCGCCGATGCGGCCGTGGATGCGCTCGCCGAAGATCGGATGCAGCGCCGAGCGCAGCGCCAGCGGCAGGTTGCGCCGGTAGGCGAAGTAGCCCAGCGCCACGCCGACCAGCGCGTACAGCGCCCAGCCATGCAGGCCCCAGTGCAGGAAGGTCAGCACCATTGCCTCGCGCCCGGCCGCGACCGTGCCGCCCGGCTGTCCGGGTGGGTTGAGGAAGTGGTCCAGCGGTTCGTAGGCGCCGTAGTACAGCAGCGCGATGCCGATACCGGCCGAGAACAGCATCGACACCCAGGCCACGTAGCCGAAGGCCGGCGATTCCTCGTTGTGACCCAGCCGGATGCGGCCATATGGCGAGAAGGCCAGCCACAGCACGAAGCCCAGGCACAGCACGATCAGCAGCATGTACCACCAGCCGAACGCGGCGGAAACCTCGGCCTGCGCCCATTGCAGCCAGTGCTCGCTGGCATCGGGGTAGAACACGGTCAGGGCGCCGAGGATGCCGATCGAGATCGACGCGCTGAAGAACACGAAACGGTTCAAGCGCAGGGGCGAGCGCTTGGGATGAGCCAGGGCAGACATGGGGTCGTCTCATCAGTCCAGGGGGGCACATGGGCGGGGCCGGACCGGGAACCGGGCCCATGGCGTGGGGGCGCGACGGGCATCGTAGGGTTTATTGATTGAACGTTCAATCAATAAAAAGTATGATGGGGTCCTGCCCGGTCATTCCGGGCTGCATTCATTGGAGGGACGATGCCGAAGAAAGGCGTGGAACCGGTCCGCCGCGAGCAGCTGATCCGGGCCACTTTCCAGACCATCGACGAGATCGGCATGGCCGATGCCACCGTGGCGACCATCGCCCGCAAGGCCGGCCTGTCCAGCGGCATCGTCGCCCACTATTTCGGTGACAAGGACGGCCTGCTCAATGCCGCGATGCGGCAGATCCTGCGTGAGCTCAAGGTCGCCGTGGCCCGCTATCGCGACGCTGCCGGCGACGATCCGCGCGGCCAGCTGCGTGCCATCGTCGATGGCAACTTCGACGACAGCCAGACCAACGGCACCGCCATGCGCGTCTGGCTGACGTTCTGGGCGGCGAGCATGCACCAGCCGGAGCTGGCGCGGTTGCAGCGCGCCAACGACCAGCGCCTGTTCTCCAATCTGTGCCACCAGTTCAACCGCCTGCTGCCCCACCCGCAGGCCCGCCTGGCCGCACGCGGCCTGGCCGCGATGATCGACGGCCTGTGGCTGCGCGGCAGCCTGGTCGGTGGTGACTTCAACGCCGACAAGGCCCGCCGCATCGCCTACGGCTACATCGACTTCCAGTTGCAGGCCGACGCGCTATAAGCGCTTCAGCACCCCGCCCCCTTCCCAGGAGTACGCCCATGACCGCCCTGCCCGTCCAACAGCTCTACATCCACGGCCGCCGCGTCGATGCCACCAGCGGCAAGACCTTCCAGACCGTCAACCCGGCCACCGGCCAGGTGCTGGCACAGGTGCAGATCGCCAGCCAGGCCGACGTCGAGCGCGCGGTGGAAAGTGCCGCCGAAGGCCAGAGGGTGTGGGCGGCGATGACCGCGATGGAGCGCTCGCGCATCCTGCGCCGTGCGGTCGAGATCCTGCGCGGGCGCAACGATGAACTGGCCCATCTGGAAACCCTGGACACCGGCAAGGCGCTGGCCGAAACCACCACCGTGGACATCGTCACCGGCGCCGACGTGCTGGAGTACTACGCCGGCCTGGCCACCGCCATCGAAGGCATCCAGCTGCCGCTGCGCGAGTCCAGCTTCTTCTATACCCGGCGCGAACCGCTGGGCGTGGTGGCCGGCATCGGTGCCTGGAACTACCCGATCCAGATCGCCATGTGGAAGTCGGCGCCGGCGCTGGCCGCCGGCAACGCGATGGTGTTCAAGCCGTCGGAAGTGACGCCGCTGACCGCGATCAAGCTCGCCGAGATCTACACCGAAGCCGGTGTGCCCGACGGCGTGTTCAACGTGGTGCAGGGCCCCGGCCGCGAGATCGGCAACTGGCTCACCGAGCACCCGGTGATCGAGAAGATCTCCTTCACCGGCGGTGTGGCCACCGGCAAGAAGGTCATGGCCAGCGCGGCGTCTTCGTCGCTGAAGGAAGTGACCATGGAACTGGGCGGCAAGTCGCCGCTGGTGATCTGTGACGATGCCGACCTGGACCGCGCCGCCGACATCGCGGTGATGGCCAACTTCTTCAGTTCCGGCCAGGTCTGCACCAACGGCACCCGCGTGTTCGTCCCGCGCAGCATGCTGGCCGCGTTCGAGGCTGCCGTGGTCGAGCGGGTCAAGCGCATCCGCATCGGCGACCCGATGGCCGCCGACACCAACTTCGGCCCGCTCACCAGCTTCCCGCACATGGAGAACGTGTTGCGCTACATCGAGAGCGGCAAGGCCGAAGGCGCCCGCCTGCTGACCGGCGGCGGCCGCGCCACCGAGGGCGCGCTGGCCAACGGTGCCTACGTGCTGCCGACCGTGTTCTCCGACTGCCGCGACGACATGACCATCGTCCGGGAAGAGATCTTCGGGCCGGTGATGAGCATCCTCGCCTACGACGACGAAGACGAAGTGGTGCGCCGTGCCAACGACACCACCTTCGGCCTGGCCGCCGGCGTGGTCAGCCGTGACATCAGCCGCGCCCATCGCATCATCCACCGCCTGGAGGCCGGCATCTGCTGGATCAACACCTGGGGTGAATCGCCGGCCGAGATGCCGGTGGGTGGCTACAAGCAGTCCGGCGTCGGCCGCGAGAACGGCATTTCCACCCTTGGCCACTACACCCGCATCAAGTCGGTGCAGGTCGAGCTGGGCGACTACGCCAGCGTGTTCTGACCGGCGCGCCCCGAGCACGCCCCATCGTCCGGCCACCGCGCCGATCCGACATTCCGCCGGGACGCCTGCATGCAGTGCGCCCCGGCCTGCAGGAGACACCCATGAGCACCCATAACGAGTACGACTACATCATCATCGGCGCCGGTTCGGCCGGCAACGTGCTGGCCACCCGCCTCACCGAAGATGCCGATGTCAGCGTGCTGCTGCTGGAAGCCGGTGGTCCGGACTACCGGCTCGACTTCCGCACCCAGATGCCGGCCGCACTGGCCTTCCCGCTGCAGGGCAAGCGCTACAACTGGGCGTACAAGACCGATCCCGAGCCCTTCATGAACAACCGCCGGATGGACTGCGGGCGCGGCAAGGGCCTGGGCGGTTCGTCGCTGATCAACGGCATGTGCTACATCCGCGGCAACGCGATGGACTACGACCACTGGGCCAGCATGCCGGGCCTGGAAGACTGGACCTACCTGGACTGCCTGCCGTACTTCCGCAAGGCCGAAACCCGTGACATCGGCCCCAACGACTACCACGGTGGCGACGGCCCGCTGCGGGTGACCACGCCGAAGGCCGGCAACAATGAGCTGTTCGCGGCGATGGTCGAAGCCGGCGTGCAGGCCGGCTACCCGCGTACCGACGACCTCAACGGCTACCAGCAGGAAGGCTTCGGCCCGATGGACCGCACGGTGACCCCGAACGGCCGTCGCTCCAGCACCGCCCGCGGCTACCTGGACCTGGCCAAGCCGCGCCCGAACCTGACCATCGTCACCCACGCGCTGACCGACCGCATCCTGTTCTCGGGCAAGCGCGCGGTGGGCGTGCAGTGGCTGCACAACGAGCAGCCGCAGCGCGCCAGCGCCCGCCGCGAAGTGCTGCTGTGTGGCGGCGCCATCGCCTCGCCGCAGATCCTGCAGCGCTCCGGCGTCGGCCCGGCCGACCTGCTGCGCGGCCTGGACATCGACCTGGTGCACCACCTGCCCGGCGTCGGCGCCAACCTGCAGGACCATCTCGAAATGTACCTGCAGTACGAGTGCAAGAAGCCGGTCTCGCTGGCGCCGGCACTCAAGCTGTACAACCAGCCGGCGATCGGCGCGGAGTGGCTGTTCCTGGGCACCGGCATCGGCGCCAGCAACCAGTTCGAGGCCGGCGGCTTCATCCGCAGCGATGCCGAGTTCGACTGGCCGAACCTGCAGTACCACTTCCTGCCGGTGGCGATCAACTACAACGGCTCCAACCCGATCAAGGCGCACAGCTTCCAGATGCATGTGGGTTCGATGCGCTCGCCGAGCCGCGGCCGCATCCACGTGCGCTCCAAGGACCCGCGCGAACATCCCAGCATCCTGTTCAATTACATGTCGCACGATCAGGACTGGCGCGAATTCCGTTCGGCGATCCGGATCACCCGCGAGATCTTCGCGCAGCCGGCGCTGGCGCCGTACAGCGGCCGCGAGATCTCGCCCGGCAGCGCCCTGCAGACCGATGCGCAGATCGACGCGTTCGTGCGCGAGCATGCCGAGACCGCCTACCACCCGTCCTGCTCGAACAAGATGGGCCATGCCGATGATCCGATGGCGGTGGTCGATGGCCAGGGTCGCGTGCACGGGCTGGAAGGCCTGCGCATCGTCGATGCCTCGATCATGCCGCAGGTGGTGACCGGCAACCTCAACGCGCCGACCATCATGATGGCCGAGAAGCTGGCCGACGTGATCCGCGGCCGCACCCCGCTGGCCCGCAGCACCGCGCCGTACTACAAGGCCAACGGTGCGCCGGTGCGCAACAAGGCATAACCCCTTCCACTGCCTGCAACACCCGCCGGGCATGGCCCGGCGCTGCCCCGGGCGCCCTGCCTTCGGTAGCGCCGGGCCATGCCCGGCGGCTTTTGGCGCATATGCCCTACCCGCTGGGTGAACCCCTCTTCGCGTTTTCCCTACGGGACGGTATGCTGCGGTGAGCGGTTCTGGCGGATACTGTCCGCGCCGCACCCATCATTACGATTCCTGGAGGGGGAATATGAGTCTGGATCGTCCCTGGCTGCAGAGCTATCCGAAAGGCGTTCCCGCTGAAATCGACGTCAACGAATTCCATTCGGTGGTCTCGGTCTTCGACGCGTCCGTCGCGAAATTCCGCGACCGTCCCGCCTACTCCAGCTTCGGCAAGGTGCTGACCTACGGCGAAACCGACGCCCTGGTCGAGCAGTTCGCGGCCTACCTGCTGGGCGAGCTGAAGCTCAAGAAGGGCGACCGCGTCGCCCTGATGATGCCCAACTGCCTGCAGTACCCGGTGGCCACCTTCGGCGTGCTGCGTGCCGGCCTGACCGTGGTCAACGTCAACCCGCTGTACACCGCGCGCGAACTCAAGCACCAGCTGATCGACGCCGGCGTCACCGCCCTGGTGGTGGTGGACAACTTCGGTGACACCGTCGAGCAGGTCATCGCCGATACCCCGGTCAGGCAGGTCATCACCACCGGGCTGGGCGACCTGCTCGGCGCCAAGGGCGCGATCGTCAACTTCGTGCTGAAGTACATCAAGAAGATGGTGCCCAACTACCATCTGAAGGGCGCGATCCGCTTCAAGCAGGCGCTGAAGCTGGGCAGCCGCCACACCCTGCCCGCGGTCGAGATCGACCACGACGACGTGGCATTCCTGCAGTACACCGGCGGCACCACCGGCGTGGCCAAGGGCGCGATGCTGACCAACCGCAACCTGATCGCCAACATGCAGCAGGCCTCGGCCTGGATCAGCGCGTCGGGCATCGAGATGGGCAAGGAATGGATCATCACCGCCCTGCCGCTGTACCACATCTTCGCATTGACCGCGAACGGCCTGGTCTTCATGAAGTTCGGTGGCTGCAACCACCTGATCACCAACCCGCGCGACATGAAGGGCTTCGTCAAGGAGCTCAAGTCGGTGCGTTTCACCGCCATGACCGGCGTCAACACGCTGTTCAACGGCCTGCTCAACACGCCCGGCTTCGACACCGTCGACTTCTCGTCGCTGAAGGTCACCCTGGGCGGCGGCATGGCCGTGCAGCGCGCGGTGGCCGAGCGCTGGAAGAAGGTCACCGGCGTCACCCTGGTCGAGGCCTACGGCCTGACCGAAACCTCGCCGGCAGCCTGCATCAACCCGCTCACCCTGGCCGAGTACAACGGCTCGATCGGTCTGCCGATTCCGTCCACCGATGCCTGCATCAAGGACGACAACGGCAACATCCTGCCTCTCGGCGAGGTGGGCGAACTGTGCATCCGCGGGCCGCAGGTCATGAAGGGCTACTGGCAGCGCCCCGAGGAAACCGCCAAGGCGGTGGACGCCGACAACTGGCTGCACACCGGTGACATGGCGAAGATGGACGAGCACGGCTTCTTCTACATCGTCGACCGCAAGAAGGACATGATCCTGGTGTCCGGCTTCAACGTGTACCCGAACGAAGTCGAGGACGTGATCGCGATGATGCCGGGCGTGCTGGAAGTGGCCGCGGTCGGCGTCCCCGACGAGAAGTCCGGTGAAGTGGTGAAGGTGGTCATCGTCAAGAAGGACCCCAACCTGACCGCGGAGATGGTCAAGGAACACGCCCGGGCCAACCTGACCGGCTACAAGCACCCGCGAATCGTAGAATTCCGAAAAGAGCTGCCGAAGACCAACGTCGGCAAGATCCTCCGTCGCGAGCTCCGTGATACGCCCGCCACGTAAGGGTTTCGGCCAGTTTGAACGCAGTCAGGCCCGGGGTGGGAACACCCCGGGCCTTTTCGCATGCGCGGGCCCGGACCCGGTGTAGCATCGCCGCGTGTGTGGACCGTTCGGCCCGCCGGCCACCACCCTACTCTGCGGGCCGCATCGCCGAGGACCCTTCCATGAGTACCATCGAAAAGCTGCCCAGCAGCGGTTCGCCCTATGCCACCATCCGCACCGAGGACAGCGCCGAAGGCGCCGCCCATTGGCTGTTCATGCACGCCGACGCCGCCACCGGGGTACGCCCCTGCTGCCGCAAGGACATGCTGGACGAGATGTGGAGCTACATGAGTGCCATCACCCGCGGCCCGGCCCAGCGCCACAGCGGGCAGCTGCGCCATTTCGTGCTGGCCTCCGACGCCGCCGCCTACAACCTGGGCGGTGACCTGGACCTGTTCACCCGGCTGATCCGCGAGGGCAACCGCGATCTTCTGCTCAACTACGCCCAGCGCTGCGTGGAGGGCGTGCACCACCTGCACACCGGCTTCGGTGGCGACGTCCGCTCGATCGCGCTGATCCAGGGCGACGCACTGGGCGGTGGCCTGGAAATGGCCCTGGCCTGCCATACCATCGTGGCCGAGGAAGGCTGCGGCATGGGCCTGCCGGAAGTGCTGTTCGGCCTGTTCCCGGGCATGGGTGCCTACTCGTTCCTGTGCCGGCGGGTGTCACCGCAGCTGGCCGAGAAGATCATCCTGGACGGCCGCATCTACAGTGCCGAGGAGATGCACGCGATGGGCGTGGTCGACGTGCTGGTGCGCAAAGGCGAAGGCCGCGCGGCGGTCGACGAGATGATCCGCCAGCAGCAGCGCCTGCCGCAGTCGTATCTGGCCATGAACGCCGCGCGCAACCTGGCCCAGGCGGTCAGCTATGACGAACTGCTGGAGATCACCAAGGTCTGGGTCGATTCCGCCCTGGCCCTGGGTGACCGTTCCCTGCGCACCATGGATCGGCTGATCAAGGCCCAGACCCGTCGTGCAAACCTCGACGTGGCCTGACATTCCCCTCCCCCCAGGGTTCAAGCCCGGCTGGCCACCGGGCTTTTTTTATGGGCCGGACCCGGTGGATCCACCCGGGCAACGGCTCAGCGCATCTCGCCGTCGTCGGCGGTACCCCGGGCCTTGCGCTCGGCGCGCGCGTCCAGCGCCTGCCGGCCTTCCTTGATCGCGCCCTGCAGCACTGCCAGGCGCTGCCGCCACTCGGCCTTGAGCTGCCAGTCGGCCATCCGCATCAGCTCGCCGGCCCGGTTGGAGGCGCGTACCAGACCCAGATTGCTGGCCACGCCCTTGATCGCATGCGACTGCTCGCGGAACGCGCCCCAGCGTGCGGCCTCGCCATCGGCTTCGGCCCTGCGCAGGCAGGATTCGGCATCGTCCAGGCACTGGCGGATGAACTCACGTTCAAAGCCCTCGCCCATGCCCAGCGAGGCCAGCTCGTCCAGCACGCTGGTATCGAGCACCCCATCGAGCTGCGTGCTGGTGCGCACGATCGGCGGCGCACTGACCTTGAGCTGGGCGTTGTTGGCGATCTCGGCCAGGGTATCGAGCAGGCGCACGGCGACCACCGGCTTGGCCAGGAACGCATGGGCGCCGGCCTGGGTGCAGCGCTGGATCGCTTCGGGGGTGACATCGGCGCTGAGCACCAGCACCGGCGTGCGCGGACCGCCACCGGCCTGCATCACCCGCAGTTCCTTCAGCATGTCCAGGCCACTCATGCCCGGCATGTGCAGGTCGACGATGGCGTCATCGAACTCGCTCTCGGCCAGGGCATCGAGCACCGCTTCGCCACCATCGACGCACAGCACCTTGTGGCCGGCCTTCTGCAGCAGGCGCTGCAGCACCATGCGGTTGGCCTCGTGGTCGTCGGCCACCAGGATCTGCATGCTGCGCACCCGCGCGCGATGGCGCAGGAACGGATCGGCGAAGGCGATGACGTTGCCGCCGGCGCTGGCCTCCTCGCCCGCGGCCAGGGTCGGCACCGCTCCAGGCACCACCGGCTGCGGCGGCGCGAATGGCAACTCCACCCAGAAGTGGCTGCCCTGCGGCGGGTTGTCCAGGTAACCGATCTCGCCGTCCATCGCCTCGACCAGGCCCTTGGCGATGGTGGTGCCCAGGCCGGTACCTTCATGGCGGCGGGCCATGCTCACGTCGGCCTGCTCGAAGGCCTCGAACAGGCGCGGGCGCATCGCCGCCGGAACGCCGATGCCGGTATCGAGAATGTCAAAGCGCAGGCGCACGCCCCCCTGGGTATCGGCGTGGACCACACCGACGCGGATCTCGACGCGGCCGTGGTCGGTGAACTTGACCGCATTGCCGGCCAGGTTCAGCAGGATCTGGCGCAGGTGGCCCACGTCGCCACGCAGCGTGTGCGGCACGGTCTCGGCCACCTTCACCCGGTAATCCAACCGCTTGGCCTTGGCCTGCGGCAACAGGATCAGGCCGATCGCCTGGATCACCTCGGACACCACGAAATCCTCGGCGACCACGCGCAGCTTGCCGGCTTCGATCGCCGAGATGTCCAGCACCTCCTCGACCAGCGCCAGCAGGCTGCGCGAGGACGCCTGGATGGTATTCACGCACTCGCGCTGCTCGTCATCGAGCCGCGTGGTGGCCAGAACTTCTGTCATGCCATTCAATCCATTGAGTGGGGTGCGGAATTCATGGCTCATGTTGGCCAGGAATCGGCTCTTGGCTTCACTGGCGCGCCGCGCCTCGGCCATTGCTTCGGTCAACTGCCGCAGCAGTGTGGAAAAATACAGGGGTACGGCCGCCAGGCCAAGCCACAGGCCGATCGCCAACCGCGCGTTCTGCTGCCAGTACGGCGTCAGCAGTGCGGTAGTGCCGAAGCTGACCATCGCCATCGCCACCGCGACATACAGGTAGTGGTTGCCGAAGCGCATGCCGTTGCCGACGGTCACCCACATGACCACGATATAGACCCACGACAGCGGCTCGCCCATCTGGATCATGCCGGCCGCGATCAGGCCGTAGTCGGCCAGCATGCCCAGCACGCGCCGGGGATCGGAGCGGCCGGGCCGCCACAGCAGCCAGCCGAACAGCAGCAGCGACAGGCTCAGTCCGGTCAGCACGATCGCCAGCACGCCCACGTACTGCGTGTGCGGCAGATCGTGGCGTGCCGACGGCAGCAGCACGTAGCCCAGGATCAGGCTGATCAGGACGATGCGGACGATCTGCTGGCCATGCTCGCTGTCCTGGCGCTGGGACAGGCGCAGTCGCAGGCGCGACAACAGGCGTTTCACGCGCCCAGCCCCGGCCGCGCCGATGCAGTGGAGTGCTCGGCGCAGATCTGTTCCAGCGACTCGCGTCCACGCAGCAGTGCGTCCACGCAGCGCGGATCGAACAGGCGCCCGCGCTGTGCATACAGATAGGCCAGGGTGGCTTCCATCGTCCACGCTTCCTTGTACGGCCGTGGCGAGATCAACGCATCGAAGACGTCGGCGACCGCCACGATCCGGGCTTCCAGCGGAATGGCGTCGCCCACCAGGCCATCGGGATAGCCACTGCCGTCATAGCGCTCATGGTGACGCAGGGCGATCAGCGCACCGACCTGGATGAACCGGTTCTGGCTGCCACTGAGCAGCTCATGGCCGATCCGCGGATGGCGGCGCATGATCGCCAGCTCTTCGTCGTTGAGCTTGCCCTGCTTGAGCAGCACGGCGTCGGGAATGGCGATCTTGCCCATGTCATGCAGGGGCGCGGCCATCTCGATCAGCTTGACGTCCTCTTCCGGCAGTCCCAGCTGCTCGGCGATCAGCCCGGCCACCCGCGCCATGCGTTCCAGGTAGGCGCTGGTGCCGGCATCACGGAACTCGATTGCCCGGGCCAGCCGCGAAAGCGTTTCGCGTTCGCGCTCTTCCACTTCGTGCATGCTGGCCAGCAGCCGCTGCTCCAGCGACAGCGCACGCTGCTTCACGTTCTCGGTCTGCTGGCGCAGCTGCAGCAGGTTGTAGCAGCGCGCACGCAGTTCGCGCGGACGGATCGGCTTGACCAGGAAATCGATCACGCCCGCTTCCAGCGCGGCCTGGCGGATCGGTTCATCCCCGACCACGGTGATCAGGATCACCGGAATGTCGCGATGCTTGGGCAGCCGGCGGAAGCGGCGGGCGAATTCCAGCCCGTCCATCTCCGGCATGCGGTAATCGAGCAGCAGCAGATCGACCGGATAGGACTCGCACCATGCCAGTGCGGTCAACGGGTCACCGAAGTCACGCACGCTCAGTTCCGGCGCGATGTCTTCAATGACGTGGCGCAGCATCGTTCGTGCGGATGTCTGGTCATCGACGATGACGATGTTCAAGGCGCTCTCTGCCTGGTTTCTCGACCACGCTGGACTCTCAGCCGGCGAGGATACCCCGCCGCTGTGCACGCTGGCACCCTGCATAGGCTCGACTCCCGTCACTCGCTCCCCGGTTCATGATCGTCGTCACAATGTGAAGCGGGTTCTCCACATCGCCGCCCTCCCCTGAACCGATGAAGCCATAGCCGGTGTCAAGACAGTGCAATCACGATACGCCGAGTGCTGGAGGCGTCAATCACGCCGTCTCAATCCGAGACGGCGCGCACATTACGGGGCGAAAGCGCCCGGTTACTGCTCCGGGCGCATGTACGGGAACAGCAGCACATCGCGGATCGAGCTGCTGCCGGTCAGCAGCATCACCAGGCGGTCCACGCCGATGCCGAGGCCGCCGGTCGGTGCCATGCCGTACTCCAGCGCACGGATATAGTCGGCGTCGTAGTGCATGGCCTCGTCGTCGCCGCCTTCCTTCGCCGCCACCTGGGCCTGGAAGCGCTGCGCCTGGTCTTCCGGGTCGTTCAACTCGGAGAAGCCATTGGCCAGTTCCTTGCCGTTGATGAACAGCTCGAAGCGGTCGGTGTAACCCGGATCGTTGTCGTTGGCGCGGGCCAGTGGCGAGACCTCCACCGGATGGTCGGTGATGAAGGTCGGCTGGATCAGGGTGTGCTCGACGGTGGCTTCGAAGATCTCCAGCAGCAGCTTGCCCCAGCCGTAGGACGGCTTGACGCGGATCTTCAGGCGCTCGCAATGGCGCAGCAGCGCCTCGCGGTCGGTGCAGTCGGCCGCGGAGATCTCCGGGTTGTGGTGGCGCACGGCCTCGTCCATGCGCCAGCGGCGGAACGCCGGGCCCAGGTCGATCTTCGCGCCGTCCCACTCCACTTCGGTGCCGCCGTTGACGGTCTGCGCGACATCGCGGATCACGCCTTCGGTCAGGTCCATGATCTCGTTGTACGTGGCATAGGCCTCGTACAGCTCCATCATGGTGAACTCCGGATTGTGGCGGGTGCTGACGCCTTCGTTGCGGAAGTTGCGGTTGATCTCGTAGACGCGCTCCAGGCCACCCACGGTCAGGCGCTTGAGGTACAGCTCCGGCGCCACGCGCAGGTACAGGTCCAGATCCAGCGCATTGTGGTGGGTGGTGAACGGCTTGGCCGCCGCACCGCCGGGGATGTAATGCATCATCGGCGTTTCGACTTCGAGGAAGTCGCGGTTGTCCAGCCACGCACGCATCGCACGGATGATCTTGGAGCGCTTGATGAAGACCGCGCGCGATTCCGGGGTCACGATCAGGTCGACGTAACGCTGGCGGTACCGCTGCTCGACATCGGCCAGGCCATGCCACTTGTCCGGCAGCGGGCGCAGCGACTTGGTCAGCAGGCGGATCGACTCGGCCTTGACCGACAGTTCGCCGGTCTTGGTACGGGTCAGGCCGCCTTCCACGGCGATGATGTCGCCCACGTCCCAGCCCTTGAAGGCGGCGTAGGCATCACCCAGCGCGGTGCCCTGCAGGAACAGCTGGATGCGGCCCGATTCGTCCTGGATCTGGGCGAAGCTGGCCTTGCCCATGATGCGCTTGGCCATCAGCCGGCCGGCCATCTTCACCCGGCGTCCGTTGCCTTCCAGGGCCTCGGCGGTCCAGGTTTCAGCGTCGGCGAATTCTTCCTGCAGGCGGCCGGCGAAGTCCTCGCGACGGAAGTCGTTCGGATACGCGATCCCCTGCCCGCGCAGCGCTTTGAGTTTTTCGCGGCGCTCGGCGATCAACTTGTTCTCGTCGACGGGGGGGGTATCGGTAGCTTCGCTCATGGATCTGCGGGAATCGTGTAGTGAGGGGGAGTCGTGCGCCCGGCGCAGCCGGTTGCCCAGCATACCAAAACCACCCTGCCCCGGCCCCGGCAGCACCGGTAGCGCCGGGCCACGCCCGGCGGTCGGTCTATCCATTCCCGGTGTCCACACGCACCACCGGTAGCGCCGGGCCATGCCCGGCGAAGGTCTATCCGTTCCCGATGGCCACACGCCCCACCGGTAGCGCCGGGCCATGCCCGGCGGTCGGTCGCTATCCGTTCCCGGGGAATGCCTGGCGCAGTTCGTCCACCAGCACCCGCTGGTTCTCCGAATAGTCGATCGGCACCGACACCAGATGCACCCCGCCCTCGCTGAAGGCCGCGTCCAGGGTCGGGATGAACTGCTCGATGGCGGTCACTTCATGGCCCCTGCAGCCATAGGCCTCGGCATACTTCACGAAATCCGGATTGCTGAAGGTCATGCCGTAGTCGGCGAAGCCATCCACCGCCTGCTTCCAGCGGATCATGCCGTAGGCGCCGTCATTGAGGATCAGCACCACCAGGTTCAGGCCCAGGCGCCGCGCGGTCTCCAGCTCCTGGCTGTTCATCATGAAGCCACCATCGCCGCACACTGCCAGCACCCGCCGCTGCGGGTACAGGATCGAGGCCATGATCGCCGATGGCAGGCCCGCGCCCATCGTCGCCAGCGCGTTGTCCAGCAGCAGGGTGTTGGCCACCTGGGTGCGGTAGTTGCGCGCGAACCAGATCTTGTACATGCCGTTGTCCAGCGCCACGATGCCGTCCGGGGGCATCACCTGGCGCACGTCGTGCACCAGCCGCTGCGGCGTGAATGCCGCCTCTTCGGCGCGTGCGCCGATGTGGTCGAGGATGGTCGCGCGCAGCGGCAGCAGCGCATCGGCATGGGCCACCCTGCCCTCGATGCGATCGCCGAGCAGGGTCAGTGACCGGCCGATATCGCCGATCACTTCCACCTGCGGGAAGTACACCTGCTCCACCGCCGCCTGCGAGTAGCCGATATGGATGACGGTGCGGCCGCCCGGGCGCATCACGAACGGCGGCTTCTCGGTCACTTCGTGGCCGATGGTCACGATCACGTCGGCCTGGTCGATGGCCATGTGCACGTAGTCGCGCTCGCTCAACGCCGCCGTGCCCATGTACAGGCCCGAGCCACCGGCCACGGCACCCTTGCCCATCTGCGTGGTGACGAACGGAATGCCGGCGCGCAGCACGAAGGCCGACAGCGCCTCGCTGGACTGCGGCCGCGAGGCGGCCGAGGCGATCACCAGCAACGGCCGCTCGGCCGCGCGGATGATCTCTGCGGCACGGTCCAGCGCTTCCGGACTGGCGATCGGCCGATCCACCGGGTGCGGCGGAATCAATGCTGCGCCTTCGACCTCCATCGCTGCGATGTCCTCCGGCAGCTCCAGCAGCACCGGGCCGGGACGCTCTTCCAGCGCGGTGCGGAAGGCCTCGCGGACCATGGTCGGAATGGTCCGCGCCGAAACGATCTGCCGCGCCGACTTGGTCAACGGTTTCATGGTGCTGACGATGTCGACGATCTGGAACCGGGCCTGCTTGCTGGCCACGATGCCCTTCTGCCCGGTGATCATGATCACCGGCCACGCCCCCAGCAGCGCGTACGCCGCGCCGGTGGTGAAGTTGAGCGCGCCCGGGCCAAGCGTGGCCAGGCACACCCCCGGCCTGCCGGTCAGACGACCATAGGTGGCGGCCATGAACACCGCTGCCTGTTCGTGGCGGGTGATGACAAGTTCGATGCTCGAATGGCGGAGCGACTCGACGACGTCGAGGTTCTCCTCACCGGGGATGCCGAAAATACGCTCGACACCTTCGTTCTCAAGTGCGGCGACGAGCAGGTCTGAACCCTTGGACATGGGAATGCCGTCCTTTTTCGCTGGACTGATGATGGATCGTTGCAGGAAGGATGAGAGCCGCGCGTCAACGCTTGTCGAACCACACGGTCTGCGCGTTGACGAATTCACGGATGCCGAAGTGCGAAAGCTCACGGCCGAAGCCGCTCTTCTTCACCCCGCCGATCGGCACGCGCGGATCGGAGGCGGAGAAACCGTTGACGAACACGCCGCCGGTCTGCAGGCGCCGCGCCAGCACCTTCGCGCGGTCAGCGTCGGCACTCCACAGGTTGCCACTGAGCCCGAACTCGCTCTGGTTGGCCAGTTCCACCGCGTGGTCGGCATCGCGGGCGCGGCTGATCGACGCCACCGGGCCGAAGGTCTCGGTATCGAACGCCTGCATGCCCGGCTCCACGTCGGCCAGCACGGTAGGCGCGTAGAACGCGCCCGGGCGGTCCAGCTGATGACCGCCGACCAGCAGCTGCGCACCCGCGTCGACCGAGGCGCGTACCTGCGCATCCAGCTGCTCCAGCAGGTCCTGGCGCGCCATCGGGCCGATCCGGTTGCCCGCTTCGCGGCCATCACCCACGGTCAGCGCCTGCACCTTCTGGCAGAACTGCGCCACGAAGCGGTCGTACACCGCGTCCTCGACGATGATGCGCTTGCCGGCGATGCAGACCTGCCCGGTGTTCTGGAAGCGCGAGGCCACGGCCGCATCGACGGCGGCGTCCAGGTCGGCATCGGCCAGCACGATGAACGGATCCGAGCCGCCCAGTTCCAGCACCACCTTCTTCAGTGCCTGCCCGGCCTGGGCGGCGATGCTGCGGCCGGCCGCCACGCTGCCGGTCAGGGTCACCGCCGCGATGCGGTCATCGGCGATGGCCGCGCCGGTGCCTTCACGGCTGATGTTGGCAGCGATGAACGTGCCTTCCGGCAGCCCGGCATCGCGCCAGGCCGCATCGAGCAGCTGCGCGGTGCCGACGATGTTCTCGGCCGGCTTCAACAGGAAGCCGTTGCCACCCATCAGGATCGGCACCGCCGCGCGCATCACCTGCCAGTAGGGGAAATTCCACGGCATGATGCCCAGCACCACGCCCAGCGGCAGGTAGGACACGTAGGCCTTGCTGTCGGGCACCTGGGTCGGCTCGTCGCGCAGGAACTGCGCACCGTTGTCGGCGTACCAGTCGCACAGGACGGCGCATTTCTCGATTTCGGCCAGGGATTCGGCCTGGACCTTGCCCATCTCAGCGGTGGCCATCGCCGCCAGGGGCTCGCGGTCGCGGCGCAGCACCGCGGCCATCGCACGCAGTACGTCCGCACGCTGCTCCAGGCTGCTGGCACTCCAGGCAGCAAAGCCGGCCTGGCCGCGGGCCAGGATGGCGTCCAGGTCGGCGGCGCTGGCGAAAGGATGGCTGGCGATCTGCTCGCCGGTGGCCGGATTGCGGGAAATGGCGGTGGTGGGGGCAGCGGACATGCAGGTCTCCTGGTGTCTCGACAACGGGCGGGGGCCCGTGTCCTGCACAGGAATGTGGACCTGTTCGATGGCAGCAACAAGGCGTCTGCTTATCCTGTGACCTGCACTTACCTGCCTGAATGGGGTTATCAGCGGGGCTGCGCCCTGGGTACGCGCCAGCTCCCGGACCCCCGCCGCTTCGCGGCCGCCCCCTGACTCAGGGGGCTCTGCCCCAGACGCACGTCGGTCGCCACAACGGACTTGCGGCGTCCCCGCACTCCGACACCGCCCCGCCAAGCTACGGATAGCTCGCTGTTGCTGTTGCTGTTGCCGTTGCTTCGGCTTGAAGCAGCTGCAGGGCTGCAAGCCCTGCCGGACACCCTCTACTTCCGCGGCAGGTAGGTCACCAGGGAAAGATCGTGCCGGCTCTCCGGGACCAGCGCCACATACTGCAGGTCCAGCAACCCGCGCGTGGGATGGTTCAGCTTCTTCGCGCCCTCGTCGAAACGGCGCACGTCGTGCTCCGGCCACCACCGCCGGAACTCCTCGCTGTGCGCCGAAATATCCTCGGCCAGCGCCAGGAACGGCGTCTTGTCCGGCGCCTGCGCCATCGCCGCGCGGAAGCCGGCCAGCAGGCCGCGGGTCATTTCTTCCCAGTTGAGGATCAGGGTGCGATACGGCGGGTACAGGAACATCAACCGCAGCGTGTTGCGCTCATGCGGGGCCAGCTGGCGGTAGTCCACGAACAGCTCGGCAATGGCCGGGTTCCAGGCCAGGATGTCGTAGCGGGTATTGCGCACGTACGCCGGGATCGGCTGCATCGCGTCGACCAGCTGGCGCAACCCCTCGGTGACCGTCTCGTCGGGAGACTCCAGCGGCACCCCGTAGCCGGACAACGCGAACGCATACGCGCGCTCGTCGTCGCTCATGCGCAGCACCTGCGCCAGGCGCTCCAGCACTTCGGGCGAGGCGCGCACTTCGCGGCCCTGCTCGATCCAGGTATACCAGCTGACGCTGACCCCGATCGCCAGCGCGACTTCTTCCCGCTTCAGGCCCGGGGTACGCCGGCGCCCGGCCGGAAGGCCGAGCGTTGCAGGGTCGACACGGGCGCGGCAGGCTTTCAGGAAGCCGCCCAGTTCCTTGCGTTCACTTTCGCTGCGCATCATCGATACCGCCGTACCCGTCGTAGCGTCGAGCCATGCTCGACGCATCTGCTACCGCGCGAACAGCAGCCGAGCATGGCTATTTCCGGTCGTCCTGACCGGCACCCTGCGGGCCGTCGCGGGCGACGTTGGCAGCGGCTCCTGCCGCTGCCTTCGGCTCTACAGAAAGCCGGTTCAGCCACCCTCGGCGTTACGCACGAGGGCGATGATATCCGCGCAGGCGCGCCGATCAGGCATCGATGCGCTTGGAGCCCACGGCCAGGCCGGCCTTCAGGCTGGCCTCGACGAACTCGTCCAGGTCGCCGTCGAGCACCTTCTGCGTATCCGAACGCTCGATGCCGGTACGCAGGTCCTTGATACGGCTCTGGTCCAGCACGTAGTTGCGGATCTGGCTGCCCCAGCCGATGTCGGACTTGGTGGCTTCCACGGCGTCCTTCTCGGCGTTGCGCTTCTGGATCTCCAGCTCGTACAGCTTGGCGGCCAGCATCTTCATCGCGTTGTCGCGGTTCTGGTGCTGGCTGCGGCCGGTCTGGCACGCCACCACGATGTTGGTCGGGATGTGGGTGATGCGCACCGCCGACTCGGTCTTGTTGACGTGCTGGCCACCGGCACCGGACGAACGGTACACGTCGGTACGCAGGTCGGCCGGATTGATGGTGATGTCGATGTTGTCATCGATCTCCGGCGACACGAACACCGAGGTGAAGCTGGTGTGGCGGCGGTTGTCCGAGTCGAACGGCGACTTGCGCACCAGGCGGTGCACGCCGGTCTCGGTCTTCAGCCAGCCGTAGGCATAGTCGCCTTCCACGCGCAGCGTGGCCGACTTGATGCCGGCGACGTCGCCTCCGGAGACTTCCATCAGCTCGGTCTTCCAGCCGCGCGATTCGCACCAGCGCAGGTACATGCGCAGCAGGATCTCGGCCCAGTCCTGGGCCTCGGTGCCACCGGCGCCGGCCTGGATGTCGACGAACGCCGCGGCATTGTCCATCTCACCGGAGAACATGCGCTGGAACTCCAGCTTCTCCACATGCGCCTGGTGCTTGTCGAGGTCGGCGACCACGGCCAGCGCGGTGTCCTCGTCCTGTTCGGACTCGGCCAGTTCCAGCAGTTCGGTCGCGTCGTTCAGGCCATCGAGCACCGAGGCGATGCCGCCCACGGTCTTTTCCAGGCTGGAACGCTCGCGGCCCAGGTTCTGCGCGTACTCGGCGTTGTTCCAGACGTCGGGGCTTTCCAGCTCCCGCGTTACTTCTTCAAGACGCTCTTTCTTGGCGTCGTAGTCAAAGATACCCCCGAAGCGACAGCACGCGATCGGTCAGATCGGTGATGCGCTGGCGGACAGGATTCAGTTCGATCATGTCGGCGGTTATGCATTCAAAAGATGACTGCCAATGATAGCGCAGGCCGGCGGGGCCCGGAATGAGGGGCGTTCAGGGCCCCGCACCCAGTGCCTGCCGCAGCAACGGCAGCTGGCGCCGGCTGCAGGGCACCTTCGCCCCGTCGGCCATGTGCAGCAGGGCCTCGCCGCCGTCCAGCGGCTCGATCGAGCGCAACTGGCTGCGATTGATCAGCCAGCTGCGGTGCGGGCGCAGGAATTGGCCCGGGTCCAGCCGCTGCTCGAGCACGGCCATGGTGATCCGCAGCGGATAGTCATGTCCGCGTACCCGCAGGTTCACGTAGTTGCCCGCCGCCTGGGCGTACTCCACGTCCGCGGTGGCGACCAGGAACTCCTTGCCCAGCTTGCGCACCAGGAAGTGCTGGGGGCGCTCGACCGGCTCCACCGGCGGACCGATATCGGGCTCGGCCAGCAGGCTTGCCTCACCCTGCCTGCGCCGGCCGAACCAGCTGGCGAAATGCTCCAGTGCGACGAACATCGCGAAGGTGCGCACATCCTTCAGGTACTCGTAGGCCAAGCGCTCGATCCAGCCGGCATCGTCCTGGTACCGGTAGCCCAGCGACGCATAGGCCAGATGCCGCACCAGCATCATGCCCACCACATGCAGCAGCGACCAGCCCACGCTGGCCAGCAGGTACAGCGGCAACCGCCGCTTCCAGGTATCGGCATGCAGCGGCCAGCGCTCGCAGCCCCACCACAGCAGCGGCAGGGTCAACACGATCAGGCTGAGGCTGCTGAACTCCCAGATCATCGGCTCCCACAGGCCGAGATCGGCGCCGCGGCGACTGGCATCCATCACCTCGACCAACGCGTTGGTCACGGCCGAGGCCGACAGGATCGCCGTCCATACCAACAGCCGGGTCGAGGTACGCCAGCGCGGCGGGCGGCCCTGGGTCATTGCGGCATCCATCTCGTTGCGGTGCTCCAGCCTGCCTCAAGCTGCCGAGCGTAGCCGCTCCATTGGTCCCACCACGCCCGCCATTGGTCACCCGGTGGTTTCCGGCCGGCCCCTGGCGGTCGCCGCACGGGCCGGGCCGCGCCACGGTGCAGCGACTTTCCGGCACACCACGACCATGACCCGACGCCATGACATCGATGCCCTGCGGGTACTCGCCTTCGCCCTTCTGATCCTCTACCACGCCGCCATGGCCTACGTGGACGACTGGGGCTTCCACCTCAAGAGCGTGCACACCGCCGAATGGCTGCAGTGGCCGATGGTGTTCGTCAATCGCTGGCGGATGTCGCTGCTGTTCCTGATCTCAGGCATCGCCATCGCGCTGATGCGGCCGGAAGGCAGGCTGCTGCGCTTCGCCGGCCTGCGCACGTGGCGGCTGCTGCTGCCGCTGCTGTTCGGCATGTTCGTGATCGTGCCGATCCAGCCGTACTGCGAAGGGGTGGCCAACGGCCACGTGGCACCGGGCTTCGGCCATTTCCTGCTGCGCTACTGGCAGCTGCGGCCATGGCCGGAGGGCAGCTTCGCCGGCTGGCAGTACGGCATCACCTGGAACCACCTGTGGTACCTGGCCTATCTCTGGACCTACACGCTGGCACTGGCCCTGCTGCTGCCGGTGCTGGGAGCGGCAATGGTGCGCCGCGCGATGGCTCGCGTTGCCGCATCGACAGCTCTGCTGATCGGCGTTCCTTTCGCGCTGCTGCTGGCCTGGGTGATCTGGCTGGAGCCGATCCATCCCTCCACCAATGCCCTGCTCGGCGACTGGTACCAGCATGCGAAGTACGCCACGGTTTTCCTCGCCGGCTACCTGCTCGGGCGCGAGCCCGTGTTCTGGGAACGGCTGGTGGCCCTGCGCCGCATCACGCTGTGGCTGGCCCTGGCTGCGGTCGGCTGGTACATGGGCCTGCGCATCCTCGGCCAGGTGCTGCCGGCCGATTCCGCGCTGCGGCAATGGCCCGAACCGTTCTGGGACCTGCAGGTCCGGACCAGCCAGTCGCTGTACGTCTGGACCGCGCTGCTGGCCATCCTGGGTTGGGGCAGGGTCTTCCTCGACCGCCCGTTCCGCTGGCTGCCGTACTGCACCGAAGCGATCTATCCCTGGTACATGCTGCACCAGAGCCTGATCATCGCCCTGCTGTTCTGGCTCAAGCCGCTGCAGCTGGGGCCGTGGGCCGAACCGGCCCTGCTGCTGGGCGGGACTGTCGGCGGCTGCCTGCTGATCCACGAGCTGCTGATCCGGCGCGTGCGCTGGCTGCGCCCCCTGTTCGGGCTGAGGGCCGATCCGCAACGGCGCGGTGAGCGTCACGCTGATCCTGCCATGCGCCGGGCATGGGCGCGGCTCTAGGGGATCACGGCGGCGGCCGCCGGGCATGGCCCGGCGCTACCGGACCTCGAATTCGCCGACCAGCACCGTCTCGGCGCGGTCCTTCAGCCGCATCGTGACCATCTGGTCTTTCTGCCTGGCCGTGCCCCAGTGGGTGGTCAGCCGCAGCATCAGCGTCGTCGCACCGGTAACCAGCTGTTGGCGGCTGCCGAAGTAGTTCGCCTCCACCTTGTACTTGCCCGGCTTGGCGTTGCGCAGCGAAAACTGCTCGGGGCCATAGCCGCCGGTGAAGTCCTGCGACATCTGCCCGCCCTGGTAGGTCAGGCGGTTGCCGTAGTAGGCGCGCTCGCCATTCGGGTCGGTCACCCACAGGTCCATGTCGCTGTTGTCGGCATCCCAGGCCAGCACCACGCGCAGGTCCAGCGGCATCGCCTGCAGCAGGCGCGGGTCGATGCCGGTGGTATCCAGGCGCGACGTGCTGCCGGCAACCAGGTTGGTCAGCTCATCCAGCGCGATCAGGGCAATGCCATCGAAGCGGCTGTCCCACGGCCGCACCACCACCTGATACAGCGGCGCCAGCGCCTGCTGCGGCTTGCCGGCCGCTGCCAGTGCCAGGCCCAGATCGCGGAAGCTCTGCGGTTCCTCCTGGCCCATCGCCAGCACCTGCTCGAACACCGGCACCGCCAGTGCCGGGGCGTCGGCCTGCATCAGCCGGTAGCCGAGCACGCGCAGCAGGTGGCGGTTGTCCAGGTCCATCTCGGCCAGGTTCGACAGCACCCGCAGCGCCAGTTCACGCTGGCCCTGCTCCAACAGCAGGTCGGCCACGTCGAGGAAGAAGGCGCTGCTGTCGGCGTGGGCATCGCGTTCGGCCAGGTAGCGGTCATACAGGTGCGACGCCGGGCCTTGGCGCAGGCGCCGGGCGACGGCCGAATCCGGCTGCCACGCCGCCAGCTGGATGCCGAGCTGGCCTGTGTTGGCGGCCGCTGCCGGGGACGCGGTCGCTTCGATGGAGAGCGCATCCAGCGCCGCCTCCTGCGCCGCCGGCGCCTGCCGCGGTGGCGATCGCCGCGCGCGCGCCGCGCTGGCGTCGGCCCGCTGCTCGGCAGCCATTGCCATCGGTGCCGGCGGCGGTGCCGGTGCGGCGAGCATCGCCATCGGTGCTGCGGCATCGCCTTCCGCGCTGGCGACCTGCAGTGCCTTTGCCTTCACCGGCATGCCCTTGGGCCAGCTGCGGCTCCACCACTGCTGGCGTTGTTGCCACTGCGACACGACCTGGTCCAGCCGTCGGCGGTCGGCCGCATCGCGGTCCGCCACGTCCCGCGCGAAGCGTGCGTCGTACTCGGCGCGCAGCGCGCCGGCCGGCCGGATCGCGTAGCGCAGGTAGTCGTCCAGGGATTCCAGCACGATCAACGAGGTATCCGGGCCGACCAGCCCGAACTGCTGCGACAGCCGTTGCATCGCCTCGCGGTTGCCGCGACGGTCGGCGCCGAGCTGCTGCAGACGCGCCTGCGCCCACAAGCCGGCCAACAGTTCACCATCGTCGCTGTTCTGCGTGGCGGGCAGCGCCTGCCATTCGCCGCCGCCGACGCGCACCCGCATCGGCACCCCGTCCGCCGCCAGGCGAGCGTGCAGCCACAGCCAGCCTTCGGCCTCGCTGCGACGATCGATCACCAGCTCCTGCACACCACGGCCCGCATCGACCTGCACGTCCAGCGGCGACGACAGCAGCTCACGCGCAGCGGCGTCGATGTCGCGGCCGAGCGCCACGAAGCGCCCGCCATGCGCTTCGCTCCAGCCGCGCAGGCGCACCGCATCGGTCCGCGCACCGGCACTGCTGATCGCGAACAGGCGTTGCTCCGGCGACAGTGCCGGCAGCTGTTCCGGCCCATAGGTCAGCAGGCCATCACTGACCAGCAGGTATTCCTTCACGCCTGCGTGCGGCTGCCAGTGCGCCAGCGCGCTGGCACCGTCCGGGCGCACGGCCTGCAGCGCTGCGCGCAGCTCGCTCCAGTTGCCTGCGCGGATGCGGAATCGACGCACCGGTTCGGCGCGATCGCGCAGCACGGTCAATGCCACCGTGCCGTTACCCATCGCGGCGAAATAGCGATCCAACAGCGCGAACTCGCGTGCCCGGTCGCGCTGACCGGAGGACCCGGAGCCATCCCACAGCAGGCCGATGTCGCTGGGAAGCGTGCGCGGCGTGCGGCTGACTGCCACCGGCAGCTGCGCCAACAGGTAGTGCCCATCCTGCCAGGGTGCCACCTGGACCTGCGCCTGACGTGCTGCGGGCAGGCTCCACTGCAGCTGCTTCGGCAGCTGCGCACCCTTGCCCTGCCACTGCAGCTGGCCCGCGCTGATGCGGAATGGCGCACTGCCCGCTGTGGTCGCGCCCGGTGCCCGCAGCTTCAGCTCAACCGAAGCCGCCCCCGCGGCAAACTGCAGCGGCAGTGTCCACTGCCAGCCTTGGCCGGCGTAGGCCAACGGCTCGCGGATCAGCAGCTGTACGCGGCGGCTGCCAGCGGCCGGGAGCGGGTAGATGCGCAGGCGGAACTGGTTGCCGGCGGTCTGCTCGAGCAGGCCCGGGTCGACGCCGCGGCGGGCGATCTCCTCGAACACCTGGCGGCCGCGGTCCTTCGGCACCGGCACCGCTTCGCGCAGCTCTCCATCGATGTCCAGGGCGAATCCGCTGATCTGCTGGCCATCGGCCAGCGGGAACTGCAGCTCACCCTCCAGCACGCGCCGGTTCGGGTTGTGGAACTCCAGGGTGATGCGGGTCTGGGCGATGCCGGCCTGCACCTCGCCTTCGATGCGGGCACGCTGCAGCTGGACCGGCTGTTCGGCGGCGGGCGCGATCAGCAGCGGCGTGCTGGCCTGCGGCCGGGAGATCGGCGGCACCTGCGCGCCAGCGGACCAGGCCACAACGGCCAGCAGCAACACAGTGCAGCAACGGGCGAAGACCATGACCGGACTCCAGTGGGATCGTGGACCGTTGAACGCACAGACAACCGGAACGGGGTTACAGCTCCCCCACTGCAGCACTCCGCCGGGCATGGCCCGGCGCTGCCGCAGTGTCCGGGCTCCTCTCCTAGGCGGGGAGGCAGTGCTCGACGATCAGCTGGATCGCGGTGCCGCCACGGTAGTCATCGCAGGCCAGGCGATAGGCCAGGTGCACGTGCCGGCCCGGCGCATTGCCGTGCCAGCCGCCGAAATGGATCGCGTTGATCGTGCCGGGTACGCCGGGCAGGCGCAGTTCCAGCTTCAGGTGGCGCTCCTTCAGCACGCGCCAGTTGGCCACTTCGAAGTGGCCGTCGAACAGTGGTTCGGGGAAGCCCTGGCCCCACGGCCCGGCCAGGCGCAGGGCATCGGCGTGGCGATGATCCAGCTCGTCGGCGGCCAGTTCGCCGTCGCTGAGGACCTGCTGCTGCAGTGCCGCCGGGTCGAGCAATTCCAGCACCACGGCAACGAAGGCGGCCTTGAAGTCATCAATGTGATCAAGGCGCAGGCTCAGGCCCGCGGCCATGGCGTGGCCACCGAAGCGTTCGATCAGTCCCGGGTGGCGCGCATCGACCAGCGCCAGTGCGTCACGGATGTGCAGGCCGGGAATCGAACGCGCCGAGCCACGCAGCGTGTCGGCGCCGGGTTCGGCCGGGGCGAAGGCGATCACCGGGCGATGCAGGCGATCCTTCATCTTCGACGCGACCAGGCCGACCACCCCCGGGTGCCAGTCGGCGTCGAACAGGCAGGCGGCCACCGGTCGCTGGCCGGCCATGTCCAGCACCACGCGGGTCAACGCCTGCTCGGCGTCGTCGGTCATCGACTGCTGCACGGCGCGGCGTTCCGAATTGATCTGCTCCAGGGTCTGGGCGATGTCGCGGGCCTGGCGCGGGTCTTCGGTCAGCAACAGGGCGATGCCCAGCGCCATGTCCTCCAGCCGACCCGCAGCGTTCAGGCGCGGCCCGAGTGCGAAGCCGATGTCGGTGGCGGTCAGCCGTGCAGCATCACGTCCGCTGGCTTCGATCAGCGCCTTCAATCCCACGCAGCCCTGCCCTGCACGCAGCCGGCGCAGGCCCGCGCTGACCAGCGCACGGTTGTTCGCATCCAGCGCCACCAGATCGGCCACGGTGCCCACCGCCACCAGGTCCAGCAGGGTGGTCAGGTCCGGGCCCTTGCCATCGGCGAACACGCCCGCCTCGCGCATGCGCCGGCGCAGCGCCATCAGCACATAGAAGATGACCCCGACCCCGGCCAGCGATTTGCTGGGGAAATCGTCACCTTCCAGGTTGGGATCGACGATGACATCGGCCGGCGGCAACTGCGGGCCGGGCAGGTGGTGGTCGGTGACCAGCACCTGCCAGCCACGCGCCTTGGCGGCGTTGACGCCAGCGTGGCAGGCGATGCCGTGGTCGACGGTCACCAGCAGGTCGGGCTGCAGCGCGGCCAGTTCCTCCACCAGCGACGGCGACAGGCCGTAGCCGTGCACCATGCGGTTGGGCACGGCGTGGAAGACGTGCTGCGCGCCGAGCATGCGCAGGCCGCGCACGCCGACCGCGCAGGCGGTGGCGCCATCGCAGTCGAAATCGCCGACGACCAGGATGCGCTTGTCATTGGCGATGGCTTCGATCAACAGGTCGACGGCCGCGTCGATGCCAGTCAACAGATCCGGTGCGTGCAGGTTGCCCAGACGCGGCAATGCCAGTTCCGGCGTGCCCGCGCCGCGGCTGGCATACAGGCGGGCCAGCAGCGGCAGCGTGCCATCCGGCCACGGCCCGGGCTGCACCGGCTCGCGGCGGCGGATCATCGGGCTGTTGGACACGGGCGACGCAGCATCGGCGGCAAGGGACATCGGCATCGCCGGGTTGCGGAAGACGCGGCCATGATAGCGCGACCCCATCGGGGCATTTGGAATTCACCGCCACATCTACCATGCTTGCCAGCCCCGAAATGGATGTCTCCGCATGCGCCGCACCTTGATCCTGGCCCTCGCCCTGGCCCCGGCCGCCCATGCCGCCACGCCCGAACCGAAGGCCGGCGTGGCGTTCCAGCACAACGACTGGACCCTGGCCTGCGACAACACCCGCACCTGCCGCGCCGCCGGTTACAGCCCGGAAAGCCTGGGCAACCTGCTCAGCCTGATGCTGGAACGCGCAGGTGGCCCGGGCACGAAGGTGCTCGTGCGGCTGCGCAATGGCGAGGACGGTGAAAGCCCGATGCCGACCGGAGCACTGCGCCTGCGCTTGAATGGCAAGGATCTGGGCCCGGTGCGCGACACCGGCGACGGGGACAAAGAGTTGTTGCAGCAGGCGCAGACCAACGCCCTGCTCGCCGCCCTGCCCCGCCGGGCACGGATCCAGATCGTTGATGGCAAGGGCACGGCCTGGCCGATCTCCGACAGCGGCGCCACGGCGGTACTGCTGAAGATGGACGAGGCGCAGGGCCGGCTGGGCACGCCCGGCGCGCTGGTGCGGCGCGGCGACAAGGCCGAGGCGAGCGTGCCGGCGGCGCTGCCGGTGCCGGTGATCGTGCGCGGCAGACTGGCGGCACCGCGCGCTGCTGATGAGGCCTTGGCCAAGGTGCTGGCGCTGCGCAAGGCGATGATCGCCAGCCTGCCGAACGCCGACGAGTGCACGCGCCTGAGCGAGGGCGAGCAGGATGAGATCGAGATCCAGCGGCTGGATGCCGGGCACGTGCTGGCCAGCACCCGCTGCTTCATGGGTGCCTACAATTTCAGCAGCGGCTACTGGGTGGTGCAGGACAAGGCGCCGTACCAAGCGCAGTTCGTGACCTCCGACGCGGAGGACTTCGACCGCGATGACGCCACGCTGCGTGGGCGCTTCCGTGGGCGCGGCATCGGCGACTGCTTTTCCGGCCACGACTGGGCCTGGGATGGCACGCGTTTCGTGAAGAGCAGCGAATTCACCACGGGTCAGTGCCGCGGCGTGGCGGGCGGCCATTGGCAGCTGCCGACGGTGGTCAGCACGGTGAAATGAAATGAGCCGAGCATGGCTCGGCTCTACAGCAGATCCACGCCATGCGTGGATGGCTCCAGTAGATCCACGCCATGCGTGGATCGGACCCCGCTCAGTCGTGAAGCTGGCGCGGCTTCTTCCAGAACTGCCAGCGCTGGCCGCGGTCCAGCTGGAACTGCAGGCCGTCCTCGAAATCCAGCACCAGCCGCTGCAGCTCGCCACGCTTCAGCGCGGCCAGCAGCGGCCGGATCGCATCGTTGCCGAGCTGCTGCAGCGAACGCAGCTGGCGCAGATCAACCAGTGCGTCCACCGCCTGCTCGCCATCCACGGCAACACCGGCGGCCTGCGCCAGTCCCTGCAGCAGCGCGTCGCGGCTGCGCACCTGCGCGTGCGGCGTACTGACCGAGACCGGCATCACGCCGCCACCCCAGAACCACAGCGAATTGATCGGCTGCTGGCCCTGTGCGGCACGCTGCTGGTTCCAGGAATGGTTGTGCAGCAGCACCTGCGCTTCGGTCATCAGCGCCCGCCAGCGGCGACCGCCCTCGCCTTCCGGCAGGTGCGCGAACAGGTCATCGCCCAGCACCTCGTCCGGACTGTCGAAGTCCGGCAGGGCCAGGTCGATCGGAAGCCGCAGATACCAGCGCGCAGGATCCGGTGCGTCGAGCACGAACCCGGCATCGGCAAACAACGGCTGCAACGCCGGCAGCAGCGCCAGCGTATCGGCCAGCGTGGGCCGCAGGGTTTCGCCGTACCCCATCATCCGCGCACCGTGCATGTCCGGCACCATGCAGGCCGGATCGGCGCGCAGCCAGCAGGCGCCGGCAGCGTCGCCGGCATCGCGCTGGCGGGTCAGTGCGGCCACCGGCCACTGCGCCGCGGCCACGGTGAAGTGGCGCTGCAGCTGCGCGCGTTCGCCCGCTGCGACCTGCACCGCCGCAGCGCGGCCCAGGGCCCGTGCCACGTCATCAGGCAGCGCAGCCGCCGCGAAGCGGCTGCGTGCCGGCAACAGCAGGGTCGCCGTGGCCACCCAGTCAGTCCAGGTAGCTGACGCTGACGATCTCGTACTCGCGCTGGCCGGCCGGGGCGTCGATCACGATCGAATCGCCTTCCAGCTTGCCGATCATCGCGCGCGCCACCGGCGAGGAAATCGCGATCAGGCCCTGCTTGATGTCCGCTTCCAGGTCACCCACGATCTGGTACTTCTTCTCTTCGTCGGTTTCCACGTCGGCCAGGGTCACGCTGGCGCCGAACACCACCTTCGAGCCGGCATTGAGCTTGCTCACGTCGATGATCTCGGCGTGCGACAGCTCACCTTCCAGCTGCTTGATGCGGCCTTCGATGAAGCCCTGTTCCTCGCGCGCGGCGTGGTACTCGGCGTTCTCCTTCAGGTCGCCATGCTCACGTGCTTCGGCGATCGCGGCGATCACCTTCGGGCGCTTGACCGACTTCAGGTGGTCCAGTTCGTCGCGCAGCTTCTGCGCGCCCTTCATCGTGATGGGGGCTCTCATGCATTCAACTCCTTGTGCAGTTCCTGCAGCGACCAGACGGGGCCGGTGCCACGGAATTCCAGTGAATCCACCAGCGCCTTGGCGCCGGCAATGGTGGTCGAGTAGGTGACGCGATGCTGCAGCGCTTCGCGACGGATCGAGAACGAGTCGTTGATCGCCGAACGACCTTCGGTCGTGTTGACGATGTAGACGATCTCGCCGTTCTTGATCGAATCGACGATGTGCGGGCGGCCTTCGACCACCTTGTTGATGATCTCGCAGTCCATGCCGTGCTGCTGCAGCCACGCCGCGGTGCCACGGGTGGCGACCAGGCTGTAGCCACGCGCGAGCAGCGCCTTGGCCACCGGCAGCACGCGCTTCTTGTCCGGATCACGCACCGAAACGAAGGCCTTGCCGACCGGCGGCGCCTTGATGCCACCGGCCTCCTGCGCACGCGCGAAGGCGGCGTTGAAGGTGCGGCCCACGCCCATCACTTCACCGGTGGAGCGCATCTCCGGCCCGAGGATCGGATCGACGCCCTGGAACTTGGCGAACGGGAAGATCGCTTCCTTCACCGAGTAGTAGTCCGGCACGATTTCCTTGGTCGCGCCCTGCTCGGCCAGGGTCTTGCCGGCCATGCAGCGGGCGGCGATCTTGGCCAGCGCCATGCCGGTGGCCTTGGACACGAACGGCACCGTGCGCGAGGCGCGCGGGTTCACTTCCAGCAGGTAGATGGTGTCATCGCCCTCTTCGCTGGTCTGGATGGCGAACTGGGTGTTCATCAGGCCGACCACGTTCAAGGCTTTGGCCAGCTCCACCACCTGACGGCGCAGTTCGGCCTGGGTCCTGGCCGACAGCGAGTACGGCGGCAGCGAGCAGGACGAGTCACCCGAGTGCACGCCGGCTTCTTCGATGTGCTCCATCACGCCACCGATCAGGACGTTGCCATCCTTGTCGGCGATGATGTCCACGTCGCACTCGACGGCGTTGTCGAGGAAGCGGTCCAGCAGCACCGGCGAATCGTTGGACACCTTCACCGCATCGCGCACGTAGCGCGCCAGGTCCGATTCGCCATAAACGATTTCCATCGCACGGCCGCCCAGCACGTAGCTCGGGCGCACCACCAGCGGGTAGCCGATCTCGCGGGCCAGCAGCAGGGCTTCCTGGTCGTTGCGGGCGATGCGGTTCGGCGGCTGCTTCAGGCCGAGCTTGTCGACCAGCTGCTGGAAGCGCTCGCGGTCCTCGGCCAGGTCGATCGAGTCCGGGCTGGTGCCGATCACCGGCACGCCGTTAGCTTCCAGCGCGCGCGCCAGCTTCAGCGGGGTCTGGCCGCCGTACTGCACGATCACGCCCTTGGGCTGTTCCAGTTCGACGATTTCCAGCACGTCTTCCAGGGTCAGCGGCTCGAAGTACAGGCGGTCGGAGGTGTCGTAGTCGGTCGACACGGTTTCCGGGTTGCAGTTGACCATGATGGTTTCATAGCCATCCTCGCGCAGCGCCAGTGCCGCGTGCACGCAGCAGTAGTCGAACTCGATGCCCTGGCCGATGCGGTTCGGGCCACCGCCGAGGATCATGATCTTGTCGCGGTTGCTCGGTGCGGCCTCGCACTCGTCCTCGTAGGTCGAGTACAGGTACGCGGTGCCGGTGGAGAATTCACCGGCGCAGGAGTCCACGCGCTTGTAGACCGGGCGCACCTTGTGCGCACGACGCAGCGCGCGGATGGCCGCTTCGTTGGTGCCGGTCAGCTGCGCCAGGCGGGCATCGGAGAAGCCAGCGCGCTTCAGCCTGCGCAGGCGTGCAGCGTCCAGCGCATCGATGCCACCGGCAGCGACGTCCGCTTCGGCCGCGATGATTTCCTCGATCTGGTCCAGGAACCAGTGATCGATGAACGACAGCGCGTAGATCTCTTCCACGCTCATGCCGGCGCGGAACGCATCGGCGACGAAGAACAGGCGCTCCGGGCCCGGCGCCTTCAGCTCGCGACGCAGGGTCTGCAGGTCTTCTTCGTTGGCCAGGTCCAGGCCGGTCGGGTCGAAACCGACCTTGCCGGTTTCCAGGCCGCGCAGGGCCTTCTGCACCGATTCCTGGAAGGTGCGGCCCATCGCCATCACCTCGCCCACCGACTTCATCTGCGTGGTCAGGCGCGCATCGGCGGCCGGGAACTTCTCGAAGGCGAAGCGCGGGATCTTGGTGACCACGTAATCGATGGACGGCTCGAAGGAGGCCGGGGTCAGGCCGCCGGTGATCTCGTTCTTCAGTTCGTCCAGGGTGTAGCCCACGGCCAGCTTGGCCGCGACCTTGGCGATCGGGAAGCCGGTGGCCTTGGAGGCCAGCGCGGAGGAACGCGACACGCGCGGGTTCATCTCGATGACGACCACGCGGCCGGTCTTCGGATTGATGCCGAACTGCACGTTCGAGCCACCGGTGTCCACGCCGATCTTGCGCAGCACGGCGATGGAGGCATCGCGCAGGCGCTGGTATTCCTTGTCGGTCAGGGTCTGCGCCGGCGCCACGGTGATCGAGTCACCGGTGTGCACGCCCATCGGGTCCAGGTTTTCGATCGAGCAGACGATGATGCAGTTGTCCGCGGTATCGCGGACCACTTCCATCTCGAATTCCTTCCAGCCCAGCACCGACTCTTCCACCAGCACTTCGGTGGTCGGCGACAGTTCCAGGCCGCGGCTGACGATCTCGACCAGCTCTTCGCGGTTGTAGGCGATGCCACCACCGCTGCCGCCCAGGGTGAAGCTGGGGCGGATGATGGTCGGGTAGCCGACGCGGGTCTGGATCTCCAGCGCTTCGTCCAGGGTGTGGGCCACGGCGGCGGTCGGGCATTCCAGGCCGATCTCACCCATGGCCACGCGGAACAGCTCGCGGTCTTCGGCCATGCGGATCGCTTCGCGCTTGGCGCCGATCAGCTCGACGTTGTACTTCTCCAGCACGCCGTTGTCGGCCAGGTCGAGCGCGCAGTTCAGCGCGGTCTGGCCACCCATGGTCGGCAGCAGTGCATCGGGCTTTTCCTTGGCGATGATCTTCTCGACCGTCTGCCAGTTGATCGGCTCGATGTAGACGGCGTCGGCCATCTCCGGGTCGGTCATGATCGTGGCCGGGTTGCTGTTGACCAGCACCACGCGGTAACCCTCGTCACGCAGGGCCTTGCAGGCCTGGGCGCCGGAGTAGTCGAACTCGCAGGCCTGGCCGATGACGATCGGGCCGGCACCGATGATGAGGATGGTCTTGAGGTCAGTGCGCTTGGGCATTTTCTTCTCTAGGTCAGTACAGCGTGACAAGGGGGAGTGATCGCACGCTGTCGATCAGGAATCTTGATCCGCAGCGCCGCGCCAGGGGCAGCAGCGATGCGGGGTTTACGGTCCATCGCGACGCCACCGGGGGCCCGGTGGCGTACTGATCACGCCTTGGCCTGCTCCATCAGCACCACGAAGCGGTCGAACAGCGGACCGACATCGGTCGGGCCCGGCGACGCTTCCGGATGGCCCTGGAACGAGAACGCCGGCACGTCGGTGCGGGCCACGCCCTGGTTGGTGCCGTCGAACAGCGAGCGGTGGGTCACGCGCAGGGTCGGCGGCAGGGTCGCTTCATCGATCGCGAAGCCGTGGTTCTGCGAGGTGATCATCACCCGGCCGCTGTCCAGGTCCTGCACCGGGTGGTTGGCACCATGGTGGCCGTGACCCATCTTCATGGTCTGCGCGCCCGAGGCCAGGCCCAGCAGCTGGTGGCCCAGGCAGATGCCGAAGGTCGGGATCTTCACGTCGATGAAGGTCTTGATCGCGTCGATGGCGTAGTCGCACGGTTCCGGGTCACCCGGGCCGTTGGACAGGAACACGCCATCCGGCTTCAGCGCCAGCACCTCGGCGGCCGGGGTCTGCGCCGGCACCACGGTCACTTCGCAGCCGCGCTCGGCCAGCATGCGCAGGATGTTGGTCTTCACGCCGAAGTCGTAGGCCACGACCTTGAACCTGGCCGGCACGCTGACGAAGGCATTGGCATCCAGGTCCAGCTGGCCCTCGGTCCAGGTGTAGGTCTTCTCGGTAGTGACGACCTTGGCCAGATCCATGCCCTTCAGCCCCGGGAACTTGCGGGCGGCTTCCAGTGCCTTTTCCACGTCGATGTCGCCGGCCATCAGCGCACCGTTCTGCGCGCCCTTCTCGCGCAGGATGCGGGTCAGCTTGCGGGTATCGATACCGGCGATGGCGACCACGCCGCGCTGGATCAGCCAGTCCTGCAGCGACACCTGGCTGCGCCAGTTGCTGGGACGGCGCGGGACATCGCGCACGATCAGGCCGGCCGACCACACCTTGGACGCTTCATTGTCCTGGTCGGTCATGCCGGTGTTGCCGATGTGCGGATAGGTCAGCGTGACCATCTGCCGGGCGTAGGACGGGTCGGTCAACACTTCCTGGTAGCCGGTCATGGCGGTGTTGAACACCACCTCACCGACGGACAGGCCGGGCGCGCCTACGGATTCGCCCTCGAATACGGTGCCGTCTTCGAGGACGAGGATTGCGGCTTGGGTCACGGGAATCTCACTTTGGCTACCGAGGGGGCTGCCGAAGTCACGCCTGCGCTTCACGGAAATCCGGTTGCAAAAAAGCGCGGACGTGCGGTCTGGGACCGGTCCGGCTTTCGTGATTCGGCGAGTGCGAATTGTAGCGCCGCCGGGGCGCTGGCGCCAGCGGTTATATCGCTTTGTGAACGGGCGATTGCGTATTCATTTCAATCCGGCAGCGTATGCGGGCCATCGACGGTAGCGCCGGGCCATGCCCGGCGGAACCGGCGCCGCCGCCGGGCATGGCCCGGCGCTACCGGTTAGCGGGGTCCGTCCAGCAGGTCCCGCACCCGGTAGCTGCCCGGCGCGCGGCCGTGCAACTGGCGGGCCGCGAACAGCGCGCCACGGGCGAAGATGTCGCGGTTGGTGGCCCGGTGCACCAGCTCGATGCGCTCGCCCGGCCCGGTGAACTGCACCAGGTGCTCACCGACGATGTCGCCGGCACGCAGGCTGGCGTAGTGCGGCTCGGCGCCACCCCGCTGCGCGGCGGCACCCAGGGTCAGCGCGGTACCCGACGGCGCATCCTTCTTCTGGGTGTGGTGCGACTCGACGATGTCGCAGTCCCAGCCGGCCAGCGCCTGCGCGGCGCGCTCGACCAGCTCGTCCAGCACCGCCACGCCCAGGCTGAAGTTCGAGGCCCAGACCAGCGGAACTGCACCGGCGGCCGCATCCAGTGCCTGGCGCTGCGTGCTGGAGAGACCGGTGGTGCCCGACACCAGGCCGGCGCCCCGCTCCACGCACAGCGCCAGCAGCGGGTCGAAGCCCTCCGGCAGGCTGAAGTCGATCGCCACGTCGAACGCGGGGGCGCCGGACAGTTCGCTGGCGGCGAAGAACGGTACGCCGTCGACCACGCGCTGCGCCGGCGCGCGGCCGGTCACGGCAGCCACGATCTGCAGCGTTTCAGGGTGTTCGGCAGCCAGGCGCAGCAGGGCCTGGCCCATGCGCCCGGAAGCGCCGTGAATGAGCAATCGCAGGGGAGTCTGGTTCATGCATGCAGGCTAGCGGCAGCGCGCATGTCCGGGCAAGCGTCGTCACCGCTGCACGCCGTCCCATCGGCAACACCGGCCACCGGCGCCACGCCCCGCTGCCGGCTCAATGCTGCTTCGGCGGCGTCGGCCCGCAGCTGTCGCAGCCACCGCACGCGCCCGCACTGCCACTGGCCGGCGGCGCGATCTTCCGCCCCAGCGCCTGCAGCCAGGCCGCCCGGCCCGGCTTCAACAGGGCAAGAGCCAGCGCACCGCGCAGCCTGCGCGCGGTGCCCGGGGCCTGCTTCTTCAGCACCACCCACGCGCTGACCAGCACGGCCACCGCGATGATCAGGTACTGCACCAGCAGCCCCGCGTCCATCAGCCGCCTCCCAGCGCCACGGTCACCTGGTAGGTGATCAGGGCTGCCACGTAGGCCGCGGCGAACAGGTACAACGCCGAGAAGCCCATCGTCTTCCACGAGTTGGTCTCGCGCTTGATGGTGGCCAGCGTGGAAATGCACATCGGCGCGTAGATGAACCACACCAGCAGGGCCAGGCCGGTGGCCAGCGACCAGCCATCGGCCACCACCGGCGACAGCGCGGTGATCGCCGCATCATCGTCGGCCGCCGACAGCGCATACACCGTGGCCAGCGAAGACACCGCCACCTCGCGCGCGGCCAGGCCCGGGATCAGCGCGATGCAGATCTGCCAGTTGAAGCCCAGCGGGGCGAAGATCGCGGTCATCGCATGGCCGATCTGGCCGGCATAGCTGTAGTCGATGGCCGGCATCGTGGCATCGGCCGGTGCACCCGGGAAGGTCAGCAGGAACCACAGCAGGATGGTCAGCGCCAGGATGATGCCGCCCACGCGCTTGAGGAAGATCATGCCGCGCTCGTACAGGCCCACCGCCAGGTCGCGCGGGTGCGGAATGCGGTACGACGGCAGTTCCAGCATCAGCGGATGCTCGCTCCTGTCGCGGCGCCACTTCTTCATCACCCACGACATCAGCAGCGCACTGAGGATGCCGGCCACGTACAGGCCGAACAGCACCAGGCCCTGCTGGTTGAAGATGCCGACCTTGCCGGCCGGAATGAACGCACCGATCAGCAGCGCATACACCGGCAGGCGCGCCGAACAGGTCATCAGCGGCGCGACCAGGATGGTGGCCAGGCGGTCACGCGGATCCTGGATGCTGCGGGTCGCCATGATGCCGGGCACCGCGCAGGCGAAGCTGGACAGCAGCGGGATGAACGAACGCCCGGACAGGCCCGCCGCCGCCATCATGCGGTCGAGCAGGAACGCCGCACGCGGCAGGTAGCCCGACTCCTCCAGCGCCAGGATGAAGGCGAACAGGATCAGGATCTGCGGCAGGAACACCACCACGCCACCGAGGCCGGCGATGATGCCGTCGGTCAGCAGGCTGGTCAGCGGCCCGGCCGGCAGCACGCTGGCGGCCAGTTCACCCAGCCAGGCGAAGGCGGCCTCGATACCGTCCATCAGCGGCGTGGCCCAGGCGAACACCGCCTGGAAGATCAGGAACATCACCACCACGAGCGTCATCAGGCCGAACACCGGATGCAGCAGCCAGCGGTCCAGGGTGTCATCGATCTTCGCGGTCCGTGCCGGCATGCGCACGGCCGCGGCCAGGATGCTGCGCACCTGCGCGTGGTAGTCGCCGCCTTTCTCAATTCCGGCCAGCGGTGCGTCCAGGTGCGGCACCATGGCGTCCAGGCGCTCGACCAGGGCCTTCGCACCCTGCTTGCGCACCGCCACGGTTTCCACCACCGGCACGCCGATCTCGCGCTCCAGTGCAGCCACGTCGATCTGGATGCCGCGGCGCTGCGCGGCGTCGACCATGTTCAGCGCGATGATCATCGGCTTGCCCAGCTCGCGCAGTTCCAGCGCGAAGCGCAGGTGCAGGCGCAGGTTGGTGGCATCGATCACGCACAGCAGCACGTCCGGCGCGGCCTCGCCCGGGTAGAAACCCCGGCACAGATCGCGGGTGATCGCCTCGTCCAGGCTGGCCGGCTGCAGGCTGTAGGCACCGGGCAGGTCGAGCACGGCGAATTCGCGGCCGGACGGCGCGCGCAGACGGCCTTCCTTGCGCTCGACGGTCACGCCGGTGTAGTTGGCCACTTTCTGCCGGCTGCCGGTGAGCTGGTTGAACAGCGCGGTCTTGCCACTGTTCGGATTGCCGACCAGGGCAATGCGCAGCGGTGCGGTGCTGGCGCTCATGCGCGTCCCTCCTGGCTGGCCGGATCGATCAGCACGCGCCGGGCTTCACTGATGCGCAGCGCGAAGCGGGTGAACCCGACCTGCACCAGCAACGGTTCGCCGCCCACCGGACCCTTGGCCACCAGTCGCACCTGCTCGCCCTTGACGAAGCCCAGCTCACGCAGACGGCGGGCGATGGCATCGTTGGCATGCAGGTCCTGCACGGAATCGACCAGGGCCGAGGCGTGCATCGGCAGTTCGGACAGCGTCATCTAGCGCATTCTCTGCTGGATGTAAATGGTTCTCGATTCTAACATTCCCGCGTCGCGTCATGGCCCATGACCAATGGCCCGCTATGATCCATACAGGTATGGAGTGACCCTGGAATCCCATGAACGATGCTTTGCAGATCGAGCGCTCCGGCGCCGTCCTGACCCTCTGGCTGAACCGGCCGGAGCTGCACAACGCCTTCGACGCCGGCCTGATCGCCCGGCTGACCGCGGCCCTGGAGGCGGCGGGCCGCGATGCGTCGGTGCGCACGGTGGTGGTGGCCGGCCACGGCGCCTCCTTCTCGGCCGGCGCGGACATGCAGTGGATGCGCGGCATGGCCTCGGCCAGCGAAGCCGACAACCGGGAAGACGCACTGGCCCTGGCGCGGCTCATGCGCACCCTGGACGAGCTGCCCAAGCCGACCCTGGCCCGCGTCCACGGCGCCGCCTTCGGCGGCGGCGTCGGGCTGGTCGCCTGCTGCGATATCGCCATCGCCACCAGCGCGGCCCGTTTCGGCCTTACCGAGAGCCGCCTGGGGCTGCTCCCCGCGGTGATCTCGCCCTACGTGATCGAAGCGATCGGCAGCCGCCAGGCCCGGCGCTGGTTCGCCACCGGCGAGCATTTCGATGCCGATACCGCCCTGCGCATCGGCCTGGTCCACCAGCTGGTGGAACCGGAACGGCTGGATGAGGCCGTGCAGCGGCAACTGGCACTGCTCGACAAGGCCGGCCCGATCGCTGCGGCATCGGCCAAGCAGCTGGTCCGGCAGGTGCGCGACAGCCGCGACCGCGATGCCCTGGACCGTGACAATGCTGCCCTGATCGCACGCCTGCGGGTCTCGGCGGAAGGCCAGGAAGGGCTTGGTGCATTCCTGGACAAGCGCGCCCCGCACTGGGTGACCGAGGCCTGAGATGCCCGACCCCGTCAACATCAAGGCGGTCTGCCACCCTCCACGCTGAGCCTTGCCGCATCCTGCGCAGCGTGGCCGCTCCGCCGACCCGTCTGCGTATCCCAGTTGGCAGCCCGGTGAAGACCGGGCCGCCCCCGTATTCCAGGAACTGCCGTGACCCCATCCACCCTCGCCCGCTCCGCCGTTGCCGCCCCGCCCGCCGTGGGGGTGCCGCAATGAGCGATTTCGTCCGCATCGTCGAGGTCGGTCCGCGCGACGGCCTGCAGAACGAAAAGCAGGCGGTCGCCACCGCCGACAAGATCGCACTGATCGATCGCCTGTCCGCCACCGGCCTGCGCACCATTGAGGCCACCAGCTTCGTCAGCCCGCGCTGGGTGCCGCAGCTGGCCGACGCCGCCGAGGTCTACGCCGGCATCCAGCGCCGCCCCGGCATCGCCTACCCGGTACTGGTACCCAACGAACAGGGCTATGACCGCGCGCGCGCGGTCGGCGTGCAGGAGGTGGCGGTGTTCACCGCCGCCTCGGAGGCGTTCAACCGCACCAACACCAACGCCGGCATTGATGAATCCCTGGCCCGCTTCGAGCCGATCCTGCGCCGGGCGGCGGCCGATGGCGTGCGCGTGCGTGGCTATGTCTCCACGGTGCTCGGCTGCCCCTACCAGGGCGAGGTGCCACTGGCCGACGTGGTGCGCGTGGCGCGTGCGCTGCACGGCATGGGCTGTTACGAAATCTCGCTGGGCGACACCATCGGTGTCGGCACGCCACGCAAGGCGCGGGCGATGGTGCAGGCGGTAGCAGCCGAGATTCCGATCAGCGCGCTGGCGGTGCACTTCCACGACACCTACGGCCAGGCCGTGGCCAACATCGCCAACTGCCTGGAAGAAGGCGTGCGCGTGGTCGACAGTGCGGTCTCCGGCGCGGGCGGCTGCCCGTATGCGAAGGGCGCCAGCGGCAACGTGGCCAGCGAAGACGTGGTCTATCTGCTGCAGGGCCTGGGCCTGGACTGCGGGGTCGACCTGCCGTCGCTGGCCGAGACCGGCCGCTGGCTGGCCGGACTGCTCGGCCGCGCCACCGCCAGCCGCGTCGGGCAGGCGCTGGCGGCGACATGAACGACAGCGGCCCGCGCGACCGTCCGGCCCTCGGCGAGTTGTCCGCCGGAACCGACGTTGCGCTGGCCGCACTCGACGCCGCACTGGCGGCATCGCCGCCACCGGCGCAGGCGCAGCTGCTGCGCCAGGCCCGGCAGGCGCTGGCCGACGCCCAGCAATGCGCGCTGGATACGCAGGCGCGCTATGCCGCGCTGTTCGATGCGGTACCCGACCCGGTCAGCATCCTCAGCGCCGAAGGCGTGGTACTGGACGTCAACCGCGCCGGCATCCTGGCCTACGACCGTCCCCGCGAAGACATCGTCGGCCAGCCGATCGAGCTGCTCAACCCGGACCTGCCCAGCGACCACCTGCAACCGGTGTGGGAAGCGCTGAACCGCGGCGACACCTACGTCATCGAAGTGACCAACATGCGCGGCGACGGCAGCCGCTTCCCGGTGGAGGTGCACTCGGCCGGATTCCAGGACCGTGGCCAGCCCTGCATCGTGGCCGTGGCGCGCGACCTGAGCGGCCGCTGGCGTGCCGAATCGCGCTACCGCCTGCTGATGGAATCGATCGACAAGGGCGTGATGCTGTTCGACCGCGACCTGCGCGTGCTGTCGGCCAACCCGGCCGCGCACCGCATCCTTGGCCTGACCGGGGGCGGCGTGGGCCTGAACGCCCTGCTTGATCCGGATGCCTGGATCGTGGTCGACGAACATGGCCACCCGCTCACCCAGGCGCAATGGCCGACCAACCGCTGCTTCCAGGCCGGGCGGATGATCCGCAGCACCATCATCGGCCTGTACCACCGCCCACGCGGGCGCATGCTCTGGCTTTCAACCACCAACGTGCCGGTGTTCGGCAGCGGCTGCGACCAGGCCGACCACGTGTATGCGATGTTCAGCGACATCACCGAGCTGAAGCGCAACAACACGCTGTTCGCCCGCGCGCAGTCGCTGGCACACATCGGCGGCTGGGAATGGGATCGCGGCCTGCAGCGGCTGTACCTGACCGATGAAGCGCGGCGCATCGTGGGCCAGCCGGTCGACCTGGAGGACATGCCCGACCTGCTCGACTGCCTGCGCAGCGACGACCGCGCCGCCCTGCAGCAGGCGCTGGCCGAGACCATCGAACACCGCAGCAGCTTCGGCCTGGAACTGCAGGGCCAGCGCCGCGACGGGCATTCGTTCTGGATCCGGATGATCGGCGAGGTCTCCGCCGGCGACGTCGATGCCGCCCGCCTCACCGGCACCGTGCAGGACATCACCGAGCGCAAGCAGGCCGAGGAAACCCTGCGCGTGCAGGCGCGCACCGATCCCTTGACCGGCATCATGAACCGCGACGCGGTGCTCAGTGACCTGGGCGTGCGCATGGCCAGCCCCAGTCACGACCGGGTGGCGGTGCTGTACATCGACCTGGACCGCTTCAAGGTGGTCAACGACCTGCTCGGCCACAATGCCGGCGACGAGCTGCTGATCGAAGCGACCCGGCGCATCGCCACCGCGATCGGCACCGAAGGCCTGGTGGCACGCTTCGGCGGTGACGAGTTCCTGGTGATCTGCGACCTGCGCGACCAGCCGGACCAGGCCGAGCAGCTGGCCGAGCGCATCACCTCGGCGTTCTCGGCCCCGTTCCAGCTGGGCAGTGACGAATTCCCGGTGACCGCCAGCATCGGCATCGCCCGTGCACCGCGCGACGGCACCCGCCCGCAGCAGCTGATCCAGAACGCCGACACCGCGATGTACGAGTGCAAGCGCCGCACCCGCAACGGCTGGCAGGTGTTCTCGCCGGAGCTGGCCCAGCGCCAGCATGACCGGCTGCAGATCGAAAGCCGCCTGCACAAAGCGCTGGACGGGGATGAGTTCCACCTGGTCTACCAGCCGCAGGTCAACCTGCGCAGCGGCGCGACCATCGCCTGCGAAGCGCTGATGCGCTGGCACAACAGCCAGCTCGGGCAGATGCGGCCGGACCTGTTCATCCGCCATGCCGAGCACACCGGAGACATCGTGCGCATCGGGCAGTGGGCGCTGCGCGAGGCCTGCCGGCAGGTGCGGCAATGGCAGGACGACGGCCTGGGCCTGGTGCGGGTGGCGGTCAACGTGTCCTGGCGGCAGTTCGTCGGCGAGGACCTGGCCCGCTGGGTGCGCCAGGTGCTGGACGAATTCGGCCTGCCCGGCAGCGTGCTGGAACTGGAATTCACCGAACGGGTGCTGATCGAGGATGCGCCGGACACCCTGCGTACCTTCGCCCGCCTGCGCGAGATGGGGGTGATGCTGACCATCGACGATTTCGGCGAAGGCTACAGTGCGCTGAACTACCTGCGCCGCCTTCCGATCCACGGGCTCAAGCTCAGCCAGTTGTTCGTCGAGGGCATTCCCCGCAACCGTTCGGACGTGGCGGTCTGCGAAGCGGTCTGCGCCATTGCCCGCAGCCTGGGCCTGGGCGTGGTGGCCGAGGGGGTGGAGACCGAACCGCAGCGCCAGTGCCTGCTGGACCTGGGGGTCACTGTCGGCCAGGGCTTCCTGTTCGCTCACGGCCTGGCCGCCGCCGAGTTCGAGCGCCGCCTGCGCCGCGCCCGCCAGCTGGGCTGAGGCGCGCAGCGCAGTGCACAACGGCGGCCGCCCCGGCATCCGTTAGAATCGGCGGTTCTCGAACCTGCAGGACCGTGCAATGCAGCTGTCTTCCGTACGTGCCGTGATCACCGGCGGCGTCTCCGGCCTCGGCCTGGCCGTGGCCCAGCATCTGGTCGCCCAGGGCGGCAAGGTGGCCCTGTTCGACCTCAACGATGACAAGGGCGCGGCGGCCGTGGCCGAGCTGGGCGCCGGGCACGCCCGCTACTTCAACGTCAATGTCAGCGATGAAGCGGCGGTGGCCGTGGCCATCGATCAGGCGCATGCGTTCCTCGGCGGCCTCAATGTGGCGATGAACTGCGCCGGCATCCTCGGCGCCGGCCGCGTGCTGGGCAAGGACGGCCCGATGCCGCTGGCAGGCTTCCAGGGCACGGTGATGGTCAACCTGGTCGGCAGCTTCAACGTCGCCAAGGCCGCGGCCAACCGCATGCAGCACAACGAGGCCGGCGTCGACGGCGAGCGCGGCGTGATCATCAACACCGCCAGCATCGCGGCCTACGAAGGCCAGATCGGCCAGGCCGCGTACGCCGCCAGCAAGGGCGGCGTGGTCTCGATGACGCTGCCGATGGCCCGCGAACTGTCGCGCTTCGGCATCCGCGTCAACACGATTGCGCCAGGCGTGTTCTGGACGCCGATGGTGGATGGCATGCCCGAAGCGGTGCAGCAGTCGCTGGCCGCCTCGATCCCGTTCCCGTCGCGCCTGGGCAAGCCGGAAGACTTCGCCAGCCTGGTCGGCCACATCCTCGGCAACACCTACATCAACGGCGAGACCATCCGCCTGGACGGCGCTACCCGCCTCGCTCCGAAGTGATTCCCCCCGGGCGCCGGGACGGCGCCCTCCCCCAACGACCAACAACATCATGAAAGCCAACGACATCAAGAAGGGCAACGTCGTCGAGTACAACAACGGCGTCTACCAGATCCGCGACATCGAGCGCAGCTCGCCGCAGGGTCGCGGCGGCAACGTCCGCTTCCGCTTCATCATGTACAGCGTGCCGGGCGGCAACAAGCTCGATGCCAGCTTCGATGCCGACGACAACCTGGTCGAAGTGGAACTGCTGCGCCGCCAGTCCACCTATTCCTACAAGGATGGCGATGCCTTCGTGTTCCTCGATGACGAGGACTACACCCCCTACACCCTCGATGCGGACGTGATCGGCGATGACGCCGGCTACATCACCGACGGCCTGACCGGCATCTACGTGCAGGTGATCGACGAGCAGCCGGTGGCCATCCAGCTGCCGGCCTCGGTGGTGCTGGAAGTGATCGAGACGCCGCCGGAACTGAAGGGTGGCACCGCCACCAAGCGTCCGAAGCCGGCCAAGCTCAACACCGGTATCGAGATCATGGTGCCCGAATACATCGTCAACGGCGAACGCGTGCTGGTGAACACCGCCACCGGTGAATTCGCCGGCCGTGCCGACTAAGCACCTCGCGCTGCTGGTCGGCCTGTCCCTGCTTGCGGCCTGTTCGCCGCAGGCAGCGGACAGCGCTGCCGGCGCAGCAACGCAGAATGCACCGGCGGCCGCGGTCCCACCGCCCGCTGCCGGGCATTCCGCCGCCGCGCTGCCATCGGGCGACCCGGAACTGGAACAGGCACGCGCATCCGCCGGCTGTGCGGTGCCGGCCGACGTGTACGACGTCGAGGACGTGCGCATCTATTGCCGGATGCCTGCCGACGTACAGGCCTTCCTCGCCCGCGAGAACACCTGCCAGCATTTCGCCGGCGAAGAGCCCTACGACGACGAGCGCCGCCGCGAACTCGAGGATGCCAACGCGCGGTACTGCGAGGGCCGCAGGACCCTCTTCGATGGCCTGGTGGCCCGCCACCGCGACGACTGTTCGATCCGCCAGGCGCTGATCGCGATCAACGGCCGCTACGACCTGGCGTTCGATCTGGACCTGATGCCCTGCGCGGGCTGATCGATGCGCGCCGGGCATGGCCCGGCACCACCGATCCGCGCAGGCCGCTTACTTGGTGCCGAAACTGCCGCAGCCGTGGTACTGGCGGGTGCCCACGGTCAGCATCGCCTTGGCCTCGAATGACTGCCCACTCATGTCGTCCTGGCAGGTCGTGCGCTGGAAACTCAGCTTGATGTCGGTCCCGTCGGCGGCCTTGCCGACCCAGCCATCGGCCCCCGCAGTGGGCGCGGCGACCGCGAAGCGGCGCTCGCCATAATCCACCTCCACCTGCAGGCCCGGCGCATCACCGTCCACGATGGCCAGCCAGCCCGGTTCATTGCCGGTGGCACGGAATGCGGCATTGCCGGCGCTGGCATCGCCTTCGGTCGCCTCCAGCGCCCGGCACTCACGGTCGGCCTCGCCCTTCAGCCCCAGCAATGCCTCCTCGCTGCCATGGCTCCAGAAGCTGTTGCCCTGGGCGTCGGCATATTTCGCACCCGATGCGGCGCGCTCGGCGGTCATCACCAGCGTACGGTCGCCGATCACCACGGTCGCGGCATCCTCGCCGCTGAAGGTGGCCCGCACCTGCAGGTCACCACAGCGATACGCGGTCGTGCTGGCCGCTGCGGCATCGGCCGTCGGCGGCGGTGCGGCGGCTTCGCCGGCCGCGGCCGCAGGTGCGGGCGGCGGCGCCGGCTGGCAGGCGGCCAGCACGAGCCCGAGGGAGGCAGCCAACAGACTGGGAACTACACGCATGGCTCGACTCCTTGTCGACACTACAGAGGTCTTGGAACGTACCACCTGTGCGCAACCGGGGCCTGAAAGGCACCTGACCGCGTTCAGCCGGCCAGCACCGCCATCGACAGCAACTGTGCGCCGCTGGCGGTGGAGCAGCGGGTCCAGACCCGCAGCAGCCGCAGCCGTTGAACGTGCCTGCGCCCCTGCCACCGCACCTGCAGCTGCACGTCGCTGGACAGCAGGGCCAGGCGGCCGCACAGCAGGGTTTCCACCGCCTGCAGCTGCAGGGCTTCGACCTGCAGGTGCCCGGCCAGCCAGTCGCCCAGCCACGGCAGGTCGAGCATGCGCCCGCCCTGCCCGTCCATCATGAACAGTACCGGCGACAGCAGCGCCGCCACGCTTTCGCGGTCACCGTCCAGCAATGCCTGCCGCAGCTGCTGTTCCAGCAGCCGGAGCTGTGCCTCGTACAGGTCGTCAATGCTCCCGTTCACGACGTGCAACGCCTCCCTCTGCAATGCCGGCCGGGGGCGGCCGGCGGCGGCGCAGACGCTGTGCCAGCCAGCGCTGCGCGCCCTGCACCACCACGTAGAACACCGGCACGAAGAACACCGCCAGCACCGTTGCGCTGACCATGCCACCGAACACACCGGTACCGATCGCCTGCTGGGTCTCCCGGGAGGCGCCCTGCGCCAGCATCAACGGCACCACGCCCAGTGCGAAGGCCAACGAGGTCATCACGATCGGGCGCAGGCGCAGGCGTGCCGCCTCCACGGCCGCGTCCACCAGTCCGCGCCCCTGCCGCTGCAGCTGACGTGCGAACTCGACGATCAGGATCGCGTTCTTCGCCGACAGCCCGATCACCGTGATCATGCCGACCTTGAAGAACACATCGTTGGGCATGCCACGCAGCAGCACCGCGGCAACCGCACCCAGCAGCCCCAGCGGCACCACCAGCATCACCGCCAGCGGGATCGACCAGCTCTCGTACAGCGCGGCGAGCACCAGGAACACCACCAGCATCGACAGCAACAGCAGCCACGGCGCCTGGGCCCCGGATTCGCGCTCCTGCAGCGACTGGCTGGTCCACTGCAGTGCGAACCCGGCCGGCAACTGCCGCGCCAGGCGCTCCATCTCATCCATGGCCTGGCCGGTGGACACGCCAGCGGCCGGCGCACCGGACACGTTCAACGCCGGGAAGCCGAGATAGCGCTGCAGCTGCAGCGGGGCCTCGGTCCACTGCGCGTTCACCAGTTCGGACAGCGCGACCATGCCGCCCTCACTGTTGCGCACGTACAGCTTCAGCACATCCTCCAGCGCCATGCGGTGCGCGGCCTCGGCCTGCAGGATCACCTGCTGCATGCGTCCGCGGTTGGGGAAATCATTGACGTACTGTGACCCCATGGCCGTGGACAGCGTGCCGCTGATGTCGGTGAAGGACACGCCCATGGCCTCCGCCTTGGCGCGATCGATGTCCAGCCGCACCGTACTGCCGGCCGGCAGGCCATCGGCATGCACCTCGGCCAGCAGCGGACTGGCCTGTGCCAGCGCCAACAGCTGCTGCAGGGCGGCGCGCAGTTCGGCCGGGTCCTGGCCGGCGCGCGCCTGCAGCGCCAGCGAGAAGCCCGACGAACGGCCCAGGCTGTCGATGGCGGGCGGCATCACGCTCATCACCTCGCCTTCGGGCAGCGCCGCCATCGCCTGCTGCACCGCCGCCACTTCCGCTGCTGCGCTGCTGCCGCCCCGCGCATCCCAATCCTTCAGCATGGTGTAGTTCATTGCTGCGCTGGGACCGGACCCGGAGAAGCTGTAGCCGAGGATGGCCTGGTTGGAGGCGATCGCCGGCCGCGCCGCCACGTGCCGCTCATAGGCTTCGACCACGGCCAGCGTCCGCTCGGCCGTTGCTTCGGCCGGCAGCTGGATCGAGGTCATGAAGTAGCCCTGGTCCTCTTCCGGCAGGAACGCGCCGGGCAACCAGTGCAGCCCGACCAGCAGCGCTACCACCAAGGCCGCGAACAGGCCCATGACCCGGCCGCTGCGCCGCAGTACCGCGGCGACGCCATGCTGGTAGCGCGATGTCATCCGCTCGAAGCCGCGGTTGAATGCACCGAACAGGCCGCCGCGGCCATGATGGCCGCGCGTGCCCTGGCGCAGCAGCGTCGCGCACAGGGCCGGGGTCAGGCTCAATGCCAGCAGTGCGGAGAACAGGATCGACACCGCCATCGCCACGGTGAACTGGCGATAGATCGCACCCACCGAACCACTGGCCAGGGCCATCGGAATGAACACTGCGGTCAGCACCAGGGTGATGCCGATCACCGCACCGGTGAGCTCGCGCATCGCCTTGACCGTGGCTTCGCGGGGCGGCAGCCCCTCTTCGGCCATGATCCGCTCCACGCCCTCCACCACCACGATGGCATCGTCGACGATGATGCCGATCGCCAGCACCATGCCGAACATGGTCAGCACGTTGATCGAGAAGCCCAGCGCCAGCATCACCGCAAACGTGCCCAGCAGCGCGATCGGCGCCACCAGCGCGGGGATCAGCGTGTAGCGCCAGTTCTGCAGGAACAGGTACATCACCGCGAACACCAGCAGCATCGCCTCGACCAGGGTCTGCAGCACCTTCTGGATCGAGATCCGCACGAACGGCGCGGTATCGAACGGGATGCTCGATGCCACGCCGGGGGGCAGCAGCGGCTGCAGCTCGGCCATGCGTTCGCGCACGGCGCCGGCGGTGCGTACCGCGTTGGCGCCGGGGCGCAGCTGCACGCCTGCGGCGGTGGCCGGGTAGCCATCCTCGCGGGTGCCCCAGGCATAGCTCTGCGCGCCCAGTTCCACCCGCGCCACGTCGCCCAGCAGTACCCGCGACCCGTCCGCACCGGCCCGCAGCACGATGGCCGCGAACTGCGCCGGCGTGGACAGCTGGCCGTCCGCGGTGAGCGGCACCGTGATGCGCTGCCCCGGGATTCCCGGCGAATCGCCGATGCGGCCCGGCGAGATCTCCAGGTTCTGCTGTTCGATGGCCGTGGCCACGTCGCCCATGGTCAGCCCGTAACCGGTCAGGCGGGTCGGGTCCAGCCAGATCCGCATCGCCTGTTCGGCGCCGAACAGCTGCACGCGGCCGACCCCGTCCACCCGGCGCAATTCCTCGATGATGTTGCGCGCCATGAAGTCGCCCAGTGCCGCCTCGCCAACGCTTCCGTCAGGCGAACGCAGGCCGACCAGCATCAGGAAGCCCGAGTCGGCCGCTTCCACGAACAGCCCGTTCTGGCGCACGGCACGCGGCAAGCGCGGCTCGATCGCCTTGATCCGGTTCTGCACGTCCACCTGCGCCAGTTCCGGATCGGTACCCGGCTTGAACGTGGCGGTGATCGAGGCTTCGCCCGAGGTATCGACCGACGATTCGAAGTACAGCAGGTGCTTGACGCTGGACAGCTCGCGCTCGATCAGACCGACCACGGCATCGTTGAGGGTCTGCGGGCTGGCGCCGGGATAGCTCGCATAGATGCTGACGCTGGGCGGCGCAACGGCCGGATAGCGTTCGACGGCGAGCCGCGGAATGGCCAGCACGCCGGCCAGGATGATGAAGATCGCCAGCACCCAGGCGAATACCGGGCGATCGATGAAGAAACGGGCCATGTCGGATCGTCCTGGGAGGGCTCAGCCCTGATCGCCGGAGGGCGCCGCAACGGCGGCACCCGCGACCGGCACCTGCCACGCGCGCGGATCGACCTGGACACCTTCCTGCAGGCGTTCCTGGCCTTCCACCACCACCTTCTCGCCGGCCTTCAGGCCGTGCCGCACCAGCCATTGCCGGTTGACGCCGCCCTCCACCTCCAGGGTACGGATCACCGCCCTGCCGTCGCCGCCGATCACCCAGGCGTAGGCCTGCCCGCCCGCGCTGCGCAGCACCGCCTGCTGCGGCAGCAGCAGCGCACTGTGCGGCGCGCCACGCGGAACCCGCGCCCGCACATACATGCCTGGCAGCAGCTGCCGCGCGTGATTGTCGACCAGGATGCGGAGGATCACGTCGCCCGTACGTGCGTCGACGTTGACCCCGGAGAACAGCAGCCGACCGCGCTCGGGCAGCGCTGCGCCAGCCGAGCCGATGATGGTCACCGGCAGTTCGCCATCGACCGCGCTGCGCTGCAGCCACTGCAGTTGCGAAGCCGGCTGGCGCACGTCCACGTAGACCTGGTCGATCTGCTGCACCACGGCCATCGGCTCGGCGTCGGCGACACCGACCAGCGCCCCCTCGGTCACCAGCGCCTGGTCGATGCGGCCATCGATCGGCGCACTGACCGTGGCATAGCGCAGGTCCAGCTGGCGGCGCGCCAGGATGGCGCGTGCCTCGTTGACCGCCGCCCGCGCCTGCTCGTACTCCGCGCTCGCATCGTCGCGGTGCTGCTGGCTGACCGCCTGCGCGGCGGCCAGTGCCTGCAGCCGCTGCGACTGCACGCGGCTGCGGCCGAGCGCGGCTTCGCTGCGCTGCAGGGCCGCCAGTGCCGAATCGACATCGGCACGGAACGCCGCCGGGTCGATCTGGAACAGCGGCTGGCCGGCCTGCACTTCCGCGCCCTGCTCGAACATCCGGCGCTGCACGATGCCGCCCACCTGTGCGCGGATCTGCGCGGTGCGCACCGCCGCCACGCGGCCGGGCAGTTCGTCATCGCGCTGCACCACCTGCGGGCCGACGGTCACCACGCTCACGCGCGGCGCGGGATCCACACTGGGTTCGGGGCGGGAACAGGCCGTCATGGCCAGGGCGAGGGACGCGACCAGCGCGACCGGAGTCCTGAAGGTTCTCATTGCTGTGCACAATGCCGCTGGCGCGGCTGACAAATCATGAAGCGCGCAGTGTGCGTGGCGATGATGGGGTTTCGATGGAGGAAGTGTGGAGATACGATGGAGGCAAGCACCTTCCGGCATCGCCCCGCCATGCACGCCTCTCCCGCCCTCGCGGCCCTGGTCCTGATCGTCGAGGACGAAGCCGAGATCGCCGACATCCTCACCGCCTACCTCGAACGCGAGGGCCTGCGCACGCTGCGCGCGGCCGACGGCCAGGCCGCACTGGACCTGCACCGCAGCATGCGCCCGGACCTGGTGCTGCTGGATGTGCAGCTGCCCCGCCTGGATGGCTGGAGCGTGCTCTCGCAGCTGCGCCAGCGCGGCGGAACGCCGGTGATCATGCTGACCGCGCTGGACCAGGACCTGGACAAGCTGACCGCGTTGCGGATGGGCGCCGACGATTACGTGGTCAAGCCGTTCAACCCCGCCGAAGTGGCCGCGCGCGTGCGCGCGGTGCTGCGGCGCACGCTGCGTGGCACCCGGGTGGACGCACCCACCGCCCTGCGCGTCGGACCGCTGCTGGTGGACACCGCCACCCATGCCGTGCACGTGGAAGGCGACGGCTACAGCCATGAGCTGCTGCTGACCCTGACCGAGTTCAAGCTGCTGCACTGCATGGCCCTGGCGCCCTCGCGGATCTTCAGCCGCAGCGAGCTGATGCACGAGTGCCTGCCCGAAAGCGAGGCGCTGGAACGCACCGTCGACAGCCATGTCAGCAAGCTGCGCCGCAAGCTGGACGAGGTCGGCGTGACCAACATCCCGGCCAGCGTGCGCGGCGTCGGTTACCGGTTGATGGCGGACCGCTGATGCGCCGGTCCGGGCTCAGCCGGCACATCATCGTCTCGATGTCGCTGATGGTGATCGGCGTCATCGTGATGATGATCCTCTCGTCGTGGCTGCTGTATGCGGTGCTGATCGAGTTCTTCCCGGCCAGTGCCAGCGAGCCCGAAGGCTGGCTGCCGACCGGGCCGGAGCTGGCCTGGATGGTCGGCGTGATCCTCACCGGCCTGGCGTTGGCCATCGCGGCATCGTTCCGCCTGGCCCATCGCATCCTGTCGCCGCTCAACTCGCTGGTGGACAGCGTGCGCGCCCTCGCCGCCGGCGACCTCGGCACACGTGCCACTGCCGAGGCGAACTCACCCGGCGAAGTCGCCGCGCTGGTCGACGATTTCAACGCCATGGCGCGCCGCCTGCAGCAGATGGAAAGCGAGCGGGTGATGTGGCACGCCGCCATCGCCCATGAGCTGCGCACGCCGGTGACGATCCTGCGCGGGCGCCTGCAGGGGCTGGCCGAGGGCGTGTTCCATCCCGATGAGTCACAGTTCCGCAGCCTGCTGGCGCAGGTCGAAGGCCTGTCGCGCCTGATCGAGGATCTGCGTGTGCTCAGCCTGGCCGACAACGCGCGCCTCGACGTGCGGCGCGCCCGCACCGACGTGGTCACCGAAGTGCATTCGGTGATGACCCTGGTGGATCCGGCCTTCCGTGCGGCGGGGTTCGTGCTGGAACTGGAAACCAGCCGCGAGGAGCACCCGGCGCACTGCGACCCGACGCGGCTGCGGCAGGCGCTGCTGGCGCTGCTGGAGAACGCGCGCCGCTACGCCAGCACCGGCAGGGTGCGCATTGCCGTGCATGACACGCTGGCGCATGTACAGGTATCGATCGAGGACGAAGGCCCGGGCATCGACCCGGCGCTGCATGCGGACATCTTCAACCCCTTCATGCGCGGCGATGGCTCACGTTCGCGCCAGGGTGGCGGCAGCGGGCTCGGCCTGGCCGTGGTCAAGGCCATTGCCGATGCGCACGGCGGACAGGTCTACTGCACGCCGGGCAGTGCCGGCGGCAGTCGTTTCGTCATCGAGCTGCCGCGCCAGTAGCCGCTGCATCGGCTGCCTGCCGGCGCACCCGCTCGCCCAAAACGGCCAGGTTGCGGTCGATATCCTCCAGCTCACGCTGCTGCGCGGCGGGCAGCTGCCCGCGCAGCTGGCGCCGCAGCGCTTGCCACGCCGGGACCGCGCGGCTGCTGGCGGCGCGGGCGGCATCGGCCAGCGCAGCCTGCTCTTCGGGCAAGGGCAGGCCATAGCCGGCACCGGGCAGCTGCTGTGCGGGCCGCAGCCACTGGCCGCTCTGCTCCAGCAACGCACGCAGCGAGCGCGTTGCGCTGCTGTCCGCCTCCGCCAGCAGGCGCCGCTTCAAGGCATCACGGGCACGCAGCTCGGCACGCCGTTGCGCGGCCTGTTCCAGCAGCAGCAGGCCGGCGCTGGCGCGCAGGTCGCCCTGCTGCAGCCACGCTGCACGCTGGCCTGCACGCAGCTTCAGCCAGCCGGCGACATCCCCTGCCGGCAGCGGTGCCTGGCTCGCGGCCACCGCGAACAGCTGCGCGTAGTGGTCACGTGCAGAAGCGAAGTAGTAGCCCTGCGCCTGCGCGCGGGCGCGGTCGGCCAGCACCTGCTCGTCGAGGGCGTGCAGCCGCGCCAGGCGGCGGCGCAGCCCACGGGGGCTGAGCTGCGCCAGCCCCGCCAGCCCCAGGCGCGGCACCCCGGCCTGCAGCAGCTTGGCCGTCTCCACCGCGCAGTTGTTGCTGACGAAGTAGTAGCGGCCGTCATAGCTCCAGTGCACCTGTGCGGTGCGTTCGAGCAGGCTGGCGATCTCGCTGCGGTCCAGCTGCAGCGGCAGCGATGCCAGCCCGCGCAGCTCCACCTTGGTGTACTCGTCGATCACCTGCTGCAGCGGCAGCACGAACAGGCGCGAGGGATAACCACCGGTCAGGCCGCGCCAGCTGGAGATCTGCACATCACCGACGAACGCACGGAACGACAGCACCCGGTGATGTTCCAGGTCCAGCCTGCATGCCGGCCCCGGCGCGCGGCCGGGGCGGCAGATCACCAGGCGCAGCATGCTGTGCCCCCAGCGGCTCATCGGCTGCGCGCTGCCTTCGGCGAACAGGTAGTCCACCTGGTAGACCTGCGCCGGGTCCAGCGCCAGCAGCGATGCGGCGCCCTCCTCGGCCTCGGCCTGGAGCAGCGGCACGCGGGTTTCGCAGTCCGGCTGCGGCAGCGAGGGCGGCGCGCCCAGCTGCGCCCGGTACCACTGTGCCAGCGCCGGCCGGCGGCAGGCGAACTCGGCATCCAGCACGAAATGTTCGGCGTTGACCGCCAGATACTCGGCCGGGCTCTCCAGTTCGTAGCGATCCGGGCTGCGATCGCGGAAGGCGTTGTCGCCGCGGCCCAGGTGCCATGGCCTGCGCTGCCAGCCGGCAAGATCGCGCCAGCGTGCGCTGCGCGACCAGTGCGCTCCGCTGCGGTCCGCAACGTGGGTCAGTTCGTGGACCAATGCACTGCGGCGGGCCCGACGCGCGGCGGGCGGGCCATCATCAAGCAGGTCGCGGCGCAGCACAATGCCGCCGGCGACGGCGCGGCCATGCACATCGCTGGGCAGGTCATCGCGCCAGGCCACCGGCACCTGCGCCGGCAATGCGCGCAGCAGGCCTTCCGGCAGCAGCGCCTGCACATCGGCCAGGGTCTGCCGGGCCAGCTGCTGCTGGGCCGCGTCCAGTCCAGCCGGGTCCAGCTGCAGGCGCTCGGCCGCGTGGGCTGTGGGCAGTGCGAACAGCGCGCCCAGCCACCACCCGCGCTTCGCCAGCGCCGGACCACGCCCGGCGGCTTTCAGCGCGGGCGTCATGCTGTCCGGATCAACGCGCCAGCAGGGCCTGGGCCAGCTGCAGATCGCTCTTCTGCTGCGCAGCCGTGTCCTGCTCGCGCAGGTGGACCAGCGCCGCCTGCAGGCGTGCGCCGCGGATCTGGCCATCGCTGGCGACGAAAGCGGCCGCGTCATCGCGCGCGGCCAGCACCACCTTGTCGTCGCCCGAGCTGCTGCCAGAGGAGCCGGACGATGCGCCGGTGGCCGATCCGGCCGAGGTACCGGCGAAGCTGGAAGCGAAGCCGGCCAGCGGCAGGGACAGCAGGGCGAGCAGCAGAAGCGGACGGGTCATGGTCTGTGATTCAGGGTTGGGTGCGGGGAGCGTAACGGCTGCGTGAAGTCTTTGCCTGCATCAGGCGTCGAAGAGCTTCCCGGGATTCAGCCGCGCTTGGGGATCGAACGCACGCTTGACCGCCTTCATCAGCGCGATCTCGGCCGGGCCGCGGGTGCTGTGCAGGTAGCCCTTCTTGACCAGGCCGATGCCATGCTCGGCCGAAATGCTGCCATCGAAGCGCGCCAGCACCTGTGCCAGCAGCGTGGTCACCTGCTCGCACTGCGCCACGAAATCCGCGTCGCTGGTGTCATCCGGCTTGAGCACATTGATATGCAGGTTGCCGTCGCCGATATGACCGAACCAGACCACGTCGAAGTGGGGATAGGCCTGCCCGATCAGCGCCTGGGTCTCGGCCAGGAACGCCGGCATCGACGAGATCCGCACCGAGACATCGTTCTTGTACGGCTTGTAGCGCGCCAGCGATTCGGTGATGCCTTCGCGCAGGCGCCACAGCTGGGCCGCCTGGGCGTCGCTGGCGCTGATCACACCATCGCTGACCCAGCCATTGCCCATGCAGTCCTCGAAGGCGGCCATCGCCGCCGCTTCCTGCGCCTCGTCGTTGGCCGCGAACTCGGTCACCACGTAGTACGGGTGCACTTCATCGAACGGCGCCTGCGCGCCATGCGCCAGCACATGCTCCAGCGCACGGTCGGTGAAGAATTCGAAGGCCTGCAGCTGCAGGCGCGCGCGGAACGCGGCAAACACCTGCATCAGCACCTCGAAGCTGGGCAGCGCCAGCAGCATCACGTTGCTGGCCGGCGGCGGATCGGTCAGCTTCACCGTCGCCTCGACGATCACCCCCAGCGTCCCTTCCGAACCGATCAGCAACTGGCGGAAGTCGTAGCCGCTGGAGTTCTTGATCAGGCCCTTGTTGAGCTCGAGCAGTTCGCCCGTGGCGGTGACCACCTTCAGTCCGGCGATCCATTCGCGGGTATTGCCGTAGCGGATCACGCGGATGCCGCCGGCATTGGTGGCGATGTTGCCGCCGATCGTGCACGAACCGCGCGCGGCGAAATCCACCGGGTAGATCAGGCCGTGCTCCAGCGCGGCGTTGTGCAGCGCCTCCAGCGGCATGCCTGCCTGCACCACCAGCGTGCGGTCGACCGCATCGTAGGCCAGCGCCTTGTTCATCCGCTCCAGGCTCAGCACCAGTTCGCCATGGGCGGCCACCGCGCCACCGGACAGGCCGGTGCGGCCACCGGAGGGCACCACCGCCACGTCATGCCCGGCGCTCCAGCGCATCACCGCCTGCACCTCGTCGACCGTGGCCGGCAACGCGATCGCCAGCGGCGCCGGCGTCCAGCGCCGGGTCCAGTCGCGCCCGTAATGTTCCAGGTCGGCAGGGTCGGTCTTCAGCTTCAGGCCGGGACAGGCCTGCTGCAGCGAGGCGATGCGGGAATCGGTCATGACGGTCCAGCGCGGTGCGTGAAGAACGGGCAAGCGTGCCAGCGGGGCGGGCCAGCGTCCAGCCCTGCCGAACGCGCCGATAGCTACGGATGCAACCAATTGCGCACTGCACCATGGGCGCGGCGTTCTGGCATAGTGGTCGGCCCCTGTCCCACTGGCCGTGCCGCCCCATGTCGCCGAAGAAGACCTCGTTCCCGAAGCAGGATATCCGCGTGTTGTTGCTGGAGGGGGTCAGCCAGACCGCCGTGGACGTATTCAGCGCCGCCGGCTACAGCCAGATCGAGGCGCACACCAAGGCGCTGCCGGAAGACGAACTGAAGGCGCGCATCGCCGAAGCCCACATCGTCGGCATTCGTTCGCGCACCCAGCTCAGCGCCGAGGTGCTGGCCGAGGCCAAGCGCCTGATCGCGGTCGGCTGCTTCTGCATCGGCACCAACCAGGTGGATCTGGACGCGGCCGAACTGGCGGGCGTCCCGGTGTTCAATGCGCCCTACTCCAATACCCGCAGCGTGGCCGAGCTGGTGATCGCCGAGGCGATCATGCTGACCCGCGGCATTCCGCAGAAGAATGCCGAATGCCATCGCGGCGGCTGGTCGAAATCGGCCAGCGGCAGCCATGAAGTGCGCGGCAAGACGCTGGGCATCATCGGCTACGGCCACATCGGTACCCAGGTCGGTGTGCTGGCCGAATCGCTGGGCATGCAGGTCATCTTCCACGATGTGGAAACCAAGCTGGCGCTCGGCAACGCGCGTGCGGCGGCCAGCCTGGACGACCTGCTGGCACGCGCCGACATCGTCACCCTGCACGTCCCGGAGACCCCGGCCACGCAGTGGATGGTCGGCAGCACCGAGCTGGCGAAGATGCGCAGGGGCGCGCACCTGATCAACGCCGCCCGCGGCACCGTGGTCGACATCGATGCACTGGATGCCGCGCTCGCCAGCGGCCACCTCGGCGGCGCCGCGCTGGACGTGTTCCCGGTCGAGCCGAAGGGCAACGGCGATATCTTCGAATCGCCGCTGACCCGCCATGACAACGTGATCCTGACCCCGCACGTCGGCGGCAGCACGCTGGAAGCGCAGGACAACATCGGCGTGGAAGTGGCGGCCAAGCTGGTGCGCTACAGCGACAACGGCAGCACCCTGTCGGCGGTCAATTTCCCGGAAGTGACCCTGCCCGAACACGCCGACAGCCTGCGCCTGCTGCACATCCACCAGAACGTGCCGGGCGTGCTGTCCAAGGTCAACGAGATCTTCTCGCGCCACAACGTCAACATCGACGGCCAGTTCCTGCGCACCGACCCGAAGGTCGGCTACGTGGTGATCGACATCACCGCCAGCGAGGAACAGGCCGCCGCCGTGCGCGACGAGCTGGCCGCGATTCCGGGCACGCTGCGCACGCGCATCCTGTATTGACCGAGACGTCGCCGGCCATGGCGCGGCGCGAAGGATGACGGTAGCGCCGGGCCATGCCCGGCGGAACCCATCAGCGTGCCAGCCACCGGCGCGCCATGCGCTGCATGGATGCATCCGATTCCGGATCGGACGCGACTTCGCTCACCGGCCGCCAGGCCAGCGCCAGCGACTCCTCGCTGAGCACGAAGTCCTCGCCGCCCAGCGCCCGGATCACGAAACGCACGTCGTAGTGCCAATGCCCCGGCACGTCCTTGCGTTCCGGAATCCAGTGCTTGTCCAGGTCGAAGATGGCCGGGTCGTCCAGCACCAGCCCGCCCAGGCCGGACTCTTCCTCGGCCTCCTTCAGTGCCACCCGCGCCAGGTCGCGATCACCGTCGGCATGGCCGCCCAACTGCAGCCAGCGCTGCAGTTTGCGGTGGTGGGTGAGCAGCACGCGCGCGCCATCGGCGCTGACCAGCCAGCAGCTGGCGGTGAAGTGACCGGCCAGCCGCTCGCGCAGGAACGGGTCTTCCGGATCGTCCAGCAGTGTGCCGAATTCGGCAGCCAGTGCGTCGTGGGCAGGCTCACGGCGGGCGTAGTCCCGCAGCAGGCCACGCAGGCGATCGTCAAGCACGGCAAGGGTTTCGGCGGTCTGGCTCATGAATGGGCGGGGTCCGGAAAAATACTGCTCATTATCGCCGCTCATTGTTGCGATTGCGCTTGTGCGTTGGCTTCAGCTTTGGCTAAGGTACAGCGGGCCGTTCGCACGGCTTTCACCAACCAGGACCGGCGGCAATGTATCGCCGGCCCCACCCACCGATCTTAGGGAAGTACTGCATGCTGAAAGCTCTGTTGAGGGTCAAGCCGGTCGAGCCGGCCGGGCACGTCGATGCCGGCGAACCCATCGAAGGCAGCCTGGATGGCGAAGCCACGCTGAAACGGACCCTCACGGCGAAACATCTCATCCTGCTGGGCGTGGGTGCGGTGATCGGTGCAGGCATCTTCGTGCTGACCGGCCAGGCCGCCGCCAACCATGCCGGCCCGGCGGTCATGCTGTCCTTCGTCATCGCCGGTTTCGCCTGCGCCCTGGCCGGCCTGTGCTATGCCGAGTTCGCCGCGATGATGCCGGTCTCCGGCAGCGCGTACTCCTACTCCTACGCCACCCTGGGCGAAGGCATGGCCTGGTTCATCGGCTGGTGCCTGGTGCTGGAATACCTGTTCGCCTCGGCCTCGGTCGCGGTGGGCTGGTCGGCCTATCTCATCAGCTTCATCACCACCACCCTGCACATGCCCTTCCCGGACGCGCTCAGTGCGGCGCCCATCGCCTGGACCGGCAGCGAGTTCATCGCCTCGGGCAAGCTGTTCAACCTGCCGGCGGTGCTGATCGTGGCGGCCGTCTCCGGCCTGCTGTACGTCGGCGTCACCCAGTCGGCGTTCGTCAACGCGATCATCGTGGCGATCAAGGTCACCGTCATCTGCCTGTTCATCGGCATCGGCGCGGCGCATATCGATCCGGCCAACTGGCAGCCCTTCATTCCGGACAACACCGGCGTGGCCGGTGAATTCGGCTGGAGCGGCGTGTTCCGCGCGGCCACCATCGTGTTCTTCGCCTACATCGGCTTCGATGCGGTCTCCACCGCCGCCGGCGAAACCAAGGACCCGCAGCGCAACATGCCGATCGGCCTGCTCGGTTCGCTGGCCGTGTGCACCATCGTCTACATCATCGTCTGCGCCGTGCTGACCGGCATGATGCCGTACCACCTGCTGGGCACCGACAAGCCGGTGGCCACCGCGCTGGAACCCTACCCGACCCTGTCCTGGCTGAAGACATTCGTGGAGATCGGTGCCATCGCCGGCCTGTCCTCGGTGGTGCTGGTGATGATGATGGGCCAGACCCGCATCGCCTACACCATCTCCCGCGACGGCCTGCTGCCGAAGTTCTTCGGCAAGGTCCACACCCGCTTCCGCACCCCGTACGTCGCCACCATCGTGGTCGGCGTGATCGCCGCCGCACTGGCCGGCCTGGTGCCGCTGAACGTGCTGGGTGAACTGGTCTCGATGGGCACCCTGCTGGCCTTCGCCACGGTCTGCATCGGCGTGCTGGTGCTGCGCTATTCCAAGCCGGACCTGCACCGCCCGTTCCGCGTGCCGATGGTGTGGATCATCTGCCCGCTCGGCGCGGCCACCTGCCTGTTCCTGTTCTGGCAGGCATTCGTGGTGCACTGGCACCTGTTCGTCGGCTGGACCCTGCTCGGCCTGCTGATCTACCTGGGCTACGGCATCCGCAACAGCAAGCTGGCCAAGTCGCCCTGATCCGCCTACGGGCCGGCCATGCGCCGGCCCGTCCGTTTTCCCCCGCGCGCCGGTTGTGGCGCGCTTCGACAAGACCACCACACATGTTCAAGCAACTGTGGGCCACCAAGCACCCGCATGCCGCCCATGAAGACGCCAACGGCCTCAGCCTGCGCCGCCACCTCGGCCCCTGGGGCCTGACCGCCCTGGGCATCGGCGCGGTGATCGGCGGCGGCATCTTCGTCATCACCGGCCAGGCCGCCGCCAACCACGCCGGCCCGGCCATCATGCTGTCGTTCGTACTGGCCGCCATCTGCTGCGCCTTCTGCGCGCTGGCCTACGCCGAGTTCGCCTCGATGGTGCCGGTCTCCGGCAGCGCCTACACCTATACCTACGCCACCTTCGGCGAGCTCTCGGCGTGGTTCATCGGCTGGATGCTGGTGCTCGAATACGGCGTCTCCGCCTCGGCGGTGGCGGTCAGCTGGACCGGCTACTTCCTCAGCCTGCTCAGCCAGTTCGACATCCATCTACCCGCAGCGCTGGTCAGCGCGCCGCTCGACGCGCAGCTGCGCCCGACCGGTGCGATCGCCAACCTGCCCGCCGCCGCGCTGGTGCTGCTGCTGACCTCGGTGTGCTACGTGGGCATCAGCAAGTCCTCGGCGATGAACATGGCGATGGTCGTGCTCAAGACCGGCCTGATCGTGCTGGTCATCGTGGCCGGCTGGAAGTATGTGGACACCAGCAACTGGACCCCGTTCATTCCGGCCAACGAAGGGCCGGGCAAGTACGGCATGGAAGGCGTGCTGCGCGGCGCGGCCATGGTGTTCTTCGCCTACATCGGCTTCGAGGCGGTGTCGGTGGCGGCGCAGGAGTCGAAGAATCCGCAGCGCGACATGCCGTTCGGCATGATGCTGTCGCTGGTGATCTGCACCGTGCTGTACATCGCGATGGCCGCAGTGATGACCGGCCTGGTGCCGTTCCAGCTGCTGGGCACCGACGAGCCGGTGGTCACCGCCGTGGCGGCACACCCGCAGCTGGGCTGGCTGCGCTGGGTGGTCGAGATCGGCGCGCTGGTCGGCCTGTCCTCGGTGGTACTGGTGATGATCATCGGCCAGCCGCGCATCTTCATGATCATGGGCCGCGACGGCCTGCTGCCGCAGGTGTTCACCAGGATCCACCCGAAGTACCGCACCCCGCACATCAACACCGTGATCACCGGCATCGGCATCGCCCTGCTGGCGGCGCTGTTCCCGCTGGACATCCTGGGTGAGCTGACCTCGATGGGTACGCTGATCGCGTTCGCCGCCGTGTGTGCCGGCGTGCTGATCCTGCGCCGCACCCAGCCGGACCTGCCGCGTCCGTTCCGCATGCCGATGGCGTGGCTGGTCTGCAGCCTGGGCGTGTTGAGCTGCCTGGCGCTGCTGTCGGCGATGACGCTGCACAACTGGATGCTGATGGGCGTGTGGACGTTCGTCGGTTTCGTGATCTATTTCTGCTACGGCTTCAGGCACAGCCGACTGCGGGGGAAATAAGGGGATTTGCATTGCAGGGCCTGCGGCCCTGCACCCGCCTCAGAAGCCGGAGCAACGGCAACAGCGGGCATGAGGGTTTGGCAGGACGGGTTGGGTTCGCGGGGGACGCCGTGAACCCGTCCATGGGGGCTGCTCTGGTTCACGTCCAGGACGTAGCTCCCGACTTCCGGCCGCTGGACGCGACTGCAATTTCCCTCCACGCCGCACTTGTTCTTGTCCTCCTCCCTGCACGTCTCCAGCTTCTACACATAGACGGTTCGCAGGGCCACTTCATTCTTCGCTGGCCACTGTTCCCTCGACGCCGTAGAACAGCAATCGGTCGAGCAGCCGTAGTCGGCTGCGCCCGCCCCGCCTAGCGGCGATTGAACCAGATGAGCTGCTGCTGCCAGCCGGCACCGGCCATGCAGGCATTGAACTCGCTGCTGCGGTCGGACGCGTTGACGTCCACGATGTAACTCTCCTCTTTCGGCATGGGTACCATGTTGTACTTGCCGTCAATGGCGCAGACTTCATCAAGCCTGCAGGGCACCTTGCGGTCCTCGTAGACGGTGCGCGTGGCCACTTCATTCCTGACCGGCCAGTGATCGTCTGCCTGAGCCCTGCAACTCGCGTGGGCGGGGCCGAATGACCGCGCGCCCGCATCCATCTTCACCCATTCCATCGTGCAGCCACTGCTGGCCAGCATGATGCCGATCAGCCCCATCATCCCCATCGCGCGCGTGATCATCGAAGTACTCCTTTCCCTGGCGCTCGCCGGAACTCCTGCGGCACTTCGATGGTGTTTCGCAGCACGAGGGCTGTCCACGACCGGAACCGCTTCCAGCGCGAGCGCAGCTTCCCCCATTCAGCTCGCGCTATGTCTGACTCGATCCAAACCCCGTCCACTAGCTTCGGGCACAACCGCGCCTCGTGTTCGGTGCAACAGCCCAGCGCCACGCCACAGGCCCAGCCATGGGCCGGATCACGTAAAATCGCTCCCATGAACGCCCCCACCTTCCCCTACGACACCGCGCGCCTGAGCGAACTGGCCCAGCTGCTGATCGACAACGTCCGCGAACTGGCCCAGGCCGGCTGGACCCCGGCCACCAGCAGCAACTTCTCCCACCGCCTGGACGACCACCACGCCGCGATCACCGTGTCCGGCAAGGACAAGGGGCGGCTGATCGAGGACGACATCATGGTGGTGGACTTCGACGGCCAGGCCGTCGGCCGTCCGCTGCGCCCCTCCGCCGAGACCCTGCTGCACACCCAGCTGTACCGCCGCTTCCCCGAGATCGGCTGCGTGCTGCACACCCATTCGCCGGTGCAGACCATCGCCTCGCGCCTGTACGCGCCGCAGGGCCACATCCGGGTCGAGGGCTACGAACTGCTGAAGGCCTTTGCCGGCAACAGTACCCATGAGATGGCCATCGACATCCCGGTGTTCGCCAACACCCAGGACATGAACGTGTTGTCGGCCCAGGTTGATGCGCTGCTCGACACGCAGACCCTGTGGGGCTACCTGATCGATGGCCATGGCCTGTACGCCTGGGGCCGGGACATGGCCGAAGCGCGCCGGCACCTGGAAGCGTTCGAGTTCCTGCTGCATTGCGAACTGGAGCTGCGCAAGCTGCGCGGCTGAACCCGCAGCGCAGATTCCCATCTGGAATCTGCGCCCTGCCCCCACCCTGCTACCCTGTCTTCCCCCCGAGACGTTCAAGCTGCCGCCATGAGCCGACTGCGCATCTACGACGACACCCGCCCCGAATCGCCGTTGCTGGACACCCAGGACGGCGTGGTCATCGCTGCCGAACTGCAGAAGATCGGCGTCACCTTCGAGCGCTGGCAGGCCACCGCGCCGGTCGCGCCGGGCGCCAGCCAGGAGGAAGTGTTCGCTGCCTACCGCACCGACATCGACCGCCTGGTGGCCGAGCGCGGCTTCAAGAGCGTGGACGTGGCCTCGATCGCCCCGGACAACCCGAACCGTGCCGAGCTGCGCAGGAAGTTCCTCGACGAACACTTCCACAAGGAAGACGAAGTGCGTTTCTTCGTCGCCGGCTCGGGCCTGTTCACCCTGCACGTGGGCGACAAGGTCTATGAGATCGAGTGCGTGAAGGACGACCTGATCGCCGTACCCGATGGCACCACTCATTGGTTCGACATGGGTGATGAACCGAGCTTCGTGGCGATCCGCTTCTTCACCGAGCCGGATGGCTGGGTCGGTCACTTCACCGGCACCGACATCGCACAGAAATTTCCCCGTTACGTACCCACCCAGGCGTCCTGATCCATGCAGCCCCGCGTCATCCTGACCGATATCGAAGGCACCACCAGCAGCATCTCGTTCGTCAAGAACGTGCTGTTTCCCTATGCCCGCAAGGCGCTGCCCGCGTTCGTGGCCGAGCACGGCCAGCGGCCGGACGTACGCCGCTGGCTGGATGCGGTCGCCGCCGAGATCGGTGGCGCCTGCCAGGACAGCCTGGTGGCCGAGACCCTGCAGGGCTGGATCGACCAGGATCGCAAGCACACGGCGCTGAAGGCGCTGCAGGGGCTGATCTGGGACGAAGGCTACCGCCGTGGCGACTACACCGCGCACTTCTACCCGGAAGTGGCGCCGGTGCTGAAGGGCTGGCATGCCTCGGGCCTGCCGCTGTACGTGTATTCGTCCGGCTCGGTCCCGGCGCAGAAGCTGTTCTTCGGCTTCAGTGATGCCGGTGACCTGAGCCCACTGGTGTCGGGCTGGTTCGATACCGAAATCGGCGGCAAGCGCGAGGCCGACAGCTACCGCCGCATCGTGCAGGCGATCGGCGTGCCGGCCGGCGAGATCCTGTTCCTGTCCGATGTGGTCGAGGAGCTGGATGCCGCCCGCGATGCCGGCCTGCAGACACGCCTGATCGACCGCCTGGACGACTACCCGCTGCCGCGGACCGGCCAGGCCGCCAACGGCCACGAGCGCGTCGAGAATTTCCAGCAGATCCAGCTGTAAGCGCCGCCCCGCTGCGCTCGCCGGGCATGGCCCGGCGCTGGCGCGATCCGGTGAAGGGTAGCGCCGGGCCATGCCCGGCGGATGGCCTCACCGGTCGTTGAGGGTCCTCACCTTCAGCGCGTCGCGCAGCGTCGCCAGGTCCACCGGGCCGCGCACCGTCACGTCGCGGCTCTCACCCGGCAGCAGGTCAAGCAGGTTGTCGTCCACCTGCACATCCAGTGCGCCGAAGTCGATCCAGGCCGCACGCACCAGGCCGGTGCTTTGCAGCCGCAGCCGGTAGTGGTCACCCTCGATGGACAGCGTGCTCTTCAGCGCCTGCCGCGGCAGCTGCTGGTCTTTCGCCTCGACGAACCCGACCACCTGGCGCGCACTCACCCTGCCGTCCTGCAGCAGTTCGAACACCGCCACCGTGCGCTTCGGATCGGCGCCTGCCAGCAGTTCGGCATCGCGGTAGGTCCCGATGTCGGTGACGCCGGCGGCAGCCAGCGTCAGCGCCTGCTCGCGACGGCGCAGTACCTTGCCGTCCACGTCCATCACCCGCAACCGCCAGCGTGCGTCCAGCGCAGCGCCATCGTTGATCAGGCGCACGCGGGTGCTGCCCTGGTCACGCAGTGCGGCCACCGTCACCGGGGCGAAGAAGCGGCGTGCGGCGTAGTGCAGCGCCTTCCAGCGCCCGAAGTAGTCCACGCTGGACCATGACGCGCCCGGCCAGACGTCGTTGAGCTGCCAGTACAGCGAGCCCATCGTGTACGGGCGCGACGCGCGATGGTGCAACGCGGCCAGCGCGATGCCATCGGCCTGCATCACCTGGCTGAGATAGACGAAGTCCTCGAAGTCGCGCGGCGTGCCATAGCCCAGTTCAATGTAATGCAGCAGGCGGCTGTTGCCTTCGCCGGCCATGAACTTCTGGTGCGCACGGATCACCGGGCTGTCGATGCGCTGCTCGGCGCGGGTGGCGATCTGGTCCACGGTTGCCAGCGCCGGCCACGCCTGCAGCCCATACTCGGACATGAAGCGCGGGGTTTCGCGCAGATACGCCTGCACCGGCAGCGCCGGATTGCCCCACACCTGCCAGTAGTGCTTGTCACCGCGGGTCGAGTCGTTGGCCTTCTCGTCCAGATCGTTGCTGGGCGAACTGGACCAGTACGGCACGCCCAACCCTTCCTCGCCCACCACCTGGCGCAGGTCATTGCCGAACAGGTCGACATACCCCTGCCAGACCCTGGCGGCGAAGGCCGGGTCGGCCGCCTTCAGGTCGCGGCCATGGCCCCAGTCTTTCCAGGCGGTCTCTTCCTCGTTGTTGCCACACCACAGCACGATGCTGGGATGGTGGCGCAGCCGGCGCACGTTGTCGCGCGCTTCGGCCACCACGCTGGCGCGGAACGCCGGATCGTAGCCCGGCTGCATGCCGCCGCCGAACATGAAATCCTGCCAGACCAGCAGGCCCAGCTCGTCGGCGATGTCGAAGAACGCATCGTCTTCGTAATAGCCGCCGCCCCAGTTGCGCAGCATGTTCATGTTGGCATCGCGCGCGGCGGTCAGCACCTGGCGCAGGCGTGCGGCGTCTACGCGTGCGGGGAAGGCATCGAACGGAATGACGTTGGCGCCCTTGGCGAAGATCTCCACGCCGTTGATGACGAAGGCAAAGCCCTGCCCGCCCTTGCCGTCCTGCTCGCGGCGCAGCTCGACCGTGCGCAGGCCGATGCGCTGCTCGCGTGCCAGCGTGGCATCGGCGCCATCATCCAGGCGGGCCTTCACGGTGTAGCGGTGCTGTGCACCGTGGCCGACCGGCCACCAGCGCTGCGGCGTGGCCAGTTCGACCGGCAGTTCGACAGCGTTCTGGCCGGGCTTCAACAGCACCGTGCGCTGCACCTGGGCCACGCTGCGGCCCTGCGGATCGTGCACGTCCACATGCACCACCGCCGAGCCCGCCGCCGCGCCCTGCTCCACCTGCAGCATCACCGCCAGCTTCGCTTGCTCCGCACTCAATGCATCGGTGCGCACCGCCAGATCGGTCAGCCGATGCGCATCCCAGGCCTGCAGGTCGACACCCCGCCAGACCCCGGCCGTCACGTAGCGCGGGCCCCAGTCCCAGCCGAAGTGATAGGCCGGCTTGCGTGCGAAGTTGCCGACCATCGCGTCCTTCGGCTCGTCACCGTAGGGCGATGGATAGTTGCCGGCGATCCTGTGCGGCATCGCCTGCACGCCTGGCAGCAGGGTGCGGATGGGGGAACGGAACACGATCTGCAGTTCATTGCCCTTGGCGCGCAGCCGGCCCTCGACCCGTGCCCGCCACGTGCGGTGCGCGTTGTCCGCGCGCAGCAGCGGCTTGCCGTTGAGGGTGACCTCGGCATAGGTATCCAGCCCGTCAAAGCGCAGTTCGGCGTTCGCCCTGGCCAGGGTCGCCGCATCCACGTCGAAGCGCGCGCGGTACTCCCAGTCGGCCAGGCCGATCCATTGCAGTTCGGCCTCGGGTGCGCCCACATACGGATCGCGGATCAGTTCGTGGGCAAGCAGATCGGTATGCACGCTGCCCGGCACCCTGGCCGCGCGCCAGCGCTGCAGGCCCGGATGGGCCGCCCCTTGCGCATCACCGGGCAGCATGCGGAATTCCCACTGCGCCTGCAGAGGCGCCGCAGTGGCCGGGAAGGCGGCTGCGGCGATCAGCAGCAGGAGCAGACGGACAACGAGGGGAAGGCGATGCACGTGAGGCTCCTGTTGTGTTCGCCGGGCGAGGCCCGGCGCTACCGTTTCCGATTCACCATGCGTGTGGCGACACCCGCATCAACGCACGACGTTCAACACTTCGTAGCACGCGCCCATGGTGTGGTAATCCACCTTGCCGGCCGGACTCTTCTCATCGCTGTACTTGCGGTTGTCGGCATCGAGGATGCGGAACCAGGCGCCGTACTGGTGGTCGACGAAGTGCTCCCAGGCGTACGCCCAGATCCGCTCGTACCACTGCCAGTAGCGCTCATCGCCGGTACGCTGGGCCATCAGCGCGGCAGTGGCCAGCGTTTCGGCCTGCACCCAGAAGTACTTGTCGTCGTCGCAGACGAAACTGTCGCCGCCGATCGCCGCGCCGTCCATGCCCGGCTGCCGGCGCGATTCCGGTGCGAAACCGTAGTACAGGCCACCGCGGGTGTCGTCCCAGCTGCGTGCGACGGCGACGTCAAACAGATGTTGCGCGGTCGGCACCAGCCAGTCGGCCTGCACGTGGCGATCCAGGATCAGCAGCAGCTTGGCCCATTCGGTCTGGTGCCCAGGCTGGAAGCCCCACGGGCGGAACAGGTGCTTGGGGTCGTCCAGGTTGTAGTCCCAGTCGATCTCCCAGTTCTCATCGTAGTGCTCCCAGACCAGGCCACCGGCCTTGGCGGCCTGGCGGCGGGTCATGTTGTCGGCCAGCTGCAGTGCGCGCTCCACATAGCGCTGCTCGCCGCTGGCCTCGAACGCGGCCAGCATCGCCTCGCACATGTGCATGTTGGCGTTCTGGCCACGGTAGCCGGTGAAGTTCCACTGGCCATCGGCTTCGTCCCTGTACAGGCCGTGCTGCGGCTCCCAGAAGCGCGCCTCCAGCAGCTGCCAGGTCTCGTCCATCCAGTCGCGGGCCTGCTCGACGCCGGCCTTCAGTGCGCAGCTGTAGGCCAGCAGCACGAACGCCACGCCATAGCAGTGGTTCATGTCGTCCTCGACCTTGCCATCGCGCAGGGTCCAGGCGTAACCACCGGTGGCCGGGTTGCGATGCACCTCGCGCAGGTAGCGCACGCCGTGCTCCACCGCGTCGCGGTACTCGGCGTTGCCGAACTCGCGGTAAGCCATCGCGTAGTTGAAGACGAAACGGGTGCTGCTGACCAGGTGGCGATGGCTGGCATCGTAGATGCTGCCGTCATCACGGAAGTAATGGAAGAAGCCACCATCCGGGTCGATGCAGCGCGGGTGGTAGAACGCCAGGGTGTCGGCGATGTGTGCGCGCAGGAACGCGGGCGAACGGAAATCGGGCGAGGGGCTCATGCGGTAATGTCCTGTGCCTGCAGCAGCTGCTGCACTTCATCGAGCGAGGGCATCGCGGCGAACGCGCCCTTGCGGGTAACCGCCAGCGCACCGACCGCGGCGCCGAAGCGCAGCGTGGCGGTGATCGCCTCCGGGTCCTGGCAGAAGGCGGCGAAGCCTGCACCGGCCCCGCCGCGCTCCAGCAGGCCGACCAGCACGCCACCGACGAAGGCATCGCCGGCCGCCGTGGTGTCGACCGTGGCCACGCGGAAGCTGGTGACCGTGCCGTGGTTGTCGCGGGTGTACCAGTGCAAGGTGGCCGCACCATCGGTGACGATCACCCAGCGCGCCTGCGCGGCCAGCAGGCGTCGCAGCACCCGCACTTCGCCGTCATCGCCGAGCGGCGCGGCCAGATAGTCCAGCTCCTCGCGCGACAGCTTGACCAGGTCGGCCCGCTCCAGCGCCTGCCACAGGCGCGGCGTCGGGTCCTCGTTCGCCGGCCACAGGGCCGGGCGCAGATTCAGATCGAGGCTGACCACCGCACCGGCAGCGCGGGCGCGCTCCATGCCGGCAAAGGTCGCCTCGGCAATGGCCGGTTCGGTCAGGCTGTTGGAGCAGACATGGAAGCACTGGGTGCTGTCGAAACAGGCGGACTGGAAGTCGCTGTCACGGAACAGCAGGTCGGCCGCCGGCGGACGATAGAAGCTGAAGCTGCGCTCGCCCGTTGCATCCAGCGCCACGAAGGCCAGCGCGGTCTTGGCCGCATCGGTGCGCGCGATGTAATCGGTGCCGACACCATGCTCGACCAGGCTGTCGGCCAGGAAGTCACCGAACATGTCACGGCCGAGCATGCCGACGAACTGGGTCTGCGCGCCCAGCCGTGCAGCCGCCACCGCCACGTTGGCCGGCGCACCGCCGGCATACTGCAGGAACGCGCGCGGGGTATCGGCCGAAGCCGGTGGCTGCGCTAGTAGATCGATCAAAATTTCGCCGAAGCAGACGATGGCACCCATTCCGGACTCAGCCTCCCTGCGTTGCGGAAGCCGGCGTACGTGCGCCGACCAGTCCGTAGAAGATGATGTAGCCGTAGCACAGCAGCGGCAGGATGAAGCTGGCCTGCACGCCGATGTGGTCGGCCAGCACGCCCTGCAGGTACGGCACCACGGCACCGCCGACGATGGCCATGATCAGCAGGCTCGAACCCTTGTTGGTCAGCGGCCCCAGGCGCTCGATGCTCAGTGCGAAGATGGTCGGGAACATGATCGAGTTGAACAGGCCGATCGCCACCACCGAATACAGCGCGATGCTGCCGGAGGTCAGCATGGTCGTGGCCAGCAGCGCCACGTTGACCAGCGCGAAGATCGCCAGCAGGCGGCTGGGCGAGAAGCGTGCCAGCAGCGCCGAGCCGGCGAAGCGGCCGATCATCGCCATCGTCCAGTAGGCCGACACGTAATGGGTGGCTTCCTGTTCGCTGAAGCCCCCGATGGTGGGCATCGACAGGTAGTTGACCAGGAAGCTGCCGATCGACACTTCGGCACCCACATAGAAGAAGATGCCCAGCACGCCCAGCAGCAGGTGGCGCTTGCGCAGCGCATCCAGGTAGCTGTGGTGATGGCCCTGGTCGGCCTGTTCGGTGGCATCGCTCAATGCCGGCAGGCGGAACAGGAACACGAACAGCGCCAGCAGCACCAGCGCCACCGCCAGGCCCACGTACGGGCCCTGCACTGCCTGTGCCTCGGCGGCGCGGTAAGCCAGCTGTTCGGCGGCCGGCAGCGCGGCGATGTCATCGGCGCTCTTGACCGTGTTGGACAGGATCAGCATGCCGCCGAAGATCGGCGCGATGGCGGTGCCCAGCGAGTTCAATGCCTGTGCCAGGGTCAGCCGGCTGGAGCTGGTCTGCTCCGGACCGAGCAGCGCAACGTAGGGATTGGCAGCGACCTGCAGCACGGTGATGCCGGTGGCCAGCACGAACAGCGCGCCGAGGAAGGCGCCATAGACGCGCAGCTCGGCGGCGGGCCAGAAGCCCAGCGCACCGATGCCGGCGATCACCAGGCCGGCGACGATGCCCTTCTTGTAGCCCAGCGCGGCCACCAGCCGGCCCGCTGGCAACGACATCAGGAAATAGGTGCCGAAGAAGGTGAACTGCACCAGCATCGCCTTGGCGTAGTTCAGCTCGAACACCGCCTTCAGATGCGGGATCAGGATGTCATTGAGGCAGGTCAGGAAGCCCCACATGAAGAAGATCGTGGTGACCACGGCCAGGGCCTTGCCGTTGGTGACGGCAGGTGCGTTGCCCGAAGAACCCGAGGGACGGGGCGTTGCGGAGATCGGCATGCGGTACGCGCCTCGATGCGCGGAAGGTCGTTGTTGCGTGGAAGGGTATGTGGAAGGAATCAGGTCGGTCGCGCGGCACTGCTTTCGCGGATGCGCAGCTGCACGGGCGCGACCGTGCGCCGCGGCGGCGCATCCGGTTCGTCCAGCCGCTGCAGCAGCAGCGCGGCCGCTTGCCGGCCACGCTCACGCGGATCGGCGGTGAGCGTGGTCAACGGCGGCACCGCAACCGACGCCTCGGAAATGTCATCGAAACCGGTAACGGCGAAATCACCGCCTGGACGGATGCCGCGCGAGTTCAGCCCCAGCATCAGTCCCAGCGCCACGGTGTCGTTGTAGCAGACCGCCGCGCTCGGGCGGTGGCCATCGACGAACAGCTCATCGGTGCGCGCGGCGGCCTCCAGCCGGTTCGGCGCCGATTCGATCATCCAGCCCGGCGGCAGTGACAGCCCGGCCTCGGCCAGCGCCTGCTGGAAGCCGGCACGGCGCTGGTGGCAGGAACTGGAGGCGGCATGACCGCCGAAGAAGGCGATCTGCCGATGGCCGCGTTCAATCAGGTGGCGGGTGGCCAGGTACGCACCGTGCTGGTTGTCCAGGGTCAGGAAGTCCCAGTCGGCGCCTTCCAGTTCGCGGTTGAACAGCAGCACGTTGGCCGTGGCGCCCAGCGCCTGGCGCAGCAGCGTCGCATCGCTGCCTTCGGCGGGCGAGAGGATCAGCCCGGCAGGGGTGTGCTCCATCAGCGTCGACAGCACCGCCTGCTGGCGTTCCGGCGATTCGCCGGTGCTGCCCAGCAAGGTTACATAGCCGCGGCCCCCCAGCGCTTCGTCCACGCCCGAGGCGAATTCGGCGAAGAACGGGTTGGACAGGTCGTTGATCACCAGCGCGATGCTGGACGAGGTCCGCCGCCGCAGGTTGGCCGCTGCGCGGTTGTAGACGTAACGCTGGCGGCGCAGTTCGGCCTCGACCCGGGCCCGCGTATCGACATTGACCAGCGGGCTGCCGCGCAGCACCAGCGACACGGTCGCGCGCGAAACGCCGATGGCACGGGCGATGTCGGTCACCGTCACCGCCTTGCCGGAACGCTTGCTGGAACTGTCGCCGTTGTCGTTCATCGTCTTCCCGGACTCCGCTGGAAGCTCAAGCCTAATGGATCAGGGCCCTGTCGTGCCGTGCCGTTCGCTGGGTCACCGCGAACGGCACAGTCCGTCTCAGCGCAGCTGGCTGCCCGGTGCCGCGCACCAGGACACCGGCAGGTCCTTCACCGCCGTACCCCAGCCCTGCTCCGGTGCCTTCGCATCGAGCGCGAAGTGCAGGCGCGGGCCCTGCTGCAGGCGGTTCCAGTCCAGCCACACCGGGGCGTGCGCCTGGCCGTCGACCTGCACGCCCTGCACGTACTGCAGGCGGCGGCCATCGGCGCCCGGCGCGTCGATGCGCAGGGTGCGGCCGTTGCCCAGCTCCACCTCCACCTTGCTGAAGCGCGGCGTGTGCAGCAGGAACTGGCCGCTGCCCGGCACCGCCGGGTACACGCCGATCGCACTGAACAGGTACCAGGCCGACATGGTGCCGAGGTCGTCGTTGCCGGTCACGCCATTGGGCGCATTGGTGAACAGCTGCTGCGCGGCACGCACCACGGCGGCGGTCTTCCACGGCTGGCCGATCAGCGTGTACAGCCACGGCGCGTGCAGGTCCGGCTCGTTGTTGGGGTTGTAGCGGAACTGGTTGTAGTAGCTGTACGGCCCCACCACCCACTCGCGACGCGCGGCGGTGAGCGGATCGGCCTGCAGCGCGTCCATCGCGAAGAACGCATCCAGGCGGCGCCCCGCCTGTTCGCGGCCGTCCATCGCATCGACCAGGCCCGGCACGTCCTGCTGCGCCAGCCACTGGTACTGCCACGCCGTGCCTTCATGGAAGCCGTGGTGCGAGCGCGGGCTGTAGTGGCCATCGGCCGGGGTGTACCACTGGCCGTCCTCGGTGCGCGGGCGCGGGAACCCGGTGAAGCCGGTCTCGGCGTCACGCACCTGCGGATCCCAGACCTTGCGCCAGTTGCGGCCACGCTCGCGCAGCGTCGCCGCGTCCTGCGCGTGGCCGAGGCCATCGGCCATCTGCGAGAGCGCACAGTCGGCCAGCGCGTACTCCAGCGTCGCCGAGCCGCCGTGGTGCGGATCGACATCCATGCCCTTGGACGGGAACGCACGGTCGTAGACCACGTAGCCCTTGTCCAGATAGGTCGGGTTGCCGGAGCGGCCGGCCATCCGCGAGATCAGCGGCGGCGTACCGAAGGCGTTGCGGCGCAGCGCATCCCACGCCTGCGATTCGCGGCCCTTGAGCGCACCGAAGCGCCACAGGTCGACCATGAACGGCGTGACCGGATCGCCGGTCATGATGTTGGTCTCGAAGTTCGCATAGCCCCAGCGCGGCAGCCAGCCCCCCTGCGCGTCGATCGCCAGCAGGGTGCGGCCGATGTCACGCGCCACGTCCGGGCGGGTCAGTGCCAGCCACTGGTTCTGCGCGCGGTAGGTATCCCACAGCGAGAAGTACTCGTAGTACGTCCAGCCCTCGGCACGATGGATGCCATCGTCATAGCCGCGGTAGCGGCCGTCGGCGTCGTTGCCGGTCATCGGCTGCAGCAGTGCGTGATAGACCGCGCTGTAGAACACGGTGCGATCGTCGGCGGTGCCGCCCTGCACGCGCACCCGGCCCAGCTGCTCGCGCCAGGACTGCTGGGACAGCGTGCGCATGCGGTCGAAACCGAGCAGCGCGCCCCCCTGCATGCCCTCGGCGCGCAGGTTGCTGCGCGCGCCCTCGGCATCCACATGCGAGATCGCACTGACGGCCGTCACCGACTGCCCCTTGGCCAGATCGAAGCTGAGCCAGGCGCCGTTCGGCTTCTGCTCGCCTTCCATGCTGTGCCGCGCGCCCGGCAGGCCACCGCCCTCGCCCCAGGTGCCGTGCGCCTTGAACGGACGGTCGAACTCGATGCGGAACCAGGTGGTGTACTGATGGCCGCCGCAGAAGCTCTTGGTGACCAGCTTGCCCTCGACCACACGGTCGCCGACCACATCGACCACGCTGCCGATCACCGAATGGCGCTCGTTGGCCTGGCCGACGTTGACCAGCACGTGGCCATCGCCGCTGCGCTGGCTGAAGGTGTAGCGCTCGGCCGCCGCGCGGGTACGTGCGGTGGCCTCGGCGTCGATGCCGCCGTAGCTGGTCAGGCGCACCTTGTAATAGCCCGCCTGGCCGACCTCGCCCTCATGGGTATAGGAGGCGGCATAGGCCTTGTGGTCGAACGTCTTCGCGTTGCCGGTATCGAAATCGCCGCCCGGGCCGATCGAACCGGTCACCGGCAGTACCGACACCTGGCCGCCCTGCTCCCAGCACCCGGCGCCGGAGATGAACGAATGACCGAACCCACGGATCTTCTCGTCGTCATAGCGCCAGCCCGAATAGTGGCTGCCGATCGGGCTGACCTGGATCAGGCCGAACGGTGCCGACGCCCCCGGGAAGGTATTGCCGTCGTCCTTGCTGCCGATGAAGGTATTGACCTCGCGCTCCAGCGCGGCCGGCGCGGCCTGCGCGGCCTGCAGCAGCACCGGCATGGCCGCCAGGGCCAGCAGGCAGGTCACGCGCAGCAGCGGGCGCGAGGTCGATGGGACAGCGGGAGCGGACGGCACTGGACGCATGTCGGGTTCCTGTAGTCGATGACGCAGAGGCAGACGGCCCGGGGCCGTCCGGCAGCCTCCCGCTGAGCCCCACCGTGACCGGCAGAGTTCCCCCTGGAATGACGCCCGACCCACCTGACCGTGAATTTAGATCGATTCAAGTAGAGCATGCAGGTTCAGCCGAATGCATTCTGCGGCGCAGCATGAGGGGGTGTTCGGCAGGGCTGCGCCCTGCTCCTGCCGAAGCCGAAGCAACAGCAAAAAGCCGGCTGTCCGTGGGATGGCGGGTGGGTCCGGTTGCGGGAGACGCCGTAAACGCATGCATGGGGGCTTGGGCGCGGCATTCATGCCGCGGACACTCCCGCAACCGGCCCCCCCCGCCTTCGACAGTTTTTCGCGATCTGCGTAGATCCACGCCATGCGTGGATCAATCTCTGACAGATAACGAAATCAATCGGGGTCAGATCGGTTTTCCAACGGAAAACGGATCTGACCCCATGACCCCACGTGATTCCAGGGCCCATCCCACCGTCACCAGGAAACTGTCAAAGGCGGGGCGGTGTGGGTTGGCAGGACCGTTGGCGCCATGGGCCCGAGGCATGCCTCGGGCGGGTTGGGCAGGACGCCCAACCCCGGTCTTGCCGTGTGCGCAGGACAGCGCACACGAGCAAGGCGCCATTGAGCCCCCAGGGGTGAGGGCGCTTTGCTTGCGAAGCACTGCTTCGCAAGCGCCCGAACGCACAGCCGCCAGCGGCTGGGCCGGTCTGGGGGTTTACGGCGTGTCCTGCCAGCCCACACGGCCCCGCCAAACCAGCTGAAAACCAGAGCCGCTCTGGCTCTGGCTTCGGCTCTGGCTTCGGCTCTGGCTTCGGCCTGGCTTCGGCGGGTGCAGGGCGCAGCCCTGCCGACCCACCCTCCCCTGCGCACGAAAACGTTTCCACTGTTTTCAGCAAACCGTCATCCCTTCGCCACACCAGTACCATATTGCGCAGCAGCATGCGCCCACGGGCGACCCATGCTAAAAATCGCCCGCCCATCGCTTAGATCGATCCAAGACGACGTTGCGATGGCCGGGAGTTGGGGGAGCAGCAACAGGACGTACCAGGCCACGTGCGCGGTGCTACTGCCACTGCATGGCGACAGCGACAAAGTCACTTCAAATTAGATCGATTCAAGTTGTCCGTGCCACGTCACCGGATCAATCCAGGAGAGAGGGAGAGATGGGAATGAAGCATTCAACACGCACGCATGGCCAGGACGCATTGTCGTTGGCCATCGCGCTGGCGCTGGCCGCCGCCGTCCTGCCGGCCGGCGCCGCTGCACAGCAGGCCACGCCGGCCGCAACGCCCGATGCCACCACCTTGGACAGCGTCCAGGTCACCGGCTACCGCTACGCCATCGAGAAGAGCCTGCAGCAGAAGCGCGATGCCAATGCGGTGGTCGAGGTCATCACCGCCGAGGACGTCGGCAAGTTCCCCGACAAGAACGTGGCCGACGCCCTGCAGCGTGTGCCCGGCGTGGTCATCACCCGCAGCGGCGGCGAAGGCAAGTCAGTCAGCGTGCGCGGTCTGGCGCCGGACCTGACCCTGACCCAGTTGAACGGCAACTACGTCGCGTCCTCGGAAACCAACAACGAGGCCACCCGCTCGTTCAACTACACCCTGCTGCCGTCGAACATGCTGTCCAGCGCTGAGCTGTTCAAGTCGCCCGAGGCGCGCATCGACGAAGGCGGCATCGGCGGCACGGTCATCCTGCATACCCGCCGCCCGCTGGAGATGGAAGCCAACTCCGGCTACGTCAACCTGGAAGGCACCACCTCCGACACCAGCCACGACATCGATCCGCAGGTCTCGGCGCTGTACTCCTGGCACAGCAAGGACGAGCGTTTCGGCGTGCTGGTCGGCGTCACCCAGCAGAAGCGCACCAGCCGCACCATGGAGACCAGCACCGAGGACTACCAGTGGTACGGCAACAACACCACCGCGCGTGATGCCAACGGCAACCTGCTCGAGCAGGATGGCATCCACTACTGGTGGGGCCAGTCCGGCTTCAACAACCAGGCGGGGCAGAACTACAGCGAGTTCTTCATGCCGACCTCGGTGAACTTCGCGGTGAAGGAAGAGGAACGCGAGCGCAAGGGTGGCCAGTTCACCTTCCAGTTCAAGCCGATCGACAACCTGACCCTGACCGCCAACTACTTCCGCTTCGAGCTGCAGGGTGACTACACCCAGAACATGCTGAAGGTGCCGGAGTGGAACCTGGCGCGTTACAACGGCGACGGCAACTGGGCCGGCGGACGCCTGCTCAACGGCCTCACCTTCGATCCCAGCGGCAGCATCGTCACCGGTGCGCAGTACGAAAAGCTGGCCGGCAAGACCTACTACTGCAGCGAAGACCAGGCCGCCGCGGCCGGGCTGCCGCCGGGTGGCTGGGGGCCGGACGACTGCACCATCCCGACCCCGCAGCTGACCGGTGGCTACAGCCGGGAAAAGGCGCTCTCGCAGACCGCCGACCTGACCGTGGACTGGGACATCAGCCCGCTGTGGAAGGCCAGCTTCACCGGCGGCCGTACCTGGTCCAAGGGCGGCCCGTCGATGAACTTCCGCATGTCGGCCAAGCCGCGCCGCAAGGTCGGCGACCAGTGGCTGGCAGGCAACCAGTACACCGCGTGGGACCTGACCGGCACGCCGTCGCTGACCGTCTCGCCGGACCTGCAGCAGCAGTTGATGGCCGGCGTCGCCGAAGTCGATACCGGCTCCACCGATTCGTCGTGGATGCAGACCGAGGTCAAGCAGAACTACTTCCAGGCCGACGTCACCAAGCTGTTCGAAGCGGGCTGGCTGGACTCGATCCAGTTCGGCGCCAAGTACCGTGACGGCAAGGTCCATCGCAACACCGGCAACACCTACTGGGTGTGCCAGGGGCTGGATCCGTCCGACTACGACAACAACCGCTACCAGGCCGGGTGCGACCCGACCGCCGGTGACGCGCAGCCGGGCTTCTTCCTGTCCAATCCGATCAGCAACATCGCTGGCGGCTTCAACGCCAATGTGTTCCCGGGCATCAACTACCCCGCCTACATCGACTATCTGAACCAGACCTACGGCGGCTCGCACAACCGCACCGAGGAAGACTTCGTCTACGACGTCAACGAGAAGATCTATTCGGGCTACTTCCAGGCCAACTTCCGTACCGAGCGCGTGCGCGGCAACGTCGGCGTGCGCGTGGTGCGCACCAAGCAGTTCGCCCAGTCCAGCGATTCGGTGGAGCGCTTCAACGACTACTTCGTGGACAACGCCGCCGGCGCGCCGATGAGCTGCGATGATCCGGCCGCCGACCCGAACCTGCGCTGCCAGGGCGGTTTCGTGCGCCTGCCGGACAACCAGGTGCGCGACAAGGTATATACCCTCAGCTCGCTGGAAAAGACCTATACCGACTTCCTGCCGAGCTTCAACATCGCCTGGGACATCACCGACAACCTGGTGCTGCGCGGCGCGGCCTCGAAGGTGATCGCGCGGCCGGGTTACACCAGCATCGCCTACCCCGGCGGCCTGAACTACATCAGCGAGGAATACAGCAACGACCGTCGCGTCGCCGGTGGCACCGACACTCCGGGCTGGTACGGCTCGGGCAGCAACAAGGCGCTGGAACCGTTCAAGGCGGTGCAGTTCGACCTGGGCCTGGAGTGGTACTTCAAGCCCGGCTCGGTGGCCGGTGTGGCCCTGTTCCGCAAGAACGTGGACAACTTCACCGTGCCGGTGGTGCGTGATCAGCAGATGACCGTCGGTGGTGAGACGGTGACCGTGCAGAAGTACAGCACCGAAGCCAATGGCCGCGATGGCGTGTCGCAGGGCGTGGAACTGTATGGCCAGTACACCTTCGACTTCGGTCTGGGCGTGCAGGCCAACTACACCTACAACGACACCAACCTGGCCTCGATCGTGCTGGATGGCGAAGCGATCGGTTCCTCGCCGCTGGTCGGCAGCGCCAAGAACCAGGCCAACGTCACCGTGTTCTACGAGAACGAGAAGTTCCTGGCCCGCGCCTCGTACAACCGCCGTGGCGAAGTGGTCGGTGGCCTCAACAACGGCCTGACCACCTACACCAAGCCGTACAGCCAGCTTGACCTGAACGTGGCCTACAACATCACCGCGGACTGGACCGTCACTGCGGCGGTGCTCAATGCCACCAAGTCCGAACTGCGCAGCTATATCGGCAACGACAGCCAGGCCCGCCTGCTGTCCAACCTGTATGCCGGCCGCCAGCTGTATTTCGGGGTGAACTGGAAGTTCTGAGGCCGCTCCTGGAATCCGCCGGGCATGGCCCGGCGCTACCTGGACACGTGATATCCGCCGGGCATGGCCCGGCGCGACCCGGCCATCTGGATTCCACCGGCATCGCCCGGCGGCATCCTGCAACGGCAACGCTCCTCCACGGCAGCCACGCTGGTACAGGTGGCTGCCGTTTTTCCGTGGCGGTCTGCTTGACCCTGCCATCGTTGGAAGGCGCACACTGGCCGCACCCCCAGAGCAATCAAGGAGCGACAGATGGAATTCCACGTAGAGGGCATGACCTGCGGCGGCTGCGCACGCAGCGTGGCCAAGGCGATCGAACAGGTCGATCCGCAGGCAAGCGTGCAGGCCGACCCGGCCAGCCGCCGGGTGCAGGTGCAGACCTCGGCCAGCGAGGCACAGATCGTGGCGGCGCTGACCGAGGCCGGTTTCCCGCCGCGCGCGGGCTGACCCCCGCGCGCAGGCACCTGCAACCCGGCCCGCCCCGTGCAGCTGCACAGGGCGGGCTTTTTCATGCGCGTTCGTGTTCGTTCAGTGCCGGGGCGATCGGCGGCGGACCGCGCCGGTCTTCGGCGCGCTGTCCGCCACCGCCCCATCATCCTCGCCCTCGCCCAGCCGCTGCAGGATCGGGCACTCGGGGCGGTCATCGCCGGCGCAGCAGCTGATCAGCGATTTCAGCGTATCGGCCATCTGCCGCATGTTCTCGATGCGCTGCTCCAGATCGTCGATATGCTGTTCGGCCAGGCGCTTGACGTCGGCACTGTGCCGCGACGTGTCGTTCCACAGGCCCAGCAGGTCGGTGATCTCGGCCACCGAGAAGCCGAGATCACGCGCGCGGCGGATGAAGCGCAGCCGGTGCACGTCGGCCTGCGAATAGGCCCGATAGCCTGACCCGGTGCGCTCGGCCGGGGGTATCAGGCCGATCTGCTCGTAGTAGCGGATCATCTTGGCCGAGACACTGGAGGCCCTGGATGCTTCACCGATGTTCATTGCGCCTTCTCCGGCTTACGGCGTTGCAGAGGGAGCGTCGACCAGCGGCGCCTTGAAGCGCCGCAGGCGCAGTGCATTGCCCAGCACGAACACACTGGACAGCGCCATCGCACCGGCGGCGAATACCGGTGACAGCAGGATGCCCCAGACCGGGTACAAGGCGCCGGCGGCAACCGGAATCAACGCGGTGTTGTAGGCAAAGGCCCAGAACAGGTTCTGGCGGATGTTGCCGAGGGTCGCCTTGGACAGCGCGATGGCATTCGGCACTCCCTGCAGGTTGCCCGACATCAGCACCACGTCGGCCGATTCGACCGCCACGTCGGTGCCGGTGCCGATCGCCAGGCCGACGTCCGCTGCTGCCAGCGCCGGTGCGTCATTGATGCCATCGCCGACGAAGGCGATCCTGCCGTGCGCGGCGCGCAGCCGGCGCACCGCCTCCACCTTGCCCTCGGGCAGTACTTCGGCCACCACTTCATCGATCCCCAGCTGGCGGGCGATGGCTTCCGCGGTACGCGCGTTGTCACCGGTAATCATCGCCACCTTCAAGCCGAGGTGATGCAGCGCGGCGATGGCGGCCGGCGTACTGGCCTTGACCGGATCGGACACCGCGATGACTGCGGCAAGGCGACCGTCGATGGCCGCATACAGCGGCGATTTCCCTTCATTGCCCAGCCGTTCGGCGGTCGCGTGGCTGCCCTCGATATCCACCGCCAGCGCGCGCATGAAGCGGTCCGCACCCACTTCAACGCGGGCACCGGCGACGGTCGCGCGCACGCCCATGCCGGTGACCGATTCGAAATCCGCCCGTTCCGGCAGGGCGAGGCCCTCGCCGGTCGCCGCATCGACGATCGCGCGCGCAATCGGATGCTCCGAACGGGATTCCACCGCAGCAACCGCCGCCAGCACGTGGGACCGTTCGAATCCGGCCACGATCTCCAGGTCGGTCAGCAGCGGGCGCCCTTCGGTGAGCGTGCCGGTCTTGTCGACGGCCACCACCTGCGCATCCTTCAACAGCTGCAGCGCCTCGCCCTTGCGGAACAGCACGCCCATCTCGGCGCCGCGACCGGTGCCGACCATGATCGAGGTCGGCGTCGCCAGCCCCATCGCGCACGGGCAGGCAATGATCAGCACCGCCACCGCATTGACCAGGGCGAAGGTCAGCGCCGGCGACGGTCCGAACAGCAGCCAGACCAGGAAGGTCGCCAGTGCCGCCAGCATCACCGCCGGCACGAACCACAGCGTCACCTTGTCGACCACCGCCTGGATGGGCAGCTTGGCGCCCTGCGCCTGTTCGACCAGGCGGATGATCTGCGCCAGCATGGTCTGCGCGCCCACCGCGGTCGCGCGCAGGGTCAGCGCGCCGTTCTGGTTCACGGTGCCGCCGACCACGCTGCTGCCAGCGGACTTCTCCACCGGCACCGGCTCGCCGGTGATCATCGATTCGTCAACGAAACTCCGGCCGTCGGTGACCTCGCCATCCACCGGCACGCGCTCGCCGGGCCGCACGTCAAGCAGATCGCCGGCGACCACCTCGCTGATCGGAACATCCACGCTGCGGCCATCACGCAGCACATGCGCGACCTTGGCCTGCAGGTTGACCAGGCGCTTGATCGCCTCCGAGGTCCGGCCCTTCGCACGCGCCTCCAGGAAGCGGCCGAGCAGGATCAGCGCAACGATCACCGCCGCTGCCTCGTAGTAGACGTTCACCGTGCCCGGCGGCAGCAGCCGCGGCAGGAACGTCGCCACCACCGAGTAACCGAACGCCGCGGCGGTACCCACCGCCACCAGAGAGTTCATGTCCGGTGCAAGCCGCAGCAGTGCCGGGAAACCCTTCTGGTAGAAGCGGCGGCCGGGAATGGCCAGCACCAGCAGGGTCAGTGCGAACTGCAGGTACCAGCTGGTCTGCATGCCGATGGTGGCCATCACCCATTCGTGCATGCCGGGAATCAGGTGCGAACCCATTTCCAGCACGAACACCGGCAGCGCCAGCGCGGTCGCCACGATCAGGTCGCGCTTCAGCCCAGCGCGCTCTGCATCCTTCTTTCCGGCGGCCTCCTCATCGGACTGCACGCCGGCCTCGATCGGGTGTGCGGCATAGCCGACCTTGTCGATGGCCGCCGCCAGTGCCTCCACCGCCGCCACGCCGCGCACGGTTGCCCGCTCCGTGGCGAGGTTCACGCTGGCCTGGCTGACACCCGGCACCGCCAGCAGCGCGCGCTCCACCCGACCCACGCAGGACGCGCAGGTCATGCCGTCCACCGCCAGTTCAACGGTCGCGGCAGGCACGTCGTAGCCCACCCGCTCCACCGCCTGGATCAGCTCGGCGCGATCGACCGGGCCGGACGTGCGGATATCCGCACGCTCGGTGGCCAGATTGACCGAAACACTGCCCACGCCGTCGACCTTGGACAGCGCCGCCTCGACCCGGCCGACACAGCTGGCGCAGGTCATGCCCTCGATGGGCAGGCTGATGGTGGCGGAGCTTGCGGGGGCTGCAACGGCGCGGGGCGTACTCATGATCGGATTCCCGGGATTCCTTCTGGATGCGGACAGGCTAAACCTTGCCATCGTAGGAAGGTCAAATCCCGCCTGTCCTCATGCCTGAATGGGCATCCAGGCCTCCGCCTCCGCGCTCAGCGGTAGCGCCGGGCGGTGCCCGGCGTACCTGCACGGTCCGCCTCAGAAGGTGAACACGTACTCCAGCGCGAACTCGCGGCCGACCGCACTGAGCAGGCGGGTCGGCGCGAAATCGTAATCCACCTTGTACGGGTCCTTGTGGTTCCAGCTGGCCGCGTTGAAGGCATTGTTGACGTAGACGTTGACCTTCATGTGCTCGGTGACCTGGTAGCCGACGTTGAAGTTCCAGGTGATGAACGGCCCGACCCGGCCGTAGTAGCGCGCCGTCTGCTGCCCGGCGTTCGGGTTCGGATTCGGCGAACCGTCCGGCCGCGTGGCGGGCTCCAGGCAGTTCAGCGACGGGCTGTCGCTGGGCACGTAGCCGTCGGCGAACGGCAGGCAGCCGCCCGGGTTGTCCAGCCGGTCGGTGCCCCAGTGGTAGCGCACGCCCGGCACCGAACCGACGCGGTCGGCATAGACATTGGCATTCCAGTTGCCACGCTGCCAGGCCAGGCTGGCCCGCAGCTTGCTGCGCAGGTCGCGGTCACGCCGCTCCGGGTTCGGATCGGCGGCATAGCGCTGCTCCTTGGTCGAGATCTGGTTGGTGTAGTTCACCCCCAGCTGGAAGCTGCCCCAGTGCGCGGTTTCCAGCCGGTAGCGGGCAGTCAGGTCGATGCCGCGCACTTCGCGGCTGGCCAGGTTGAACGGCCCGCGTTCGATCGACACCAGGCGGCCGCTGCTGTCACGGTTCACCCGCGCCAGGATGCCGGCGCAGTAGGCGTCGCCGGCCGGATTGGCCCAGGGCGTGCCGTCCATGTTCTTGCCGGTCAGGCAGCCGGCCTCGCTGGCCAGCACCTCGTCGGCGCCGACATCGACGATCATGTCTTCCAGCTTGATCGCCCAGTAGTCCGCGCTCATCGACAGATTGGGCAGCACGTCCCAGACGAAGCCGACCGTCCACGAATCACCGGTTTCCGAGCGCAGCAGCGGCGTGCCGCGGCGGTTCACATCGAACGCGTACCAGACATCGGTGTTGCCCACGCCGCAGTTGTTGACCAGGTAGGCACCGCTCTCGATGCAGCGCAGGCGGTCATAGGTCAGCACTTCCGAGCTGCTGGGCTGGCCCAGCAGGTAGTGCATGTCCGGCGCATGGAAGCTGGTGGCGTAGGAGCCGCGCACCAGCAGCGATTCGAACGGGCGCCATTCCAGACCGGCATTCCAGGTGGTTTCCTTCTGGCTGCCGATATCCAGGCCGTCGGCGCCGTCATCGGCGGTGTAGCTGCCATAGCGGTCGTAACGCGCTGCAGCGGTGGCGATCAGGTTCGCGGCCAACGGGATCTTGAATTCGACGCCGGCCGAGTAGCGCGTACGTTCGCCGCCACCCCGATCGACGTTCTGCAGATCGAAATCGATGCCGGCACGCGGATCCGGGTTGAGGTGGTAGCCCTGCTTGGCCACTTCAGCCACGGCCGCGAACGAGACCGGCCCGGCCCAGCCCTGGAACAGTTCGCCGGTGATGTCCGCCGACGCCTGGTTGACCCACGAACTTGCCCGGTTCTTCGCCACCGTGCCCATCTGCCAGTACTGGTCCGGCGTGATCGGGTTCCACCAGCGCGATTCGTTCAGCGCGTAGATCGCCTCGCCATCGGCGGTGGTGCCCAGGCGCGGGCCGAGGAAGAAGTCGTACGACTTCTGCTCGTCCACCACGTTCTGGCGCTCTTCAACGCGGTAATAGGACCGGCCGACCGTGGCGCTCCAGTCGAAGCGATCGGCCAGGCGCCCGCGCAGGCCGGCGCTCCAGTCCCAGGACAGTTCGCGGTTGGTGTTGCGCAGCGTATCCAGGCCACCCACTTCATTCGGGGTGAACTGGCGGACGCCCAGCACCGGGCGGTCGCGGGTGGCGTCCCAGTAGTAGCCGTTGGCATCGTCGATGAGGGTCGCGCTGGGTGGATTGGTGCCCCAGATCGCTTCGGAGCGGTACACCGCCAGATTGCTCCAGGCCTGCAGGTCGTCACCGAAGTCGAAGGTGGCGTACAGGTTGCCGGACACGTTCTCCGCACCACCGGTCAGCAGCCAGTTGCTGTAGTCGGCGCTCATGCCGCACAGGCGGCCGGTATTGGTGATCGTGTTGGCGTTGTAGTTGTAGACCAGGCGATCGGCGGTGTAGTACTCGCCATCGAACTTCTCGCAGGTGCCGGCAGGCGGCGCCAGGCGCTGGCCGGTGGTCGGATCGATCAGCGCCAGGCCGGCGGTGGGACGGAAGCCGACCTTGCGCTGCTCCATGTTCCACGACGGGTACGGCGCATCGTCAGCGTCGTCCATCTGCGGTCGGTCGCGGCCGAACAGTGGATCGCGCTTGGTGTACTGCAGCGCGTAGGTCACGCTCCAGGTGTCGCCGGTCTTGCCGCCGGCCCAGGACAGGTCCCAGGTATCGCGGCCGCCTTCGGTGGAGGTACCACCACGCACGCGCACTTCGTCGCCGTCGTAGTTGGTTTTCAGGATCACGTTGACCACGCCGGCGATCGCATCCGAACCGTAGATCGCCGAGGCACCACCGGTCAGCACTTCGATGCGCTCGACCGCCGCCGCGGGAATGTTGCTGTAGTTGGAGAAGTTGGTTTCCCCGCCATACGGCAGCGGGTAGTCGGCCACGCGGCGGCCGTTGACCAGCAGCAGCGAACGGTTGGGGCCCATGCCGCGCAGGTTCAGGCCGCTGGCGTTGGGCGTGTGCGAGCCCCACTGCGAGGCCGCTTCGACGGTGCCGGTCGCTTCGGTCAGGGTCTTCAGTGCGTCGTAGACGGTCACGAAGCCTTCCTTCTGGATCTGCGCGGCGGTGATCACGTTGACCGGTGCCGGCCCCTCGACGGCGGCGCGCTTGATGCGCGAGCCGGTCACGGTGACCGCATCGAGGTCCTTGGTGGACGAACTGGCCGCCTCCTGCGCGCCGGCAGCCAGAGGCAACAGGGCCAGGACCAGGGCCTGGGACAACAGGTGACGGCAGGTGCGGGCGGAATGAGCCATGGGTGGTTGCTCTTCGAAAGTGTGGACGCACGGACGGGTGGTGGCGCGGCACTACGGCTGATCCGGGCGCTGGATCGGTTCAAGACCGTCGCGGCGCCCTCCCCTGTGGATCGATCCAAACTAAAGCACAGCTGAACCATGCACGGCATGCGGCGGCGCAGCAACAGCCGGCGGCATGCCACTATCGGCTGCCGGTATCCAGAACAATCAAAGAGTTGCGAAACATCGCTGAGAGAACGGCGCACGAAGTAGTGACACGATCACGACAACTGCGCGCAGAACGGTTTTGTCCGACCTCAGCGATTCCCCTCACCCGATCGAGTCGGGACGAAGTGGCCATTTCGGAGGGCGTAGCGGCTCGACGCATCGCCTCCGGGTCTGATACCCCACCACTCGATGGTGAACCCGTCGCCCTGCCAGATGACCGAGGAAAGGTCGGATTCACTTTGGGGTCGCCCTGAGTTCTGGCTCGCCAGAGACAGGGTCTCAAGGCAGCTGCTGATCAATACCCTGCCGCGCTCAATGGGCTTCGGCAGGGTCAATTCGTAGACGAACAGATGGATCTCGCGCCCCGCGCCACAGCGCCCCATCGGGTTGGAAGCGTTTGAATCGAACACCTGATAGAGCGCGCGAAAGCGCTTCTCCCCGATCCGATGTACCCGTGTGTCGACGAATACGCCTGTAGCAGCGGGTGCCAGCGTCACGCCGCCCAGCAAATCGTCGATGCCGCCGCCCTCGGGTCCGACCGCCTTCCAGATAAACATTGGGGGCTGTCCCTCCTCTGCAGCTATTCCGGCGGTGTGCAGCAAACAGAGAAATAGCAGGAGCAATCGAGGCATGCGGAAGGAGGATCATTGCCACGGGGAGTTGGACCCCACTGTCAATAATCCTGGCTTGATCGTCTACCCGGAAACACAGAGGCCCCTGCGTTCCGATGTTTGGCAGACTGACTGGCAATCCGCGCAGGTCAGAAACGTCATTTTTCGGCAACGCGTGAGCATCCGGGTGAGGTCAGAGCCCTTCTGCGAAGGGATCCGCCCCGGGCAGCCCTCAGCCGTCCAGCGCCTGCCGCAACGCGGCCACGGTCGCGGTGGCGGTCTGGCTCCAGTCCGGGTCCAGCCCGCGCAGCGCCGGGTTTTGGAACTGCATCGCCGAGCGCCGCAGGCCCTTGGCCGAGGCGTGCAGTTCGGTGCAGCCGCTCCGTTGCGCAACGGCCGCGATGTTGCCAGGGCCCAACCCGGCGCCAGCCATCACCGTGATGCGTCCCGCCGCCTGGGCGACCAGACCCGCCAGCACATCGGCACCGGCCTCGGCGCTGGCCTGGCCGCCCGAGGTCAGCACACGCTGGCACCCCAGCCCGATCACCTGCTCCAGCGCGGCCGGCAGATCACGGGCAGCATCGAAGGCGCGATGGAAGGTCACCTGCAGTGGCCCGGCGGCCTGCACCAGTTCGCGGCACAGCGGCAGGTCGATGTCACCCTGCGCATCCAGTGCGCCAATCACCACGCCATCGCAGCCCAGCGCGCGGCATTGCGCGATGTCGCGCAGCATCAGCTCGGTTTCCAGCGCGTCGTAATGAAAATCGCCCGGGCGTGGCCGCACCAGCACGAACAGCGGAATCGACAGGCGTTCGCGGGCGATGGCGATGCTGGCGAACGACGGCGTGGTGCCGCCCTCGGCCAGGTTGTCGAACAGCTCGACGCGGTCGGCGCCCCCGGCCTGGGCGGCCAGTGCCGAGGCCAGCGAATTGCTGGCGATTTCCAGCGTGCGGCGGCCACTCACGCCTGCGTGCTCGTGTAGATCGACGGCGAATCGCGCAGGTCGTCCTGGCGCTGCGCATCGCACACGGCGTAGACGAAGCCGCGGTGCAGCGCATAGGCGCCCACCTCGCCCTGCTTGTTCATGGCCAGGAAACACACCTGCAGCGTCCTGCTCGCTTCGGGGCGCTTGCGCACCACGCGGTCGATCGCTTCGCGGCAGGCCTGCGCCGGCGAGCGCCCCTGGCGCATCAGTTCGACCACCAGGAACGAAGCGGCGTTGCGGATCATCTCTTCGCCCACGCCCGAGGCGGTGGCTGCGCCGACTTCGTTGTCGACATACAGGCCGGCGCCGATGATCGGGCTGTCGCCGACGCGACCGTGCAGCTTCCAGGCCATGCCGCTGGTGGTGCAGGCACCGGCCAGATTGCCCTTCGCATCCAGCGCCAGCATGCCGATGGTGTCGTGGTTGTCGCTGTTGCCGGGAAGCCCGCGGCGCTCGGCGTTGATCTGCGGCTGGTACTTTTCGGTCTTCAGCCACTCGCGCCACGCCGCTTCGGCCTTCGGGGTCAGCAGCTGCTGGCGCTCGAAGCCCTGCTGCAGCGCGAACTGCCGCGCGCCCTCGCCCACCAGCAGCACGTGCGGGCTGTTTTCCATCACCTTTCGGGCCACCGACACCGGATGCAGGATGTCGACCAGCGCGGCCACCGCACCACAGCGGCCATCGCCATCCATGATGCTCGCGTCAAGACTCAGCACGCCGTCGCGATCAGGGTTGCCGCAGTGGCCGACGGTGGGGTTGCACAGCTCGCTCTCGGCCCAACGTGCACCGGCTTCCACCGCATCCAGCGCAGTGCCTCCCGCGGCCAGGATCGTCCATGCAGCCTGGTTGGCCGGCACGCCGAAATCCCAGGTTGAAACCACTTTCGCCCCGGCCCGGGTACGTGCCTGCACGCCCGGCAGGGACGCCATGCCTGCGGCCAGCGCACCGGCCTGCAGGAACTGCCTGCGATCCACCATCTTCCCCTCCTGGTCTGCTTTGCGCGGCCGGCCCGATGCCGGCCACACCCCATGGTTCAGTCGTGCGCGGTCTGCCGCGCGGCGTGCCAGACCGCGGCGCCGAGCACGCCCAGCTGGCCGTGCTCCACCCGCCACACCGGCACCTGGCGCAGCACGTCGGTCAGCACGCCCTTGTTGAGGAAGCGCTCACGGAAGCGGCCATCGGCCAGGAAATCCTGCACGTGCGCGGAAATGCCGCCGGCCAGGTACACCGAGCGCGCGCCGACGGCGATCGCCGCGTCACCAGCCAGGCTGCCCAGCCAGGCGCAGAACACCTGCAGCGTCTCAACCGCCAGCGCGTCCTCACCGCTACGCGCGGCGCCGATCAGCGCCTCGGTGCTGGTCCATACCGGAGCGACGCCGCGCAGCTCGCACAGGCACGGGTACAGGTTCATCAGGCCGCTGCCGGACAGCACGCGTTCGTTGTCGACGTGGGGCCAGCGCCGCAGCAGTTGTCCCAGCACCTGCAGTTCCAGTGCGTTGCCGGCGCCGAGTGCGGCGTGGCCGATCTCGCTGGGCAACACCGGGCGTCCGCCATCAGCGAAGCGCAGGGCAGCGCCGAGACCGGTACCGGCACCGAGCACCAGCGCCGGAAACGCCTGCGCCGGGTCGGCATCGCCATTCAACGGCACCAGCGTATCGGCCTGCAGGTAGGGGATGGCCAGCGCCACCGCCTCGAAATCGTTGATCAGCTGCAGCTCGTGCAGCCCGGACTGCGCGCGGGTGGCCGACAGCGAGACCGTCCACGGCAGGTTGGCATTGATCAGCACATCGCCATCGAGCAGGCCGGCGATGGCCACCACCGCGGTCCGCACCGGTACCTCGAGGCTGGCGGTGAAGTCGGCCAGGATCGCGGCCAGGCTGGCGTGGTCGGCGCAGGCATAGGTGCGGTAGCTGCCCAGCCGTGGCGCCTGCCCCGGCGTGGTTTCGGCCAGCGCCAGGCGGGCGAAGGTGCCGCCGACATCGGCGACGACCAGACTGCGCGGAAGGCCGCCGCGGGCGGAGTCGGAGGAAACCGGAGACGCTGCTGCGATGGTCACGCTGGCCTGCTTGGATCGATTGAATCGTGCCGATTCTCAGGCATTGGAGCGGCTTTGCCTAGCACGGCACGGCGCCCGCCCGGCTACATGCCTTCCTGTTCCACCACCTGCACGCCGTCCACCAGCGCCCGCAGGCGCTGCGGCCGGAAACCGGCGAACAGCAGCGGCCGGGTGCGCTGGACCAGCACGTGGTGCCCGGCGATGTGGCGCTGCCACGACTGTACCAGCCGCCCCGGCTCAGGGCCGGGCGGTCTGCAGACTGTAGCTGGTGGTGGCGGTGAACACCGCGCCGTCCGGCTGGGTGGACCGCACCTCGACCTTGTGGCTGCCCACCGCCAGATCGGTCGGCAGCGCGCCGCGCCACAGGTGCGGCGAGGCGGTGGCTTCCGGCGAACGGTCGTAGCCCCGCAGCGCAGGCGCCAGATCGTCGGCCACGTTCTCCACCATCAGCCGCGGATCGGGCTGGCTGACCTGCTTCATCGGCTGCCAGGCACCGCCATCGATGCGGTACTCGACCACGCTGGCATCCTCGCCCATGTACACGTTGGCGTACACGCCCCACGCCGGGTAGGCCCCCTGGCGCAGCACCTTCGGCGCATGCAGGCCGATCTGCTCGCTGGCGGCGGCGCCGGCCACGCGGTACTGCAGGCGGTAGCTGCCGTTGCCGGCCACGTCCAGCAGCGCATAGCCCTTGGGCGTGCCGTCGCTCATGGTGCTGTCCGGCACGCCGGCGGCATTCTTCACCCCCGACCAGAACGCGCCGCAGTTGGCGCCGACGTTGTATTCGTGCAGCGGCTTGTCACCCTGCCAACCCTCGGCTTTGCCGTGGTACACGTGCTGCTGGGTATGGCTGTGGCCACTGAGCACCAGCACGTTGCGGAAGTCCTTCAACAGGTCGAACAGGCGCTGGCGGTCGGCATGGCGGAAGGTTTCGCGCCCCGGCGCTGCGTCGAACAACGGGATGTGCATGCCCAGCACCAGCAGGCGGTCCTTGCGCAGGCCCTGCAGATAGCCTGCCAGGAAGGTGAACTGATCTTCGCGCAGGCCGCCTACGTACTTCGGCTTCGCCTTCGGGTCGTACACCACGTCGTCGAGGAACACGAAACTGGCGCCGCCCTCTTCCACCGCGTAGGTATCGGGCCCATAGATGTTGCGCCAGCTGTCGAGCGAATGCGCATCACTGGCCGCGTCGAAATCCAGATCGTGATTGCCGGGCACATGGAACCACGGCACGCCCAGCTGGGTGGTGACCTGGTTGATCGCCGGGTACAGGCTCAGGTCGTCGTTGACGATGTCGCCCAGGGTGGTGCCCAGCCGGGCCTTGGTCTGGCCCACCAGCGGGGCCACGATCGACTGCTGGTAATAGCCGATGTCCTGCAGGCTGGCGGTCTGCGAATCGGTGAACACCAGCATCTGGAAGCCGCGACGGCTGTCGTGGCGATCCGACTGCAGGGCGAAATCCCAGCTGCGGGTGGCATCACCGGTGGCGGCGATGCCGCCGTACTTCAGCACCGCTGAACCGGTGGGGCGGTAGTGGCGCCAGAACGAGGGCAGGCCGTCGGCCGCCTTCGGGAAGGAATAGGCGTCGGGCTTGATCACGAACACCGTCTGCCCATCGCGCACCGGCAGCGAATAGCTGCCATCGGCCGCGGTCCTGACGATGGTTTCGCCGTTGGAGACCTGCACACCTGCCAGGCCCGGGTCGGTGGCACCACGACCGGCCTTGCCGTCGCGTTCCAGATAGACCTTGCCACTGACCGTCGTATCGGCGGCCCAGGCCGGCGAGGTCAGCAGCAGGCAGCACAACCAGGCGGCAGGCAGTTTCATCGGGGCGGTCCGGGAGAGAAAGACCGCCTATTGTAGATTCCGTTGATGACATCGCGCACGCGCTGTCGCCAGCGGGATGCGGACCGTTGGTCCACATGCCGCCGCTCAACGATGACGCTTTTCCAGGACCGCCCGCGCATCCTCCAGCGACAGCCCGCGTGCGCGCAGCAGCACCAGCAGGTGATACAGCAGGTCGGCCGCTTCGCCGAGCAGCGCGTCGTCGTCCTGCGCGACCGCGGCCAGCGCAGTCTCCACGCCCTCCTCGCCCACCTTCTGCGCGATGCGGCGGACACCGCCTTCGAACAGCGTGGTGGTATAGCTGCCGGCGGGCCGCTGCGCATCGCGCACCGCGACCAGCCGGTCCAGCGCTCCCAGGAAATCCTTCGGCGCCTGGTCGAAACAGCTGTCGGCGCCGGTGTGGCAGGTCGGACCGGCCGGGCGCGCCAGCACCAGCACGGTGTCGGCGTCGCAGTCCACGCGGATCGACTGCACCGCCAGCACGTGGCCGGACTGTTCGCCCTTGGTCCACAGGCGCTGCCTGCTGCGGCTGTAGAAGGTCATCTGCCCGGTCACCCGGGTGATGTGCAGCGACTCGGCGTTGACATAGCCCAGCATCAGCACCTGCAGGGTATCGGCATCCTGCACCACGGCCGGAAGCAGGCCATCGCCCTTTGCCCAGTCGAGCGATTCCAGCGCCTGCGGCGAAGGGCGTACTTCAATAGACATCTCGAACCTCGATCTGTTGTTCGCGCAGGTAGCGCTTCAGGTCGGCAATGCCGATGGCACCGCTGTGGAACACGCTGGCGGCCAGTGCGCCGTCCACGTCGGCCAGGTCGAAGGCCTGTGCGAAATGCTCCATCGCACCGGCTCCGCCAGAGGCGATGAGCGGCACGCTGCACAGCGCGCGGGCCTGCCGCAGCTGTTCCACATCGTAGCCACGGCGCACGCCGTCGCTGTCCATGCAGTTCAGCACGATCTCGCCGGCACCGCGGCGCTGCGCCTCGACGATCCAGTCCAGCGTGCGCAACGGCACGGCCTGGGTCCTGCTCGGGTCACCGCTGAAGCGGCGTACCCGCCATTGGCCATCGTCCTCGCGCACCGAATCGACGCCGACCACCACGCACTGCACACCGAACGCCTCGGCCAGCTCGCTGATCAGCTCGGGGTGGCCCAGCGCGGGCGAATTGATCGACACCTTGTCCGCGCCGGCAAACAGCACCCGGCGCGCGGTTTCCACGCTGTCGATGCCACCGGCCACGCAGAACGGGATGTCGATCAGGCGCGCGATGCGCTCGATCCAGGCCACGTCCACCGAGCGTGCCTCGGGGCTGGCGTCGATGTCATAGAACACCAGCTCGTCGGCGCCCTGGTCGCGATAGCGCTGCGCCAGCTCGGCGATGTCGCCCATGTCGACGTGGTCGCGGAAGCGCACGCCCTTGACCACGCGCCCATCGCGCACGTCCAGGCAGGGAATGATGCGGCGGCTCAACATGCCAATGCCTCGCCCAGGTCCATGCGCTGTTCCAGCAGCGCCTTGCCGAGGATGGCGCCGGCACAGCCGGCCGCACGCGCTTCGGCCACGTCGGCCACGTCACGGATGCCGCCGGATGCCTGCACCGCCACGCCCGGCAGCCGCGCCGACAGGTGCGCGTAGAGGCTGATGTTGGGGCCGGCCAGCATGCCGTCGCGGGCGATGTCGGTGCACAGCAGGTGACGCATGCCAGCGCGCGCGTAGCGCTCGGCCAGGTCGTCCAGAGTCACCCCGGCATTCTCGGTCCAGCCGTGCACCGGCAGCTGCCACTGGCCCTGCGCGTCCTGGCGGGCATCCAGGGCAATCGTGATGCGCTCGGCACCGAACTCATCCAGCCAGCCCAGCACTTCATCGGGGCGGCGCACGGCCAGCGAACCGACCACCACGCGGCTGGCGCCTGCGTCCAGGATACGCGCCACGTCGTCACGGCCACGCACACCGCCACCGGTCTGCACCTGCAACGGCGTGTGCTGGCGGATCGCCGCCAGCAGCGGGGCCAGGGTGTAGCCGCCGGCCCGCGCAGCGTCCAGGTCGACCAGGTGCATCCACTGCGCGCCGTGCGCGGCAAACGTCTGCGCGCGCGGGAGCGGGTCGTCGCCGTAGGAGGTTTCCTGCGCGTAGTCGCCCTGGCGCAGCCGCACCACGCGGCCGTCGCGGATATCCAGTGCGGGGTAGACGGTGAAACTCATGCAGCAGTGCCCTCGAGGAAATTGCGCAGCATCAGCGAACCGGTGTCGCCGGAACGCTCGGGGTGGAACTGGGCACCGAAGTAGCGCCCCTGCTCCACCACCGCAGTGAACAGTCCGCCGTGGTCGCAGGCGGCGACGGTGTGGGCGTTCAGCGGCGCGGCATAGCTGTGCACGAAGTACGCGCTGGAACGGTCCGGCACGCCCCGCAGCAGCAGCGACGGGCGCAGCGCCAGCAGCCGGTTCCAGCCCATGTGCGGCACGCGGATGCCACAGGCCGGCACCAGTCTGCGCACCGTGCCGGGAATCAGGCCCAGCGCATCCACGCCGGTTTCTTCGGAACGCTCGAACAGCAGCTGCATGCCCAGGCAGATGCCCATCAGCGGCACCTCCAGGCGGCGCAGCGGTTCAACCAGGCCCTGCGCATGCAGGCGCTGCATGCCCGGTGCGGCCGCACCGACGCCGGGCAGGATCACCCGCTGTGCGCCCACCAGGCCGTCGGCATCGCGCACCAGGCGCACGCGCGCGCCGAGCCGCTCCAGCGCGTAGCGCACCGAGCCGAGGTTGGCCCCGCCAGCATCGATCAGGGCAACGTCGGTCACAGCGCCCCCTTGGTGCTCGGCAGCGCGGTGCCCTGCCGGGCCAGCGCCGGGCGCAGTGCACGCGCCAGCGCCTTGAAGCAGGCTTCCACTTTGTGGTGATCGTTGTCGCCGCGCACCTGCAGGTTGAGGTTCAGGCCACTGGCATCGCACAGCGAACGGAAGAAGTGCGGCACCAGCTCGGTGGGCATGTCCCCTACCCGCTCGCGCTTGAACTCGCCTTCGAACACGAAGTACGGGCGGCCACTGAAGTCCAGTGCGGCGCTGGCCAGGGTTTCGTCCATCGGCAGGGTGAAGCCGTAGCGGCCGATGCCGCGCTTGTCACCCAGCGCCTCGCGCAGCGCCTGGCCCAGCGCGAGCCCGGTATCCTCGATGGTGTGGTGTTCGTCGATGTGCAGGTCACCCTCGGCCTGGATGTCCAGGGCGAACCCTGCGTGCTTGCCGATCTGTTCCAGCATGTGGTCGAAGAACGGCAGCCCGGTGGCGATGCGCGCATCACCGGCACGGTCCAGATCCAGTTCGACGCGGATCCTGGTCTCTTTCGTGTTGCGCTGGACCACGGCGGTGCGCGGCGCATCGGCCAGCGCGTGGGCGATGCCCGGCCAGTCCCACGCGCCGCCGAACTGCTCGGTACGCAGCTGGAACCCGCGGATGTTGAGATTGTCGGCGAACTGCAGGTCGGTGATGCGGTCGCCCACCATGCCCGAGCGCGCCCAGTCGATGCTGCGGTCCTGCAGGTAGGCGGTCATCAGGCCGATGCCCGGCTTGCGCGTGGGCGCGTTGTCCTGCGGCCAGCTGCAGTCCACCAGCACGTCACGGAAGATGATGCCCTGGCTCTGGAAGATCTGCAGCATCAGGTCATTGGGACCATCGAAACTGGCGCGCGGGTAGCTGTCGCTGCCCAGCCCATCCTGGTTGGTGACGATCACGAACTGGTAACCGGCGTCGCGCAGCTTCAGCAGCGCCGGAATCACCTGCGGTACGAAGCGCAGCTTCTCGTAGGCGTCGATCTGGAAATCGGCCGGCTCCTCGATGAGCGTGCCGTCGCGGTCGATGAACAGGATCGGGGTCATGCCGCGGCCCTCCGCGCCGACAGCGCGGCCAGCATGCGGTCGTTCTCCTCGGGGCTGCCGATGCTGATGCGCAGCGCGTCATCCAGCTGCGGCGCGGCGCGCTGGTCGCGTACCACCACCCCCGCCGCCAGCAGCGTGTCGAAGGCGGCCTGGGCGTCGGCGAAGCGGACCAGCAGGTAGTTGCCGGCCGAGGCGTACACGCGGCGTACCCCGGGCAGGCCGGCCAGTGCCGCGCGCAGGCGTTCGCGCTCGGCGATGACGGTGGCCACGCGCTCGGCGGTGCGTGCCAGCGCAGCCGGCTGCAGTGCCTGCACGGCCAGTTCCGCGCACGGTGTCGGCACCGGGTACGGGGCCTGGCAGCGTCGCAGCACCGCAATCAGTTCCGGTGCGGCGATCAGCGTACCGATCCGGGCAGCAGCCAGCGCATGGGCCTTGGACAGGGTGCGCAGCACCGCCAGGTTGGCGTGGGTACCCAGCAAGGTGGTGGCCGACGCGCGCCCGGCATACTCCACATAGGCCTCGTCCACCACCACCAGCGCCTGGCCGCGCAGCGCGCCGGCGACACGTTCGACCTCGGCCAGGGCGATGTCACTGCCGGCCGGATTGGACGGCGCGCACAGGAACACCAGCTTCGCCGACCGCGCCTTGGCCGTGGCGATCACGGCGTCCAGGTCGGCGCGCAGGCCCTGCGCGTTGTCCACCAGCGGCACTTCGATCAGCGGCGCGCGCTGCAGGTTGGCGCAGACGGCGTACATGCCGAACACCGGCGGGGTGACCAGCACGCCATCGCGGCCGGGCACGCACAGTGCGCGCACCAGCAGATCGATGGCCTCGTCGCTGCCCCGGCCCAGCAGCAGCTGGTCCGGCTGCACCTGGTACAGCGCAGCCAGCGCGGCACGCAGCGCGCCGGGCTGCGGTTCCGGATAGCGCCGGCTGGCGCCGCTGGCATCGGCCGGATTGGCCCAGGCCGATTCATTGGCGTTCAGCCAGACATCGCCCTGTACCGCCGCACTGCGCGCCGAGCTGTACCCGGCGAAGGCCTGCAGGTCCGGGCGCACCAGCGCCAGCACGTCATTGATGGCGCTCATGCGGCCACCTCCATGCGCAGCGCCACCGCCCGTTCGTGCGCGTCCAGGCCTTCGGCACGGGCCAGGATGCGCGCGCAGCCACCTATCGCGGCCAGGCCCTCTGCGCTGGCGCTCTGCACGCTGATCAGGTTCTGGAAGCTGGCCACGCTGACCCCGCTGTAGGCACGCGCAGCACCCGCGGTGGGCAGCACGTGGTTGGTGCCGCTGCAATAGTCGCCCAGGGCTTCAGGCGTGTAGTCACCCAGGAACACCGAGCCGGCCGCCTGCACCTGGTCCAGCCAACGGCGGGGTTCGCGCAGCGCCAGGATCAGGTGCTCGGGCGCGTAGCGGTTGCTGATGGCGAACGCATCATCCAGCGTGTCCACCAGGATCAGCTGCGAAGCCGACAGCGCCTGCCGCGCGATCTCCTGCCGCGGCAGCCGTGCGAGCTGGCGCTGCACCTCCGCCTCGACCGCGGCCAGCATCGCCGCATCATCGGTGAGCAGCACGACCTGCGAATCCGGGCCGTGCTCGGCCTGCGACAGCAGATCGGCGGCTACGAAGGCAGGGGTGGCACCGGCGTCGGCGATCACCAGCACCTCGGATGGACCGGCCGGCATGTCGATCGCCGCTGCACCGTCCTGCGCGACCTGCTGCTTGGCCTCGGTCACGAAACTGTTGCCCGGCCCGAACAGCTTGTCGCAGGCCGGGATGCTGGCGGTACCGTAGGCCATCGCAGCGATTGCCTGCGCACCGCCCAGCTTGAACACGCGCTGCACGCCGGTCAGGCGCGCTGCCACCAGCACCGCTGGATCAGCCGTGCCATCGGCACGCGGCGGCGTGCACAGCACCACCTGCGGGCACCCGGCCAGGCGTGCGGGAACGCCCAGCATCAGCGCGGTCGAGGGCAGCGGCGCGCTGCCGGCCGGCACATACAGGCCGACCCGGCCGATCGGCCGCAGCATGCGTTCGCAGACCACGCCCGGCGCGGTTTCAACAGCATAGCCCTGGCCCATGCCGGCGCGGTGGAAGCGCGTGATGCGGTCGGCCGCGTCGACCATGGCCTGGCGAAGCGTCGCCGGAATCGTCGCTTCGGCAGCGGCGAATTCGGCGTCGGTGACTTCAAAGCCGTCCAGCGCGACGCCATCGAAGCGCGCGGTGATCGAACGCAGTGCCTCATCGCCCTGAGCGCGCACCTGCGCGATCAGCGCCGCCACCGCCTGGCGGGTCTGCTGTGCAACGGCCTGCACCGGGCGGGTCAGGGCTGCACCGCGCGCAGCGTCATCAAGGTGTGACCAGATCAGACGATTCATGCCAGCGACCGCTCCACGCTCAGTACCATCAGGCCCTGCGCACCGGCGCGCTCCAGCTCTTCCATGCGCTGCCAGGTCAATGGCCCCGGGCACATGGTCTGCAGCCGCAACGCGCCGCCATCGGCTGGCAAACGCACCAACGGCTCGGCATCGGCCAACAGGTCTGCCAACGCCGCCACGCGGTCTTCGGCCGCGCGGAACATCAGCAGCTTGCGGTCCTGGCGCTGCACCACACCGTCCAGCCGGCGCAGCAGCATGCTGCGCAGCGCGCCGCGGGCGTCGTCGGGAATGCGCACCGCACCTGCCAGCACCGCTTCGCTGTCCAGCAGGTTGTGCACCGGGGTCAACTGGTTGGCGCGCAGCGTGGCACCGCTGGAAACCAGGTCGCAGATCAGGTCGGCGGTACCCAGGCGGGGAGCGATCTCGACCGAACCGGACAGCTCCACCACCTGTGCCTGCACGCCTTGCGCCGCCAGCCACTGGCTGAGGATGGCCGGGTAGCTGGTAGCGATGCGCGTGCCCGCCAGCTGCGCAGGCCCCTGCCACTGCCACTCCTCCGGCACCGCCAGCATCAGCCGGCACTGGCCGAAGCCCAGCCCGCGCAGCGCCTGGTAGGCATCGGGCAGGCCGAGCTGGCGACGTGCAGCGGCCTGCTCATCCAGTTCGTTGCGGCCGACGATGCCGAGGTCGCAGACGCCGTCGGCGATCAGGCCGGGGATGTCGTCGTCGCGCACCAGCAGCAGGTCCACCGGCAGCGACTCGCCGTAGCAGAACAGCTTGTCGCGGCTTTCGCGCCAGCTCAGGCCACAGGCGCTGAGCAGGTTGCGGGCGGGTTCGGCCAGCCGGCCGCTCTTCTGGATGGCGATACGCAGCCGGTCTCGCGCCGGCGCTGCCTGGGTTGCACTCATGGGGGAGGTCTCGAAGGTCGGAACGGGGCGCGGATCAGCGCGCGGCAAGGCGGTCGATGGCAGCGGCATAGCCTCGATGGCCGTGCTCGAGCGTGCGCGCCACCCGCCCGGTGGTGGTCACGCTGACACCGGTGCGTTCATGGATTTCGCGGTAGGGCACGCCCTGCTGCAGCAGCGGCACCACCTTCCAGCGGTCGGCCATGGCTTCCAGTTCGGCCGGGGTGCACAGGTCACGCAGGAAAGCTTCGACCTGCTCCGGTTCGCGCAGGGCGGCGAAGGCCTGGGCCAGCGCCTGCAGGTCGGCCTTGGGGTCTTTGGCGGTGATGTCGGGACGGGCTTTCACGGGCAGGACTCTTGCATCAATGTAATAGCGCGTTAGTACATTAGCGCATTCTTGCGCAGTGCGTCAAATCACGCCACGCGGCCGGGCGCGGACCCGACCGCCGTGTCCCGTAAACGCAGACGCCCACCGGGTGGTGGGCGTCTGTGTTGATCGGCGGCGTGGTGGACGCGGGCGGTCACATCACCTTCGACTGTTCCAGCTCGACCTGCAGGGTGCTGGCCAGCTCGTCGCGGGAGACTTCGAACTGCTGCTCGCGCAGCAGATCCTTCACCGCCACCACGCCGCGCGCCAGCTCGTCCTCGCCAGCCAGCGCGACGAAGCGGATGCCGGCCTTGGCCGCGTACTGGAACTGCTTGCCGATCTTCTTCGGCTCCATCTGCACTTCGGTGTTGATGCCGCCGGCGCGCAGGCGACGGGCGATATCCAACGATTCCGGCATGCCCTGTTCGTCCATCAGCGCCACCAGTGCCTGCACGCTGCTGGCCTCGATGCCGTCGATCAAGCCGGCTTCGCGCAGCTGCCAGAACAGGCGCGACAGGCCGATGGAGATGCCCACGCCGGGCAGCTTCGACTTGCTGTAGTGGCTGGCCAGATCCTCGTAGCGGCCACCGGAGCAGATCGAACCGATCTGCGGGTGATCGGTCAGGGTGGTTTCGTAGACAGTACCGGTGTAGTAATCCAGGCCGCGCGCAATCGAGAAATTGAGGCAGTAGGCACTTTCCGGCACGCCCAGTGCCTGCACCAGCTGCAGCACTTCACGCAGCTCGGCGGCACCTGCGTGCAATTGCTCGCTGCCACCGCTCAGAGACTGAACCGCGTCGACCACCTTGTCGATCTTGGCGAGTGCGTCGTCGAAAGAACTCGAACGAATCTCAACGAAGTCGAGGATGCGCTGAACTGCCGCAGGCTCTAAACCAAAATCTGGCCCAACGAGAGTCTCACGCACGTAATCGGGACCGCGCTTGTCCAGCTTGTCCACTTCCCGAAGCACCAAGGCCTGCAGATCGCCATCAATGACGCCTTGGGCCTCGAAGAAGCCCCGCATCAGCTTGCGGTTGTTCAACTGGATGCTGAAATCGCCGATACGCAGCTCCGAGAACACCGCGTGGATGACCGCCAGCACTTCGGCGTCATAACGCACGCTCAGGCTGTCCTTGCCGATCACGTCGATGTCGCACTGGTAGAACTCGCGGAATCGACCGCGCTGGGCACGCTCGCCACGATAGACGCGCTGCATCTGGTAGCGGCGGAACGGGAAGGTCAGTTCGTGTTCGTGCTCGGCCACGTAACGCGCCAGCGGCACGGTCAGGTCGAAGCGCAGCGCCATCTCCGGCAGCGATCGGTCGCCCGACTCGGCCGCATTGGCCAGCGCGCCGGTGGACTGCACGAAGTACACCTGGCGCTCGGTCTCGCCCCCGGACTTGGTCAGCAGGACGTCGGACAGCTCGAACACCGGCGTCTCCACCGGCAGGAACCCGAAGCGCTCGTAGTTGCGGCGGATGACGTCCAGCATGCGCTGGAACGCAATCTGCTCGCGCGGCAGCAGTTCAAGGGTGCCGGGCGGGGTACGGGGCTTGATCACGGGCGGAACTCCTGCGGGAACGGGGACGTGGGAGGGGGCGACATTCTAGCGCCCCGCATCGCGTGGCCGTGGAATTCGGGTGCAACGGCCGCTTGAAGTATCATAAAGGCCTCCCCCGCCCGCGATACGCCCACGCAACATGTCCCGGCCTTCCGGCGCCCCGCCCGCCGCCAACGATCCCGCTGCGCCGTCCTGCACCACGCTGGACTGCCTGCACTGCTCGGTTCGCCACCTTGCGGTGTGCTCGGCGCTGTCGCCCGATGAAGTGCAGGCGCTGGAGCAGGTCACTGTTTCGCAGCAGGTGACGATGGGCGGCACGCTGGCCCGGACCGGCGAAGAACGCCAGCATGTCTATACATTGACCGCCGGTGCGCTGCGCCTGGTGCGCACGCTGGCTGACGGCCGGCGCCAGATCAACGGCTTCGTGCTGCCGGGCGACTACCTGGGCCTGAGCGGCAGCGACCACCATCGCTACGATATCGAGGCCATTGCCGATAGCCGTGTGTGCCGCGTCGCGCTGCCGCAGATGAAGGGCCTGCGCGCCCGTTTCCCGCACCTGGAACGCAAGCTGCTGCAACGCGCCTGCCAGGAGCTGGACGCCGCACAGGATGCCGCGCTGGCGCTGGCCCGGCTGCAACCGGCGGAGAAACTGGCCGACTTCCTGCTGCGGCTGGCCGCACGCGAGGCCCGGCTCGGCGGCGACGGCCTGCGCGTGTCGCTGCCGATGGGCCGCGGCGATATCGCCGACCACCTGGGCCTGACCATGGAAACGGTCAGCCGCACCTTCACCAAGCTGCGCCAGCAGGGGCTGATTGCCCTGCCCCACCTGAACGTGGTGGAGATCCTCGACGAGGACGGGTTGCGCGGGCTGGCCGGTGAAGGGTTGATCTGAGCCGCTGCGCTCGCCGGGCATGGCCCGGCGCTACCTGTGGTGCGCGAACAGCAGCCGGGCATGGCTCGGCGCTACCAACGCAGCAACACCTCGCGCAACGCCGCGTAATCGGCCGCCAACGGTTCGGCATGCGCCGGCCGCTGCAACAACGCATCCAATGCCGGCGGCACGGCCACGGGTTCACCGATCAACGGCTCGACCACGGCCTCGAACTTGGCCGGATGCGCGGTGGCCACCACCGCCCAGTCGCCCTTGGCACCGCCCGCGCGCAGGTCCTGCAGCACCTTTACCGCCGTGGCCGTGTGCGGGCACACCCGTTCGCCGCGGCTGGCATGCGCTGACGCAATCGTGGCGCGGATGGTCACGTCGTCCACCGCGAACGCACGGAACGCCGCGCGCAGCTCTGCGTCATCGCCGTGATAGAGCCAGCGCAGCCGCTCGAAGTTGCTCGGTGCGCCCACATCCATCGCATTGGCAACGGTGGCAACGCTGGCCTGCGGCTGGTACGCGCCGCCATTGAAGTAGGACGGCAGCACGGCGTTCGCATTGGTGGCCAGCACGATCTGGCCGATCGGCACGCCCAGTGCGCGTGCCAGCACCGCCGCCATCGCGTTGCCGAGGTTGCCGGTCGGCACCACCAGGTTGAGGCGGCGCCGATGCTGCGCGTGGTGGCCCAGCGCCGCGTGCGCGTAGTAGCTCATCTGCGGCAGCAGCCGGCCCAGGCTGATGCTGTTGGCCGAACTCAACGGCACCTGTGCCTGCAGCGGGCGATCGGCCAGGGCCTGCTTGGCCATGGCCTGGCAGTCATCGAACGAACCGGCCACGCGCAGTGCCCGGATGTTGTCGCCGAAGCAGCCCAGCTGATGTGCCTGCCGCGGTGACACGCGACCGTCGGGGTACAGCACCACCACCCGTACCCCCGGCTGGCGGTGGAAGGCCGCGGCCACAGCAGCCCCGGTATCGCCGGAGGTGGCCACCACGATCGTCAGGTCGCGATCCTGGCCCGCCTGCAGCCGCGACAGGGTGCCGGCCAGGAAGCGCGCGCCGATGTCCTTGAAGGCCGCCGTCGGGCCATGGAACAGCTCAAGCACGTGGTCGCCGGCAGCGAGCGCGCGCAACGGCACCGGGAAGTTGAAGGCCGCGCTGCAGATCGACGGCAGCGCCTCTGCCAGCGCATCCCCGGCGAAGAACGGCGCCAGCAGATCGGCGGCGGTGTCGGCCAGGGTTGCGCCGGCCTGTAGCGCACGCGGCGCGGGTAGCGCCTGGGGCACGTACAGCCCGCCATCGGGTGCCAGCCCGGCGGCGATCGCCGCGCTGAGGCCAACGGCCGGTGCTTGGCCTCGGGTCGAAACAAATTGCATGGGACAGGGTTCCAGGAGAGGGGAAGGATTCAGCACAGCCGCGCACCCGCAGCATCCAGCGGCGACACCCACGCATCGCTGTCGACGCCGGCAGCGGCGAACGCCGCACGCACCGGTGCCACCGCGGCATGCGCCTGATCAGCGTCTTCGAACCAGGCGAACACGCTGGGACCGGCGCCGGAAATGCCGGCGCCCAGCGCAGCGGCCGACAGCGCTGCGTCGCGTGCCGCCTCGAAGCCGGTGATCAGCCCGGCCCGGCGCGGCTCCACCAGTACATCGCGCAGGCCCGCACGCACCAGCGAGGCATCGCCGCGATGGCAGCCGCTCAGGACCAGCGCCAGGTTGGCGCTCTGGGCAACGAACTCACCCAAGGCATAGCTGCCCTGCAACGCCTGGCGCGCGCGCCGGGTTTCCAGCACTGCGTGTGGATGCACCAGCAGGCTGTGCCAGCCGGCCGGCACCGGAATCGACAGCAGCCGATCGGCCGTGCACAGCGCCAGCCCGCCCAGCAGCAACGGGCCGACGTTGTCGCCGTGGCGGCCACCGCTGGCCACCGCTTCGCCATCGAGCGCGTACCGGTACAGGGCCTCGCGCGGCAACGGCACATCCAGCAGCGCGTTGGCCGCGACCAGGGCCGCCACGCATGACGCGGCCGAGCCGCCCATGCCCGAACCGAACGGAATGCCCTTGTCGATCTCCACGGCAAAGCCGAAGCCCAGGCCCAGACCGTCACGCAGCGACAGCAATGCGGCACCGGCGGTATTGCCGGCCGCGTCCAGTGGCAAGGCGACCGCGCTGCCACGGATCGCATCGATGCGCACCGTCGGCGTATCGATGCGTCGTACCGTCACGGTATCGCCGACGCCGGCGATGGCGTGACCGAGGATGTCAAAGCCCACGGCCACGTTGGCCACCGATGCCGGGGCGAACGCACGTGCGATCACAGGCGCGCTCCTTCGCCGGCAGCCACCCGCAGCAGGTCGGCGAACACACCGGCAGCGGTGACTTCCGGCCCCGCACCCGGGCCCTGCACCACCAGCGGGTTGTCGCAGTAGCGGCGGGTGCGGAACTGCACCACGTTGTCGGTTAGCCGCAGGTTGGCGAAGGCATGGTCGGCCGGCAGTTCCTGCAGGCCCACCGATGCGCCATCGGCGCCCAGGCGGGCGACATAACGCAGCACCGCGCCGCGCGCACGCGCATCCTGCAGCCGTTGCAGCAGGCCGGCATCGGATGCGTGCAGCCGCGCCATGAAGTCCTCCACGCTGCCCTCGCGCAGCGGTGCCGGCACCAGGCTCTCCACCTGCACCTGCTCCAGGCTCAACGCATGGCCGGCCTCGCGGGCCAGGATCACCAGCTTGCGTGCCACGTCCACACCGGACAGGTCATCGCGCGGATCCGGTTCGGTGTAGCCCATCGAGCGTGCCTGCGCGACCAGCGCCGAGAACGGCTGGCTGCCGTCGAAGCGGTTGAACAGCCAGGCCAGCGTGCCGGAGAAGATGCCCTCCACCGCCAGCACCTCATCGCCGGTATCGACCAGGTCACGCAGCGTGGTGATCACCGGCAGGCCGGCGCCGACCGTGGCCTCGTAGCGGAAGCGCGCACCACTGGCCGCCGCGGCGGCTCGGATGCGCTGGTAGCGCGCAAGCGGACCGGCACCGGCCTGCTTGTTCGGGGTCACCACATGGATGCCGGCGGCCAGCCAGCCCTCGTAGCGTTCGGCCACCTCGGCGCTGCCGCTGCAGTCGATCACCACGGCGTGCGGCAGATGGGCCGCCAGCAGGTGCTCGGTGAAGCGGTCAAGATCGCTGGCTTCGGCATCGCCCTGCAGGGCCTGCCGCCAGTCGTCATGCAGGCCATCGGCCTCCAGCCGCATGCGTGAACGCGAGGCCAGCGCGCGCAGGCGCAGGTCGATGTTGGCCTTGGCCAGCAGTTGCGGGCGCGCGGCCAGCAGCTGGTCCAGCAGCGCGGCGCCGACGTTGCCCGGACCGATCACGCCCACCGCGAACGTCTGCGGCGACAGCCAGAAGCCGGCATGCGCCGCGCGCAGGGCACGGGTGGCGTCGGCAGCCGCCACCGCGACCGAGATGTTGCGCTCGGACGAGCCCTGCGCGATCGCCAGGATGTTGACCTGGGCCCGGCCCAGCGCCTCGAACAGGCGCGCGGCCACGCCGGGCTGGCCGGCCATGCCGTCGCCGACCGCCGCCAGCACGCTGACCCCTTCACTGACCTGCACGCGCTGCACCTGGCCCGCCGCCAGTTCGTGCGAGAACGCCTGCAGCACCGCATCGCGCCCGCGCCCCGCCTCCGCCGCGCGCACCACGCAGCAGATCGAATGCTCCGACGAACCCTGCGAGATCATCACCACCGAGACCTGGGCCTGGCGCAGCGCTGCGAACACCCGCTCGGCCGTACCCGGGACGCCGATCAGACCGGTGCCCTCCAGGTTCAGCAGCGCCAGCTCCGTACTCAGCGTCAGGCCCTTCACCGGCCCGCGCGGCGAGCGTTCGGCGCTGATCCGGGTGCCCGGATGGGCCGGCTGGAAGGTATTGCGGATGATGATCGGCAGGCCAAGCCGGATCGCCGGCGACATGGTCTGCGGATGCACCACCTTGGCACCGAAGTAGGCCAGCTCGCAGGCTTCGTCATAGCTCAGCGACTGCAGCTGCACTGCGCCGGGCACCAGCCGCGGATCGGCCGACAGCACGCCATCGACATCCGTCCAGATGTGCAGCTCGTCGGCATTGAACAGGGCAGCGAAGATCGCGCCGGAGTAGTCGCTGCCGTTGCGGCCGAGCGTGGTCACCCGGCCCTGGCGGTCACGGGCGACGAACCCGGTGGCGACCACGCGCGGCTGCGGATGCTGCAGGCGCCAGCCCGCCAGGCGTGCGGCGCTGGCGTCCCAGTCGACATCCACGCCCAGCTCGCCGTGCCCGACCACCAGCACGTCGCGTGCATCGAGCACCGCGCAGGGTTCGCCCAGCGCGCGCAGGTGGCTGCCAAGCAGCTGTGCGGAGAACACCTCGCCCAGACCCTGCACGCGGTCGAGCACCTCCCGCGGCAATTCGCCGATGACCGCCAGCGCACCCAGCACCTCGGCCAGCTGCGCGAAGCGTGCATCGATCCATTCCACGGTATCGCCCACCTGTTCGCCGAGCAGCGCGACCGCTGCGCCGCGATGACGCGCGCGCAGCGCGTGCCAGGCCTCCTGCCAGCCGCCATCGCCGGCAGCGGCCAGCTGCGCCAGCTCGATCAGCGCATCGGTGACGCCCTTCATCGCCGAAACAACGGTGACCTGCAGGGTTTCGGGCCGGGCCAGCAGCAGGCCGGCGACGTGGCGGTAGCGCTCGGCGTCGGCCACCGAGGTACCGCCGAACTTGTGCACGACGGTGGACTGCGTGGTCAGAGCGGCCGGGGCGGCGGGATGGGCGGGGGCGATGGAAGACATGCAGACCTCGGCAGGAGGCCCCGTCGCATGCAGATGGTCGAGTTTCCCCGCCACCTGGATGGTGCGGGGCCGTGGTTTTCGGGAGTTACACGAAGACGACGGGCCGCACCAGGGCAGTGGTGTCGGTGGTGGTGGTAATGGTGGTGATGGCAACCGGCGCAGTCGAACGGCCCGCGCAAGCGGGGGCGATCAGGCGGGCGGTGGCGGCATCAAGGACCATGGGGTACAGAAAACACCGCCACCCCGGCGGCTGTCAAGTGCTGCGATGCAAAAAATCGCGGCCGCGATCATCCGCGAACGTGCCGGCATTTGGTTGCAACTGAGACCAAGTCGCCATCAGCACGCTTGACGAGCCCATTCAACCGGCATGTTCGGCGATCGCCCGCGGTGTGCGATGGGCGTGTGCGCACAGCATCACGCCAGCCACCAGCAACACGATCGCCAACGCCTCCAGCAGGGTCGGCCAGCGCCGTTGCCAGGCGAACGCGTACAGCAGCGCGAACAGTGTCTCGAACACGATCATCTGCCCGGTCAGGGTCAATGGCAGCAGGCGGCTGGCGCGGTTCCAGAAGGCGTTGCCAAGGATCGAGGCGATCACCGCCACGCCGGCGCTGATCGCCCAGAAGGCGCTCCACTGTGCCGGCGAGTGCGCGCCGCTGTGGCCGATGAAGGCCATCGGCACCAGCAGCAGCGACAGGCCACCGGTGGTGACGCCGGTCAGCAGCGACCAGTCGTGGCTGGAGAGGTCCGGTCGCCGCGCCAGCCAGCGGCTGTTGCCGATCGAGTACAGCGCCCACGAGAACAAGGCCCCGAATGCGCACAGCAGGCCGACCAGGCGTTGCCGCCACGGCGTGCCAAGGTGCTCGGACATCAGCGCTTCCCAGCCGACCAGCGCCACCCCGGCCACGCACAGCGCCAGCGCCGGCATCAGCTGCTTCAACGGCACCGCCCCCTTCTCGCGCACGCCCACCAGGGTCACCACCACCGGGATCAGGCCGACGATCAGCGAGGCGGCGGCACCGCCGGCCCATTGCACGGCCGTGGCCAGCAGCAGGAAGTACACCAGGTTGCCGGCCAGGCTGAGCCACAACAGCCCTCGCCATTCGGCACCGCCCAGCTTCGGCGCCAGCCGTTTCCAGCGCGGCAGCAGCAGGATCACGGCGATCGCGCCATAGACCAGGTAACGGCCGGCCGACAACTGCAGCGCGTTGAAGCCGTTCAACACCGCGGGGGCGAGGAAGACCACGCCCCACAGCGCACCGGCGGCCACGCCGTTGGCGATGCCCAGGGCAATCGGAGTGTTGCGCATTGCAGGTTCCGGGGGAGAGAACAGGCCGCGCAGTGTAATTGCCGGTGCGGTGCACGTTCTTGACCCAGACTACTGCCCTGCCCCGACGCGCCGTTTCACTGCAGCCGGCGCTGCCGATCAGGCCGCGCCCCTGCGCCAGGCCGCCGGGGTCAGCCCGCACTCACGGCGCAACGCGCGGGTCAGCGCGCTCTGCTCGGAATACCCTGCTGCCAGCGCGATCTCGCTGATCGGCAGCGTGCTGGTGCGCAGCCGATGCTTGGCCCAGCGCAGCCGGCAGGCACTGAGCCAGGCCTGCGGGCTGAGTCCGAACTCGCGCACGAACAGCGCATGCAGGCGGCTCTCGCTGACTCCGACGAAGGCGGCCATGCGCGCCACCGGCCACGGTTGCCCGGGCGCGGCACGAACCGCCGCACACAGTCCCTGCATGCGCGCGCCACTGCCTGCGGGGGCGAATACCTGCAGCAGATGCGGCAGCAGGGCGGGCAACGGCTGGCCCTGCCGCACCTGCGCCAGGGCCAGCCGCAGCGACAGCGGCAGGTGCAGCCAGCGCTGGCGGCAGAGATGCTGCTGGGTATCGTCATCGAGCACGCCGGGAGCACAGTCGACGATCACGAATCCGTTGGGGCCGTCGGCCATCTGGTCGTGCGCCTCGCCAGCGGCGACAAACGCACCCTGCAGCAGGTCCAGGCGACCGCCGCGCCCTTCCATCTCGAACTGCAGCTCGCCCTGCAGCGGCAGCACCCACTGCGCGTAGTCGTGCCGGTCAAGGCCGGTGGCCTGGCCATACTGTCGAAGGTGGAAGATCGCGCCCATGTTCCGAGTGTGCGCGTGCCGCCGTTTCCCTGCAACGCAATGCCGGCGCGGGGCGACGTGCTCGCCGCCCCCTGCTCCGCTGCCGGTCCGCCGGGCGCCCGGAGCGAAGACCGGCAGCAAGCGCATCAGCTCAGCCGTCGACGCCGAGGAAGGTGAACGGTGCGCTGGGCACGAACTTGTCCAGCGCATCACCGGCGAAGGTATTGCGCTGGTCCGGGCCGAGGTCGAGCTTGAGCACCTTGCCTGCGAAGTCGACCTTGTTCAGATCGACCCAGAACGTGTTCGGGGTCAGCGCCGACTCGAAGAAATACAGGCGCCGCTTGTGGTCGGCCACGGTGCGCCATCGGGTCGAGGAAATGTTCGGCTCGCCCGGCGTGGTGATGCCATAGGGCACCGATGCGTTGCGGATCACGCTGAACACGCTGGCCAGCGCCTCCACCGGATCCTCGGCCTTCGGGATCGCGTTGATGTAGAACGAAGCACGCGCGAAGCGGTCGGCGGAACGGTTGGTGCCCGGCAGCATCACCGTGCCACCGATCTGCTGCCAGTAGCTGTTCAGGGCCAGCTGCTGGTCGAACACCGGCGAGTTGGTCATCACCTGGTAGCGGCGGTCATGATGGATCACCTGGCGGCCACCGATGTACTCGACGATGGCGCTGTCCCCCTTTGCATCGGACAGCGACAGGTGCAGCGTGGCCTGGCGGTCCTCGCCCGGCACCTTGTCGGTCACGATCGCGTACGGCTCGCGCCGCAGTGCGGCGACGGCCTCCTCGACCGTCGCGAAGTTGTCCAGCACGTACTGCGCCCACAGCGAGATCGACAGGCCCGGCTTGCTGCCGCGCTGGGCCGGATATTCCGACTCGACCAGCCACAGCAGGTTGGCGACCAGGCCCTTCTCGTTCATGCCATCGGTGGTGGAGACGTCGTAGCCGGTGGCGACCACACTGCCATAGCGCGCGGTCCATGCGATCGAGTTCGGACCGGCCAGGCCGGTGCGGGCGATACCGCGCGGCAGCACGTAGAGATTGGTCGCGACATCGACCTTCCAGTCCATCGAACGGGCCGTGATCACATCGCCGTTGTCGCCCAGATACACCGCCCGCGTGCAGGCCGGTGCAGGCATCGCTGCCGCCCAGGCGGCCAGTGCCAGCAGCACGCTGCCCGTCCATGTCATCCGCGCCATGCCCTGCTCCTTTCCCCGTGAGGGCTCCATCTGAACCCCGGCAGGGTGAGACGCAGGTGAAGCCTCAGCGCCGCCCGCGATCGTGCAGCCAGAACCCGGCCAGCATCGCCGGCACGAACCACAGCGCTTCGCGTGAACCGACGGCCAGGCCCGCCAGCGCCGGCCCTGGGCAGTAACCGGCCCAGCCCCAGCCGATGCCGAACAGCACCGCGCCCAGCAGCAGGCGTGCGTCGATACCCTGCGCGCGCGGCAGCTGGAAGCGTGCCGCGCATCGCGGCCGCCGATGCCGCAGCACCCAGCGTTGACCCAGTGCACTGACCAGCACCGCCGCGGCCAGCACCCAGGCCAGGGTGGGATCGAAATCGCCCGCCACATCCAGGAAGCCCAGCACGCGGCGCGGATCGGTCATGCCGGCAAGCGCAAGCCCGGCCCCGAACAGGGCGCCTGCGGCAGTGGCCGCCCATAGCGTCCGGTTCATGCCAGGGCTCCGCCATGCCGCACCAGGAAGGTGGTGAGCATCGCGCAGGCCATGAACACCAGCACCGCCACCAGCGACCGCCGCGCGCCGCGCCCCAGCCCGCAGACGCCATGTCCACTGGTACAGCCCTGGCCCAGACGGGTACCCACGCCGACCAGCAGGCCGGCCGCCAGCAGCTGCCAGGCCGGCAGCGCATCGCGCAGCAACCCGCGCGGCGGTTGCCCCGGCGCCGCCTGCCAGTACAGCACCGCGCCGGCGGCGAACACCAGCCCGAGCAGGAATGCCCAGCGCCAGCGGCGATCGCCCTGCGGCGCGGTCAGCGTCCCGGCGGCGATTCCGCTGATGCCGGCGACGCGGCCCAGGGTGGCCAGCAGCAGCACCGCCGCGCCACCGATCAACGCTCCGCCAGCGACGGCGGCCCACGGCACGTTCATGCCCTGCTCCCGGCACGTTCCTGCATTGGCTTGCCCTTTAATTTAGATATATCTAAATTAGACGTTTCTGAATCACAGGGTCAAGCCATGCCCCGCACCACGCCCGACAGCGCCGCCATGGCCAAGCATGCCGGACAGGCAGCGGCCCTGCTCAAATCGCTGGCGCACCCGGCCCGGCTGCAGGTCCTGTGCCGTCTGGTGGAGGGCGAAGCGCCGGTGCCGGAACTGCAGGCATTGACCGGCTTGAGTGCCTCGGCGCTGTCGCAGCACCTGGCGGTACTGCGCGGGCTGCAGGTGGTGGCAACCCGGCGTCAGGCGCAGAGCCTGCACTACCGGATGCTGGATGGCCCTGCACTGGGGGTGCTGCAGGCCCTGCACGCAGCGTACTGCGCGCCGCCGAAGGCGTAGGGGCATTCAGCCCGCGCTGAGCGCCGGGCGTACCACCTCGGTCAGCAGGTCCACCGCCGTCGGCTGTGCGCGGTCGCCCTGCAGCGTGCGGGTGAAACCGGACCAGTCGCCAGCGGAAAGCTGGCGCAGCATCGCCGCATCGACCGGCAGCGCACGCATCGCCCAGTACGGGAACTGGCGCTGCCCCAGGCGACTGCGCGCCAGTTCGACGATGTCGACATGGCTGCCGGCCTGCAGGATGCGCTCGTAGACCGAATCGATGCCGTCCGGGGGGCCTTCGATGTACTGCAGGAAGCGCTGCCCATCGTGCAGCAGCACGCCGGTCACCCCCGCCAGCTTGTTGAAGCGCGCGGCGTCGTCAACCAGCGTGCGCAGCCGTTGATCGGAAAGATCGGGCTTTGCCTGGCTGACATAGGCGATGGCGCGAAGTGGCATGAGCAGTCCTTGGCAACGTGAGCGAGCACGGTAACAGTTGCGGACGAGTCCGTCTCACACTGTGCCGGTACTGGCTGAAGAATTCAGGAAACGGCCGCACGGGCGTCGCCACGACGCGGCAGCAACGCTTCGAACACCACCTGGCCGTCCTCGTTGCGCGCGCTCAGCCGTCCGCCGTGCGCGCGCACGAACTGGTCGACGATGTACAGGCCAAGGCCCAGCCCCTTGCTCTGGTGGAAGCTGGCCTTGAACGGCTCGAACAGGCGCGGCAGCAGCGCTGCGTCGATCTGCCCTGGGTTGCGCACCCGCAGTGCCACCGTGCGCGCATCGGTGCCATCGACCTGCACCGCCACGCCATCGGCGCCGCCGTGGGTCAGTGCATTGCCCACCAGGTTCGCAGCGATCTGCCCCAGCCGGTCCATATCGCCGTGCAGGCAGGCATCGCCGGTCACATCGAAGGCGATGCGCCCGCCACCGTCGACGCCGGTGGCTTCGGTCAGCACTGCGCGGGTCACCTCGGCCAGATCGCAGGCTGCGGTCTGCAGGCGCAGGCCGCCGCTGCGGATGCGCGAGAAGTCCAGCAGCTGTTCGACCATGCGTGCCATCCGCATCGTGCTGGCTTCCAGGTACTTCAGGGTCTGCTGCGCACCCGGATTGCCGGGCGGCAGCTCCAGGCTCAGCTTGTCGGCGCACAGCAGGATCGCCGACAACGGCGTGCGCAGGTCGTGGGTGAGCACCGCGGCCATGGTTTCGTTGAGCTTGAGCGCTCGCTCCAGCGCCTCGTTGCGCGCCTTCAGCAGCTGCCGCTGCTGGTAAAGCTCGATGAACACGTTGACCTTGCTCAGGATCACCTGCGGCGCCACCGGCTTGTGCAGGAAGTCGACCGCGCCGCTTTCGTAGCCCTTGAACACGCGCACCGGATCATCCGGCGAAGCGGTCAGGAAGATGATCGGCACGTCGCGGCTGCGCTGCGAGCCACGCATGAGTTCGGCCAGCGTGAAGCCATCGATCTCCGGCATGTGCACATCCAGCAGCGCCAGCGCCACTTCATGCTCCAGCAGCAGCTCCAGCGCCTGTGCGCCGGAACCGGCCAGCAGCAGGTTGACCCCCTCGCGGCGCAGCAGCGCCTGCATGGCCACCAGGTTCTGCGGCACGTCATCGACGATCAGCAGGTTGACCGGGGACTGCGCCTGGGCAGGGTCCGGTGGCAGCAGGTTCATGCAAACAACTCCTTCAGACGACGGCACATCAATTCAAGGGGCAGCACGGCATCGGCGCCGGCGTGCTGCAGGGCGGACGCAGGCATCAGCGATGCCTCGGCCTCGTCGGGGCATTGCAGCCAGGCGCGGCCACCCGCGGCACGTACGGCTGCCACGCCTTCACTGCCATCGCTGCTGGCGCCGGTCAGCAGCAGCGCCAGCACGCGCGGACCAAACACGGCGGCCGCCGATTCGAACAGCGGATCGATCGCCGGGCGCGAGTACAGCACCGGCGCATCCAGCGACAGCGCCACCGCCTGCGCGTCTTCCACCAGCAGGTGGTAATCGGGCGGCGCGAAGCTGATCGTCCCGGGCTGCAGCGGTTGCTTGTCCTCGGCCTCGCGCACCTGCAGCGCACAGTACGGCGCCAGCACCTCGGCGATGCGGCTGCTGCGGTCGCGCGGCAGGTGCAGCACCACCAGCACCGGCACCGGCAGCTTGGCCGGCAACGCGCCCAGCACCGCCTGCAGCGCCGCCACGCCGCCGGCAGAGGCGCCCACCACCAGCAGCGACGGCAGCGCAGCGGCGTCCATCAGGCCACCTTCCGGTACACCCGGTGTTCGCGCGAGCAGACCTCGAACGCATCGTGGTGCTGGCCGAACTGCAGCGATTCCTTGCTGCCCAGGCCAAGGAAGCCGCGGTGCACCAGCGCCTCGCGGAACAGGCCGACGGCGCGGTCCTGCAGGTCGCGGTTGAAGTAGATCAGCACATTGCGGCAGGACACCAGGTGCACTTCGGAGAACACGGTATCGGTGGCCAGGCTGTGGTCGGCGAAGACCACGTTGCGGCGCAGCTGGCGGTCGAACACCGCGCCGTCGTAGGCGGTGGAATAGTAATCGGACAACGATCCGGTGCCGCCGGCCTGCAGGTAGTTGCGGCTGAACTGCGCCAGGCGGTCGATGCCATAGGCACCGGCCTCGGCGGTCGCCAGCGCGGCCGGGTTGATGTCGGTGGCGTAGACGATGCTGCGTTCGAGCAGGCCTTCCTCGTGCAACAGGATCGCCAGCGACCACACCTCTTCGCCGGTACTGCAGCCGGCCACCCACAGCTTCACCGACGGATAGGTGCGCAGCACCGGCAGCACCGTCTCGCGCAGCTGGCGGAAGTAGCCCGGGTCACGGAACATTTCCGACACCTGCACGGTGAAGAACTGCATGGCCTGGGCGAACAGCTCCGGCTCATGCAGCAGCCGGTGCTGCAGGTCGGCCAGCCGCTCGCACTCGTAGCGCTGCATCGCCTGGCGGATGCGCCGGCGCAGCGAGGACACCGCATAGCTGCGGAAGTCGTAGTGGTAGCGCTGGTACAGCGCTTCCAGCAGCACCTTCAGCTCCAGGTCGAACAGCGCCTGCTCGTTCATTGCCGCGAGCACCACACGCGGCACAGCGAGACCAGCTTGTCGACATCGATCGGCTTGGCGATGTAGTCGTTGGCACCGGCCTGCAGGCAGCGCTCGCGGTCATCGGGCATCGCCTTGGCGGTCAGCGCGATGATCGGCAGGTCCTGCAGGTGGCGCTGCTCGCGGATCTCGCGCATCGCGGTCAGGCCGTCCTTCTCCGGCATCATGATGTCCATCAGCACCAGATCGACCTCGCGCTGTGCCAGCCGGTCCAGGGCTTCCTGGCCATTGCGCGCGATCTCCAGGGTGACGCCCAGCGGTTCCAGAACGCTGGACAGCGCGAAGATGTTGCGCACATCGTCCTCGGCCAGCAGCACGGTACGGCCATCGAGTACGGTGTCGCGGCGGCGCGCTTCACGCAGCAGCCGCTGCTGGTCGCTGGGCAGGTTCGCCTCGACGCTGTGTAGGAACAGGGTCACTTCGTCCAGCAGGCGTTCGGGTGAGCGGGCGCCCTTGATGATGATGCTCTTGGAGTAGCGGCGCAGGCGCTGCTCTTCCTCGCGGCTGAGCGCGCGGCCGGTATAGACGATGACCGGCGGGAAGCCCACGTCATCGTTACCGGCCATGTGTTCGAGCAGATCGTAGCCGCTGCCGTCGGGCAGCGACAGGTCCATCACCATGCAGTCGAAGGTGACGCTGCTTAGCTGCTCCAGCGCCGCGGCGAGCGTGCCCACCGCGATGATCTGCAGCTGGTCACGCCCCAGCAGCAGCTCCAGGTTGCGGCGCAGGTCGTTGTCGTCCTCCACGATCAGCAGGCGGCGCACGTCGCGCTGGCTGGTCTGCTCCAGTTGTTCGATGGCGGCCACCAGGCGTTCGCGCGTGGTCGGCTTGATCGCAAACCCGATCGCACCCAGCTCACGCGCCACCTGCCCACGGTCCATCGCCGAGACCACGTGCACCGGAATGTGGCGGGTGTCGGGATTGCGCTTCAGCCGTTCCAGCACGCTCAGGCCGGACACGTCGGGCAGGCCGATGTCCAGCAGGATGCCGTTGGGCCGCAGTTCGACGGCCAGTGCCAGTGCCTCCTCGGCGGTTGTGGCGACCACGCAGTCGAATTCCATCTCGTGGGCCAGCACCACCAGCGCTTCGGCGAACGCAGCATCGTCTTCCACGGCCAGGATCAACCGCCCGGCGCGCTGCCGACGGCCGCGGTCATCCTGCACCCCGGTGCCGGCGACGGCCGCCGGGCGTGGCGCCGGTGCGGCGACGGGTGCGGCCGGCGGCGGCGCCACCCGCACCGCCGGTGCATCCACGGTGGCCTCTGCCGGCACCGCAGCTTCCGGCGCGCCGGCCAATGGCAGCTCCAGGATGAAGCAGCTGCCGCGGCCGGGCTCGCTGTCCACCTGGATGTCGCCGCCCATGCGCACGGCGAGGTCACGCGAGATCGACAGGCCCAGCCCGGTGCCGCCATAGCGGCGGCGGGTGCTGCCATCGGCCTGGCGGAACGCCTCGAAGATCACCTGCAGCTGGTCGCGGGCGATGCCGATGCCCGAATCGCAGACTTCGAAACGGATGCGACCGTGGCCGCCGGCACGTACCTGCAGGCTGACCTTGCCGTGTTCGGTGAACTTCAGCGCATTGGCCAGCAGGTTCTTCAGGATCTGCTGCAGGCGCTGGCTGTCTGCCACCAGCTGGCTCGGCGCCAGCGCGTCGGCATCGATCTGCAGGGCCAGGCCCTTCTGCCGTGCCATCGGCTCGAAGGTTTCCTGCAGCCGCTGCAGCACGCTGTCGACCACGACCACTTCGTCGGCCAGTTCGACGTGTCCGGCTTCGATGCGGGACAGGTCGAGGATGTCGTTGATCAGGGCCAGCAGGTCATTGTTCGACGACAGGATCGCGCGGGCGTACTTGACCTGTTCTTCGGTCAGGGTGCCGTCCTTGTTGTCGGCCAGCAGCTTGGACAGGATCAGCGAGCTGTTCAGCGGCGTGCGCAGTTCATGCGACATGTTGGCCAGGAACTCGGACTTGTAGCGCGAGGTGGCGGCCAGTTCGTTGCTGTTGCGGACCAGCTGCCCCTGCGCCACCAGCAGCGCCTGCTTCTGCGCCTCCAGTTCATGGGTGCGCTCTTCCAGCTGCACGTTGCTCTGTTCCAGCTCGGCCTGCTGCTGTTCCAGATGGGTCTGCGACTGCAGCAGGCTGCGGCTCTGCTCTTCCAGTTCCTCGTTGGCCACCCGCAGTTCTTCCTGCTGTGCCTGCAGCTCCTCGCCCTGGCGCTGCGATTCCTCCAGCAGCACCACCAGCTGCGCACGCAGCAGTGCGGTGCGCAGCGCAATGCCGATGGTATCGGCGCAGCGCTCCAGCAGTTCGTCGTCGAGCGACGGGTCGATGCCCGCGGCCACCCGGCCCAGCTCGATCACGCCCACCGCAGCCCCATCGCTGCTGATCGGCGCGAGAATACGCTCGCGTACCGGTACCCGGCCCAGGCTGGACTCGACTTCCAGCACGGCGGCCTCGTCAGCAAGCAGGTGGCGCACCCGCTGGTCACGGGCCACCTGCCCCGGCATGCCGTCCTGCAACGCCAGCGCCGCCGGCATGCCGGCCGGCATCGCCAGGCCACCGGTCAGCTGCAGGCGCCCGCCTTCCAGGCGATAGACCGCCGCCACTTCGGCCTGCAGCTGCAGGGCCAGCGACGCAGCGGCCGCCTCGGCCACCTGTTCCGGCCCCAGTTCACCGCGCAGGCTCATCGCCACGGCGTTCTCCGCTTCCTGCAGCCACAGCGCGCGCATCGCCTGGCGCCGCGCCTGGATCGCGCGCGACACGATCAGCGCGATCATCAGGAACGCGGTGCCACCGATGCTGCGGTTGACGAAGGAGAACGCTGAGTTGGAACTGGCCGGGGCCACGTTGTAGCCCACCGCCAGCAGCACGCAGGCCACCCCGGCCACCAGGAACGGCACGCGGGTGCTGCGCTGGAACACGGTCACCCCGACCGCCATGAAATAGGCCAGCCAGACCGCATAGCCCAGCGGCACGACCAGCTCCATCGCCGCGGTCGCAGCCACCAGTACCGTCGAAACCATCCAGATCCAGCGATCGCGTGTGGTCGTACCAGCGTGCATGCAGGTCGGCTCCAGGGAGAAAAGGTGGGTGATGGTACTCCCTGTCGCATTCAGCCGCATACGACGAATGGCACAGGCGCGGCATGCACACCTTCTTCACACTTCACTGCCTACGGTCTCGTCCCTTACCGGGGTAATACGCATTCCATCGTGGTCGCTGCCGCTTCGACGCCGTCCGTGCTGACGGACCCTTCCCGACAGCTCCGATTGCTGATCGACAGCGTGCGCGATCATGCGCTGTATCTGCTTGATCCCGACGGCATCGTCTGCAGCTGGAACCCAGGCGCCGAGCGCATCAAGGGCTACCGCGCGGACGAAGTGATCGGCACCCATTTCGGTCGCTTCTACCTGCCCGCCGACCGCGATGCCGGCGAACCCCAGCGCCTGCTGCAGCTGGCCGCGCAGAATGGTCACCACGCAGCCGAGGGCTGGCGGGTCCGCCGTGACGGTTCGTCGTTCCGCGCCAGCGTGGTGATCGAACCGGTGGTCGAGAACGGTCAGCTGCTGGGCTTCGTCAAGATCACCCGCGACATCACCGAGCACTGGCAGGCGCAACGGCTGCTCCGGGATGCGCAACGGGCGCTGCGCCAGACCCAGCAGTTCGAAACGGTCGGCCAGCTCAGCCGCGGCCTGGCCCATGAATTCAACAACCTGCTGACCACCATCGGCAATGCGCTGGACCTGCTGTCGGCGCGGATGGGCGACGATGCCCGGGCCAATGCCCTGCTGGCCACCGCGCAGGCGGCCAGTGACCGTGGCGCGCTGCTGACCCGGCAGCTGCTGGCATTCAGCACCGGCCAGACCCTGATCCGCGAGCCGCTGGATCTCAACCAGCGCATCGGCCAGTGGCTGCCGGGCCTGCAGGCCGCCTGCCCGGCCGGGATCAGCCTGGAAACCGCGCTGGCCCCGGGCCTGCCCATGCTGTCCACCGACGCGGTACAGTTGCAGACGGCACTGGCCAACCTGGTCGCCAATGCCGTGGAAGCGACCCTTGACGGCGGTCGCGTGCTGATCGCCACCGCGCTGGAGCACCGCCTGGACCCCGACGCCGACATCGCCCAGCAACGGGGCTATGTCACCCTGAGCGTCTGCGATGAGGGCCACGGCATGGCACCGGACGTGGCCGAACGCGCGACCGAACCCTTCTTCACCACCAAGGACATCGGCAAGGGCAGCGGCCTGGGCCTGAGCCAGGTGTTCGGATTCACCACCCAGAGCGGCGGCTTCGTCGACGTGTCCACCACGCCCGGTGTCGGCACCACGGTCAGCCTGCTGCTACCCGCCACGGAGACCACAGACCATGACCGATGATCCCATCCGCGTATTGATGGTGGAGGACCAGGACGATCTGCGCGAGATGATCGGCCTGGCCCTGCGCGATTTCGGCATCGAGGTGGCGACCACCGGCGATGGTCACGAAGCGGTGGCCCTGCTGAAGGGCGATACCCGCTTCGATGTGGTATTCAGCGATATCAGCATGCCCAACGGCATGTCGGGCATCGAGCTGAGCGAGCATGTGGCGCGCGACCAGCCGCAGGCGCGGATGATCCTCTCGTCCGGCTATGCACGCTCGCAGCTGCCGCCGCTGCCGGAGCAGGTGGAATTCCTGCCCAAGCCCTACCGCCTGCGCCAGCTGATGGAGCTGCTGAAGCAGGCATGAGGCGGGGCCGGGCACGCCCGGCACCCGCGGCGGTCCGGTCGCTCAATAGCGACCGACCAGGTTCAGGTACCAACCGCGATGGGTGTAGTCGAACCGGGTCAGGTCATCGCTGAAGTCAGTGAAGTTGTAGCCCACGCCGACCCGGAAGTTGCGGCCGACATCGCGGTCCACACCTGCCAGCCAGCCCTGCCGGCGGCCGCCGTCGCGGACATCCAGCAGGCGATGCTCCAGCAGGCCATGCCACTGGTAGAACAGGTCGTAGCGCAGCTGCGCCGCAGCGAACGTGGTCGCTGAATCGAACCACGGGCCGCTGCCGCGCCCGTAGCGCACCTCCCCCTCGCGGCGCGCCAGCTTGGCCGCCACTTCCCAGCGCGGGTCGATGCGGTAGACACCCTCCAGCGACAGCACCTGGGTGCGCTGGTCGTAGTCCACGCCGTTGACCTGGCCCAGGGTCGACAGGTCATACAGATAGCTGTAGCGACCGAACAACGCCCAGCGATCGTTGTCCCACGGGCGGTAGGCGAAGCCGAGATTGGCCTCGATGAAGCGTGCCCCGGCCACCGGGTTGATCGCATCGTCGGTGTCGGCGTAGTTGAAGCGCGCCGCGATCCGCCAGCTGTCGTTGAGCCGATGGCTGAGACGGTTGGTGCTGACCCACTGCGTGCGGCGCTCGGCACCGGTATCACGGCGCCACTCCAGCTTGCTCTGCCAATCGGTGCCCGGCGACGTCCGGCCTGCCGACAGGCTGACCGCCTTGCGATCGACCTGGCCGCTGCTGGCGTCCAGGGTGCCGTCGCTGAGGGTAAAACCGGCGTTCCAGCCCACGGCCGGGTAGAAGTCCATGCCGAAGGTGTGCGCCAGCCCCGATTCCTGCCCGGACTTGAGGAACTGGCTTTCGTTGAACACGTTGACCTGGTCCGACAGCCGCCAGCGCTGGCCCAGCGTCCAGCCGTCCTGCGCGTTCGGGCTGAACAGCGGGTCGTACTCGCTGCGGTCGATGGACTGGGTGAAGGCGCCGTAGAAGCTGTGCTGCGGGGTCAGCTTGTACTCCGCATTGACCTGTGCGGCACTGCCGCGGTCGCCATCGCTCAGCTCCGCGCCGACCGTGGACTGGTTGGCGAAGGTGTAGGTGCCGCCGCCGACCACTGCATCGTTGTCGGCGTAGCGACCGTGGTCGTCGTCGACGGTCAGCTGGCCGCCGCCATAGAGATCCAGGGCCGTGCCGATGCGATGGGTATAGCGCGCCGCCGCCAGCACCCCCGCCACGCTGCCGATGCCACGGTCCTCCTGCACACGGCGCAGCTCGGCCGACAGGCGATCGTTGTCGCCGATGCGCCATTCAGCGGTGGCCTGCGCCTGGATCAGCGATTCACTGCCGCGCCGCGCTTCGCTGTAGCGGGCATACAGGCTGAGATCGTCGGTGAGGTAGCCCAGCAGTTCAGCGCCCTGCTCGCGCACGCGCTGGCCATTGTCGAAGCGGCCCACCGAATACCCGCCATCGACCTGCCGCCACCACGCGCCCGCGCTCCAGTCGCGCTGGGTCCAGCCCAGTTCGCGCAGGTTCACCCGTGCCTCCACGGCGCTGGCCTCGCCTTCGCGCGGCCCGTCCGGATTGAGCCGGGAGAAACTCAGGCCGCCGTTGTCGGAGAAGAACACCGGGGCACTGGTCGCTTCGCTGCGGCTGTGCTCCACCTTCAGGTAGGTGCCGCGCCCGGCCTGCAGGGTCAGGTCGGCGCCCTTCAGGGTGTAGTCCTGACCGGCCCGCTGTTCGTCCACGTAGGTGGCGCCCACCGCCACGTGGTCGCCGAACCAGTGCTTGCCGCGCAGGCCCGCGGTGATGTCATCGCTGTCGAAGCCGGTCGGTACCCATTCGTAATCGACGATCAGGCGCTGCTCGTAGCCATCCAGCGGCACGTCGCGGCTGATCCGGCGCAGGTTCTCGCGGCTGACCTGGGCCAGCGGCCGGGTCAGCAGGATGCGGCCCTGCAGCGCGTCGATCTCGTAGTCGGCGCCGCGCACCAGCGCTACGCGCTGCTCCACGCGCCCGGTGGTGCGGTCACGGATCTCCAGCACCACCTGGTCCGAGCCCCGCAGGATGCTGGCGTGGCGCAGGTAGTACAGGCTGCCGCCGGTACCGATGAACTCGCTGTGGCCGGGCGCGGTCTCGGCCTGCGCGCCGAACAGCCGCAGCTCGGTCTGCGCGTCGCCCCACGCATTGGCCGCGCGCGACCGCCACGACACCGCTGCGCCGTACAGCGAACGCACGTACTGCGCATACTCGGTGCCGCTCAGGCCGGTGTTGTAGTTGCCCCACAGCGCCTGGTTCTTGTCCCAGTCCATGCGCAGGTAGAAGCGGCCCATGGTATCGACGTCACGCTGGGTCAGCGAATCGTCGCCATAGGTCGGGTAGTACAGATCGGGGTCCAGGCTGCGGAACAGATCCTGCGGATCGGCCGTGGTGAATCCGCTGAACAGTTCGTCCAGCGGCCGGTTCTGGGTATCGGCCTGCGCGGTCAGCAGATAGCGGCCGCGGGTCTTGGCCTTCAGGTAGAACGCCAACCGCCCGTCACTGAGCACATCGTCATCGCGTTCGCCGCGGGCGATGTCGCGGCCGGCGCCGCTGGCCTTGTTCTGGTACACGGTGACGTCGGCCAGGCCGACCCCGAACAGGTAACGGCCACTGACGTCCACCTGCAGCGTCCGCGCGATCACCGGTGCATCCGGCCGTTCCACCCGTACGTCGAAGGCGTGGTGGCCGATCGGCATCAGGTATTCGGCGGCGAACTTGCGGTCCTGGTCCAGCGGATAGCTTTCGCCGTTGATCTTCAGCGCCGCGCCAAGCGGCAGGTCGCGTCCACGCAGGCGCACGCGCGAACCGTGCACCGGGATGTTCTGCTGGCGCAGGCCGTTGCTGTCGAATACCTGCTCCAGCAGCGACAGCGATGCGGCCTGGCCGGCATCCACCGCGGTGCCGCGGCGGCCTTCCAGCGCGTCGCGCAGCTGCTGGTTGCCGCGCTCGACCTCGGCCGGCGTGACCAGCTGCATCGACTGCGCCGAGGTTTCATCCACGTTGCCTTCGGCATCGTAGGCCCGCAGCACGTAGACCAGGCGGTCACCGCGCCGCAGCGGCGTGGAGGCCGGCAGGCTGCCGTCCCAGCTGCCCTGCCCGACCGCCGCCACCGGCAGCTCGAAACGGGCCAGCGCAGCGACGCGGTCGCTGTCGCTGTCGCGGTAGATGCTGACTTCCAGCCGGCTGATGAAGGCGGTGTAGTTGCCACGCACGAAGAAGTCGACCGGACGCACGATGCGTCCGTCGTCGAAGGCCACCATCGCCGGTGCCGAGATCGACAGCTCGGGCTGGCCCATCGCCGGGTCTTCCGTGGCCCAGATCGCGCCGCCTTCGGGCAGGCGGATCATGAACCCGCCACTGACGGTCGCCCTGCCCGGCTCGTCCAGCGCGACGCTGACGCGGCGGTCCGGCTGCAACACCTGCGACGACGAACGGGCGGAGGTACCGTCGGTCACCGGTTCGTCGTAACTGCGCGAGCGCAGGGTGAACAGCAGATCGCCGTCAGCACTGCACTGGCTGCCATCGCAGGCGATCGGCAGGGCATGCTCCGGCGTGGTACCGGCAGGCGGTGCGGCCTGCGCGGACGCGGCGATGCCCAGCAGCAACGCCTGGTACAGCGCCGCGCGCGGAAGGCGGCTGCAACGCCGTGCGGCAGAGTGACGGGCGCTCATCGGCGGGCCTCCTGTTGACGGGCCGCCGCACGGGTGGCGGCGGTCTCCTCGTTGCGCACACGCAGGCGTTGCTGCACGGCGGGGCTGAGCTGGCTGCGCAGCGCCTCGAACACGGCACTGGCGCGGCGCAGGCCCAGCGCCTGGTTGTAGGCGTGGCTGCCACGCACGTCGGTATGGCCGACCAGGCTGACCTGGCCACCGCCCAGCGCTTCCAGGCGCGCGGCGATGGCGGCCAGCAGCGGCTTGAACTCCTCGCGGACCACCGCCTTGTCGGTGTCGAACAGCACGTTGCCGAGCAGCGCCCCGCCCGCATCCACGCCGGCCAGCAGCGAATGCGGATCAGCCACGTCGGTGCGCAGCTGCACCGTCAGGCCGGCGCGCGATCCCTCGGCCACCGCTTCCTGCAGCGCATCACGCACGGCCACCGCACGCGCGAAGGCCAATGCCTGGCTTTCGCCGTTGGCGAGAATCACCACATCACCGCCCTGGTAGCGGTCCACCACCTCGGCCATCTTCGCCAGCACCGGTCGGTAGCCCGCACGCAGCTCGCTGCTGCCGGCGGCGAACAGCACTTCACCCAGTGCCAGTTCGGCACGCTCCGCGGCTGCCTGCGGTGACGGCGGCAGGCGCACGCCGAAGCTGAAGCGGGTCGGCACACCCTGGGTGACCCGGCGCAGCAGCGGATTCTCGGTGGTCAGTGCGGCGCCGGCCGGCACCGTCGCCGGATCCAGCTTGACGATGAAGTTGCGGCCCAGGCGCGCATCGCCCCCGTGCACATCGGCCAGGTGGTAGCGGCCGAACGGATCGGTCTCGATCAGCAGGCCTTCCACCGTGGCCAGTCGCACCCCGGGGATCCCCTGTTCCTGGATGCCCTGGTTGCGGATCACATAGGCCACCTCGTAGCCGTCGGCCACCCGCGCGATCTCGCGATGCACGGCCGGCTCGGCCGCGGTCAGGCCCTTGGCCGCCTCGCCACTGTGACGCAGGCTGGACGCGCCCTGCGCATCCAGCTGCAGGCGATGCCCCTGTGCGCTCTGCAGCACGAAGTCATCGGTGAACGCCAGCTCGCGCAGCCGCTGGCGGATCACCACCTGGTGGGTGTCCGCGGTATCCGAGGTGGAGGCACGGCCATGCACCACGCCGACCTGCACGCCGTGCAGCAGCGGTGCGCTGGCATCGGCCAGCGGCTGCGGACCATCGCCCCGGTCCAGCGTGGTCGAACCGGGAACATAGGCGGCGGCGGCAAAACCACCCTGCACGCGCACGCCGGTCAGCTCGGCACTGTCCTGCCAGCCATCGCCGTCGCGATCATCGAACACGGTACCGAACACCAGGCTGTCTTCCAGCAGCGGGTCGGCATCCATGCCCACTTCCGCCGTGGCCACGTTCGACAGCGGGCTGCCGTCGGTGCCGGTGGCGACCGCCTGGTTGATGTGGGTGCCGGCGCGCACGCCTGCACCCACGCGCAACAGGTAGCTGATGGTGGCAGTGCGGCCCACGGCGATATCCACTGCGCCGATGCGCAGCGGGCTCTGGCTACCACCCAGCGAGAATGCCGCATCGTCATCGGCCACCCGCATCGAGCCGTCCACGTAGCTGAAGCCCGGCGGCGGCGTGTCGACCACCACGCCGTCACGCCAGTGGCTGCTGCCCACGTTCTCCACCACCAGCTGATAGCGCACCAGGTCACCCACCTTGACCCTGCGCGGGCTGGCGGACTTGGTGATGCGCAGCGCGAAATCGGAGATCACCTTGTGCCGGGTCTCGCAGGTGCCGCACTCCGGCGGCGGCGCACCATCGGGGTACTGCCCGCGCAGGCGGTTGAACACCTCGGTGCGTGCTTCCTGGTTGACGATGGCCGGATAGACGAAGGTGTGCACACCCACCGGCGTTCCGGCCGGCAGCGTGCAGACGATGTCCGCGCCCTGCCGTGCGCAGCCTGCCGGCAGCGCATCGATGGTCAGCCCGGCATCGGGGGTATCCACCAGCTGCAGCGGCTGGCGCAGCGCGGCGCGTTCGATGCTGGCCTGCAGGGTGTAGTCCAGGCGGTCGCCCGGGCGCACCTCACTGCCGCTGGCCGGGCCGGACTTCTTCTGCAGCACCACGCGCGGCTCGGCCAGTGCGTGCTCGGTGGTGCAGGTGCCGCTGCAGCTGGGGGTGTCACCGCCGCCGCCGAGCACCGCATTGCGCACGCTGCCGGTCGCCTCCGCGGTCACCAGCGCGCGGTAGCCGAGCGTGTAGGTTCCCGGCACGGTCGCGGCCGGCAGTGTGCACACCAGCGGATTGCTGCCGTTGCACGTGAACGGTCCCGGCTGCGTCACCGCCTGCAACGCCAGGCCGGTACCGAGCGTATCGGTCAGGGTGACCGCATCGGTGGTCTGCGAATTGGCGACCACCACCTCCACGCTGTAGTCCACGGCATCGCCGATGCTGACCGGCGCAACCGTGCTGGAGCTCTTGCGATAGGTCACCGTTGCCGCCAGCACCGGGGTGGTGGTGGTGCAGTCGGTGGTGCAGGTGTTGGTGCCGGTGCCACTGCCGAGCACGGCGTTGCTGACGCTGCCCTTGGCCTGGGCGTTGACCGTGGCGGTGTAGTTCACCGTGTAGGTGCCGGGCACGGTACCCGCCGGCAGGGTGCACAGCAGCGGATTGGCCGCGTTGCAGCTGAAACCGGTGGCGGCGGTGACCGCACCGAAATCCAGGCCCGCGCCCATCGTATCGGTCAGGTTGAACACCGCCGTGGTACGCGAGTGGCTGACCACTGCGGTCAGCGTATAGGCGATGCTGTCGCCGACCTTGACCGCACCGGCAGCCGCCGAGGTCTTGCGGTAGTCGATCGCGCTGCCGGTCACCGGCGTGGTGGTATCGCAGTTGGCCGTGCAGCCCGGCGTGTCGCCGCCACTGCCCAGCACGGCATTGGTCACCTGGCCACTGGCCTGGGCATTGACCACCGCGGTGTAGGACAGGCTGTAGCTGCCCGGTGCGGTACCGGCCGGCAGCGTGCACACCAGCGGGTTGGCGCCGGTGCAGGTATACGCACCGGCGCTGGTTACGGTACCGAAATCCAGGCCGTTGCCCAGCGTGTCGGTCAACGTCACCACGTCGGTGGTCCGCGAGTTGGTCACCACCGTGGTCAGGGTGTAGGTCAGGCTGTCGCCCACCGACACCGGGCCGGTGCTGTTGACCGCCTTGGCATAGCTCACGCCCGGGGTGGCCACCGGCGTGGTGGTATCGCAGTTGGCGGTGCAGGTCGGCGTATCGGTGCCGGTGCCCAGCACCGCATTGCGCACGGTGCCACTGGCCTGCGCATTGACCGTGGCGGTATAGGCCAGGCTGTAGGTGCCCGGCACGGTACCTGCGGGCAAGGTGCACACCAGCGGGTTGGCCGCGTTGCAGGTGAAGGCGCCGGCGCTGGTCACGCTGCCGAAGTCCAGGCCGCTGCCCAGGGTATCGGTCAGGGTCACCGCATCGGTGGTGCGCGAACGCGCTACGGTCACGCTCAGCGTGTAGCCGATGCTGTCACCGACCCGCACCGGGCCGCCGGTCGACACCTGCTTGGCATAGCTCACCAGGGGCGTGGCCAGCGGCGTGCTGGTATCGCAGCTGCCGACGCAGGCCGGGTTGTCCGGGCCGCTGGGCACCACCGCGTTGCGCACCTGGCCGCTGGCCTGGGCGTTGACGATGCCGGTGTAGGAGAACGCATAGGTGCCCGGCACGGTGCCAGCCGGCAGCGTGCACACCAGCGGGTTGCCCGGCACGCAGCTGAAACCCCCGGCATTGCTCAGGCTGCCGAAGTCCAGGCCGGTGCCCAGCGTATCGGTCAGCGTGGTCGGCGCCGTGGTGCGCGCATCGGCCACGGTCACGCTCACCGTGTAGGCCACGCTGTCGCCCACTGCGACCGGGCCGGCCGTGGCACTGGCCTTGGACACCGAAATCCGCGGCGCCGCCACCGGCGTGGTCGTGGTGCAGGTGCTGCTGCAGGTCGGCGTGTCGGTACTGGTACCGACCACGGTATTGACCACCTGCCCGCTGGCCTGCGCGTTGACGGTCGCCGCATAGGTCAGGCTGTAGCTGCCCGGCACGGTACCGGCCGGCAGCGTGCACACCAGCGGGTTGGCCGCATTGCAGGTGAACGCACCGGCACTGGTCACGCTGGCGAAGTCCAGGCCGGTGCCAAGGGTATCGGTCAGGGTCAGCAGATCGCGGGTGTTGCCGTCGGCGATGGTGACATCGACGGTGTAGCTCACCGTGGCCCCCACCGCGACCGGGCCGGCAGTATTGGCGCGCTTGGCATAGCCCACGCGCGTGCCGGGTACCGTCACGTCACTGCGCGCGCAGTGGTTGGCGTCGGTGCAGCCCTCGCCGGGTGCCGGCGGGTTGCCGCCATTGAACGGATCGTAGCCGCCGCCGACGCTGGCATGGTTGCGCAGCAGTCCGGTCGCCGCCGCGGTTACCGTGACCGGCACGGTGAATGCACTGCTGTCGCCGGCGCTGCCGGCCGCGGCCAGCACCTGGCTGCTGGTGCAGGTCAGCGCCTGCCCGCTGGCGGTACAGCTCCATGTGCCGCTGCTGTGGCTGCCGGTCCAGGCCGGCACGATGCCGGTGGGCAGCTGGTCGCGCACGGTGATCACCCCTGCCGGCACGTTCGGCGGATTGCCGGTCGGTACATCGCTGGTGTTGCTTACCGTCAACGTGTACTGGGTACCGGCCTGCCCGTAGTTCCAGATACCTGCGGTGGCGTTGTTGTCCTTGACCACCTTCAGCGCGGGCGCGGTGATGGTGATCAGGTGATCTTCCACTTCACCATCGTCAGCCACGCCGGTCGGCTGCTGGATCTGCGCCGGGTTGGTGGCATAGCGCAGGCGCACGTAGCTGGTGCCGGCACTCACCTGGCTCGGCACGGTCCAGCTCAGGCTGGCCTGGCCACCGCTGCAGGCGGCGGTGGTACTGCGCTCGCCCGCATCGAACGTGCCATTGCGGTTGAAGTCGATCCAGCCGGCCACACTGCCGTTGCCCACGCAGGCCACCGGCTGGCTGATCTGGGTACCGGCCTGCATCACCGTCAGCCGGTAGCTGGCAGGCCAGGCGTTTTCTTCGTTGGGATTGCCGGCCGGGAAATTGTCATCGCCCTTGGCATCGGCGCTGTAGCTGCTCTTCTGCTCGGTATCCGGGCCCACGGTGCCGAGGAAGTCGGTCAGCGGCGGTGCCAGGCCACCCGGCGCATAGGTGGCGGTGTTGATGTTGGTGGCGGTGCCGTTCACCGCCAGCCCGTCCGGGCGGAACTGCAGATCGTCCACCACATGCATGGCGTCGCCGTAGCTGGCCGGTGCGTCGCCGAAGTCGGCATACGGCACCAGCAGGCCGATGGCGATGGCGGTGGCGCCGGAACCACGGATCGAGAACCCCATGTTGACGGCCAGGTTGCCCGGCGCGTGCGCGGCGTCGTCGAAGTTGAGGAAGGTGACCGCGGCGGTGTTGTTGTCGTTGCCGGGCCCGAAGCGCACCACGCTGTTGGCGCCGCTGCTGGACTTGGTGACGTTGTAGGGGCCGGCGCCGAGGTTCTTGCGCATCTCGACCACGTTCCAGGTGCCGAGCGCACTGGCCTCGACGAACTCGCCGCTGTTGTTGATCGACTCGGCGTCGGCCATCACCACGCCGCGCAGGCGGTAGGGCGCGCCGCCCAGGGTCGATACGCAGTTGATCTCGAACGTGGAGGCGCCGCCATTGCGGACGATGCCGGCGATCAGGCGGTTGCTGCCGCCGCTGCCGCCGACGTTGTACAGATCGTCCAGGCTGTCGCCGCTGAAGGCGCCGGGCCGGTAGCTCTGCAGCGCGCCGCCACCGCCGATGTTGGCCAGGCTGCAGCTCACCTCCAGATTGACGCCGGCGGCCACCGGCATCGAGATCGACGAGGTGTCACCGTTGTTGAGCGTGACCCCGGGCGTGCCCAGCTCCGAGCCGCCACCCCAGGTCAACCACAACACCGTGTTGCGGTAGGGGCTGCTGCCACCGGTGGCATAGGCCGCGGCCCAGGCCAGCGAGGGCGACACCGCGGCGAGCAGCAGCAGCAGGCCGGCGGCCAGCAGCCGGCCGCCGCGGCGGCGTGCGGTCTTCTCGGGATGAACGGATTCACCGCCCGCGCGGATGCGCGACGTCGTCGACTGCCACATGTTGAATTCCCCGTCGTCGGCCCCGCTGGGGGACCGCTGGTCAGTGGGTGGCCGGGGACGTTCTCCCGGATCCGCAGGCCCCCTCACTGGGCGTGTCTGCCGGCTCCGTGGCAACTGCATGCGTCCCTGGACCCGTTGGTCAGGCTCCTAAAACTGTGACGACAATAACACAATGCAAACATTTCTGTGATGCCCATCACATTTAAGTTTGCCGACTATGGCGCCATCTCCCTGGGCACAGTTGTAGCAACCGGGCTGCGCGGCGCCGTGCACGGATCCGGCAGGGGGAGCGCCCTTTCCGGCAATTCGTCACGCATTTTCGGATTCGACCACGGCTGAGCGCTGGCGGCCGGGCACCGCCCCCCCGGCGTGCGGGCGCACGCCTGGCCTCGCCCGTGCGGGGAGCGCGCGGTCGGATCAGAGCGCCGGCGTAGCGCCGAAGGTGTCCTGGTTCAGGTCGACCCAGCCGGCCCACATCAGCTGGATGCCGATGCACAGCAGCACGAAGGCCACCAGTTGCTGCATCACCACCGCGCCGGTCGGGCCAAGGCGGCGGACCAGCACGATGGCGTTGCGCAGGATCAGGTAGATCACCGCCACCACAAGCAGGGCGCCTCCCACCGCGACGATCACCCCGGACAGCAGGTGCAGCGGAGTCACCGACTCCACATGCGTGCCCAGGGTGATGCAGGCCGCCAGCGTGCCCGGGCCGGTGGTCAAGGGAAAGGTCAGCGGGAAGAAGCTCTTGCGCTGCAGCTGCGCATCGCCCATCGCTTCGGCCTGTTCCTGCGCCGGTGTGGGCGGATCATCGGTGCGCGCACCCAGCATGCGCCAGCCGGCGGCCGCCACCAGCAGGCCACCACCGATGCGCACCACCGGCAGCGAGATCCCGAACAGTGACAGCACGTAGGTGCCGACCAGCATCGCCAGCACGATCACCACGAAACTGTTGAAGGCGATCTGCCGCGCCAGCGTCTTCGCCAGCGCCGGCCGTCCGCCCACGGTGGAGACGAAGATCGAGGCCGTGCTGAGCGGATTGATGATCGGCAACAGCGTGACCGGGACCAGGATCAGCTCGCCGGCCAGGGTGGCGAGCAGCTCGGGCAAAGCCATGGCGCACTCCGCATCGGACTGCCGGCATCGTAGTGCGCCGGCGCTGCTGACCGGGTGAAGCCGTTACCAAGGCGCGAACAGGATCAGCAGGACGATAGCCAGCAGCACCGCTGCAACGATCAGCAGGACGTGGCGCTGGCGCCAGGACGGCTTCGGGGTGCCGGGGGTGTTCATGGCTGCGCTCCTTGGCAACGGTTGGGGTCGCCACCAGCCTGACCGCATGCGTCACCGGCCGGCGTGGACGCGATGTGCAATCCATGTGCAGAGCCGGCCCGGCGCGGCACGGTCCACCTCCGCAACCCCGGGCAGGCCAGGCTGCCCCCGCTGCCTCAGCCCCATGGACAACGGAAATCGAGCAGGAATGGCAGCTTTCCGAGGCGTTCAATACCGGCCGGCACGGTCTCGACAATAAAGGGATAGGAGAACGCCCAGACAGTGAAGCCAAGTGCTGAAAGCGCAATCCCCAGATAGATCACCAGATCCAGAGCCACTTTTCCGGATACATGCCATTGCAGGCTCGCCGCATGCCGAAGCAGCCCGGCGCCAGCAAGACAGAGCAGCAGAATGAGCGCGGCAACGGCCATGGCCGCAGCAACCGAGCCATCCAGACGGCAGCGGAAGACGCCGCTCACAAGCGCCAGCGCGATATACGCGACCGCAGCATTGGCGAGCAGCTCCAGGGGTTTTGACGCCCTTCGGTAGAGTGACTTCGGATTCACGTAGGGAACCAGCAGCAGCGCCACACCCACAACCAGGACATCGACCAGGCCGATGCCCAGAAGGAGTTCGAACGATGAAAGACCGTTGATGACCTTCTGCCAGGCGTCAGGGTTCTTCAGCTGCTTGGCGCATGCCCAGAAGACGATGGAAAGCACAGTGAGCAGAAGGAAATTGGCCCATAGGCCCCACTTCTTCACGTGCATCAGCGAACCGGCGCAGATGCCGGGCACTGCTCGTGGCTTGCCCTGTCTGTCGTTCAACCCGATTCCCCATTGCCTGATCCTGAAATCCAGCGGCTCCGGCGGGGAAATCTTTACTTCCGGCCCGGACGGAACGGGCCCCGGCAGGGCCGACCCAGGCGCCGGGCCTCTGCGCCGGGCTCCTGGCCCGCCCCGGCCCGCGCTGGACCATCGGGCAAAGGCTGCGCAAGCGCACTGCGCTGATCATGGTGACCCCGGCCCGATTCGAACGGGCGACCTTCCCCTTAGGAGGGGGACGCTCTATCCAGCTGAGCTACGGGGCCATGCAGCCGCCAAGTTTACAGGCAAGGCCGCCTGCGCACCAAGCATTCATCGCTCGGCACGGTTGCACTGGCGCGGCGCACCATGGGAAATCCGGGCGCTCTGCTACCATCGGCGGCTCAGTTCGTCGCGCCCCCACCTGCCCGCGACGGCACCAAAACAACGTAACGAAACACAGGAGTCTGCATGTCTTCCGAGCTGCTCAAGTCCCTTGGCCTGGACGCGATCAACGCTGGCACCTACCTGGGCAACGGGGAGTGGTCGAGCGCGACCGGCGGTGAGCTGATCACCCCGGTCAACCCGACCACCGGCGAGCCGATTGCGCAGGTCCGCGCGACCACCGAAGCGGAGTACGAGACCGTCATCGCGCGCGCCCAGGAAGCCTTCAAGGTCTGGCGCACCACGCCGGCGCCGCGCCGCGGTGAAGCCGTGCGCCTGTGCGGCGAAGCACTGCGTGCGCACAAGGACGCGCTCGGTTCGCTGGTCGCGCTGGAAATGGGCAAGAGCAAGCCGGAAGGCGACGGCGAGGTGCAGGAGATGATCGACATCGCCGACTTCGCCGTGGGCCAGAGCCGCATGCTGTACGGCTACACCATGCATTCGGAGCGCCCGGGCCACCGCATGTACGAGCAGTACCACCCGCTGGGCCTGGTCGGCATCATCTCGGCCTTCAACTTCCCGGTGGCGGTGTGGAGCTGGAATGCGTTCCTGGCCGCCATCTGCGGCGACGTGTGCATCTGGAAGCCGTCCAACAAGACCCCGCTGACCGCCATCGCGTCCATGCGCATCTGCAACCAGGCGCTGCGCGAAGCCGGTTTCCCGGACATCTTCTTCCTGGTCAACGATGCCGGCACCGCACTTTCGGAGCGGCTGGTCGACGACCGCCGCGTGCCGCTGATCAGCTTCACCGGCTCGACCCAGGTCGGCCGTACCGTCAACGAAAAGGTGGCACGCCGCCTCGGCCGCTGCCTGCTGGAGCTGGGTGGCAACAACGCCATCATCCTCGACGAAACCGCCGACCTGAAGCTGGCCGTGCCGGGCATCGTGTTCGGTGCGGTCGGCACCGCCGGCCAGCGCTGCACCACGACCCGCCGCCTGATCGTGCACCGCTCGATCTACGCCGATGTGCTGGCCACCCTGGTCAAGGCCTACAAGCAGGTCGAAGGCAAGATCGGCGATCCGACCGATGCCGCCAACCTGATGGGCCCGCTGAACAGCGATGGCGCCGTGCAGCAGTTCCTCGACGCCATCGCCCAGGCCAAGGCCGCCGGCGGCACCGTTGAAACCGGTGGCACCCGCATCGACCGGGCCGGCAATTTCGTGCTGCCGGCGATCGTCTCCGGCCTGAAGAACAGCGACGCGGTGGTGCAGCACGAAACCTTCGCGCCGATCCTGTACGTGATGCCGTATGACACCCTCGATGAAGCCATCGACATGCAGAACGGCGTGCCGCAGGGGCTGTCCTCGTCCATCTTCACCGCCAACCTGAAGACCGCCGAGAAGTTCCTGTCGGCCGCCGGTAGTGACTGCGGCATCGCCAACATCAACATCGGCACGTCCGGTGCGGAGATCGGCGGCGCCTTCGGTGGCGAGAAGGACACCGGCGGCGGCCGTGAGTCCGGTTCGGATGCCTGGAAGGTCTACATGCGCCGCCAGACCAACACCATCAACTATTCGGATTCGCTGCCGCTGGCCCAGGGCATCAAGTTCGACCTGTAACGCTATCTGTAGTGCCGAGCCATGCTCGGCAGGATGCGCCATGAACACCGCAGGAAATGCAGCCGAGCATGGCTCGGCTCTACAAGGTGGCAAGCCGGTGATTGATTTCACCGGCCGCCGCGTGCTGATTGCAGGTGGCAGCAAGGGCATCGGTCGTGAAATGGCGCTGGCCTTCGCTGGCGCCGGAGCGCAGGTCTCGGTCTGCGCGCGCGGCCAGGCCGGCCTGGATGCCCTGCGTGCCGATGCACTGGCGCAGGGCTTGCAACTGCACACGGTTTCCGCCGATCTGGCCGATCCCGGCCAGATCCAGGCCTGGCTGCTGGCGAGCGCCGATGCGCTCGGCGGCATCGACGTGCTGGTCAACAATGCCACCGGCTATGGCATGGCTGACGATGAAGACGGCTGGGCCGCCAGTCTGCAGATCGACCTGATGGCGGCCGTGCGGGCCTCGCGCCTGGCCCTGCCGTGGCTGCGCGCGTCTGATGATGCCTGCATCCTCAATCTGTCCTCGATCGCCGCGCAGCAGCCGCGTCCCGGTGGCGCGCCCTACGCCGCCGCCAAGGCCGCGCTGTCGCACTACACCACCTCGCAGGCCCTGGCCCTGGCCAAGGACCGGATCCGGGTCAATGCGATCGCGCCGGGTTCGATCGAGTTCGAAGACGGCCTGTGGGACCGCCGCCGCAGCGAAGACCCGGCGCTGTACCACGGCACCCTGGCGAAGATTCCGTTCGGCCGCTTCGGCCACCCGCGCGAGATCGCCGATGCCGCCCTGTTCCTGTGCTCGCCGCTGGCGCGCTGGGTCACCGGCAGCGTGCTCAATGTGGATGGTGGCCAGGTGTTGATGGGCTGACACCGGCACCCCGGCAGCTGCCAACCGGGGGTGGCATGCCGTTCGTCGAGCAGGGCCGACGCCTGCCATCGCATCCGCCGGGCATGGGATTGCCCGGGCAGAGGCACTATCATGTGCACACTGCCAAGGAGGACCCCGATGAGCGTGGCACCCCGACAGACAAGCGCCCTGGCCGTGGTCAGCCTGGTCATGGGCATCGCCAGCTGGACCGTCCTGCCCTTCGTGGCCAGCATCGTGGCCATCATCACCGGCCACATGGCGCGCGCCGAGATCCGCCGCCGCCCGCATGAACTGGAAGGCGATGGCCTGGCCGTGACCGGGTTGGTGCTGGGCTGGTTGAACGTGGCGATGGTGGTGCTGGGCATCCTCGCCTTCATCCTGTTCTTCGGCGGCCTGGCCTGGCTGGCGGCGACGGCGAACTGAACGCCATGACCGCCTCCGACAGCACTGAACGCTTCAGCAGCCGAGTGGCCGACTACGTCCGCTACCGGCCCGATTACCCGCCCGCCCTGCTGGACTGGCTGCACGGCCCGATGGGTGTCAGCCACCAGGCGCTGGTGGCCGACATCGGCGCTGGCACCGGCATCTCCAGCCGCCAGTTTCTCGCCAGCGGTCATCCGCTGGTGGCGGTCGAGCCGAATGCCGCCATGCGCGCCGCCGCCGAACAGTGGCTGGCGCCGCAGTATCCGGACTTTTCCGCTGTCGACGGCCGCGCCGAAGCCACCGGTCTGGCCGATGCCAGCATCGATCTGGTCAGCGCCGCGCAGGCCTTCCACTGGTTCGACACCGTGGCGGTGCGCGCCGAGTGGCAGCGCATCCTGCGCCCCGGTGGCCAGGCATTGGTCTACTGGAATTCGCGCCTGCTCGACGCCAGCCCGTTCCTGGTCGGCTACGAACAGCTGCTGCTGGAGTACGGCACCGACTACTCCGCCGTGGCCGAGCGCTACCAGGACGATGCCACCATGCAGGCCTGGTTCGGCCCCGGCCTGCGCGGCATGGTGGAGCTGCCGAACGTACAGCATCTGGACCTCGATGCCCTGCGCGGGCGCCTGCTGTCCTCCTCCTATGCACCCCAACCCGGTCATCCGCGCCACACGCCGATGATCGATGCACTGCAGGACCTGTTCGCCGCCCACGCGGTCGACGGCCAGGTCGCTTTTGAATATCGAACCCGAGCCTTCCTCGGCACGCTGGACTGAAACCAACGCATGTATTCGCTTGCCCGCCCCTTCCTGTTCTCGCTCGACGCCGAGCGCGCCCACGGCCTCGGCCTGTCCGCGCTGGACCTGGCCTACCGCACCGGCACCACGCCGCTGCTGGCCGCACGCATCGCGCCGATGCCCAGCACGGTGTTCGGGCTGACCTTCCCCAATCCGGTCGGCCTGGCCGCCGGACTGGACAAGAACGGCGAGCACATCGATGCGCTGTTCGCACTGGGCTTCGGCTTCGTCGAGATCGGCACGATCACGCCGCGTCCGCAGGCGGGCAATCCCCGCCCGCGCCTGTTCCGGCTGCCGGCGCACAGCGCGATCATCAACCGCATGGGCTTCAACAACGCCGGCGTGGATGCGCTGGTGCGCAACGTCGAGCGCGCGCGCAACCGCCGCGGCCTGCTCGGCATCAACATCGGCAAGAACAAGGACACCCCCAACGAGCAGGCGGTCGATGACTACATCACCTGCCTGGACAAGGTGTATCCGCTGGCCGACTACATCACCGTCAACATCTCCTCGCCCAATACCGCCGGCCTGCGTGAACTGCAGGAGGAAACCGCGCTGCGGCAGCTGGTCAGCCAGCTGCGCGAGCGCCAGGAAACCCTCGCCGCGCAGCATGGCCGCCGCGTGCCGATGCTGGTGAAGGTGGCGCCGGACCTGAGCGAGCGCGACATCGATGCCGCCGCCCGCGTGCTGGGTGAGCTGCAGGTGGACGGTGTGATCGCCACCAATACCACCATCGACCGCAGCCGCGTCGCCGGCGATCCGCTGGCCAGCGAAGCCGGCGGCCTGTCCGGCGCGCCGGTGCTGGAACAATCAACCCTGGTCCTGCGCCGGCTGCGCGCGCGCCTGCCCGAATCGGTGCCGCTGATCGGCGTCGGCGGCATCCTGTCCGGTGCCGATGCGGTTGCCAAGATGGCCGCCGGCGCGTCGCTGGTGCAGTGCTACAGCGGGCTGATCTACCGCGGCCCGAGCCTGGTGGCCGACTGCGTGGAGGCGATCCGCCGCCGTCGCGAGGCCCCCAGCCGCGGCGCGGTGGCACCGCTGTGAGCACGCCCATGGATGACATCGACACCGCCGCCGCACCGCTGCGCTGGACCCTGACCCGCAATGCACCGCTGCAGGCGCTGAACACCTTCCATGTGCAGGCCAGTGCCGCCCAGCTGCTGGAACTGCATGACCCGGCACTGCTGCCGGAGGTACTGGCGCTGCCCGAGGTGGCCGGCGCGCCGTTGCTGGTGCTGGGCAGTGGCAGCAACGTGCTGATCGCCGACGACCTGCCCGGCACCGTGCTGGTGTTCGGCAACCGCGACATCAGCTTCCTGGAACACCGGGCCGACCATGCCGTGATCCGTGCCGGCGCCGGCGTGTCCTGGCACGGCCTGGTGATGTGGTCGCTGCAGGAGGGCCTGTCCGGCCTGGAGAACCTGGCCCTGATTCCCGGCACCGCCGGCGCTGCGCCGATCCAGAACATCGGCGCCTATGGCGCCCAGGTCGGCGAGTTCATCCAGGCGGTCGACGCCTGGGACTGCGAGCAGCAGGCCTGGGTGCGGCTGGACAACGAACAGTGCGGCTTCGCTTACCGCGACAGCGTGTTCAAGCAGCAGCCGGACCGCTACCTGATCACCGCCATCGAATTGAAACTGCCGCTGCTGCACGACCTGCGCATGGACTATGCGGGTATCCGCGAAGAACTGCAGGCCCAGGGCGTGGAGCTGCCCAGCGCGGTCGACGTGGCCAATGCCGTGATCGCGATCCGCCGCCGCAAGCTGCCCGACCCGGACGTGCTGGGCAACGCCGGCAGCTTCTTCAAGAACCCGGTGCTGCCGCTGGAGCAGGTGGATGTGCTGCTGCAGCACTTCCCCGAGCTGCCGGTGTTCCCCGCAGACCAGGACGGCAAGCGCAAGGTTTCGGCGGCCTGGATGATCGAATCCTGCGGCTGGAAGGGCTTCCGCGAAGGCGATGCCGGCGTTGCACCGAGCCACGCGCTGGTGCTGGTCAACCACGGCAACGCCACCGGCGCCGAGTTGCTGGCGCTGGCGCGGCGGATCTCGGCCTCCGTGCTGGAGACGTTCGGCGTGCCCATCGAACCGGAGCCCCGCCTGCTCGGCGCACAGTGGTGAACACCCCCGCCCTTTCCCCCCGCGCCACCCCGATGCGGGCGGCGCTGCTGATGCTCGGCAGCACCCTGGCCTTCGGCCTGATGGCGGTGGCGATCCGCTACGCCACCCGTTACGTGCCCACCCAGGAAGTGGCGTTCTTCCGCAACGCCTTCGGCCTGCTGGCGCTGCTGCCGATGCTGCTGCGCCCGGGCCATGCGCCATTGAAGACCCGGCAGTTGCCCCGCTACTTCCTGCGCAGCGCGATCGGCCTGGGTTCGATGCTGTGCGCATTCTGGGCCCTGGGCCATCTGCCGCTGGCGCAGGCGGTCTCGCTGTCGTACTCCACGCCCCTGTTCGTCACCATCGCTGCGGTGCTGTGGCTGGGTGAGACCGTGCGCGTGCGGCGCTGGGCGGCCGTGGTGGTCGGCTTCATCGGCGTGCTGGTGATCGTGCGCCCCGGCACCGCCGGTTTCAGCGCCGGCAGCCTGATCGCGGTCGCCGCCGCCGTGCTCAGTTCCCTGGTCGCGATCCAGATCAAGCAGCTCACCCGCATCGACAGCGCCGACACCGTGGTGCTCTACACCTATGTGTTCTGGGTACCGCTGTCGCTGCTGCCGGCGCTGTTCGTGTGGGTCTGGCCGACCGGCGCGGCCTGGGGCTGGCTGCTGGCCACCGGCGTGCTCGGCACCATCGGCCAGTTGCTGTGGACCCGCGCCCTGCGCCTGGGCGAAGTCTCCGCGCTGACCCCGATCAGCTTCCTGCAGCTGCCGCTGGTCACCCTGTGCGGCTGGCTGCTGTTCGGCGAGACGGTGGACCGTTGGACCCTGCTGGGCGCAGGCATCATCCTGGCGGCCAACGCCTACATCGCCCACCGCGAAGCCGTGCTGGCACGGCGCGCCGCCAGCGTGGCCGCGACCGCCGCCGCCAAACCCGCGGAATGAACCGCACCGCAGGACGGCGCCGGCTGCAATGGTCCGGTCGGAAGATCCGTGGTTACCGCGAACCCGACCCGGCGCCGGCCGGGGCCTCTGCGGAGGCCGAGGCCCCGGCCGCTTCCTGCGCCACCTGATACACCCGCTCGGCCGCGTCGAACACATTGCCCGGCGCGAACTGCTCGCCCAGGTAGTGCAGCGTCTGCCGTCGCTGCTGCGTCGTCCGCAGCGCCGCGCCCGGGTCCAGCAGCAGCTGCTCGAACTCGGTCAGGTCCTGCAGGATCCGCCAGTGCCGGTACCACGCAATCCAGCGGGGGTCGCCCAGGTCGCTGCCGTAGCCTTCGCTGAAACCCGGAGGATGCTCGCGTCCCCAACGCCCGCCCACCGCCGCGCCGACGAACATCAGGTCACGCTCGCGCGGCGCCATCGCCAGGCCATCCCAGTCGATCAGGTGCAGCGCATCGTCCTGGCCCATCAGCACATTGCCGGCGTGCAGATCGGTATGGCACAGGTGCAGTGCAGGTGACTGCTGCTGCAGGGCCGCGCTCAACTGCGTGGCGCGTGCATGCAGCTCGGCGATGCGCGGACGCTGCTGTTCCCACACCGTCAGGAACGCACTGCCCCAGCCATCCTGTGCCGGTGGCAGCCGCGCCGGATCCTGCAACCACGTGCCCACCGTGTCCAACGCCGCCGTTTCCAGCCGCAGGGCGGCCAGACCCTGCTGCAGCGCCGCCGGCAAGGCCGCCTCGTGCAGCCGCCGCAGCACTTCCCCCAGCCGCCGCCACTGCACGCGGCTGAGCGGCGCCTCGAAGCCGGACTGCCCTTCGATGTAGGGAAACAGGGTGAACTGCAGGCCCCAGCGCTGCACCGAGGCGCCGCCGGTCCGTGCCGGCCAGGGCGCCACGATCTCCTCGATGCCCAGCGTGCTGCGCAGCCAGTGCAGGCTGTCCCAGACCGCAGGCGCGACCTGGTAGTCGCGGCACTTCAACCACCACTGGCCGTGGCGGGCGTCGATACGGAACACAGCGGCGTTGGCATCGGCACCCACCGGTCGCGGCACCACCGAGGTGGCGGTGATGCCGTAGGACTGCTGCAGGACTTCGCCGATCTGCTGCGCCGAAGCGAATGACATGGATGCACTGTGCTGGGTAGCTGTCGTCACTATCGCAGATGCCCCTGCTTCCGCACAGGCAAACGGTCACAACATCGATACGCTGCGACACATTGCCCCACCCCGGCATCCGCGCTTGACCTCAACTGCTGTTGAGGCCCGATCCTGCTGCACCTGCCCTCACCCACCACCGACTGCATGCACCCCGTCCTTTCCACGCTGCTGAGCAGCCGCGTCCTGTGGTTCATCGCCCGCCTGCTGCTGGCGGTGGTGTTCCTGTCTTCCGGCCTGGCCAAAGTGCTGGCCTGGGACAGCAGCCTGCTCGAGATGCAGGCCGCGGGCCTGCAGCCGCCCTGGCTGTTCAACCTTCTCACTGCCATCGTGCTGCTGGGCGGCGCCACCTGCCTGCTGCTGGACCGCGCACTGTGGCTGGGCGCGGGCGCACTGGCGACGTTCCTGCTGCTCACCATCGTCATCGTCCACACGTTCTGGAACAAGCAGGGTCCAGCGCAGCAGCTCGCGCTGTTCTTCGCACTGGAGCACCTCAGCGTGATCGGTGGCCTGGCCTGCGCGGCCATTGCCAGCCACGCGCGCCGGGCCCTGCGGCGCGCCTGACCGCCATGGACCTAGAAGAATTCATCCAGCAGGCGGTAGAACGCCAGCCGCCGCGCGTCGGCCTCGATCCCGTAGCGCGCCAGCAGCAGGGCGACCCAGCGCGGATCCTGGTACTGCTCGACCAGGCTGCGCGCGGCCAGCGCCAGGTCCTGCCAGCGGTCCGCCACGCCCAGGCGCCCGCAATCGATGAAGCCGCTGAAGTGACCGTCGGCCGCCATCAGGTTGGGCAGGCAGGCATCGCCATGGACCACCACCGCATCCTCCTGCGCAGGACGCGTGGCCAGCAGTTCGGCATAGGCCTGCTGCGCGCTCCAGCCCCGGCGTTCGTCGTCGAAATCCGCAGCATCCACGTGTCCCGCGGCGACCCGCGCGGCAGCGGCGGCCAGGCGCAGGTGCAACCGCTGGTCGAACGGGCAGCGTGCAACCGGCAGTGCATGCAGCCCGCGCAGCGCATCGGCCAGCAGCACCACCACCTGTGCCGGTGCCAGCGCCGGCGACGAGGCCAGATCCTGCCCGGGCACGGCGCTCATCAACAGCCAGCGCCGCCCGTCCTCTTCCGCCGACGCCAGTACCGCTGGTGCCGGCTGACCGTGCGCGCGCAACCAGCGCAGGCGCAGGACTTCGGCATCGAGTTCGCTGAAGGCATCGATCACCTCCGATTTCAGGAACACATCCGGCCGCCCGCGGCGGCGCACCCGCGCCACGTCCGCCCGCGACGCCCCGATCGCCTGGCGCACGATGTCGGCATCGCGCAGCGCGTGACGCCAGCGCGAGGGCACCGGCATGCCGGTGCCGATGGCGGTTGTTCCTTCCATGCAGCCGGTGACGGTGACGGGCGTTGCGTGGATTGTCACCGAACCTTCTTCCATACCGCAAAGCACAGCCCATGAAACTCATGATCATCGGCGCCAGCAAGGGTCTCGGTCGCGCCTTCGTGGAAGGCCTGTGCCGCCCTGGCGACACCGTCATCGGCGTGTCGCGGACGCAGCCGGCCGCACTGGACTGCGGCGACGGCGTCGAACTGCGCTGGATCGAGGCCGATCTGGGCCAGCCCGCCCACGCTGCCGCCCATATCGCAGCGCACGCGCCAGCGGATCTCGACGTCCTCATCCACAATCTGGGCATCTGGGAGGACAACGCTTTCAGTGATGCCTACGATTTTCTGAAGGAGGACGACAGCGCCCTGGCGCACCTGGTGGAGGTCAACATCACCGCTACCCTGCTATTGCTCCGGCAGCTGTTGCCGCGCGTACTGGGCACGCCACGACCGCAGCTGCTGCTGACCGGTTCGACCTCGGCATTACCTCGCAGCGGTCGGCCGGAAGTGGCCTTCGGTGCGTCCAAGTTCGCGCTCAACGGGATCGCCGATGCGCTGCGCGAGGGATTCCGCCCGCAGCGACTGGCGGTGACGACGCTGCAGCTGGGGTATCTCAATACCGAGGACGCGCTGTCGGTGCCGCGCCCGCAGGCGGCAGCGCGCGGCGATGGTCATTACGTACCGGTGCACGACGTGGTGGCGATGGTCCGGGCACTGCTGGACCTGTCGCCCTCCAGTTTCGTGCGCGAGCTGCTGCTGACAGCGATCGCCGACCCCCGCTGCTAGCACGCTACGGTCCGGCCGCACTAGCGCGCGTAGAAGCCCAGGAACATCGCCACCGCCGATTCGGCCACGCGCGCGCGTTCCTGCGCGCTCAACGGTGGCTGCCCCATCGTCACCTGCGGCCAGAACGCAAAGCTCTTCACCAGCCCGTGCAGCTGGTGGCCGGCGAACTCCGGATCGACCTCGCGCAGGCGGCCATCGGCGATGGCCGCGCGGATCCACGCACTCTCGCCACTTTCCTTCTCCCCCATGCGGCACACGATCGCCTGCGCGCGCTCCGGCGAGTGGATGATCTCGGCCATCGCGACCCGCGCCAGGTCGATGAAATTCCCATCGCTGAGCAGGTCCAGCTTCTGGCCCAGCAGCTGCAGCAACTGCGTCCGCAGCGGCTGGTCGGCGCGGTACGGCAGGGCGTCGCTGGCCACGCTGCGCTCCCACAGCTCCTCCAGGATCATCGAGAACAGCGCTTCCTTGCTCGGGAAGTGGTTGTAGACGGTGCGCTTGGAGACCCCGGCGGCTTCCGCGATGCGGTCCATGCTGGTCGCCTCGTAGCCCGAAGCACGGAACTCCTCCACCGCCGCGCGCACGATGGCGTCGCGTTTGCGGTCGGTCAGGCGTTGCGGGGCACGGGACATGGCGGGAACCGGAAAACTGAACGGATGCCACCATTTTACACTGGGTAGTGTACTTTTGAAAAACACGAAACTACACTGTGCAGTGTACTCTGCGGACGTCACCCATGAAGCGCCTGCTCCTTGTCCTCCTGCTCGGAATCCTCGCCGTGACCGCCTACACCTTCTGCAAGTCCTGGTCCCTCCCCGACTTCCCCGATTCGCCGCAATACCGCGACGGCAGGTTCCGCAATGCGCTTCCGCGTCCGGCGATGGGCCTGCGCGACGGTGCGGAGATCTGGTGGACGTTCCTGTTCAACAAACCCAAGGGCACGGTGCCCGCCCACCCCATTCCGGTGCAGCCGCTGGACCGCGCGGCGCTGGACGCCGCACCGGACCGCAGCCTGTTCCGGCTGGGGCACTCGACGATCCTGCTGAAGCTGCGCGGTCAGTACTGGCTGACCGATCCGGTGTTCTCCGAACGTGCCTCGCCGGTGCAGTGGATGGGTCCGGCGCGCTTCCATGCACCGCCGATCAGCATCGACCAACTGCCGCCGATCGCCGGCGTGATCCTGTCGCACAACCACTACGATCACCTGGACCATGCGGCCGTCATGCAGCTGGCCGGCAAGACCGCGCGCTTCATCGCCCCGCTGGGCGTCGGCGACCAGCTGATCGCGTGGGGCGTGGACGCCTCCAAGGTCGAACAACTGGACTGGTGGCAGTCCACCGAAGCCAGCGGCCTGCGCCTGACCGCGACGCCCGGCCAGCATTTTTCCGGCCGCGGACTGGGCGACAGCGACCGCAGCCTGTGGGCGTCGTGGGTGATCCAGGACGGCGACTTCCGCATCTTCTTCAGCGGTGACACCGGCTACTTCGACGGCTTCAAGGCCATCGGCGAGAAGTATGGTCCGTTCGACCTGACCATGATCGAGACCGGCGCCTACGACCCGCGCTGGGCGTTCGTGCACATGCAGCCCGAGCAGACCCTGCAGGCGCACCTGGACCTGCGCGGCAAGTGGCTGCTGCCAATCCATAACGGCACCTTCGACCTGGCCCTGCACGCCTGGCAGCAGCCGTTCGAGCGCATCACCGCATTGGCCGCCGCGAAGAACGTGCCGGTGGCCACGCCGATGATGGGTGAAGCGCTGGACATGCAGGCGCCGCAGGCGGGTACACGCTGGTGGGAGACGGTGCAGCTGTAATGCCGTGGGCCGGTTCTGGCCGGGCCTATGCCTTCGGCTGCAGCCTGCGCCCTTCCCGGGCCAGATTGAGCTGCAACGCGGCGGCGGCGAGCTCGGTCATTTCCGTCGTGACTTTCCTGCTGCCGCGCGCTTGCAGCCAACCGAGAATGTCGGCGAGGTGCCAGATCGCGGTCGAACCGTCATGCACCGGCGACGGGAACGACTCCGGGTTGGCCAGCATCAGCTTCCGCATGTTCTGACGCGACATTCCGAGCAGGTCTGCGACGTCGGTGAGCCCCACCAGGTCGGGGCTCACCTCGACCAGTTCGGCACCGGGCGCGGCCCGCTGCACATCGTCCAGTGCCGAACGCAGGGCAGCCCCGGCACTGTCCGCTTCGCGGCAGAAGGCCAGGGCCAGCCTTCCCGGCAGCCCGAGGCCCACCAGCGCGTCGTCACAGCCGGCCTCAGCCAGGCGGCCCTCGAGGTCTCCGATGTCATCGCCCATGTCGGGCAAGCGGTACTTCAGGGTGAAATTGAATTCCATGATTGACCACCTCGCTTCTGGCGACGCCTGATTTCATTGCTCACGAATGCAGTTCTCGACCACGCGCCGCAACGCGCTTGCATGGTTGCGGGCACTGCGCGGCGTGCTCCAGATGCTGACGATGCAGAACTCTCCGCATCGGCAGTCGGAGTCGTTGTAGGGACAATACATCCGACCCCACGCATGGCCGCCAGCCCTACGCAGCCTCCATCCACGATCTTCAGCGAACTGCAGTGCCGCTTCGATGTCCTTGTCTGGGTGACGCGCTCGAGGCATTCCCTGTTCTCTCCAGTCTGCACATGACACACACGGGTTGTCAAATGACAACCCTCCGGGCTTCAACATCTGGCATGACCGTAGCCGATGCCACCCACGCGTCCAGAGTCAGATCCGTCAGCCCTTGATCGATGGCGACGGCATGCCAGGTCACCGGCCAGGATCACCCCGTCACGCGGCACCTATTGCAATGCGTCATGTAACCGGTTACACGCCCTGCTAGCGTAGCGCCTGCCCGATTCCGGCCGAAGCTGCGAGGCTGTCCGCAATGACGTTGCGCGTTGAACGTTCCAGGCTCTCCCCTCTTTCCCCCGTTGCCCGGCCAGCCCTCGCACTGCTGCTCGCCGCCCTCGCCTCGGCCGCCCACGCACAGAACCTGCCTCCCCGCACCCAGTGGCAGGCCAGCGCCTCCTCGCAACAGGTGCCGGCGATGGCGATCAGCCATCTGATCGATGGCGACCCCAAGACCGTCACCGGCGGTGCGTTCAGTCCCGGCCACTGGTTCCAGATCGACCTCGGAGCGCCAGCCCAGCTGGCCGGTGTACGCCTTACCTGGGACGTCTCCAACCCGGAAGGCTATTCGCTGCAGACCTCGCTGGACGGCAGGCAGTGGCAGACCGCCTACACCATGGCCGATTCGATCGGCGGCATCGAAACGCTGTACTTCGCGCCGCGCCAGGCCCGCTACCTGCGCCTGGCCAGCCCGCAGCGCACCTCCGACTGGGGCGTGTCGATCTTCGAAATGGAACCGCTGGACACCACGCTCAGCGCGCGCGTGGCCGGACTCGACGCCACACAATCCGCAGCGCTCTGGCAGGGCGGCAGCGCGGTGGCGATCCCCACTGGCACGGACGGTAGCCACACGCTCGACATCGCCCTGCCGCGCGCGCAATCCAGCACCGGGCTGGCGGTGGACTGGGCCGATGTGCACGGCGCTGCGCGCCTGCAGGCACGCGATGCCCAGGGCCGCTGGCACGAACTGGCCACGGATGCGCAGGCGGCAACCCGGCAACAGAGCTGGCTCGCGGCCAGCGCGCCACTGGACCTGCAGGCACTGCGGCTGACCGTCGACGGCGATGCCCCCCGGGTAGCCCGTATCCGCCTGCTTGGCCCGAAGGCGGTGATGACGCCGATGAAGCACTATCAGATTGCCGCCAGCGGCGCACAGCGCGCGTTGTTCCCCGCCTCGCTGCAGATGCAGCAGACCTACTGGACTGCGGTCGGCGTGCACGCGGGCCGGCAGAAGTCGATCTTCGACGAGTACGGCAATATCGAGGCCTTCAAGGGCGCGCCGCTGGTGCAGCCGATCTGGCGCAATACCGACGGCAGCGCAGCCGGCGCCGCCGGGCAGAAGGTGCAGCACGCGCTGCGCGACGGCTGGAAACCGATGCCGTCGGCCACGTGGGCACCGCAGCCGGGACTGGAACTACGCAGCGAGGCCTTCGCCATCGAACGCGACGGGCAGCCGGTCACCCTGGTCCGCCACCGCCTGCGCAACACCGGCACCGCCACGATCGACGGCACGCTGACCCTGGCGGTACGACCGATGCAGATGAACCCACCGTGGCAGAACGGCGGGCTGTCGCCGATCCGCGAGGTCGCCGTCGACGCCAACACGGTACGCGTCAACGGCCGCACGCTGCTGCACTCGCTCACGCCGGTGGACGCTGCCGGCGCCGCGCCGTTCGGCAACGAAGGTGTAACGGAAATCACCGCCGGCATCGCGGCCGGGCGTCTGCCTGCCACCCAGCAGGCACGCGATGCACAAGGATTGGCCGCGGCTGCATTGAACTACCGGATCCACCTCGCCCCCGGTGCCAGCGAGGCGGTGGTGGTGGCGTTCCCACTCGGCACCGCCGCTGCCGATGCCAACGGCATGCTGCCGGAGGCCCCCGCGCTCAATCTTTCCTCGCTGCCGCGCGACGGCAACGATGCCTTCGACACCCTGGCCAAGCAGGCCTCCGCCGATTGGCAGGCACGGCTCGGCCAGGTCGGGCTGCGCCTGCCTGATCCATCCTTGGTGGACATGCTGCGCGCGCAGGCCGCCTACATGCTGATCAACCAGACCGGCCCGGCCATGCAGCCCGGCCCGCGCAACTACAACCGCTCCTTCATCCGCGATGGCATGGCCACCTCGGCGGTGCTGCTGCGCATGGGCGAGGCCAGGGTGGCACGCGACTACCTGGCCTGGTACAGCGAGCACGGCGTGCATGCCAATGGCCTGGTCTCGCCGATCCTCAACGACGATGGCAGCGTCAATACGGGCTTCGGTTCGGACATCGAGTACGACAGCCAGGGCCAGTACGTGGCGCTGGTCGCCGACGTCGCCCGCCTCGATGGTGGTCCGGCGTCGGTGCGCGCGTACCTGCCGAAAGTGAAGGCCGCACTGCGCTTCCTGCAGGAACTGCGCGAGCGCACGCTGGTGCCCGGCTACATGGCCGGGCAGCCGGCGCCAGAACGGTTCGCGGGCATCCTCGCACCGTCGATCAGCCACGAGGGCTACCCCTCGCCCACCCACAGCTACTGGGATGACTACTGGGGCCTGAAGGGCTGGCACGACGGCGCATGGCTGGCCGAATCGCTGGGCGACCACGAGACCGCACGCTGGGCGCGTGAGCAGTACAAGGCGCTGTACGACGCCCTGCATGCGTCGATCCGCGCAACGATGGCGTGGAAGGGCATCGACTTCATTCCCTCCTCGGCCGACCTGGGCGACGGCGATCCGACCGGCGTGTCGATCGCGCTGGACCCCACCGGCGCGCAGAGCGTGCTCCCGGCCGAGGCCCTGCGCACCACCTTTGCCCGCTACCTGGACGACGTGCGCAAGCGCAACCAGCCCGGCGCGTTGTACGCCTACACGCCCTACGAAATCCGCAACGTGTTGAGCTACGTGCACCTGGGCCAGCCCGAAGCCGCCGACGAACTGCTGCAGGGCCTGCTTCACGACCGGCGCCCGCTTGAATGGCAGGTGCTGGCCGAAGTCGTGCATTCGCGTCTGCGCTTCCCGCGCTATCTGGGCGACATGCCGCACACCTGGATCGGCGCCGAGTACGGCCGCACCCTGTTCGGCATGCTGATGCGCGAAGACGATGAGGCCTTGTCGCTGCTGCCGGGTACACCGCCGTCCTGGGTCGCTGGCGAAGGGCTGGCAGTGGAACGCCTGCCCACCGCGTACGGCACATTGCAGATGCAGGCACGGCAACGCGACGGGGTGCTGACGGTGGCGCTTGGCGAGGGGCTGCGCAGCGGGACGGCGGTGAAGGTGTGGTGGCCGGCGCGCACGATGCCGAAGACGGTGCGTGTGGATGGACGCAGCATTTCCGACTTCGATGCCGAGGGCGTGCGCGTGGCGAAACCGTTCAAGACGCTGGAAGCCGTCTGGTAGCGCCGGGCCATGCCCGGCGGCTTCTACAAGGCCGGCAATCCCGGTGGATTGGTCTGCGACTGCGGCACCGCCTCCTCGGCCACGTTCCAGCGCGCCAGCGCCTGCGCATAGGTGCCGCTGCCGATCTGGGTGTTCAACGCCTGCGTCACCGCATCGGCCAGGCCACTGCCCTTGCGCGTGGTCACCGAGATCGCCGCAGCGTTCGGCCAGCCGCCCGGGAACAGGCCCACCCGCCGCACCTTGCCGTCGCGCGCGGAGTAGGCGCCGGTGGCATTGGGTTCGAACGACACATCGGCGCGGCCGGTGATCACCGCCAGCCGGCCCACCACGGCATCATCGAAGTATTGGTATTCCACCGGCTTCAACCCGGCGGCGATGTTCTGCTGGTCCCACTGGCGCAGGATCTGGTCCTGGTTGGTGCTGGCCCCCACCACCACCTTCAGCCCGGCAACATCCGCTGGCTTTTCGATCTTCTGGATCGGCCCGTCGCTGCGCGTATAGATGCCGAGCAGATCGTAGCGGTAGCTGGAAAAATCGAACTTCTTCTTGCGCTCCTCGGTAACCGTCACGTTCGACAGCACCGCATCGTACTTGCCGGACGCCAGCCCCAGCGGCCAGTCGGCCCACGCCACCGGCACGATCACCAGTTTCAGGCCCAGTCCATCGGCGATCAGCCGTGCGATGTCCGGCTCGATGCCGACCACGTCCTTGCTGTCGGCGCCGTAGTCGGCCAAGGGCAGCTGCCCTGGATGGGTAGCCACGGTGAACGCACCGGGCGTGACGAAGCGGTAGCCGGCGGGAATCAAGGCCTGCGCCTTCGGATCGAACGTCCCCTTCAGCACGGCCGGATTCGCACCGGCCAGGTGGGTCGCGGTCACGGTGCTCGCGTCCGGTGCCTGGCGCACGCGCGAATAGACAATGCCGGCAATGCCGATGACCAGCACGCCGACGATCAACAGGGTGCTGCGCGAGGGGCGGCGCGGTGCTGCAGGGCTCATGGTGTTCCTTCCGGGGTTACAGGGTCTTGGCCAGGAAATCGGCGGTGCGTTGCTGGCGCGGACGCTCGAACAGGGCCTCGGGCGTGCCCTGCTCGATCACCCGGCCCTGGTCCATCATCACCACGTGGTCGGCCACGCGGCGGGCAAAGCTCAGCTCATGGGTCACGATCACCAGCGTGGTACCGGAGCGGGCCAGTTCCTCGATGACGCTGAGCACCTCGGCCACCAGTTCCGGGTCCAGCGCCGAGGTCGGTTCGTCGAACAGCAGCACCTTCGGCTGCAGCGCCAGCGCACGGGCAATCGCCACGCGCTGCTGCTGGCCACCGGACAGCTGGCGCGGGAAGGCATCGGCCTTGTCGGCCAGGCCGACCCGTTCCAGCAGCGTGCGCGCCTGCTGCTCGGCCTGCGCACGCGGTACGCCGCGTACCGCGATGGGTGCTTCGATGATGTTCTCCAGCGCGGTCAGGTGCGGGAACAGGTTGAAGCCCTGGAACACCATGCCCACTTCGGCACGACGGCGGCGGATCTCGCGTTCGGGCAGCTCGTACAGGGTGTCGCCATCGCGGCGGTAGCCGATCAGCTGGCCGCCGACGGTCACGTAGCCACTGTCGGCGCGTTCCAGGTGGTTGATCAACCGCAGCAGCGTGGACTTGCCGGCGCCGGACGGGCCGATCAGCACGGTCACGCTGCCAGCGCGCAGCTCCAGGTTGACATCGTCCAGCACCGGCTGATCACCGAACACCTTGCCTGCGCCATGCAGCGAAACCGACGCGCCCTCGCCCGCCTCGACCTGGGCGGCGATGCGCGGGCGGCTGGCCACGCGCGGTGCAGCCTCGCCTGTGGCGCGCGTCGGCGACGAGACACGCGATACCGGACGCTCGCGCTGCAGCTGGCCGCGCGCGAAGCGCTGCTCCACCCGCCGCTGCAGCAGCGACAGCACGGTCAGGATCACCAGGTACCAGACCGTGGCCACCATCAGCAGCGGCACCACCTCCAGGTTGCGGCGGTAGATCACCTGCACGGTGTAGAACAGCTCCGGCAGCGCCAGCACGTAGACCACCGAGGTGCTCTTGGCCAGGCCGATCACATCATTGAACGCCGCCGGCAGGATCGAGCGCATCGCCTGCGGCAGGATGATGCGGCGCACCTGGCGGCTCCGCGGCAGGCCCAGCGCGGCGGACGCCTCGTACTGGCCCTGGTCGACCGAGAGAATGCCGCCCCGGATCACTTCGGCGGAAAACGCAGCCTGGTTCAGGGTCAGGCCCAGCACCGCGGCAGTGAACACGCCGATCAGCTGCGTGGTCGGGTACGAGAACAGGCTGATGCCGGTGAACGGCACCCCCAGTTCGATGGTGCTGTACAGATAGCCCAGGTTGTTCAGCAGCAGCAACAGCACCAGCAGCGGAATCGAACGGAACAACCACACATAGCCCCACGACACCGCTGACAGTAGCGGCGAGCCGGATACCCGCGCCAGCGCGAGCAGCGTGCCCAGCGCGAAGCCGAGCCCGGTACCAAGTGCGGTCAGCAGCAGCGTGCGGCCCAGGCCTTCCAGCACCGGACGCGCGAAGAACCACTCGGCAAAGGTGCCCCACCCCCAGCGCGGATTGCCCAGCACTGACTGAAGCCCTATCAGGATCAGCGCCAACGCCAGCACCGTGCCGACGGTCTGCAGCGGGTGCCGGGCCGGCACGATCGTCAACGCAGGCGTCGGTACCGGGCGCGCAGCGATACCTTCCAGTGCGGTCGAGGGCGTGCTCATGCGTGGGCTCCGTGCAGCACGGCCTGTGATGGCACAACGACTGGCGCCGATACGCCCAGGCGCTTCTCGAACGGCAGATGCGCGAGGGTTTCCGGGTCCGCCTCCAGGTCGAACAGCGCACTGTAACCGTGGCTGAGGTACAGGCCCACGGCTTCGGGCTGGCGGAAGCCGGTGGTCAGGAATACGCGGCGATAACCCTGCCGCGCTGCCTGCGCTTCCAGTTCCTGCAGCACGCGCCGCGCGATGCCCTGGCGGCGCAGCCCGGGCAGGGTCCAGATGCGCTTGAACTCGGCGGTGTCCGGGTCGCGGTGCGGCATGAAGGCGCCGCCGGAGATCGCCACACCGTCGCGCAGCAGCAGCACGAACGCGCCCACCGGCGCGGCAAAGGCCTCGGCCGGGTAGCGCTGCAGTTCCTCGCGGGCGCTGCCGCCGATGCGGCGGCGCACGTCGGCGTAGCGGCTGTCGTATTCCTGTTCCAGCCCATCGAACAGCGGCCGCGCCCGCGGATCGTCCACCGAGGTGTAGAGGAAGTGTTCGTTGCTGCTCATGCCTCGTCCTCCACCAGGTAGTGCTCGGCCAGTCGCGCCCACAGGCTCGCGGCCGGGGCGATCGCCGCATCGTTGAACACGTAGCGCGGGCTGTGCAGCGGCGCGCTGTCACCATTGCCGACGAACACGAAGCTGCCCGGCCGCGCCTGCAGCAGGAACGCGAAATCCTCGCTGGCGGTGCGCGGCGCGAACGCCGGCACCAGCTGCTCGCTGCCGAAAGCCTGCAGCGCCACATCGCGGATGTAGGCCGTCTGCTCGGGGTGGTTGATCACGCTGGGGAAGCCGCGCGGGAACTCGATTTCGGCGCGGGCACCGAAGGCGGCGGCGGTCTGCCCGGCAATCTCGGTGACCCGGCGGCGCAGGGTGTCGCGCACCTCCGGCAGGTAGGCGCGCACGGTCAGTTTCAGCTCAACCACATCTGGAATCACATTGGCGGCCTGCCCGCCGTGGATCGAACCGACGGTGACCACGCCCATCTGCCGCGGATCGACATTGCGCGAGACCACGCTCTGCAGCGCAGTGATGATGTGCGCGGCGACCAGGATCGGATCCACGCTGCCCTGCGGCTCGGCGCCGTGACCGCCCTTGCCGATCACCTTCAGCCGCGCCCAGTCCACTGAGGCCATCGCCGGACCGTCGACGAAGCCGAAGTGGCCCACGGGTATGCCCGGCCAGTTGTGCAGCCCATAGATCGCGTCCACCGGGAAGCGCTCGAACAGGCCATCGGCAATCATTTTCGAAGCACCCGAACCGGTTTCCTCGGCCGGCTGGAACACCAGCTGCAGGGTGCCGTCGATGCGGCCGTGATGGGCCAGGTAATGCGCGGCGGACAGCAGGATGGCGGTATGGCCATCGTGGCCGCAGGCGTGCATCAGGCCGTCGGTCTGGCTGGCGTAGGCCAGGCCGGAATCCTCGTGGATCGGCAGCGCATCGATGTCCGCGCGCAGCCCGAGGCGGCGGCGGCCCTGCCCGCGCTGCAGCGTGCCAACCACACCGGTGCCACCGATGCCAGTGGTCACTGCGTAGCCCCACTGCTGCAACAGCTCGGCCACGCGGGCGCTGGTGCGGTGTTCCTCGAAGGCCAGTTCGGGATGCCGGTGCAGGTCATGGCGGATCGCGATGGCGGCTTCGGCGCGTGCGGCAATTTCGGGCAGCACGCCGGTTGTTGGGAAGTTCCTCCGGCCACGGCCCGGCGCTACCGGGTCTGCCTGCGCCAACCCGTGCCCGCCGAGGCCAGCATCGGGTAGCGCCGGGCCATGCCCGGCGGGCGCCACGTCCAACGAAGCGCGATGCAGGATGGTCATCGCCCTACCCTGCCTTGCGTGCTGGTTCGACATCGGCCGCATGGCGGCTGGCCTTGTACGGCAGGCCCAGATGCTCGCGCAGGGTCTGCCCTTCCAGCTCGCGCTGGTGGTAACCGCGCGCCTGCAGGATCGGCAACACCTGGGTCACGAAATCATCCAGGCCTTCGCGCTGCGCGGCAAAACCGAGGATGAAGCCATCGCTGGCACCGGCATCGAACCAACGGATCAGCTCATCGGCCACCTGCTCCGGCGTGCCGATGAAGTTCGGTCGCGGGCTGACTGCCTCCAGCGCTACCTGGCGCAGGCTCAGCCCCTTTTCGCGCGCGTCCTGCTTGATGCGGTCGGTGGTGGAACGGAACGCGTTGCTGCCGATGTCACCCAACTCCGGGAAGGGTGCATCCGGGTCGTACTGGCTGAAATCGTGGTGATCGAAGAAGCGGCCGAGATAGGCCAGCGCATCTTCCAGCGTGGCCAGCGCAGCGATCGCCTGGTACTTGGCCTCGGCTTCTTCGGCGGTGCGCCCGACGATCGGACCGATGCCGGGGAAGATCTTCACGTCGTTGCCGCTGCGGCCATGGGCAATCGCCGAGTGCTTCACCTTCTGGGTGAACGCGCGGGTCTCTTCCAGCGACGGCGAATGCGTGAACACCGCGTCGGCGTACTTGCCGGCCAGGGCAATGCCATCATCGGACGAACCCGCCTGGAAGATCACCGGCTGGCCCTGCGGCGAGCGCTGGATATTGAGCGGCCCTTCCACCTGGAAGAAGCGTCCCTTGTGGTCGAGGCGGCGGAATGTTCCCGGCGCGAAGAAGGTGCCGCTGTCGCGCTCGCGCACGAACGCATCGTCATCCCAGGAATCCCACAGCCCCTGCACCACCTCCAGGTACTCATCGGCGATCTGGTAGCGCAGCGCATGTTCCGGATGCGGCCGGCCGTAATTGCGGCCCGAGCCCTCCAGTGGCGAGGTCACTACGTTCCAACCGGCACGCCCGCCGCTGAGCAGGTCAAGCGAAGCGAACTGGCGGGCGACGGTGAACGGGTCGCTGTAGGAAGTCGACAGCGTGCCGGCCAGGCCGATCTTCTTCGTGGCCGTGGCCAGCGCCGACAACAACGAGATCGGCTCGAAGCGGTTGAGGAAGTGCGGGATCGACTTCTCGTTGATGTACAGGCCGTCGGCCACGAAGCCGAAGGCGATGCCGTTGTCCTCGGCGGTGCGCGCGATGTCGATGTAGAACGGCAGGTTGACGCTGGCATCGGCCGGATTGGACGGATGCTTCCAGGCATGCATGTGGCTGCCGGGACCCTGCAGCATGATGCCGAACGGAATGTGGCGCGGGGTGATGCTCATTGGTTTCGCTCCGGCAGTTCAGGCCACCGCCGCGCGTGGCGCGGGCGACAGCAGTTCAAGGGACGTCAGGCGTGCGTCGAGGTCGGCCACCGGCGCGTCGAGGATGAACTCGCCGACGCCGAAGCGCCGGTGCAGCGCATCCAGTTGCTCGCGCACGTGCTGCGCATCGCCGGACAGCACGCTGGGACGGGTTTCCTCGATGCGGAAGTCGGTCACGCCCACCTGCCGCGCATATTCGGCCGCAGCTTCGGGGCTGGGCAGGTTCACCGTCTGCCCGGGGCCAAGGTGAAGCTTGTAGACCCGCAATGCGCCAATGTGGCGGGCGGCCGCCTCGGCGGTAGGCGCAGCGAAGGCCACCGTTGCCAGCAGCGGTGGTTGCGTGGACACGCGTCGGTAGGCCCCGAACGCAGCTTCGATGTGCTTCGGGTCACCATCGAAGTGCGCGGCGTAGACGAAGCGCCAGCCCAGCTCGGCTGCCTGCTGCGCGCTCTGCGGGCTGGCCCCGAGCAGGAAGCGTTCCGGTGCCTGCTGCGGAATGGGCCGGGCCAGTGCCTCGGCCTCGGCGCCGGACAGATACCCTTCCAGATCGCGCAGTTGCTGGTCGAAGTCGGCGAACGCCGGCCGCCCGGCCGCCAGCGCAGCGGTCGATGCCGGCAGGCCGCCGGGGGCCTTGCCCACGCCAAGATCCACACGCCCTGGCGCCAACGCCGCCAGCAGGTTGAAGTTCTCCGCCACCTTGTACGGCGCGTAGTGGCGCAGCATCACCCCGCCACTGCCGATGCGGATGCGGCGGGTCTGCGCCAGCACCCAGGCTGCCAGCACTTCCGGTGCGGGGCTGGCCAGCGTTGGTGCAGCGTGGTGCTCGGCAAACCAGTAGCGGTGGTAGCCCAGCTGTTCGGCGCGCTGCGCCAGCTGCAGGCTGTTGCGCAATGCCTGCTCGGGTGCAGCGCCCTCGGCAACCGGGCTCTTGTCCAGCACGCTGGTCAGGTAGCTCATGGTCGGGTCCTCGCTCAGGGGTGGGCCACGGGAATGCCGAGCAGGCCGTTCAGCGCGGCCAGGATCGGCTCGGCGCCGGACACGTACTGGCGGTCCTGGTGTGCCCCGGTGGCATGCGTGCTGTGCACGCCGTGCGGCAGCACCAGCTTCGGCAGCGACTGGTCCTGCTCGCCGATCTCGGCAATCACCTCGCGCCGGGGCCGGCTGAAACCGATGCGGCGCACGTCCAGCTGCGCGTCCAGGCCATCGATGCTCGACAGCGCGCCTTCCAGCAGCAGGCTGTGCCGGCAGAAGAAGCGCTGCCCGGGCAGCTGGCCGTCCTCGAACTCGCGGTCGAGCAGGAACAGGATGGGTTTGCTTGCTGCGTCGAAAGTCACTGGAGTCGTCCTTATCGGGGCCGGCAATGCGATGCCGCTTCGATATCGATGCTAGAGATGCCGACGCCCGCGACAGCGATGCCTGGCGACAATCGGCGGTCAGATCCGGCCATGCAGATGCGGCGTAGCCATAAGCAAAGCGCCGCCGGTTATGGCGTCAGGCAATACGTCGCAGCGGCGCAGCTACCGCCAGCGCTTGCGTGGCCAAGTGCCCGGCCGCACGCTCCGCCGCCAGCGCGATCCGCGCCTGCAGGGCCGCACTGCTGATGTGCTCATCCTCGAAATCGGCGGGCGTGGCATACACCCCGATCGGCAGCGTGTGCGCCTGCAGGAAGCTGAACAGTGGCCGCAGCTGGTGGTCGATCACCAGTGCGTGGCGCTCGCTGCCACCGGTCGCCGCCAGCAGTACCGGCGTATCCACCAGCGCCTCCAGCCCGATGAAATCAACCAGATGCTTGAACAGGCCGGGATAGGAACCGCGATACACGGGCGCCGCCACCACCAGCAGTTCGGCCGCCTCGATCGTCCGCAGTGCCTGCTCCACCTCAGGTTCCGCCTCCTCGCGCGACAGCGACTGCCCCAGCGAACGCGCGATCGGCGCCAGCTCCACCAGGTCCACACGCGCATGCACCCGCTGTTGCAGCGCCTCCAGCAGATGTCGCACCAGCAACAGCGTGCGCGACGTCGCCGAACTCGTCGGCGACCCGACCAATGCAACCACCTTCAATGCAGAAGACATGACCCCCTCCTCGGTAGCGCCGGGCCATGCCCGGCGACGTTTCGCCTGAACCTCAAAACCGGTAACTGACCCGCCCATACCAGTACGCGCCAACATTGCCCAGCACATCGCCGCTGTCCCAGGTGGTCTCGATGCTGGCCACATCGGTGGCACTGCGCGCGTACTCCGGCACCTTGCGGGTGCGCTTGTCGAACACGTTGTTGATGCCCAGCGCCGCACTCCAGCCCGCGCCCAGCTCCACGCCACCGGACAAGTTGGTCACCAGCACCGGCGGCTGCCTGTACTCCACGCCGTTGTTCAGCCGCTTGATCGGGCCGTAATAGGTGAAATCGACGTTCGAGCGCCACCGCCCGTTCCGCCAGCCCAGCCCCGCCACCTGCGTGTAACTGGGCGTACGGAAGCGCAGCGCGTACTCGCTGCTTCTGGTCAGCAGATTGATGTTGGGAAGCCCCTGCAGCACTGCAGGTATCTCGCTCACCTTCCGGATGGTGGTACGGCCGACGTTGGCCGCGTAGCTCCAGCGCAGCGTGCCCCAGGCCGTGTCCTGGTTCGCTTCCAGGGTCAGCTCGACACCGCGTGTGCGCGTGCTTCCTACATTGGTGAAGTAGCTGGCGTAGAACGCGTCGCCCGGCAGGATGCTGATGCCGGCCGAGCCCAGCAGCGCATCGATGGTGTTCTTCTGCGCCGCGCTCAGCACCGTGCCGCTGTTGTCGGTGATCCGCGCCGGATCCTGCGCGTTGTAGCCGATCTGGCTGGACTGGCCGAGCTGGCCGCGGATGTCGATCTGATAGGCATCCACCGCCAGATGGAACGCCGGGCTCGGGTCCCAGGTCACGCCCAGGCTGTAGTTGGTGGCCTTTTCCGGCTTCAGCGGCGTGGCACCCAGCGCGATCGCCGCCGGCGAAGACACCTGCGCCACCAGCGTCGTGCCGCAGGGGCAGCTTCCGGTGGCCTGGTAGAACTGCGCGCCCAGGCTGGGCGCGTGGAAACCGTTGCTGACCGTGGCGCGCACACCCAGCGCGTCGGTGACGTCGAAGCGCGTGGTCAGGCGCCCGGTGGAAACACTGCCGAAGTCGGAATGGTCCTCCCAGCGCGCGGCCGCATCCAGATACCAGCGCGAGGTGATGTTGGTGGCCGCGCCCGCATAGACCGCCTTGCTGTTGCGGGTGGCCTTCACTGCATCGGCAGTGGAGTAGCCGACGAAGGCGGCCGCACCGAAGCCGGTATACGACTCCCACTGCCCTGCCCCGCGCTCGTACTGTTCATGCTGGTACTCGGCGCCGGCACTCACATCCAGCGGCGAGGCGAACGCGGCCACCTCGAAACCACGGCGCAGGTCCAGATTGGCAATGCCCTGCTGGTAGTCCAGCTTGCCGTCATAGAAATCAGTGGGCGAACCCGGGTACGGCAACGAGTAGTTCACCGAATTGCGCGTATAGGTGCGCACCGTGCTGCGGTTGCCGGTCAGGCTGGCATCGTAGTCCCATCCGCCGATCTGGCCTTTCACCCCGGCCGTACCGGTGTACTGCTTCTCCTTGGTTTCCAGCACCGGCAGGAAACCGTCGGGGAACACGCTCAGCACGCCGGGCGCCCGGTAGGTGGTGAAGATCGTCGCCGGCAGGCGGAAGTTCTGGATCGCCTGCGCGGTACGTTCGCTGGCGGTGGCATTGGCGTAGAACTGCGCGCTCTCGCCCAGGCCATGGCCCACGTTCACCGCGAACGCCTTCAGCGCATACGACGGCGAGCTGAGGATGGTGTTGGCCTCGGCATCGCGACCGGCCTCGGCCGGGTTCGGTGATGCGCCGGCTGGCAGCCGGTTGTTCGGCCGCAGTGCGACACGATTGCCGTTGGCGTCCACCGCCGGATAGCTCAGGTAGCCATCGATGTAGCGGCGGGTGCGGATCGCATGATGCTGGCGCGTGCTCTCGCCCGACAGATTGACGAAGCCATCAGCGCCCCACGGCAGGCCCACGTTGGCCCGCACGCTGGTACGCGAGCCATCACCATCGATGCTCTGCCCGCTTTCCACCGACAGATCGCCACCGTGCGCCTGCGATTTCAGGATCACATTGACCACACCGGTGATCGCGTCCGAGCCGTAGATGGCCGACGCACCATCGCGCAGCACTTCCACATGGTCGATGGCCGAGACCGGAATCAGCGCCAGATCGGCCCAGGCGTGGCCCGGAAAGCCGCCGCCGTTGGCGCCGCTCACATAGGCGCTGGCATTGCGTCGCTTGCCGTTCACCAGCACCAGCGTGTAGCCCGGCGACAGGTTGCGCAGCTGATAGCCGCGGATCAGGCTTTCCTGGTCGCTCTGGTAGCCACCGATCTGGCTCAGTGACGGCAGGCTGCGCTGCAGCGCTTCGAGCAGGTTGCCCTGCCCGGTGGAGGCGAGGTCCTCGGCGGAGATCACGTCGATCGGCGTGGAGCTGTTCTTCACCGTGCGCGTGCTGGTACGCGAACCGGTCACCACCACCGCGTCCAGCGTGGACGCTGCCACATTCGCCGTCGCGGCGGCGGTAGCAGGGTCTGCACCGGCTTCCGCCGCATGGCTGGGCGAGGCAGCGAGGGCGGCGGCAATCAGGACAGCAAGAGGGCTCAGGGCTGGAGCGTAGGCGGCAGGCATGGGGGCTCGTGGGGTGGGCCGGAAACACGCCTCCATTCAAGAACCTGTTCCCCCATGGCAACAGGCGGGATCGCGTCACCCAACCGTCATATCCGGCCAGCCACATGACGGCTGGTCATGACGTTAGGCGGCAGCGCCGGTGCGCTGCTTTCAGTAGCGCCGAGCCATGCTCGGCTCAATGCCAGGCGAAGCCCATTCAATTGAGCCGCGAAGAGCAGCCGAGCATGGCTCGGCGCTACATGCTCCGCAGGCATCACCTCATGCCCGCGCACTGCTCCGTGCCACCCACCGCCCCCGTAGCATCAGGCCATGCCCAGCCCACCCGCCGACCCCACCGCGCCGACCGTCGCCATCGTTGCCTGCCACGGCCAGGGCCTGTTCGAGTTCGGCTGCGCCGTCGGCCTGTTCGCCCCAATAAGGCCCGAGTTGGGCGTCGCCTGGTACCGCACCCAGCTGTGCGCAGGCGAGCCCGGCGCACTGCGCATGCTCGGCAGCGCACAGGTACAGCTGCCCTACGATCTCGATGCCGTTGAAGATGCCGACATCATCGTCATTCCCGGCTGGCGCGAACCCAGCGAGCGTCCGCCGCAGCCCCTGCTTGACGCGCTGATCCGCGCGCATGCCCGCGGTGCGCGCATCGCCTCGATCTGCTCCGGTGCCTTCGTGCTGGCCTGGGCCGGCCTGCTCGACGGCCGCCAGGCCACCACCCACTGGCGGCTGACCGAAACACTGGCCCGCGACTTCCCGCGCATCCACGTGCGCGACGATGTGCTCTACGTCGATACCGGCACCATCATCACCTCGGCCGGTTCGGCCACCGGCATGGACATGATGCTGCACATGGTGCGCAACGATTACGGCGCACGCGTGGCCAACCTGGTCGCCGAACGGCTGGTGCTGGCGCCGTGGCGTGATGCTGGACGCAGCCAGCGCGTCAGCCGCGCGATCCCCAACGGGGAACCGACACGCCTTGCGAAACTGATGGAATGGATGCGCCGCAACCTGCGCCAAAGCCACTCGCTCGCCAGCCTGGCCGAGCAGGCTGCGCTGAGCCAGCGCACCCTGCAGCGGCAGTTCCTCGACGCCACCGGCCTGTCGCCCATCGACTGGCTGATCCGCGAACGCGTGGCCTATGCACGCGAGCTGCTGGAGACCACCGACCGCCCGCTGCAGTGGGTGGCCGAGCAGGCCGGGTTCGGCTCGCAGGAATCCTTCCGCCGCCATTTCCGCAGCATGGTCGCGGCCAGTCCCATCGAATACCGCAACCAGCATCGCAGCGGCATCGCAGCAGAGCGGTTGGTGGGCTGCTGATCGCCGCGCACTACCGGCGCCACGACTTACCGGCGTGCGCCGCGCACATGGATCCGCCAGCACTGCGCCACGAATCCGATCACGAATACCACCGCGCAGCCCAGCAGCGTGTGCAGGATCACCGGTGCCAGCGGTGCCGCGGCGATCGGATGCGACAACGGAAGGCGCGTCAGCGTTTCATTCACGCCCGGCACCAGCGACAGCAGAAAACTCAACGACAGCGCGAAAGTGGACAGGTACGGTGCGGTGCGGCCGAGGACGCGCAGCCGTGCCGCCAGCACCCCGCCGAATGCCACCAGCAGCACGATCACGCCGAATGCGTGGCCGGGATTGAGCCCGCCGGTGCTGGACACGGTGAACGAGGTCACCACCGACAGCACCAGGCCCAGCAAATAGAGCTTGCCCGCGCGGGTGGCCGGATCGATCGCGCGGTGGCGGAGGAAGCCGTACAGCCCGGCCAGGACCGGAACCAGACTGACGGCGGTGTGGATCGCGCCAAGCGCAGACAGAGGGTGTGCCATGGAAATCTCTCTTGATGGGTATAAACCTACTAGTAGGTAGGCTGATGGAGTAAAAAGAAGGCCCGCGCTGCCGCAGGCCACCGCACAACTGTCAGACCTTCGCATTCACCCGTGCAATGGCCAGTCGCGCCAGCGTCGCGAACATCGCCGCATCGCCCAACCCGCGCGCGGCCAGCATTGCGCCGTGCACTGCCGACATGAACGCCTTGGCCTCATCGGCTGCCGGCCCCTGCAGCCGCAGCTGTCCTTGGGCCACGCCCTTCTCCAGGGTCACCGCCAGCCACCCGCTCAGATCCTCGAAATGCCCACGCACCTCCTCGGCAATCTCGGGCGGAATCATCGGTGCCTCGGCCGCCAGCATCGCGCAGATGCAGAACGAGGACGTGCCGCCGGCAATGCAGGTGGACCAGTAATCCACGTAGGCGTTGAGCTCCTTCAGCGGATCGCCCAGCTGCCGGTCCAGCAGCGCTAGCCCTTCGCGCGCCTCGGCGCGGTAGAGCACCACCACCGTGCGCACCAGGTCGGCCTTGCTGGGGAAATGGTGATGGATGCTGGCCTTGCTGATGTTCACCCGCGCCGACACGTCCGCATAGCTGAAACCGTTGTAACCACCGGCTTCCAGCAGCGAACGGGCGTGCGCCAGGATCTCCTGTGCCTTGGGCGAGAGTGTGTCTTTCATGCCTTCAACCTACTAGTAGGTTGACTGGCTGTCAACCACCCTTGGAGGCGCTCGCCCAGTGACAGCCCGGCCTGAACGGAAACGGGCAGAGCGCGACCGCCGCCACGGAACGCGATGACGGCCATTGACATGCAGGCATTTACCTGCCTATTGTCGATCCATGGACGGCCTACACCGCAGGCCGCCCTCCCACCGGAGGAACCAGACATGCTCGAGATCGCTCACAGAATCGGCATCAAGGCACCCGTCGCCCAGGTCTACCAGGCCCTGGCCACCCCCGAAGGCGTCGCCGGCTGGTGGACCGAGGAAACCGAAGGCGACCGGCACCCAGGCGGCACCCTGCAACTGCGCTTCACCGCCAACGGCGAAGACCGCGGCGCCATGCAGATGAAGCTGCGCGAACTGCAGCCCAGCGGCCTGGTGCTGTGGGGAGTGCTGGCCGGGCCGCCGGAATGGACCGGCACCCACATCCGCTTTGCCCTGCACCAGGAAGGCGAATACAGCATCGTGCTGTTCACCCACGATGGCTGGGGCGAGCGCGCCGAGTTCATCCGTCACTGCAACACCAAGTGGGCCATGTTCCTGATGAGCCTGAAATCCCTGCTGGAAACCGGCCGCGGCCAACCCAGCCCGCGCGACATCAAGATCGACGAGTGGAACTGACGCACCGCATGGATCCAGACAAGGTCTTCAAAGCCCTGGCCGATCCCACCCGCAGGACCCTGCTGGATCTGCTCTGTGCCAACAACGGCCAGACCCTGGGCCAGCTGTGCGAGCACCTGCAGATGACCCGGCAGTCGGCCACCCAGCATCTGGGCCTGCTGGAGGACGCCAACCTGATCAGCACCGTGCGGCGTGGCCGCGAGAAGCTGCACTTCATCAACCCTGTGCCATTGCACGACATCTACGAACGCTGGGTACGCAAGTTCGAACAGCAGCGCCTGAGCCTGCTGCATGACCTGAAACGAGAACTGGAAGGAGAATGACGATGTCCGCAGAGTCCACCCGCTTCATCCACGTGATCTACATTGCCTCCACCCCACAGAAGGTGTTCGAAGCCATCACCCGCCCCGAGATTGCCCGCACCTACTGGGGCCACGAAAACGTCTCCGACTGGAAACCCGGCTCGCGCTGGCAGCATGTGCGCGCCAACGAAACGCGCTCGGTCGAACTGGTCGGCGAAGTGGTGGAAAGCACCCCGCCCTCGCGGCTGGTGATCACCTGGGCCGGCGCCTCGCAGGCCGATGATCCGGCCGCCTACAGCCGCGTCACCTTCGAGATCGTGCCCTACCAGGATATGGTGCGGCTGACCGTCACCCACGACCAGCTGCAACCGGGCAGCGGCATGGATACCGGCATCCGCCAGGGCTGGCCGATCGTGCTGTCCAGCCTGAAGTCGTTGTTGGAGACGGGCAAGGGGCTGGATGTGTTTGCCAAGCCGCAGTAGACGGCTGCGTCGGGACGACGCCGCAGGCGCCTTGGCAGCTGCGGCGTCGGCAACGCGGCCGATACCGGTCCGCTAGCGGGCAGTCCAGCCCCCATCGACCGGCAGCGCCGTGCCGGTGATCTGCGCGGCGGCATCCGACGCCAGGAACACCACCATCTCGCCCAGCTGCTCAGGCGTCACGAACTGCAACGAGGGCTGCTTTTCAGCCAGCAGCGCGCGGGCCGCAGCTTCCTGATCCGTGCCGTCCTTCTCTGCCAACGCGGTGATCTGTTGCTCGACCAGCGCCGTACGCACCCAACCCGGGCAGATGGCATTGGCGGTGATGCCCGTGCCTGCGTTCTCCAGCGCCGTTACCTTGGTGAAGCCCACTACCCCATGCTTGGCCGCCACGTAGGCCGACTTGTTCACCGAGCCGACCAAGCCGTGCACCGAGGCGATATTGATGATGCGGCCGGCGCCTTGCTGCTTCATATGGGGCAAGGCCGCCGCCGTTGCATGGAACACCGCCGACAGATTAAGCGCCAGGATCGCATCCCACTTCTCGACAGGAAATTCCTCGATCGAGGCGGTGTGCTGGATGCCGGCATTGTTCACCAGGATGTCGATGCGCCCCATCTTCGCGACGGCGTGGGCGATCATTTCGCGCACCGCTTCGCCGCGGGAGAGATCGGCGCCGTCATGCGCCACGCGAACACCGAACTCGGTTTCCAGGTTGGTACGGATGCGTTCGATCTCCTGCGCATCGCCGAATCCATTCAGCACGATGTCGGCGCCCTGGCGCGCCAAGGCCGTAGCGATGCCAAGACCGATACCGCTGGTGGAGCCGGTGACCACCGCGACCTTTCCACTGAACATGGGCGTGCTTCCAACAGGCATAGGCGGCCAGTGTAGCTTCACCGGCTCGTCCCTTTAAGTGCCCCCCTGTTGGCCCTCAGCTAGAAGCGGATGCCCGCTCGATCAACGGTCGCCAGTGGATTGGCCTTCCGCACCGCCTCCAGAAAGAGCAGGAAATCGCGGTTGAACAGCGTCAGGTTGTTCGTGAACGTCACGCATTTTCGACCCGATGTTTTGCTGAAGCAGACCTGCCAGACATAGCGCCCGTAAAGAACATCCGAGGTTCGAGTGACTGAGGTGATCTGCGAGAGCGGAACCGCCGTGGGCACCGGTCCCCGCCGCATGTAGAAGCTGTCCGTATCAAAGAAGTAGTGCTCCCGGTCCTCTTTGCCGTCCACCATCACCAAGGTCATGGATGTACCGGAAATCCGGCGAGGGGGATTCAAACGCAGCCCTGATCCCAATGCAGAACGCGCGGTCGCTGACATTCGCCGCAGAATGAACCAGAGGATCACCAACGGAAACGCCGCAACGACAATGAAGCCTACAGTCTTCAAAACAGTTTCCAGCGTGCTGGGCACACATATCTCCAGGATGAACGTTCAGGCATCGGCGGTGCTCGAGTAGATCCACGCCACCCCATCACTTCCAATGATCCGGCCCCAGGAACGGCAAGCTCAACACAAACACCGGAACCGCCACAGGAATCAACGCCGCGCCCAGCACCTTGCCGGCCGCCGTTCCAACACCCGGTTTGTCCTCCCTCTCCGGCAGGATCCGCTGCGCCCGCGCACTGATCGGTTGCGCCAGCTTCCCCTTCTCCGCCAACGCAGTAGCGTCCGGCAACTTCACCCGCTCGCCGTCGCCCTCGAACAGCGCGCTGTAATAGCTGCCGCCCTTCCTGGAAAGATTGCATGACCGATCAAACGCCAGCGCATAACGGCTCCGATCCTGCGGCAGGTAGTCGCGCGCACGCTCGTCCACATACTTCGCCTCGCGCGGGAGCACCTCAATCCGCTCCAGCTTGAACTGCGCGACCTGTTCCGGCGTCACCTGTTCCGGACGCAGCAGCAGCGCATAGCTGCCGTGCACCTTGGCCTTGTTGGCCGGGTCGCGCCAATCCTCGTGGAAGTACATCTGCGCGCAGGCCACGGCCTCGCGCAGCGGGCTATCCATCAACGCGCGGTACTCGCGGAATGGCGCGGCATTGAAACGCATCGGCTCTTCAAAGCGCGGCAGCAGGTACAGCTGGCCATCGTCGGCCACGAACGCACCCGTGATCTCGCGGCTTGAGGTGTGCTCCTCCGGGCCACTGGCGCAGCCGGACAGCAAGGCAAGGCACAGGGCGGAGAGAATGAAAAGAGACGTCCGCATGTCGTATTCGAGGGCTTCCCTGGGAAAACGGCCCCGCCCGGAAGGACGAGGCTAGCCCGCCATGGTGCCATGGCAGCCCCGCCATGCCCAATCAAACTGCCGGAGATCGAGCGGCTTCAGGCCGTTGGCGCTGATCAGCCGCGCCCAAGGGGGCGTACTGCACACACACGCTTCAGCATGATGATCGCGCCGGTCGGCGTGCTATATTGAGTTGGCCTGAGCATCCATTTTCTGTGACGTCTTTGGATTGAGTCCGGACCGAACGCAACAGGTATATCCCCGTTCGGCCTATCGGTAGCACTCGGGATTATCCACTCACCAAGCGCGCCAGAGTGCGCGTTGGTTGGCGAAGTGGCGAGGGGGTGCGGGCCGTGCGTCCTGGCCAAGGGTCAGGTCAGCCAGCCGGCAGGCCTTTGAAGAAGCGCCGCGACATAAGCCGCATTTCCAGCATGCCGATTACGGCATCTGCCGGGCGGCGTCGCCGTGATGCGATGCCCATCTCAGTTTCAATTCTGGCGCGTGGTGACCGTAGTGTGTGGTTACGGCGCGGCGCACTGTCCCGCTGCAGCAGCGCCTGATGGACTCAAAAGGCACTCTGGCGTTCCGCATTGGCGGGGGTTGCAGGTCATCACCCTTTCGCCCTGGACCGACCCCGGCGGCATCGCGATTGCTGCCATATCCGTCGCAATCGCCAAGCACTTTGCCCCGCTACTGGGGAACCGATGAAGAAGAAAGCCGCTCTTGAGAGGAGAACACGCTAATGAACGCTGATGATGTGAAGACGATGCCGGTGATGGACCCGCTCGCCAACCAACACACAGGTGGATCGAGTGCATCCAGACGCACAATCTATGTAGATCTTGATGGCGTGATGGCCGATTTCGACGCGGCATTTCCCACCCTGTTTGGCTTGGACCATCGCTTGCTTGCCGACGATGAGATGTGGAAGCACATCAACAATCACCCGTCGTTTTTCCGCGACCTTCCGCCGATGCAGGGTGCAGTGGAATTCTTCCACAGCATCCACCACTTGAACCCGGTGATTCTCACTGCCTGCCCGAAATCGAACTATCCGCTCGCCGCGATGCAGAAGCGGCAGTGGGTCCGCGAACACCTGTCAGCAACCTGCCTGGTGTTGCCTGTGCTCGGCGGCAGGCACAAACCTCTTTTCATGCACCAGCCGGGCGATGTTCTGATCGATGATTTCGAAGCGAACTGTGATGCCTGGACAGCGGCGGGAGGCGTGGCGATCAGGCACTCCGGCGATTGGGCCATGACGCGCCACGCGCTTTCCGAAATAGAAGATCTGTCAGCAACAGCGCTCGTGGCGGGCTGATTCTTCCCGCAACGGCCACGTTGGTATTTCCCTGGACAGGCCGAGGAGCTAGCCCCTCGGCCCACAAGGCTGACAGCCTTCTTTCTAGAACCCGCCTTACTTCAACCGCTCCACCAGCCGCTGCCCCACCTCCAGCGCCGAGGCCGGGTTCTGCCCGGTAATCAGCTCGCGGTCCACCACCACATGCCCGGTCCACGGCGTGGTGTTGCTGCTGAACTTCGCCCCCGCCCGCTGCAGCGCGGTCTGCGGGTAGAACTTCATCTCGCCGCCGGCCAGCAGCGGCTTGGCCTGCTCTTCTTCCTGGTTGCTGATCACCGTCATCTGGTAGCCGCTGTAGATCCACTTCGGCGTGGCAGGCGTCGCACCCGCCTCCAGTTTTGCCACGAAACCCGCCGCATCCGGCAGCGTGGACAGCAGCGCGATCGGCCCGTGGCAGACCAGCGCGGTGGTCTTGTTGCGCTGATGGAAGTCGGCCAGCAACCGGCCCAGCGCCGGGCTCTTCAGCAGGTCCTGCATCGGCGCGTGGCCACCGGGAATGTAGACCGCATCGAAACGCGCGTAACCCAGCTGCTCGACGCGCGCCAGGCTGACCACCGGCGAGGCCGTCGGCGAGGTCAGCGCCAGTTTTTCCAGCAGATCCTTGTGCAGCGTCAGCTGCGCGGCATCGTTGCCGAAGTACGCCGGCGTCACCGAGGACGCATCCACCGTCGGCACCCGCCCCTGCGGCGTGGCGAAGGTCACCTCGTGGCCGGCGTCCAGCAGCAGCTTGACCGGCTGCATCAGCTCGTTGAGATAGAAGCCGGTGGACAGGACCTTGCCGTCCTTCAGGTCCAGGTGGTTTTCGTCGGACAGCACCACCAGCACGTTGGCGGCATGCGCACCGGTGGCGGCCAGGGTCAGGGCCAGCGCTGCGGCCAGCCGGGTCATCAGGTTCATGGGGAGCTCCTATCGGGGAATGGCGGCCACTTTATTCATCGCCCCAGCGGCGATAAATTGGCCCCATCGCAAAACATCTGTTCGCCGGAGAGCCAAATGAGCCGCAAGTTCGACTACCTGGGCGATGTGGAGGTGTTCCTGGCAGTGGTGGAACACGGCTCGTTCACGGCCGGCGCCGTGGCGCTGTCCACCACGCCCTCGGTGCTGAGCCGCGCGGTCACCCGCCTGGAAGCGCGGCTGGGCCGGCAGCTGCTGCAGCGGACCACCCGCCGCGTGGGCCTGACCGACGCCGGGCGGCTGTATCTGGAACAGGTGCGCACCGCCTTCGGCCTGCTGGACGACGCCGAGCGCGACGTACTGGCCCAGGACGGTGCGCTGGCCGGCCGCGTGCGCCTGAGCGTACCCACCACCTATGGCCACTACCGGCTGCCGCCCGTGCTGGCGCGCTTTGCGCAGCAGTACCCGCAGGTGCAGGTGGAACTGAACATCACCAACCGCAACGTGGACCTGGTGGCCGAAGGCTTCGACGTGGCCATCCGCCTGGGCCAGCTGCCGGACAGCGGGCTGGTGGCGCGCAAGCTGGAAGACGCCCCGCTGCTGCTGGTGGCCGCGCCGGACTACCTGAAGCGTCGCGGCACGCCGCAGACGCTGGACGACCTGCAGCAGCACCTGTGCCTGCCCTTCGTGATGCCGCGCACCGGGCGGCTGGCGCCGTGGATATTCCGCGACGGTGGGCGCGACGTGGACTGGCTGCCGCGCTCGTCCATCGAGACCTCCGACGATGTGCTGGGTGTGGTGTCGCTGGCCGAACAGGGCATCGGCATCTGCCAGAGCTATGAGTTCATCGTGCGCGAGCGGTTGCGGCGCGGGCAGCTGGTGGAAGTGCTGCCGCAGCTGCGGGGGCGGTCGCGGCCGTTCTCGGTGATCTATGCGCCGCATCGGCGGCAGTCGGCGGCGGCGCGGGCGATGATTGAGTTGCTGGTGGGGAATGCGGCTGAGGATAGTGTCGGTTGAAGCCGAGCTTTTTAAGGGTGTCGGGTTTGAACCGCTTTTCGGACTGTGCGGCTGATCGCGCGCCGCTGCTTGGCGAGACGGACTAAGAACTGTTGCAAAGGAAGCCGTCGCGCTATTCGCTTGTGGCATGGGCGCTTGCGTCACTTTGATTCGCCATCAGCAGAGCAGCTGCGCGAATGCGTCCGACGGTGTCGCGTGCTGCACGAATGGGGCATGCAACAATAGTTCTTCGCTCTCGAATACCGCGACTCCTTCGCGAATTTCTATTGGCATTCGAAGCGGCGGCGTAAACACCATGACGTGCCACCGACAACGGGTGGCCGGGCCTGCAAACCCGAACTTTTAGTTGTTTACGCTTACCCGTCGGCACCGTCCTTAACCGGTGCCGGCGGGTAATCCGTCGGCCTTTCTGGCGGGCGGTGCGTGGGGGCCTTCGGGCCCGCCGGGTACTGACAACTATCGTCCGGTTTGCAGCCACGCATCGTCCGCCACCTCTTCACGGTGGCGCTGTTAAGCACAGCCACGGAAGCCGACGCCATGAACGAATCCGACACCTTCTCCTCGTACACCGTTGTTGAACCCATCAACGACGACACTCCCCTGCCCGACCTGAACTCCCTGCTCGGCATCCTCAAGCGCATGCGCGGCTGCGAGGGGGCTGATGGGCATCCTTGGCCAGAAACCGATGTGTCACCCGGCCGTCGCGTGAGCCTGGCGAGGACCGAGCGCGCGATGGTGGGAGCGCTGACGGTACTGGAGCTGCTACACGCGGCGGACCGCTGCCGCGTGGCGGCGGACCCGGAGCGGCATCTAGACGAGGGGGTGGTTGATGGATTGTTTCTGGCTTGCCGGGGGTTGGTTGAGTGGGCTTGTCATGAGGTGAGGCCGGACACATGACACAGATCCTAGAGAAATGAAATACTTTTTTTAGTGCATACGACTCCAGGCGGTACGTTGATCAAAGCTGCGCTGACACGCCAGGAATCCCTTTATCGAAATGAGCGCGCAACCAAAGGCGCATGCTGAAGCCTCGACTATAGCTATTGTGGAAATTTCACGCGCAGGTAGAATCGTTCTAGCCATACAACGCCAAGAAGGAAAAGCATGGAAGGCCTGGATCATAGCTGTGTGTTCTGCAGAGAAATGAACAATTCCACCGAAACAAATTTTCATCGTTTATATCCGGAAAAGAACTCCAGGGTAATCGCGCAAACCAAGCATCTCATCGCCATCCCCTGCATAGGACAATTGGTCGATGACCATTGCCTAATTCTACCAAAGAAGCACCATTCAACTTTCGCAGGAGCTTGCATAGACGAAGCCGAGCTGCCGCATGAACTTGAAGAGCTACTTCTTTCGCTTTCCAACATTCTTTCAATAGATTTGCACACAACTCAGTACTTTGAGCATGGTGCCATTGCTTCAGATCACGGCGGCTGTGGCATTTACCATGCACACATGCATATCGTCCCGAATGCTGGCCACCTTTCCCTCAACCCTAGTACGGAGGCGACTACGAATAGTCCATTCGGCACACTAAAGGAGGCGCTGTCTCAAGATCTTAATCGCTCCACCCACTACATATTGCATGGCTCTCCCATGCTCGGATTCCAAACCTGCATTCTAGACGAACCCCTTCCAAGCCAGACACTTAGAAGGCTTTTGGCAGAGAGAATCGGAAATCCTCGCTGGGATTGGAGAAGTTACGGGCGAGACGACGACACACTAATTCATACCCTAAGGAGAGCCGCACTGTGAACGACATCACAGCAACCGCTTGCGATGTCATCCCAGTGAACTTCCATCTTCGGCTTGCGCCTCAAAAGGATGCTCACGACGGACTGCTACGAACTCGCATGGATTTAGTTCGCACTTTCTCTCAACAGTACAGAAACGGGAAGATTGCAGACGTCCAACTCTACCCGGTCGAGAGAGCGGGCAAGAGCGGAAGCGAAGTTTTCTATCTTGATGTTTCACTTAGGGAGCAGAGCTTCCCAGTCAGATTTATTGCGAAATTCCAAGACAGGACCAAGACAGAAAAGGAAGCCCAAGCCGCAGAGCAAGCAGAGGATGCTCGTCTTTGCAGTGGAATCTATTCTTTTTTACATGAATCTGAAAACTTGGGAATCATCGTCTACAAGCTAGCTGCCGCGCCTGATCATACAGAATTTCGCGGCTTCTTTTTAGACGAAAGCAACACCGATAGTGATTGCGTTACTGCGTTACGCTCGGCGCTCCAGCTCGTGGGGAAGTTCCATAATTCCCAAGCACCCAAGAAGAAGATGGTCGACGACTACAGAAAATATGTCGAGCGACCCAGTCGGCCACTACTTAAGCTTACGGCCCTTATCAATGCGGAAAGCGATGAGCAAGCTCTGTCTAATCTGGCAAAATCCGTTCTCTCTGGATACGAAAAAATCTGTAGAGAATATAATGTTGATGTTCACGGCTACTTGGTCCACGGAGACCTTCACGCTCGCAACCTAATGATAAGCAAGGAAAATCCAGCAAGGACAGAGTTAATTGACTTTGATTGGGTTCATTTTGGACACCCCGCAAAGGACTTTGTCCTCATGGAGATAACCATAAAGTACATGTTGCTGGCGGAATTTGTATCAAGAACTGTACGCAAAACACCGGGATGCGAAGAAAATCCGCACATTAGCGTGAAATGCATAAGATCGTTCGAGAAATTTCTCGTGAATGGCGGCATGGACTTGCCTCCAATTGCGAGCATGACTGCAGCAGTTCTAACCGAGGAAACACCGGCGATTCAGCGAATCGCGATTACTAGGGCCTATGGCTGCCTTGCTGAAATTAGAAGATCCGCAAATTCAGTTCTTAATGAATACTGCAATCATGATTCGGATGTGCTTAGCCCCTACGATCACTACCTAGTTTCTTCATACCTAGTTACCTGCGGATTACTTGCGATCCAGGACGTTAATCACATTCCTGCAATGATTGGACTCTCCGCCATCTCTGAGCATCTCAATGCCAAAGACTCTAGCCGAAATAGGTGAACTGTGTCTGCTGGAAAATTTCATTCAACCGTTCGTAACCGGTGAAGATAATACTGCGGGAGATGACTGCGCTCATGTCACACTAGAGAACAAGAAGCTCTTATGGTCGATGGATCCTTGCCCAACGCCAGTAGCGGCTCTATTAGGTGTTGCAACACCCGGCACTTGGGGTTGGTACACAGCAACGATTAATATCTCTGATATTGCAGCTTGTGGCGGGGTTCCTCTAGGTCTTTTAGTCTCTCTAGAATTAAGAGACGACACTGACGTCAGCTTCGTTCAAGAATTCCAAGAGGGGCTCCGGGATGCATTGAATCAGTACGGGGCACCACTACTGGGGGGGAACGTAAAAAGTGCCCCCAGGTTCTCTGCTACGGGAACAGTCCTGGGAATCTCAGGATCATTTCCAGTCACTCGCTCAATCGAAGGAAGCGCTTTTGACGCATTCCTGATTGGAGAGTGCGGACACTTCTGGGCCGGCGTCATGGGCTACGCAAAGGGCTGGGGTCTCACATCCAACCATGAACGTAAACGGCTGGAAGATGCAGTTCTACGACCTCAAGCGAAGATTGACGCAGGCCTCAAGCTCTCTTCGCTGGGAATACCGATTGCATGCATGGATTGCTCCGATGGAGCTGCCAACGCACTGTTCCAACTTGCGCAGAAGAATTCAATTGATCTCGCACTGGAAGACGCACCCGACTGGGCCATACGAGATAGCGCGCGCTCATTACTACTTTCGCACGAAGTTCGAGTGGAAAATGCTTGCTATCAATTCGGTGACTGGCAATTGGCGTGCATAGTCCGTCGTGAAGATCGCGATCTTTTCGTCAGGGAGATGAAAGAGTTTGCGCTGACATACATGGGTTCGGGTATCACGGGTTTCCCAAGCGTTAGAACCTTGACCGGCACACGACTCAACCCCCAGTCACTAAATCAGAACTTCTCAGGTGGCTACAACTCAATCACTGGAATTGAAGATCTGATCACGAGATTCATGTCACCCCAAATTTTTATTTAATCGCATCCGCAACACAATCCGTTCAGTGGAGCACATGACACGGGCCAGAATATACTGGCCCCAAATCTAGGCCAAATAGCGAAATGATTGTGGTGCTGCGGTCGTGCCGATCAAGTCGATCAAATCCAAAGGAAACTCATAACGCTTCGCCGACGCCACCTTAAAGGCATGCGCCGTAGCACGCCCCTTGAAGTACGAGTTAAAGAATGCCCTACTTATGCCAGAGAACTCTGAAGCTATTGCCCAGAGCTCCCTTGGACGGCAAGAAATGCATTCATCAATCTCAAATTCACCTACAACCTTACCGACAGGCATCGTCGCGTATATCACGACGGTCTTGACTCCCTGAATCCTGGGCATAGCTTTTCTAAATTCGAATCGCTTACGCCCGTCCAGAATCTTCTCGGCATACTCAGGCTTGATTGACAATAAGACTTTCATCGATTTCGCCTAGTCGGGCAATGTGGCGGAACTCTGCAGTACTGAGCCGCATGAAGCCCCAATATTTATCTTCATCCAGCCCAACCTCTTCGATGAGGCGAGCACGATTGGGGCGTTTTGCGAACGCCACATTGTAAGTGAACTTGAAAATATTCGGATACTTCCTCTGACTCCAGAATCTCTCAAGCTCCGCATCCGTGAATATACTGTAAGGACTACAGTATTTCTTAAACTCGCCTTTAGATTCAAAGCTATCAATGTGCCTTGACTCCTCAACGACACCGACCGAGGTTGCCACGGATTCAAACCTTGCGCGACCCGATGTGGGCGATGTCCGATATATCACCAAGACGTCCTTAGGCATCAAGAGCTCGGTACCCCTCATAGCCGTGAGGTATACCTTATGAATACTATTTGTGTGAGATACATCCTTAACGAGGTCGCCACTCTCATTTCTTAAGATAGAGTCAGGGAGCAGCCTCGTGTGCCATTCAGGCAGGAGTGAAAGCAAGTACTTACGATTCCCGTTAGAGGGAATGCATGGGTAGCTAACTAGCGGGTCAACATACTGAGCTGAAAAATCCTTCTGCAGCACAAGCTCAATACCATTAGATGTAGTTTTTTCTGCAACCCTGACGAAGCCATGGCGCTCAAAAAGGCGCAGCAATTGTACATGTTTGGAGAATACAGTTACATAAATAAGATTAATTCCGCAGTGAGTTGCGTGATCGAAAACCTTCTTCAGGAATCGCTCACCAAGCTTTGTTCCCTGCGCATTTAATTTAAAAGTCCCAATTTTTATCCTCCGTGCCGATGGCATTGGAGGAGAAACATCTTCGAGCGCCTCATCCTCAACCTTCAGATACAGAAAACCATCGATGGACCGACGATCGCGCCTAAAGATATAGGCGTGCTCGTCGGATTTTCTCTTGAACCAGTCTGAAAATTCTTTATAGTCTTGCTTGAGGCTGTCAAAGAAGGAGTCTGACAAATCAATATTCTTAAACTTCTCGTAAATCAGCGCGTTATTCTGAGACATCCCGTTCTCCTAATATTTCAACGAAAGTAAATGAATCTTCCTCTCACGCGAAGATTGAGGCCGGCAGATTATGTCCAACAGGCCTTGCAAAATTCCGCAGTTACATCAAACACAATTTCTGCCGGAACTTCCCTCCCTACGCCCTCATCCAGCAAGACCAGACTCTGTTGAATGGTCACGAAAACTATAGCGTGACTTAATTGCGAAGACAAAGAATCACTTCGAACGCCTCTTATTGAAATGCGCACTACGCTTGAAGTTAGGCAGTTGAGAGAACTAGGCACAACAAGGGCGCCTCTCGGCGCCCTCATTCTCTCAACTCATTCCCACTCAATAGTAGCCGGCGGCTTCCCCGAGATGTCATAGACCACCCGCGACACCCCCCGCAACTCATTGATGATCCGGTTGCTCACCGTCCCCAGGAACTCATACGGCAGATGCGCCCAATGCGCGGTCATGAAATCGATCGTCTCCACGGCCCGCAGCGCAATCACCCACTCATAAGCGCGCGCATCACCCACCACGCCCACCGACTTCACCGGCAGGAACACGGCGAACGCCTGGCTGGTCTTGTCGTACAGATCCGCCTTGCGCAGCTCATCAATGAAGATGGCATCGGCCTTGGCCAGCAGTTCGGCGTATTCGCGCTTCACCTCGCCCAGAATACGCACGCCCAGGCCCGGGCCCGGGAACGGATGGCGGTAGACCATGGTGCGCGGCAGGCCCAGCTCAACGCCCAGGCGGCGCACTTCGTCCTTGAACAGCTCGCGCAGCGGCTCCACCAGGCCCAGCTTCATGTGCTCCGGCAGGCCGCCCACGTTGTGGTGGCTCTTGATCACATGCGCCTTGCCGGTCTTGCTGCCGGCCGACTCGATCACGTCCGGGTAGATGGTGCCCTGCGCCAGCCACTTGGCGTTGCTCAGCTTGTTCGACTCTTCGTCGAAGATCTGAACGAACAGGTTGCCGATGATCTTGCGCTTGGCTTCTGGGTCGCTCACACCTTCCAGGGCGGCGAAGTAACGGTCGGCGGCGTTCACGCGCACCACCTTCACGCCCATGTGCTCGGCGAACATCGCCATCACCTGGTCGCCTTCCTGCCAGCGCAGCAGGCCGGTGTCCACGAACACGCAGGTCAGCTTCTCGCCGATGGCCTTGTGCAGCAGCGCGGCCACGACGGAGGAATCAACGCCGCCGGACAGGCCCAGGATCACTTCGTCATCGCCCACCTGTTCGCGCACGCGGGCGATCTGGTCGTCGATGATGTTGGCGGCCGTCCACAGGGTCTGGCAGCCGCACACGTCCACCACGAAGCGGCGCAGCAGCGCCTGGCCCTGCAGGGTGTGGGTCACTTCCGGGTGGAACTGCACGCCGTACCAGCGCTTTTCTTCGTTGGCCATGGCGGCCACCGGAATGCGGTCGGTGGTGGCGGTGATGGTGAAGCCCGGCGGCGCAACGGAAACGTGGTCGCCGTGGCTCATCCAGACATTCAGCTTCGGCTCGCCGCCGTGGTCGCTCAGGCCCTTGAACAGCGCATCGGGGTTGATCACGTTCACTTCGGCGTGGCCGAACTCACGCTGGTCAGCCGCTTCGGTGGCACCGCCCAGCTGCGCGGCCAGGGTCTGCATGCCGTAGCAGATGCCGAAGATCGGCAGGCCGCTGTCGAACACTTCCTGCGGCGCGGCCGGGGCGCCCGGCAGCGTGGTCGATTCCGGGCCACCGGACAGGATGATGCCCTTGGCGCCAAAGCCGGCGATCTCGGCCGGGTTGTGGTCCCAGGCCCAGATTTCGCAGTAGACGCCCAGCTCGCGGATGCGGCGGGCGATCAGCTGCGTGTACTGCGCGCCGAAATCGAGGATCAGGATCTTGTCGTTATGGATGTTGGTCATGGCGCCCTGGCAATGCAGTAGGGAAAACGAAAACGTGGAATGCTTTTTCAACAGCGGATAGAGAAAGAGGAACGGGAATCAGCTTCCTCGTTCCTCTTTGCTCGTCCCGCATCAGGAGCGGTAGTTCGGCGGCTCTTTGGTGATCGTCACGTCGTGGACGTGGCTCTCGCGCTGGCCGGCGCCGCTGATCTTCACGAACTTGGGCTTGCTGCGCATGTCGTCGATGGTGGCGCAGCCCACGTAGCCCATGGTGGCGCGCAGGCCGCCCATCAGCTGGTGGATGATGCCGCCCACCGGGCCGCGGTACGGCACGCGGCCTTCGATGCCTTCCGGCACCAGCTTGTCGGCGCTGGCGGCGTCCTGGAAGTAGCGGTCCTTCGACCCCTTCTCCATGGCAGCCAGCGAACCCATGCCGCGGTAGCTCTTGTACGAACGGCCCTGGTACAGCTCGGTCTCGCCCGGCGATTCCTCGGTACCGGCCAGCAGGCCACCGACCATGATGGTCGAGGCACCGGCGGCCAGCGCCTTGCCGATGTCACCCGAGTAACGGATGCCACCGTCGGCGATCAGCGGGATGCGGTCCTGCAGCGCTTCGGCCACCAGGTCAATGGCGGTGACCTGCGGCACGCCGACGCCGGCGACGACGCGGGTGGTGCAGATCGAGCCCGGGCCGATGCCGACCTTGACCGCGTCCGCGCCGCTGTCCAGCAGCGCCAGTGCGGCTTCGCCGGTGCAGATGTTGCCACCGATGACCTGCACGTTCGGGAAGTTCTTCTTGACCCAGCTGACGCGGTCCAGCACGCCCTGCGAGTGGCCGTGCGCGGTATCAACCACGATCACGTCCACGCCGGCGGCGACCAGCGCTTCCACGCGGCGATCGGTGTCGCCACCGACGCCGACGGCAGCGCCGACCAGCAGGCGGGTCGACAGGTCCTTGGCAGCGTTCGGGAAGTCGGTGTTCTTCTGGATGTCCTTGACGGTGATCAGGCCACGCAGGGCGAAATCATCGTTGACCACCAGCACCTTTTCGATGCGGTTGCGGTGCAGCAGCTGCAGCACTTCGTCAGAGGCGGCGCCTTCCTTGACCGTGATCAGGCGATCCTTCTTGGTCATGATGTGGCGGACCGGATCGTCCAGCTCGGTCTCGAAGCGCATGTCGCGATGGGTCACGATGCCGGCCAGCAGGCCGTCGCTGCCCACCACCGGCACGCCGGAGATGTTGTGCGCCTGGGTCAGGGCCAGCACGTCGCGGATGGTGGTTTCCGGGCCGACGGTGATCGGGTCGCGGATGACGCCGGCCTCGAACTTCTTGACCTTGGCCACTTCCGCGGCCTGCTGTTCCAGGCTGAGATTCTTGTGGATGATGCCCATGCCGCCCAGCTGGGCCATGGCGATGGCCAGGCGCGCTTCGGTGACCGTATCCATGGCCGCGGAAAGGATCGGAAGCTTCAACCGCAGGTCGCGGGTCAACCGCGTTTCGAGGTTGACGTCCTTGGGCAGGATGGTCGAATGAGCGGGGACGAGCGAGACGTCGTCGTAGGTGAGAGCTTCAGCCTGGATGCGCAGCATCGGCATACCCGAGATGTGGGGAAGCGCGACATTTTACCCTGTTTTCGGGCTGTGTGGCAGGGGGTAGATGCGACGCAGTGTCGCGCGGGCGGTGGTCGGTTCAGGAGGGCCAGGACCCGCCCTGGCCGGGCCCTGCGGGCCGACGCCGCCGGGTAGCGCCGGGCCATGCCCGGCGAGCGCAGCGGCGCCGTTGAAGCGGCGCCGTTGAAATCCGTCAGGACGCTTCCGCCGCTTCCAGCGTGTTCTGCATCAACGTGGCCACGGTCATCGGGCCGACGCCCCCCGGCACCGGGGTGATCCAGCTGGCCCGCTGGGCGGCGGCCTCGAAGCCCACATCCCCCACCAGCCGGCCGTCATCCAGGCGGTTGATGCCGACGTCGATCACCACCGCGCCCGGCTTCACCCACTCGCCCGGCACGATGCCCGGGCGGCCGACCGCCACCACCAGGATGTCGGCGTTGCGCACGGCCTGTTCCAGCACGTCCTTGGGGGTGAACTTGTGGCAGCTGGTCACGGTGCAGCCGGCGATCAGCAGTTCCAGGCCCATCGGCCGGCCGACGTGGTTGCTGACGCCGACGATGGTGGCGTTGCGGCCGCGCACGGGCTGGTCGGTGTGGCCCAGCAAGGTGGTGATGCCGCGCGGGGTACACGGGCGCAGGCCGAATTCGCGCAGGGCCAGGTGGCCGACGTTTTCCGGGTGGAAGCCGTCCACGTCCTTGCGCGGGTCGATGCGCTGGATCAGCCGCCGCGCGTCGGGGATGCCCGGCAGCGGCAGCTGGATCAGGATGCCGTTGATCTTCGGGTCGGCGTTGAGCTGGTCGATCAGGTCGAGCAGCTCGGCTTCGGTGGTGCCGGCCGGCAGATCGTAGTCATGCGCTTCGATGCCGACCTTCTCGGCCGCGCGGCGCTTGTTGCGCACGTAGACGGTCGAGGCCGGATCGCCCCCCACCAGCACCACGGCCAGGCCCGGGCGGCTGCCACCGGCGGCGACACGTGCGTCGACCCGCACCTTCAGGCTGTGGAGCAGGTCCTCGGCGATACGGCGGCCATCGAGGATGCGGGCAGGAAGCTGGGGGGCAGAGTCAGTCATCGAATGCGGGGGACGGCGGCGGCGGGGACGCTATTGTCCCTGATTCAGGCCCCCTCGCCCACCGCTGTGCTCGCCGGGCATGGCCCGGCGAGCGCGAAGCGCGGCGCACTTCCGTCATTCCTCTTCTTCCTCCGGCACCTCGTCGGCATTCAACGTGCGCGCCTTGCGCTTGGGTGCGGTGAACGGGGTCGGCGTCGGGACGCCCGGCAGCGCGCTGCCAAACACCATGTGCGCACCGGCGCGCAGGCTGCCACCGGCCATTTCCAGCTCGAAACGCTCGGCGTCGCGCTCGCGGATCTGCTCGGCGATCTCGCGGGCATCGTCTTCGTCCGCACCCAGCTCCACCAGTGCGGCCTGGCCAAACAGCAGTGCCGATTCGAACGTCTCACGAATCTGGAAATCAACGCCGGCGTGGATCAGCCGCAACGAATGCTCGCGGTCGAACGAGCGCACCAGCAGCTTCGCCTGCGGGAACTGATGGGCCACCAGTTCGACGATGCGGTCGGCATCCTCGGCATTGTTCACACACACCGCGATCGCCCGCGCACTGCCCGCACCAGACGCATGCAGCACGTCCAGGCGCGTGCCATCGCCGTAATAGATCTTGAAACCGAAGCGCTCGGCATTGTGGATCATCTCCACGTCGTTGTCGATGATGGTCACGTCCACGTCGCGGGCCAGCAGCGACTGGCTGGCCACCTGGCCGAAGCGGCCGAAGCCGATCAGCAGCACGCTGCCGGACAAGCCATCGGCCTCGTCCACCCCGTCCATGTTCACCGTCGGCTTCGGCGCGATGCGCTTGTAGACCAGCACCACCAGCGGGGTCAGCGCCATCGACAGCACCACCACCGCGGTGAAGTTGGCATTGATGTCCAGGCTGATCACGCCGGCACTGGCCGCGGCCGAGAACAGCACGAAGGCGAATTCGCCGCCCTGCGCCATCAGCACGCCACGGTCCAGCGCCTGCGCATGGTCGCTGCCCATGAGGCGCGCCACCACATAGATGCACAGCGCCTTGGCCGCCATCAGCGCCAGCACCAGGCCGAGGATCATCGGCCAGTTGCCGGCCACCACGCCCAAGTCCAGCGCCATGCCCACGCTGAGGAAGAACAGGCCCAGCAGGATGCCGCGGAACGGCTCGATGTCCGCTTCGATCTGGTGGCGGAAGGTCGACTCGCTCAGCAGCACGCCGGCCAGGAACGCGCCCATCGCCATCGACAGGCCCGACAGCTGCATCAGCAGCGCCGCGCCCAGCACCACCAGCAGCGCCGCAGCGGTCATCACCTCGCGCGCCTTCGATTCGGCCAGCAGGCGGAACAGCGGGTTGAGCAGGAAGCGGCCGACCAGCACCAGGCCGACGATGGCCCCCACCCCGATCGCCACCGACAGCCAGCGCGAACCCTCGCCGTCGGCACTGCCGGCACTCGGCGCCATCCAGGCCACCAGGGCCAGCAGCGGCACGATCAGCAGGTCTTCGAACAACAGGATCGAAACGATCTTCTGCCCCGACGGCAGCGCGATGTCGCCACGCTCGGCCAGCAGCTGCATCACCACTGCGGTGGAGGTCAGCACGAAGCCGGTGGCGCCGATGAAGGCCACCTGCCAGGGCAGCCCGAACAGCTTGGCGATGCTGGTCAGCACCAGCGCGCAGGTGACGATCTGCAGCGTGCCCAGCCCGAAGATTTCCTTGCGCAGGCTCCACAGGTGCGAGGGCCGCATCTCCAGCCCGATCACGAACAGGAACATCACCACGCCGAGTTCAGCGGTATGCAGGATCGCCTGCGGGTCGGAGAACCAGCCCAGGCCGAACGGTCCGATCGCCAGGCCGGCAGCGAAATAGCCCAGCACCGAGCCCAGGCCGAGCCGACGGAACAGCGGCACCATCACCACCGCTGCGCCCAACAGGGCGACGACCTTGACCAGCTCGCTGGTCGCTGCTTCTACCGCCATGCGGTGTGTTCCCCAAGATCCAGAATCGGCCCCAACAATAGAGCAATGCCGATGACGGCAATAGCACACGTGTTGCGCCTGATTGTCTCGAAGGTGGAACGACCTGGGGAGCAACCCCCGGCATCATCCCGAAACCATGTCTTGTAGAGTCGAGCCATGCTCGACTGCTTTTGGCCTCAGCGCGCGGAGCAGTCGAGCATGGCTCGACTCTACAGAGAGCCGCCCCGGCAGAACGCGGCGTAATCGATATACCCCGGGAACGGCACGCCCGGCGCGCACACCGGGCACTGCGGGTCCGGGCCGATACCGGTCTCGCGGAAGCGCATGCCCAGCGCATCGAAGCGCAGCAGCCGCCCCACCAGCGGTTCGCCGATGCCCAGCAGCAGCTTCAGCACTTCGGTGGCCTGCAGCACGCCCGCCAGGCCGGGCAGCACGCCCAGCACGCCGGCCTCGGAACAGTTCGGCGCGAACTCCGGCGGCGGCGGCTCCGGGAACAGGCAGCGGTAGCACGGCGCCACGCCGCGCTGGCGGCCGGCGTCGAACACGCTCACCTGGCCATCGAAACGCTCGATGGCCGCGTACACCATCGGTTTGGCGTGCTTGATGCAGGCATCGTTGAGCAGGTAGCGCAGCGGGAAGTTGTCCGAGCCGTCCAGCACCACGTCCACGCCGTCCAGCAGGCGATCCACGTTGTCCGACGTCACCCGTTCGGGCACGGCCTCGATGTCGATGGAAGGATTCAGCGCCAGCAGCCGCTCACGCGCGGAATCGACCTTGAGCTGGCCGACGCTGGCCTCGGTGTGCACGATCTGGCGGTGCAGGTTGCTGCGCTCCACGCGGTCGTGGTCGGCAAAGCGCAGGTGCCCTACCCCGGCCGCAGCCAGGTAGAAACCGGCCGGCGCACCCAGCCCGCCCGCGCCCAGCACCAGCACGCGCGATTGCTGCAGCCGACGCTGACCTGCCTCGCCCACCTGCGGCAGCAGCAGGTGGCGCGAATAGCGGTCGTAGAAATCGCGGTCGGCAGCGCTGGCCAGCGGCTGCACCAGCGGCAGCGCCTGTTCGCGCCAGGCCACGGTGCCGCCGGTCACGGAAGCGACCTGGGTGTAGCCGGCCTCCAGCAGGAACTGCGCGGCATCGGCCGAGCGCTTGCCGCTCTGGCAGATCAGCAGGATCTCCTGGTCGTGCCGCGGCAGATGCGCGGCCGGATCGGCCTGCAGCTCGCCCTTGGCCACGCCGCGCGCGCCCTCGGCCATGCCGCCGGCACGCTCATGCGCCTCGCGCACATCGATCAGCACCGCGCCATGGGCCACGCGCGCGCGCGCCTGTTCGGGGGAAAGCTCTGGGATGCTCATGCGGCCATTGTAGTGCCGGGCCCGTCCGGGTAGCGCCGGGCCATGCCCGGCGAGCGCAGCGGCAGGCGCGCATCCGACGGGCATGGCCCGGCGCACCCCACGAAAAAGGCGGCCCTGCGGCCGCCCTCTCGTCGATCACTTGCCCTTGACGTGCTTCATCAAGCGCCGCTTGGCCTTGACCTGGCGTTCGGTCAGCACATTCTTCTTGCCTTCGTAGGGGTTGGCACCCTCGCGGAAGATGAACTGTACCGGCGTGCCGATCAGCTTGAAGCGCTTGCGGAAGAAGTTCTCCAGGTAGCGCTTGTACGACTCCTGCAGCTCCTTCAGGCGCGTGCCGTGCACGATGAAGGTCGGCGGGTTGGCGCCGGCCGGGTGCACGTAGCGCAGCTTGGAGACATGACCGCGGATGGTCGGCGGCGGGTTGGTCTCGTAGGCCACTTCCAGCGCCTTGTTCACTTCGCTGGTGGTGAAGGTCTTGTTCGCCGATTCGTGCGCGCGATGCACGGCACGGAACAGCTCGCGCAGGCCCGAGCCATGCTTGGCCGAGATGCGCACCGACTCGGCCCACGGCACGAAGCCCAGCTTCAGCGACAGCATGGTCTCAGCCTGCTCGCGCTGGTACTCGGTCAGGCCATCCCACTTGTTGATGGCGATCACCAGCGCACGGCCGGCATCGAGCACGGCACCGAGCACGGTGGCGTCCTGGTCGGTCACGCCTTCGGTGGCGTCGAGCATCAGCACGGCCACCTGGCACTGCTCGATCGACTGCATGGTCTTGACCACCGAGAACTTCTCGACGACCTCGTCCACGCGCGAGCGGCGGCGCAGGCCGGCGGTATCGATCAGGCGGTACTCACGGCCATCACGCTCCAGATCCACCGCGATCGAGTCGCGGGTGGTACCGGGAACGTCCGACGCGATCATGCGCTCCTCGCCCAGGATGCGGTTGACCAGAGTCGACTTGCCCACGTTCGGGCGACCGACAAAGGCGATGCGGATGCGGTTCGGATCGTTGTCCAGCTCCTCGCCGCTGCCCTCTTCCGGCAGGCGCGCGATGACTTCGTCGAGCAGGTCGTCCAGGCCCTGGCGATGGGCCGCCGACACGGTCAGCATCTCGCTGAAGCCGTAACGGGCGAATTCCGAGCGCACGCTGTCCTCGTCGGTGCCGTCGATCTTGTTGATCAGCAGCAGGGTCGGACGCGAGAGCTTGCGCAGCCAGGACAGGATCTCATCGTCCAGGGCCGAGGTGCCGTCACGGGCATCGACCACGAACAGGATCAGATCGGCTTCGGCAGCCGCGGCGCGGGCCTGGCGCGCGGTAGCGCCGGCCAGGCCTTCTTCTTCCTCCGCGATGCCGCCGGTATCGACGACGAGAAACGGATTGTCCTCGTCAAGCCGGCAGACGCCATAGTTGCGGTCCCGGGTGACGCCGGGCTGGTCATGGACCAGGGCGTCACGGGTTCGGGTCAGCGCATTGAATATGGTCGACTTGCCGACATTCGGCCGTCCAACCAGGGCGACCAAAGGCAGCATCGCGATTACTCCGTATTAATTTGCCAACCGGAATGCGGTCAGCTTGCCATCAACGTTCTGCACCAGCAGCACCCCGTCGACCACGACCGGCTGGGCCAGCAGCGCATCACCGCCACTTTTCGCCCGCGCCGCCAGTGCGCCATCGGAGGCCTGCAGCCAATGCAGGTATCCCTTGTAGTCCCCGACCACCACGTAGTCGCCGTGCAGCGCCGGACCGGTCAGCGAGCGCCGGGCCAGTGCGGTCTGCGACCACATCGCCGCGCCGCTGGCCTTGTCCAGGCCGAACACGCCGCCCTTGTTGTCGGTGACGAACACATTGCCGGACGACACCGCCACGCCGCCGGCACCGCCATGGTCGCGCGCCCACAGCGGGCGACCGGTCGGGCCTTCGATGGCCATGGTCTGGTTCTTGAAGCTGCTCACGAACAGGGTGTTGCCCTCGAGCACCGGCGCGCCGTCGATGTCGGCCATGCGGTCCAGCTCGGTACGGCCTTCGCCGTTGCCCACGTTCTGTTCCCACAGGGTGCGGCCATCCTGCATGCCGAGCGCGGCAACGCTGCCCTCGTCCTTGCCGATGAACAGCACGCCCGGACCGGTCACCACCGGCGCGTTGCCGCGCACGGTCAGCGCCGGCAGCTCGCTGGGGTTGAACCACTTCTGCGTGCCGTTGCCGGCATCGAACGCGGTGACGCGGCCGTCATTGCTGCGCACGAAGACCAGGCCCTGGGCCACGGCCGGCGCGGCGATGACCTCGCCGGGCACGCGGGCGCGCCACTTCTCGCTGCCATCGTTGATGTCCAGCGCGATGACCTGGCCATCGAGGGTACCGATGACCACCAGGCTCTCGCCGACACCCGGGCCGCCGGACAGGCGCAGCTTCGGCTTCTTCTTTTCCTTCTTCGGTTCCCAGGTCCAGACCTTCTTGCCGGTCTGCAGGTCGATGGCGTGCACGCCACCGGTGATCGCCGCGGCGAACACGTGGCCATTGGCCACCGCCGGGCCTTGGCGCACGCCGATGCGGCGCTCGCCCTTGCCCAGGTTGACCGACCAGGCCTTGTTGACCTTCACGGTCTGCTCGAACTTGACCAGTTCGGCCGGCTCCTGCGCCTTCTTGGCCTCTGCGTCCTTGCCGGCGAACCAGCCCTTCATGGTGCTGCAACCGGACAGCGCCATGCCGAGCAGGAGCACCGATGCGACGCGCGTGATCATGACCTTCTGACTCATCAAACCGACTCCGCAGGGGCGGCGACGGTGCCGCCGGCGTCCATAACCTTGGTTTCCAGCAGGCGCCGCTGCGGCGCTGCCACGTCCAGCGTCTTCAGCGCCTTCTCGTACTGTTCGCGGGCGGCATCACGCTTGCCCTGCGCCATCAGCGCATCGCCGTGGATCTCCAGGCTGCTGCTGTCGCTGGCGCTGCCAAGCAGCTTGATCGCCTCGTCGCCCTTGCCGGTCGCTACCAGCAGACGGGCCACGCGCTGGTCGACCACGCGCTGCAGGTCGCCTTCGACCTTCACGGCGCGCAGGGTGGCCAGCGCTTCTTCGTTCTTGCCGGCATCGACCTGGGCCTTGGCCAGCTGCAGCGCAGCCAGATCGCCGTAGATGCTGGACGGACCGGCCTCGAGTGCCTTGACGGCCTTGGCCGCGTCGTCGAGCTTGTTGTCCTGCAGGCCCACCAGGGCCTTCTGGTACTCGACATTGGCCGAAGCCAGCTTGCCGCCCTGGTCCTTCTGGTACCACTGCCAGCCGGCAATGGCACCGATGGCGATGACTACGCCACCCAGGATGCTGGCGCCATTCTTCCGCAGCCAGCTGCGGACGCGTTCACTTTGTTCGTGCTCGTCGAGCAGATCGTCGATCGCCATGCGTACTCTCGCCCCGCCCATCGGGAGGGACCATTGGGATTATCGAAGGTGGTGAAACCGCGCCTCAGTGCGAAACCGGGACCACGGAGCCTTCAGAGGATACCTGAAAGCGTGCCACGTTGGCTCGCTGGTAGGGGCTCAGATCGACGATAGCGCCGTTCTGCTGAACCTGGACCGCCGAGGCGTTGCCCAGGGTCACGCGGGCCACCTGGCCCGGGGTGAAGCTGCGGGTCTCGCCCGCCTTGATCAGCGCCTTCTCGACCGTGGCACCATCGGGGCCGGCAATGTCGACCCAGCTGTCGCCGCTGAACTGCATGTCCAGGTTGGCGGCGGAGACCGCCGGCGCCGGTCGCGGCACCGGGGCCAGCGAGGCGACGTACGGGGTCGCGGCCGGCTTGGCGGCCGGGGCCGCCACTGCCTCGGCCGGCGTCGCAGCAGCGCTGCCCGGTCCGGCCGGCGTGACCGGCACGGCCGCCGGGATCACATCCAGCGACGCCGTGTTCGGGGTTGCCGAGGGGCCGTCGAAATGGCCGCGGGTGGCGAACCAGACCGGTACCGCCAGTACCGCGGTGATACCGACATACAGCGCGCGGCGGCCGAGATTCTCGGCGATGCGGCGCGCACGCGGGGTGTGGGTATGGCTGACCAGGGTCGGCGGAACCACCGGGCCAACCTGGGCCTGCTCCAGCAGCTCGCTGACATCGACCCCGAGCAGGCGGGCGTAGCTGCGCAGCTGGCCGCGCACGAACACCGGCGCCCCCAGCTTCTGCCACTGCTCCTGCTCGAGCGACTTCACCACCTGGACCGGCATGCGCAGGCGCTGCCCGACATCTTCAAGGGTCAGCCCGGCCGCCTCGCGGGCCTGTCGCAGACGGGTGCCGCAGCCGGCCACGGTCTCGAGATCGCTCACGGTCTGGTCATCAATCACAATGCATCAACCCTGGACTTTAGGACCCGCATAATGCATCAACCCTGGAGTTTGGGAGCCCGCGTCCTGCGGAAATTCCTGCCGAATACGCTGCAGATAACGATCAGATGCTGCCTGATCACCCAGCCGCGCCTCGATTTCAGAGGCAAGTTGTAACACGGAACGCGTGGCCGGTGCAGCCGCAATCCTGCGTTCAACGAAGGCACGCGCCTCCATGAACTGCCCGCGGCGGAAGCTCAGCTGCGCCATCGACTCCAGCGCGACCGGGTTGTCCGGCACCTGGGCCAGCGCCGCACGCAGGTCCCGCTCGGCCCGCTCCAGCTGCCCGGAATCCAGCGCGCAGCCACCGGCATTGGCCTGGGCTGCCGCAGGGGTGGCGTAGCCGGGGGCCTGCAGTGCGCGGTCGAACCATACCAGCGACTCGGCGGCATGGCCGTGCTGGCACAGCCAGGCGGCATAGTTGTTGAGCACGTCGCCGCGCTGCGGGGCCAGTTCGGCGGCCCGGCGGAAGCCCTCGCCGGCCTGCTGCTCGCGGCCGCGGCGGTCGTCGATCCCGGCCAGCAGCATCACCGCATCGACGCCATTGGACTGGATCCTCAGCGCCCGGCGGGCCTTGCGTTCGGCCTCCTCCAGCTCGCCGACCTGCATGTCACGGGCGGCCAGCGCCAGCAGGTCTTCGTAGTGGAACTGCTGGCGTATGCCCGGTGCATCGCGGACGGTGTGCACCGGCGCGACCCCACCCGGCCCGATCGGGATTTCGTTGGTGGTCGTGCAGCCGCCGACGGCCAGTGCCAGCGCGCCTGCGAACAGGGCCGGCAGCAGGCGGTCAGGCCGCGGCATCGCTCCCCTTCCCCGCCTGCAGCGTCTTGTTGAACTCCGCCTGGCGGCGGGTGCGGTCCATCACCTGGCCCTTGAGCTGGCCACAGGCGGCGTCGATGTCGTCGCCACGGGTGCGGCGGACCATGGTCAGCACGTTGCTGTCCAGCAGGATCTTCTGGAAGGCGCGGATGTGCGCCTCCTCCGACCGCTCGTAGCGGGTACCCGGGAACGGGTTGAACGGGATCAGGTTGACCTTGCCCGAATCCTTGGCCTGCACCGCGTTGTCGAACTGGCGCATCAGCCGCGCCAACTCACGGGCGTGCTCGGGCTTGTCGTTGATGCCCTTCATCAGGGTGTATTCGAAGGTGACCGATTCGCGGCGCTTGTTGGCGCGCAGGTAACGCGCGCACGAGGCCATCAGCTCGGCGATCGGGTACTTCTTGTTGAGCGGCACCAGGGTCTCGCGCAGCGCATCGTTGGGCGCGTGCAGCGACACCGCCAGCGACACGTCGCTCTCGCTGGACAGGCGGTCGATCTGCGGCACCAGGCCGGAGGTCGACAGGGTCACGCGCTTGTTGGCCAGGCCATAGCCCAGGTCGTCGCGCATCACGCTCATGGCGCGCACGACGTTGTCGAAATTCATCAACGGCTCGCCCATGCCCATCATCACCACGTTGGTGAGGCGGCGCATCTGGTGCGGCACGTTGCCCAGGTGGCGTGCGGCAACCCACACCTGGCCGATGATCTCGGCGGTGGTCAGGTTGCGGTTGAAGCCCTGGGTGGCGGTGGAGCAGAACGTGCAGTTCAGGCCGCAGCCGACCTGCGAGGACACGCACAGCGTGCCGCGGGTCTTGTCGGGGATGTACACGGTCTCGATGGCGTTCTTGCCATCCACGCCCATCGCCAGCAGCCACTTGTGGGTGCCGTCGGCGGAGGGCTTGTCGAAGATGATGTTCGGGACGAGGACCTCGGCATGTTCCTGCAGCTTGGCGCGCAGGACCTTGCCGAGGTCGGTCATCTCATCGAACTCGGTGACGTAGCGATGATGGATCCACTTCATCACCTGGTGGGCACGGAACTTCTTCTCGCCGAGAACCTCGACGAAGAACTTCTCCAGGCCCGCGCGATCGAGGTCGAGCAGGTTCTGCTTGCCAGCCGTGGGTGCCGACTTCGGCAGCGGCTGGATGGCGGGGGACTGTACGACCTCGTTCACGGCATTACTCTCAGCGCGAAACGACTTCGGTGGCGGCGAAGAAGTAGGCGATTTCAATCGCGGCATTCTCGACCGAGTCCGAGCCGTGGGCGGCGTTGGCATCGATGGATTCGGCGAAGTCGGCGCGGATGGTGCCCGCAGCGGCTTCCTTCGGGTTGGTGGCGCCCAGCAGGTCGCGGTGGGCCAGGACGGCGTTCTCGCCTTCCAGGGCCTGGATCATCACCGGGCCGGAGATCATGAACTCGACCAGCGCGTTGAAGAACGGACGCTCGCGGTGCACGGCGTAGAAGCCTTCGGCTTCACGGCGCGACAGCTGCTTGTACTTGGCGGCCACGACCTTCAGGCCGGCCTTTTCGAAGCGGGCGTAGATTTCGCCGATGACGTTCTTGGCAACGGCGTCCGGCTTGATGATCGAAAGGGTGCGCTCCAGCGCCATGGGATGTCTCCAATGGAATCGGGCCGCTGATGGCCCGAAGGGTAACATGAAAAAAACCCGCGTCGGGACGCGGGCTTAGCCTGATAAACGTAGGCGAATTGTAAAAGATAACGCGGCGCCATGGTAGTGCCGGCCGCGGGCCGGCCTCGGGCGCCGTTTGGTCGCCCGGGCTGCCGGCCAGCGGACCGCGCCACCCCATTCACCCACCTGAGCGGATTCTGACCGGAACGGCATTTTTGCTGCACTGCAAAATGCCATACGCTACCGTCTGGTTCTAGTATCAAACAATCGTTTGATTAAGGTCCGCCCGCCCGATGGCCAAGCCCGCCCACTTCTCGACCAAGGACCGGATCCTCGGCGCCGCCGAGGAGCTGTTTGCCCTGCACGGCTTCGCCGGCACGTCGCTGCGGCAGGTCACCAGCCAGGCCGACGTCAACATCGCGGCGGTCAACTATCACTTCGGCTCCAAGGAAAACCTGGTCAACGAGGTATTCCGCCGGCGCATGGACGAGATGACCGGCGCCCGCCTGTCACAGCTCGAGCGCGCCCGCAGTGAACACCCCGGCCAGCTGCGCCCGGTGCTGGCCGCCTTTGTCGAGCCGGCGCTGGCACTGGCCCAGGACCGCCAGAACGGTGGCGCCTTCGTGCGCGTGATCGCCCGCGCCTACGCCGAGAAGAACGACAACCTGCGCAAGTTCCTGTCCGACCACTACGGCCACGTGCTGCGTGCGTTCGGCAGGGCCATCGGCGAGTGCGTGCCCGACCTGAGCAAGGAAGAGCTGTACTGGCGCCTGGATTTCCTCGCCGGTTCGCTGACCTATGCCATGGCCGACTTCGGCCTGATCAAGCGTCCCGCCGGTGTCACCGAAGCGGCGCATCGTGCCCATGCCGCCCACGAACTGATCCATTTCGCCGAGGCCGGGTTCCGCGCCGCCGCCCGCAGCGGCAGCGCCCTGCCCGCCTCCATTGATTCCACCCAGTAACTGCTGACCAACAAAGGCCCTACACCATGTCCAATTCCCTGCTAGTCCGCCGCGCCGCCGTGCTGGGTGCCGGCGTCATGGGTGCCCAGATCGCCGCCCACCTCACCAACGCTGGCGTCGACACCGTGCTGTTCGACCTGCCCGCCAAGGAAGGTCCGGCCGATGGCATCGTGCTGAAGGCGATCGCCAACCTGGGCAAGCTGAGCCCGGCGCCGCTGGCCAGCAAGTCGCTGGCCGAGGCCATCACCCCGGCCAACTACGAGTCGAGCCTGGAACAGCTGAAGGACTGCGACCTGATCATCGAGGCCATCGCCGAGCGCATGGACTGGAAGCAGGACCTGTACAAGAAGATCGCCCCGTTCGTGGCCGACCACGCGGTGCTGGCCTCCAACACCTCGGGCCTGGGCATCAACAAGCTGGCCGACGTACTGCCCGAGCAGCTGCGCCACCGCTTCTGCGGCGTGCACTTCTTCAACCCGCCGCGCTACATGCACCTGGCCGAACTGATCCCGGCCACCACCACCGACGCCTCGGTGCTGGAAGGCCTGGAAGCGTTCCTGGTCACCACCCTGGGCAAGGGCGTGGTGTACGCCAAGGACACCCCGAACTTCATCGGCAATCGCATCGGCGTGTTCTCGATCCTGTCCACCATCCACCACACCCAGCAGTTCGGCCTGGGCTTCGATGAAGTGGATGGCCTGACCGGCCCGCTGGTCGGCCGCCCGAAGTCGGCCACCTACCGCACCTCCGACGTGGTCGGCCTGGACACCATGGCCCACGTCATCAAGACCATGGGCGATACCCTGCCCAACGACCCGTGGCATGAGTTCTTCAAGTCGCCGAAGTGGCTGGACGCGCTGATCGCCAAGGGCGCGCTGGGCCAGAAGACCGGCGCCGGCATCTTCCGCAAGGTCGGCAAGGACATCGTGGTGCTGGACCTGGAAAAGCAGGACTACCGCCCGGCTGACCGCACCGCTGCGCCGGAAGTGGTCGAGATCCTGAAGATCAAGAACCCGGCCGAGAAGTTCGCCAAGCTGCGCGAGAGCCAGCACCCGCAGGCGCAGTTCCTGTGGGCGACCTTCCGCGACCTGTTCCACTACAGCGCCTACCACCTGGCCGACATCGCCGAAACCGCGCGCGACGTCGACCTGGCCATCCGCTGGGGCTACGGCTGGTCGCTGGGCCCGTTCGAGACCTGGCAGGCTGCCGGCTGGAAGCAGGTGGCGCAGTGGATCGCCGATGACATCGTTGCCGGCAAGAGCATGAGCAACGCCCCGCTGCCGGACTGGGTGTTCGACGGCCGCGACGGCGTGCACGCCGCCGAAGGCAGCTACAGCCCGTCGCGCAACGCCAAGCTGCCGCGTTCGGCGCTGCCGGTGTACCAGCGCCAGCGCTTCCCGGATCCGCTGCTGGGCGAGACCTTCGCGCCGGGCGAGACCGTGTTCGAGAACGACGGCCTGCGCATGTGGCATGACGGCGATGGCATCGCCGTGGTCAGCTTCAAGACCAAGATGAACACCGTCTCCGACCAGGTGCTCGATGGCCTGCAGGAATGCGTCAGCCGCGCCGAGAAGGACTTCCAGGGCCTGGTGATCTGGCAGCAGAAGGAACCCTTCTCCGCCGGTGCCGACCTGGCCGGTGCGCTGGGCCTGCTGCAGGCCGGCAAGGTCGACCAGTTCGAAGAGATGGTGCACAACTTCCAGCGCACCAGCCAGCGCATCAAGTACTCGCTGGTGCCGGTGGTGGCTGCGGTGCGCGGCCTGGCCCTGGGTGGCGGCTGCGAGTTCCAGATGCACAGCGCCAAGACCGTGGCCTTCCTGGAAAGCTACATCGGCCTGGTCGAGGCCGGCGTCGGCCTGCTGCCGGCCGGCGGTGGCCTGAAGGAACTGGCCGTGCGCGCCTCGCAGGCCGCTGGCCCGGGCGGTGACGTGTTCGCCGAACTGAAGAAGACCTTCGAAACCGTGGCGATGGCCAAGGTGTCCAACTCGGCGGTCAACGCCAAGGAGCTGGGCCTGCTGCGCAGCACCGACAAGGTGGTGTTCAACAGCTACGAGGCCCTGCACATCGCCAAGGCCGAAGCACGCGCGCTGGCCGAAGCGGGCTACCGTCCGCCGCTGCCGGCACGCCGCATCCAGGTGGCCGGCGACGTGGGTATCGCCACCTTCAAGATGATGCTGGTCAACATGCTGGAAGGCCGTTTCATCAGCCCGTACGACTACGAGATCGCCGAGCGCATCGCCACCGTGCTGTGCGGTGGCAAGGTCGACCGCGGCACCATGGTGGACGAAGAGTGGCTGCTGACCCTGGAGCGCAAGCACTTCGTCGAACTGGCCCAGCAGGAAAAGACCCAGGCTCGCATCGCGCACATGCTGAAGACCGGCAAGCCGCTGCGTAACTGATTGATGGCGGGTGCCGGCTGCGGCCGGCACCACCTGCTGTGGCAGTCGAGCATGGCTCGACTCTACAAACCCCATTCGAGAGATCACTGCAATGACCAAGCAAATCCAGGACGCCTACATCGTCGCCGCCACCCGTACCCCGGTGGGCAAGGCGCCCAAGGGCATGTTCCGCAATACCCGCCCCGACGACATGCTGGCGCACGTGCTGCGCAGCGTCGTCGCCCAGGCCCCGGGCGTGGACGTCAACCGCATCGATGACGCGATCATCGGCTGTGCCATGCCGGAAGCCGAGCAGGGCATGAACGTGGCGCGCATCGGCGTTCTGCTGGCCGGCCTGCCGAACACCATCGCGGCGCAGACCGTGAACCGCTTCTGCTCTTCCGGCCTGCAGGCCGTGGCGCAGGCCGCCGACGCGATCCGCCTGGGCAACGCCGACCTGATGCTGGCCGGTGGCACCGAGTCGATGTCGATGGTGCCGATGATGGGCAACAAGATCGCCATGGCGCCGAGCGTGTTCGACAACGACCACGTCGCCATCGCCTACGGCATGGGCATCACCGCCGAGAAGGTCGCCGAAGAGTGGAAGGTCTCGCGCGAAGAACAGGATGCGTTCGCACTGGCCTCGCACCAGAAGGCCATGGCCGCGATCCAGAACGGCGAGTTCAAGGACGAGATCAGCCCGTACGAAATCGTCTCGCACCAGCCCGACCTGGCCGACGGCAAGCGCATCATCACCCGCAACAGGATCGCCGACACCGACGAAGGCCCGCGCCCGGATTCCTCGGCTGAAGGCCTGGCCAAGCTGCGCCCGGTGTTCCGCAACGGCCAGTTCGGCGGCACCGTCACCGCCGGCAATTCCTCGCAGATGAGCGATGGCGCCGGTGCCGTGCTGCTGGCCTCGGAGCAGGCGATCAAGGACTACGGCCTGACCCCGCTGGCGCGCTTCGTCAGCTTCTCGGTGGCCGGCGTGCGCCCGGAAGTGATGGGCATCGGCCCGATCGCCGCAATCCCGAAGGCGCTGAAGCAGGCCGGCCTGACCCAGGACCAGCTGGACTGGATCGAGCTCAACGAAGCCTTCGCCGCGCAGTCGCTGGCCGTGATCCGCGACTGCGGCCTGGACCCGGCCAAGGTCAACCCGCTGGGCGGCGCGATCGCGCTGGGTCACCCGCTGGGTGCCACCGGTGCGATCCGTACCGCCACCCTGCTGCACGGCCTGCGTCGTCGCCAGCAGAAGTACGGCATGGTGACCATGTGCATCGGCACCGGCATGGGCGCAGCGGGCATTTTCGAGGCGCTGTAAGGTTCAAAGCGTTGCCGGCGGACGTTTCGGTTGCTGTGGGGCCCGGGTGGGTGAGGCTGCCCGGGACACGCCGTAAACCCCCCTCCGGGGTCCGGCCCAGCCGCTGGCGGCTGTGCGTTCGGGCGCTTGCGAAGCAGTGCTTCGCAACCAAAGCCCCCTCACCCTTGAGGGCTCGATGGCGCCATCCATGGCGCCAACGGTCCCGGTCAACCCTGCCAACCCGGCCCTCCCAGCCCCCCCCACGCGGCGGAGGGGTGAGCAAAGGCAAGAGCAGTAGAGCCACGCCGTGCGTGGATTCTCTGGAAACGAAAAAGGCAGCCATCGGCTGCCTTTTTTGCTTCTGCTCTTGCCCTTGATTCCGCCCTTCCCGTCCGCGCCACACGAAAACTGTCGAGAGGGGGCGGATGGCCCTCTCCAAAACCGTTGGCGCCATGGATGGCGCCATCGAGCACCATGGAAGGGCTTTGGCGTGTTTTGGAGAGGGCCATCCGCCCCCTCCCCCACGTATCAATCAAGGCGCAACACGGAGCGCTTGAAAACACCTTACTCCGCCAGCATCGCCGCCAGCTTCTCGCGCGCCGGGCCAGCCAGCTTCGGATTGTCCAGCGCGAACCGGATCGTCGCCTCGACCAACCCCAGGTGCGTACCGCAGTCGAAACGCGTGCCCTCGAAGCGATAGGCATCGACCTCTTCGGTCTTCAGCAGCGCCGCGATCGCATCGGTCAGCTGGATCTCGCCACCGGCACCGGTACCGGTCGCCTCCAGCAGTTCGAAGATCTTCGGGCTCAGCACATAGCGGCCGACCACGGCCAGGTCGCTCGGCGCATCCTCCGGCTTCGGCTTCTCCACGATCTGCGAGATGCGGCCCTTGCGGCCATCGAAGGCCTCGGTGGCCACGATGCCGTAGCTGGCGGTCTTGTCGTGCGGCACATCCTCGACGGCGATGACGCTGGCGCCACTGGCTTCGTTGAGGTCGGCCATCTGCTTCAGCGCACCGTCGCCGCGGTTCCAGATCAGGTCGTCCGGCAGCAGCACCGCGAACGGCTCGTCACCGATCACGGCCTTCGCGCACAGCACCGCATGGCCCAGGCCCAGGGCTTCGGCCTGGGTCACGAAGATCGCACGCACGCCTTCGGGCAGTACGTGACGGATCAGTTCGAGCTGCTCCTGCTTGCCTGCACGCTCGAGCTTCTGCTCCAGTTCGTAGGCCTTGTCGAAATAGTCGGCGACGGCGTGCTTGTAGCGATTGGTGATGAACACCAGGGTGTCACAGCCTGCTTCGATCGCCTCGTCCACGGCGTACTGGATCAGGGGCCGATCAATGATCGGCAGCATTTCCTTCGGGACCGTCTTGGTCGCCGGCAGAAAACGCGTGCCCAGTCCCGCGACCGGGAATACCGCCTTGCGAATGCGCTTGCTCATTAGTGCCTGCTGGCCTCACGTGCCGGGAAAGGCACAACTTTAGCGGACGAAATGTAAGCGTCCTGTTCGATTGGCGAGAATTCCGGCATCGTCGCGAACAGGATTTCCTGGATGGCCGCGGTGTCGTAGCTGGCGATGGCTTCGCGCAGCCGCGGAACATTGCCCAGCACCGTTTCGCGGGCAAAGGCACGCACCCCGGCTTCGAGGATCTTCGGGTGCGCGGTACGCCGGTAGTCCTCGTCGGAATAGAACAGCGTCTCGTGCAGCTTCTCGCCAGGTCGCAGCCCGGTGTAGATGATCGGGATGTCCTTGTACGGCTGCTTGCCGGCCAGGCGGATCATCTGCTCGGCCAGCACCCGGATCGGCACCGGCTCGCCCATGTCCAGCGTGTAGATCGCGCCGTGCGATGCCGACGCGGCGGCCTGCAGGATCAGCTGGCAGGCCTCGGGAATGGTCATGAAGTAGCGGCTGACCTCCGGGTCGGTGACCGTCACCGGACCGCCCTTGAGGATCTGCTCGCGGAACAGCGGCACCACGCTGCCGGCCGAAGCCAGCACGTTGCCGAAGCGCACGGTGACGAAACGGGTGTGCGTGGACTTCTGGTCCAGGCTCTGGCAGATCATCTCCGCGTAGCGCTTGCTGGCGCCCAGGGCATTGACCGGGTCCACCGCCTTGTCGGTGGAGATGAACACGAAATGCTCGACATGCGCTTCCAGGCACGCACGCGCCACGTTCTCGGTGGCCAGGATGTTGTTGCGCACCGCTTCGCGCAGCTGCCGCTCCAGCACCGGCACGTGCTTGTAGGCGGCGGCATGGAACGCGGTATCGACCGGATGCAGCGACAGCGCATGACGCATCACCGCCGGATCGCCACAGTCACCCAGCACCGCTTCGATTTCGACATCGGGGAAGCTGCGGCGCAGTTCGCCCTCGATGGTCAGCAGCAGCAGCTCGCTGATCTCCAGCAGCACGATGCGGCCGGCGCCGTGGCGCGCGCATTGCCGGCACAGTTCCGAACCGATCGAGCCGCCGGCACCGGTCACCATCACCGTACGCCCGCCCAGCCAGCCGCGGATCAGGTTCCAGTCCGGCATGATCGGCTTGCGTCCGAGCAGGTCCTCGATGGCCACTTCCTTCAGCTGGCCCGGCAGCGACTGCCCCTGCAGGATGTCGCTGAGCTTGGGCACGGTGCGGAACGGAATGCCAGTGCTCTCGCAGATCGCCACGACCCGCTGCATGCCGACCGCATCCAGCGACGGCATGGCGATGACCAGCAGCTTGGCCGCGGTTTCCCGTGCCACCGCCGGCGCATCGTCCAGCGTGCCCAGGATCGGCAGGCTCTGCAGCTTGGCCCCGCGCAGGTGCGGTGCGTCATCCAGCAGGCCGACCGGTTCGAAATTGCCGGAACGGCGCAGATCGCGGACCAGCGTCTCGGCGGCCTGGCCGGCGCCCAGGATCAGCACCCGTCGCGCGCTCGAATCGGACTGCAGCGACTGGTAGTCCTTCCAGGCCCGGTACAGCAGGCGCGGGGCGCCCAGCAGTGCCGACAGCGCGAAGGGGTAGATCACCAGCACCGACATCGGCACGCCGTTGAAGCGCTTCCAGGCCAATACCAGCACGATCGCGATCAGGCCGATGAAACTGGCCTTGAAGATGTTCAGCAGATCGCTGACGCTGGCAAACCGCCACAGCCCGCGGTAAAGGCCGATGCGCCAGAACACCAGGCCCTGCAGCACCAGCACCAGGGTCGTGTCGACGTTCCACAGGGGCAGCGCGGGTGCGTCGGCCAGGATCGAGTAGCGCCCTGCGTGCAGCAGCTGCCAGCAGGCCCAGACCATGAACAGGTCATGGCAGACGATGGCCGTACGAGGCAACAGGCCGAGGATTCTGTCCCGCCAGGGTGAAGACATAGATCGAGTAGTTCCTTATCGGTGGCGCAATCCATTGCGCAGGAGGAGCCAAAGCAAGGTCAGCGCAATGAACCACGCGACCGCTACGGCAGCCTCCCACCTCGGCTGCAAGTTGGAGCAGACATTGAACACTGTAATACTGAACAGGCCCAAAACAAAGTACATCCCTGTCACCAGGGCGTGGCTGGCTCCTGCCTGCACGGCGCGCTGATAGACGTGCTGGGTGTGGGGCTCCATCCAGCGTTGCCCCGAAAGCATGCGCGCCAGCAGTGTGAAGCCCGCGTCCACAAGGAATGCGGACAGCGGCAACAACAGCAGCATCCAGTGGATGTCGGTCTTCAGCGCGGCGATGGCGAGCACGACGGCCACGGCATAGCCGAGCGCGCCACTGCCGACATCACCCATGAAGATGCGGGCCCGCGGGAAATTGAACGGCAGGAAACCCAGGCAGGCCAGCCCCAGCACGATCGCAGCCAGCGAATACGGCGAGGGCAGCACCAGCGCGAAGCCGAGCGCGACGATCACGGCCTGGCTGCTGGCAATGCCGTTGATCCCATCCATGAAGTTCCAGATGTTGATCAGCGAGGCGGTGAAGAACCACACCAGCAGCGTCAGCAGCCAGCTGCCGCCGTGGATCTTGACCAGCGCGGCCAGCAGGGCGGCCGCCACCATGTGCACCAGCAGGCGGCGCAGGGCCGGCAGCGGCCGGTGATCGTCCCACCAGCCGATCCCCGCCACCAGTGCCAGGCCGAGGCCCGTGACCAGCAGGCTGGGCGCGGCGACCGGCCAGACCATCGCAGCCGCCGCAAGGGCCACCAGCAGGGTCGCCACGATGGCGATGCCGCCACCGCGCGGGGTTGCCACGCTATGGCTGCGGCGCTCGCCGGGCTGGTCCATCAACTGGCGGCGGAGGGCATACCCGCGCGCCGCCCAGGTCAATGCGGCACTCAGCAGGGCCAGGCCCAACAGCGCCGCCATCACAAGCCACGGCATGGATCAGAGCACCGCGTAGTTCAGCAGCGGCTTGACCGTCCCCCACTCCTTGCAGCTGGGGCACTGCCAGTGGTGGGTGCGCGCGCCGAACCCGCAGCGGGTGCAGCGGTAGGCCGGGTTGCGCACCAGCAGCTGATCGGTGATGTGCTTGAGGTCGTGCAGTGTCGCGGTGGAATCGGCGCCCTCGGCCAGGGTCAGGTCGATCAACGCCGACTCGCCGCGCACCGACGGACGGTCCTTGAGCTGGCGCCCCAGATAGGCCCGGGCCGGCGCCACACCCTCCTGCTCTTCCATCAGATGGGTCAGGGCCAGCACCGGGGCGATGCCGCGGTAGTGCTCGGTCATTTCCGACAGGAAGGCGCGCGCGCCGCCCAGATCCCCGACCTTGCGGTAGTTCTCCATCAGCGCCGGCAGCAGTTCCGGCAGGTATTCCGGATCATTGCGCGCCGCACGCTCGAACGCGCGCACGGCCGCTTCGGCATTGCCCGCATCGGTCTCCAAGCGACCCTCGATGATGCCGGCGCGCACCGACATGGCATCGGCCTGGTAGGCACGGGCGATCGCCGCCCTCGCCTCCTCCAGCTTGCCGGCGCCGCGGAAACGCTCGGCCAGTTCACATTCGAACTGGCCGATCAGCTTGCCCATCGGCTCGCCGGTGACGTCTTCGAAACGGGTCGCGTTGTCGATCGCCTTTTCCCAGTCGCGCTCGGCCTGGTAGATGCCGATCAGGTGCTTGAGCGCCTGCGGTGCGCGCTGGTCCAGCTGCGCCAGTTCGGTGAACACCGTTTCGGCGCGGTCCAGCAGGCCGGACTTCATGTAGTCCTCGCCCAGCGCCAGCAGCGCCTGCACGCGTTGTGCATCGCTCAGGTCGTGGCGGTTGACCAGGCCCTGGTGCAGGCGGATCGCGCGGTCGACCTCACCGCGACGGCGGAACAGGTGGCCCAGCGCGACCTGGGTCTCGAAGGTTTCCTTGTCCAGCTCGGCGATGTGCAGGAACAGCTCGATCGCTTTGTCCGGCTGCTCGTTGAGCAGGTAGTTCAGGCCACGGAAATAGGTGCTGGACAGGCGGCTGACCTGGTTGTCGCCGTGACGCTGCCCGCCGCGACGTCCGATCACCCACCCGGCCACGGCAGCCAACGGGACGAACAGGAAGAACCAGAACCACTCGGTGACGAAATCCATCTTCGATCAGCGTCCATCAAAAGATTGGGGGGAAGACACCGGCGCCGCACCCGCGGCAACGGTCTTGTTGGCCCGGCGCAGCTGGCTGTAGAGCGGAATGACCACACTCACCAGCACCAGGCCGGCACCGACCACGACGCCGATCAGCAGGGCGGCAATCAGCGCCACGCCGACGGACGTATTCAATTGGGTAAACAGCAGGTTGATCGACATGTCGGTCATGTTGACCGCGCCGATGATCAGGCCAAGGATGAGAACCGCCAGCAGGACCAGCAGACGAAACATCTTCATGCGACAGCTCCAGGGGCGGGAGACCGTAGCTTATCCGACTCGCGATGGGATTCGCACGCCGTCGCGCGACGGCAGGCCTCAGGCCGGATCGGCGTCCAGCGGCAGCACGCTGCTGACCCGCTCGCGCAGTTCCTTGCCCGGCTTGAAATGAGGGACGTGCTTGCCCGGCAGGGCAACCGATTCGCCGGTCTTCGGGTTGCGACCCAGGCGCGGCGGACGGTAGTGCAGCGAGAAGCTGCCAAAGCCACGGATCTCGATGCGATCCCCGGCCGAAAGCGATCCCCCCATCATTTCCAGCAATGACTTGACCGCCAGATCGACATCATCGGCCTTCAGGTGCGCCTGCCGGCGCGCAAGGATTTCGATCAGTTCGGATTTGGTCATTACCGGCTCACATCAGGGGCATCTCAGCCTGAAACGGCCCGGGCAATGCCCGGGCCGTCCAGGAAACAACGAACAGCGGATCCGATTACTCGGACTTGTTACCGTTCAGCTGTGCACGCAGCAGCGCGCCCAGCTGGGTGGTGCCGCCCGAAGCAGACTGGTATTCCTCCAGCACTTCGCGCATTTCCGCGTCGTCCTTGGCCTTGATCGACAGCTGCAGGGTACGGCCCTTGCGGTCCATGCCCACGAACTTGGCTTCGACCTTGTCGCCGACCTTCAGGTGCTGGGTCGCGTCGTCGACACGCTCGTTGGCGATGTCGCGTGCCGAAACGTAGCCTTCGATGCCGTCGGCCAGTTCGATGATCGCGCCCTTGGCGTCGACTTCCTTCACCACGCCTTCGACCTTGGAGCCCTTCGGATTGGCCGCCATGTACTGGCCGAACGGATCCTGCTCCAGCTGCTTGACGCCCAGCGAGATGCGCTCACGCTCCGGATCGACAGCCAGGACAACGGCGTCCAGGGTGTCGCCCTTCTTGAAGTTGCGAACGATGTCTTCGCCAGTGGTCGCCCAGCTGATGTCGGACAGGTGAACCAGGCCGTCGATGCCGCCGTCCAGGCCGATGAAGATGCCGAAGTCGGTGATCGACTTGATCTGACCGGACACCTTGTCACCCTTCTTGTGGGTGGCAGCGAAGGTTTCCCACGGATTGGCGGCAACCTGCTTCATGCCCAGCGAGATGCGGCGACGCTCTTCATCGACGTCCAGCACCATCACTTCGACTTCGTCACCGACCTGCACAACCTTGGACGGGTTGACGTTCTTGTTGGTCCAGTCCATCTCGGACACGTGCACCAGGCCTTCGACGCCCGGCTCGATCTCGACGAACGCGCCGTAATCGGTGACGTTGGAGACCTTGCCGAACACGCGGCTGTTGGCCGGGTAACGGCGGGCGATGTTGTCCCACGGATCTTCGCCCAGCTGCTTCAGGCCCAGCGAAACGCGGTTGCGCTCGCGGTCGAACTTCAGCACGCGCACGTCCAGCTCGTCGCCGACGTTCACGACTTCGGACGGATGGCGCACGCGCTTCCATGCCATGTCGGTGATGTGCAGCAGGCCGTCGATGCCACCCAGGTCCACGAACGCGCCGTAGTCGGTCAGGTTCTTGACGACACCCTTCAGGATCGCACCTTCCTGCAGCTTGTCCATCAGCTGCTCGCGCTCTTCCGAGTGCTCGCTTTCGACGACAGCGCGGCGCGAAACCACGACGTTGTTACGCTTGCGGTCCAGCTTGATGAGCTTGAATTCCAGCTCCTTGCCTTCCAGGTAGGCCGGATCGCGCACCGGGCGCACATCGACCAGGGAACCCGGCAGGAACGCGCGGACATCCTTGATGTCCACGGTGAAACCACCCTTGACCTTGCCGCTGATGCGGCCGGTGATGGTTTCGTTCTTTTCCAACGCTTCTTCCAGCTCGTCCCACACCATCGCGCGCTTGGCCTTCTCGCGCGACAGGACGGTTTCGCCGAAGCCGTTCTCGATCGAGTCGAGGGCGACCTTGACGATGTCGCCTTCGGCGACGTCGATTTCGCCAGCGTCGTTACGGAACTGTTCGATCGGCACGATGCCTTCGGACTTCAGGCCAGCGTTGATCACCACGACGTCGCCGCGGACCTCAACAACGGTACCGCTGACGATGGCGCCCGGCTTCAGCTTGGCCAGGTTGGCCTGGCTGGCTTCAAACAGTTCGGCAAATGATTCGGTCATTAGATTTACTCTGTTGGACACATGGGTCGGTGGCGTCCCCTTCAGGGGAATGGCGACCGCCCGCCTGTTGGTCGACCCCGGAAACGCAGGTCGTGTGTAGTAGGAAAACCGCCACGCATCATTGCGCGACGGAGCTTGTACAGCACTGCAGTGCGCGACCACCACCGATGCTGCTGGCAGTGCTCCCGCGCGAACGGATCAGGCAGCCGGAACCGGAAGCAGATCCATCACTCTGGCAACGACATCATCAATGCCGATGCCTGTGGTGTCGATGAGGACGGCATCGTCTGCCGGCTTCAGGGGCGCCACGGTACGCTGGGCATCACGGGCGTCGCGGGCCATGATCTCGCGCAGGAGGTCATCAAAGTTAACAGAAACCCCCTTGTCTTTCAACTGCTTATGCCGGCGCTCGGCGCGCTCCTCGGCACTGGCGGTCAGAAACACCTTGTAGGGGGCGTCCGGGAAGATCACCGTGCCCATGTCACGACCGTCGGCGACCAGCCCCGGAGCCATCCTGAATGCGCGCTGGCGCTCCTTCAGGGCGGCCCGGACCTCAGGGATGGCGGCAATGGCCGAGGCCAGGGCCCCGGTGGTCTCCAGGCGCAGCTCGTCGGTGGCGTCGCTGCCATTGACCATGACCCGCATGCTCTCGCCCTGCTCCACGAACTGGACATGGGTGTCGAAGGTGCAGCGCACCAGCGCCGAGGCATCGGAGGTGTCGATGTCGGCCCAGCTGGCGGCCACGCCGACGGCGCGGTACAGGGCGCCTGAATCCAGGTAGTGCCAGCCCAACCGGCGCGCCACGATGCGGCTGATGGTACCCTTGCCAGCCCCGGACGGGCCATCGATGGTCAGGACGGGAACGAGTGGATTCATGGGGGTCCTTGCGCGTGTGAAGGGGCCATTCTAGCCCCTGCCGGAGACCCCGCGACGGGGCTTTTGTGCAACCACTTGAAACCATGAGGAAAAGCCCGGTAGAATGGCGGGCTTGAACGAGCGTCAACTGCCGATTGTCTTTCGCATATCGCGGCCACGCTCCACCCGAACAACTACTGTTTACGCCGAGGTATGCCATGAAAGTCCTGTCCTCCCTGAAGTCGGCGAAGGCCCGTCACCGTGACTGCAAGGTCGTGCGTCGTCGTGGCAAGATCTTCGTCATCTGCAAGTCGAACCCGCGTTTCAAGGCGCGTCAGCGCTGAGCCGAACGGCCTTCGCGGCCCCGGCTGGCCCCACGCGGGGCCGACCCGATGCAAAAAGCCGCCTTCGGGCGGTTTTTTGTTTATGCGGCTTTTTTTTTCCGCCGTTTTTGCTGTAATCGCCGTTCTTGACCACTGGGGAGTAGATCGAGATGAAGCGTTACCTGTCCACCCTGGCCGTACTGGCCACCCTGGCCGCCGCTACGCCGGCGCTGGCCGACACCCTGCTTGTCGACCGTGCCCGCGAGAAGCCGGCCGGTGCCCTGCCCGTGCGCGGCCAGAGCATGCAGCAGGTGCAGGCGCAGTTCGGCGCGCCGAGCGAGCAGCTGCAGCCGCGTGGCGGGCAGAAGCGGCAATGGCCGACCATCAACCGCTGGGTCTATCCGCAGTTCACCGTCTACTTCGAGAAGCAGAAGGTGATCGACGTGGTGGCCAACCAGGCGGACCCGAACGAAATCGGCCCGAAGCCGCCGATCCGTTGATCCCTTTACCCGCCCTGGGCGGGCCTGTGTAGCGAGACCATGAACCAGACCCTTCGTTTTCCTGCCGAGTGGGAAGCCCAGAGCGGCGTCCTGATTGCCTGGCCCACCGCCGACACCGACTGGGCTGACCGCCTGGGCCAGGTGGAAGAGACCTACATCGCGCTGGTCGCGGCCATCACCCGCTTCCAGCCGGTGCTGATCTGCGTGTCCGACGATGACGTGGAGACCTACGCCGAGATGCGGCTGCGCTCCAACCGCATCGACATGGACAAGGTCCACTTCACCACCGCCGCCTACGATGACACCTGGCTGCGCGACTCGGGCCCGATCACCCTGCGCCGCGCCGATGGCGGCTTCCAGCTGCTGGATTTCCGCTTCACCGGCTGGGGCGGCAAGTTCGAGGCCAGCCGGGATGACCAGCTGGTGGGCGTGCTGGACCAGGCCGGCGTATTCAACGACGCGCCGGTGCGCAGCATTCCGTTCGCACTGGAAGGCGGCGGCATCGAGACCGATGGTGAAGGCACCCTGCTGACCACCTGGAAGTGCCTGCACGAACGCCACCCGGACCGCGACCGCGCCAGCCTCAGCGCCGACCTGGCCGACTGGCTGCAGCAGGACCGCGTGCTGTGGCTGGACCATGGCTACCTCGAGGGCGACGACACCGACGCCCACATCGATACCCTCGCCCGCTTCGCCCCGGCCGACAGCATCGTCTACCAGGCCTGCGACGACGAGAGCGACTCGCATCATGCCGAGCTGCAGGCGATGGGCAACGAACTGGCCGCGCTGCGCACCAGGGATGGCCAGCCGTACCGCCTGTTCCCGCTGCCGTGGGCGCGGCCGGTGATCGATGAGGGCCGCCGCCTGGCCGCGTCGTACGCCAACTACCTGATCATCAACGGTGCGGTGCTGATTCCGGCCTATGGCGACCCTGCCGATGACCTGGCCCGCGACGTGCTGGCGCAGGCGTACCCGGGCCGCGAGATCGTGCAGGTGCCCTGCCGCTCGCTGATCTGGCAGAACGGCAGCCTGCACTGCATCACCATGCAGCTGCCCGAAGGGCTGTTGAAGGCGTAAATCGCGCGGTAGCGCCGGGCCATGCCCGGCGAGCGCAGCGGCATCTGGAAAATCGCCGGGCATGGCCCGGCGCTACCGGCTGCATGCACCATTCAGCGCGCGACACGCCGTCGCCGCCCATCCGCGCTAACATGCGGGTTTTCCCCCGCAGGAACGCCCCGCATGAACTCGCGCAGCCCCCTTACCGTCGCCCTGGTCCAGGAGCGCAACCACGGTGACGCCGCCGCCAACCTGGCGGTGATCGAAGCACGCGTGGCCGAGGCGGCTGCGCAGGGCGCGAAACTGGTGCTGCTGCAGGAACTGCACAACGGGCCGTACTTCTGCCAGCACGAGTCGGTCGATGAGTTCGACCTGGCCGAACCGATCCCGGGCCCGAGCACCGAGCGCCTGGGCGCGCTGGCCAGGAAGCATGGCGTGGTGCTGGTCGGCTCGTTGTTCGAGCGCCGCGCCGCCGGCCTGTACCACAACACCGCCGTGGTGTTCGAGAAGGACGGTACCCTGCTGGGCAAGTACCGCAAGATGCACATCCCGGACGATCCGGGCTTCTACGAGAAGTTCTACTTCACCCCGGGCGACATCGGCTTCACACCGATCGACACCTCGGTCGGCCGCCTCGGCGTGCTGGTGTGCTGGGACCAGTGGTATCCGGAAGCGGCGCGCCTGATGGCGCTGGCCGGCGCCGAACTGCTGCTGTACCCCACCGCGATCGGCTGGGATCCGGACGACGTGCAGGACGAGAAGACCCGCCAGCGCGACGCCTGGGTGCTGAGCCACCGCGGCCATGCCGTGGCCAATGGCGTGCCGGTGCTGAGCTGCAACCGTGTCGGCCACGAAGCCTCGCCGCTGGGTGCCTCGGGCATCCAGTTCTGGGGCAACAGCCACGTGCTCGGCCCGCAGGGTGAATTCCTGGCCGAAGCCGGCACCGATGCCACCGTGCTGCTGTGCGAGGTCGACCTGCAGCGCAGCGAGCATGTTCGCCGCATCTGGCCGTTCCTGCGTGATCGTCGCATCGATGCGTACGGCGACCTGCTCAAGCGCTACATCGACTGACCGGGAACCTGTCCATGGGCGTACTCATCCGTGATGCCGGACCGGCCGACATCGCCGCGATCACCGCGATCTACGCGGTGGAAGTGACCGATTTCGTCAACACCTACGAGTACGACATCCCGGACGCGACCGAGATGCTGCGCCGCATGCGCGACATCATCGACCGGGGGTTCCCGTATCTGGTGGCCGAGGTGGACGGCCAGGTGGCCGGCTATGCGTATGCCAACACCTACCGTACCCGCGTGGCCTACCAGTGGACCGTGGAGAACTCGGTCTACGTCGATGCCGCCTTCCAGGGCAAGGGTGTGGGCACCGGCCTGCTGCAGGCGTTGATCGACGCCTGTACCGCACGCGGCTACCGGCAGATGGTGGCGGTGATCGGCGAGCCGACCAATACCGCCTCGATCAGGCTGCACGAACGCTTCGGCTTCGCGCTGGTCGGCGTGTTCCGCGGCCTCGGCCGCAAGCACGGCCGCTGGCTGGATACGGTGCAGATGCAGCGCGCGCTCGGCGATGGTGCCGATACCGCCCCTTCCAATGAATGATTCCATGACCGAAACCCTTCCCGAAACCGGCGACGACCTGTTCGCCGGCCAGCCGGTGCGCGTCGTCGAACGCGATGGCGTGCGCTACACCCTGCTGGGCACCGCCCACGTCTCACATGCCAGCGTCGAGGCCGTTGAAAAGGCCATCGACAGCGGCCGCTTCGATGCCGTCGCCGTCGAGCTGGACCCGCAGCGCCTGCAGGCACTGAGCGACCCAGACACGCTGGCCAAACTGGATCTGGTGGAAGTGATCCGCAAGGGCCGTGTGGCGCTGTTCGCCGCCAACCTGGCCCTGTCGGCCTACCAGCGCCGGCTGGCCGAACAGCTGGGCATCGAGCCGGGTGCCGAGCTGAAGCGCGCGGTGGACCTGGCGCGCGAGCGCAGCCTGCCGGTGCACCTGATCGACCGCGAAGTCGGCCTGACCTTCCGCCGTGCGTCGCAGCGGCTGGGCTTCTTCGGCAAGCTGAAGCTGGTGGCGGGCCTGGGCGCCGGCCTGTTCTCGTCCGAAGACGTGGGCGAGGACGAGATCGAGAAACTGAAACAGGGCGACATGCTCGAATCGAGCTTCGGCGAGTTCGCCAGCGAGAGCCCGGCGCTGTACGAAACCATCATCGGCGAGCGCGACCGCTACATGGCCACGCGCCTGCGCGAAGCGCATGACCCCCGGCAGCGCGACGTGCTGGCCGTGGTCGGTGCCGGCCATCTGGCAGGCCTGGCGCGCTATCTGGAAACCGATACCGAGGCCCCTGCCCCGCTGCGTGAGCAGCTGGAGGCGGTGCCGAAGAAGCGCAACATCCCCTGGTTCACGCTGGGCATCCTGGCCATCGTGATCACCGGCATCGCCGTTGGCTTCTATCGTGGCGGGCTGGGCGTGGGCACCGAACTGCTGGCAACCTGGGCGATGTACACCGGCGGTCTCGCCGGGCTGGGCTGCCTGCTGGCCGGCAGCCATCCGCTGAGCATCCTTACCGCCATCGCGGTGGCGCCGTTCAAGCCGTTCCGCCTGAGCATTCCGACCGGCGCGTTCTCGGCGCTGGTGGAAGCCCGCCTGCGCAAGCCCGCGTACGAGGATTTCCTGAAGCTGCGCGACGATGCGCAGAGCCTGAAGGGCTGGTATCGCAACCGCGTCACCCGGGTGGTGCTGACCTTCATGCTGACCAACCTCGGCAGCATGCTGGGCCTGTGGCTGACCGCCGGCAAGGTGTGGGGCAAGGTGGCGGGCTGACGTCCCGCCATGCATGGCTATACTCGTCGTTTAGGGAAGGAACACTCCAATGGATGCATACAATGCGCTGATGCGCGATGGTTTCGTGGTGGTGCGCCAGGCTATCGCACCCGCACTGGTCCAGGACATCAACGAGCGCATCGCGCGCTTCAAGCAGCGCAATCCAAAGGCGGTGTCGCGCAACCTGGATGATCACAAGCGCATGTATCGGGTCGTCAACCTGCATCTGGCGGTGGATGCGATGACCCGCCTGCTCACCGACAATCCGGCCATAGACGTCTGCGATCGCTTCCTCGGCGAACCCACCACGCTCTACACCAGCCTCTACTACGAGCGCGGATCGGAACAGTCGTTGCACCGCGATACGCCGGTGTTCTGCACGTCCCCGGGCGAGCGCTACATGGGCGTGTGGACCGCGCTGGATGCGGTGGATGACAGCAATGGTCCACTGCGCGTGGTCCCGGGGAGCCACTTGCTGCCCCCCATCGATGTACAGTCGCTGCGGCGCAAGGTCTTCGGCGACGGCCCGGTCAGCGCCATGTCGCCGGAAGGCTGGACAGCCTATCAGGATGAGGTGGCGCGTCAGTGCGAAGACGCTGGCCTGCAACCGCAGGCGGTGCACGTACAGCCGGGCGACGTGATCGTCTGGCATCCGCAGCTGTTCCACGGTGGCGCCCCGCATCCCTCTTCCGGAACTCGTCGCAGCGTGGTCATGCATGTGACTCCGAAGTCGATGCCCGTGGGCCACATGGATGTCTTCTATGGGCAGACCCCTCCGCTGGCCAAGGCGCCCTGGCGCTATTACAGGCGCGGCCAACGTGAGATCGCTCGGTTCGGACAGGTGGATTTCGGCCACGAGTACACGCGCCGGACCTGGTTCCTGCGCAAGGCCTGATCCACCCGAAGGCAAGAAAAAGGGGGGAGACCGCCCCACTACGACCGGTCTCCCCCCACACCACACCCCGTTTGCGCCCAGCGCTAGGCCCGGGTGACGCTGCCTTCGGCCACATCACGCCCGCGCGCGCGCTGGATCAGCCGCGTCACGGCACTGCGAAGGTCATCCAGCACGGCATAGATGGTCGGCAGGAACAGCAGGCTGACCACCGTCGAGAACGCCAGGCCACCGGCAATGGCGCGCGCCATCGGCGCGTATTCGGGGCCGTTGCCGAACATCTGCGTACTGGTCAGCGAGATCGGCACCATCGCCAGGATCGCCGTGCCCATGGTCATCATGATCGGGCGCAGGCGTTCGCGTGAGCCTTCCACCAGCGCCTGGGTACGGCCCATGCCGCTGCGGCGCAGGTTGTTGATGTGCTCGATCATCACGATGCCGTTGTTCACCACCACGCCCATCAGCACCAGGATGCCGATGAAGGACATGATCCCGAACGACGTACCGGTGATCCAGAACAGCCAGAACACGCCGAAGATCGAGAACAGCACGCCGCTCATGATCGCCGCCGGGAACAGCAGCGACTCGAACACCGCCGCCATCACCACGTAGATCATCACCAGCGCGATCAGCAGGTTGAACACCATCTGCTGCATCGCATCGTCGTCGTTGCCGAAGTCGCCACCGTCGAAGGTGAAGCCGTAGCCGGCCGGGAAGTTCATCGGCTTGAGCACCGATTCGATCGCCTTGCGCCCGTCCGGCGTGGTGATCTTCTCGGCCAGGTTGGCCTTGATGGTCAGGGTGGTCTGCCGGTTGGTGCGACCGATCTGCGTTGCCGATGAACCGACATCCACGCTGACCAGGCTCAGCAGCGGCACGCTGCGGCCATCTCCGGTGCGCACGCTGAAGCCCGCCAGGTCCTCCGGGCTGCTCTGCTCGGCCCCGGCGAAGCGCAACCACACCGGCACCTCGTTGTCGCCACGGCGGAATTCGCGCATCGGCGCGCCACGCAGGGCCAGGCCGACGAAGCTGGCGACCTGCTCGGCATTGAAGCCGAAGGCAGCGGCGCGCTCGCGATCCACATGTACCTTGAGCTCGCCGCCCTTCTCGCCGTTGTCGATGCGCACGTCGCGCAGCTCCGGGCGCTGCGCCAGCAGCGGCACGACTTCTTCACCGATCTCCTGCAGCATCGTGCTGGAATCGCCGACCAGCTGCACCTGCACGCCCTGGTTGCTGCCACCGCCGTCGCCGCCCTGGTTGCCGACGAAATAGTCGGTACGGGCCGATTTCGGCAGGCCCTTGCGCAGCTCTTCCTGCAGCGCCTTGATGTCCTTGGCGTATTTCTCATCCAGCGTGACCACGGTGGAACTGCCTTCCTGTTCGCTGTACCAGGAATAGACCTGCTGCACGTGCAGGCGCTCGCGGTTCTGCTCGATCCATGCTTCCACGCGTGCCACTTCCTCGGACATCTGCCGGTAGGTGTAGGCCCCCTTCCACATGTAGCCGATGAAGATGTCCTTGCCACCGTCGCCGCCGAACATGTCGACCTTGGTCAGCTTCATCGGCACCAGGCTGACCAGCACCACCAGCAGGATGCCCAGCAGGCTCCAGCCGCGATGGTGCAGCGACCAGTCCAGCAGCGTGGCGTAACGGCGCTGCAGCCGCGCGATCACGCCGGTCTGCGAGTGCACCAGCTTGGGCGTGGCCATGCGCGCGGACAGCATCGGGATCAGGCTGACCGCCACCAGCCACGAGGCCAGCAGCGAGACCGAGATGGTGATCGCGATCTGCGCCATGAAGATGCTGATGTTGTTGGTCTCGCCGAACAGGTTCGGCACGAACACGATGCAGTGGCACAGGGTGCCGGCGCTGAGCGCGATGGCCACGTTGCGGGTGCCGATGATCGAGGCCAGCCGCGGCTGGTCCGGCATCCGTTCGCGCTCCTGGTAGATGCTCTCCACCACCACCACCGCGTTGTCCACCAGCATGCCCACCGCCAGCAGCAGGCCCATCATGGTCAGGATGTTCAGCGTCACCCCGGCGAAGTACATGAAGCCCAGGGTGATGGTGAAGCAGATCGGGATGGCCAGGGTCACCATCAGCGTGGAGGGCCAATGGCGCAGGAAGAAGAACAGCACGGTCACCGACAGGATCAGGCCGACCGCACCGGCCTCGGCCAGTTCCAGCAGCGAGGACGTCACCGCCTTGCCCTGGTTGTCGATCACCTTGATCTGCACGTCACGCATCGATGCCTGGGCCCGGATCGCCTCGACCTCGGCCAGCGCTCCACGCGAGACATCCACCAGGTTGGCACTGCGCTCCTTGAAGATGTCCAGGCCGACGGCCGGGTTGCCGTCCAGGCGACGCCCGTAGTTCATCCGCGCCGGCTTCAGGCGCACGTCGGCGATGTCGCCCAGGCGCAGGCCCTTGGCATTGATCACCAGATCGCGCATCTCCTGCAGGTCGGAGATTTCCCCGACCGGCTGCACGCGCACGCGCTGGCCGTTGTCGTCGATCTGCCCGGCCGAAATCGAGAAGTTCAAGGTGCGCAGGCGCTCGCTCAGTTCATTGATGCTGAGTCCATGCGCGTTGAGCCGGTTCGGATCGATTGCGATCTCCACTTCGTTCGGCGGCGCGCCGGTGATCTGCACGCGGGCCACGCCCGGAATGCGTTCGATGCGCCGCTTGAACTCGCGGTCGAGCATGTCGTAGGCGGTGGTCAGGTCGGTGGTGCTGGCCAGGCGCACCTTCAGCACCGGCTGGTCGCTGCTGGACCACTTGAACACGTTGTAGCGCTGCAGGTCGTCGGGCAGGTCACTGCGGATCGCATCGATGCGCTCGCGGGCATCGGAGGCGGCAATGGCGATATCCCGGTCCCAGTCGCTGAACTCGATGAAGATCGACGCCGCCTCGGAGGTGGCCGACGAACGCATGCGCTTGATCCCGGTCATCGTCGCCAGCGATTCCTCCACGGGGCGGATGAGGGTGCGCTCCACTTCCTCCGGCGTCGAGCCGGTATACGGGATCTCCACGAACAGGAACGGCGCGGAGATGTCCGGCAGCGCCTCCAGCGGCAGGCGGAACGACGCGATCAGGCCCACCACCACCAGTGACACGAAACACATGATGGTGGTGACCGGCCGCCGGATCGAGAATTCGGCAACACTCATGCCGGTTCCTCCGCACCGGCGGCACTGCCGGTGCGCGGCTCGCCCTCACCGGCGTGCTTGCGGCCGCGTTCGCGGTAATAGGCATCGCCGCGGCGATCCATCAGGTCATACACCACCGGGATCACCAGCAGGGTCAACAGGGTCGACACCAGCAGGCCGCCGATCACGGTGATCGCCATCGGTGCGCGCACCTCGGCACCCTCGCCCATCGCCACCGCCAGCGGCAGGAAACCGAACAGCGTGCACAGCGTGGTCATGATGATCGGCCGCAGGCGCGAGCGCGCGCCCTCTACCAGCGCCTCATGCTTGGCCACGCCGGCTTCGCGCAGCTGGTTGACCTTGTCGATCAGGATGATCGCGTTCTTGGTGACCAGGCCCACCAGCAGGATCAGGCCGATGAACACCACCACCGAAATGGGCTTGCCGGTCAGCATCAGTGCCAGGATCGCGCCAACCAGCGCCAGCGGGATGGTGAACAGGATCACGAACGGGTGCAGCAGCGACTCGAACTGCGAAGCCATCACCAGATAGACCAGGAAGATCGCCAGGCCGAAGGCGAAGATCAGCGACGTCGCGGCCTGCGCCAGCTCCTCGCCCTGGCCGCCGATGTGCAGGCCCACGCCGGCGCCCAGCGGCTGTTCGGACACCATCTGCTGCACCTCGCGCATGGCCGCGCCCAGATCGATGTCGCGCAGGTTGGCCGAGACCACCGCCACCCGGGTCTGGTCGGCACGGTGGATCTCGCTCGGGCCCGTTGTCGCCACCACGTCGGCAACTGCGTCCAGGGTGACCGGACGGGTGCTGCCCGGATTGACGATCAGCCGTCGGATGTTTTCCACGCTGGCGCGGTCGCCTTCCTGGGCGCGCACCAGCACGTCGATCTTGCGGTCGCGGAAGCTGTAGCGGGTGGCGACATCGCCACGCACCTTCTTCACCACCACATCGGCGATCTGGCGGGTGGTCAGGCCCAGCGCGCCGGCGCGTTCCTGGTCGAAGCGGATCTGGATTTCCGGGAAGCCTTCTTCGACCGTCGACTTCACATCGGCGTAGTGCGCATTGCCGCGCAGCAGCGCCGCCAGACGCTGGCCGGCCACTTCCAGGGTCGCCATGTCCTGCCCGCGCAGTTCGATCTCCAGCGGCGTGGAGAAGCTGAACAATGCCGGCCGTGCGAAGTCCACCTGCGCGCCGGGATGCTGGCCCATGGTGTCGCGCAGGCGCTCGGTGATCTCCGCCTCGGTCTGCGGGCTGCCGCCGCCTTCCATCACCACGGTCAGTTTGCCGATGTTCTCGCCGCTCTCGGTCGGGCTGGCATCCAGCCGCGTACCACTGCCACTGACCCCGTACAGCGAGGCCACGCCTTCGCCGTTGCCATGGGCCAGCTGCAGCTCGCGCACCAGCGCATCGGTCTGCTTCAGCGGGGTGCCGGCCGGCAGCTTCACCGTCATCTCGAAACGGTCCTGCGCCAGCTGCGGGATCAGGTCGGCACCGAGCATCGGCACCATCGCCATGGTGGCCGCGAAGGCCAGCGCGGCCAGGCCCAGCACCTTGCCCGGATGGGCCAGTGCGCTGGGCAGCAGCCGCAGGTAGCCGCGCTCGGCACCTGCATAGGGCTTCATCGCGATGTCGCTGGCCTTGCGCATCACCGGGCCGACCACGGCCACCACACCGCGCCATACGCGCACCACCAGCCAGGCCAGGGCAAAGAAGCTCCAGCGCGCGGTGGCGACGACGCCACGGCGGCCCAGCGCGACCGGCTTCTGCCAGCGGCTCTGCGGCTGCCACGGTCCGGCGGCGGCTTCTTCCGGGAAGGCCAGCGGCGGCCGTCCCTTCAGCGAGCTCAGCATCGGAATCAGGGTCATCGACACCAGCAGCGAGATCGCGATGGCGATCGCCACGGTCAGGGCCTGGTCGCGGAACAACTGCCCGGCGATGCCGTCGACGAACACCAGCGGCAGGAATACGGCGATGGTGGTCAGGGTCGAGGCGACCACCGCCATGCTCACTTCCCGGGTCCCGGCGATGGCCGCCTGCAGGATGCCCAGGCCGCGCTCACGCGCCTTGGCGATGCTTTCCAGCACCACGATCGAATCGTCCACCACCAGGCCGGTGGCGAGCGCCAGGCCGCCCAGCGACATCACGTTCAGACTGAGGCCGAGCTGCCCCATGAAGAAGAACGTGGCGATGATCGAGACCGGCAGCGACAGGCTGATCACGAACGTGCTCCAGCCATCGCGCAGGAACAGGAAGATGATCAGGATCGCCAGCAGACCGCCGATCACCGCGTCCTTCTTGACGTCAGCGATGGCGTGCTCGATGAAGCGTGACTGGTCTTCGATGGTGGTCAGTTCGGCATCGGCCGGGAAGGTCGCCTTGATCTGCTCCAGGCGCTTGCGCAGCGCATCGGCGGTGGCAACGGTGTTGGCATCGCCTTCCTTGTAGATCGCCAGTTCGACCGATTCCCTGCCGCCCAGGCGGATCACCGCTTCGCGTTCCTTGTAGCCCTGGCGCACGCTGGCCACGTCCTTCAACCGCACCGGCACGCCATTGGCGACCACGCTGGAGCCACCGCTTGCCGATGCGCTCTGTGCGGCCGACGCCGCAGCAACCGCCGCTGCCGAACCGGTCGAGGCAGCGATGTTGAACATCTGCTGCAGCGCCGAGTCGGCCGCGCTGCCATTGGCGGACTGGGTGGTGACCAGCAGGTTGCGGATCTCTTCCAGATCGGCGAACTGGTTGACGGTGCGCACCAGGAAGCGCTGCGAGCCCTCCTCCAGGCGCCCACCGGAAATGTTGATGTTCTCTTCCTTCAACCGCTTGATGACCGTGTCGATCGGCAGGTTGAGCTGGGCCAGCTTCTGCTGGTCGATGTCGACCTGGATTTCGTCTTCCAGACCACCGCCGACCTTGACCGCCGCAACGCCGGTGACCGGCTCCAACTTTTTCTTCAGGTCTTCGTCGGCATAGCGGCGCAGGCCGGTCAGTTCGCGGATTGCTTCCTCGTCGGTGGCCGGCGCCGCCTTGGTCGACAGCACCAGCCGCATGATCGGCTCGGTGGACGGATTGAAGCGCAGCAGCACCGGGGCCTTGGCTTCCAGGGGCAGGTTCAGGGCCTCCATCTTGTCGCGCACTTCCAGGCTGGCCTGGTCCATGTTGGTGCCCCACGCGAACTCGAGCACGACGTCGCTCTGCCCGGTGCGCGACACCGACTTCAGCTTGCGCAGGTTCTTGACCACGCCCACGGCCTCTTCGACCGGCTGGGTGATCAGGGTTTCGATTTCGGTGGGTGCCGCACCGGTGTACTCGGTGCGCACGGTCAGCGTCGGGTAGCTCAGGTCCGGCAGCAGATTGACCTTGAGATTGCCCAGTGCGATCACGCCGAACAGCAGCAGGGTGACCGTGCACATGGCGATGGTCACGCGGCGGCGGGTCGCGAACTCCACCAGGCCCCCGCGCATGCCGGCTGCGGCGCCGTCGCTCGCCGGCGAGGCACCGTGGTCGTGGCCCGGGGCGGTCATTGCTTGCTCCCGGCCTTGTCTGCCGGCTTGGCGGCCGCTGCGACCGTCTTCGCCTTGGCCTTCGGATCGGCGATCACCTGCACCGCAGTGCCATCACGCAGCGCGACCTTGCCGGCGGTGACGATCTGATCGCCGGCCGCCAGGCCCTCGCGGATTTCCACCCACGGTCCCTCGGCGTAGCCGAGCTTGACCGGCACGCGCGCCACCTTGCCTTCGCGCACGCGGAACACGGCCGGCTCGCCGTCGTCCAGCAGCGCCAGGCGTGGCACCACCAGCGCGTCGGCGCGCTGGTCGTAATCGATGCGGATGCGCCCGAACATGCCCGGCTGCAGCGCCTGCGCGGCGCCGTCGAAGGCACTGACGACACGGAACGTGCCGCTGCCCGAATCCACCACCGGTGCGATGCGGTCGACGGTGCCGGTGAAGCTCTGGCCCGGCAGCGCATCAGCCGACAGGGTCACCGGCTGGCCCGCCCGCAGCGTGGCCAGCTCGCGTTCGGGCACGTTGAGCGTGGCCTCCAGGCGCGAGTTGTCGACGATGCGGAAGATCGGCGTGTTGATCTGCACGAAATTGCCGGTCTTGATCGACCGCGAGGCGATCACCCCGGAGATCGGTGCGACCACCGTGGTGTAGGACAGCTCCAGCGTCGCCAGGCGGTACTGTGCGCGCATGTTCTCCAGGTCGTAACGCAGCTGGTCGACATCGGCGGCGCTGACCATCTGCTGGCCCACCAGCTTCTGCGCACGCTGGTAGTTGTTCTCCAGCTTGCGCATCTGCGCTTCGCTCTGTGCCACCGCCAGACGCGCGCGGTCCGGGTCCAGCCGCACCAGCGGCTGCCCGGCACTGACCCGCTGGCCCTCTTCGACCAGCACCGCCAGCGCCACGCCCGAGGTCTTGGCCACCACCTGCGATTCGGCACGCGGTTCCAGCGCGGCGGTGCCGGTGTAGCTGGCCGCCACCGCGCGATGGGTGGCCACCGCCACTTCCACCGGTACGGCGTCGACCTTCTTCTCGTCCTTGGTCTCGGCGGCCTTGGCCTCGTTGTTGGGGCCGGCGGCGCAGCCGCTCAGCAGCACGGACGTGGAGAGCAGCAACGCGGCAGCGCAGAGTCCGCTGCGACGGCCGGGCAGGAAGGTATGGTGCGACATCGTCAGATCCCTGGAGGATGCGTGGGCAGGTGTGGTAGCAAAGTAATGCACCACTTCACGGCAACACCATATCCCAAAGGTCATGGTGTCTTCACGCCGCCGGTCGGACCACCCCCATTTCAGCTAGATGAAACCTGGGGCTATACTCGGGTCGTTCCGTACCCCACGCCGGAACGACCAGACCCGAATCCCCGGAAACGACACCATGCGCCCGCAGCCGCTCGCCGCTTGTCTCGCTCTGGCCGTCCTCCTGCCCTTTGGGGCCGCCGCACAGCCCGCTCCCGCTCCTGCAGCACCCGCACCGGCCCCGGCTCCTGCCGCGACGCCGGCGCCCGCCGCGCCCGCCGCGCCCGCCGGCAGTTTCGACAATGGCCGGGTCCTGGCCTACACCTGCCAGGGCTGCCACGGCATCACCGGTTACAAGAACGCCTACCCCAGTTACCGGGTACCGAAGATCGGTGGCCAGAGCCAGCAGTACCTGACCCAGGCCCTGACCGAGTATCGGCAGGGCAAGCGCCGGCATCCGACGATGCAGGCGCAGTCGATGAGTTTCAGCGAACAGGAGATCGCCGATCTCGCTGTTTACCTGTCCACCGTCAAGTAAGGCCCGCCCATGTCGAAAGCCGCGCATCCACTGCGTCATGCCATCGCCCTGTCCGTTGCCCTGCTGCTGGCGGCCTGCTCGCAATCGCAGGTGGAAAGCAGTGAAAAATCAGCCGGCGACCCCGGTCACGCCAGTGGTGAACACGGCTCTTCTTCCTCGGCCGGCCTGCCGCCGGGCCGCGAGGCCGCCGGTGAAGCGCGGGCCAAGGTGAAGGGCAAGGCGACCAACCAGAGCTGCATCGATTGCCACGGTGCCGACGGCAACGCGCCGATCGACCCGACCTACCCCAAGCTGGGCGGCCAGTATGGCGACTACCTGGCGCACGCGCTGCAGGCATACCGGGCAGGCGACCGCCAGCATGCGTTGATGACACCGCAGGCGACGGACCTGAGCGACCAGGACATCGCCGATCTCGCCGCGTACTTCGGCAGCCGGCCGAGCCAGCTGCGGGATCTGCACGGGGTCAAATAGGATCAGGGCGCACGGGCGCCCTTGCATTCCCGGTAGCGCCGGGCCGTGCCCGGCGGAACAGCCAAGGCGCCGCGCTGCGCGCTCGCGGGGCATGGCCCCGCGCTACCGCATTCCGGGTCATGTGCGGTGCGGTGGCCGCATTCCGGGTCATGTGCGGTGCGGCGGCCACGCATTCCCGGTAGCGCCGGGCCGTGCCCGGCGGAACCGCCAAGGCGCCGCGCTGTGCGCTCGCGGGGCATGGCCCCGCGCTACCCTCTTGTGGCCGCTCAGCCTTCCAGCTCTTCCCAGCGCGCGTACGCGGCATCCAACTCGGCCTGCACCTTGGCCAGCTGCTGGGTATGCGCGGTCACTTCGGCGCTGGTGCGGGTATAGAACGACGGGTCGTTCATCGCTGCGGTCAGCCCTTCGACATCGCCTTCCAGCTTTTCGATGGTCTTCGGCAGCTGCTCCAGTTCGCGTGCCTCCTTGTAGGCCAGCTTGCGCTTGGGCGCGGCCGCAGGAGCCGCAGCCGTGACAGCCGGTGCGGCCGCCGCGGGCTTGGCCGCCGGGGCCGCGGCAGGCGCCGCGATGCTGGCCGCATAACGCTGCCAGTCGCTGTAGCCGCCCACGTACTCGCCGATCACGCCGTCGCCTTCCATCACCAGCGTGGAAGTCACCACGTTGTCGATGAAGTCACGATCATGGCTGACCAGCAGCAAGGTGCCGGTGTACTCGCCCAGCAGCTCTTCCAGCAGCTCCAGGGTTTCCACATCGAGGTCGTTGGTCGGTTCGTCCATCACCAGCAGGTTGGACGGCTGCGCGAACAGCTTGGCCAGCAGCAGGCGGTTGCGCTCGCCACCGGACAGCCGGGTGATCGGCGCACGCGCGCGCTCCGGGGTGAACATGAAGTCCTGCAGGTACGCGTGGACGTGCTTGCGCTTGCCGTTGAATTCGAGGAAATCACGGCCTTCGGCCACGTTCTCGATCGCACTCCAGTCTTCGCGCAGCACGGCACGGTACTGGTCGAAATAGGCGATCTGCAGGTTGGTGCCTGCGTTGACCTCGCCCTTCTGCGGCTGCAGTTCGCCCAGCAGCAGCTTCAACAGCGTGGTCTTGCCGCTGCCGTTGGGACCGATCAGACCGATGCGGTCGCCGCGCATGATCGTGGTGGTGAAGTCACGGACCATGGTGCGCTCGCCGAAGGCGAACGAAATGTCCTTGACGTCGATGACCTTCTTGCCGGAGCTGACGCCCTGCGCAGCTTCCATCTTGACGTTGCCGCTGAGGTCACGACGCTGCGAGCGCTCCACGCGCATCGCCTTCAGGCGACGCACGCGGCCTTCGTCGCGGGTACGCCGGGCCTTGATGCCCTGGCGGATCCAGACCTCTTCCTGTGCCAGCAGCTTGTCGAAACGCGCGTTCTCCTGTGCCTGCGCGTTCAGGCGCTCTTCGCGGCGGCGCTCGTAATTGGCCCAGTCGCCCGGCCAGCTGGTGACCTGGCCGCGGTCGATCTCGACGATGCGGGTGGCCAGCGCGCGCAGGAAGCGGCGGTCATGGGTGACGAACACCACGCTGCCGCTCCAGCCCTTCAGGAACGCTTCGAGCCAGTCGATGGCCTCGATGTCCAGGTGGTTGGTCGGTTCGTCCAGCAGCAGCACATCCGGGCTGGAGACCAGTGCACGGGCCAGCAGCACGCGGCGCTTCATGCCGCCGGACAGGCGGCCGAACTCGGCCTCGCCATCCAGGTCGAGCTTGGTCAGGGTTTCGCTGACGCGCTGGTCCAGGCCCCAGCCGTTGGCAGCGTCGATCTTGGCCTGCACGTTGCCGAGCGCTTCGCCATCGAACACCTCGGCGTGGCTGAGATGGTGGAATTCGGCCAGCCATTGGCCCAGTTCACCGAGGCCATCGGCGACCACGTCGAACACCGAGCCGGCCGCGCCATGCGGCACTTCCTGCTCCAGGCGGGTAACGCGCACGCCCTGCTGCACGCGGACTTCGCCGTCATCGGGCTTGTGGTCGCCGGACAGCAGCTTGAGCAGGGTGGATTTGCCGGCGCCGTTGCGGCCGATCAGGGCGATGCGTTCACCCGGTTCGATCGACAGTTCGGCTTTTTCCAGCAACAACGGGCCGCCGACGCTGAAGTCGACGTTCTGCAGAGTAATCAGAGGCATGTGGCTATTGTACGGGTTGGGGAGGTCGGCCGGGTTGCAGCCGGCACCCGCAGAGGCAACGGCCGAAGCAACAGCCGAAGCGGCTTACGGTGGCAGGCGGGTCGGCGCGGGTGGGTGTCGACCCTGGTCGACACGGTAGATCGACGCCATGCGTGGATGAGCGCCGCAGGAAGTGTCGATGGAGGGAATCCACGCGGAACCGGATGGGCTACCCCACCTCCCCCAACAACGCCTGCAACCCCGGCAGCCATTGCTTGCCCGGGTGGCGTACCAGCCACAGGGTGCGTTGCAGGGCGGGCAGCGGGGTCTCGAGCACGCGCAGGCGGCCCAGGGCCAGCGGCTCTTCCAGCGCATGACGCGACAGGCAGGCCAGGCCGAGGCCGGCGATGGCGGCCTGCTTGATGGCTTCGGTATTGCCCAGCTGCAGGGTCTGGGCGAATCCGCGCAGGTGCGGCAGCAAGGCCTGCTCTACGGCCTCGCGGGTGCCCGAACCGGGCTCACGCAGCAGCCAGCGTGCGCCACGAAGTTCATCCAGCGTCCAGCGCGGGGGCTCATCCGCAGCCGCCACGATCACCAGCGGGTCCTGCTGCCAGGCCGTGACCTGCAGGCCGCGTTCGTGGCACGGGCCTTCGATCAGCCCTGCGTCCACGTCCAGCCGCTGCACGGCGGCGACCACGCCGGCGCTGTTGTCGATGCGCAGGTCGACCTCGGCCTGTGGCGCCCGCCGCAGCAGCTCGGCGATGCGCGGCGGCAGCAGGTAGTTGCCGATGGTGGTGCTGGCGGCCAGTACAAGCCGCAGCGGCGCGCCCTGCGCCAGGTCTCCCCCCGCAGCCAGATGGCGCTCCAGGTCGGCGGCGTTGACCAGCAGCGCGCGCGCCGGCTCCAGCAGCGCCCGGCCATGACCATTGAGGACCAGCCGGCGACCGATGCGGTCGAACAGTGGGGTGCCAAAGTGCGCCTCCAGCTCCTGCAGGGCGGCACTGCTGGCCGACTGCGAGAGGGCGATGGCCTGACCGGCGGCCGTGGTGCTGCCATGGTCGGCGATGGCGACGAAGACCTGCAGCTGGCGCAATGTCAGGCGCATGGCAATTACCCGCTTATCAGGTAGTTTTCACCCATATTATTCGTTTTACAGGTCATGTGCACGGGCGCAGGCTTGCATCGTCACCCCAAGCCCTCCTCCCGCCATGAACGCCCCCGCTCTCTCCCCCTGGTCCCTGCCCGCCCTGCGCCAGCGCTGGCAGCCGCGCCTGCCCGGCCTGCTGCTGGTCGGCCTGGTGGCGGCCGCATCGCTGTACCTGGCCGAGCTGCCCTGGCTGCAGGCACATGGCCTGAGCGCGCTGACCGTGGCGATCGTTGCCGGCATCGTGGTCGGCAACACCTTCTACCCGCGGCTGGCACCGGGCAGCACGGCCGGCGTCGGCTTTTCCAAGCACTGGCTGCTGCGCGCCGGCATCGTGCTGTACGGCCTGCGCCTGACCTTCCAGGACATCGGCCAGGTCGGCGTCACCGGCGTGCTGATGGACGCGCTGGTGGTCGCCAGCACTTTTGGACTGGCCTGCTGGCTGGGCATGCGTGTGTTCCGGATGGAGCGCGAGGCCGCCATGCTGATCGGTGCCGGCAGCGCGATCTGCGGTGCGGCGGCGGTGATGGCCGCCGAACCGGTGGTGCGTGGCCGCGCGGCGCAGGTCACCGTCGCGGTCTCTACGGTGGTGGTGTTCGGCACGCTGGCGATGTTCCTGTATCCGGCGCTGTATGCACTGGTGCAGTCGCACGGCTGGCTGGCGATGGACGCGCGGCAGTACGGCCTGTTCACCGGTGCGACGGTGCATGAAGTGGCACAGGTGGTGGCGGCCGGCCGCGCGGTCAACGAAGCGGCGGCCGACACGGCGGTGATCACCAAGATGGTGCGGGTGATGCTGCTGGCACCGTTCCTGGTCGCGCTGTCACTGTGGCTGGCGCGTGGCGGCAAGGCCAGCGCTGACAGCAGCAGGCCGCGCATCGTGGTGCCGTGGTTCGCCTTCGGTTTCGTGGCGGTGGCCGGGTTCAACTCGCTGCACCTGCTGCCGGCCGGCCTGCAGGCCGGGCTGGTGCAACTGGATACGGTGCTGCTGGCGATGGCGATGGCCGCGCTGGGGCTGACCACGCACGTCTCGGCGCTGCGCCAGGCCGGGTTGAAGCCGCTGCTGCTGGCGCTGATCCTGTTCGCCTGGCTGCTGTTCGGTGGCCTGGCCATCCATCAGGCGGTGCTGGCGCTGCTGGGCTGAGGGACAGGCAGCGTCGCCGTGGCAGCTCCACGCCCTGCGTGGAGGAAGAGCGCCGCAGCGGGACCTGCCTTGTGGACGGGTACAATGCGCCATGACTGACTTTTCGACCCTGCCGCTGAGCCCGGCCCTGCAGCCCGGCCTGGATGCCCTCGGCTACACCACCCTCACGCCGATCCAGGCGCAGAGCCTGCCCGCCATTCTCGATGGCCGCGATGTGATCGCGCAGGCGCCCACCGGCAGCGGCAAGACCGCTGCGTTCGGCCTGGGCCTGCTGCAGAGCATCGACCCCAGCCTGATCCGCGTGCAGGCACTGGTGCTGTGCCCGACCCGCGAGCTGGCCGACCAGGTCGCCAAGCAGATCCGCAAGCTGGCCACCGGCATTCCCAACCTGAAGCTGTTGCTGCTGGTCGGCGGTGTGCCGCTGGGCCCGCAGCTGGCATCACTGGAAGGCCACGATCCGCATGTGGTGGTCGGCACGCCCGGCCGCGTGCAGGAACTGGCCCGCAAGCGCGCGCTGAACCTGGGCGCGGTGCGTACGCTGGTGCTGGATGAGGCAGACCGCATGCTCGACATGGGGTTCGAAGAACCCATCCGCGAAATCGCCGGGCGCACCCACCGCGATCGGCAGAGCCTGCTGTTCTCGGCCACCTTCCCCGACAGCATCCGCGCGATGGCCCGCGACCTGCTCCGCGATGCGCTGGAAGTGACCGTGGACGGCGCGGACCAGGCGCCGGCCATCCGCCACCTGTTCTGCGAAGTCGAACCGGCACACCGGCAGAAGGCACTGGCCGGCCTGCTGCTGAAGTACACGCCCGAATCGGCGGTGGTGTTCTGCAACACCCGCAAGGACGTGGACGAAGTGGCCAACTCCCTGCAGCAGTTCGGCTTCTCCGCACTCGCCCTGCATGGCGACATGGAACAGCGCGATCGCGAAGAGGTGCTGCTGCGCCTGGCCAACCGCAGCTGCAACGTGCTGGTTGCCAGCGACGTCGCCGCACGCGGGCTGGACGTGGAAGAGCTGGCCGCGGTGATCAACTACGAGCTGCCGACCGACGTCGAGAGCTACCAGCACCGCGTGGGGCGTACCGGCCGTGCCGGCGCCAGCGGCCTGGCGATCAGCCTGGTGGCGGGCCGCGAGAAAAGCCGCGCCGAGGCCATCGAAGCACAGCGTGGTGAAGCGCTGGACTGGCAGAAGACCCCGCTGGCGACCTCGCGCCCGGCCGAACTGCCGCAGGCGGCAATGCGCACCCTGCGCATCGATGGCGGCAAGACCGACAAGCTGCGCGCCGGTGACATCCTCGGAGCGCTGACCGGCGATGCCGGCCTGTCGGGCAAGCACATCGGCAAGATCGCGATCTTCCCGACCCGCTCCTACGTGGCGATCGCCCGCGAGCAGGCCAACAAGGCCGTGGCAAAGCTGGAGGCCGGCAAGATCAAGGGCCGTCGTTTCCGCGTGCGGATGATGTAACCGCCAGGGCATCGGCCGGGCATGGCCCGGCGCTACCTGCATGCCGTGGGTAGCGCCGGGCCCTGCCCGGCGACGAGGTTCAGAACACCAGCTCGGTGTGCAGCGGCAGATCCGCGTCCCAGCGGCCACGGCCACCCAGGCCATCGAGTTCGACCAGCACGCCGGCGCCGACCACCTGCACGCCCAGCCGGCGCACCAGCGACAGCGCGGCCACCAGGGTACCGCCGGTGGCCAGCACGTCATCGATGAGCGCCACGCGCGCACCGGCCGGCAGCGCATCGGCATGCACCTCGATGCAGTCGCTGCGGTACTCCAGGGTGTATTCCTCGCGCAGCACCTTGCCCGGCAGCTTGCCCGGCTTGCGCACCGGCACGAAGCCCACGCCCAGCTCCAGCGCCATCGCAGCGCCCAGGATGAAGCCCCGCGATTCGATGCCGACGATGGCGTCCAGCTGCTGCCCGCGCCAACGATCGGCCATCGCCGTGATCGCGCCGCGGAAGTCCTCGCGGTGAGCCAGCAGCGGCATGATGTCCTTGAACAGGATGCCCGGCTTGGGGAAGTCAGCGATGTCGCGCAGGCGCGAGGCCCACTGCGGAGCGACGATGGCGTCGGTCATGGCGATTCGGTTGTCTGATGGCGGCATAGGGTACCCGTTCCCGGCGCCGCCTGCCTGATAAGGGGTAACGGCCGGGATGCGCCCGCCTCCCGCAGAGGCGACCGCGCAGGCATTGAACGAAAAGCACCCGCGCAGGCCGTCGATCTCGCCGGCCCCATCCCACCATCAGCGCGGATCTGTCGATGGCGGGGATCGGCAATCCAGAGCCGCTTTGGCGTTGGCCGCAGCCTCGCGGGTACAGGGCCCAGCCCTGGCGGGCGCTAGGAACTGCAGGACAGCATCGAGCAGCCGGCGCGGTTGTCAGCCCACGCCGGGCGCTTGCCGGCGAAGTGCTCCAGCCCGGCGCGTTCGGTGTACGGATCGCGCAGCACCTCCTGCAGCACACGCACTCCCTCCATGTCGCCCTGCTCGGCACGATCGATGGCTTCCTGGGCCAGCCAGTTGCGCAGGACGTACAGCGGATTGGCCGCGGCCATCTTCGTCGCGCGTGCACTGGCCGACAGCGGATCGGCCTGCAACCGCGCCGCGTAGTCCTGCAGCCACTGCTGCAAGGGTGCCTGCACTGCCTGTTGGCGTTCGGCGTCGTAGTACACCGCGTCCAGCACCGCACGCTCCGGCGCTGCGGGATCGATGCGCATCAGCGCACGCCAGGCCAGGGTCATGTCCATCGCGCCGTCCTGCATCAGCTGCTGCCAGCGCTGGTACAGCTGCAGGTCGGCGTCATCGGCAGCGGCCAGGCCGAGCTTGGCAGCGGCGTCGCGACGGGTGCAGGCCACGAAGGTGGCCTGGTAGGCGGCCAGCCCCGCCTGCAGTGGCGCCACGTCGGCGAACAGCGGCGACAGCGCCTGTGCAAGCCGGTTGAGGTTCCAGTACGCCACCTGCGGCTGGGTGCCGAAGCGGTAGCGGCGGCCCTGCGCATCGGTGGTGTTGGGCGTCCAGTCCGGATCGAAATCCTCCACCCAGCCATACGGACCGTAGTCGAGCGTGAGGCCGAGCACGGACAGGTTGTCGGTGTTCATCACCCCGTGCACGAAGCCCACGCGCATCCAGTGCGCGATCATCTCAGCGGTCCGCACCGCGACCTGCGCGAACCAGTCGCCGTACAGCGCCTCACCCTGCCCCTGCAGCTCCGGGAAATCCCGGGCGATGCACGCATCGACCAGCTGCTGCAGCAGTGCGGTCTCACCGCGCGAAGCGGGCAGCTCGAACGAACCGAAGCGCAGGAACGACGGAGAGACCCGGCAGACCACCGCGCCCGGCTCGGCGCGGGGATGCCCGTCGTAGAACATGTCTCGCACCACGTCCTCGCCGGTACCGACCAGCGACAGGGCGCGCGTGGTCGGCACGCCCAGATGATGCATGGCTTCGCTGCACAGGAATTCGCGGATGGACGAGCGCAGCACCGCGCGCCCGTCGGCGCCACGCGAGTATGGCGTCGGCCCGGCTCCCTTCAGCTGCAGCTCCCAGTGCCGGCCATCGGCGGCGACCAGTTCGCCCAGCGAGATCGCGCGCCCATCGCCGAGCTGCCCTGCCCAGTGACCGAACTGATGCCCGCCGTAGTTGGCCGCCCACGGCTGCATGCCCGCGTACAGCGCATTGCCGCCGAACACCTGGGCGAAATCATCGCTGGCCACGTCGGCGTCATCAAAGCCCAGCAGCGCAGCCACGTCGGGCGACCAAGCGAGCAGCGCGGGTGCCGCCACCGGGGTCGGCATCACCGCCGACCAGGCCGCGCCCAGCACCTCGCGGCGGCGCGGACCGGCTTCGGGATCGCCCGGCAGCAGGCTCAGCAGGCGGTTGTCGAAACGGGGGGCGGCAGTATCCATGGGCACAGGATGGGGGCGGCCACCGCGATCCTCAATCGCCGCGCAGGGCCTGCAGCGCGCCGCCCTGTGCCTCCGCGCGCTGGTAGGCAGGCCGTTCGCCGATGCGCTTGAGGAAGCCGCGCAGCGCCGGCCTGTCGTCCAGGCCGCGCCCACGGGCCGCCGCCGCCTGGATCGGGAAACTCATTTGGATATCCGCCGCGGTGAAGCGTTCGCCGGCGAACCACGGGCTTTCGGCCAGGCGACGCTCCATCCAGTCCAGGTGCAGGCGCCGCTGCGGACCGACAAACCCGCGCTCGGCCTTGTCGGCGATGCTGCGGGCGATCGGACGCGCGAAGAACGGCATCGGCGCGCTGCGGATGCGGCCCATCACCAGGGTCAGCAGCATCGGCGGCATCGCCGAGCCTTCGGCGTAATGCAGCCAGTAGCGGTAGTCGATGCGCTCGGCAGCATCGGCCGGTACCGGCGGTGGCGACAGCTGGCGCTGCAGGTCGTAGCGGTCGGCAAGATAGTCGAGGATGGCCCCCGATTCGGCCAGGATCAGCTCGCCATCCTGCAGCACCGGCGCCTTGCCCAGCGCGTGCACCTGGCGCAGCTCCGGCGGCGCGAGGAGCGTCTTAGGGTCGCGCGGGTAGCGCCGCAGTTCGTAGTCCAGGCCCAGTTCTTCCAGCATCCACAGCACGCGCAGCGAACGGGAGTTTTCCAGATGATGGACGATGCGCATGAGGGGTTCCGCAGCAGGGGGAGCGTGATGGTAACGCGGACCGCTGCATGGCCCCTGTCGAGTCGCGCGCGAAATGACGGGCAACAAAAAACGCCGGGAGCTTGCGCTCCCGGCGTTCTGGCTACCCAGCGGTAGCAGACGGATTAGACCGCCTGCACCTGGTCAGCCTGCATACCCTTCTGACCCTGGACGGCGACGAAGGTAACCTTCTGGCCTTCCTGCAGGGTCTTGAAGCCGGTGCCCTGGATCGCGCGGAAATGCACGAACAGGTCCGGGCCGCTTTCCGGGGTGATGAAGCCGAAGCCCTTGGCGTCGTTGAACCACTTGACGGTGCCGGTCTGACGATCAGACATAGTTACTAACTCCTGAAACACATGTTGAAAAAAATCGCAGCCACCGGGTATCGGGGCCGAGACTGAGTTGCAGGCGTTGGTAAAGCGGATCGATGAGCGGATCGTGAGATCAACTGCACCAGGCCACGATTCACGGTGACCCTAGCAAACACAGTGGGTCGAACGATACGCGTGTTTTGTGCAAAAAGCGATAGCCCTGATATTCAGCGGCAATGCCCGGCCCGCTAGGCGCGACAAGGGCTTTCAGCGGATCGGGGCTAAACCCGAGTCCCCATTCAGGTTTTTCCTACCCTACACTGGGTGGATGACTGAAGCTGAAACCCAAGCTGAACCCGCCTCTCCCCGCATCTGGGTCGATGCCGACGCCTGCCCTGTTGTTATTCGCGACATCCTGTTCCGGGCAGCTGAACGGGTCGGAGTGGAACTGACCCTGGTCGCCAACCAATGGATCCGCACCCCACCCTCGCGCTGGCTGCGCTCGATCCAGGTGCCGCAGGGCCTGGACGTGGCCGACAGCGCGATTGTCGAGCGGGTCGCAGCCGGTGACCTGGTGGTTACCCAGGACATCCCGCTGGCCGCCCTGGTGCTGGAAAAGAAGGCGGTGGCCCTGAACCCGCGTGGCCAGCTGTACACCCCCGACAACATGGCCGAACGCCTGTCGATGCGCAATTTCATGGAGGAGCTGCGGGGTGCCGGCGTGCAGACCGGGGGGCCACCGCCGCTGGGCGCACGCGACCGCCAGCTGTTCGCCGCCGAGCTGGACCGCTGGCTGGCGCGCCGCCCTGCCCGCTGACCGCCGCTACCCTCGGGGCCGCTAGCCGGGGAGGTGCAGCGCCTGCGCACTGCTGAAGCCGCGCCGCTGTCCGCTCAACGGGTCGTCGAAGGCCAGCGCCTGCGCCAGCAGTTGCAGCGGTTGCGGGTTCGCGCAGGGGTCCGGTCCGCCCTGCAGCACCTGCGGATACAGATCGTCCCCCAGGATCGGCGCGCCCAGCATCGCCATATGCACGCGCAGCTGGTGCTTGCGCCCCGTCTCCGGTGTCAGCCGGTAGCGCCAGATGGGGCCGTCTGCCTCGATCACCTCGATCACCGTCCGTGCGTTGGCGTCACCGGCGGCTTCGGTCATGCGGAAGAACGGCTCCCCCGGCTGCAACCGGCTGTGCCGCTGCAATGGAAAGCGGAGTGCCGGCAATGCGGGTGCCAGCGCCTGGTAGGTTTTTTCGATGCGGCGCTCGCGGAACAGGCGCTGATAGGCATCGCGCGATGCCGGTTGCGTCGAGAACAACACCAGCCCGGCCGTGAGCCGGTCCAACCGGTGCAGGGGCACCAGATCCGTGTTTCCGGTGCGGGCAACCAGGCGTGCCAGCAGCGTCTGCTGGACGAATCGGCCGGCAGGCGTGACCGGCAGGAAGTGGGGCTTGTCGGCCACCAGCAGGTGCTCGTCCTGGTAGAGGATGGACTCGGCCGCGGCGATCACCGGCTCATCGGCAACTTCGCGGAAGTACTGGATCTCCAGCCCGACCTGCCACGGCATGGCCGCTGCCAGCACCCGCCCCTCCGCATCCAGCACCCGGCCACGCACGAAGCGGCTCTCCCACTGTGCACGGTCGATGCGGGGAAAACGCGCGCACAGCCCGTCCAGCAGCGTGCTCCAGTCGCCGGGCGGCAACTGCAGACGACTGGGCGCGGTCATGCGCTGCGGCCGCCGGCCCGGACGAACCGGCAGCGGAAGGGGGCAGCGTCGCCGTGGCGGCGTGGGCGGGAACGGAACATGCGGCAGGCGCCTGCGGGGTCGTCAAGGCTGGCAGGGTGCCATCGATCACGCCCGGCAGACACCCCTGCACCGGACACCCCGAGGGCAAACCTCTATCATTGACGGTCTTTACCCCCCTGGATCTTCATGGCCCTCACCGCCACCATCCGCAAGGCCGAACTGCAGATCAGCGACATGGACCGCGGTTACTACGCGACCCACAACCTGACCCTGGCCCAGCATCCGTCCGAGACCGACGAACGCCTGATGGTGCGTCTGCTTGCCTTTGCCCTGAACGCGGGCGACCGCCTGGAATTCGGCCGCGGCCTGAGCACCGACGACGAGCCGGACCTGTGGGAACACGACTACACCGGCGACATCCTGCAGTGGATCGATCTGGGTCATCCGGACGAGTCACGCATCCGCAAGGCGAGCAACCGCAGCCGCCAGGTGCAGGTGGTGAACTATGGCGGCAACGCCTCGGACATCTGGTGGCAGAAGCAGGGCAAGGGGCTGGCCCGCTTCGACAACCTGTCGGTACTGCAGCTGGACGGTGACTTCGTCGAACGCTGGGGCCAGCAGATCCAGCGCGCGATGCGCTGGAGCGTGCTGATCCAGGACGGCGAAGTGCAGCTGCTCAACGATGATATGCAGCTTGACGTCATCCCCGACTGGCGCAAGCGCGCGAAGGCATGAGCACGATCCGCAGCGACGTGCTGGTGATCGGCGCCGGCGCGGCCGGGCTGATGACCGCCATCACCGCCGGCCAGCGCGGTCGCCAGGTGCAGGTGATCGACCACGCCAACAAGATCGGCAAGAAGATCCTGATGTCCGGTGGCGGGCGCTGCAACTTCACCAATACCGGCACCACCCCGGCCAACTTCCTGTCGGCCAACCCGCACTTCTGCAAGTCGGCGCTGGCGCGCTACTCGCCGTATCACTTCATCGAGATGGTCGAGCGGCACAGCATCGCCTATCACGAAAAGGAACTGGGCCAGCTGTTCTGCGATATCTCATCCAAGCAGATCGTCAGGATGCTGGTCGACGAGTGCCAGCAGGCCGGGGTGCAGATACGCACCCAGTGCAGCGTCGAACGCATCGAACACGCCAGCGATGGCTTCCGCGTGCACACCACGCACGGCCTGTTCCACTGTGCATCGCTGGTGGTGGCCACCGGTGGCCTGTCCATTCCCAGCCTGGGCGCCACCGGCTTCGGCTATGAGATCGCGCGCCAGTTCGGCCACCAGGTACTGCCCACCCGCGCCGGGCTGGTGCCGCTGACCCTCAGCGGCACCCACCAGGAGCGGCTGGCCGAGCTCAGCGGCGTCGCCCTGCCGGTGGAAGCCAGCTGCAATGGCACGCAGTTCCGCAACTTCATGCTGCTGACCCACCGCGGCGTGAGCGGACCGGCGATCCTGCAGATCTCTTCGTACTGGCAACCCGGCGACGCCCTCACCCTGGACCTGCTGCCCGGGCAGGATGCCGGCGAGTGGCTGCGCCGGATGAAACGCGAGCGCCCCGCCGCCGAGCTGCGCACGGTGCTGGCCGAGGTGCTGCCCAAGCGCCTGGCCCAACGCCTGTGCGAGCACTGGCTGCCGGACCGGCCGGTGCGCCAGCTGGACGAGCCGGACCTGCGCAGGGCCGCGCAGCTGCTGGCGGAATTCCCGCTGGTCGCCAGCGGGACCGAAGGCTACCGCACCGCCGAGGTGACCCTGGGCGGCGTCGATACCGCCGAGGTTTCCTCGGCAACGCTGGAATCCAAGCGCGTGCCCGGCCTGCATTTCGTGGGTGAAGTGCTGGACGTGACCGGCTGGCTGGGCGGCTACAACTTCCAGTGGGCCTGGGCCAGCGGCCACGCCGCCGGCAGCGTGGTGTGAACCGCATCGCCGTTCCGGGCACGCAGGTGGTGCGCACATGGACGCGCCGACGTGCATCGTGTATCTAGATTTGCAGATTGGGGAGCAGTGCATGCAGAACGCGAACGACATCACCATCCGCCTGCTGATCGTCGATGACAGCGGCGAGAACGCCGAAGCCATCGTCAGCACCCTGCGCAACAGCGGCATCGCCGTGCGCCCCTGGCGCCCGCAGGATTCGGCCGAACTGTCGCAGGTGCTGTCCAGCCAGGCGATCGATCTGGTACTGGCCGGTCCGTCGCAGGGCCTGCCGCTGCCGTTGGTGGCCCAGCACATCGCCGCCAGCGGCAAGGACATTCCGTTGGTGCTGCTGGCCGAGCGCATCGACGAGGACGAACTGGTGCAGGCCAGCAGCAACGGCATCCGTGCCCTCGCCCTGCGCCAGCGCCCCGAGCACCTGCTGGCCGTGGTCCGCGACCAGTGGGTCGACCTGCAGGCGCGCCGCGGCCTGCGCCGGATCGAGGCGCAGATGCGCGAGACCGAGCGCCGCTGCGATGCGCTGATCGCCTCCTCGCGCGACCCGATCGCCTACGTGCACGAGGGCATGCACATCCGCGCCAACGATGCCTATCTGGAAATGTTCGGCTACGAGGATTTCGAGGACGTCGAAGGCATCTCGCTGCTGGACATGGTTGCTGCCCAGCACGTGGACGACTTCAAGCAGCTGCTGAAATCACTCAGCCGCGGCGAAGCGCCGCCACCGCAGTACCAGCTCGATGCGCGCCACCAGGACGGCAGTGCCTTTCCGGCGACGATGGAGTTCACCGCCGCCACCTACGAGGGCGAGTCCTGCCTGCAGGTGGTGTTCCGCCGCCGCATGGAATTCGACCCGGAGCTGGCGCGCGAGGTCGAGGACCTGCGCCAGCGCGACCAGGTGACCGGCCTGCTCAACCGCCCCACGTTCATGCTGCAGGTCGAGGATGCCGTGGCCCAGGCCGGCCGCAGCGAGGGCCAGTTCGGCCTGCTGATGGTCGAGCCCGACCACTATGCGCGGCTGATTCCGGATATCGGGCTGGCGTCGGCCGACACCCTGATCGGTGCGCTCGCCGCGCTGCTGGCCGAGGTTGCCGGTGACGACGCGCAGCTGGCGCGGTTCGGCGAGCACAGCTTCGCGGTACTGCAGGCCGGCCCCTACGCGCAGACCGTGGCCCTGGCCGAGCGCATCCGCGAGGCCTACGCGGCGCACGTCTTCAGCATCGGCGCACGTTCGGCCACGGTGACGGTCAGCATCGGCGGCGTGCAGGTGGGCGAGAAGATCGCCAGCATCGGCCAGGTGCTGGCCCGTGCCAGCGAATGCACCCAGGCTGCAGCCGCGCTGGGCAACACCTGCCGCATCTTCGATCCGGCGGCGGTCGACCGGGTCGAAGAGGAGCGCGTGCAGCGCTGGGTGGCGCGGATCCGCGAAGCGCTGGACGGCGATGGATTCCAGCTGCACTACCAGCCGGTGCTGAACCTGCAGGGTGAGCCGCTGGAGCTGTACGAGGCGTACCTGCGGCTGGAACACAACGGTGAGCTGCTGAGCCCCACCGCGTTCCTTGGCATTGCAGAAGAGCATGGCCTGCTGGCGGACATCAACCGCTGGGTGGTGTCGCAGGCAATTGCCGTGCTGGGCGCGCGCGCGCGCAGTGGTCATCCCACGCAGGTACTGGTGAAGGTCACCCCGGAGTCCTTCGACGATCCGAAGATGATCGCCACGCTGCGCCAGCAGCTGCAGGCCCACGCTGTGCCCGGCGAGCGGCTGTGGCTGCATGCGCCGGAGGCCAAGGTATTCACCCACCTGCGCAGCGCCCAGCAGTTCCTCGCCGAGGTGGCACCGCTGGGTTGCCGGATCGGCCTGGAGCAGTTCGGTTCGGGCCTGGATTCGTTCCAGCTGCTGGCACACTTCCAGCCGCAGTTCCTCAAGCTCGATCGCGGCTTCACCAGCGACCTGGCCGCAACCCGCGAGAACATCGACCGGATCAGCCAGATCACCGCGCGTGCGCAGGAGGCAGGCATCCGCACCATCGCCGAATTCGTCAGCGACGCCAACTCGATGACCCTGCTGTTCAGTGCCGGCGTGGATTACGTGCAGGGCGATTTCGTCGGGCCGGCAGCACCGGTGATGAACTTCGAGTTCGGCTGACGGTAGCGCCGGGCCATGCCCGGCGGATGGCCGGCAGACCGCTGCGCTCGCCGGGCATGGCCCGGCGCTACCAATGAAGAAGGCCGGCTTGCGCCGGCCTCTTCGTGGATCAGGTCAGATCGACCAGATTGGCGATCCTGACGTCCGGATCGACGTCGGCCTCGTAGTCGACGCCTTCTACGCCGAACCCGAACAGGCGCAGGAAGTCGGCCTTGTAACCGGCCAGGTCGCTGATCTCGTACAGGTTCTCATTGGTCACCTGCGGCCACAGCGCGACCACCTTGCCCTGCACATCGGCGGCCATTTCCTTGTAGTCGGCACGCAGGCGGCCCTCTTCGTCGATGAGCGCGACGGTGTGGCCATCGCCGTCGACCAGGTCGTGGCGCAGGCGATCGACCGCCACGCCGTCGGCCTTGCCGCCGTAGAGGATGTCGTACAGCACGTCCAGCTGCTCGATGCAGCCTTCGTGGGTGCCCTTCTCCTTCATCACCTTGAACAGCAGCGACAGGTACAGCGGCATGGTCGGGATGGCCGAGCTGGCCTGGGTGACCACGGCCTTGAGCACCGACACCCGCGCATCTCCCCCGATCTTGGCCAGCTTCTCGCGCAGGCCCAGCACCTTGTTGTCCAGATCCTTCTTGGCGGCGCCGATCGAGCCGTTCCAGTAGATGGCCTGGGTGATCTCTTCGCCGACATAGGTGAAGGCGGTGGTGGTGCAGCCATTGGCCAGCACGCCGGCATCGGCCAGCGCGTCGATCCACATCTGCCAGTCTTCACCGCCCATCACCGCCACGGTGCCGGCAATTTCCTCGGCGGTCGCCGGCTGCAGATGGGTCTCGGTCAGCACTTCCTTGTCGGTATCCAGGCCACGCAGGGTGATCGGCTCGCCGATCGGCTTCAACGTGGAGCTGATGATCTCGCCGGTCTTGGGGTGCTTGCGGCGCGGCGCAGCCAGGCTGTAGACCACCTGGTCGACCTGGCCGAGGTCGGCCTTGATCATCTCGATGGTCCTGGCCTTCACCTCATCGGAGAAGGCATCGCCGTTGATGCTCTTGGCATACAGGCCGGCGGCATCGGCGTACTTGTGGAACGCGGCCGAGTTGTACCAGCCGGCGGTACCCGGCTTGCTCTCGGTACCCGGGCGTTCGAAGAAGATGCCCAGGGTCGCCGCGCCACTGCCGAAGGCCGCGGTGATGCGTGCGGCCAGGCCATAGCCGGTGGACGCACCGATCACCAGCACGCGCTTGGGACCGTTCTGGATCGGCGGACGCGCGCGGATGTAGTCGATCTGCTGCTTGACGGCGGCGTCGCAGCCGGTCGGATGGGTGGTGACGCAGATGAAGCCGCGGACGCGCGGTTTGATGACCATGGAGACCTCGGGTTGGCAGATGCGGCGCGCAGGGCGCTCAGCAGGAGTACGGGCGCGCGGGCGCGCGCGAACCGCAGGATCGTAGTGCGCGGGGGCCGATTGCACAACCGACGCTGGCGTAGGGTGGAGTTTTCTTTTGCAGGGCTTGCAGCCCTGCACCTGCTTCAAGCCACATCAACGTCAACTTCAGAAGCTGGCTTTCCGTGGGTTGGCGGGGCGGGTCCGGTTGAGGGGGACGCCGTGAATACGTCCCTGTAGGCTCGGTCGCCGCATCCATGCGGCTCACGCCCCCTCAACCGGACCCACCCCGCCTTCGACAGTTCTCCGCGATCTGTCAGAACATGCTGCTGATGGTGGGTACCGACCGTTGGTCGGCACGGGGGCGGATATAGATATCTGACAGAAAAGTCGTGTCGACCAAGGTCGACACCTACCAGAAGCCGCGCGCCCCAGTAGATCCACGCCATGCGTGGATGATTCATTCGATAGCTGACAAATGTGCCGACCAACGGTCGGCACCCACCAACAGCCGCGCGGAACCGGTCTGGGGCAAAGCCCCCTGAGTCAGGGGGCGGCCGCGAAGCGGCGGGGGTCTGGGAGTTGGTAAGTGGGGCCCACGGTTCGCGCAGCGAAGCGTGGGAGCGACAGCGCGCATGCGATGACGCGTACCAGGGCTGCAAGCCCTGCCAACAAAAAACCCCGCTTGCGCGGGGTTCTCTGCGTGAAGCGGCGAACCTCCCTTATGGGCGGCGCGCCAGCGCTTCGACGTCCTTCGCCTTCGGCAGCAGGTCCTGCTTGGTCACCCGCAGCGCACCGATGGTCAGCATCGGCACCGCCACCAGGATCGAGGACAGCACCACGATCACCGCACCGATCATGTGGGTCTCGGCCAGGCCTTCCATCGAGCTGCCACCGTACAGGTACAGGGCAAGCGCCGACAGGAAGAACATCACCGCGGTGATCACCGTACGCGACAGCGTCTGGTTGATCGAACGGTTGAGCACTTCCATCGGCTCCACGCGCAGGCTGCGGAAGTTCTCGCGGACGCGGTCGAACACCACGATGATGTCGTTGATCGCAAAACCCATCACCGACAGCAGGCCGGCCAGCACGGTCAGGTCGAACTCACGGCCCAGCAGCGACACGTAGGCGACCGTCACGATCAGGTCGAACATGGCCACGATGCTGGCGGTGACCGCGAACTTCCACTCGAAGCGGACGGCGATGTAGATCAGGAAGCCGGCCAGCATGAAGATGGTGGCGTACAGGCCATTCATCGCCAGGTCCTTGCCGATCTGCGGGCCGACAAACTCGTTGCGCAGCACGGTGGCCTGGTTGTCGGCGGTGGAAAGGGCCTTCACCACAGCCGCAGCGGTAGCCTTGTCCTCGGCGGCGGCAGCACCGGTGCCCGGGGCATGCTCGCCGTGCGGGGCCAGGCGGATCAGCAGGTCGGTGTTGCCACCCACGCTCTGCACCTGGGCTCCTTCGAAGCCATTCTGCTCCAGCTTGGTACGGACCTGCTCGACGTCCACCGCCTTGTCGAAGCGGGCTTCGATCAGGGTGCCGCCGGTGAAGTCCAGCGCGTAGTTGAAGCCCTTGACGCCGATGATCGCGATCGAGGCCAGGAACACCACGATGGTGACTGCCATGGCGACATGGCGCCAGCGCATGAAGTCGATCTTGGTGTCGTTCGGGAGGATGTGCAGCGGAAACAGTTTCATGTGCGTGTCGTCCCGTCAGATGGCCACGTTCTGGAGCTTCTTGCGACGGCCGTAGATCAGCGTCGCCAGCGCACGCGATACGGTGATCGCGGTGAACATGGAGGCGAAAATACCGATGATCATGGTCAGCGCGAAGCCCTTCAGCGGACCGGTACCGAATGCGAACAGCGCCACACCGACGATCAGGCCGGTCAGGTTGGCGTCGAGAATGGTGCCCGATGCACGTTCGTAACCGGTCACGATCGCGGTCTTGCCCGGCACGCCGGCACGCAGCTCTTCACGGATACGTTCGTTGATCAGCACGTTGGCGTCGACCGACAGACCGACCGACAACGCCAGGCCGGCGAAGCCCGGCAGGGTCATGGTCGCGCCGAACAGCGACATCACCGCCACCACGATCAGCAGGTTGAACAGCATCGCCACCGAGGTGATCAGACCGAACATGCGGTAGTAGATGCTGAAGAACACCAGGGTGAACATGAAGGCATACACCACCGCGGTGATGCCGTTCTTGACGTTCTCGGCACCCAGGCTCGGGCCGACCACGCGTTCTTCGACGAAGTCCATCGGCGCAGCCAGCGAACCCGACTTCAGCAGCTTGGCCAGGTCCTCGGCTTCCTTCTTCTGCAGGCCGGTGGTCTGGAAGTTCTTGCCGAACACGCCGTTGATGTTGGCCACCGAGATCACTTCCTCGTTGACCTTGAAGCCACGCACTTCCTGGCCATCAACGATGGTCACGGTCGGCACGCGCTCGGTGTACACCACCGCCATCGGCTTGTTCACGTTGGCGCTGGTGAAGTCGAACATGCGCTGGCCGCCGACGTTGTTCAGCGTCACGCTGACCGCCGGGGTGCCGGTGGTGGGATCGTTCACCGCCTGTGCGGCCACCATCTGGTCACCGGTGACGATCACGCGCTTGTTCAGCAGCACCGGACCACCGCCGTCACGACGCTGGTACACCTTCGCTTCCGGCGGGATGCGGCCCGACGCGATGGCGTCCTGCGCGTTGCCATCCACCACCGCGCGGTATTCCAGGGTGGCGGTGGCACCGATCATGCGCTTGGCTTCGGCGGTGTCCTGCACACCCGGCAGCTGCACGACCACGCGGTCGGCACCCTGGCGCTGGATGATCGGCTCGGCCACGCCGAGCTGGTTCACGCGGTTGCGCAGGGTGTTGATGTTCTGCTCGATCGCGCCATTGGCGATCTGGGTGATCTCGGCTTCCGGAATGGAGACCGTGATGCGGCTGCCGCTGACGTCGTAGCCCAGGGTCGGCTGCGCCTTGGCCAGTGCGGCGCGGGCGCGGGTACCGGCATCTTCGCCGGCCGACGGGCTGAGGTTGGCCACGATGGTGTTGTCAGCGCGACGCTCGACCGACTGGTAGGCGATCCGCGCATCACGCAGGGTGCTGCGCACGTCTTCGGTGTAGGCGTCCAGTCGCTTGTCCAGCGCAGCCTTCTGGTCGACCTGCAGCACGAAGTGCACGCCGCCCTGCAGGTCCAGGCCCAGTACCATCGGCCGCCCGCCGAGATTGGCCAGCCAGTCCGGCACGGTCGACGCCAGGTTCAGCGCGACGGTGTAGTTCTCGCCCACGCTGTCACGCAGCTCATCACTGGCGGCGGACTGCGACTTCAGGTCCGACAGGCGGACGATCAGGCTGTCCCCTTCCTTCTCTGCGCCGATCGTGGTGACACCGGCCTTGTTCAGCTCGGCCAGCACACGGTCGCGCAGCGCATCGTCGATCTGCCCGCCACGGTTGGCGGTGATCTGGATGGCCGGGTCCTTCTGGTAGATGTTGGGCAGCGCGTACAGCGTGCTGAGCGCGAGTACGATCAGGATGACGACGTACTTCCAGCGTGGAAATTCGAGCATTGCTTGGGTCCCGCGCGGCGCCATCCCCGGCGCCGCGGTTGTGCTTCGGAAAGGGAGTGGCTTACTGGGCCGACTTCAGGGTACCGGCCGGCAGCACGTTGCCGACAGCGCCCTTCTGCACGCGGATGCGCACGTTGTCGGCCACTTCGATGGTGATGAAGTTGTCGCCGATGTCGGTGACCACGCCGGCGATACCACCGTTGGTCAGCACTTCGTCGCCGCGCTTGATCTTCTCCAGCATGGCCTTGTGCTCCTTCTGCCGCTTCATCTGCGGGCGGATCATCAGGAAGTACATGATGGCGATCAGGATGATCGGGAACAGCAGCGTGGTCAGGCCCATGCCCTGCGGTTGGCCGCCGGCGGCCTGGGCGTGGGCGGCGGGAATCAGGAAAGCAAGCAGGTTCATCGTTGGTCCTTTGGTTGGGCGGCGCTCCCGCTCGTTCACGGGCGGGGGTGTCGACCGCGGATCTGGGTCAGCCTTGAAGTATGCCACGGCCCCGGACGTTCGTCCTTGGGCCGTTCGGCAGGGGTACCACGGGGTTACAGCGGGGGCGCAACCGCCCCACGGGCCGCATAGAAGGACTCGCGGAAGGCCAGGAAGGTTCCCGCCTCGATGGCTGCGCGGATGTCGGCCATCAGTTTCTCGTAATAGAACAGGTTGTGCAGGGTGCCCAGCATCGGCGCCAGCATCTCGTTGCAGCGGTCCAGGTGGCGCAGGTAGGAACGGGTGTAGCCGCCGGTGCAGGCCACGCAGCCGCAGCCGGGTTCGATCGGGTCCATGTCCCGTGCGTACTGGGAATTACGGATGCGGACGGTGCCGAACGAGGTGAAATAGTGGCCGTTGCGGGCGTTCCGGGTCGGCATCACGCAGTCGAACATGTCCACGCCGCGGGCCACGCCTTCCACCAGGTCTTCCGGCCGGCCCACGCCCATCAGGTAACGCGGACGGTCGCTGGGCAGCTCCGGGTCGAGGTGGTCGAGCATCGCGTTGCGCTCGTCTTCCGGCTCGCCCACGGCCAGGCCGCCGATGGCATAGCCGTCGAAGCCGATGGCCTGCAGGGCGTCGGCCGAGCGGCTGCGCAGGTCGGTATGCACCCCGCCCTGGACGATGCCGAACAGGGCCGCGTCGTTGCCCAGCTCGTCATGGGCATTGCGGCTGCGCTGGGCCCAGCGCAGGCTCAGCTCCATCGACCGGCGAGCCACGTCCTCGGTGGCAGGGTACGGGGTGCACTCGTCGAAGATCATCACCACGTCCGAATCGAGCACCTTCTGGATCTTCATACTCTCTTCCGGGCCCAGGAACACGCGGGCACCGTCGGTGGGCGAGGCGAAGGTCACGCCCTGCTCGGTGATCTTGCGGCGGTGGGCCAGCGAGAACACCTGGAAACCGCCGGAGTCGGTCAGGATCGGGCCATCCCAGCGGCAGAAGCCGTGCAGGCCGCCGTGGTCGGCGATGATGTCCAGGCCCGGGCGCAGGTACAGGTGGAAGGTGTTGCCGAGGATGATCTCGGCGCCCAGTGCGCGCACCTGGTCCGGCAGAATGCCCTTGACCGAGCCATAGGTTCCCACCGGCATGAAGGCCGGCGTTTCCACCGTGCCACGCGGGAAGGTCAGGCGGCCACGGCGGGCACGGCCGTCGCGGGTCTGGAGCTGGAACTGCAGTCGGGACATGGAGCGGTCATTCAGGCAAATAGTCGCCTATTGTCTCCCAAAACCGCCTTCCCTGCTCCGGTAGCCCGGGCCATGCCCGGCGGATGACCCGCAACTGCGCCCCGCCGGGCATGGCCCGGCGCTACCCACCCCAGCCCTACCCCGCCTGCGGGAACAGCAGCATCGCATCGCCGTAGCTGAAGAACCGGTAGCGCTGCGCGATCGCGTGCTGGTAGGCCTCGAACACGCGGTCCTTGCCGGCAAAGGCCGAGATCATCATCAGCAGCGTGCTTTCCGGCAGATGGAAGTTGGTCACCATCGCATCCACGCTGCGGATGCGGTAGCCGGGGGTGATGAAGATCTGGGTCTCGCCGGCGAACGGCAGCAGCTCGCCATCGCGCATCGCGCTCTCCAGCGCGCGCACCACGGTGGTGCCGACGCCGATCACCCGGCCGCCGGCCTCACGGGTGCGCCGCACCTGCTGGACCAGTTCGGCGCCCACGTTCAGCCACTCGCGGTGCATCACGTGGTCCTTCAGGTCATCGGCACGCACCGGCTGGAAGGTCCCTGCGCCCACATGCAGGGTAACGTGGCCGAATTCCACCCCCCTGTCCTTCAGCGCGGCCAGCAGCGGCTCGTCGAAATGCAGGCCGGCGGTCGGTGCGGCCACCGCGCCCACTTCGCGGGCGAACACGGTCTGGTAGCGCTCGCGGTCGTCCACGCCCGGCTCGCGCTGGATGTAGGGCGGCAGCGGCAACCGGCCAGCGTGCAGCAGCCACTGCTCCAGCGATTCCGGCACATGGAACTGCAGCACATAGAACTCGCCATCGCGGCCCAGCACTTCCGCCTCGCCGCCCGCATCCAGGGCAATCCGGCTGCCGGCCTTGGGCGATTTGCTCGCCCCCACCTGGGCCCGCGCCTGCTGGCCACCGAGCAGGCGCTCGATCAGGATCTCCACGCGACCGCCGCTGGCCTTCTGCCCGAACAGGCGCGCCGGGATCACCCGGGTGTCGTTGAACACCAGCAGGTCGCCGGGCTGCAGCAGCGCCGGCAGGTCGCGCACCTGCTGATCGGTGAAGGCGGCCGGCGCCGGCGGCACCAGCATCAGGCGACTGGCCGAACGCTCGGCCAACGGTGCCTGCGCGATCAGTTCGGCCGGCAGGTCGTAATGGAAATCGGACTTCTTCAAGGCAGTGGGCGGCAACAGGTCGACAATGGCGCGCATTGTACGTGCAGCGTCCGCGAGCCGGCGTGCTTCGTGGCGAACGTCGCGCAAAATGCTGCTATGCAGCAGTCTTTTGCGGGGTTATCGCGCAAAAAAACAAGTGCTAGCATCGGGCTGGAAGTCCGCTGCACGAGCCCGCCCCAGCGCGCGTGAAGACGCGCGTTTTGCTTTTGAAAGCCCGTGCGACCCATTGTTTCAGGAGATCTGCAATGAGCTTCATCGAACGCCTCGCCCCCCTCCGCGCCCAGCCCGGCACCCGCCTCACCACCGGCCTGGACGATGCCACCCTGACCGCCCTGTCCGCCAACCACCCGCAGCTGATCGCCGCGGTGGACGCTGCCGCTGCCGAGTTCGCGCGCGTGCAGGCCGAGCTGGGGCCGCTGCTGGCACAGGATGAGCAGGCGCAGATCGATGCGATGCAGGATGGCTTCGTCAATTTCTACGCCGACGATGCGGTGACCCCGTACGTGGCGCTGGCCGCGCGCGGCCCCTGGGTGGTCACCCTGAAGGGCGCGGTGCTGTACGACGCCGGCGGCTACGGCATGCTCGGCTTCGGCCACACCCCGGATGCCGTGCTGGAGGCGATGGCGCGGCCGCAGGTGATGGCCAACATCATGACGCCCAGCCTGTCCCAGCACCGCTTCATCGCGGCGCTGCGCGCCGAGATCGGCCACCGTCGCGGCGGCTGCCCGTTCACCCGTTTCATGTGCCTGAACTCCGGTTCCGAAGCGGTGGGACTGGCCGCGCGCATTGCCGACGTCAACGCCAAGCTGCAGACCGACCCGGGCGCCCGCCACGCCGGGGCGGCGATCAAGCGCGTGGTGGTCAAGGGCAGCTTCCATGGCCGTACCGATCGCCCGGCGCTGTATTCCGATTCCAGCCGCAAGACCTATCTGCAGCACCTGGCCAGTTACCGCGGCGAAGACTCGGTGATCACCGTGGCGCCGTACGACGAGGCCGGCCTGCGCAAGGTGTTCGAGGACGCGGCACGCAACCAGTGGTTCATCGAGGCGGTGTTCCTGGAACCGGTGATGGGCGAAGGCGATCCGGGCCGCTCGGTGCCGCCGGCCTTCTATGCGCTGGCCCGCGAGCTGACCCGCGGTCACGGCAGCCTGCTGCTGCTCGATTCGATCCAGGCGGGCCTGCGCGCCCACGGTGTCCTGTCGGTGGTCGATTACCCCGGCTTCGAGGGCCTGGACCCGCCGGACATGGAAACCTATTCCAAGGCGCTGAACGCCGCGCAGTACCCACTGTCCGTGCTGGCGGTGACCGACCATGCCGCGCAGCTGTACCGCAAGGGCATCTACGGCAACACCATGACCAGCAACCCGCGGGCCCTGGACGTGGCCTGCGCCACCCTGGCCCAGCTGACCCCGCAGGTGCGCGCCAACATCGCTGAACGCGGCGCCGAAGCGGTGCGCAAGCTGGAGCAGCTGCGTGCCGATCTGGGCGGCCTGATCACCAAGGTGCAGGGCACCGGCCTGCTGTTCTCCTGCGAGCTGGCCCCGCAGTTCAAGTGCTACGGCGCCAATTCCACCGAAGAGTGGCTGCGCCAGCACGGCATCAATGTGATCCACGGCGGCGAGAACTCACTGCGCTTCACCCCGCACTTCGGCATGGACAGTGAAGAGCTGGACCTGCTGGTGGGCATGGTCGGCCGCGCCCTGCGCGAAGGCCCGCGCCGCGAGCAGGCGGCTGCGGCGTAAGCCTGGCCTGGTGTTTGGAGAGTCGAGCCATGCTCGACTCAGCCTTTGCCGCGATGTGAACGAAGAGCAGCCGAGCATGGCTCGGCTCTACTGCGGGCAACGGCAAGGGCTCATAATCGCGCGTACACCCTGCCCTGCGACCGGCTCCCCGGTTGCCGGCGGGGCGTTTTCGTTTCCGGAAATGAGACAGGAAGATCCATGAAGTCGATCTGTGTTTACTGTGGCTCCAATGCCGGCAGCAAGCCGGCCTACACCGAGCGCGCGATCGCGCTGGGCGACCGCATTGCCCGCGACGGCATGCGCCTGGTGTACGGCGGCGGCAACGTCGGCCTTATGGGCACCGTGGCCAATGCGGTGCTGGCCGCCGGCGGCGAGGTGACCGGCGTGATCCCGCGCCAGCTGGCCGATTGGGAAGTGGCCCACCGCGGCCTGACCGAACTGGAGATCGTGGGCTCGATGCATGAACGCAAGTCGCGCATGTTCGACCTGTCCGACGGCTTCGTCGCCCTGCCCGGCGGCTTCGGCACCATGGAAGAGATCTTCGAGATGCTCACCTGGCGCCAGCTCGGCATCGGCAACAAGCCCTGCGCCTTCCTCGACGTGGACGGCTTCTACGCGCCGCTGATCGGCATGATCGATCGCATGGTCGAGGAACGGTTCCTGCACCCGGAGCAGCGCCAGGACCTGTGGTATGGCTCGGACATCGAGGACATGCTGGCGTGGATGCAGGCCTACCAGCCGGCCCAGGCATCGAAGTGGATCGACGAGAAGCGCCGCGCCGCCCTGCGTTGAGCCGCCGCTGCGTGGCGGCTCAGGCCGCCGCGCGCGTCCACGGTGCCGGCCGCCCCAGCAGGTACCCCTGGCCGTAGTCGCAGCCCAGTTCGAACAAGGTGTCGCGCTGCGCCTCGGTTTCGATGCCTTCGCCGATGGTTTCGATGCCCAGCGTACGCGCCAGCGACAGCACGCCTTCCACCAGCGCACGCGTGCTCTGCGCTTCCGGCCCGTGCAGGCCGGCGATGAAACTCTGATCGATCTTCAGGGTACTGATCGGGAACCGGTGCAGATAGGAGAGCGCGGAGAAACCCGTGCCGAAATCATCCAGCTGCACCTGGATGCCGCGCTCGCGCAGGCCCTTCAGGATACGCAGCGTATGCGGGCCGTCGTCGAGCAGCGCCACCTCGGTGATCTCCAGCCGCAGCCGCCGCGGGTCCGCCGCGCATGCTTCCAGCAGGCCGAACAGGCGCGCACTGAATCCGGCCGAGCGGAAATGCCGGGGCGACACGTTGACCGACACATAGCCGCGTCCGCCGTCGGCGAGCCCGGCGATGACCTGCTCGTAGATCAGCCAGTCCACCTGTTCGATCAGGCCGCTTTCCTCGCCCAGCTCGAGGAACGCCCCCGGCAGCAGCAGCCCGCGGCGCTCGTGCTTCCAGCGCAGCAGCGCCTCGTGACCGACCACCTCGCCATCGGACAGGCGCACGATCGGCTGGTAGAACGGCACGAAATCGCGGTTGTTGATCGCCCTGCGCAGGTCCGCTTCCAGGTCCAGGCTGCGCATCGCCTGTTCGCGCATGTCCTCGTCGAAGATCGAACAGCGATCATGGCCCTGGGCCTTGGCCCGGTACATCGCCGCGTCGGCGTCGCGCAGCAGTTCCTCGCCGGTCCGGTAGCGCGGATTCCACAGCGCGATGCCCAGGCTGCCCGAGGGGAACAGCTCACGGCCGGCGATCCACATCGATTCCTGCAGGGCCAGCAGCAGCCGCTGGCCGAAATCCAGCGCCTGCGCCAGGCCCTGGGGGCACTGCAGCAGCACGGCGAATTCGTCACCGCCCAGCCGCGCCACCACATCCTCGGCGCCGGTCATGGACACGATCCGCTTGGCCACTTCCACCAGCATGCGGTCACCGGCCGCATGCCCGATGCTGTCGTTGACCAGCTTGAAACGGTCCAGATCCAGGAACAGCACGGCGAACACCGGCCCGCCCTCGCGCCGGGCCAATGCCAGCGCGTCCTGCAGCCGGTCGAGCAGGTGCAGCCGGTTGGGCAGTCCGGTCAGCGCATCGTGCATCGCCTGATGGGTCAGGCGCTGCTCGGCGCGCAGACGCTCGCCGATCTGGCCCAGCAGCTTGTCATTCACCTCGGCCAGCTCGCGGGTGCGCTCCTCCACCCGCTTTTCCAGTTCGGCATGCGCCGACCGCAACCGTTGCTGGTCGCGCTGGCGGGCCAGCCCGGTGCCGATGTTCTGCGCCACGAAGGTGAGCAGGCGCTGGTCGTGCACGCTGAAGGCGATCTGCTCGCTGTAGCTCTGCACCACGATCGCGCCGACCACTTCATCGTCGCGCAGCAGTGGCACGCCCAGCCAGCATTGCGAGCGTGCCCCGGATTCGCGCACCTCGCCGGTTTCCAGCAGCGCATCGATCTGCGCCCGCGATGCCAGCAGCGGGCGCCGATGGCGTACCACGTATTCGGTCAGCCCGCGGCTGAACGCGCGCGGTGCACGGCTCGCGTTGTGCTCGTCGACCGAGTAGACGAAATCCAGGCCGTCGCCCGCGGCGTTGACCAGCGCGATGTAGAAGTTGCGCGCATCCAGCAGCCGCCCGACCACCCCGTGCACCTGGCCATAGAACTGCGCCAGGCTATCGGCCGACATCGCCATCTCGGCAATGTTGTACAGCGCGGTCTGCAGCTGTTCGGCGCGGCGTCGCTCGGCCACTTCGTCCTGCAGGCTGCGGTTGGCGCGCTGCAGTTCCAGCGTGCGTCGTTCCACCTGCTGCTCCAGCCGCACCTGCGCCTGGCGCCGGTCCATCGCGGTCTGCACATGCTGGGCCACGAAGCCCAGCAGCGCACGCTCGGCCTCGTGGTAGCGCGCGCCGTGTTCATAGCTCTGCACCACGATCGCGCCGCACACGCGTCCGTCGCGCAGCATCGGCACGCCCAGCCAGTCCAGGCTTTCCGGGCCGCGCTGCGGATCGTGCTCCTGCTCGACCTGGGCCAGCAGCTCGCGCGAGGGGCCACTCAACGGACGGCCGTGCCGCAGCAGGGCGACCGTCAGGCTGTGCGGCATCTCGTCGACGTCGAAGCTGTGCGTCGGGTCGGCGACGAAATCGTCCACCTGGTCGGCGAAGTACAGGAAGCGGATCTGCCCGCGTACCTCGTCATACTCGACGATGTAGCAGTTTTCCGCGTACATCAGCGTGCCGAGCACGCCGTGCACATGGCGCAGCATCTCGCCCATCTCCAGGTCGGCACCGGCCAGGTCGGCGATCTGGAACAACGCCTGCTGCAAGCGCTCGGCCTGCTCCAGCGCCTTGATCTGCCCGGCCTGGCGGCCACGCTGCAGGGCCAGCTCCATGGCCTGCCGGGACACCCCCCACCACGCCGGCGAGGGTGCCGCCCCGCGCACCGACAACAGCAGGCGGGCGCGATCGTACTCCCAGCCATGGCAGCCTTCGGCCTGCTCGGCCAGCGACTGCCAGACGTCCTCCCCGCTGCTGTCGGCCGGCCAGCCTCCCTGCCCGCTGCCCAGCTGCGGATCGTCCCAGCCCACGCGCACGACGGCCGTTTCCGGCAGCAATGCATGCAGCGCACGAACCAGCGCCGTGCTCAGCACGGGCTCGTGAGGTGACACTTCCAGCGCGCGGTCGGCTTGGGTGGACAAAATGACGATCTCTTGGCGCCGTCTGAGCGTCGCCTCCCCTGAATAACCGAGCATAGCGCGCCACCCGGGGGGCAATGGAAGCCCGCCAACCCCGAAACGTGCCTCCGGACGTTTTTCCTGTCGATCCTCTCCCGTTCCGAGCCGTGAACCACGCCCGTGCCCTCGCCCGCCACGTCTATGCGCCATCGCCGGCAGGGCTTACCCTGTGCGCCGTGGATGCCGACGCCCTGCCAACCGACGAAGCCTTGATGCTGGCCTGGGCCGGCGGCGATCTGCCGGCATTCGAAAGCCTGTATGCGCGGCATCGCAAGCGCCTGTTCGGCTTCCTGCTGCGGCAGCTGCGCGACACCGCGCTGGCCGAGGAGATCTTCCAGGATGTGTGGCAGCGCGTGATCAGTGCGCGGGCCGGCTGGCAACCCGAGGCCGCGTTCAGCACCTGGCTGTTCCGCATCGCCCACAACCGCCTGAACGACCACTGGCGCGCCGCCCGTCATCGCCCGGCCGCACCGGCCGACGCCGACCTGCGCCTGGCTGCGCTGGAGGATGGACAGACCCCCGAAGCGGAACTGTCTGAATTCGAGCAGCGTCGCCGCATCCAGCGGGCGATGGAAGAACTGCCCGCCGAGCAGCGTGAAGTGCTGCAGCTGCGGCTGGAACAGGAACTGAGCCTGGAGGAGATCGGCCAGATCACCGGCGTTGGCCGGGAAACCGTGAAATCGCGGCTGCGCTATGCGATGGACAAGCTGCGTGCGGGATTGAACGCATGAACAGAGACGATCCGTTGACGCCGGAAGAACGCGAGCTGGCGCGCCTGCTCGGCCGTCGGGCCGAACAGGGCCCGCCACCGGCGCTGGACGCCGCCATCCTCGCCGCGGCACGCGCCGCGGTGGACGCACCGGTGCAGCAGGCACCCGCGCCCGCCGCCGCAGCGCGCGCGCGGCGCCCACGCCCGCGCTGGCCCGCCGTGTTCGGCATCGCCGCTTCGATGGTGTTCGCCATCGGCATTGCCTGGCAGATGCGGCCGGAGCCGCCACCGATCCCGGCCGAGGCGCAGATCGCCTCGGCCCCGACGCCCGACGACCGGCCCGCCGATGCGGCCAGCGGCTACGCCGCTGAGAACAGCAGCGCAGCCACCCTCGACGCCGCCGAGCCGCCTCCACCGCCATCGGCAACGGCCGCCAGACCGCGTGCCGCCACGGCCGAGCCGGCGCCCGCCGCCGCAGCCGCATCGGCAAAGGCGGAACCTGCCACGCCACCGAAGCCGGCACCGGTCATGGCGCCGCCTCCGGCACCGATGGCCGATTCCGCCTTCGCGGCGCCTGCAGCGCCACCGCCGCCGGTCGCACCGCCGCAGGCCCCCGCCGCCGCGCTTGAAGCCTATTCGACGCCCGCGCCACTGGCCGCGCCATCGGCTGCAATGAAGGCTCGCCGCGCGGCCACGCCGACGAGCGACGTCGCCGATGCCGGCCAGGACGGCACCGAAGAACGCGGTGACGCCCGTGCTGCGCGGCAGGCAGCGACCGCCAGGACCGCCCCCGGCGTGATGCGCCGCGCCAGCGATGCAGGGCTGAGCGCCGCTGCGGTGCAGGCCGAAGTGCAGGCCGATGCACAACTGCCGCGCCGGCAATGGCTGCAGAAGATCCGCGAACGCCGCGATGGTGGCGACCTCGACCTGGCGCGTGCGAGCCTGGAACGCTACCTGCAGCAGTACCCGGAATCGCGCCTGCCGAAGGACCTGCGGCCGCTGCTGGACGACTGAGGCACATCGGCGGCAAGCCCGTAGAATGAGCGGGATGCCCGATACCCTCGCCCAACCGGTCAGCCACACGCTGGAGATCAAGCACAGCCGCTTCATCGCGCATGCTGCGCCGATCGACGGCGGCGCTGCGGCCCTTGCGTTCCTGCAGCAGGTGTCGGTTGCCGACGCCACCCACAACTGCTGGGCCTACCGTCACGGCCAGGAGTACCGTTCCAGCGATGATGGCGAACCGGCAGGCACTGCCGGGCGCCCGATCCTGGCCGCCCTCGACGGCCAGGGCTTCGACCGGGTGATGGTGGTGGTCACCCGCTGGTTCGGTGGCATCAAGCTCGGCGCCGGCGGTCTCGTACGCGCGTATGGCGGTGCCGCCGCCGAGTGCCTGCGCACCGCGCCGCGCGTGCCGCTGGTCGCCATGGCGCGGCTGCAGCTGCTGGCCGGGTTCGAGGATCTGGGCACGCTGCATGCCGCCCTGCCGGTGCATGCCGCCGAGAAGCGCGATGAACAGTTCGATGCCAACGGGGTACGATTGCGGGTTGAATTGCCTGTGGATCAGGTCGACGCATTGAAAATCCGCCTGCGCGACGCCACTCGTGATCGTATCCGCACACAAGATGACGACCAGGATGACTGACAAGGACGCACCGGCCGCCGATCCGGCCTCCCCGCCGCTGCGCCGCCTCGGCAGCCTGCGCACACTGTGGCCGTTCGTGCGCCGCCATGGCGGGTTGTTCAGCGCGTGGCTGCTGGCCCTGGCCGTCTCATCGGCAGCCACCCTCAGCCTGCCGCCCGCCGTGAAGCAGATGATCGACCACGGTTTCAGCAGCGGGGGCCAGATCAACCGCGCCTTCGCACTGCTGATGCTGGTGGCGGTGGTGCTGGCACTGGCGACCGCGGCACGCTTCTATTTCGTTTCGCTGCTGGGCGAGAAGGTCGTGGCGGACCTGCGCAGCCGCCTGTACGCACACCTGATCCAGCTGGGTGCGGGTTTCCATGATCGCAGCCGCAGTGGCGAGCTGGTATCGCGGCTCACCGCCGACAGCGAACTGCTGCGCAGCGTGGTCGGCTCGACCATGTCGGTGGCGCTGCGCAGCAGTGTCACCGTGGTGGGCAGTCTGGCCATGCTGTTCGTTACCAGCCCGCGGCTGGCCGCCTGGTCGCTGCTCGGCATTCCGCTGGCGGTGCTGCCCATCATCATCGGCGCGCGCAAGCTGCGAACCGTCGCGCGCAGCAGCCAGGACCGCATCGCCGATGCCAACAGCCTGGCCAGCGAAACCCTGGGCGCGGTGCGCACGGTGCAGGCGCATGCACGCGAACCTTATGAACGCGGACGTTTCGACCATGCCCTGGGCGATGCCATCCGCGCCGCACGCCGCCGCATCGGCGCGCAGTCGCTGGTCACCGCCAGCGCGATCCTGCTGGTGTTCGGCGCCATCGTCGGCGTGCTGTGGCTGGGCGCGCACGATGTCATCGATGGTCGCATGAGTGCCGGCACGCTGGGCCAGTTCGTGCTGTACGCGCTGATCGGCGGTGGTTCGGTCGGTGCGCTGGCCGAGGTCTGGAACGAGCTGCAACGCGCGGCCGGCGGCATGGGCCGCATCGGCGAACTGCTGCAGGAAGACATCGAGATCCGCGCGCCGGCGCAGCCGCATGCATTGCCGCAACCGCTGCGCGGCGAGATCCGGTTCGACGACGTGGTGTTCCACTACCCGCAGCGACCGGACCAGGCCGCGCTGGATCGGTTCAGCCTGCACGTGCGCCCCGGCGAGACCGTGGCCCTGGTCGGGCCGTCGGGCGCCGGCAAGAGCACGGTGCTGTCGATGCTGCTGCGCTTCCATGACCCCGCCGGTGGCCGCATCTGCGTGGACGGCATCGACGTGCGCGACGTCGACCCGGCCGAGCTGCGCGCCCAGCTGGCGCTGGTGCCACAGCAGCCCACGCTGTTCGCCGCCAGTGCGCGCGACAACATCCGCTACGGCCGCCTGCAGGCCAGCGATGCCGAGGTGGAGGCCGCCGCCCGCGCTGCTGAGGCGGACACCTTCCTGCGTGCGTTGCCGCAGGGCTACGACAGCGAGCTGGGCGAGCGCGGCGCGCGCCTGTCCGGTGGCCAGCAGCAACGCGTGGCGATTGCCCGCGCACTGCTGAAGGACGCGCCGATCCTGCTACTGGACGAAGCCACCAGCGCCCTCGATGCGCAGAGCGAGCACAGCGTCCAGCAGGCACTGGAACGGTTGATGGCCGGCCGCACCACGGTGGTCATCGCCCACCGTCTGGCGACCGTGCTCAAGGCCGACCGCATCGTGGTGATGGACCACGGCCGCATCGTCGCCGAGGGCACGCATGCTGAACTGCTGGCTGAAGGCGGTCTGTACGCGGAACTGGCCCGCCTGCAGTTCATCGATTGATGACGGCCGGCTAACACCGGCCGGCCCAGTCTTGTGGGCACGCACATGGTGGAAGGAGGTAGACGATGTCGTTCCGTCAGTTCCCCGCCCTCGACAGCAATGGCGAGAGCCACATCATCATTGAATTCAAGCCCGAGGCCAGTGGCAGCGGCCACGGCTCGGAAACCACGCCGCGCTACGAGCTCGACGACGGCCGCCAGCTGGTGCGCATCGGCCGCGAGTTCACCACCAGCGGCGGTGAGGTACGGCTGACGATCTAGCCCGTGGCACAGGCGCCCCGGTTCACCGCTGCGCCCGCCGGGCCTCGCCCGGCGCCGCGCACACAGGCTGGTCAATTTTTGACCAACCATCTTGACAGCCTTTTCCGGCAAGGCCTGCGAGCGGTTATCCACATGTTTGCGCAGCAGCCATCCACACCGCCTGTGGATGAACCGGGTGGCCGAGCCTAGAGCAGCACGCGCCCGATGCCCGAGGCATCCACCTCCGCGGCGGCGGCTGCGATCGAGGCCGCTGCGCTGCCGGCGACGAACCCGATGCGGAAGTGCACTTCCCCGCCGGGTGTGCGCGAGGAGTGGATGGAAGCCAGGCTGATGCCGTGCTGCTCGAACACGTTGAGCAGTTCGCGCAGCGAACCCGGCCGGTCTTCGGGCAGGTGCACCGAAAGTGCGTTGCGCTCGGTCAGATCGGCCAGCAGATACCCCACCCGCTCGAACGTGTAGTTGCCCGCTTCCAGTGCCGGGCCGCCGAATGCGTCGCGGTTGGCGCCCAGCAACTGCTCGCGGAACGCGCTGCGCGCCGCATCATCGCCCTGCCCGACCTGGGCCTGCAGCCGCTGCAGCTGGCCGACCAGGCGTTCCAGCATCGGCGCCACGTGCGGATTGCCGAACTGGATGTCTTCGTAGATCGCCGGATTCAGCGACAGGATGCGCGAGATGATGGCGGTGTCCAGCTCGAACGAGGCCGAGCGGTACGGCATCATCGCGGCCAGCGTACCCAGCTGTGGCTGGTACTCGCGCAGCACGCCGGCCTGGGCCAGGTGGGTGGCATGCACCATCGCCTGCACCAGTGCCATCATCTGGTCGTGGTGCTGCGGGGTGGCACGCACGCATTCGGCCTGCAGGGCGGCGCACAGCGCGTCTACCCAGGGCTGCCAGTGCTGCAGGCGTGCCTCGCACACCACCATCACCCGCCCCTTCAACGTGGGCGCCTTGGGCGGCGCGGTCATCGGGTGCAGGCCGACCACCTCGGCCTGCGAGGCCAGCATTGCCTGTACCGGCGCATCCTTCACCGAGGTCACATCCAGCCACAGGCGGCCGCGCTCGCGGCCGGCGGATTGACGCACGTACTCGCCGATCAGCGCTGGCGTATGCCGGATCGGCGCCGAGAACACCAGCACGTCGGCCTCGTCCAGCAGCTGCTGCGGCGTGTGCGAACCGGCATCGGCCGGATCGTGGCCGATCACCCGCAGTTGCAGGTGGTCCTGGAAGAACCGGGTCAGCCAGCGCCCATAGGCGCCGGCACTGCCGACGATGCCGATCGTGCGCGGCGCGCGTTCGCTGCGATCGCTCATGCGAGCCGTTCGGCGCCGAAGCGCGTACCTTCGGCCAGCGCCGCCGGCGCCGCAGCAATCACGTCGAATTCCTCGAAGCCATTGTCCAGGGTCGCTTCCAGTGCCGCGTGGGTACCGGCGATCGCACGCGAGATGGCCTGCTGCATCGGTTCGCCGCGCAGCAGGAACGACACCACCAGCGACATCAGCACGTCGCCGGTTCCGGCCACGTCCACCGGCAGCAGTGGCGACGTCCAGCGCCAGGTTTCCTCGCGGCCCACGGCCAGGGTCACCAGTTCTCCCGGATTGCCGCCCACGCTGTGCGCGATCACCCAGTGCGGGCCACGCTGCAGCAGCGTGCGCGCGGCAGCGATGGCATCAGCCTCGGCCAGCGCGGGCATGCCGGTCAGGCGGTTCAGTTCGAAAGCGTTCGGCGTCACCAGCCAGGCATGCGGCAGCAGGCGCTCGGCGAAGATCGCCTCCAGTCCGGGTTCCACATAGGGGCCGGTGTGGGTGTCACCGATGACCGGGTCCAGGCAGTAGCGCAGTTGCGGGCAGGCCGGCAGGATCCGCTCCAGCCAGTCGGCGAAGGCCGCGCCGTTGGCGGTGCTGCCGAAGTAGCCGGACACCAGCATTTCCGCCCGCTGCGGCAGGCCGCGCTCGTGGGTGCCGAGCAGCAGATCGGCGAACCAGTCGGCGGGCAGCACGCGGCCGCGGGTGGTGTCATAGAACGGCGCGTTGCTCAGCAGCACGGTCGGGATCTCCGCCACGCGCACGCCGAGTGCGCGCATCGGCGGTATGGCGGCGCTGTTGCCGGCGTGGCCGTAGACGAGTTGCGACTGGACCGAGATGACATCGATCGGCGATGGGCCGTCGGGCCGCTGGCGGCGGCCATGGACCAGGTGGTTGTCGAGGGATTCGCTCATGCCCGCATTCTACGCCCGGTGAAGGGTTCGGCAGGGCTGCAAGCCCTGCAAACCCCACCCCCTCAGTGAGCAGCAGGCCGCGATGGCGGCAGCCACGCCGCGACGATGCCGAGCAGCGGCAGGAACGCGGTCAGCTGGTACACGTACTCGATGCTGGTCCTGTCCGCCAGCAGGCCGAGCAAGGCGGCACCCAGCCCGCCCATGCCGAACGCGAAGCCGAAGAACAGACCGGACACCATGCCGATGCGGTGCGGCATCATCTCCTGCGCGTACACCACGATCGCCGAGAACGCCGAAGACAGGACGAAGCCGATCAGCACCGCCAGCACCGTGGTCCACAGCAGATCGGCGTGCGGCAGCATCAGCGCGAACGGCGCCACGCCCAGAATCGAAGTCCAGATGATCGGCTTGCGGCCGATGCGATCGCCCAACGGTCCACCCAGGAAGCCGCCGGCGGCGGAGGCCACCAGGAACGCGAACAGGTGCAGCTGGGCCTGTGCCACCGGAATGCCGAAATGGTGGATCAGGTAGAAGGTGAAGTAGCTGCCGATGCTGGCCATGTAGAAGTACTTGCTGAAGATCAGCACCAGCAGGATCGCCAGCACCTTGGCCACGGTGCGCGGCGGATGCCGTGGGCTCATCGCCGCGGCACCGGGCGGCCGCGGGGCACCCAGGTGCAGTGCATACCAGCGGCCGACATAGGTCAGCAGCGCGATGCCGATCAGCGCGGCGCCGGCAAACCATGACGCGGCGTGCTGGCCATACGGCACGATCACCGCGGCGGCAATCAGCGGGCCCAGCGCGGTACCGACATTGCCGCCGACCTGGAACACCGACTGCGCAAAGCCATGCCGGCCACCCGAGGCCAGCCGCGCGATGCGTGAGGCTTCAGGATGGAAGATCGCCGAACCAATGCCGACCATCGCCGCCGCCAGCAGCACCATCGCGTAACTGGGCGCGAAGCCGAGCAGCAGCATGCCGCACAGGGTCGAGGCCATGCCGATCGGCAACGAATACGGCGCCGGGCGGCGGTCGGTGGCCATGCCGACCAACGGCTGGAAGATCGAGGCAGTGAGCTGGTAGGTCAGCGTGATCAGGCCGATCTGGGTGAAGCTGAGGTTGAAGCCGCCCTTGATCACCGGATAGATGGCCAGGATCAGCGACTGCATCATGTCGTTGACCACATGCGAGGTGGAAATGGCAGCCAGCACGCCGAGCGCCACCGGACGTGAGGTCGTTGCGGGAGAAACCAGGGTGGACATGGACGCAGTCAGGTTGGGGGCGAGCCACGCATGCTACGGTGGCCTTCTCTTCCCTTCTGCCGCGTTCGGGTCATGGCCTATCGCAAAAAGGACATCGCCCGCGATGTCGATCCGGCCGCGCCCTGGCGGGACGTGCCGCAGCATCGCCCGGTCACCTATCGCGTCACCCAGTACCCTGCCGGCACCCCTATCGCAGGGCACAAGCACCAGCGCCACCAGCTGGTCTATGCGATCTCGGGGCTGATGGTGGTGCGCTCGGAAGTGGGGCGCTGGGTGGTGCCCTCGAACCGTGCGATCTGGATGCCGGCCGGCATGGTGCACGCGGTGGACTGCATTGCCGCCGTGCACATGCGCAGCCTGTACATCGAGCCGTCGTTCGCACCGCACCTGCCGGCCGAACCGTTCGCGGTACAGGTGTCCCCGCTGCTGCGTGAACTGCTGCAGGCGGCCACGCTGATCAAGGGCGAGCACATCGAAGACAGCCGCGATGGCCGCGTGGTGCGCCTGCTGCTGGATGAACTGCATCGCATGGACGTGCTGCCGCTGCACCTGCCCGACCCCGTCGACGCGCGCCTGCAGCGGATCTGCCAGCACATCCAGAAGCACCCCGGCGACCACGCAACCCTGCAGGACTGGGCGCAGGCACTGGCGGTGGACGTGAAAACCATTCAGCGCCATTTCGCCACCGAGCTGGGCATGACCTTCGGGCAATGGCGCCAGCAGGCGCGGCTGCTGGCGGCGATGGAGCGACTGGCCACCGGCGACAAGGTCATCGATGTCGCGCTGGCGATGGGCTATGACAGCCCCAGTGCGTTCACCAGCATGTTCAAGCGCCAGCTCGGGCAGACGCCGGCGGCATTCTTCCGCTGAGAACTTCCGGTGGCGCCGGGCCACGCCCGGCGGAATCGGCCGGACATCGCAAACGAAAACGCCGGGCATGGCCCGGCGCTGCCGTTCAACGTCTGCGTTGAAAACTCAGGACGTCATGCGGTCCCAGAAACCCTTCACGCCATCGATGAAGGTGGCCGACTTCGGCGAGTGCTTGCGTGCATCCTCGCCGTTGAAGGTGGCTTCGAACTGCTCCAGCAGCTTGCGCTGGTCGCTGGTGAGGTTGACCGGCGTCTCCACCACCACGCGGCAGTACAGGTCGCCTTCGCTGCGGCTGCGCACCGAACGCACGCCCTTGCCACGCAGGCGGAACAGCTTGCCGGTCTGGGTCTCGGCCGGGATGCGGATCTCCGCTTCGCCGCCGAGAGTGGCCACGCGCACGGTATCGCCCAGCGCCGCCTGCGAAATGCGGATCGGCACTTCGCAGTGCAGGTCGTCGCCGTCGCGCTGGAAGATGGCGTGCTCGCGCACGCGCACTTCCACGTACAGGTCGCCCGGCGGGGTACCGGCCGGACCGGCCTCGCCCTCGCCCGACAGGCGGATGCGGTCGCCGGTATCCACGCCGGCCGGCACCTTCACCGACAGCACCTTGTCTTCCTCGACACGGCCGTTGCCGTGGCAGGTCTTGCACGGCTTGGCGATGATCTGGCCACGACCACCACAGTTGTGGCAGGCCTGCTGCATGGCGAAGATGCCGCGCTGGATGCGCACCTGGCCACGACCGTGGCAGACGTTGCACGTCTCGACCTTGCCATCTTCCGAGCCACTGCCATCACAGTCGCCACATTCGGCCAGGGTCGGAATCTCGATGCGGCGCTCGATGCCACGCACCGCTTCTTCCAGGTCCAGCTCCATCACGTAACCGATGTCGGCACCCCGGCGCGCCTGGCGCGGCCCGCCGCCGGCCCCGCCGAAGATGTTGCCGAAGATGTCGCCGAAAATATCGTTCATGTCCGGGCCGCCCGGGCCGCCACCGCCCATGCCGTGCTCGAACGCGGCGTGGCCATGGCTGTCGTACATGCGGCGCTTGTTGCCGTCGGCCAGCACTTCGTAGGCTTCCTTGCACTCCTTGAAGGAGGCTTCGGCCGCCGCATCACCCGGGTTGCGGTCCGGGTGGAACTTCATTGCACAACGGCGATAGGCCTTCTTCAGCTCTTCGTCGGTGGCGGTGCGGGCAACGCCCAGCACTTCGTAGTAATCGCGCTTGCTCATAGGGTGAATCGCATTCCGGGAAGTCGGGATTCGTCAAAGCGGAAGAGCGGAACCAGGTCCGCTCTTGCGTCGGGCGCCCCGACGCGCCAGAGGGCGGTCAGGACCCTGGTACGACAACGGGACGCCGCTCGTGCAGCGTCCCGTGTCGGTCCGGATCAGGACTTCTTGTCGTCCTTGACTTCGGTGAACTCGGCGTCCACCACATCGTCGTTGCCCTGGCCGGTGGCACCGGCGTCGCCACCCGGGGCGGCGCCCTGGTCGGCCGACGCGGCGGCGAACAGCGACTGGCCGGCTTCTTCCAGCACCTTCGACTTGGCTTCGATCTGCGCCTTGTCGTCACCCTTCATCGCGGTCTCCAGGTCGGCCAGCGCCGCCTCCACCTTGCCGATGACATCGCCGCCGACCTTGCTGCCGTGCTCGGTGATGGCGCTGCGGGTGCCGTGGATCAGGGCGTCGGCCTGGTTGCGGGCCTGCACCAGCTCCTGGAACTTCTTGTCTTCTTCGCGGTTGGCTTCCGCGTCGGCGACCATGCGTGCGATCTCTTCCTCGGACAGGCCCGAACCGGCCTTGATCTCGACCTTCTGTTCCTTGTTGGTCTTCTTGTCCTTGGCCGACACGTGCAGGATGCCGTTGGCGTCGATATCAAAGGACACTTCCACCTGCGGCAGGCCGCGCGGGGCCGGCTCGATGCCGGACAGGTCGAACTTGGCCAGCGACTTGTTGAAGCGGGCCTGTTCGCGCTCACCCTGCAGCACGTGCACGGTCACGGCCGACTGGTTGTCCTCGGCAGTGGAGAACACCTGCGAGGCCTTGGTCGGGATGGTGGTGTTCTTCTCGATGATCTTGGTGAACACGCCACCCATGGTCTCGATGCCCAGCGACAGCGGGGTCACGTCCAGCAGCAGCACGTCCTTGACGTCGCCGCCGAGCACGCCGCCCTGGATCGCCGCACCCAGTGCCACGGCTTCGTCCGGGTTGACGTCCTTGCGCGGTTCCTTGCCGAAGAACTCGGTCACCGCCTGCTGCACCTTCGGCATGCGGGTCTGGCCGCCGACCAGGATCACTTCGCTGATGTCGCTCGACCGCAGGCCGGCATCGTTCAGCGCCACGCGGCACGGCTCGATCGACTTCTTGATCAGGTCTTCCACCAGCGCTTCCAGCTTGGCGCGGGTCAGCTTGATGTTCAGGTGCTTCGGACCGGAGGCGTCGGCAGTGACGTACGGCAGGTTCACTTCGGTCTGCTGGGCGCTGGACAGCTCGATCTTGGCGCGCTCGGCCGCGTCCTTCAGGCGCTGCAGGGCCAGCGGATCCTTGCGCAGGTCGATGCCCTGGTCCTTGTTGAACTCTTCGACCAGGTACTCGATGACGCGGTTGTCGAAATCTTCGCCGCCCAGGAAGGTGTCGCCGTTGGTGGCCAGCACTTCGAACTGCTTCTCACCATCGACGTTGGCGATCTCGATCACCGAGACGTCGAAGGTGCCGCCGCCCAGGTCGTACACCACGATCTTGCGATCCTTGTTGTCGCCCTTGTCCAGGCCATAGGCCAGCGCGGCCGCGGTCGGCTCGTTGATGATGCGCTTGACGTCCAGGCCGGCGATGCGGCCGGCGTCCTTGGTCGCCTGGCGCTGGCTGTCGTTGAAGTAGGCCGGCACGGTGATGACCGCTTCGGTGACCTTCTCACCGAGGAAGTCCTCGGCGGTCTTCTTCATCTTCTCCAGCACCTTGGCCGAGATTTCCTGCGGGGCCATCTTCTTGCCGTCGCTGGTGGCCACCCAGGCGTCGCCATTGTCATGGGCGAGGATGCTGTACGGGACGTGCGCGATGTCCTTCTGCACTTCGGCGTCGGTGAACTTGCGGCCGATCAGGCGCTTCACCGCGTAGAAGGTGTTCTTCGGGTTGGTCACCGCCTGGCGCTTGGCCGAGGCGCCGACCAGGACTTCGCCGTCCTTGGTGTAGGCGACGATCGACGGGGTGGTCCGATCGCCTTCCGAATTCTCGATGACGCGGGCCTTGCCGCCGTCCATGATCGCCACGCACGAGTTGGTGGTGCCGAGGTCGATACCAATGATCTTGCCCATGGGGGAGACTCCTGAGGATGCTAGTTGGGGTCAGTCCGGCCGTTCGGCCGGTGGATGAATACGATGTGGGGGAGGCTCGTGGAACATTCAAGCCATCCCCCGAACGCTGTGTTCCCGGTCGCCCGGCGCGTTCAGCATCGGGTCGGGCCGCGGATCATTCCCGCCGCCCGGCCCGACAGGGGTCAGTCGGCAGCCACCACCACCAGCGCCGGCCGCAGCAGGCGCTCGTTGAGCAGGTAGCCCTTCTGGAACACGGTCACCACGCTGCCGGGGGCGGCGCCCGGGGTCGGCACCTGGCTGATCGCCTGGTGGTGTTCCGGGTTGAACGGCTGGCCGGTCGGATCCAGCAGCACCAGGCCGTTGTCGCCGGCAACCTTGAGCAGCTGCTTGTAGGTCAATTCCAGGCCTTCACGCAGCGGATGGGCATCGTCGCCCGCGGCCTTGAGGCCGGCGTCCAGGCTGTCGAACACCGGCAGCAGCTCGCCCAGCAGCTTCTCGTTGGCAAACTTGCGGGCCTGCTCGATGTCACGGGCCACGCGCTTGCGCTGGTTGTCCAGGTCGGCGCGCTCGCGCAGGACGTCGGCCTTGATCTGCTCGATCTCGCCGCGCAGGCGCTCCACTTCGTCACTGGCGCCGGCCGCAGCCGCTGCATCGGCCGCGCTCTGCTGGGATTCGATATCGGGGTTTTCGTGGTTCATGTCTGGGTCCCTGGCGGTCACAGCCCGCCTCCACCCACCCTAGTGTGGGCGGGATGCTGCGTTTCAAGCGTCCGATGTTCCCGGACCGCGGCCGCCGGGCGAAAAGGCCGCGCCCAGCACATCGGCGGTGGCCTGCACCAGCGGAATCATGCGGTCGTAGGCCATCCGCTTCGGCCCGATCACACCCAGCACCCCCAGCACCTGGCCGTTGGCGGTATATGGCGCGGTGACCAGCGAGACCCCCTGCAGCGGCATCATCCCGGTCTCCTCGCCGATGAAGATGCGCACGCCCGGCGCCTGGATGGTCCGCTCCAGCAGCTGCAGGATCTCGCGCTTGCTGGAAAACAGCTCGAACAGCTCGCGCAGGCGCTCCAGGTCGGACAGGTCCTGCACCCCCATCAGCCGCGTCTGCCCGGCTACCAGCATGTCGTCGGCCGGCGGCTGCAGCGCCTGCTCGGCCAGCTCGATGCTGTGCGCCAGCAGCTGCTCCAGCTCGGAACGGGCGTCGCGCAGCTCCAGCAGCAGGCGGGTACGGATCTCGGCCATCGGCAGGCCGGCGAAATGGGCATTGAGGTAGTTGGCCACCTGCTCCAGCTGGCCCGGCGCGAACTCCTGGCGGGTCTCGATGACCCGGTTCTGCACCTCGTTGTCGGCGAACACCAGGATCGCCAGCACCCGGCGCCCGTCCAGCGCCACGAAATCGATCTGGCGGAAGGCGAACTGCTCGCGCCGCGGCGCGCTGACCACGCCGACGAAGTGGCTCATCGCCGACAGCAGCTCGGAGGCACTGCCGAGCAGCGCCTGGGTGCTGCCGCCGCCGGCCAGTTCCTGGCGCAACCGGGCCAGCTCGCCCTCGCCGGGCGGCTGCATCTGCAGCAGGCTGTCGACGAAGACCCGGTAGCCGTGCGCGGTCGGAATCCGCCCGGCCGAGGTATGCGGCGACGCCAGCAGGCCCAGGTCCTCCAGGTCGCCGAGGATGTTGCGGATGGTCGCCGGGCTGACCTCCAGGCCGGCCACGCGCGCCAGCGTCTGCGAGCCCACCGGCTCACCATCCTGGATGTAGCGCGCGATCAGCGTGCGCAGCAGATGGCGCGCACGCGGGGCAAGCTGGTCGGGGGAACCGTGCATGGAATCAACCTGTGAGACACGGACACTAGATAATGGCGGCGCTTCACCTTGGCAAGTCATTGGACCGTCCCGCCGCGCGTGCTAGCGTTGCGCGGCTGCAGACACCCCATTACCCATGCTCAGACACCTTTCGATCAAGGATTTCGCCGTCGTCCGCGCCACCGAGCTGGAGTTCGGACCCGGCATGACCGTGGTTTCAGGCGAGACCGGCGCCGGCAAGTCGCTGATGGTCGACGCGCTGGGCTTCCTGTCGGGCCTGCGCGCCGACAGCGGCGTGGTCCGCCATGGCGCGGCCCGCGCAGAGCTTTCGGCCGAATTCGCACTGGACCAGCTGCAGGCCGCGCGCCAGTGGCTGGCCAGCAATGAACTGGACGACGACGAGCAATGCCAGCTGCGCCGCGTGATCCGCGCTGACGGCGGTTCGCGCGCCTGGATCAACGGCCGCCCGGTCACCCTGGCGCAGCTGGCCGACCTGGCCGCGCTGCTGGTGGAGATCCATGGCCAGCACGAGCAGCAGGCCCTGCTGACGCGTCCGTCGCAGCTGGCCCTGCTCGATGCCTACGCCGGCAATGACGAACAGCGCCGCCTGGTGCGCCGTGCCGCCGCCGGGTGGCAGGCGCTGGTCGATGAATCGCTGGCGTTGTCGCAACAGGGCGATGTCAGCGACCGTATCGGTTTCCTTGAGCACCAGCTGCGCGAGCTGGACCGCGAAGATCTGGAACCGGAGTCGATCGCCGCCCTTGGCGCCAGCCACCGCCGCCAGGCCCACGCCAGCGCCCTGCTGACCGCCTGCCAGGCGGCCAGCAACCAGCTCAACGGCGACGACGGCCAGTCGGCGCTGGACCTGCTGCAGCAGGTGCGGCACGAACTGGCACGGGTCGCCGAACATGACCCGCGCCTGGGCGAGGTCGACGCCCTGATCGACAACGCCTCGATCCAGCTGAACGAAGCCCTGGCCCTGCTCGACCGCGTTCACGACGACCTCGACGCCGACCCGGAGCAGTTCGAGGAGAACGAGCGCCGCCTTGGCCGCCTGCACGACCTGGCACGCAAGCATCGCGTGCCGATGGACGAACTGGGCGCACAGCGTGAGCGCATGCACGCCGAAGTGGAGCAGCTGCGCGGCGCCGACGAGCGCCTGCAGCGCCTGGCCGGAGAGATCGACAAGGCCGCCGCGGCCTGGCGCGCGCAGGCCGACCTGCTGACCGCCAGCCGTCGCAGCGCGGCGGCCGAACTGTCGGCCACCACCACCGGCATCATCGCCGAGCTGGGCATGGGCGGCGGCCAGTTCCTGATCGAACTGGAACCGCAGGACAGCGGCAAGCCCGATCCACAGGGCGCCGAGCGGGTGGAATTCCTGGTCGCGGCCAACGCCGGGCAGCCGCCGCGGGCACTGCGCAAGGTCGCCTCGGGCGGTGAACTGTCACGCATCTCGCTGGCCATCGAAGTGGCCGCGCTGGATCTGGATGCGGTGCCGACCATGGTGTTCGATGAAGTCGACTCCGGCATCGGCGGTGCGGTCGCCGACATCGTCGGCCAGAAGCTGCGCGCACTGGGCGAGAAGCGCCAGGTGCTGTGCGTGACCCACCTGCCACAGGTGGCATCGAAGGGCCACGCCCACTACCGGGTCAGCAAGGCACCGGTGGAGGGCATGACCCAGAGCGCGGTGGAGAAGCTGGACCTCAAGGCGCGCGAGGAAGAACTGGCACGCATGCTCGGCGGCGTGGAAGTGAGCAAGGAAGCACGCGCCGCCGCGCGCAAGCTGCTGCAGGTGTAACGCCGGCGTTCATCCACGCATGGGGGTGGATCTACCGGGCGCCGGGTCTGAACCGCGGGGTCATGCCAAAGGCTTCGCCAGATCCACCTTTTCCACCAGGAAGTCCAGCAACGCACGCACCCGCAGCGGCAGGTAGCCGCCCTGCCCCAGGAACACCGCGTGCACTTCTTCCAGATCGCCGGGGTTGGCGTCTTCCAGCACCGGCAACAGCCGTCCGGCGGCGATGTCGGCCTGCACCTGGAACGCCGCCAGCCGGGCCAGGCCCAGCCCGCCCAGCACCAGCTGGCGCAGCGCATCGCCGTTGCTGGCACGCGCATTGCCACTGGGCAGCACGCGCTGGGTCTGTCCCTCCTGCAGCAGCGGCCATCCCTGCTGCGCGCGCACGTGGCCGATGTCCAGCCGGTTGTGCGCCAGCAGCGCCTGCACATCCTGCGGCAGCCCATGCCGCGCCGCGTAGGCCGGTGACGCCACGATCATCATCCGCGTCGTGCCAAGCCGCCGCGCCACCAGGCTGGAGCTTTTCAGCGGGCCCGCACGCACTGCCACGTCGGTACGCTGCTCCAGAAGGTCGATCACCTCGTCGGTCAGGGTCAGGTCCACGCCCACCTGCGGGTGACGCTGCAGGAACGCCGGCAGCAGCGGCAGCAGGAAGTGCTGGCCGAACGGCACGTTGGCATTGACGCGCAGGCGGCCCCGCGGCTCGGCATGCGCACTTGCGCAGCGTTCGGCCTCTTCCAGGTCGGCCAACACGCGCAGGCCACGCTCATAGAAGGCGCAGCCCTCCGGGGTCAGCTGCAGCTGGCGGGTGGAACGCTGCAGCAGGCGCGTGCCCAGCCGCTGCTCAAGCCGTGCCACCAGCTTGCTGACCGCCGACGGGGTCATCTCCAGGCTGCGCGCGGCAGCGGAGAACCCGCCGGTCTCGATGACGCGGACGAACACTTCCAGTTCGCCGGATCGATTGATGTCGGATCGTGCCATGTCAGTGAATCCAGTTCACAGATGAATATCCGTGCGCAGTCTAGTTCACAGATGGACCCGCGCGCACCATGGCCGTTCTTCCGCTTGGACTCCCCTCATGAACCGCCTGCAGCAGCTCAGTGCCGCCGCCCTCCTCGCCGTCTCCGCCAGCGCGTCCGCCGCGCCTGGCCTGCACTGGGTCGCCAGCTGGCAGGCCAGCCCGCAGCGCGTATGGAGCGACGATTTCCTGTTCCCGACCCTGGTGCCGGCGGAACTGCATGACCAGACCGTCCGCCAGACCGCCCGCCTCAGCCTCGGCGGGCCACGGCTGCGGGTGCGGCTGAGCAATGCCTACGGCACCGGTCCCTTGCGGATCGGCGCGGCCAGCGTTGCCGCGCAGGCCGGGGCCGCCCCCCTTCCGCTCCGCTTCGACGGCCAGGACGGCGTGGTGATCGCGCCCGGCCAGGACCGCGTGAGCGATCCGCTGGTGCTGCCGACCCACCACCGGCAGGCAGTGCAGGTCAGCATCCACCTGCCTGAGCGTGTACCAGTGCAGACGTTCCACTGGGACGGCCGGCAGACCAGTTGGATCGCCCCCGGCAGGCAGACCGCCGACGTCGCACTGCACGGGGCCAGCACCACCACGGCGCGCCTGGTGCTGTCCGGCATCGAGGTGGAAGCGCCGGCCAGAGCAGGCAGCGTGGTCGTGCTGGGCGACTCGATCACCGACGGCGCCACCGCCAGCCTCGACCAGGACCAGCGCTGGACCGACCATCTGGCCGCACGCCTGGCACCGCAGGGCGTGGCCGTGGTCAATGCAGGCATTTCCGGCGCCCGCCTGCTGCGCGATGGCATGGGCGACGCCGCGCTGAACCGTTTCCAGCGCGACGTGCTGGATCAACCGGGCGTAACCCGGGTGATCGTCCTGATCGGCATCAACGACATCAGCTGGCCGGGGACCGCCTTTGCCCGCACCCAGGCACCGCCTCGCCTTGCCGACCTGCAGGCCGGCTACCGCGCACTGGCCGAACGCGCGCATGGCCGCGGACTGCGCATCCTCGGCGCCACCCTGACGCCTTTCGCCGGTGCCCTGTCCGGTACCCCGCTGGACGATTACCACCAGCCGGGCAAGGACGCCCTGCGTCGCCAGCTCAACGCCTGGCTGCGCCAGGACAGCCCGTTCGATGCGGTGATCGACCTCGACGCGGCACTGCGCGACCCGGCGGATCCGTCGCGGCTGGCCACGGCCCATGACTCCGGCGACCACCTGCACCCCGGCGACGCCGGCAACAAGGCCATGGCCGACGCGGTAGATCTGCAGATGCTGATGGGCCCTTCCACGCAGGGCGTAGATCTGCCACGGCGCTGAGCCGGGGCAAACAAAAACCCCGGGCACGCCCGGGGTCTGGTCGGCTGCGGCTGGCCGGACCGGCTTACTTGCGCTTCTTGCGCACGTACAGCACCAGCGAGTGTTCTTCCAGCTCATAGCCGTGATCGGCGGCGATCTTGCGCTGCAGCTCTTCGATCTCGGTGCTTTCGAACTCGATGATCTTGCCACTGTCCACGTCCACCATGTGGTCGTGATGGCCGCCCCGGTCGAGCTCATAGACGGCCTGGCCGCCCTCGAAATTGTGCTTCAGCACGAGGCCGGCAGCCTCGAACTGGGTCAGTACCCGGTACACCGTGGCCAGGCCGATCTCGTCGCCGTGTTCCAGCAGCTGGCGGTAGATGTCTTCGGCGGTCATGTGGTGCTGGGCGTTGCGCTGCTCGAGCAGCGCCAGGATCCGCATCCGCGGATGGGTCACCTTCAGGCCGACTTTACGCAGGTCGTGGGTTTCCATAGGTCTCCGTTCATTGGCGATTTAGCGCCAGCTGCCTCGGATTGGGTCGCGGTGGCACGCCGGGAGTGTATCATCGGTTTGATTTCCCCAACCGCCAGTCCCGATGCGCAATCTCCTGTTGGTCGCCGCCGTCGCCTTGTCCACCACCGGGTGCGGCATCATCTACAAGCAACCCATCTATCAGGGCAACCTGATCCGGGAAGATGCCGTGGCCAAGTTGCAGGTCGGGCAGAGCAAGCAGCAGGTCAACGCCCTGCTGGGCACCCCGTCGGTGCCGGACCCGTTCCACGCCCAGCGCTGGGACTACACCGCCTCCGAGCGCGTCAACCGCTTGGGCCGGGCCGAAGTCAAGAACTTCACGGTGTACTTCGAGAACGACCTGGTCACCCGCTGGGAGGGCGATTACTTCCCGTCCAATGACAAGGCCCTTGCCCAGCAGACGGTGCGCCAGTTTGGCCGCAACCTGCCCAAGGACAAGAAGAAGAAGGGCCGCTGAGTCCCCCTGCCCGTCCTCCGGGACGGGTTGCCGGCATCAACCGCCGCGCGCACGCCGCCGGCGGTTGTCCTTCGGATCGGCCTGCAGGCCTCGCAGCAGCTCCACGCGATCACCGTCCCGCAGGACCTGTTGCGGGCGTGCCAGCACGCCATGCACGGCGACCGCCGGGCAGTCGGCACTGCCGTCCAGCGCGGCCGCCGCCACCGCATCGGCCACCGTGGCCTCCTCCTGCAGCAGCACCCGGCGCGACAGCACCCGCTGTGGCCAGGCCAGTACGACCTCGACCTCGATCATCGCTCAGCCCTCGTCGGCGACGCGCACGAAGTCATTCACCATGCGATCGGCCAGCCCCTGGAAGCCGATCGCCAGCGCCGGGCCGAGCAGGCGTGAGCTGGGTTCGAACTCCAGGGTGAGGGTGACCTTGCAGGCATCCTCGGCCAGGGCGTGGAATTCCCAGCGGCCGTGCAGCTGCTTGAACGGTCCTTCGCGCAGCTGCATGTCGATGCTGTGCGGGCGGCGCAGGGTGTTTTCGGTCTGGAACCAGGTGCTGAACGACCCCAGGCCCAGGTCCAGCCGGGCCACCAGCCGGTCTTCGCCCTGCTCGAGGATGCGGGCATCGGAGCACCAGCGGAAACGGCGCGGATAGGCCTGGACATCGTTGACCAGATCGAACATGCGCGCGGCCGAATGTTCGACCAGGGCACTGCGGCGGATAGTAGGCATGAATACAGGACGCTTCGGCAATCGACCGGGCGGGCCCGAATCGGAGACAATACGGAAATGAGCAAGAACAGCGGCAAGGATAAAGCAAAGAGCGCGACGGCCAACAAGACCATCGCGTTGAACAAGCGTGCCCGCCACGAGTACCACATCGAGGATCGCTTCGAAGCCGGCCTGGCCCTGCAGGGCTGGGAGGTCAAGTCGATCCGCGCTGGCCGCGGCAACATCGTCGACGCCTACGCCTACGTGAAGGATGGCGAGATCTTCCTGATCGGCGCGCAGATCACCCCGTTGATCCAGGCCTCCACCCACGTGGTGGCCAACGACCGGCGCGAGCGCAAGCTGCTGCTGCACCGGAGCGAGATCGACAAGCTGGTCGGCAAGGTCGAGCGCGATGGCTACACGATCGTGCCCACCGCGATGTACTGGAGCAAGAACAAGATCAAGCTCGAAGTGGCCCTGGCCAAGGGCAAGCAGACCCACGACAAGCGCGATGCCGCCAAGGACCGCGACTGGGCGATCGAGAAGCAGCGGGTGATGCGTCGCGGCAACCGCGACGCGTAAGCGGGTTCTGGCCGGTCAGCCGGCCAGCATGCCCTGCCCGCGCATCCGCGGTGACAGCGCCGCGTGCATCACCGCCAGGTGCATCACCACCGACAGTTCGGGCGCATGGCGATCGTCACCGGCACGCCACTGCTGCGCCAACCGTGCCGCATCCGCGGGCAGCAGCGCCAGCAGCTGCGCATCGTCAAGCGCATCGGCCGATGCCTGCAGCTGCCGCGCCAGCTGCCGCGACTGCCAGACGTGCACGCCCATGCTGAGGCTGGCCAGCGACAGCAGGGTCAGCGCCAGGCCATGTTCAAACCACTGCGACAGCACATCCGGCCCCCACAGCAGTGCCGCCAGCACCGCCAGCGCCGGCAGCCGCCAGCCCAGCCAGTGGAAGCGGCCACGCCGAGGCCAATGCACCACCACCGCGCTGGCCACCAGAGCGGCGGCGGCGGTCGCCGGCAGTTCGGTCGGCCAGGTGGCGGCCAGCAGCACTGCCAGCACCGCCCATACCCAGCCGGGCGGCAGCGCGCGCCGCTGGTAATCGGCACCGACCGGCCCGACCAGCTGACGCAGGCTGCGCTGTTGCATTGCGTGGGTCACCGGCGGTCTCCGTGGGGTTGCTGGCGTGAATGGTCAGGGCCAGTGTGTCGCAAATCCGTGCCGGCCACGTTAGCAATCCGCTATGACAGCCGCCATGCACTGCGGGCGACGACCGCTCAGGACGCGGACAGGTCCTTGCTGAGGAATACCCGGCGCGTGCCCGGGGGATCGCAGGGCACTTGGCCGAACACCGTCCAGCCGTGCTTCACGTAGAAGTCCGGCGCTTGGAAGCTGATCGTGTACAGCACGCCGGACCGGCAGCCACGCTGCCGCGCTTCTGCTTCGGCAGCGGCCAGTATCCGTGAGCCCAGGCCGCTGCCCCGCTGCGCCGGCGGCAGATAGAACAGGTCCACGAACACCATGCCCAGCGAGGTCCGGCCACTGAGACCGCCCACCACCTCGCCACTGGCCGGATCGGTAGCCAGCACCGCCAGCGGGCGGCGATCCGCATACCCGGCAGCGTCCAGGTTGAAGTGGTCCAGGCCATCGGAGATCAGATCCAGGGCGGCGTCAGCGGGTGCGTCGGTTACGGTGATTGCAGGGTGCATCAGGCGGCTTCCACGGGCGGTTGCGGGACAGGGGCGACCCTGGCAATCCTACGGCGGTTCCGCGTGACTGTTCAGGTTGTTTGGCGTACCATTCGCAGCGTTAGGCGGGTTCCCGGTCGGCGTTCTTTCCAGCCAGGGACCTGAAAGCCTTGCAATACTTGAAGAAGCCGGGGGTGCATTGGTTTCGACGGGGGTTGTGAAGTCGCCTGGCGCATGCCGAGGGGGTAGCTTTCCTCGTAAATCCAGCTGCAAAACTCTAGTTGCCAACGACGACAACTACGCTCCGGTCGCTCTCGCAGCCTAAAAACTGCGGTGCGTGACCTTCTGCCGACTTAGGCGGAGCCTCGAAACTGCTTGTGTCCATGCTCGCAGCGTAGAGTCATTATCATGGAATCGCGCTGGGCGGCTGCCTGTCAGTCCGGCACTAGAACACAACAGGCTGGTTCCCGGATGCGCTTTGCACACCGTGCTGTTCGGGGATGAGATTCAACGGTGAGCTAAGCATGTAGTGCTGGGGATGGAGTGCCTTCGGACGGCGGTTCAATTCCGCCCACCTCCACCAACGAACGGTTCGTCAAGAACCGGAGAAGCCCGGAAACCCCCGCGTCACAAGGGTTTCCGGGCTTTTTTACTTTCCGGCCTAGTTCGCGTCAGTGCGTTGCAGGCCATGAGACGGTGGGGGCATATTTTGGGGCATCCGCCCGGACCTGAAAGACACATGCCCCCACTGACCGATCTGGCCATTCGCAAGGCCAAAGCAACGGACCGCACGCAGAAGATCTTCGATGGCGGCGGTCTGTACCTGGAGATCTCGCCCAAGGACAGCCGCTGGTGGCGGCTGAAGTATCGCTTCGACGGGAAGGAGAAGCGGCTCGCATTGGGCGTCTACCCAGATGTGCCCCTGGCTCTCGCCCGGCAGCGGCGGGAGGACGCGCGGCAGCTGCTGGCGCGCGGGGTGGATCCGGGCGAGCACAAGAAGGCGGCAGCCGTGGCTCGGGCGGAACTGGGAGCCAACACGTTCGAGGTCATTGCGCGGGAATGGTTGGCCAAGCGCGACTGGGTGCCGAAGTACCGCATCAAGGTCGAAGCATGGTTCAACAATGATGTGTTCCCATGGCTCGGGAGCCGACCGACGGCCGAACTGGAGGCAACTGACTTTCTGTCAGTCGCCCGGCGTATCGAGGCCCGCGGCGCGATCGAATCGGCGCACCGAATCATGCAGAACTGCAGCCAGGTGATGCGGTACGCCATCGCCACCGGCAGGGCCAAGCGCGACCCGGTTGCGGACCTGCGCGGCGCGTTGACCCCATCGCCGGAGAATCACTACGCGGCCGTCACCGAGCCCGTCGAGCTCGCACCACTGCTGCGCGCCATGTATGGCTACTCCGGCACGCTGACGGTTCGGACGGCCCTCCGCCTTGCTCCAATGCTGTTTCTGCGTCCTGGCGAGCTACGACAGGCCGAGTGGTCGGAATTCGACCTCGAGGAGCGGATGTGGACGATCCCCAAGGAAAGGATGAAGATGCGCCGACCGCACATTGTCCCGCTGTCGGCGCAGGCTCTCGCGATCCTTGAGGAAATCAAGCCGCTCACCGGACGGGGAAAGTACGTCTTCCCCTCGGCTCGTTCCAAAGCACGGCCGATGTCAGAGAACGCAGTGACTGCGGCTCTGCGGAGAATGGGGTTCGAGTCGGGCACGGTCACTGGGCACGGCTTCCGCGCCACAGCGCGCACCATCCTGGACGAGGTCTTGAAGTTCCGCCCCGACATCATCGAGCACCAGCTGGCCCATGAAGTGAAGGATCTGAACGGCCGTGCCTACAACCGCACGACCCACCTCGATGAGCGGGTCCGGATGATGCAGGAGTGGGCGGACTACCTTGACCGGCTGCGCGACGGCAACGTGGTGCAGCTGCGGGTTGCCTGACGCCTACACGCCGCGGCGCATCTGCTCCATCCCTGCCCTCACCCACGCCTTGCGGGCATCGCGCGGCCGGGGCTTCGTCGCTGCCGGCGGTTGGCGCGGCGCCAGCGCTTCCTTGATGCGACCCAGCTCCGCTACCCCAGCCTCAGCGTTGCGCCGGGCCTGCTGCAGCTGCTCGCGGGTGGGCGGCAGTCCAGGCATCGGCGGCGGTGGCGGGCGCGGCGTGCTGTCGGTGAGCCGCGCAACGGCCTCGCGCAGACGCGTCTCCGGGTACAGCCTGGCCGCGCACCAGCGCTCGGCGTAGCGCTTGCCCTGGGCGATGCTTGCGGCCCATTCGTTCTTGGTCTGCCACATCTTCCGGGCATCGAGGTGCACATGCACCCCACGGTCCTTGCGCGGTGAAACTTGAGCGATTTGCCGGCCGCTCCACCACAGCACCCAGGTGTCACCCAGCTGGACCCAGCCAGAGGGCGAAGGCGCGGCGCTGAAACCTTGGTAGCCGGGTGAGGGAAGCATGGCCGAAAGGATACGGCCGGCCGTCGCAGATTCTGCGAACGGCGCGGCCGCCATTCTGAACAGTTTTGCCCGAGCGCTACGCAGCGATGTGCAGCATTACGATGGAGGTCAGCCGATCCATGGCAGTAGCGTTAAACGCATCAGCGTCACCTCGACGCCGGAACCCGATCCAGTCCGCATGCGCGACGCTACTTAGGATGTCACTCTCCACCGGCAGCCACCGCATGGGCCAGAACGGCAGGCGGCGCTGACCAACCCTGCCCCGCTGGAGTTCCACCAGCCCTGTGTGACTGGTTGCGCCAACGACCCGGGAATACGCCACGGTAAGCCCATCCTCCGGGCCTTCAAGGTACTGTAGGAATCTGGCGCCGTCGTACAGCAGAACACCGGTCACGCCGGCGTCCAGGTTGAATCTGGCCGCATCGTCCACGACCCAATCCAGTTTTTCGTTGCCCAGTTTCCGAACGTCGCCCGCTACCGCGGGGCCCGCCTCACTTACGTAGACAACGGCCCTGATGGGCATTTAACGCTTCTCCTTAGCAACAGATCCCCCCGGTTCTTCCATACCCACCCTACCACCAGCGCCGTGGGCCAATGTTCCTGGCCCGTGAGTGTTTCAGGGTGCAATCCTCACCCCGCTCACGCCTTTGCCACGCCCACGCCGTATAGGCTCCCTGCATGTGCGGCCGATTCGTCCAGCTCCCCGTGATCGACTTCGGCCAGCCGGGGCTGGCTGACCTTGCCCCGGGCCTGGCCGAGATCCAGCCCAGCTACAACCTGGCGCCGACGCAGCGCGCGTCGGTGATCTTGGACCGCGGCGAAGGCCGGCAGGTCACCCGGCTGGCGTGGGGCCTGCTCCCCTTCTGGGCCAAGGCCAAGGGTCTGCAAGGGTCAACCATCAACGCCCGGATCGAGACCGTGGCCACCAAGCCCGCATTCCGCACGGCGTTCAAGAAGCGCCGGTGCGTGATCCCCATGGCCGGCTACTACGAGTGGTCGGTCAACCCGGAGGACGGGAAGAAAGACCCGTGGTTCATCCACGCCACCGGGCCGCTGCTGGCCGCCGGCCTGTGGGAAGACACCAGCCCCCTCCTGCCTGACGGCAACCTGGGCACCTTCACCATCATCACCGGCGACAGCAGCGGCGTCTCGGCCGACATCCATGACCGCATGCCCGTGTGGCTCCAGGTCGGCCAGATCGATGAGTGGATGGCCGCAGGCCCCGATGACGCGATGGCGATGCTGCTGGCCAGCGAGCCACCCGCCATGGCGGCCCACCGCGTCAGCCGCGCGGTGAACACGCCGAGGAACAACCGCGAGGACCTGCTGCAGCAGGTTGCCTGATCTGCATTCAGGACAGCGAGAATCGAATGTCGCGCTGTTCCGCTGGCGAAGTAGGATGGCATCTTCGACAAGGAGGGCGAGATGCAAGCATTGATCGCTGTACTGATGGCTGTAGCCACCCATGCCGGCCAGGCTGGCGAGTCCATGGACAGTTTCGTTCTGCGCGTTGCGCCGCTTGCCATGGCAGAAACGAAGTCGCGCCAGGCCATGGTATGTGGCGTGATCGGAGAGAAGGATGGAAGCTACAGCATCCGTCTAAGAACTGACGGTGACCTTGGCCAGTGCGAGATCGACATGAATGATCTTGAGCCTGGCGCTGCCAGCACCGGACAAACATTCCACACACATCCCAAGGATGTCGAAACCTTCTTCAGCTTCGAGGACTACAGCCAGCCGGGCTACGTGGCACAGGGCCGCATGGTGAAGCACCAGAAGGGCCGCGGCAGTGACCGCTACGTCATATCCCGGAAAGGTCGATGAGGAACCCGTTGCTGGCCGAGGATGCGACTGGCCCGCGGTTGAACCCAACGTCCCAACCCATCTCGATCACCCCATTTCCGTATTCCAGCAAGCCATTGAAGGGATTTCTCCACACGTAGTCGACGTAACTCATCACGAAGTACCTGTTCCCCGTCGCCGTTTCGGTATTACCTTCATAAATCATCTTGCCGAGCGCAGCCTGGAGCACTGCATATGGCTTTCCGGGCACGTTGGACTGGTCGCTCCACGGTACAACCTTCAGATATCGGTAGTTCGCACTGAAAACCGGTCTGCCTTGTGCGTCGTTTACCAGAAGCGGAGCTGCAGCGACCGGCGGCAGCACGTCATAGACATAGATCGTTCCCGGTCGCTGCCCTTGTGCCTTGTTGATGATCGCTGTGAAAAGTGTTGAGTTTCCCTGCCGTGTGGCACCAGTGATTGCAATGGATACGTCGGTCCCGGGCGCGAATGCCAATACAGGGAACGCGCCCGGAACGACGAACTGCAGCTGGTAGTGACGATAGAACGGGATGCCGACGCCGACTTCATCGTAGTCGGGAACCTTGTACGTTCCCGCTGGCAACGATTCCATGCTGATCGTGTCCGTGAGGCAGAAATTGCGGTAGTTTTCGTCAATCTGCAGGATCCCGTGCGATCCCCGAACCATAAGACCGGCTGGCATTAGTAGACCCCGTAGAAGATGGTGCAAGCGCGTCGGTACTCAGCGGGAATGCTGTCGAATGACCATGCCAGCGTTGTTCCGCTGGACAGCACCGCCGGCGGCAGCGTGATCCCGGTCACTGGAAGCACAATGACGAAACGGTCACCAGTGGAGAATCCTGGAACGCTGATCGATCCGTTGCTAGTACCCGTGTTCACGTCACCGATAATGCGGCTCAAGCGGTCCGTCAAATTCAGAATCTGCCGCCCTTGCGCATCCCAAGCAATAAGTCCGGCAGGCATTACCAGATCCCCAGTCGGACGCGCTCGGTGCCGTTTCCATCGTAGACGCGTATGGTGGTGTCGTTGATGGTGAGATAACCACCGCCTGCATTCGGGCCTGTCATCGTGAGAGTTCCATTCTTGTCGAGACGCCAACGCGCGTTCCCACCGGCTCCCACCGCCGTCGACTGGATCACGTCGCCGATCATCGCGTTCTGAATCCAGCCCGTGCCGATCAGCGCCTGGCTGATGAAGGTCTGGCCGCCCTGCACCACGAACGGCGCGGTGGTCACGTTGTTCGCGATGTTGATCAGCGCGAACCGATCTACCTGGAACAGCGCCTGGCTCTGGAAGCTGCCGTCAGGCTGCTGCTCGACACCCAGGCCGAATCCTGCGCCGTAGATGCGGCCGTCGGAGGTAACCTGTGCGCGCAGGGTGTACGTCGCACTGATCTTCCCATTGATATCGACCACGGCAAGCGAGGTCTGCTCGACCGCAGCCTGGGTCTGGCCAACCTGCGCCTGCACAGTGTCGGTCCGCTTCGCCTGGGCGTAATCCCCCTCGGCGATCACGGTCTGGATTGTCATAGTGCCGGCGAAAACCGTCTCGTCACCGGCACCCCAGTCCTGATCACCGGCAGCTTGCACGTCTAGCTGCACGAACAGGCCTTCGGTCTTCTGCCCGATCGCCTGCAGGCCAGTTTCTGGATCGTTGATTTCCAGTTCCAGCGTGTCGACCCGACCCACGACCGCGCCTGCCTGCGCAATGGCATCACCCACGTCCTGCCAGTTCGTGCCAGGCGGTTCCTCGTTGCCCGGCTCGGTGCCCTGCCAGCTCCAGATCTTCCCGTTGTGCACCACGGTCTGACCCGGTTCGTAGGTGGCCTCGGCATCCCAGATCAACGGCACGATCTGATCAATGCTCTCGATCTTGTCGCGCAGCGCCTGGCCCAAGGCACTCTCGCTGATCTTGCCGGCGAAGTAGGCGTCGTAGTCGGACTGGTTGCTGCTGGCCTCACCCATCACACCAGTGCCTTCCGGATACCAGGGACCGATGTTGCCGCTGCGGTCCACCAGCCGCGCCCAGAAGAAGAAGCGCGCACCGGCGGCCAGGCCATCCAGTTCAAGGCGGTTCTGCGGGTAGGCATAGTCGCCGAGCTTCGTCGCCGTCTCCCGGTTCGGGCTGGGGCTGCGCCAGATCTCCGTGCGCTGCGTGTCCGTTGCCCCGGGCGGGAATGCCCAAGCCAGTCGGATCCCGAACACGATGGACGTAGCAGTCAGCGAGGTCACCGCCGGCGGCGGCTCGGTCTTGCCCGCGATCGTCGTCAGCGGGCTCATCGCCGGCAGCGACACCGCGTTGAGGGCGTTCACGGCACGCACGCGCGCAAGGTACTGGCCAGCATAGATGCCGGGCACCTCGAGGCTGGTGGTGGCCACCCGTCCAGCGCGCACCCAGTTGAGGTCGTCGCGGCGCCACTCCACGTCGTAGGCGATGGCCTTGTCCGCGGCATCCCACTGGATGGTCAGCGTCGGCGTGGCGATGCCCTGCTCGATCACCACGTGCGACGACAGCGCCACGTTGGTCGGCGGCGGCTGCACGCTCGGTGGGATGATGCTGATCGGCGGCAGTTCCAGCCGGGTGCCATCGTCGATCGCGGCATATTTGCCCGGGACGTGCTTCAGCGCGGTGACGTTGAAGGTCATGCCGTCGCCTTCCGCAATACCGATCACCCGGAACAGCTGCAGCACAAGGTCGCTGGATTCGGTGGCCCACACCGACTGCGGCACCGGCAGTGCCGTCCAAGGCGCCGAAACGGTGACGACGCCGGTGGCGGCGTCCACGCTGTTGATGGTCCTGCCTTCCGTCTGGCCGCTCGGCAGGGTCGCACGCAGTGTGTCGCCCACCGCCATCGATTCCGGCACCACGTCCAGCGTAAGGCTGCTGGCCCCTGCAGCACGGATGCGACCGGCGTTGCGGCGCCCGGCCCGGTTCGGGTCGGCCACCTGGATCACGTCTCCCGGCATGCAGTTCAGCGCGTCCAGGCCGACCGAGAAGCTGACGGTCTCGGTCTCCAGGCTCTCGGTGAACAGGATGTGGTTGCCCACTCGCTGCGCCTGCGCGCGCGAATGGCAGCCGATGGCCGTGACCTCGGTCTGGTTGACGCCGTACCGAGCAATGGCATCCAGGTGCTGGACGACCTCGACCTTCTGCCGGCCGAAGTCGTCCGGGTCGGTCCAGGACACCAGCGCCACCGTGTGGCGCGCTCGCCGGCCGCTGCCTTCGTAGCGAAACCGGCCCTCAATAACGTTGGCCTGGCTGTAGGTGGGGCCCGGGTCCTTCGGCATGTCGGCCGAGGCCATGACCTGGCCAGCGGCATAGAAGCTGATCCCCCGGAACATGCTCGCCATGTCCTGCAGAACCTTGTAGGCATCGGCCCTGCTCTGCAGGTACAGGCTGCAGGTGAACCGCGGTTCCTGGCCGCCCATGCCGTCGCTCACCAGCTGATCGCAGTACATCGCAATCTGATACAGCCTCCACTTGTCGACCCAGTCCAGCGGGATGCGGTTGCCCAGGCCGAACCGGTCGTTGGTGACGATGTCGAAGAACACCCAGGCGGGGTTGTTCGTCCATGCGGCCTTGAACGTGCCATCCCACACCCCGCTGTAGGTGCGGGCGATGGGGTCGTAGTTGCTGGGCACGCGGATGATGCGACCCCACACCCGATAGGATCGCGATGGGATGTTCTGGAACTGGCTCGCGTCGACCTGCACCGCGCACAGGGCGCTGTTGGGATAGCGCAGCTTCACGTCGATGATCTCGGTCATCGACAGCACGTTCACCACATCGGAGACCAGCGAGTTGTTCTGGTTCGGAGTCAGCCGCCGGATGCGGATCTGCCACTGCGAACCGGTCGGCAGGTCAATGCGGCGGCTGCGCTCATACTGCGTGGTCGTCTTGCCGGTGATCGCGTCGTTCAGCACCGTCGTGTAGGCGCCACCGTCCACTGACAGGTCCACCGCGTAGCTGATGGAGTACCCGTTGCGGTCGCCGTTCTCCTCATCGACCTTCTGCAGCGCCGGCACCGCCAGCCGGATGCGGACGGCCGACAGGTCGGACCCGCTCACGGTGCGAACGATCGGCTGATCGCTCCGCAGCTCGACATTGACCGCGATCTCGTTTTCGACGGATGGGAAGCCCGGGATGTACTCCTGATCCTGGGTGCCGGACCGGGTGTCCACCGTGACGCCAGCAAAGTTCAGGCCGCCGTCCGGGTTCTGGATGGGAACCTGGTTGAGGTAGATCGACTGGTTGCCGGCGACAAGGCCACGGATCTCGCCCTCGCTGACAAGGTCGATGATCCTGGCCACAGCCATCGAGTGCAGGCTGTCCGGGGTCTCCACCGGCGTGCGGCCGTTGCTGCCGCTCTTACCGCCAGCGCCAGCGAGTTGCACGGCGCGCGCGATGGGAGTCGCGATGGTCTGATTCAAAGCTGGTCCTCCGCCATGATGCCGCCGCTGATCACCGCAGAACCGATGAGCATGCCCTTCTGGTCGTGCCCACCGTACGCCACGGGCACAGGGTTGCCCTGGGCCTGGGTGTTGACGGTTCCGTTCATGCTGTAATTCGGACGATTCTCGGCACTGTCCTGGGAGCCAAGGCCCTTGGGCTGCGGTCCCAGCATCTGAACAACGCCCCCGACAACCATCACGGCGCCCTGAATTACGAGGTTGTAGTTCTGGGTCCATACACCCACAACGATCAGCACCACGCCAAGGATGATGTTCAATATCCCCCCGCGCTTGCTACCGAGCAGCACTGGCGCGATGCGGATGTCCTGCTGTCCTGGCGGATCCTGCAGCTGATCCTTCGTCAGGTTCTGCTTGCCCACGAAGACCGCGAAGGCCATGCCATTCTCCTTCGCTCGCGTGAGGTACTGCTGGAAGCCCGGGAGGATCGCGCACAGCGCGTGGACGGCTTCGGCAGGGCTGTTCACAGCCAAACGGAACGAGCGGCCGAAGCGGCTGCCCAGTTGGCCATACAGGCGGATAGTGCGCAGACGCTCAGTCATGGCGAGCCTCCCTATGGCGGACGATGTAGCAGGTGCGCTCGGCCCACATGCCGCCGTAGGTGATCACCTCCGACAGCCGGCCGTGCATGTGGTGCAGCATCTGGCCGTCACCTAGGTAGATGCCGGCGTGGTTCGGCACCGGCGAACGGATCTGCATCAGCACCATGTCACCGCGCTGCGGATCGCCGTCGATCGGCTCGAAGCCCTCGGCGCGCAACCTGTCCAGGCTGTAGAGATCCTGTCCCTTCTCCCACCAGTCGTCCTCGCGCTCGTACTGGCTGAGGGCGATTCCCAGCTCGCGGCTGTAGAAGTCCCGCACCAGGGTGTAGCAGTCGAGAATGCCGTGGGCGAACTGCCGGCCCACAAGCGGGGCGACGTAGCCGGTCGGCTGTATGGTCTGCAGGTCGCCGCATTCCGGGTCGGCACCGGTGACCTGGCCCACGCTCACGATGTGCCACGGCAGGCCGCTGGCCTCACACATGAGGCGGTCGGCGTCCGACGCGGTTGCAGGGGCATTCGGATGGCTGTGCACGACGGCCAGCACCTGGCCCTGGTCCTCCGCGTCGGCAAAGTCCTCGGCAGGCAGCCGGAAGTGCTCGCTGGGCGTGGTGGCCACGTTCCGGCACGGGCGGTAGGTCTCGCCTTCGGCAGCGGCCACGATCAGGCCGCAGCACTCGCGCGGGTACTCGGCCACGGCATGCGCCTGGATGGCCTGGAGGGTGCTCAGTTCCATGGTTCGCTCATAGAAAAGCCCGCGCATGGCGGGCTGTAGGATGCGGGGCGCGGGTTGCGTCAGGTGCGCAGCAGGCCGGCGGCCGGGAAGCCGCCGTAGGGCAGCGGCTTGTCCGCGCCGAAGCGGAGCTTGCAGCTGCCCACCCTGCCCCCGCACTGGTCCCGCGCCGGGTCTGTGGTGGGTACGTCGTCGGCATCGGCCACCGCCGGCCCGTTGTAGCCGCAGTAGGGACCGCGGTAGCCGCCACGAATGAGCCAACCGCAGACGCCGGCGATCACCTGCCGGCCTGGCAACTGCTCGCCGTTGAGGTCGATTGCGGTGGTCAGCTCGAACTCGACGGTCTGCTTGTCCTCCCCGACCTTGCGCTCGATGAACCAGATCTCGTCCAGAAAATGCTCGTCCGGGTCGGCCGTGGGGTTGCCGCCGGGGAAATTCACCGCATCGAGGTACTTGGCCAGGGTCTGCCGGCGGATGAGCCGCGCGCCGACCAGGTCGCCGAACAGCAGGCACATGGCCGTGATGCGCCCGTCGATGTTGCTGACCTTCAGCCGAGGGTTCGGCGGCTGGTCACCGGTGCGCGCAAAGCCCGTGGCCTCGATCGGCCAGGGTCCGTACTCCTGCCCCTGCCACCAGATTACCCCCGACTGCAGGTGCGCGTGGAAGAACAGCTGATCAGCACCGAAGCTGCTGGCGTCCAATTCGAACAGCGTGATGCGGCCACCGGGTTCGAGCTGCTGGGCGTCTGCGGTGATCATCGGAGAAACTCCTGTATATCGCGGCTCAGAACGTGGATTCCCGCAGCCTCGGTATGGCCGGCTGCCACTGGAAAGGCCTCACAGCCGGTAGCCAATGCGAACTGCTGACCGTAGATGGGCCTACAAAGCTCGTCTTCGAGGCCGTACCACATCCGCATCCGAACACCGTTGAGCTTTCCAGCAGCGGCGAGCCGTAGGGGATTTCGAGAAGCACCCTGCACGTCCTCGTTGTATCCACCGTAAGCCAAGTTGATGAGATCAGTGTGGTAATCCTGCCGGTTGTGGATGTCGGCGAGGTTGATCACTGGCAAGATCAGTCCCAGCCGGTCGATCTTCGAAGAGTTGTTGGCAGCCCATATCAGGCTTCCCAGGCCGCCCATCGATTGGCCGAACACCGCCACCTTTGGAGTTGCGCCCGGCAGGGCCTGGACATAGTTGTAGGCCGCAGTGATGCGGCTCTGCTGCGTATCGTTGCCCCAAGTCTGCTTGCCCCCCATGTCGGTTAAGACAATCGTGTATCCCAGATCAACCATCGCACGGAACTGTCTCCAGCGGTCGCTGATGCCCATCCATGACGTACAGGTTTCGCTCGCTCCGTGAACGAAGATCAAGTAGCGTGGTGATGCCGGCGGAGTGCTGGGGCGGATGATGATCTCCCCTTCTCCCGGGTACACGATTCCTACCGAATAGCCAACAAACATTAGGTACGCACCCCGAGATAGGGGCGGTCACCAGTCCCGCCGAAGAGACTGGCGTTGGCCGAGGTGTTGAGGCTGGCCAGCCTGACCTTGATGGTTGCCGTGGAACCCACCGGTAGGTCTCCAATCCGAACCTCGCGAAAGAGGGTGAGATATCCAGATGCCTGGTACACGATCTGAGATCTCTGTTCCCCGTTAACTACGAGAGTCATCACTGAACCCACTGTGGTGTTGGTTACAGACCCACCAAAGGTCACGAGCATCGGCTTGGCGGGGACTACGAACGTGACCGATAGCCCTGGGACGTCAGCGACATTTGACGCACTGAACGGTGCCTGGGTTTCAGCATATGCGACCTCGGACGACTCAGCGGTGGCTGTGTATAGCTCCTGCGTCATGTCGTTGATCTTGCCGAACGCCACCTTTGCCGGGTCGCCGGTGTAGGACCCGTGGTTGGTGGTGGTGTCGATTACTTGGCGTGCCATGGCTATTCCTTACGGCTGGAACGTTTGTTCGAACGTGGCCGTGATGCTGTGCACCAGGCCGGTCGGTAGCGGTTCGCTGTGCGTGTCGCACTGGAACAGCAGCAGGCCACGGGGGCTGTGCCAGTAGAAGGAGTGGCCGACATGGGCATCGAGGAACGCGATGATCTGATCGATACGGGTCTGCGGGCCGGTGAACGTGAGCTGGTATGAACGCCACCTCGCATTCAATCCGTCCGGCGCGCTCTGGCTGTAGCCGTCTCCGAACTTGGCGCGGCGCACGACCGAGTTGGCCGTGCCGCCACCTGTCCGCGTGGGCACCCAGCTGAAGGTGTCCGTCATGCGCGTGCCCCCATGGCATGCAGAGTCCCGCCTGGCCGCAGGTCTCGGGTCTGCAGTTCTCGGTACTTGGATTCAACGAACCGGCCCAGCTCCTGGCCGAACTGTTGCATTAGCGCGGTATCGCCGTCGGCATCCGTGCTGCCGTCGCTGTTCACGACCACTTGGACGTTGATCTGCGCGGGACCAGCGGCTGCAGCTGGACCACCGCTAGCACCAGCAGCTGCGGGGATCACCTGACCATCGTTGCCGGGAATCAGGTACGTGCGGCCACGGCCATCGCTGAACAGCTCCGGTCGGCCGCCCTCACCCACTTCGTACAGCGTCGAGCCGCGCACCGGTCCGCCCTTGGCCCTGCCGCCGCCGAAATTCGCCAGGTTGTTGCCAAACCCGCCGATGGATCCTGCCCCAGTACCGTCGCCGGTGTACGTCCCACCGCCGCCTCCACCGCCCCAGGCACTGGCAACCGCGTTGATGATCCCCACCGCCGCCTGCTTGGCCGCGATGCGCGCGAGGTCGGCGATGATGGCATTGGCCATGTCCCGGAATGACAGTTTTCCAGTCTGGGCAAACCGGACCCAAGCATCCTCCCAGCCGCTCAGCGCGGTGTTCATCAGCCCGTTGGCCTGCTCAAGCGCGTTGCCGGCGGCGAAGGAGTAGTCCTCCCATGCGCGACGCACGCCGGCCCGCCAGTCACCCAGCATCGCCAGGCGCTGCTCCTGGAAAGTGCGCTCCTTAGCCAGCTCCGTGTCGCGGAATGCTGCAGCGTTGGCCGCCATCAGGTCCCACGTCTCCTTGTCCTTAGCCACGTCGCGGCTGCCCAGGCGCTTCAGTTCGTCCTGGTACTCGCGCTGGATGTCCAGCTGCCGGCGCAGCATCGCCACCGCATCCGAGCCACGTCCCATGCCCATCAGGTCGAGCTCGTTAGCGCGGTCACGGTTCGCCCCAGCCTGCGCGAGGATCGCCTGTTGCCGGGCCAGAGCCTCTGCCGCCTCCTTCTCCTTGGTGTACGCCGTAGCCTTCTGCCCGGAAGTGAGGAGTTCCTGCTTGGCCGCCTCCAGCAGGGTTCGGGTGGAGTCCGTCATGGTGTTCTTGCTCTTGGCCAGCAGCTGCTCGATGGCCATGGCCTGGCGCTCGCTGTCGGTCACCTTGACGCCGGTGTCGACCAGCTGCTTGTTGGCCTCGATCTGGCGCTGTGCGGACGCCAGGATGTTCCTCGCAGCGCTGTCGTCGCCATTGCGCCTGCCCACGCCCTCGCTGCGGTTGAAGGACTTGTCGACATCGGCTTCCGCCTTCGCGATGAGCCTCTGCATGGATCCGTCGAAGTGCCGTGCATCGTTGTCGGCGAGCTTGTTGTAGTCGGCGATGATCTTGTTGATGGCCTGACGCTTGGCAGCCTCTCGGTCGAGCCCAGCCATCCTGGCCTTCACCGCCTCGTCGGCAACCGCGCGCTCCCTCGCAAGCTCTCGCTCCGCTGCGATGACGTCACGGTCGTATTTGTGTACCTGCCCAATGATGGCCGCACCATCAGCCATCTCCGCCTTCCACTGCTGCAGCTGGGCGATGCGCTGGCGGGCGGCACTCTCCCCAGCCGAGCCGCGTGAGGCATCCCCCGGGATAGGACTGCGCTGCAGGGCCTGAAAGTACTCGATGTTCTTTTTTGCGCGCTCAATTTGACTGTCAAAATCGTCCCGACCAATCCCTTTGATCTTCTCCCAAGTGTCTTCAAGCGCTGCCAGTGCTCCCTTCCATGCTTTCTCGACCACGCCCGCGCTGTCGGCCATGCTGCTGGCCCGGTCCCGCATGGTCCCGTCCAGCTGCTCCAGCGCGGCCTCGGTGGCCGCATAGTCGCCGCGCTGCTCCCGGATCGCTTCGATGTGCCGGTAGATCTCAGGCGTCAGGAAGTTGTACCGGTCATTGAGCTTCACCAGTGCATCTGCCCCGCCCTCCGCCAGGCTGCGAACCTCGCCGACGGTGCTGCTGATCGAGCTGCCAGTCAGGTCAGCCAGGTTCACTGCGGCAGACGCCATCAGCTGCAGGGTCTGCCCGCTGGCATTGCCCTGCTGGACCAGCTGCTCGATGGCGGCTCCGGCTTCCTTGTAGCTGCCACTGGCGCTGCCGATCTCCTTGCGCATGGCCAGCAGCTGCCCCGCGGTGAGGCCGGCAGCGGTGCCGGTGGCCGCTACCTGGCCCTCCAGCTTCCGCAGCTCCATGTAGCCGGTCACGGCAATGGCCGACAGCCCAGCGAGGGCCAGGACTGCGGCGCCAACCGCGAGGCCAGTGGCTGTCATCACACCGTTCAGTGCACCGGTGCGCGCCGTCAGGGACGTGATGGACCCTTGGGCCTGCCCGATGTCGCCGCTAGCCAGAGCGCGGAACAGCGCCACGATGGACTGCTGTGTCTCCACCGCCCTGAGGTTCAGCTGTCCCAGCCGGCCCGAAAGCACATCGGTGCCCTGCGCCGTGTTCATCACCCTCGCACGCGTCGCATCCAGCTGTGTCTGGTACTGCTGCCAGACTTGCGGCTTGAGCAGCCCAAGATCACGGGCACGGGCCAGCTTGTCCTCCTGATCGGCCAGCTTTGCCAGCGCGGAGACGGTCGGATTGATCTGTCCCAGCAGCTTCTGCAGGTTCAGCTCGCGGGCTTCCGTGGCCCGCGCGGCCTGCTGTGTTGCCCTGCCGGCGCGCTGCTCGATCTGCTCCATCTCCTGCACGCGGGCGTTGATCTTGGCCTGCTCGTTCGCCCAGAAGGACGCAGACTTGCCCGTGCCCTTCTGGGACTTCTCCAGGCGCTCGGCAGCAGCCCCAGCCTTGTCAGCGGCAGCGGCGTTCTCATCAAGGGCCTTCGTGCCCTCCAACAGCCCGCTACTGTCGACCTTGTACCCAAGCTCTGCGATGTCCATCGGGGCTCCTGTGCTACTGCTGCTGGGCCCGCTCACGCGCGGCCTTCTGGTCTTCGCGCACCGCGCGCAGGTACTGGTCGTCCATCGCCATCAGCATCTGGACCTCCTCCGGCAGTGGTTCGATCTGCAGGAGGGCGGCCCATTGGCCGATGTCAGCAAACGTCAACGCCTCTGGACCGCTGTGCCGGCGCCCGGACAGTTCCCAGAACCAGCCCCATACGTGGGCAGCGGCCCCGGGTACCTCTTGCTCGGGGGATTCGGCCAGGCCGAATCGTTCGTTGCGCTGCCGCCGCGTTTCGCCGTTCTCATCCGCCATGTCGTAGCGGACGGCGATGTAGACGGCCTCAGCCGTCCGTTTCGTCAGGTCGGCGAAAGAACTCTGCCCGTTCGCCGAGCGCAGCGTCCGCCTGCTCCGCCACCCACGGCAGTTCCTTCAGCAGCTGCCGCACGGTCTGCTCCTGGAAGGCCGGCTTGTCACCGTGGAAGGTCAGATCGCCCTGCCACTCCCAGCCACCCACCGAGGCGGCCAGCATGGCGATGCGGCTGGCTTCGATCTGCTCGGCGGTCACCTTGCCGCGGTGGTTGATGCGGTCGTTGATGGACTTGCGGGCTGCGGCCTTCACCTGCGGGTGCGTGTCGGGCAGCAGGACCAGCACCAAGCCCACCGGCTCCTGGGTTGCCGGGTGCAGCAGTTCCAGACGGCGCTCGGCCGCCACGATGTTGGACAGTTCGGTCATGTTCGGGATCCTTTGAAACGATCCGGTGGAGAGCCCCAGGGAAGCCGGCCGGATCAGATCCGGCTTGTCAGGCGGCCGCCCTATCCCCGAGGCGTTCGGGTTACGGGGCCTCTACGACCACCGGCACCTGGTTCAGGCCGAGGGTGTAGGTGTTGAGGATGAAGTCTTCATTGCGACCGCCGGGCACGTTCGGGCCGGTGACCAGACCACGCAGGTATTCGATGGAACCGTCAGCACGCTCGATCTTGAAAGCGTAGGTGTCCGGGACATCCGGTGCGCCAGCAGCGCGCATGGCGACCTGGCCCGGGTCTGCCAGATCTTCAGCCACCTCGATCTGGGGATCACCGGCGTTGGTGATGCCCTTGCCCTTCAGCGCCACCAGCGTGTCGAGGGTGTCGTACTGCACCACGTTGGTGTTGATGCCGCGCTCGCCGATGCTGCCCACCTTCTTCACCTGCACGTAGGTGAGGGCGGCGAACTCGGTGGCGGTGAGGTCTTCGTTCTGGGGAAGGACGCAGATGAAGAGCTTGGATCCTGCGTTGGTTTTTGCTTCTGCGGCCATAGCCGTATCTCCTCGCGATGGGCGTAAAAAAACCCGCCACGGGGCGGGGTCGTTGGAAAACAGAAAGGCCCGCTGGTGGGCGGGCCTTTGGGGTGCAAGTTCCGACGCTCAGTGCATTTCGGTAATCACAAGAGTACGGACAGCAGGGTCAGCCCCCACTGTGAGCGATATGCACTCAACCTCTCGCCCAATTACGAGTGGCTGATTGCAAATCAAACGATAGAACGGGGCTTTCCGCCCCGGCATGCCCTTGACTACCTGATGCGCAGTAATCACATACTGGTCCACCCGCTCGAACTTCAACCCTACATAGGCGACTCCCGCCCCTGGCGGGGACTGCGAGTCATGGGTATCAGCTCCCCATCCATCCAAGTCCCCGATGAAGAGCTGCGACTGGGTGGAGGGCCCCATGGCGGTGATCGCGACATTGGAACCAAGAGGGCCGTCGCCTCTCACTTCGGCGAACTTGATCGTCCATCCTTTCAACACACATCTCCTTTCGCAAAGAAATCAACGCTTGCCAGGGCTGAGCTTGGCCGCCACCAGCTGCATGGCCTGCGGCCGAGTGAATCCCGCCTCCACATAGGCCAGATACTCCGCCCGGACGAACCGCGCCTGCTCGGCGCAGAACTCGTCCAGCAGCTGCCGGTTGCGCTTCATGCGGGTGATGGCATCTCGCATGGCCTGCAGCTCACCCTCGTTCGGGATCTCGTTGCTGCTGACCAGGTGCAGGTTGGGCGGCTTGGGGCTCATGGCCGGAGTCTACCCCGAAACGAACCCACGCCACTGGATGGTCACCGGGTGCATGACCCGCTCCGGGTCCTGGATGATGCTGGAGGTCCAGGGCTTCCTCTCCACCCGCATGCCGGCGAAGGTCGTGCCCTTAGTGAAGGCAGCGATGATCTGGTCCGTGATCGCGGTACCCACCATGATCCCCTGCCCCGGCCGGTAGCAGGCCGACAGCTGGCCGAACCCCTGCATCAGGAACGGGCCATCGTCCTCCATGCCGTAGGTCTCGGTCCGATTCGGGAACCACTGCAGCTCCAGCCAGCGAGCGCCATTGCCGGTGGGCGGCTTGAACCCCTGCCCCGGGTAGGAGCAGTCCAACGTGTGCGCAGCAGCAAACTGCCCCACCAGCGTGGCGAATGCGTCATAAATCGCGGTGTCGCTCATCCCATCCGTCCTTTCACGTCGGCAGTGACCTCGGCCACGATGAAATCCCAGCGCTGGGCCGCCGCGCGCGCGAAGCCTTTACCCGCTTGCGCATAGGTTCTGCCCAGGCTGTCCTGGCCGTGGAAGCCGTGTTCCATGCGCATGGCGTACTTTGCGGTCCAGCCAGCCCACACGGTCTGCCCCAGCTGCATGGTGGCGAACACCAGCTCCGGGGCCTGCGCGCTGTCCGATGGCATGCCCTCGACCGATGCAGCGGAAGAGTTGCGCAGGAAGCCGGTATCCACCGGCATCCTCCCGCCCTGCCCCTCGGGCGTGCCGGCTTCCTCCATCAGCTTGGTGGCCGATTCGCGGAAGATCGCACCCTGCATGGCCTTGGCCTTCTCGGTAAAGGCCCGGACCTGGCTTCCGAAATTACTGGCCACGCTTCACCTCCGCCGCCATGTTCACCCGGTATTGCTTCATGCAGCGGCAGCCGATGGTTTCCTCCGGCCCAGCACCGAGCGAGGTGTCGCCAGGGAACCGCATCAACGCGCCGCTGGGCGTCTGGAACGGTTCACCGAACCGGCGAACCTGGCCGTTCATCGCCTGGTGGCTGTGGCGGGTCCTGTCGTCACCGGTGGCTGACCAGGTGCCCTCGACGTTCTCCGGCGCCAGGCGGCCGCTCTCGATCTGCTGCCGGAACGCTTCCTCCCGACCAGCGGCCATGGCCGTCAGCGACTCGGTCCGCGCGATCATCTCGCCGCGCAGTGCCAGCAGCCTGTCCGCGTAGCGCGCAGCGATCTTCACCACGTCTGCCGGCGCCACCGGCTGGCCCGCCTTGATGGCCCGGCTCACGATTCCGTCCAAGCGCTTGTCGCGACGCTTGCGGCCGAAGTACTCCGCCATCTGCTGCGGGTCGCCGCTGGACAGCTGCTGCCGGACATTGGCCACGAACTGCGCCTGCTGCGCGGTGAGGCCGACAACCCCACCACTGCGTCGCCCCGTCTCGCCTACGCGCCCGACCAGCTCCAGCGCAGTCTGGCGTGGATTGGTGCCAGCAGACATGCCCCGCACCAGGTGCTGGCGCACCAGCTGCCGCTGATCCTCCACCACGCCGGTGATCAACCGGGAGGAGTTCGTCTGCAGCCAGCTCTCTACGCCCCGGTTGCGCATGTCGAACCCGAACCGCAGCAGCGGCGTGTCGTTGGCCGGGTTGTAGCGCCCGCGTATCTGCTGCCGCAGCGACAGCATGGGCAGCTCCTTCATTCCGACCTCTGCGCCGGTGGCAAACGCCTGGCGCACCTGCTCGGCCAGCGGCGAGAAGCGCTCGCCGTCGAAACCCAGAGCCTCCAGTACTGCGTCCACCTGACCGGCCTGCAGGAGGCTCGCCAGCAGGTCCAGCTGCACCTGCGACCGCACGCCGGCGATGGCCTGCTCGAAAGCGCGGCGTATAGCCGGCTCCAGGCGTCGTGCCAGCAGTTCCAACTCGCGTGGTGTGAGGTGGGCCATCAGCGTCGGGCGTGAAACTCATAGAGAAGGGCCTGGCCACCCGGGGAGAGCGGCTGCAGGTCGATGAGGTGATACAGCTGGCCACCCAGCAGCAGCCGGTCGTCCTTGCCAGGCTGGACGTCCACTGCGGTCGAGATCAGGCCCAGCTTGTCGCCTTGTTGCACCAGCGTGGTGTCGCGGTCCGTCAGGCTGTAGTCCAGCTCCACCACCGTGCAGTCGTGCTGCGTGGCAGGACCGGGCTGCGGGTTGTGCGGGGGCCCAGTCGGTGCGCCGTCGCGCTCCAGCTGAGTGGCGTAGCCGAAGCGGGCAATCAGCCGCTCGGCAGTGGCCTGCATGCGGTCATAAAAGGCGCTCATTCGCCTTCACCCATGGGGAAGACCTCCACGATTCCGTGGCGGGTTCGCTCGATGCATCGTTTCCCGTGCTTGTGCAAGCGCGGGGGCTGGTCGTGCATGCGAACAATTCCTCTGTCGGTATCCGCATAGACGACCCCGGAGACCACTCGGCCGTTCAACAGCACGCGCCGGCGTCCACGGCCATCTCCAGGCATGTGCACACCTTTCAGCATGGCCATCAGACAACCCTCACCGCAGGATAGACCGCCGGCGTCCGCAGCAGCGGCGCCAAGATCTCATCGATGGCCGGAACCACCGGTCGATTCGGCACCTGGCCGGCGGCGCTGGCGTCGGCGTAGCTGACCTCGATGGGACCGACCTTCTCCTTGGTCACCGCCGCGCTTGCCACGTAGTCCGGCGACAGGCTACCGGGGCTCACCAGCTCGCGCATGGCCGCCTCGTAGGTTGCCCGCTCGACTTCGTCAGGCACTTCATCCGGCTGGATGGGGTCGCCGTCGTAGTCGATCGCACCGGTGCGGGGCCACTCGTTGGGCTGGCCCCGACCGGCAGTGCGCACGCCGGGGAACATGGACGCCCAGCGACCGGATGCCAGCAGCACCCGGTACCGGCCGTCAATGTAATCCGTGGCGCGGACCAGTGCCCCGGTGCGGTCTTGTTCCGTACCGGCAGCCCAGGCGGCATTGCCCCGCGCCTGGTGGTAGAGATCCGCGGCTTCCAGCGTGCCGTACATGGTCAGCCCTCGCCCTTCTTGGCCTCGGCCTCGGCGATGGCGGCCTGCAGCTTCACTACGCCCCAGGTGCCCTTCGCGTCGATGCCCAGCTCTTTGGCACGGGCCAGCAGCGCATCCTTGTCGGCGGCCGGCGGGCTCTGGTTGCCGGAGCCGCCGCTGGCCTTGACCTTCTCGTCGTCAGCGGTTGCGGCGCCCTTCTTGGCCTCGGCGTCGGCTTCTGCGCAGGACTGCAGCTCACGCACCATGGCTGCCAGCTCGGCCTCGCGGTCGTCGCCGTCCAACGCGTTCCAGTCGGCAATGCTCAGGCCGGAGTGCTCGAACGCCTGACGGACCACCTCGCCCAGCTGTACCGAGACGCCTTCGGCCAGCTCGATGCTGGCCGGGAGCACGTTGGAGCCCACCAGGACGTCCTTTGCCGGTGCCTTGGTGTTGGTACTGCCGCCCTCGGCGGTCAGGATCTTGCCCTTCAGCCAGCCCTGCACCACCGCATTGCCCTTCAGGGCATCCCAGTTCGCGATGGGCGTGGCTTCGCCAGGCAGCAGGATGGTGCCATCCGGCAGGCCCAGGGGGCCCTTGTGGTTGTTCGTGATCTTCATGCTTCGCTCCAGTGAGGCCCCGGCGCACGGCCGGGGCCAGGCGGATCAGATGCCATCGAGGTAGACGACTTCCTTGGGCAGGCGCACGTCCAGGCCGCCCAAGCGCATGACGCCCGGGATGTCCCAGCGCAGCGGGCCGCTCTGCCAGGCCGGCAGGAAGCGGTGCGGCATCGGCATGTGCAGCTTCAGCACCTGCGGATCGTTGCGGTACGCCACCAGGCGCGTGATGCCGCCGACGCCGGCCGTGTCCAGGCCACGCACGCCGCGAAGGGTCAGCTGCTGGCCGGTCTGCACGGTGTAGACGTTGTTGGCCAGGAACCACTGCAGAATGGTCATGTCGCTCTGGTCGCTCATCTTGCGAGTAGCGATCAGCAGGTACTTCGTCCACGGCAGCAGCAGCGTGTTGGCGATCGAGGCAGTGTTCGTGCCATTGAACACGTTGAGCAGCGCCTGGTTCATCGTGGCCACGATCAGCTGCGAATCGGTGGTGGCGTCCCAGCTGCCGGTCGGCGCGGCCACGGGAGTGACGCCGGCTGCGTTGAACAGGCCAGTGAAACCCTTGCTGGAGTCACCCAGCAGCGCCACGCGATCGACCATTTCCTCCGATGCACGGCGCGCTGCCGCAGCGTCTTCGGTGGACAGATTGATGCCCAGCATCTGTGCGCGGCCGACTTCCTCCCAGCCGAAGCCGTAGCCGATGCCGGCGGTGTAGACCGGGGTCTCGAACTTCGCGCGGGTGGTGCCGGCCTTCGGGATGTCGTCGGCATTGCCGTTGATCCAGTTGGCGGTGCCGAACTGGTCCTGCGCGAAGTAAGTCACCGAAGTGGCGAACTCGCTGCCCGAGGTATCCACTGGCACCAGGGTGCGGTACTGCACATCTGGGTAAACGGTGCGGTAGACGCCCGGCTCGATGATCGAAGCTTGGGCGACCACGAAGCCCAGTGCTGCCTGGGCGTCGATCAGGGGAATTGCGCTCATGTGGTTGACTCCTTAGCCGAGACGGACGACGGCCAGCTGGCCGGCGGCGGTGGTGCTGGTGTCCCAGCTGGCACCGGGAACTGCGGTGTTCCCGGTGGAGACGTTGGTGAAGGCGCCACCGGCGGTCAGATAGACCGCATCACGCGCGGCAACGGCGACCGACGCGACGACCCAGATGTCGCCCTTCACGCGTACGCGCGCGGACTCGCCCACGCCGAACGCATCGGTGGCGCGGCCGGTGACTTGGCCTGCCGTGACCGTCAGGCCCGAGGCTGAGCGATCCAGCAGCGCGATGCCGACGTACTTGCCGCCGGCGAAGGCCTTCACCGACTTGTCGGTGGCGCCCTGCTCGACGGCCTTGCCGAAGGCGATGGCCGCACCCTCGACGGTGCGGGAGATGTCGGTGGCCGGCAGCATGGTCGCCGGCGCGCCAGCAATGGCGGCCGACTGGGTGTCCGGGTAGTTGGTCTGCAGTGCCATGGCTTAGGCCTCCTTGTGGCCAGCGGTGCGGAAATCCAGGCCGGCCACGGACGCGGCGTAACCGTTGTCCTTCACGGGCTGGCGGTGGGTGGAGCTGTCGCGCAGCGCCTGGGCGACCGGATCGACCGGCTTGGCTTCGTCGGCCAGGATGTCGAAGCGGGCCTCGATGTAGGCATCGGTCTTGCCGGCCACTGCGGCGTCGCCGAGCTTGGCGACCACTGCAACCCTGCGGACCTCGGCATCGGTCTTGCCGCTGTAGTCGGCGTCGTGCACGGCCTTGGCCTTGGCCACCAGGTCGCCGCGCTGCTGCACACGCTGGTCCAGATCGGCGTCGCTCAGCACCTTGGCCTTCAGGTCATCACGCTCCGCCTCGACCTTGGCGATGGCCGCGTCCTTGGCGGCCATGACGGTCTGGAAATTGGCGTCTGCGCTGGCAGCTGCAGTCTGTACTTCCTTCAGCTGCTGCTGCAGCTTGCCAATGGCCTGGGCGCCGGCGTCGTTGGTGACGACGGACAGCCCATCGACCAAGATGGTCTTGTCGCTCATGGGTTCTTTCCTCGTAGATGGATTGTGGTCGTCGCCGTGCTGGTGCTGCTGACCACGCGCCCGGTCGACTAGCGCGAGTTCGTACTGCGTGAGCGGGGCCGGGCCCCATTGCGAATCACCCATGCGGGTGTTGCCGGCGCGCGGGTTGTTGTCCGGCAGGTAGGCCACGTGGTTGAAGCGCAGCGGTCCGGCTTGCCGGTACTGGTACGGGGTGCCGTCGGGAGCCACCCCTTCGTCGGCGACGATTTCCACCGAGTAGCCGGCCGACAGCGACCGCGCGCCGGCGGCCACCTCCTTGGCGGACGCGGCGTCCATGATTGCCATGGGGGCAACCACGTGTTCGCCGTCACGCACAACACGGCCACCCACCTGCCCGACGGTCAGTTCCTTCCAGTTGTCGGCGGTGACGCCCTTCGGCGGATGGCCGCGCGTGACCGGCCGGCCCACCAGCGAGCGCATGCTGTCCTCATCGAACACAGTGGCCGGATCGCGGTAGACCCCGTACACCCGGCCAGCTTCGTCTCCAGTCAGGCCCAGCTCGCGGCCCAGGTACTGCTGCACGTTGCCTGCGCGGCTGACCTTGGCATCGCCGACCAGGAAACCGTCGCGCGTGAAAGCGAGCCCGGACGCGTCGAGCGCCAGGCTGTCGAAGATCTCCATGATTCAGTCCTCTCGAATTTCTTCGAAGATTTCCGGGCCCAGCACGATGCGGCCGCGGTAGGGCTCGACCTTCGACAGGTCGACAGTCGCCTTCGTCAGGCTGATGTGCGGGGTGTAATCCGGGTAATCGTGCGACCCACCCGCGCGGATGATGCTTTCGTGCCGCCAGCACAGCTGCGCCGACGCGAACAGGATCACCGCCGACATACCACCCAACGGCTCAACCGCGCGCGGGCCGCCCTCGGGGATGGCCAGCTCGTCCTTGCCGCCGTTGCTCCACTCGTTGGCGTTGCCGGCCTTGATCCAGTCGAAGGCCTGGCGCGAGTAGGCGACGGTGACATGCAGGTCATGCTGCAGCTCTCCGATGCCCTGCTCCTTCGCCCAAGCCGCGATCTCGTCGGCATTCACTACCTTGCGGCTGACATACAGCGAACGGGGCTGGGCGTCCTTCACCGGCGTTGCAGCGGCGCGCTGCTCGTCGTCGTCCTGTTCGTCGCTCTGCGGGGTGGCTTCGCCGTACTTCAGCATCTCGGCTTCCAGGCCCGGTGCGACGCCGGCTTCAGTCAGCATGTTCACCGCCACCGTGGACATCACCTCATCCGGTAGCAGCCGCGTTTCGGAGATGGTCTTGATGGTCTCTGCAGTGGTCTTGCCAATTCCCGCGCGTTCGTTGTCAGTGGTCTGCCACAGGCTGCGCCAGTTGTAGAACACCTCGGCCGGCCGGCTACCGAGCGCCGAGCGGATCAGGCACTCGTCCAGAACCTGCAGCGCCGGCTGCAGCACCAGCTCCTGGTTACTGCTGATGCGGTCGTAGTAGTTCCGCAGGTCACTCTCGCCGCTGGCGTTCAGACCACCAGGCGACTGGCCCAGCAGGCGGGTCATCGGGATGTCCGAAGCACCCGACACCAGCTGCATGAAGCCCATCAGCAGGTCGACCAGGCCGCCGAACTGGAGCTGCTTCTGATCGTAGTTTTCCTCGGCGTCCATCACCAAGGTGCCGTTGATCCCCTTGGCCATCGCAGCCAGCTGCAGCCGATTGAGGACCTTTTCCTCGTAGCCCGGATCGGCCAGCTGCGCCATGAAGTTCGGAATCTTGATCACATCGACCTTCGCTTCGAACACCAGAGAGGCGATGTTCGCAGCGCTGGCGTCGGCGTCCTTGATCGCCTTGCTGATCGCCAACAGGACCGAGTCGCCCCAACCGTTGCTGGTGTCCAGTTCCGGGTCGGGCCTCACCGCGCCCTGCAGAATCACCAGCCGTGATGGATGGATCTGCAACTGCCCGGCGGTGCCGCTGCTCAGGGTGTAGAACGCAGGTCGACCATAGCCCGGCGACTCGGGATCGCGGTCCAACTCACCCGCCTGGAGCACGCGCTTCGACAGCACGTTCAGATGACGGATGCCGGCCTTGCCCAAGGACTCAGGCTTCAGCGGCAGCATCGGATCGGAGTGACCGGTACCGATGTAGAGCGCGGCTCCGCCGGTGAGGCGCGCACGGATCAGTGCTTCCAGCAGCTTCTGCTGCAGGCCCAGCCGCTTTTCCTCACCCTCGATCGCGGTGATGTTCGCCTGATCGGCGCTCCAACCGCGCCACTTCCGGCAGCTGTCCATCGCCGGGATGTCGATCACCTTCCGCGCCAGCCAGGTGCCGCGGTAGGCGTTGTCTGCCTCCTGCTCCGACAGGGTCGGAATGCCGTAGAACGTCGAGGCCGCCTTGTCGCGCGGCGTACCCAGGTTGGCCACCAGATTGACCAGCCCGTCTTTGATTTGTGCGAGCTTGCCCATCAGAGCGCGTTCCCCAGGTTGTAGGTGCTGCCGGTGACCAGCTCAGCGAAAGCGCCCGAAAGCGCGTCCACCTGGTCGTCGTGCTTTGCGTTGGGGAATTCGGCGATCTCATCCAAGAACGCCGCCACCCACGGGCCATTCACCAGCTTGATGTTTCCGGCCTCGGCCTGAGCTTCAACCGGCGTTGCGCGGACCTCCTTGGATCCGGACTCCAGCGCGGCCTTCACGTCCCAGCCGGCCAGCAGCTTCACCTGGTGCGCGGCATTGCTTTTGCCGGCGGCGCCAGGGTCCTGCGGGATCCGAACCTTGATGGTTCGGCCGTCCTGCAGGGCTGTGTTCTTCAGCATCTTCTCGACGCCCGCCGGCGACTGCCGGTCCCGGACGATGTCCAGCACGTAGTAGACGCCGCCGACCTCGCCCAACAGCAGCCCCACGGTGTAGTCGGGATCGCCTTTCGTCTTCTGCTGCTTCGGATCCGTCGCAGCGAAGTCCCATCGCCGGACCTTCCGCGCCGCCAGGATCGCCGGCGCGGCCTCTACCACTTCGAACCATTCCCGCTTGAACTTGCCACCGTCGCGCGGGGTTGGCCGTTGCTGCTGCTGGCCGGCTACCGCGTAGCTGCCCAGGATCTTCTTATCGCGCTCGACCACCGCGCGGGGGAAGCGCTCAGGGAACAGCAGCTCGCCATCCTCAGTGCGCGGATCCTCGAACCCGATAGACGTCCGGCAGCGGCGCTCTGGCTCGAACTCCATCGGCAGCATCAGGTGCTCATACCCGAGACCGAGGTCCAGGATCTGCCCCGACACGTCCTTTTCGTGCAGGCGCTGCATGATCACCACGATTGCAGACGTGGCCGGGTTGTTCAGTCGGGTGGGCACCGACTCGCGGAAGATGCGGGTCGTTGTCGCGCGCTCCGCCGGGCTCTCCGCCGTCTCCGTCGAGTGCGGATCATCGATGATGACCCGGTCGCCGCGGCCACCGGTCAGGCTGGCAAACGCCATGCCCTCGCGGTTTCCCATCTTCGAATTGGCGAAGGACATCTCGCCCGACCGGTTCAGCTCGATCTCCGGCCAGAGACTGCTGAACCACTCCGACTGCACCAGGTCGCGCATGCGCCGGCTGTCGCGCTTGACGAACTTCTCCGCATAGGAGGTCGTCAGGTAGCGCATCGACGGCAGGCCCCGCGGGCCCCATTCCCATGCCGGCCAGAACACGCTGGCCACCAGCGATTTCATGGTGCCCGGCGGAATGTTGATCAGCAGCCGGGTGATCTGTCCGTCGGTGATCGCTTCCAGGTGCTGGCACAGGACATCGATGTGCCAGCCGTGCACGTACGGCTGTGCCGGCTCCAGAACCGGCCATGCCTCACGGATGAAGCCAGCCAGTGTGGTGCAGCGCTGCCTGATCGCCTCGCCATCGCGGGCAAGGCGCTCGCGCTCGGCGTCAGCCGCCCTCCTCGCCCGCTCCGCCCGGATCTCCGCCAGCGTCGGCAACCGGACCGAGGATCTGTTCAAGGCGGTCGAGTTCATGGTCTGAAAGCTTGCTCAGGTCGTAGGTGCCGATCGCGCCGCTGTGCTTGTGCTTCTCCACCAGCAGGCCGGCCAGCTTCCCCTTGCCCATCGTGGCGGTGACCGCCGCGCTGGCCTGTTTCTCCTTCAGCGCCAGCTTCCGGGCCTGCTCCAGCTCGGCCATCAGGCTGTCGACGGTCACCTCGGCTTTCTTGGCCACCTTCTGCTGGCCGGCGCGCACCGCAGCCTGGATGCGCGGCTCGCTCAGGAGCCGGGAACCCTGCTGCTTCGCCGTCCTGTCGCTATACCCAGCGCGGATGGCCGCCTGGGTGCCGTTGTGGTCCTGCAGGTATTCCTGGACGAACCGCTGCTGCTTTGGGGTCAGCGGCGGCATCCGTGCTGGTTTGGTCTTGGCCATAGTCGGGGCGGAAATTCCGCAAGTGGAATGGCGGTGGGGCCTCGCCGACGATGCACGCGCCGGCGGAAATCGCGGAAGTGGAGCAGCCAGCAAGGGCGAGACACCCTATGAATCAGCGCTCACCGTTTCGGTACACGTACACCCGAAAGGCGGACCGAACCTGATTCGGTACCTATATAACTCACAAGAGGAAACAGCCCCACCATGGAAACCATGATCTCCCCTGAACTCGTCAAAGCCATCATCAGCTCGGCCATTCCGCCTCTACTACAGGCCATCATTCGTAGCGTTCGGAGGCGAAACGCCTCTGGCAGGTGTGCCGCCCGCACCAGCGTTACGGTCAGCGTCAATCACGGCTTGGCAGGCGCGGACGTGGTCGTCCGCGTCTCGTCCGATTTGAACAAGAGCTCCCGCGACCTCTGCTCGTAGTTGGGCTGCCTGGTCACGTTCGACGGCGCCGGCGGCGGCTTGGGACAGGCGAGCGGTATTGCAGGTGGCGAGGTCGTCGCGCAGCTGGAGGCTGCCATCACGCACACCAGCAGCAACAGCAGCAGGGACGGCCGTGGCCGCAGTCCGGTCTTCTTCATGCTTGGCTCCGATGGTGGCCAGCGCCTCGGCCTGGCTGTGTTCGACGACACGGGTCTCGGTGAGCTGCTGGACCTGGCCAGCGCTGGTACTGGCGTGCTGCAGGGCTTCCCCTGTCTCGGCGCGGTCGCCGCGCCAGGCCCAGCCGGCACTGAACATGCAAGCGGACCAGGCAACGAACGCCAGCAGGTAGATGGCGATTCGGTTCACGTCAGGCCCCCGGACCCTTGCGGGTCATGCCGAAGAAGTAGCCGATGACCATGCCGGTGGCGTTGTTCAGGCCACCGATCAGCATGCCGAAGGAATCCTTGTTCTCCGGCGGGATGGCCACCGCGATCAGGGCCGCCATGGCCATGCCAACCAGGAACAACACCAGCACGGCGATGCCCACGCGCGCGGCGCCAACGTTTCGGGTCGCGAAGGTCATGCGGCACCTGCCAGTGAGTGAATTTCCTCCAGCGCCCAGTGATAGAGCGGCTGGTCGATGATGGTCACGCGGGTGAGGCGCTTGCCGCGCACCACCTTCACCGCCACCTGGGTCGACTGCTGGACCGCCAGCAGCACGAACGCAATGCGCTGCTTGGTGGGGTCCGGCTCCTGCAGCACCGCCAGCGCGTCGCTCACCATCTCGCGGATGGCCAGCAACAATTCGGCGGTTGGATTCTTGGCCTTCTGGTTCTCCAGCACCACCAGCACGCCCTGCAGCTGGTTCACTGGCGACAGCTTCGCGGCCTTCTTCTTGGCGGCCGTCATGCGAGGCGGAACAGCTTCTTGGCCTGGGCCAGTCGGCGCTTTCGATCTTCCAGCCCGTTGGTGCCGCCGTTGATGCGCCGAGTCACCGCCACGACGTCGTCGCGGTCAGCTAGGGCGTTCAGGCCCTTGCGCTTCCAGAACCACCCGGCCGCCGAAACCGCCCAGGGCAGCTGTGCAACCAATTCGGGGCTGCGCACGAACAGGTCACCCTGCCCCATGGCGTTGCTGAAGGTCGCGTAGTTCTCGCGCCCGGTCAGCTGGATGAGCCCCCGGCCTTTGAAGCGCATGCCGTCGCCCGGCTGCACGTTGCCCAGATCGGCTCTGCCTTCGTAGGCGCGGCCCGAGGCGTACTCGGTCGCCGTGCGGAAGCCATCGGATTCGTGCGCGACCTGTGCCAGGAAGTGGGCCTTCTGCAGTGCGGTCACGATGCCGAACTGGATGCAGCCGTCTTCCAGGGCCTGCGCATACTGGCCGGCGCCCATGGCGGCAGCTACGGTTTCGGTGCTCACCATGGTGTCTCCGGAATAGGTGCCCGCCCCTCGACCGGCTTCGCTGCACGGTGTGGTTGGTCCGGGGGGCTGCGGGCGTAGAGGGCCGATCACCACCGCTGCCTAGGCGCTGCCCGGCCTCCAAGGACCGTGCGCAGACCGCCCGCCTGCGTTGACGCCAGCCCCAATCGCCTCACGGCGAGCGGAGGGGGTTTCGGCGCGGTGGTTGATCGGTGTTCTGGGTCCCGGAAACGCAGAAGCCCCAGCGCAGGGCCGGGGCTTCAGGGACAATTCTTGACAGTTGCAGAATTAGGGCATTCGATTGTGCAACTTGTCAAGAGAAATCATTCGGCATTTCGCGCTTTGCGTGCCTTGGACTCATCGTGCATTGCCTCACCGACGGCTTTGAGCAGAGCCTTGTATTGCGTGCCCAGCCAATCACCATTGGGTACGCCCGACTGCCGGTGGGCCGCAGCGGCGACCATGATGTCCCGAGCGATTTCTTCTGCAGATGCTGCCATGCTGTAACCCCTGATTTACGCGGCGATCCTGCCGCCCATGAAGTCTACCCCGCGTTGCAGCTCCCGGCGGTACTGCCAGACCGAGAGCGTGCCGCCGTACTGCTCGGCCACCATCCGAGCCTTCACCGCCTGACTGGCCGACACGGTGAACTCGGTGCGCACGATCAGCGCCCGCACCGGGTGCCGCCTCTCCATCGAAGCCAGCGCCCGGTCGATCCAGCGCAGTTCATCGGGCACCCCTACATCCACAGCGATCTCCGGGTTGTCGTGAGGATGGTCAGCATCGTTGGAAGCACGAATGGGATCGGCGGCCCACAGCGGCACGATGCGCAGGCCTTGCACCCCACTACCAGCAGCCATCAGCCGGCGGCGGTCAGTTCCATCGCGGCCGACGAGGTCCTGAAGGGCCCGTTCCCTGGTGAGAGGTGCATGGTCGCGGACCTTGTCCAGCACGTGCACGCTGCGGTCGGCGCGGCTCAGGGCAAAGCGATTCACCTGGGCGTGGCCCCAGCGGCGCAGTTCTTCGGTCAGCGGATCAGTGTTGCGCATCGCGCATGCCCTCCAGTACGGCGTCATCGAATCGGAAAACCGGCAGCTTGCTGTCGGTGTCGCAGGTGCCGGCCCGATCGGGCCAGCCCTTGCAATGGAAGCCCGCGGTGCCGGCGGCGCGGAACTGGCAGACCGAGCATCGGCCGTGCTTCTGCACGTAGGACCGGTACCGCTTCTGCATGCGCAGTTCGGCGCCGGTCATGCGGCGACCTGGCCCATGGCCAGCTGGTGCTCAGCCCAGAGCCCGATGAGGAGCGCGTCGGCCCGGCCGTTGTCCTTCTTCCGCTGCAGCTGCACCGCGGCGGCCGGGAAGCGCTGGATGGCAAGCAGCCGGGCGGCGTCCTTGTTCTGGCCAATCAGGCCGAAGCGGCGCTTCCACACGGCTGGGATGGCACGCAGGTAGGGCACCCCCATCACCTGCAGCACCGCGCGGACCTGGCCGTAGCTGTCGCCGAAGCGGAATGCGCTGGTCCCGCCGTCGCCGGGCCGCGCACCAACCTTCTCCAGCGCTGCCTGCAGCTCGGCGCCAGGATGAGCCTCGCGCTGGGCACGGATGAAGGTCGCAACTGCGCGGGCGTCGACCTCCTTCCAGCCGTCCACCTCGCGGGTGGGCATATCGAGGATCGGGCCGGGCTCGCCGTCGATCAGGGTGGCCACCGCCCCGGACAAGCCAGGGTCGATGCCAAAGGTCAGGCGGCGGGTCGCCATGATGTCTTCTCCAGGTACTGTTCAATCAGGGTGTTCTGCAGGTCCAGCAGGTATTCGTCGGTGCCGATCTCCTGCCGGAACCGGCGCGGTTCGCGGGCGTAGCTGGGGCCATAGCGGTCTGCACAGGCCGAATGGCTGAGGCCGGCCATCGGCTCACCGACGTGGTGCCAAGGACACAGCCCGAGGGTGCAATCGTGGCCGCGCCGCTTCTGCCCATGCTTGCCGCCAACCAGAAGATGGTGCACTTGGCAGGGCATGAAACCGTAGCCGAGGGCGCCGCAGACGATGCAGCCGATCTCGGTGATGGCGTCCATCCGCTGCTGCTGAGCCAAGGTCGGCTTGCCGGTGGAACGTCCGCGCCTCATGCTCTGCCCTCCATTCTCAGATTCCGCACGCCATGGAAGACAGTCAGCAAAGGGAAAAAGCGAAGACCAGGAGTCCCGCAGACGCGCTCGTACCCCTGGCCTTGGCGCTTTGCATGGGGGTCTTCACTGGTGCAATGGTTTTTGGGACCGAGGAAGCGGCGCGCGTTGTTTTCAACAAGGATGTACTGATTGCGTTTGCCGCCGCGGCCGGCACGTGGGCGGTTGGAATCGGAGCCTGGCACTACGCAAAGCAGGCTCATCTTCTTCGAGAGCAGGAGGTGAGAAGGGCCGAGAGTGATGAGCTGCTCAGGTCCGCTGCAGCGTTCAACAGACTCCGTGGAGCAGCGGTAGCTTCGATGATCCCCTATCAGGTGCTTACTGCTGAGGATGCTCGGCTCGACGAGGCAACTGCTCTTGAAGCCTACCGACTGTGCATCGCTGCAGCGCGGGCCGCCCCTAGCCCACAGCATTTTCTGGATGGGCCGGCCGCAAGCATGGACCAATACCTGATCCATGCTCTGCCGCACACAGCGTTGATCTCGATATTTGTAACCATGGCGGAGACAGTCTTCCCTGAAGACGAGCGCACTAGACTGCCCATGCCCCCGTGGCTTCACAGGGAGGTCAACGCGATTATCGAAGCGGCAAAGGTTCTCGCAGACAGCGGTGAGGAACTCGCTGCACTTCTGGACGAAAATCGCAAATTGCTCCAACGGATGGAGTGAACAGGTCATGCTGCCCTCCCCTGCAGCCTGCCATGGACCATTCGCCAGTAGTCCGCGCGTACGTCGTCCAGCATGACCTGCGCGTAGTGGTCACCGATCCAGGCAGTGATGCCCTTGAAGAAGGCGGCGAAGTCCTCCTCCTCCATCGAATCGAAGGCCAGGGACTGGGCCACCTTCACCGGGATGGTCCGAATCTCCGGCAGCACCGCCGCCAGCACCTTTCGCGCGCCCGCGCCCAGAACCGTCTCTGCGGCATCCAGCAGCGCCTTCACCACCGGGCTGGCGTCCATCTCCACCATCTCGCAGCAGATCCCCGACTCCAGCTGCACCTGCTTCAGCGCGGCATGCGCGTCCAGGTCGCGGAACGCCTCAACGTTGTCGACCAGCAGGTGACCGATGACGTGAGCCAGGCGATGGAACGCGGCATTGCGCGACGCCTTGATCTCCAGCCGGTACTCATGGCCAACGCGGTAGCCACGGTCCTTGGCCAGCCTGCGATCGATGTCGTTGCTCGGGGCGAACGCGCCGATTTCCTCGCCCGTGGCCGGATCGACCAGGCGCAGGCAAAGGGCGTAGATGGGCCGGCTGGCCCGCTTCGCGCGGATCTTGCGCGCAGCTGCTGTCATCGCGGTCATGCGTCATCTCCTGCGGCCATGTCGCGGCGGCTGCGCCGGCGGCGGCCGGGCGACGGGACATCGAAGTCGTCGTCGCCACCGCCAGCAGTGGCCACGCCCTTGAGGCTGTAGTTCGGCCGGGGGCCGCTGTAGTCATCGAAGGCACTGCACTGCAGCCTGTGCTGCAGGTAGCAGGTGCCGGTCTCGCCCTGGCGGTTCTTGGCCACGATCAGTTCGGAGATCCCTGGGGCACCGCAGGCGTCCTTGCTGTAGTAGTCGTCGCGGTACAGGAAGGCGATCACGTCGGCGTCCTGCTCAATGGCACCGGATTCGCGAAGGTCGGCCATGCTCGGGCGCTTGTCGGTCTTGCTCTCCACGCCGCGGTTGAGCTGCGACAGCGCCATGACCGGGCAGTGCAGCTCCTTGGCCAGACCCTTCAGCCGGCGCGAGATGTACGACACCTCCTCGTTCCGGTTATCCGACTTGGCCTTACCTGTCAGTAGCTGCAGGTAGTCCACGACGATCAGGCCCAGGCCGCCGGGCACCTTGGCGTGCATGCGGGATGCACGCGCTGCCAAGGCATCAACCGACAGCGCGCCGCAGTCATCGATGGCCAGCGGCAGCGACTGGATGTAATTTCGGGCCTGCGAGAGCCGTGCCCACTCGTCATTGTCCAGCGCGCCCTTCTCGCGCATGCGGTTGAGGTCGACGCCTGCGTGCGCGGCCATGAGGCGCAGGCTCCACTGGGAAGCGGACATCTCCAGGCTGAAGGCGGCGACGTTCCTGCCGCCGGCAGCCGCGTCCTCGGCCCAGTTCAGGGCGTGGGCGGTCTTGCCCATGGCCGGGCGTGCGCCCAGCACCATCAGGTCGGTAGGCTCCAGATACGGGATCTTCCGGCGCACGCTGTTCCACTTCGGCACTAGGCCCTGCGTGCCCTCTCCGTGGAAGCGCGCTTCCATTTCGTCCCAGGCTTTCTGGACGCCGCTGCGCACCATCACCAGACCGCCGCTGCCGCTCGACTTCACGGTCAGGCTGGCCAGCTTCGTCGCCGAGGCGGACACGACCTCCTCCGCCTCGTCGTCGCTGGCGCTGTAGGCGCTGTCGGCGATGTCGGTGGTGGCCTCGATCAGCTGCCGCAGCAGCGCCTTGTTGCGCACGATCTCGGCATAGGCGCGCACGTTTGCCGCGGAGGGCGTGCTGCCTGCCAGGTCGTAGACGGTGGCCACCAGCTCCTGCGCGCCGATCTCGACGTTGGCCGTGATCCAGTCGCCCACGGTCACCACGTCCACCTCGCGCTTCAGGTCGGCCACGCCGCAGATGCCCTGGTAGATCAGCTGGTTCTCGCGGCGGTAGAAGTCCTCCGGCGCCAGCTGGTCGCGGACCTGAGCCAGCGATTCGCCCACCAGCAGCAGCGCGCCGAGGACCGACTGCTCGGCCGGCACGGAATGCGGCGGCACACGCAGCTGGGCGACGTTGTCCAGATAGACGGGCACGGCACTCATGCGGCTTTTTCCTGCTGAAGCTGCTGCTCCTGCCGATCACGTTCGCGCTCGGCGTCACGCTCCCGCTTGACCTGCACTCCAGCGGTCGTCAGCTCGCAGCCGCCAGCAGGGGAACACCACCACAGCCTGAGCCAATTCCGGCGGATGGCATCGCGGAAGTGGGCGCGCCAGTCCCGCTTTTGCGTGCCACTGTCGCGGTGTCTGATCGCAAACTCGCGCCAGGCCAGCGCCACGAAGTCGCGCGGAATGCCGGCGTCTTCAGCGAAGTCGAAGATCGGGTCGTCAGCGCGGATCATCCGCTCGCCCGCTGCCCGGCAGGCCTCCACGAACTGCGGGAACGTGATCAGCTCGCGCTTCAGTCGCTTCGCCCTCGGCTTCGCACCGGGCTTCGATTTGGAATCCAAGTCGTCGCCCCCCTTGGGGGGTATGGGGGGTTCTTGTGTTCCTTGGGGTGTTAAAGGTGGGGTGTTAGGGTCGCCCTGTGCGACTAGGGGTGGTCGTTCTGTGCGACTACCCTGGTCGTCCTCCGCGACCACCGGAAAGGCGATCTGGTACGTGTTCGAGTCAGCTTCGAGTCGACCAGACGCACCAGCAATCCGGATCCGGCTTTTCTTCTTCAACCACCCCTGCGAGACCGCGATATCCACGTGGCGAATCACGGTCGCACGGTTCAGCGAAGCCCCGGCCGCGATGGTGCGATACGACGGGAATGCGCCATCGCCGTGCTGGTTCATGTACGTGCCGATCACCAGCAGCACCAGCTTGGTCGAGCCCTCCAGCTCGGACTTCGTGACAGCGGACTGCCAGGAGAACTGAATGCTCATGCCCCCTCCTTCAACAGCTGCTGACAGCCAGCGATGTGCCAGATGGAACGGACGGCGATGAGGGCTTTCTCTGTTGCGTTCACAGGGTATCCACCATTGGTAGGGGATAGAAAAGCTATGCCCTTTCGGCGCCGGCGACGCCTGCTAACTGCCGCGATCTGAGCCGGGGTTACGCTCATACCCCACCCCGCTCCGCCGCTGCCTCAGCGTGCTGGCTCACTTCCAGCAGCTTGACGATCACCTGCATGACGCCGCGCGTGATTCGATCGGACTCGTTGCCGCTGATTCGGTCGTCCGCCATCGCGTCCGCCACCAGTTCGGCCAGATCACCCTTGGCTGCCTGAGCGGCAAGCATGGCAGTGATGATCGTGCCGCCCTTCGGGGCGTTACTCGCCTGCAGCACGAACCCGTGCGTCGCAGCAAGCGCATGGAGGATCCGGTAATCACCGGTGCGCGCCATAAGCGCATCCGCCTCCTGCAGGCTCAGCAGGTTGCGGTCGGTATTCGGGTTGACCTTGCCGCGCAAGGTCGCGGCGGACATGCCCATCCTGGGCGCCAGGGCCTCGCTGCCGCCCGGGTACTGGTGGACGGTGTCGTAGGCGGCATCGGTGACATTCATGGGCGGTATTCTCGATTGGAGACGGGGCGGCGACTGCGGCGCACCATCAGCGCCATGGACGAAATCAACTCAGGGAAGAAAGGCGCCCCTCTCCTGCGCCAGGCCCGCGGTCACCACACGCACGGGAAAGCCGGAGAGGGGCATAGATCACGGTCAGGCAGCCTGGTCGTGCTGCTCGGGATCGTTCGCCGGCGGTTGCCGGAAGTCACCGAACAGGTCGGGACGGAGCGCCCTCGCCTGCCATTGCCGGCCTTCTGGCAGCAAGTCGTCATCAGGCCATTGCGAAACCGCACCGGCCGTCACTCCGAAGAAGCGAGCCACGTCAGCGTCTTTGCCGCCGAGGGCTTCCCGTACTGCGCGTTTAGTCATGTCCATGGACGCAGTGTAGTTCGCTAAACGTCTTCGTACAAGCACACTAAACGCACTAGCCGTTAAGCTCACTAAATGAGAGACACATTCGCCGCCCGCATGGCTCTAGCTGTACGTGAGTCCGGCCGCTCACTCCAAGAGATTGCCACCCTCGCCGGCACCACCAAGGGCCAGGTGAGTCAGTGGCAAACCGAGGGGAAGGTGCAGCCCGAGAACATCAAGGCCCACGTTGTTGAGAGCATCTGCTCCACGCTAGCTGTTCGGCCGCGCTGGCTCCTGTATGGTGAGCTGCCTATGCGTGGAGAGGCGGCAACGCGACCGGCAGTCTCCCCGCCTGAGATTCCCCCCGGGTATGTTCGCTTCCACATGATGGAAGGTCAGGCATCCGGCGGAGGTGGCGTAGTGAATCAAGACTTCCCTGCAGTACTTCGCGAGGTTGATATCGCTGAGTGGCAGGTGCGAAGCCAGATCGGATTTCTTCCAGAGGAAGGTCGCATTCAACTCATCACAGTGCATGGGGATTCCATGTACCCGGATATCCGAACGGGTGATGTGATGATGGTCGACACCGCCCGCAATTACTTCGACGGCGACGGCGTTTACCTGATAAATCTCAACGGCTACACCATGGTGAAACGATTGCAAATGCTGCCTAATGGATTGCACATCGTAAGCACCAACACAAAGTACCAAAGCGCGGTGTTACCCACGGACGAGATCGACACGCTTCACGTCGCTGGACGCGTTGTCGGCGGTGCCATCATGCGGCGCGGCGAAGAATTTTAACCAGGGGGGAAATGGAAGTCATGAAACGAGTTGGATGTTTGACGCTTATCTTCTTCTTGGCTGCGTGCAGCAAGGGAGAGCCGACAGGCACATCTGAAATACCTTCAAAACCGGAAGGTAAGACGGAGGTCGCCACGAAGGAGCCCAAGAAAACGTACTCGGGACCTTTTGGCACAGAGATGGGTATTTCGGCAGATGCGTTGCAGAAGGCAATTGGTGCGTCACCTGAGCACCGGGATGACTACTTCTACATGTACCGATCTGCGCCAAATCCTCATCCAGGCTTCAGTCAGTACGCGTACGTCGTCTCTAGCACGCATGGGCTCTGCAAGCTCTCTGCCTACAGTGATGTCAGTACAAACCGCTATGGCATGGAACTGAGAAGCAAATTTGAAGAACTCAGGGATGCGCTCGCCACCAAGTATGGGACGCCTACTGATGGCATGGACAGAGTCATGCGTGGGTCAATTTGGAATGATCCAGAAGATTTCATGATGGCGCTTTCCAAGGGAGAGCGGCACCTTAACTCCATATGGTCTGCATCTAAGCTCGAGCTCCCCAATGACCTCGCCACGATCCTCATTGAGGCGAGTGCGGACAACGGAGTGAGCGGGATAGGACAGATCAGGGTGGCTTACGAGTACAAGAACTTCGAGCAATGTGCTGAAGAGTTCAAGAAGAAAGAGAACTCCGCTCTTTAAGCCAGCTGCGTTTCTTGCTGGCATTTGCTCCTGAGCATTCGAAGAGACCCCGCACATGTGGGGTCTTTTTTTTTGGCCAGATGTTCAACCCGTTGAAGTCAGCAACCGGCCGTGCTGCCAGCCTTGCCCCCGGAGAATCAAGAGGTGCGATGCCAGCATTGCGTTGTGGTCAGTCTGGCATCGGGCAATACGACAACCGCCTAAGGGCAGCTCAACTACCATGCATCCGGCTCGCCGCGGTAGGGGTACCGAACTAGCCGTTTAGCCCGTTGGTTTAGCGCACTTGACAGGATCCGTTTAGCCCCCTAATCTCGCCTCAGTCGACCAGCACCGTGCTGGACCGCCGGAGCCCGAGATGGACCACACCGCCCTCAATTCAGCTTCCCACCGCGCCCAGGCAACCTGGGAGAACCGTGAGGACCCGCGCATCGCCGCTGAGGCTGCCGTCGACAGCACGGCGCTGGAGGCCCTTCGCGCCGCCCCGACCATGCTGGAGCAGACGTTCGGCTGCCAGTCGCCTGCCTTCTGGGCCAAGGCTGCCCGCCTTCTCGATTCCTGCCAAGACGCTGCCTTCGCGGCCCTGATCCGCGATGCCCGCGACGCCTACGTCAACGAGGAAGTCGAGGACGTAGCCGACGACAAGGGTCTGTCCGCCAATGGCGCCATCGACCATCTGCTGGCACAGGTCGCGGCATGAGCGCCGCCGTTCTCCAGATCCTCGACGACGAAATCGAGGTGATCAGCCGAAGCCTCTCCCGCCACCGCAGCCGTGCTGACCGTACCGCCGCGCGGAAGGGCGAGCGCGACATCCACGCCGACCGGGTCTGCGATTGGGCGGAGTACCGCCGCGACCGGTTGCGCGCCGCACGGGCCGAGATTGCCTGCCTCATCGCCAGCCACCAGCACGCACCCGAAGGAGCAACCGCATGAACACCAACGTTCGCCAGATCCGCGAGTTCCAGGCCGTGCGCGACGCGATCGACTGCACTGGCCTGAGTCCGGCGCCGCTGTTCCGCCGCCTCAACGCCGAGCAGCGCCGCGGCAACCGTGGCCTGGCTGTCGTCAACAACGCACTGCAGCTGCGCCGCCAATTCCGCGACGAGTTCAGCACTCCGCCGCCGGAGGCCGCATGAGCGACGACACCTCCCGGTTCGAGGATCTGCTGAAGGCGGAGACCATCCGCATGTCGGTCGAGTTCATGGCCTACGGCGCGGTGTTAGGCCTCATCGTCGGCGCCGCCTCCGTGCTGATTTTCCAGGATACGTTGAAGGCGGTGATGTCGTGAGCCGCCGCCTCGCCTACATCCTCGCGCCGGTGCTGATGTGGGGACAGATCTGCGGCTTCGCCGCCGCCTGCGTGCTGCTGGCCGTGGTGCACGGCAGCTACCTGTTGCTGCTGACGGCCGGTGCGGTACTGACCGCAGCTGCCTACCAGACCTCTCGGGAATGGCTCCGCGCCGAGAAGGCGCTGGCCCAGCGCCGCAGAAGCATCCAGTCCCCGACCTCCGCCACGCCGGTTCCGGCGGAAGACCTGCAGTAACCCACTGCCGGCCCGGCCGGCTCAACCGACGAGGTCCACATGTTCCACCTGAAGAACAACCCGGCGGCCGTCTCCAACGTGAACCTGCGCATCGAGAAGCACGGCGATGAGCGGCACCTGGCGGTCGATCTGTCCATCACCACCAGCACCAGCAACCTGGTGCTGGACCACTTCGACAAGGAACTGCGCAAGGCCCTGTTCCGCAAGCCGGGCAAGGGCGAGCAGCAGTCGCTGCCGACCATCGGCGACCACTTGACCGAGATCAAGATCCCGAGCCTGGAGCCCATCAAGGTGGGCCACGAATTCAAGGGCTTCGAGCTGCAGATCGACGGTGAGCTCGACAACACGCAGCCGATCTTCCTGGTGGACGTGAAGCTCAAGAAGTTCGTCATCGCCCCGAAGGAGGGCGGTAGCGTCGAGCTGACCTTCAAGGCGTCGGCCAGCGTCACCCCCGACGAAGTAGCCGAGCTGACCGAAGCGCTGATCCGCGAAAACGTGGTCCTGACCCTGCAGCCCGGCCAGGCCAACGACGCCACGCAGCAGGAAGACCTCGCTGCCTGATCCGCCTGCCCTGCGCCTCCCCCTGTGGCGCAGGGCTGACAGCCCGGAAAGCACGGCCACCTCTCTACCCGCCCAGGAGAACACCTATGACCCGCACCATGCCGGAACGGAATCACATCGCGCTGTTCGACGTGCAGTCGAGCCAGATCCACAGCATCGGCCACGACGCAGGCTCCAACACCCTCGCGATCCGGTTTACCAGGGGCTATGGCGACAAGCGCGGCCCCGGCTCGCTCTATCACTACGCCAACTTCAGCGCCGAGGAGTTCCAGGCGTTCAAGGGCGCCGACTCCCTCGGCAAGCACTTCGGCGCGTACATCAAGCCGTTCCCGCAGAAGTACCCGTACCACAAGGTCGCCGAGCAGCAGCAGGCCGCCTGACCGAACCCAGGCGGCGGGGCTGCTGCAGCAGCGGGCCGCGCGGGAGACGTAACCCGCCCCAGCGAAAGCTCATGGGTCAACGAGTGGTGCGGATGCAACGCCGCTGACAGCCGGGAAAGACCGGCAACCACACCGCTGCAGCTCTCGGTAGAGCACCGGGTACTTAACCCGGAGGTTCGGGGACGACGGTCCCTCGGTTCGACTCCCGACAGCGGTACCAATTCCCAGAACGCCGGCGATGCCGGCCGGAGATCCATGAACATGAGCGTTTCCGCCACCCAGCACCAGCCGCAGACCGCCATCGCGGCGCAGCCGCGCCAGCAGTTCGACCTCAGCCCGCAGACTTTCGAGCAGGCCCTGACGTTCTGCGACTACCTCGCCGACAGCGACCTGGTCCCGAAGGACTTCAAGGGAAAGCCGGCCAACTGCCTCATCGCCATCCAGTGGGGCGCCGAGCTTGGCCTGAAGCCGCTGCAGGCACTCCAGAACCTGGCCATCATCAACGGCCGGCCCGCGCTGTGGGGCGACGCCGTCATCGCCTTGGTGCGCAGCTCTCCGCTGTGCGAGTACATCACCGAGGGCGACGACGGTAGCGCGGCCGTGTGCCGGGTGAAGCGCCGCGGCGAGTCCGAGGAGGTTCGTACCTTCAGCATGGACGACGCCAAGGTGGCCGGCCTGCTGGGTAAGAGCGGCCCGTGGACGCAGTACCCGAAGCGTATGCGCCAGATGCGCGCCCGCGCCTTCGCTCTGCGCGACGTCTTCCCGGACGTCCTGCGCGGCATGCCCATTGCCGAGGAAATCATGGATGTGCCGCAGGCAGGCGCTGCCAGCGGCGAGCCGGCGCGTGCCGCCATCGAGGGTCAGGCCGACAAGCAGCTGCCGCTGTACTCCGAAGCCGACTTCGTGGCGAACCTGCCGAAGTGGTGGGACATCATCGCCAGCGGCAAGAAGTCGGCCGATGACCTGATCGCCATGCTGCAGACGAAGGCTCGCTTCACCGCTGACCAGCTGCAGGAGATCCGCAACCTGCCGAAGGACGAGGCGGATGCCGGCGAGCCGCAGAGCGATGCCGCTGCCGGCGGCCTGACCCAGACCGCGGTGGAGGGCTGAGCATGCGCACCGTGAACCTGATCCAGGGCACCCCGGAATGGCATGCCCACCGCGCCAGCCACTTCAACGCCAGTGATGCGCCGGCGATGATGGGCTGCAGCCCGTACAAGACCCGCAGCCAGCTGCTGCGCGAGTTCGCCACCGGCGCAGCCATCGAGCACGACGCGGCCACGTTGCAGCGCTTCGCCGACGGTCACCGCTTCGAAGACCTGGCCCGGCCGCTGGCCGAGCGCCTCATCGGCGAGGAGCTGTATCCCTGCGTGGGCGTAGACGGCAAGTTCTCGGCCAGCTTCGACGGCCTGACCCTGCTGGAGGACAAGGCCTTTGAGCACAAGTCGCTCAACGACGACCTGCGTCTGGCCATGCCGCTGGACGGCGGCGACGCCTGCCTGCCGCTGCACTACCAGGTGCAGATGGAACACCACGCCATGGTCAGCGGCGCCGAGCGCGTGCTGTTCATGGCATCGAAGTGGAACGGCGACGAGCTGGTTGAGGAGCGTCACTGCTGGTACATCCCGAACCCCGAGCTGCGCGCCAAGATCGTGGCCGGCTGGGCCCAGTTCGATGCTGACGTGATGGCCTATGACCCGGCGCCGGCGGCTGAGCCGGTGGCCGCTGGCCGCGCGCCGGACCAGATGCCGGCCCTGCGCATCGAAGTGACCGGCATGGTCACCGCGTCGAATCTGGCCGAGTGGAAGGAACAGGCCATCGCCGTGTTCCAAGGCATCAGCACCGAGCTGGTCAGCGACCAGGACTTCGCGGATGCCGAGAAGACGGTGAAGTGGTGCGGCGATATCGAGGAGCAGCTGAAGGCCGCCAAGCAGCATGCCCTGAGCCAGACCCAGAGCATCGACCTGCTGTTCAAGACCATCGACGCCATCGCCGATGAAGCCCGCTCCAAGCGCCTGGCGCTGGAGAAGCGCGTCAAGACCCGCAAGGACGAGCGCCGCACCGAGATCGGCAATGCCGCCCGCCGCGCAGTGCAGCAGCACGTGCTGGCCATCAACGAGAGCCTGGGCGAGCACGCTATCCCCATGCCTGCGACGTTGATCGCAGATATCAGCGATGCCATGAAGGGCAAGCGCTCGTTCGCCAGCATGCAGGAGGCGGTGGACGCGGTTGCTGCGAACGCCAAGGTCGACGCCAGCCAGTCGGCCGAGCGCATCCGCGCCAACATCCGCGTCATGGAGATGGAGGTGGGCACGCATGCCGCCCTGTTCCCGGACCGGGTGCAGCTGTGCTCCACGAAGGCGGCAGAGGATCTGCGCAACCTGATGGCCGCGCGCATCTCCCAGCACCAGCAGGCCGAGCAGGAGCGCTTGGACGCCGAGCGCGAGAGGATCCGTAAGGAGGAGGAGGCCCGCGCCCAGAAGAAGGCAGCTGACGATGCAGCTGCTGCTGCAGCTGAGCAGGCCGCCCAGGCAGCTCAAGCGGAACAGCCGGCAGCGACCGAGCAGCAGACCGGGCCGGTGGCAGCCGCCCCGGCAGCGGCGCCGGTGCGCGCCGCTCCGACGGCAGTGGCCAGCGCCCCGGCACCGGCCGCCGCACCGCGCGAGGTGGTCAAGATCAAGCTGGGCGACATCAACGCGCGCATCGCGCCGCTCTCGATCACTGCCGATGGGCTGGCCCTGCTGGGGTTCAAGCCGATCAACGCCACCGGCGCGGCCAAGCTGTACGACCAGGCGCAGTTCCCGGACATGTGCCGGGCCATGATCGACGGCCTGCAGGACGCGGTCAACAGCTACCCGCTGGCCGCCTGATGGAACTCTGGCGCACCAGCGAACTGCGGGTTCTGCGCCAGATGGAGGGCCGCGACGCGATGACCGTCGCGGCTGCCCTCGGGCGCTCGCCCCGCGCGGTCCAGGACATGGCCCGCTGCCAAGGAATGCCGGTACCGCGCCAGCCTCACGGCCGGTACTGGCCGGTCACCACCAAACGCCGCGCCCGGCAGCTCCGGGCCAGCGGCAACACCGTCAACCAGATCAGCGCCGCGCTTGGTGTTCCGTTCGGGACAGTGCGCCGCTGGGTCTACGAAGGAGCAGCAGCATGACCAGCATCCACGTCAAGCCCGTCTTCAGTGGCGCCACCGATCGCGAGAAGGAGCAGGACCGGCAGAAGCTGGCCAGCGACATGGCGCGCTTCGCCGCCGCTGGCGGACAGGTCCAGGTCCTGGGCACCAGCGGCATCGACAAGAGCACGATCAGCCGCCGGCAGGTGGTCGAAGGTGGCCACGGTCGCCGCGCCGCGAAGAAGGGAGCGCAGGCATGAGCCGCCACATCGCGCGCCGCGCGCCGAAGGAGACCTTGGGTTTCGCCTGGGGCCGGTTCCCGACCACGGACGGCAGCGCCGTCACCTGGCGCCTGTACCGGCGCGACCACCGCCGTGCGCTGCACATGCACGCGGAGACCTTCTTTGCCCATGAAGACCGCGCCGTGATCGCCAGCCGCCTGTGCCGCGCGCGCCGCTACCTGCGCGACAAGGTGGACGACGTCGACCTGATGGCGATGGGGGTTGCGGCGTGAGCACTCCCCTACCGCTCTTCCGGCTCGTCTGGACCGAAATTCTCGTCAGGCGCGACCCCGACAAACTCTCGAAACTCGGCAGCAAACTGTTCGCTTATTCCGTGCAGCCATTCCAGCTGCCCAAGCAGAAGCTGGAAGTCCGCGTACTCGCCTGCGTACCGCCACCTAGGATTTACGCCACTAGGCTTGACCACCCGATCGCGAATCTTTCGAACCAACTCCCCGAGGGTTCGACTGCCACCGATCAGGGTGGCCAGGTCTGCCCCAATGCTGTCCGGCAGGTTGTGGATTCGGTCCTCGACGCGCTCTGCCCCAGGCAGCAGAGCACGCTCTGCCTCATCGAGAGCACGGGTCATCGCGCCGCCATCGAGTATCTGTCGGTTTTGCAAGTCAATGCCAGCGTCGAGATCTCTGACCATCACGGCCATCCGCGCAGGCAATGCCGTGACCTCGTACAGCAGGATCCTGCCAATGATTCGCGCGTTCTCCTCGCGCAGCTTCACTGCCTCGCCATGCTGTTGAGCAGCGATTTTCGTCGCCTCCTCCGCAATAGCAGCCGCTCGCTTAGACGTTCGGTTTGCCAGTACCGCGACCCCGATGGTACCGCCGGCCGCCAGTGCGCCCACCACAACCGCAGCCCAGTCGGCCACGTTCCCCCAATCGACTGCGAGCGGGCATATCGCCATCGCACTTCCTCCCTGTCCATGTTGGAGCCGATTCTGCCATGACCTACATCCATCCGAACGACCGGGTCTACGCGCTAGAGCGCGCTCTGGCCGCCGCTGTCGCCCTGGGCGAGGACCGCAAGGTGCAGGACGACCTGCGCGAGATCCTCGCGGAAGCCCGCCGCGAGGCCCGGGGGTGAGCGGCCTGGTGCTGGTGCCGGCGCCGAAGGATCCGGGCGTTCCGTGTCGCATGCGGCAGCCGACGAAGGACGCCTATCGGCAGTGGCTGGCCCAGGCTAACGACAACATCGAGCAGCTGCAGGCCGAGGTGGCCGAGCTGCGCGCCGGCGGCAGCACCAGCACCACGCGGCCGGGCTTGGTTACCGACCTGATCACCGCTGCAACTGCCCTCGGGCACCACGAAACGCTGCGCAGCAGCAGCGACGAAACCATCGACTACTGGCGCACGCGCGTTGAGCAGCTGCGCGCCGAACTGACAGGAGCATCCCGTGACTGATACCGCACCCATCAAGATCTTCGCCGTCACCGAGTCCGAATGGTGGATGGGCACTGACCTCGCTTCCGTGGTCAAGGCCGCACAGGAGGCCTACGGCCTGGACGACAGCGACGTGGCCGATGCCGTGGAGCTGGTCGATTCCGACCTCGACTCGCTCAACTTCTCCGACAGCGATGAAGACGGCCGGCCGACGGGCCAAAAGCGCACCTTCCGTGAGCAGCTGGCCATCGAGGTCGCCGCCGGCGGCTCCTTCCCGCGCCTGTTCGCCATGGAGGACTTCTGATGGCTGACGGCTCCCGCGTCCCCGAGATCCGCGTCGCGCGAAAGGTCCGCCCGATGCTGGTGGCCGACCTGTTCTGCGGCGCCGGCGGCCTGTCCAACGGAACCGCCCGCGCCATGCGCCAGCTGGGCCTGCCGGTGCAGATGATCGGTGTGAACCACTGGCCGGTCGCCATCGAGACCAACCGCCGCAACCACAAGGAGCACGCCGACCGCATCCACTGTGCGGACCTGGAATCGGCGCTGCCGCTCACCATCGTCCCCGAGGGTCGCCTGGACCTGCTCACTGCTGCCCCTTCCTGCGTCTTCCACAGCCGCGCGCGCGGCGGCCGGCCGGTGCACGACCAGCAGCGCATGGATCCATGGCACGTCGTGCGCTGGTGCACCGAGCTGCGCGTCGCCCGCGTGCTGGTGGAGAACGTGCCGGAGTTCATGGACTGGGGCCCGTGCAGCCTTGTCACCGGCCGGCCCATCAAGTCGCGCCGCGGAGAGTACTTCCGCGCGTGGGTTGCCGCGCTGGAGGCCGTGGGATTCAAGGTGGACTGGAAGGTCGTCTGCTGCGCCGACTTCGGCGACCCGACCACCCGCCGCCGCTTCTTCCTGATCGGCCGCAGCGACGGCAAGCGCCTGTCCTGGCCGGAGTTCACGCACGACCGCGTGGGCGGTACCGACCTGCTGGGCAGCCGGCCGCGCTGGCGCGGTGCACGCGAGGTCATCGACTGGACCATGACCGGCAAGAGCATCTTCACCCGCACGAAGCCGCTGAAGCCGAACACGCTGCGGCGGATCCTGGCCGGCGCGGTGAAGTACAGCTGGCCCCGGCCCTACATCGATGCCGTGCAGGCGCTGCTGGACGGCCAGGCCCCGCGACTGGTGTTCAGCCGCGCAGAGGCCGCGGTTCTGGGCCTGGTCAGCGCGGACCCGATGCTGGTCCACCCGCGCGGCACCAGCGAGCAGCACCTGCAGGCCACGGCGAAGTCCGCCGACGAGCCGCTGCCGACGCTGACCGCCGGCGGCAGCCACGTTGGGCTGGTGCTGGCCACCAGCAGCGGCGGTGCCGCGCGCGACCTGGACCAGCCTCTGCCCACAATCACCACCGGCGGCGCGGGTGCCGAGCGCCCCGGCTGCGCTCGGCCGCAGCTGGTGGAGCCTCTGGTGATGGCCAATGCCAGCGGCGGGAGCGCGCGCAGCGTCGACAATCCGGTGCCCACGATCACCACCGGCGGCAACGGCGCGCGGCCGCACCTGATCGAGCCCATCATCGTGCCCACATCCAACACCAGCAGCGCCGGCGTGCCGCGCTCTGCCGCTGAGCCGATCCGTACGGTGACCACCGCCAAGGGCGGCGATCAGGCGCTCGCCGTGCCGCTGGTGGCTCCGTACTACGGCGGCGGCTCGGGCCTGACCGCGTCGTCGGTGGTCGAGCCGGTGCCCTCGGTGACAACTAAGGCCCGCTTCGGCCTGGCCGAGCCGGTGCTTATGCGCGCAGGGCACGGCGACAGCGACGGCCGCAATCCCGTGAGCCGCGTGCTGGATGCTGACGCGCCGATGCCGGCGCTGACCGGATCCAACGAAATGGCGCTGGTCGAACCGATCGTCATGCGCGGCAACGTCGGCACCGGCCGGACGGGCGACATGCGGCTGGCCAGCGAGCCGATGCCCACCATTACCTGCTCCGAGTCACTGGCACTGGCCGAGCCGTTCCTGGTTCCAAACTTCGGCGAAGCCCCGGGTCAGACCCCGCGCACCCACAGCATCGACGACCCCATGCCGACTGTCACTGCAACAGGCCACGTCCAGCTGGCAACTCCTGCAGCCGACGTCGCCGACGAGGTCCGCATCGACATCAATTACCGGATGCTGCACTGGCGCGAGCTGGCCCGGGCCACGTCGTTTGATGACGAGGGCGAGGTGTACGACTTCGCCGGCAACGCTACCGAGATCACCAAGCAGATCGGCAACGCGGTCCCGAACCGCACCGCAAAGGCGCTGGTCAAGGCGCTGATGCAGGAAGCCGCATGAGCGCCCGTCGCCAGCACGCACACAACGGCATGGCCGCCGGTGGCCGCCCGATCCGCATCCCCAGGTCGATCGACAGCGTGCGCGCGCACCTGAAGCGGCACCTGGTGGAAGAAGGCAAGCGCATGCAGGACCTGGCCGACGCCTGGGGCTGCTCGAAGCACAACGTCTACGACCTCTTCTACCGCGACCGGCCCATCTCCCCTACCCACATCGAGCTCGCCGCGAAGCTTCTCGGTCTGGACGAGTTCGACACCAACGAGCTGCGCCTGCTGGGAGCCCGTGAGGCCGGCTGGCACATCGACACCAACTTCCTGCTGGAGAAGATCGCATGACCACCGACAACAAGACCCTGGCGGACGTGAAGCTCGGTGGGAGGGTGAGGCTGGGGGATCAGGCCGAGCCTTCCTTCAACTGGAAGGAAGGAATTCATGATGAGACCAGCCTGCGCCTTGCTGGCAAAGCATGGGACAACCTCATGTACGAAGACAGCGCGGGAGAGCACACCCCGGCTCAGTACGATCAGATCGGCCGGATGCTGGTCAACATCGAACAGATGATGGAGGGCCACCCTTTCATCATCAACGAAGAAGACCAGTATGTGGCGAAGCCAGCCGCCCTCTCCGCCCAGCCCTCCCCGGGTGGTCAGGGGGATGCATTGGCGATCGCCCTGGAAGTGTTTGAGCGCCGCAGGGCTGATATCCCCTACGAGGTGTACGAACAGGTCAAAGCGGTTTGTGCGGCACTCGCCGCCCGCCAGCCGGTGGGGGCTCTGCCGCAAGGCTGCGATGCCTGCGATCAAACTGGGATTCGCCAGAACGATGAAGGCCGCAACATCTGCTGCCCGGACTGCGACTTGGGCAGGTCTTGCGCTGGCGATACACGCGAGCAGGTGAGGCCCAGCTTCCAAGCTGGCGTGGCCGAATGGATGGGCCAGTGCTTCCAGCCGTCGCTTTACAGCGACATGACCGAGCGCGGCGACCGCCTGCTGGAGGAAGTGCTGGAGCTGCTGCAGGCCCGCGGCTACGACAGCGCGCGCGTCCCCACCCTGGTCGACTACGTGTTCGGCCGCCCGGTCGGCGAGCCTGCGCAGGAAGTCGGCGGCGTCATGGTCACCCTGGCCGGCTACTGCTGGGTGGCGGGCCTCGACATGCACGCGGCTGGCGACGCCGAGCTGGCTCGCATCAACCAGCCCGACGTGATGGCGAAGATCCGCGCCAAGCAGGAGGCAAAGAACGCCCTGCACTTCGACACCCCGCTGCCGGGAAACGCCCACGCACCAAAAGCCGAGGCCGTGGACCTGCCCTACTCGCTCGATGCCGACCCGGCAGGTATCCGCGCCCGCGTGTGCGACGTGATCACCGGTACCTTGATGGTTGGAGCGCAGGGCTACACGCCGCCGCCGGCCGGTCACTGGGCTGAGCCGTTATGGCAGGCAGCACAGGCCGACGCCCGAATGCTGCAGCGCACGCGGGACGCACTGCGGGCTGCCGCGAAGTCGCTTAGGACCATTGCGAACTCGAATAAGGACACAGAGTTCCTTGAAACCGCAGGTGGGATCAGGGCGTATGCCAACAGCCGCGCGAGCTCCGCCGAGCAGGCTGTGATCGACCACCACCGATGTGCCTATCCGGAGAACGGCTCATGAGCCACATGACCGTTCTGCTCCTCGCCGATGAAGTCGATCCCCGCATACTTCTTGATAGCGAGGAACACATTGTTTGCGGCGACCTCCGTGTTATGGAGCGCATGCTGATAAGCATCCATTCTGTGAAACTGATGGTTCTCATACAGCTTTATTTCCGCCCCAGCATCAAGGTAATCATTGATGGTGTCGAGATTGGCCTGAAGATTCGATATGGCCATGGAGATCATTTCCAGGCCTTCCGAAAGTATGACGAACGGAACCTGCCCCTTCACACGCAGCAGATCGGCAACTGCAGCGGAGTCAGCCTTGCCCCTACGCAGAACCTCTGGAATCGCAGGGACCACCTTCGCCTGGAGTGTCCGCACCTGCCCCCGAATATCTCGGACCTTCGGAATAATCCTGTTGATCTCAACGAACGAGACTTGGCGTTCTCGCTTTGCACGACGTTCATTATCTGCCTTGTAATTCCGGGCAGGGACGTAAACGGCCAGGAACGTTGCGATGGCCGCAGCCCAACCGCCAATTGCGGAGAGTGCGGTCCAGTCCAACCGGCAGTTGGGCAAGAGGGACATACACGGAACCATCACTTCAGCGGCAATCATCGGGCCATCTCCTTGTGGACGATGCCGCATCTTGCCACGGGGGCCGCGCATGACTGACCTGCTACAAGCTCTCGAGGTGCCCGACTTCCGCGAAGTAGGCCACGCGCTGGCTAGCCTGTCGGGTGTGGACCTCGCCAAGGCGAGCAAGGCCACTGTGCGCGCGTGGGAGGCCCGTGGCCCGGCGCTGATCGCACTCTCCCGTGAGCACCGGGCCGAAGCCGAGCGGATCATGGCCCCCGTATCGAAACGCCGCCGCCGCGGCACCAATCTGGCCGCCGCCGGCGCGCCGAAGGAGGAAGCATGAGCGACAACATCATGGCGAGCCCAACCCCGCTCGTCTTCATTCGGATGCCGGAGGTCCGGCGCCGCACTGGCCTGAGCAAGACCACCATCTACAAGCGGATCCATGAACGGACGTTCCCGGCTGCGGTTCCTCTCGGAGAGGGCATGGTTGCCTGGGTTGAAGCGGAGGTAGACGCCTGGCAGGCCGAGCGTCTGGCGGAGCGGTCGCCACCCGACCCAGAGGAATCGAACCGGTTAAGGGCGGCGTAGGCGGGGGCATCATTGGGGGCATGCGTCTTCAGCGACGTGCCAAACCACTTTCCGTATCAACAACTTGCGGGCATCGTGAGATAGAGCCCACCTCCACCAACGAACGGTTCGTCAAGAACCGGAGAAGCCCGGAACCCCCCGCATCACAAGGGTACCGGGCTTTTTTATTGCCCGCGGCAAGCTGGGACAATTCGTTTCCATCCATGAATCGGTGGGGGTACATCAAGGGGTATCCGACCACATCGACTGAAGCGATACCCCCCAATGCCTCTGACCGACGCAGCCATCAGGCGCGCCAAGCCGCAGAAGACCACCGCTCACGCGCCCCGAATCGAGCGCCGGAAATTGCCCACATGGAGGCGGGCTCCCTACCGATTGCCGTCCTCTCAAGTCGTTGCGACATTGAATTGAGCAGTTACAAAGCCATTCAAATACGCCGACACGACCATGAACATGAAGAAACTCCTGGCAGCAAGTCTTGTCGTGTTTGTTGCCGTGGTGTGCGTCATCGCGCTCTCCATGAACGGCTCCAGTCGCCCGCGCCAAACCGAAAGCGGTCATCGCGGCGACGATCCTGTCGCAACAACGGATAGGCGCGCCATGGTTTCCTACACAACTCTCATCTCTCAGAAGAAGCTTGACCCCCAGTTTGTCCAGCCACTGGGAACGAGGGCATTCGCCATCTCACGGAATGGCGAATTCCGTCCAAGAGGCGACGCGAAAGAGTTCATCCTCTCTCGGTTAGGTGCCTCTGATTCCGGCGACAGCACCGCTTCCTATGAGATATATCTGGCCGCTTTGGACTGCAGGAACGCCGGATCCCCCGGCGAGCTGCAGTCTGCAAGACTGCTCGCGAATCAATCAGACCGGCAAGCCGCGCTCAATTCGTCTGAGCGACGACTGCAGGAGTGCTCATCACTGCTGAAAGATCCGGACCTGTCCCCTCCCGGGACGTGGCTGCTGAAAGCAGCAAAGCAGGGCTCCGTAGAAGCCATGCTCCTATATGCCGCTGATACCGAATCCGCATTCGGCGGCTCGGCGTTCGCCGTTCAGAACCCCGAAGCGGTGATTGAATGGAAGCAGAATGCTGCGCTATTCCTCAACACCGCAGCGGATCTAGGCAGCGTTGACGCCCTGGTCGCACTTGGCCGTGCACACACCAACGGAATAATCGTCGATAAGAATCCAACTGAGGCTTACGCCTACTATCTTGCAGCGCAGAAAGCGATGCCATCAGCGCTCTCGGAAAAATTGCTCGGCATGTACAGGAATGAACTGAGTTCCGCTCAGCAGCAGGCGGCCGTCAGTCGTGCCGATGCAATTCATGAGGGCTGCTGCCACTAACAAGGAGAGTTTCCAGATGCATCGCAGTTTCACTACTACAGCGTTGTCGATAGCACTGATCGTGATTTGTGGCTGGGTTATTTACGCCAAAGCAACCGAAGGAGGACAGATATACGGTCCACTGGCCTGCCCCGCCTGCCATCTGGAAAGTCCCATGCCGGGGCCAGGAACGCAGGCCTTCCTCGACGCATGGGCCTGGGACGTCCGGCACACAGCCGCAGTCTGGACGCAGATCGTCGTTGCACCAGGGGATGAAATCGTCGTCTGCAACGGGAGCTCGTGCGTCACCTACACCATGACGAACAGCAACAGTTATCTGGGAGGACCGCCGACGCCTCAGACGTCCTCTCCGGGCGGCGGTGCTGGTGGTGGCATAGGTGGCGGTGGTGGGTCTGAAGGCGACGGTGGCGGTGGTAGCTTTGGTGGAGATGCCTGCTCCGTAGTTCCCGGCACTTCCACTGGCTGCTCAACGGCACATGGCGTAAGCCTCTGCCAAACGGGGGATACGGGCTATGTCGACTGCGGCTTCGGGCACTGATCCGAAGCCAGCCCGAAATCGCCCGGAACGCGTCCGCGACCGGGCGCCTTCTTCATCGACTACGCGTACGACCTTCAGCGGGTGGTGGTGGAAGCAGAGGCTATGGCGCCACGTCGACCCCAGACGAATGACCAACGAATGAAACGTTGTAAGGTGCAGCAGAACCACCAGTGGTGGTACAGCCAACGCACAGCACCGCAGCAACCAAAACAGCGATCATCGCTTTCATGTTGCCCCCTGTCGGCAGCGTCATGCCACCGCTGTGGCCTTTACTACCACAGGATTGCGGCTTTCACGGGCGCGGCAGCCGACTCCGCCCGCCCCTCGCCGGGCCCCCGCTTCGCCGCCGCCGGATGCATGGTTTCCCGCCGAATGAGGCCCTCCCGCACCCGGGCCAGGGGCCCGGCCAAGCCTGCCCGCCTCGGCAGCCAACGCGACCGGCAGTTGGCGGCAGCGCAGGCCTGCCCCACACTCCAGCATGGGATCGGCCTTGAGCCGCCCCCGCTCCCCCTCGACAGCCAGAAGGATCTGCAATGAACGCGCCGCTTGTCGCCCTGCTGCTGGGCCTGACCGCCACCTCGGCTGCGCTGGCCGCCCCTGCCACCACCGGCACCGCCGAGCTGGAAGCGCTGCTGGCCTGCAAGGCCGGCTCTGATTTCACCGAAGCGCAGGTGGAGGCAGCCTTCCATGCCGCCGGCCTGAGCCGCGACCCGGGCAGCGTGTTCGAGCCGAAGGACACGCCGGTCGCACTGTACGGTGGCACCGTCGCGAGTGCGGACGTGAGCATTTCCAGGCCCTACAAGAGCCTGCATGTGTATCTGAAGGGTGTCGATCACCAGGGTTTGGCCCGATCCTGGGGAGTAACGACGGTCAACGAAGCGGCCGACACCGAGGAACCCTCGTACCTGAAGAAGGTTGATGCGAGGCACACCTTGCATGTGGGTGCAGGTGACGACTACGAAGGGTATTCGGCTGCGGTGACCTGCCAGATCGAGGGCTGACCTGCAGCAGGGTTTGCTGACTGATGGTGTTCGCCGGGCACGGCCCGGCGCTACCGGAACATCGCTTCCGCGTTGACGCGCCGCCCGCTAGAGTGGCGCCACCGCGCACCGCTACGCAGGGCAAGCATGGGCACCGGCCTGATCCGCCACACGACCCTCATTCTCACCACACTGCTGCTGTTGAGCGGCTGCGCCACGCTGCGCCAGTTTGGCCCATCGGTGCAGGTGGGCACGGTCACGCCCGGCCAGTACATCGCGCTCAAGCGCGGTGACATCCTCACCACCGGCAGGCTCAGCGCGGCGACCATGGAAACCCTGCGCGTGGCCGGGCTGGACGAAGGTGTCTGCGCCAAGCCCGGCCTGCCCTGCATCGAGGCGATGGAAGCGACCATCGTGGTGCGCGAGGAGGACAAGCGTTCGTCGCTGGCCGAACTGTGGCTGCAGTACGCACTGTCGATGCCCGCGCCGAAGCGCGAATCGGCCGGTGTCGCGCGCAGCAGGGCGGCAGCGGCCGCGCCCGATGCCACCCTGCAGCCGCGGCTGGATGCCTGGATGCAGGTTGCACGCCAGGCCTATGCCTACCTGTTCTTCACCGAGCGCACCGCCAACCAGCGCGGCTTCGAAGACCGGCAGACGCAGGTCCGCGACTACTACAACCTGGCCGTGCAGGAATCGGCGGTGCTGCTGTTTGAAGCCTATTCGAGCCACCAGGTGCGCAACGATGGCGGCCGCTTCCAGCTGGGCCGCTGGACGTTCGTGCTGGCGCCGGCCGATGACGGGGCGGCAGCGGACACGCGCGAGCCGATCGAGCTGGTGCCGGCCGCATCGATGTCGTTCACCGGCACCCTGCGCAGCGTGCACCGCCGCGATGGCTTCGGCGCCGAACTGGTGGCGGTGATGGCCGACCCTGCCAGCACCGGCCTGGCAGCGGCTGCCGCAGGGACCGCGCCGGCGACCGAGCGCAACTGGAGCGAGATGCCATCGCCGTCGATGACGGTGCTGCTGCGCTTCTCCGGGAAGAACCTGTGGGAAGTGCTGCACGACGACGAGCCGGAACTGGAGATCCATGATCCCTACCAGATCGCCGTGGTCGAGCTGCACGGCGAACAGGTGCCACTGGCCGCCAACTTCACCGCCGGCTACGCGCTGTGGCTGGCCCGCTCCAACTTCAGCCGGCAGTCGCTGCGCTCGCTGTTCGGCGGCAAGGGCGGCATCGACAAGCCGCACCTGTTCATGATGCAGCCGTACGATCCGAACCGCCGCATACTGCTGATGATCCACGGCCTGGCCAGCAGCCCGGAAGCGTGGGTCAACGTGGCCAACGAGCTGATGCGCGACGATGAGATCCGCAGTGATTTCCAGGTCTGGCAGTTCTACTACCCGACCAACATGCCGATCGCGCTCAGCCACGATGAGATCCGCCGGATCCTGGATGAAGCGCTGCGCCACTTCGACCCCGCCGGCAAGGCCGTGGCCTCGCATGACATGGTACTGGTGGCCCACAGCATGGGCGGGGTGATTTCGCGGCTGATGGTGTCTTCCTCCGGCGACCACCTGGTCGACACCCTGCTGGCGACGGCGCAGATGACCCCGGCACAGCGCGAGCTGCTGCGGACCAAGGGCGCGCCGGTGCTGACCTTCACGCCGGAACCGGAAATCACGCGGGTGGTGTTCATCGCTACGCCACATCGCGGCACCGACGTGGCCGGTACCCGCCTGGGGCGCTGGCTGGGCCGCTTCGTGCGCCTGCCACTGACCGTGCTGGAGGATGTCGCTACGCTGGCCAACGATGGCAAGGTCGAGCGCAACGACGACAAGCACGGCTACCAGATGAACAGCATCCAGAACCTGGACAAGGACGATGCCTTCGTCAAGGCCGTGGCTGACCTGCCGATTTCGCCCAGGGTTCACTACCACTCGATCATCGCCCGCGCCAACGCGCAGGGGCCGCTGGAAAAGACCGACGATGGACTGGTGCCGTACTGGAGTTCGCACCTGCCCGATGCCGTTTCGGAAAAGGTGATCGTGTCCGGGCACAGTGTGCAGGAAGCCACTCCGGCCATCGTCGAGCTGCGGCGGATCCTGCATGAGGACATGCTCGAGCACCCGCTGCCGGCAAAGTAGCGCGGAATCGGCGGCACCGGTTGGCATGCATGCCCTCGCCCACCGTGGCTGTACGCAGCATTGAATGCCTGCCTGAACCCCTGTAGCGTCGCCGCTGCCCATACGGGCTACAACGGAGAACACGCATGAAGAGGATGTTCAGGCTGTCTGTTGCTATCGGTGCCGCGGCGTTGGTGTTTGGACTGAACGCTGTCGCGGCCGAACCTACCCCCTGCGACGAATGCTACCGCGGCTACCAGATCTGCCTTTCGCAGGGCAAGAGCGAGATCTGGTGTTACGGCGCGCTTTCCCGATGCCTGAAGAACTCGACCGGCTGCAATCCGCCGAACTGAGTGCATGGGGCGATCGCACTGCGGCGGCATGGCGGTGAGTGATCGACCCTGGCCAGCCCTGTCCTGATGGGGCTGGCCTCTGCTGCCACGTTGCCGCTGCGGGAAATCCCTCATCGCACGCGTGCACCGGCCCTCCTATGCTGGCCCCACATCCCCTGCAGGAGGCCTGCATGAACACGCAAGTACCCAGCCGCCAGCCCAGTCCCGACCCGGCCGAGCGCGATGCCTTTTTCCCGTCGCCGTATTCGCTCTCGCAGTTCACCTCGCCGCGCAGCGACCTGTCCGGCGCGGACTACCCGGACGCACGCCGCGATGGCCGCTGGAAAGTGCTGATGATCGCTGCCGACGAGCGGTACCTGCCCACCGCCAATGGCCATCTGTTCTCCACCGGCAACCATCCGGTGGAAACCCTGCTGCCGATGTACCACCTGGACAAGGCCGGTTTTGCCATCGACGTGGCAACGCTGTCCGGCAACGCCGTCAAGTTCGAGTGGTGGGCGTTCCCACGCGAGGACAAGGAGATCACCGGCCTCTACGAGCGCTACCAGGCGCGCTTCCGCCAGCCACTGCAGCTGGCCGATGTGGTGGCGGGCCTGGATGACAATTCGGACTACGCCGCCGTGTTCATCCCCGGTGGTCACGGCGCCCTGATCGGCCTGCCGGAAAGCCCGGCGGTCAAGGCCACCCTGCAGTGGGCGATGGCTGCTCAGCGCCACATCATCACCCTGTGCCATGGCCCTGCCGCATTGCTGGCGGCCGGCGTGGACGAGGCTGATGGTGGATCGCTGTTCGGCGGCTATCGCATCTGCGCGTTCCCCGATGCGATGGACCGGCAGACACCCGACATCGGCTACATGCCGGGGCAGCTGCGCTGGTTCTTCGGCGAGCGCTTGGCGCAGCAGGGTGTGCAGATCGTCAACGACGGCATCGATGGCAGCGTGCTGCAGGACCGCCTGCTGCTGACCGGCGACAGTCCGCTGGCCGGCAATGCGCTGGGCAAGCTGGCCGCACGCACCCTGCTCGACGCACTGGCCGGGCGCTGAAGGTGGACGAGGTGGTGCAGGCACTGCTGCAGCTGGAACGTGCACGTGCGCTGGACGCGGTGGGCGCGGTGCTGCGCGACAGTGCCTTGCCGCTCGGCTACGACCGCCTGCTGCTGTTTGCCACCGGCACCGGCCTGGAGCGCGGTGCACAGCGCGTGTACTGGATCGAGGGCGATTGGCTTGGCGAAGGCGGGTCGACCGACCTGGCGGCCTACCTGCACGCCTGCCCGGTGAACCGCCACGTGCTGGACAGCGATGCGCCGTTCTTCTGGAGCAAGCGCCAGGGCGACCACGGCGAGCGCTACCAGGTGGTGAAGCAGCCACGGGGCGAAGGCCTGCACGGGCTGCAGGTGCCGGTGTTCGGCATCACCGGGCTGGAGGGCGCGATCAGCCTCGCCGGCCAGCACATCGATGCCTCTGCGGTCGCACGCCTGCGGCTGGCGACTGTGGGCGCTGCGGCATTCCGCGCCGCACAGAGGCTGGCGCAGGCACCGCTGCCGGTGCCGGCGGGCACATTGAGTCCGCGTGAGCGCGAGGTGCTGCGCTGGGTTGCGGCCGGCCGCCGCCAGACCGACATTGCCGCCACCCTGGGCCTGTCCGCACGCACGGTGGAAAACCACCTGCGGCGTGCACGCCAGCGCCTGGGCGTGGCGACCACCGCGCAGGCCGTACGGGCCGCCAGCCGTCGCGGTGAAATCGAAGACTGAGCCCGCGCGCGGGCGCCGCAACCGTCTGGCCCGCGCACCATCCGCAGCAGTCGCCCATCCCGGCATACCGCTGCCGCTGCCGGACGTGGCATGCTTCCTGAAACCGTTTTCATGGAATGGAGGGATTCCACGATGTTGTCGCGTCTCCGCACACCCGCGCTCTGCGCCCTGCTCGCCCTTGCCCTGCCCGCTGCCGTCTGGGCGGCGCCGTCTGCACCGTTGAAGGTGATGTCGTTCAACGTGCGTACCCCGGCCGACACCGAGCCCGGCAAGCGCTGGGAAGACCGCCGCGAAGCGATGGTCAAGGTCATCCTCGACGCGCACCCGGCGGTGATCGGCACCCAGGAGCTGGTGCCGCAGCAGGCCGACTACCTGGCCGAACATCTGCCCGGCTATCGCTGGTTCGGCGAAGGCCGCCGTGGTGGCAGCGGCGATGAACACATGGGCGTGTTCTACGACAGCACCACGCTGGCGGTGGAATCGTCCGGCAACTTCTGGCTGTCCGACACGCCGGAGATTGCCGGCAGCATCAGCTGGGGCAATCTGTATCCGCGCATGGTCACCTGGGCACTGTTCCGCCGCATCGACGATGGCCGCCGCTTCTACTTCATGAATACCCACCTGCCCTACCGCGACGAGGATGAGCCGCGCCGGATCAAGGGCGCCGAACTGATCGCCGCGCGCGTCGCCAGGCTGCCGGCCGACCTGCCGGTGGTGCTCACCGGCGATTTCAACAGCGAGCCGGGCGGCGGTACCTACCAGGCCTTCACCCGGGTGCTGCAGGACGCGCGCACCCAGGTCACGGCACCGCAGGGACCACGACTGACGTTCCACAACTTCACCGGCAGCGCCACCTCGCAGCTCGACTGGGTGCTGGTGCGCGGTTTCCACGCCCGCCGCTTCCTGACCGACGACCGTCGCATCGGGGGCGTGCTGCCGTCCGACCACTTCCCGCTGGTGGTTGACCTGGACTGGCCGCAGCAGTGAGCCTGGCGGCGGCCGCCGCTACCGCGGTGCCCGTCGCCCCAGCAACCGGTACAGCGCCTGGTGCTGGTCGCGCGCCTGGCAGATGCGGGCGGCCACCGACAGGAAGATCGCCAGACCGATCAGGCCGATGCCCAGCAGCGAATCGGGCAGGCGCAGGAAGCCGATGGCGGCGGCCATCGCCGCCAGAACCATCAGCGCGACCACCGCGACCGACAGGCCCGCCCCCGGCGGGCCCGGATCGCCGAACAGCATCCTCTGGGCAGATTGCTTTGCGTCGCTCATGTGCTGACCTCCGGTAGGCTGGCCCCACTAGTTACACCGCCCGCACGGCTTCCGGCAGAGTCATAAACGTCACGATGGTGAGAATGCCGCCGACGCTGCCGGCGTTACCCTGCCTGCAACTTTCCGCAGCGGAGACAGCACATGGCCCATCACAGCCGGTTGGCGGGATTCATCATCGATTGCCAGGACGTTGCTGCCGAGGACGCGGCACGCTTCTGGGCGGCGGCGCTCGGGCTGAAGGCGGAACCGCCGTATACCGAAGGCGACGCGGAATACGCTGACCTGATCGGCGCACCGGCGGGAATGAACGTCGAAGTGCAGCGGGTCCATCACCCATCGCGGGTGCACCTGGATATCGAAAGCGACGATGTCGACGCCGAAGCCGATCGTCTTGAAAAGCTCGGTGCGCGCCGTATCGCGTTCGTCAAACGCTGGTGGGTGATGGAAGCGCCCACCGGCCATCGCTTCTGCATCGTGCGCATGCGCGATCGCGATGCACCGGCCAACCACTGGCCCTGACCGGGAAAGGGGACGGCCGCCGGTGGCGCCGTCCCCTCTGGTTCACCGCGGCTGCAGCTGCGCCACGCTGGGCGCCTGCGGTGACTGGCCCCAGCCACCCAGCGCCTTGTACACGCCGACCACGCTGACGTTGACCTCCGACTCCGCCGCGGCCAGTGCATCGTCGGCCGCCAACTGCGTACGCTGCGCATCCAGCAGGGTCAGGAAGTCCTCCGATCCCTCGCGATAGCGGATCTGCGCCAGCGACTCGGCACGGCGAGCCGCCTGTGCCTGCTCGACCACGATGGCCAGCCGCGCCTGCTGCTTGGCATAGCGGGTCAGCGCGTTCTCGGTGTCCTCCAGCGCCAGCAGCACGGTCTGTTCGTACTGCGCGGCCACGCCTTCGGCCTCGGCCTTGCTGGCACGCAGGCGTGCACGCACGGTGCCGAAATCGAACGCCGCCCAGCTCAGCGACGGCGTCAGCGACCAGGCCTTGTTGTTGCCATTGACCAGGCCGCTGGCATCGCCGCCGAGGAAACCGACGAACCCGGACAGCGACAGCCGCGGGAACAGATCGGCCGTGGCGACACCCACGCGCGCGGTGGCTGCGGCCAGGCGACGTTCGGCCATGCGCACATCGGCGCGCTGGCGCAGCAGTTCGCGGGTATCCCCCAGCGGCAACGCCTTGGCGAAGGCCGGTACCTCGTGCGGAGCCAGCATGTCGGTCAGCACTTCCGGGCGCTGGCCCAGCAGCACCGCCAACCGGTTGCGCGACTGTACCTCGGCCACTTCCAGCAGCGGGATGTCGGCCTCGATCGCCTTCAGCCGGGCACGGCTGCTCTGCACGTCCAGTTCGCTGCCGGCGCCCAGCTCCCAGCGGGCTTCGGTCAGCTTCTGCGTGTCGCGCAGGTTCTCCAGCGTGTGCTGGGCCACCGCGATGCGCTTCTGGGTACCGCGCAGCTCGAAGTAGTTGCGCGCCACTTCGGCGGCAACCAGCACCTGCGCGTCGGCCAGGTTGGCCTGCTCGGCGCCCAGGTCGGCACGCGCGGCTTCGGCAGCGCGGCGCTTGCGGCCGAACAGATCCAGCTCCCAGCCCGCATCGAAGCCGAGCTGGTAGCTTTCACTGAACACCCGCTGCCCACCCAGCTGCGGATCGGGTTGCTTGCGGCGGTCGTAGCTGCCGCCGGCGGTGACATGGGGCGCCTGGTCGAAGCGGCTTTCCACGAACACGGCGCGGGCCTGGCTGACGCGGGCCACGGCCACGCGCAGGTCCAGATTGTCCGACAGTGCACCGTGCACCAGCTCTTCCAGCACCGGGTCATCGAACTGCGCCCACCAGCTGGCGACCGGCGAAGCGGTACTGAACACCGGCTGCTGTGCCCCCTGCAGGGTGACCGGCTCCTGCACCGGCGCCCTGTAGTTGGGACCGACGCTGACACAGCCTGCCAGCACCAGGCTGGAGACGGCCATCGCCAATGTGCGGATCACCATGGCAGCACCTCACCGAGGTAGGTGAAGCTGCCGCTGGCTCCGGCTTCGCCGATCAGGGCCATCTCCACGCTGGAACGGGCGCCTTCGCTGATCTCGATCTCGCCGTTGCCGCCGTTCATGTCGGTTTTCACGTAGCCCGGATGCACGGTGTTGACCTTGATCGGTGTGTTGCGCAGCTCGTAGGCCAGGCTCAGGGTCCAGCTGTTCACCGCCGCCTTGGAGGCGTTGTAGGCCGGGATCTTGAAATCGTAGATGCCCGAGGACGGGTCGGCATGCAGGGTCTGCGAGCCCAGCATGCTGGACACGTTGACGATGCGCCCGGACTTGGCCTGCCTGATCAGCGGCAGGAACGCCTGGGTCACCGCGACCAGCGCGTAGACATTGGTATCAAAGGTGCGCTTCCAGGTATCCAGCGACTGTTCCGACGGCGCCTGTGCCGGGTTCTCGATCATGATGCCGGCATTGTTGACCAGGATATCCAGGCGGCCATGGCGCTGGCGCACCTGTTCGACGGCGTCGGCGATGCTGGCCGCGTCGGTCACGTCCAGCTGGATCGCTTCCACCGGCAGGCCCTCGGCCTGCAGCTTCAGCGCCTGCTCCACCGCGGTCTCGCGCTTGCGGCCCGCCAGCAGCGTATGCACGCCGGCCTGGGCCAGCTGGCGCACGGTCTCCGCGCCGATGCCACGGGTAGCGCCGGTGACCAGCGCGATCTTGTTCTGATGGGTGTTCATGGAGTCATGCCTTGTGAGGGGGAAAGCCGCCGCCGGCCAGCGACCGGCGGCGACGGGGTTCCATGTCAGTGATGGATGGTCGGTTCACCGTGCTGCACCAGCTTGCCGCCGCCATTGCGGCTGACGAACTTGCGCAGGGCCACGTAGAAGACCGGGGTGAGGAACAGGCCGAACAGGGTCACACCGAGCATGCCGGCGAACACGGTGATGCCGGTCACCGAGCGGACCTCGGCGCCTGCACCGTGCGACAGCACCAGCGGCACGGTGCCGGCGATGAACGCGATGGAGGTCATCACGATCGGACGCAGACGCAGGCGGCAGGCTTCCAGTGCAGCTTCAACGATGCCCTTGCCGCCCATCTCCAGCTCTCTGGCGAACTCGACGATCAGGATCGCGTTCTTGCACGCCAGGCCCATCAGCACCACCAGGCCCACCTGCACGAACACGTTGTTGTCACCGCCGGTCATCCACACACCGAACAGCGCCGACAGCAGGGTCATCGGCACGATCAGGATCACCGCCAGCGGCAGCGACCAGCTCTCGTACAGCGCCGCCAGCACCAGGAACGCCAGCATGATCGCCACCGGGAACACGATGAAGGCGGCCTTGCCCTGCGTTGCCTGCTGGTAGCTCAGGTCGGTCCATTCGGTGGTCATGCCCACCGGCAGCACCTTGGCAGCGATCGCGGTGAGGTTGTTCATGGCCTGCGCCGAGGACAGCACGCGCGGATCGGCTTCACCGGCCAGGTCGGCTGCCGGGTAACCGTTGAAGCGCAGCACCGGGTCCGGGCCGTAGGTTTCCTTGATGGTCACCATCGAACCGATCGGCACCATCTCGCCACGGTCGTTGCGGGTACGCAGCTTGGCGATGTCCTCCACGCTCTCGCGGTACGGACCGTCCGCCTGGGCGATCACCTGCCAGGTACGGCCGAACTGGTTGAAGTCATTGACGTAGGCCGAGCCCAGGTAGGTCTGCAGGGTGTCGAACAGCTCGGTCAGCTGCACGCCCTGCGCCTTGGCCTTCACCCGGTCCACTTCCGCATCCAGCTGCGGCACGTTGGCCTGGTAGCTGGTGATCGGGAAGGCCATGCCCGGGGTCTGCGCGACTGCGCCCTGCATCGACTGCACCGCGTTCTGCAACGCGCCGTAGCCGAGATTGCCGCGGTCCTCGATGAACATCTGGTAGCCGTTGCCGTTGCCCAGGCCGAGGATCGGCGGCGGCATCATCGCGAATGCGAAGCCTTCCTGCAGCCCGGCGATCTTCTGGTTGATCTCGGCATTGATCTGCGCAGCCGTACGGCCATGACGCTCGCTGAACGGCTTGAGCGGGATGAACGCCACACCGGTGTTCGGGGTGTTGGTGAACTGCAGTGCGTTCAGGCCGGGGAACGAGATGGTATGGGCGACGCCATCGGTTTCCTGGGCGATCTTGGCAACCTTGCGCAGCATTTCATCGGTGCGCGCGATCGACGAGCCTTCCGGCAGCTTCACACCGGCGATCAGGTACAGCTTGTCCTGGGTCGGGATGAAGCCCGGCGGCACCAGCTTGAAGATCACACCGGTACCGACCAGCAGGATCGCGTAGACCACGAACACCGCGCCACGACGACCGAGGATCTTCGCCACGCCACGCTCGTACTTCTCCGAGCTGGACTTGAAGAAGCGGTTGAACGGACGGAACACCCAGCCGAACAGCCGGTCGATGATGCGGGTCGGGGCATCCTTGGCGGCGTCATGCGGCTTCAGCAGGCGCGCGGCCAGGGCCGGCGACAGGGTCAGCGAGTTGATCGCCGAGATCACGGTGGAGATGGCGATGGTGACGGCGAACTGCTTGTAGAACTGGCCGGTGACACCGGACAGGAACGCCATCGGCACGAACACCGCACACAGCACCAGCGCGATCGCCACGATCGGCCCGGACACTTCGCGCATGGCCTGGTGGGCCGCCGCGGTCGGCGACAGGCCTTCCTCGATGTTGCGCTCGACGTTCTCCACCACCACGATGGCGTCGTCGACCACGATGCCGATCGCCAGCACCAGGCCGAACAGGCTCAGCGTGTTGATCGAGAAGCCCAGCAGGTACAGCGCTGCGAAGGTACCCACCACCGACACCGGCACCGCGATCAGCGGAATGATCGACGCGCGCCAGGTCTGAAGGAACAGGATCACCACCAGCACCACCAGCGCGATGGCTTCAAGCAGGGTGGACACCACCGCCTTGATCGAGTCACGCACGAAGATGGTGGTGTCATACACCGCCTCGTACTTCACGTCGGCCGGCATGGTCTTCTGCATCTCGTCCATGGTGCCGATGACCGCATCACGGATTTCCAGCGCGTTGGCGCCGGGCGACTGGAAGATGCCGATGCCCACCGCGTTCTTGCCATCCAGCTGCGAACGCAGGGTGTAGTCGCCGGCGCCCAGTTCCAGGCGGGCGACGTCGGACAGGCGCACGATCTCGCCATCGGTGCCGCTCTTCAGCACGATGTCGCCGAACTCCTTCTCGCTCTTCAAGCGGCCCTGCGCGTTGATCAGGGTCAGGAACTGGCTGTTGGGCAGCGGCTCGGCACCGAGCTGGCCGGCCGAGACCTGCACGTTCTGCTCGCGCATCGCGCGCACCACGTCGCTGGCGGTCAGGCCGCGCGCGGCCACCTTGTCCGGGTCCAGCCACGCACGCATGGCGTAGTCACCACCACCGAAGATCTGCGCGTCACCCACGCCCGGGATGCGGGCCAGGGCGTCCTTGACGTGCAGTCGGGCGTAGTTGCGCAGGTACAGGGTGTCGTACTTGCCGTTGGGCGAGGTCAGGTGCACCACCATCAGGAAGGTGGGCGACTGCTTCTGGGTGGTCACACCCTGGCGCCGCACATCCTCGGGCAGGCGGGCCTGTGCCTGCGCCACGCGGTTCTGCACCTTCACCGCCGCAGCGTCCGGATCGGTGCCCGGGCGGAAGGTGACGGTCATCTGCAGCACGCCATCGGAACCGGCGACCGACTTGAGGTACATCATGCCCTCGACGCCGTTGATCGCCTCTTCCAGAGGCGTGGCGACGGTCTCAGCGATGACCTTGGGGTTGGCGCCCGGATACACCGTGCGCACGACCACCGACGGCGGCACCACTTCCGGGTACTCGCCGATCGGCAGGATCGGTATCGAGATCAGGCCTGCGGCGAAGATCACGATCGACAGCACCGCCGCGAAGATCGGCCTGTCGATGAAGAAACGGGAAAAGTCCATGGAAGAATTCCTGGAAAAGGCCATCGGTGGGCAACAGCCGCCCTGCCCCTCGCCACGCTGGCGAAGGCAGTAACGGCTGCCGCTGGCACCGGCAGCTAAGCGGGGACGCGGATCAGTGGTTCAGTGCAGCGGTGGCATCGCGACCCGGCGCCGGCGCGGCAGCGGGCTGCATCGCCACCGCCTTTGCCTGCACCGGCATGCCCGGCATGAAGACCTTCTGCACGCCGTCGATGATCACCTTGTCACCAGCGGCCAGGCCCTGCTCGACGATGCGCAGTCCTTCAGCGGTACGGCCAAGGCGGATGTCGCGACGCTGTGCCTTGCCTTCCTTGTCGACCACGTACACATACTTGCGGTCCTGGTCGGTCAGCACGGCCTTGTCGTCGATCAGCATGGCCTGGAACTGGCCGCTGCCCAGCAGCTGCACGCGGGCGAACAGGCCCGGGGTGAACTGGCGGTCGGCGTTGTCCAGCAGCGCACGCACGCGGATGGTGCCGGTACTGCGGGTGACCTGGTTGTCGAGGAAGTCGACCTTGCCCGCGTGCGGGTAGCCCTCTTCACCGGACAGGCCGACCTTCACCGGCAGTTCGCTGTCACGCTCGCTCGGGCGTTCACCCTTGCGTGCCATCTGTGCGTAGCGCAGGAAGGTGCTTTCGTCGGCATCGAAGTAGACGAACACGGTATCCAGCGAAACCAGCGTGGTCAGCACGCTGGCGCTGTCGCCGGCGGTGACCAGGTTGCCGGCGGTGACCATCGCACGGCCGGCACGGCCATCGATCGGGGCGCGCACCTTGGTGAACTCCAGGTTGAGGCGGGCCGCATCCAGCGCCGCCTGCGCGGCCTGCACCGCCGCACCGGACTGGTCGGCAGCCGCACGACGCTGCTCGGCGGTCTCGGTCGAGATCGCCTGCTGCTCGGACAGGCGCTTGGCGCGCTCCGATTCACTGCGGGCCAGCGTCGCCTGGGTGCGGGCACGGGCCAGCTCGGCATTGGCACGGTCGTACTCGGCCTGGTAGCTGCGCGCATCGATGGTGAACAGGACATCGCCCTTCTTCACCTCTTCGCCCTCAACGTAATTGACCTTGTCGATGTAGCCGGACACGCGCGGACGCAGTTCGACGCTCTGCACGGCCTCGACGCGGCCGCTGAATTCGTCCCACTGGCTGATCTGCTTGAGCAGCACCGGTGCGGCGCTGACCTGCGGCGGCGGCGGCGCACCGGCCTCTTCGGCATGGCCACCGCTGCAGGCCGCCAGCACGGCGGCGGCAAGGATCGAAACGCCAGCCATCGCCAGGCGATGGCGGAAACGATGTGGAGTGGAGTTGGGGGAAGTCATGGCATGCATCCGTACGGAGGGGTGGTACAGCAATGGGGTAAAAGACAGCAAAAAACGGCGGCGTATCCTGCGACCTCAACCATGGTCGAGGTCAAGCAACGCCTGCGGTGTCGCGCCACAGCGGCGGAACTTCCAGGTGCAGCAGTCCACGTGGCAGCTCGGCATCGCTGCTGTCACAGCGGACGATGGCGCGGTTGTCGCGGCAACCATCCAGCAGCGACACCACGCGGCGGCCGACCAGCAGCGAGCTCGGCCACTCGATGCAGGCATTGGCCGCATTGGCCGGGGTACAGACCGGGCTGCACACTTCCAGCATCTGCGCGCGCACGCCCATGGCCTGGGCTTCCTGGTGCACCACCTGCGCGTACATGCGCATCGCCGCGGCGGTGATCGAGCTTTCGCCGTAGCCGGCCCATGGCTTGACTGCGGCCGGGCTGCCGATCATCACGTAGCGGCGCGCATGCACGTTGTCCTGCAGCAGCGGCAGCAGGTGGCGCACTGCGTGCACGTGCGGCATCAGGTCGGCCTGCAGCGCGCCGAGCAGCTCGCCGCCATTGCGGTCGACCACACGGCCGCGCCGGTACGGGCCACCCATCGCGGCGATCACCGCTGCCAGCGGCCGTGGCCGCTGTGCGATGCGCTCGGCCAGGGCGCGCGCCGAGCCGTCATCGCTCAGCGAACCCAGCAGCGTCTCCAGGCCTGGCTCATCGGCGAACTGCTCATGCAGCGCGGCGAGCCGGGCGGGGTCGCGGCCGACCACCAGCACCGGGCTGCCGGCCTCCAGCAATGCGCCCACCACGCCCTGACCGACCGCACCGGTGCCGCCCAGGACCAGGACTTCGGGCGTCAGAATCCCATTCACGGGACATTTCCTCCCAAATCCGGGATAGTCCCAATTCGGCGCAGTCGGTCACCCTTATGCGGAACCAGCCGCAGGGCACCGCCACGCTGCTGACGCGTGGGCGCGGTAAACTCACGAAAATCCTTGTGCACCAAGGAACTCGGACGGGCTTCGACGGTCATCGCCAGGTCCATGGCGTTCTGGCCGACGATCCGGAAGCGGGCAAGAATGTTGCGCAGGCTCATGGCGGACGGGCTCCAATTAACGAATGGCGCCACGATAGACCTCAAACCCCTACTTGATTAGTCCTGATTAAGGGGAATAATCATCCCGTCCCCGGTCCAATCGTTCTGTCACGATTGCCCCATCCCCGACGTCCAGGATCCCCGGCCATGTCCCACGATCTCAACGAAACGCTGATCTTCGTCAAAGTGGTCGAGCAGGGCAGCTTCATTGCTGCCGCCAAGTCGCTCGGCCTGCCCAAGACCACGGTCAGCCGCAAGGTGCAGGAGCTGGAGACGCGCCTTGGCGCGCGCCTGCTGCACCGGACCACGCGCCGCCTCGGCCTGACCGAAGCCGGCTCGATCTATCACGAACACTGCCAGCGCATCGCGCGCGAGCTGGAGGAAGCCGAGAGTGCGGTCAGCCAGTTGCAGTCCGGCCCACGCGGCTGGCTGCGCTTCACCGTGCCCTATTCGATCGGCATCACCTGGATCGCACCGCTGCTGGGCCAGTTCCATGCGCAGTACCCGGAAATCCGCCTGGACATGCACATGGGCAACGAAAAGCTGGACCTGATCGCCGGCGAGGCCGACCTGGCCCTGCGCGTGGGTGCCCTGCCCGATTCCAACCTGGTCGCGCGCAAGCTCGGCAGCCTGCGTACGCAGGTGTTTGCCAGCCCCGCCTACATCGAACGCTACGGCGAGCCGCTGCACCCGGAAGAACTGCAGTTCCATCGCATCCTGGCCATGCGCAAGCCGTATCACACCGGCAATTCGCCACGCTTCACCTGGCAGCTGGGCGAGAACGGCGGCGAGCTGCGCGACTTCCCGGTGACGCCGCTGATGACCGCCAATGACATGTCCGCGCTCAACGGGGCGCTGGTGTGCGGTGAGGGCCTGCTGCTGACCGGCGATGTGATGGCCAAGCCATTCGTCGAATCCGGGATGGTGCGCCGCGTGCTGGCCGGCTGGACCGGCCCGGAGGTGGACTTCAACGCGGTGTTCGCCGGCGGTCGCCTGGTCTCGCCGAAGGTGCGGGCCTTCGTCGATTTCCTGGTCGAGAAGCTGAATTTCGACGCCAACTACATGCTGGCCCAGTGCCCGGGCGCCAAGCTGGCGCAGCAGCAGAAGGAGCAGGAAGACGCGGCGTTGGCCAGCAGTGGCAAGCGCATCCTGGAAAAGGTGGCCGCTTCGGCGGCGTGAACCGCGGGTATCCACGCATGGCGTGGACCTGATGCAGGTTTCTGCGCTGTGGGCGTGCCGGGCAACGTTCGGAACCCACAAAAATGCCGCCTGCAAGGGCGGCATTTTCGTTCCGGCCGATGGCCGGACCGGCTCGAGCAGCAGCGCTGTGCGTTACTGCTTCAGCGGAATCACGCGGATCTCGACGCGACGGTTCTTGGCACGGCCGGCATCGGTGCTGTTGTCGGCAATCGGGTAGGACTTGCCGGCACCCAGGGTTTCGATGCGCACGCTCTGCACGCCCTGCCCGATCAGGTACTGCGCGACCGAATCGGCACGTTCCTTGGACAGGCGGTTGTTGACCGCATCGCTGCCGATGCTGTCGGTGTGGCCGACCACTTCGATCATGGTCTGGTTGTACTCACGCAGCGTACCGGCAACGCCATTGAGCGAACCGTAGAACTGCGGCTTCAGCGCCGACTTGCCGAAATCGAAGGTGATGCCGTCGGGCAGGTTCAACATGATGTTGTCGCCCTGGCGCTCGACGTCGATGCCGGTATTGGCGGTGCGCTCGCGCAGCGCGCGTTCCTGGCGGTCCTGGTACTGGCCCACGGCGGCGCCGCTCAGTGCACCGATACCGGCACCGATCAGCGCATGCTGGCGGCGTTCGGTGGCGCTGTCACCGGTCAACAGGCCAGCAGCCACGCCGATGGCGGTACCGATCAGCGCGTTGCGGCCGGTGCGGTTCTGCTGCTCGGTCGGGTTGCCGTACTGATCGCTCTGCACATAGGAGCCGCCGGTGGCGCAGGCCGACAGGACGGCCGCACTCATCAGGGCCAGTGCGACGTTGCGGGTGGTGTTGCGGATCATGGGTGTTCTCCTTGGTTTCCGGTCGGGCCGGCGGCTTGCGGGCGGCCAAGAGGATAAACAGCCGGACGCGATGTCGGGATGATGATCGGGTCGGCTGACGGGGTCGTGTTCAGCTAGCTGTCTGGACCGCTCAGCCAGCGCTTTACCCCGCTGCCGACTGGCGGTAGGCGGCCAGCGCGGCGTCCCGGCCGGTCGCCAGGTCCACCAGCGGGGTACGCGGATAGGCCGCTGCCCGTTCGGCCAGCAGCTGCGGGTGCTGCCACGGCGCGAAGCGCGCCTTGACCGGCAGCGCGGCCAGCTCCGGCACCCAGCGCGTGATGTAGCGGGCCTGCGGGTCGAACTTCTCGGCCTGGGTCACCGGATTGAACACGCGGAAATACGGCGCGGCGTCGGCGCCGGTCCCGGCCACCCACTGCCAGCCCATCGTGTTGTTGGCCAGGTCGGCATCGACCAGCGTGTCCCAGAACCAGCGCGCGCCGTGCAGCCAATGTGCGCGCAGGTGCTTGCACAGGTAGCTGGCGACGATCATGCGCACCCGGTTGTGCATGTAGCCGGTGTGCCACAACTCGCGCAGACCCGCATCGACGATCGGCACGCCGGTGTTGCCGCGCTGCCAGGCGTGCAGCTGGGCCGGGCTGGGCGCAGCCCATGCAAAGCGATCAAAGCGCGGATTGAGGTTGTCGCTCGGCGTCTTCGGGAAGTGATGCAGCAGGTGGTAGGCGAAATCACGCCAGCCGAGCTGGCGCAGATACCCGTCGATGTCGGCATCGGTGCCGGCGCTGCGCAGCCGTTCCAGCGCATGGGCGATGCGCCAGGGGGCGATCTCGCCGAAATGCAGGTGCGGCGACAGCCGCGAGGTCCCGACCCGGTCCGGCAGGTCGCGCTGCTCGCGATAGCCACGCAACGCACCGTCCTCGAACACCGACAGTGCCTCCAGCGCCCCGGCCTCGCCCGGCTGCCAGTGCTGCCAGAAGCCGGCGTCCCAGTCGAGCGTGGGGGCCAGCGCCAGGTCATCCAGCGCCAGGCTGTCCACCGTGTGCGCCGGCAGGGTCTGCGGTGCCGCCTGCGGCGCGGGCAGGCGCCAGTGGCTGAGCACAGTGCGCCAGTACGGGGTAAACACCTTGTACGGCTGGCCCTGCTGGGTGGCGATGTCCCACGGCTCGAACAACAGGCTGCCATTGCAGCTCTGTGCATCGATGCCCTGCTCGCGCAGCGTGCGCTTGATGGTGGCATCGCGTGGCTGGGTCGCCGGTTCGTACTTGCGGTTCCAGTACACCGCTTCGGCACCGGTCTGGGCGATCAACGCCTGCAGGGTCGGCAGGCTGTCGCCGGCGCGCAGCACCAGCGCCGAGCCGCGTGCACGCAGTTGCGCATCCAGCGCGGCCAGCGAACGATGCCGCCACGCGTCAGAGGCCGCACCGGGTGCCCACTCGCCTTCCTCGTGGGGCGCGTGGATGTAGACCGGCACCACGTCGTGGCCAGCGTCCAGCGCGGCCTGCAGGGCCGGGTTGTCCTGCAGGCGCAGATCACGGCGGAACCAGAGCAACGCTACCGACACACGCACCGCCTTCATTGTGGAAGGCGCACATGATAGCCAGCGACGGTGAAGGCAGCGCGTGCGTGCAGTCCGCTGCTGCGCGTCTGCTAGGCTGCGCGCTGGCTCCTTCAGCGCGAACTGTCATGGAAGATCTCCGCAGCCGATTTGCCCGCTTCGGCACCCTGCAGGCACAGGCCAGCGACGCATGGCAGGGGCCGTTTCCGTTGCCGCCGGTGCTGGCCACGTTCTATGCGCAGGTGGGGCCGTACGGCACGATCGTGAGTGCGGAGCGGGGCCCTTCGGGCGTCACCGTTCCTGGCCTGGAGGTCTGGCTGCCGCCGCTGCAGCGGCTGTGGGAGCATCAGGCTGGCTACCGATGGGATGGCAACAGCGGCGAAAGGATCGGTGACTGGCCGCCGCAGTGGCTGGTGATCGCCGACCGCAGCGCGGACCCGCTGATCCTCGACATCGAGGACGGGCGCGTCCTGTTCGCCCGCCATGGCTGCGGCCGGTGGGACGCCGACGCGTTGGTCGACGACGTGCCCACGCTGATGGCCGTTCTGGCCGCCGCTGGCGCGGTCTACGCCGATGCCGGGGACGATCTGTACAGCGATGACGATGACGGCGGCATCCGCACCGTGCACGCCGAAGCGGCGCTGCAGGCGGTCGCGCAGGTGCTGGGCAGCCGCCTGCGCGCGGAGTACCTGCTGGAGACGCTGCGCCACTGAAGCCACGCGTAGCCTGCAATGCCGCGGGCCGTGGCCCTGCATGGCACGGCGCTATCGCTCGAACCGTTCCATCGCTTCAGTGATCAGCGCGCGGGCCTCGGCGGCAGTGCCCCAGCCGTTGAGCTGCACGGGATTGCGCCCGCCCGGCAGGTCCTTGTAGACGCGGAAGAACGCCTCGATGCGCTGCCGCTCGATCGCCGGCAGGTCGGTCAGCTCGCGGATGCTGGCGTAGGTCGGGTCGACCGTGTCGGTCGGCACGCCGATGACCTTCTCGTCACGTTCGCCGCCGTCGATCATCTTCAGGAAGCCGATCGGCCGGAAGCGCACGATCACCCCCGGGTGCAGCGGCTCGCGGGTCAGTACCAGCGCGTCCAGCGGATCGTTGTCACCGGCCAGGGTGCGTGGCATCGAGCCGTAGTTGGCGGGATAGGCGACCGGCATCGACTGGAAGCGGTCCACATGCAGCAGACCGTCCTCCTTGATCTCGTACTTGGTGAACCCACCGGCCGGAATCTCCACCGCCAGGTTCACTTCGGCCGGCGCCTGTGCCGGCTGCGCGACCAGGAACGGGTGCAGTACCGCGTCCGCAGCGGCTACCGCGCCGGCCAGCAGCAGCAAGGCGCCGGCGATGGCCGCCAACGGAAACACGCGTCGGGAACTGCTCATCGGTCTGTCCTCATTCCCAGCATCGGTCCGTGCGCCCCTTGCCGGTCTGCGCACGCGCACAGTCGCGCGGCGCGATACGGCCCTCGGTCAGCTCGGTGCGCTGCTTGCCACCGGCCGCATCCCGGCGCAGTTCGAAGGCGTCGTACAGGCGTCCGGTCACGGTGCGTGCTTCGTAGCGCAGATGCTGCGGATCGACGCGCAGCACCTGAAACAGCTGGGTGTCTTCGCCGACCGGGTTCATGGTGCTGCGCGCCTCGTCGGACAACCGGTACTGCTTCGGGCCGGCCACGGTGACCACGTACTGCGGCGTCGCCGCCTGCCCCTCACCACGACGGCCATAGGTGTGGTCATGGCCCTGCAGCACCAGGTCCACCTTGTGACGACGCACCACCGGCAACAGCACGTCACGCAGCGCGGCATTCTCGCGGCCTGCGCGCGGCGAATAGAACGGCTGGTGCAGCAGCACCACGGTCCACGGCTGGCGGTGGCCGGCCAGCACCGAGTCCAGCCACTGCGCCTGCGCGCTGGCGGTCCCCAGGTCCAGCGCGGAGGTACCGTCGACCACAACCACGCGCACGCCCTGCGCGTCGAACCAGTAGCTGCTGCTGGCCGCCGCATCGGCACCATTGGCAGGCAGCGCGAAGGTCACCGGCCAGTGGCGGCCCAGCACGCGACGTTCCTGCGGCGTGTCCTCGAACTCCTCGAAGTACTCGTGGTTGCCGATCGCCGGCGCCACCAGCGTTTCCTGTGCCAGCCACGCGGTGGCGGCGAACCACTCGCCCCATTCGCTGTCGTCCATGTTGTCGCCTCCGCTGACAAGATCGCCAGCGAACAGGCTGAGCCGTACATCCGGTGCCGCCTTCTGTGCCGCGCGCACCACACGGCTGACATGGCTGACGTTCTTGTTTTGGGTATCCCCGAAGTACAGCAGGGTCAGCGGCTGGTCGGCCGCCGCCAGCGTGCGCAGCTGGTTCCAGGCACTCCAGCTGCCATTGCCCTGGACGCGGTAGACATAGAGCGTATCGGGCTGCAGGCCATCGATCTCGGCACGATGATGGTGCGAGCGCCCGTTCTCGGTCTGCAGTTCCCGGGTTGTCGCGCGGACCTGGCGGATGCCCTCGATGGCCGGCGAATCCCCGGCCAGGGCGATCTCCAGCAACGGCGCCTGCACACTGCCATCGGTGCGCCAGGCGACCGCGAAGCCACGGCTGGGATCGACCGCGGGCGAGGCGACGATGCGGTCCGGCACGGGGCTCGCTGCGTAGTAGCGGCTGCCTGCGGGCACCTGGGTGTTGGGCTCGACGGCGGCGAACGCCAGCGCCGGCAGCGCCAGCAGCGCGCCAGCGACCAGCGCGCGCATCTGCCGCGCACTCACGAACCACACTCCAACGGCAGCGCCAGCTGGCGGGCGATCTGCTCCCAGTCGAACGCAACCACGCCCTGGTCGTCGTGCACGGCGTACAGCGCGCCGTGCCGGAACCGCGGCGTCGGCTGCTGCATCATCCAGATGCCATCGGTATTGGCCACGGTATTGCCCTGGAACGCCCCCACGTGTTTCAGCGTATGCCGGTCGAACAGGTGGAACACGCTGCGCTGCTTGCCCTGCTCGGTGGTGATCCACCAGCCGTCCTTGCCGCAGGTGCGCAGCATCACGCCCTCGGCCTGCGCCTTGAACACGTCGCGGCCAAAGGTGGTGCCGGTGAAGCGGCCGGCCAGGGTGTAGACCTTGAACTCGCTGGCGTAGCTTTCGTCTTCCTCGGCGATCAGCAGGCGATCGTTGGCCGGATCACCCCAGATCGACTCCACCACGCGCAGCGCGCCGGCTTCACTGGTGTCACCGATGCTGGCCGCCAGGGTCGCTTCGACCTTGGCGCCATCGCGGGTGACGTGGTACTGGCGTACACGCTTGTCCAGCTCTGCCAGCGGCGGCAGGATGTCCCTGCCCTGGGCGTCCTCGCCGTTGTCCCAGGAGTCGGTGACATAGACGCGGTAGCCATCGCCCTGCCGATCCACCCAGAGGCCGTACGGCTTGCGGAGATCGCCGGCACCGAACGTCGCCAGCGGCGTGAACGCCGGCAGCGAGAGCACCTGCACGCGATGGTTGTCGCGCTCGACGATCCACAGCAGGTCGTCGGTCACGGCGATGCCATTGGGCCGATCGAACTGGCCCGGCCCGGTCCCATGGCGGCCGACATCGCGCAGCAGCTGGCCGTTGCTGCCGTCGTAGACCACCAGCTTGTCGGTGGCCTTGGCCGTGGCGATCAGCCAGGTCTTGCCATCGGGAGCCTGCCAGGCCGCCGGCGAATCGATGTTGTCGGCCGGCGTCATCGGGGTCAGGAACGCCTCGGCCAGGGTGGCCACCGCACGCGGGGCCGCCGTCGTGACCGGGGCGGCGGCGGGCGCGACGGCCGGCTCGCCGGTAGCCGGCGTGCAGCCGGCTCCCAGGCCGGCGAGCAGCGCAGCGGCCAGCAGGGTCGTGCAACGCCCCATCACAGCGCCACCTTCAGGCCCAGCGCATAGGTGCGGCCGTATTCTTCCATCTGCAGGGTGCGCGAACGGGAGCCCTGGTACAGCTCCAGCGGCTTGTCCAGCAGGTTCTGCGCTTCGAAGTACACACTGACATGTGCGTTGAACCGGTAGTCCAGCGAGAAATCGAGCTGGGTGTTGGGGGCCACGTAGATGTCGAACGCCCGCCCCTTGCCGATGCTGTCCAGGTACTCGCTGCGGTACACCGCAGCCAGGCGCGTGCTGATGCCGTACTTCTCATACCCGATGTGTGCGCTGTAGACATGCTTGGAGGCACGCGGCAGGGTGAAGTCCTCCCCGGCGCGGTCTTCGATGCCGGCATCGAACTCGGTATCCAGCCAGGTGCCGCTGGCGCCCACCAGCAGGCCGTCCAGGCCGGCCGGCAGGAAGGCCAGCTGCTGCTGCCAGTTGAACTCGGCGCCGCGTACGGTGGCCTTGTCGCCGTTGATCGGCTGGGTCACGTCGAAGCCGCCGTAGGCCGGATCGTTGCTGCGCACGGTCTGCACGATGTAGCCATCGATGGACTTGTGGAACAGGCCCAGCGAGACGATGCCGGTGCTGCCGATGTACTTCTCCACCGACAGGTCGATGTTCTTCGACTCGTAGGGGTCCAGTTCCGGGTTGCCCAGCCGCACTTCCTCATCGCCACGGCTGTAGCCCACGCGCGGCGACACATCGCCGAACGACGGGCGCGAGACGGTCTTGTTGGCCGACGCGCGCAGCACCCAGTCGTCGGCCGCGTCGTAGCGCAGGTGCAGGCCCGGCAGCACATTGGTGTAGCTGCTGTTGGCCACCCGCGGGGTGACACTGTAACTGCGGCCGTTGGCGGCGACGTCGACCTGGTTGCCTTCCGCCTTGAAACGGGTGTTCTCCACGCGCACGCCACCGATGACGCGCAGCGCCCCGATGTCCCAGGTGCCCATGACGTAGCTGGCGAAGATGTCCTCGCTGGCGGTGTAATCCTCTTCCAGCGAGGTCATCGCGTTGGCCCCGACGTCCTGCGGACGCGCGCTGTACTGGCTGCCGTTGGCGGCCCAGAACGCACGCATCGCATCCGAATCCATGCCGTCACCGAGGGTGCCGTGGCGATGCTCGGGCGCACCGGTGGTCCAGCTGGACAGCGCCACCTTGGGCCCCACCCGCAGTTCTCGTTCATCGACATTGACGTCGCGGTCGCGCCAGCGGCCCAGCAGGCCGAACTTGATGCTGCTGCTGTCACCATCGAAGCGCACATTGACCTGCGCGCTGTGCTCCTTGTCGTTCACCTGCTTGGGCGAAAGCACGAACCGGTCGAAGGCGTAGTTCGCATTGTCCAGCCACTGCGGGTTGTCGAAGCGGTAGCTCGGCAGGCGGCTGCGCTGGTCCAGGGTGCCGCTGAAGTCGTCACCGTCCAGCGAGAAGCGCGCTTCCATCTCGTCGTTCACGCGCTCTTCGGTACGGGTATAGCCGACGCGGTAATCGACCACCGCGTTGGTCAGCCGGTTCTCACCACCGAGGCTGGCGGCCAGGGTGTTCTCTTCCTTGGTGCGGTAGCGCATGCGCTTGTCGATGGCATCGCCCGGCATGTCGTCCAGGCGGTACTGGTCGGTGCCGGTGCGGACCATGTCGGCGTCGTCGAAATTGAAGATCACGCGCTGGCGTGTTTCGGCGTCATCGAACTGGCTGTACAGGGTGCGCAGGTAGTAGCGGCTGTCTTCGTTCGGGCGCCAGTCCAGGTTGAGGTTGGCACCAATGCGCTTGCGCTCGATCTCGTACTTGCGGTTCTGCAGGTTGATGGCGGTGACGTCGCCCGGGGCCGCATCGTCCTCGCCGTCGTACTCCACTTCGGTGTTGTCCGATTCGAAGCTGCGCTTCTGGTAGTTCACGCCCAGCGCAACGCCGAAGGTGTCGGCGAACACTTCGCTGTAGTTGAACGCCGCCTTCGGGCTGGTCTCGCCGGACAGCTGCTGGTGGCTGGCCTCGATCTTGCCGCGCAGGCTGCGGCCGTCACGGTCGAACGCCGAGGCCGATTCCACCAGGATCGCGCCACCGATGGCGTCGCCCGGCATGTCCGGGGTCGGCGACTTGACCACGCGCAGGCGTTCGGTCGAGTCGGAGGGAATCACGTCCAGCGGTGCGGCACGGCTGGAGTCTTCCGGGGTACCGATGGCGATGCCATCGACGCTGACGCTGTTGAGGTTGGCATCCAGGCCACGCACCACCACGAAGCGGCCCTCGCCCTGGTCGCGGGTCACGCTGATGCCCGGCAGGCGCTGCAGCGACTCGGCCACGTTCTTGTCCGGGTACTGCCCGAGCGCGTCGGACGACACGGCATCCTCGATGGCATCGCTGCTGCGTTTCAGGTCCACCGCGCGGATCTGCGATTCCAGCTGTGCGCGCACTTCGATGCGGTCCAGCTCCGTTGCGGCGGCGACCGCGCCGGTTGCAGCGGCAGCTTCGGCTGCCAGCACCGGCGGGCTGGCCATCACCAGCAACGACAGGCTGATCGCGCGACCCAGCGTATTCTTCTTCTGCACAGCTATCCCCAACGGTGTAAAGATTGGGTCAGCACGGTATGTCCAGCAGGTTGCATGGGCGTGACACCGGTGGCCGCGCCGCCCGCGTGCCGGCGTTCGGCTTCAGTGCGGGCTTCAGGCAAAATGGGCACCTCCCCTCTTCCCAGACCCTCCCATGAAGATCGTCGAAGTGCGCCATCCGCTGGTGCAGCACAAGATCGGACTGATGCGCAACGCCGCGCTCAGCACCAAGGATTTCCGCGAACTGGCCAACGAGCTGGGCACGCTGCTGGCCTACGAGGCCACCGCCGACCTGGACACCGAGCCGCACACCCTTCCCGGCTGGGCCGGCCCGGTCACGGTGCAGCGCATCGCCGGGGCCAAGATCACCGTGGTGCCGATCCTGCGCGCCGGCCTGGGCATGCTCAGTGGTGTGCTGTCACTGATCCCGGCTGCACGGGTGAGCGTGGTCGGCCTGCAGCGCGATGAGGAAACCCTGCAGCCGGTGCCCTACTTCGAGCGCCTGACCGGCCGCCTGGAGGAGCGCGACGCGCTGATCCTGGACCCGATGCTGGCCACCGGCGGCACCCTGATCGCCACCATCGACATGCTCAAGCGCGCCGGCGCGCGCCGCATCAAGGGCATCTTCCTGGTGGCCGCACCGGAAGGCATCGAGGCGGTGAAAGCGGTGCACCCGGATGTGGAGATCTACACCGCGGCGATCGATGCCCAGCTCAATGACAAGGGCTACATCCTGCCGGGCCTGGGTGATGCTGGCGACCGCATCTTCGGCACGCGCGTGGGCTGAACCCCGCTGACGTGGCCCAGCGCCCTGCCTGCCGGCCGGGCGCTGCTGCGGGCGCGGCCTGCGCCCGCTGTCTCAACCCAAGGCGCGTGCCTTCAGTTCGCCCTGCTCGTGCAGGGTCACGAAACGCCCCTTGTCATCGCGTCCCAGCTGCGCCAGCGCGACCTGCGGATCGTGGGTGAAGAACAGATGCACGTTGCGCGCCAGCTTGTCTTCCAGGAACTGGCGCTTCTCGTCGATCAGCAGCTCGGCATTGCGGTCATAGCCCATGGTGATCGGCACGTGCACCCACGAACGCCCGGGGATCAGGTCTGCACAGAACACCACGCCGCCATGCGCGGCTTCGCCGGCAGGTGCATGGCCGACGATCTCGGCCAGCATCAGGCCGGGCGTGTGCCCATCGCTGTAGCTCAATCGCACGCTGCGCCCCAGTGCCTTGGAGTACTCGCCCTGCACCACTTCCAGGCGGCCACTGGCCTGCAGCAGGCCCGGCAGTTCCGGAATGAAGCTGGCACGGTCGCGCGGGTGCGGGTGCAGCGCTCGCTGCCAGTGCTCGGCGCCGACCACGAACGTCGCGTTGGGGAACAGCAGCTCCGGCTCACGGCCTTCGCGCCACGCCGCCAGCAGGCCACCGGCATGGTCGAAATGCAGGTGGCTGAGCACCACCACATCGATGTCCTCGTGCTCGAAGCCGGCCTCGCGCAGCGAATCGATCAGCACATGCCGGCTTTCCTGCACCCCGTAGCGCTCACGCATGCGCGGATCGAAAAACGCCCCGATGCCGGTCTCGAACAGCACGGTCTTGCCGTCCAGCGGGCTGGCCAGCAGCGCCCGACAGGCCAGCTCGATGCGATTGAGCTCGTCTGGCGCCGCCCATTTTTCCCACACCGCACGCGGTGCGTTGCCAAACATCGCCCCGCCATCCAGGCGCTGGGTATTACCGCGGATCGACCATAGTTTCATGGCGCAATTATCGACGGCGGCTCGTTAAATAATCGCTAGAAAGAAACACGGAACCCCGCCGTGTGGCGGGGTCCAGGCAGCGCCGGGCGGTGCCCGGCGGGCGCAGCGTTTAGCGGCCGGGCACGACCTGGGCGCTGCCGACCGGATTGCGCGGGTCGCTGCCGCCGAACAGCCGGTTCGCCCGGCGGTCCCACTCCACCGTCTGCAGGTTGCCCCACACATGGCTGGAACCGCGGCCGCCGGCAGCCACCTCGCCCGGCAGGTCGATCCTGTGGCCCATCGCCTGCAGCTGCCTGATCGTCGCAGCATCGAACGCATCGCTTTCGGCCTCGATCAGGTCCGGCAGCCACTGGTGGTGGTAGCGCGGCAGTGCGGCGACCTGCTGCGCGTCCAGCCCGGCGTCGTAGCCGAGGATGCCCAGCAGCACCATGGTGATGATGCGGCTGCCACCCGGTGTTCCCAGCACGATCACCTTGTCGGCGTTCTCCATGAAGGTCGGCGTCATCGAGCTGAGCATGCGCTTGCCGGCCTTCGGCGCATTGGCCGCATAGCCCATCACGCCAAATGCATTGGGCGTGCCCGGCTTCAGCGCGAAATCATCCATCTCGTTGTTCAGCAGCACGCCGGTGCCCTTCGGAATCAGGCCCGAGCCGTACAGCAGGTTGACGGTCTGGGTAGCGCCCACGCGGTTGCCATCGCGATCAATGATCGAGAAATGGGTGGTTTCGTCATCCTCCAACGGCGTCGGGTTGCCCGACAGCAGATCGCTGGGAGTCGCCTTTTCCGGGTGGATGGTCGCGCGCAGGCCCTGCGCGTAATCCCTGCTGGCCAGCACCTTCTGCGGAATCTGCACGAAGTCCGGGTCGCCTAGGAAGAAGGTGCGGTCGCGGTAGGCGCGGCGCATCGACTCCACCACCAGGTGGGTGCGGTGCGCCGGATCCATCTGCTTGATGTCCCAGCCTTCCAGGATCTGCAGCATGCTGGCCAAGGCGATGCCACCGGACGACGGCGGCGGCGCGGTGGTGATCTTCCAGCCGTTGTAGTTGAACACGATCGGCTCGCGCAGCTTCACCCGGTAGCCGGCCAGTTCCTCGGCGGTCCAGCGGGCACCGGCCTGCTTCACGCCGGCCAGCAGCAGCTTGCCGGTCTGGCCCCTGTAGAAGCCGTCGAACCCCCCGGCGGCCAGGCGCTCCAGCGTCTGCGCCAGTTCCGGCTGCCGGAACACATCGCCCTCGGCGATCGGCCTGCCGTTGCGCAGGTACACCTCGCGCGTGCCGGGGTAGCGCTCCATCACCTCACGCCGCGACTGGTAGCCCCTGGCCATGCGCGCGTAGACCGGGAAACCTTCGCGGGCGATGCGGATCGCCGGCTGCAGCGACACCGACAGCGGCAGCTTGCCATGCTTGGCCGACAGCTCCACCAGCGCCGCCGGCAGCCCCGGGATGCCGGCCGACCATGCGCCATTGACCGAACGGTCGCGGTCCAGATCGCCCTTGCTGTCGAGGAAGGCCTGCGGCGTAGCGGCAGCCGGCGCGGTTTCGCGCGCATCCAGCATCACGTCCTTGCCGGTGGCCGCATCATGCAGCAGGAAGAAGCCACCACCGCCCAGGCCGGAACTGATCGGCTCGACCACGGCCAGCGTGGACGACACCGCCACCGCCGCATCGAAGGCGTTGCCGCCCTGGCCGAGGATGTCCACCCCGGCCTGGGTGGCCAGGGCATGGCCGCTGGCAATGGCGGCACCGTCGGGACGCTCGGCGCGGACCGGGGCCTGGGCCCAGGTGGCAGGACTCAGCAGCAGGCCGAGCAGAAGGCCCAGCAGCACGGGCGGACGGGCGAACGGCTTCATTCGGATGGGGGCTCCGCATAGAGTTCGGGATGGTCGTGCTGCAGCTGGCGCAGCTTGGCCAGCAGCTCGACTTCGGTCTCGACGATGTCCGGATCGGGGTCGATGCACTCTACCGGGCACACGACCACGCACTGTGGCTCGTCGAAATGGCCCACGCACTCGGTGCACCGGGCGGGGTCGATCACGTAGATGGTTTCACCCATCGAGATGGCCTGGTTCGGGCAGGCCGGCTCGCAGACGTCGCAGTTGACGCAGAGCTCATTGATTTTCAGCGACATGGCGATACTCCACGCCCGCGCCTTGGGACAAGGACCGGCCTGCGCGGGCGCGCGGGCCGGTCAGGTCATCAGCGGCACCCGTTGCAGGGCACCGCCCGGGCCACGCCGCAGCGTGGCCGCCACGGCTCGGTCTTACTTGGCTTCGACGAAGATGTACTCGGCGCCGGTCGGCTGCACCGCCGCCTGGACACGGGCGTTGTCGGCCGACTGACCGATGAAGACGACGCGCACGCCCTTCATCGAATCCGGCGACACGTCCTTGAACACGGCCTGGATCATGTCAGCCATCTTGCCCGAGGCCGACGAACCGAAGGCCAGCATGTTGCCCGGCTGCACGCCACGGGCCACGGCCTGGGTCGCGCTTTCGGTCTGGCGCTCGTACTTGGCCTGGAAGTCCGGATCCGATTCCGGCGAGAGGTAGTACAGGAACGGGCTGTTGGTGATGTTGCCCATGTTCTGGATGGCAACTTCCTGCAGGTACTTCTTCCAGCCAGCGTCGTCTTCCTTGGCCGGTGCGACCAGGGCCTGCTTGGCCTCGTCGGCCGGAGCGGCCGCTTCTTCCTTCTTGCAGGCGGTGAAAGCCAGGGCAAACGAAGCGATCAGCATCGCGCGCATGGTGTTGTTCATGGGTTTCCTCCCGAGATGGTGCGTGTTGGTGTGCGTAATGGCGGTGCGTGGTACTACAGGATCTACGGCTGCGCAGGGCTTACGGCTGCGCCGACTTCGCTTCACGGACCTTGCGCAGCGCATCGAGCACCGCGGCCGGGACGAAGCCGGACACGTCGCCCCCCAGGCGTGCGATCTCGCGGACCAGCGAAGACGAAATGAAGCTGTGCTGTTCGGCCGGGGTCAGGAACAGGGTCTCGACCTCCGGAATCAGGTGGCGGTTCATGCTCGCCATCTGGAACTCATATTCGAAATCAGAGACCGCCCGCAGGCCGCGCAGCAGCACGCCGCCCTGCACCGAGCGCACGAAATGCGCCAGCAGGGTGTCAAAGCCGATGACCTCGACGTTGCTGTGGTGGCCCAGCGCGCCGCGTGCCAGCTGCACGCGCAGCTCCAGCGGCAGGGTCGGCCCCTTCGACGGGCTCTGCGCCACGCCCACCACGACCTTTTCGAACAGCGGCGCGGCCCGGCTCACCAGGTCGATGTGCCCGTTGGTGATGGGGTCGAACGTGCCGGGGTAGACGGCGATGCGGCGATTGGCCACGGTCATGGGCGGGTTGCAGATGTTCAGATGAGGTCAAAGTGTAGCAGTGGCGCGGCGGTACAGGGCAAAGCGCACCTCGCGGGTGCCGCCCTCGCGGTGCAGCAGCCAGTCCGGCGGCAACAGCGGCGCATGCCCGGCCGGCGACTCCAGGTACAGCCAGGCATCGGCAGCCAGGTGCCGCGGCAGCTGGGCCAGCACGTCCTGCCACAGGCCGTCGGCGAACGGCGGGTCGATGAACACCAGATCGGCCTGCAGCGGCGGCGCGCCCTGCAGCCAGCGCAGAGCATCGGCCTGGACCACGGCGACCTGTTCGGCGGCCTGCAGCCGGGCCACTGCCGCCGACAGATTGCGCGCCAGCACGGCATCGCGCTCGACCAGGGTGGCGTGGCCGGCCCCGCGCGAGACCGCCTCCAGGCCCAGCGCGCCGCTGCCGGCGAACAGGTCCAGCACCCGCGCGCCGCCCAGCTTGGGCATCAACCAGTTGAACAGCGTTTCGCGCACACGGTCGCTGCTGGGCCGCAGGCCCGGCAGGATCGGCACCGGCAGACGGGTATTGCGCCAGCGCCCGCCGATGATGCGGACCTGGCCCTCATTGCCACCACGGCCGCTCATCGGCGCCCCGGGCGGGGGGTGTTCGGGAATTTCAGCATGAGCGGGATTGTAGTTCGGCCGGGCGGCGCCCGGGTACGCGCCAACGCATGCGCGCTGTCGCTCCCACGCTTCGCTGCGCGAAACGCGGGCCCCACTTACCAGCTCCCAGACCCCCGCCGCTTCGCGGCCGCCCCCTGACTCAGGGGGCTCTGCCCCAGACGAAATCCGATGCCCGTCATTTGATGTGTCGAGATCTGACAGATGTGCCGACCAAGGTCGACACCTACCAACAGCCGCAGGAACCTGTCAGAGGTGGGGCGGTGTGGGTTGGCAGGACCGTTGGCGCCATGGGCCCGAGGCATGCCTCGGGCGGGTTGGGCAGGACGCCCAACCCCGGTCTTGCCGTGTGCGCAGGACAGCGCACACGAGCAAGGCGCCATCGAACCCCCATGGGTGAGGGCGCTTTGCTTGCGAAGCACTGCTTCGCAAGCGCCCGAACGCGCAGCCGCCAGCGGCTGGGCCGGCCTGGGGGTTTACGGCGTGTCCTGCCAGCCCACACCGCCCCGCCAGACCGACAGACAACCCAGAGCCGGCTGTTGCTGTTGCTGTTGCCTCGGCTTCTGCGGGTGCAGGGCGCAGCCCTGCCGGAAGAACCCCTTGATTTCGGGACAATCACCCCTACCCCTTGCCCAGGCCGCACACGCTGGCGCGGCATTGCACATGGAGCCCTACCCGATGACCGAGACGACCCAGACCGAAACCCTTGGCTTCCAGACCGAGGTCAAGCAGCTGCTGCAGCTGATGATCCACTCGCTGTACTCCAACAAGGAGATCTTCCTCCGCGAGCTGGTCTCCAACGCCGCCGACGCCGCCGACAAGCTCCGCTTCGAAGCGCTGACCCAGCCGGCGCTGCTGGAAGGCGACAGCGAACTGCGCGTGCGCGTCAGTTTCGATCCGGCCGCCCACACCATCACCATCGAAGACAACGGCATTGGCATGAGCCGCGCCGATGCCATCGCCCACCTGGGCACGATCGCCAAGTCCGGTACCGGCGACTTCCTGCGCCAGCTGTCCGGTGACCAGAAGAAGGACTCGCAGCTGATCGGCCAGTTCGGCGTCGGTTTCTACAGCGCCTTCATCGTCGCCGACCAGGTGGAAGTGACCTCGCGCCGTGCCGGCCTGCCGGCCGCCGAAGGCGTGCGCTGGACCTCGCGCGGCGAAGGTGACTTCGACGTCGCCACCATCGACAAGGCCGAGCGCGGTACCCGCATCGTGCTGCACCTGAAGGACGGCGAGCACGACTTCGCCGACGGCTGGCGCCTGCGCAGCATCCTCAAGAAGTACTCCGACCATATCGGCCTGCCGATCCAGATGCCCAAGGAAGGCGGAGAAGAAGGGGCTGCCGTCGAGTGGGAGACGGTCAACCGCGCCAGCGCGCTGTGGACCCGTCCGCGCACCGAGATCAGCGATGCCGAGTACAGCGAGTTCTACAAGCACGTCGCCCACGATCACAGCGACCCGCTGGCGTGGAGCCACAACAAGGTCGAGGGCAAGCTCGAGTACACCTCGCTGCTGTACGTGCCCGGCCGCGCCCCGTTCGACCTGTACCACCGCGACGCGCCCAAGGGCCTGAAGCTGTACGTGCAGCGCGTCTTCGTGATGGACCAGGCCGAGCAGTTCCTGCCGCTGTACCTGCGCTTCATCAAGGGCGTGGTCGATTCCAACGATCTGTCGCTGAACGTCTCGCGCGAGATCCTGCAGTCCGGCCCGGTCATCGATTCGATGAAGGCCGCGCTGACCAAGCGCGCGCTGGACATGCTGGAGAAGCTGGCCACGGACAAGCCCGAGCAGTACGCCACGTTCTGGAAGGAATTCGGCCAGGTGCTGAAGGAAGGCCCGGCCGAGGACTACAACAACCGCGAGAAGGTCGCCGGCCTGCTGCGCTTCGCCTCCACCCGGGGCGACGGCGATGCACAGACCGTCTCGCTGGCCGAGTACATCGGCCGCATGGCCGAAGGCCAGGACAAGATCTATTACCTGACCGGCGAGAGCTACAGCCAGGTCCGCAACAGCCCGCACCTGGAAGTGTTCCGCAAGAAGGGCGTCGAGGTACTGCTGCTGACCGACCGCATCGATGAGTGGCTGATGGGCTACCTGACCGATTTCGACGGCAAGGGCTTCGTCGACATCGCCCGTGGCGATCTGGACCTCGGGGCGCTGGAAAGCGAAGCCGACAAGCAGGAACAGGAAGCCGCCGCCAAGGACAAGCAGGGCCTGGTCGAGCGCCTGAAGACCGTGCTCGGCGACGACGTCGCCGAAGTGCGCGTCTCGCACCGCCTGACCGATTCGCCGGCGGTGCTGGCCATCGGCGAGCAGGACCTGGGCCTGCAGATGCGCCAGATCCTGGAAGCCAGCGGGCAGAAGGTGCCCGACAGCAAGCCGGTGCTGGAGATCAACCCCGGCCACCCGTTGATCGCCAAGCTCGATGCCGAGGCCGATGGCGCGCGCTTCGACGATCTGGGCCGGGTGCTGTTCGACCAGGCCGCGCTGGCTGCCGGTGACAGCCTGAAGGACCCGGGCGCCTATGTGGCACGCCTGAACAAGCTGCTGCTGGAACTGTCGGCCTGATCGACTGCGGGGCGCCGGGCATGGCCCGGCGCTGCCCGCACTCTGGTAGAGGCCGACCTGGGTGACACGCCCTTTCGGCACCTACCGGTGCGGGCTGCTCAAACCTCGCGATCCAGCAGCGAACCCAGCATCTGGTCCTGGCGGCGGATCACCGTGGCATTGGCGGCGAAGGCCACCACCTCGGCTTTCGCTGCCAACAGATCCCCCAGCGGCGCGTTGGCATCGGCGCCGGCAGGGGTCACCGAGACCTGTATCCCGCCCTGCTCCACGGCACTACGCTGCAGCTGCAGGCGCCTGGCATCAGAAGTCGCCAGGTTGGCCAGGTTATGCGCGGCCACCTGCACGCCCTGCTGGGCCGCACGCATCCCGCCGAGGGCGATTCCCATCACGTTGTTCATGGCGGTCTCCGGGCCGCTCCGCGCAGCCCTCCGGACCGGTTAACGGCCGGCGGGCCGCGACCTTGAGTCCACATCGGCCCGACAGGCCCCAGTGGTAGCATATCCCCCTGATTTCAGCGCCTTTCGCCAATGCTCAGTTTTTTCCGCCGCAAGAAGCCCCAGGACGCCGCCGCACCGGACGCGCCCAAGACCCAGCACTACTCGGCTGAAGAGCTGGCCGCCGCGTTCCCGACGGCCGAGCCCGCACCGGCAGCCCCGGTGACTGCACCGGCAGCTGAACCCGTGGCGCCCGCGCCTGCGCCGGCCTCGACCACCGCCGCGCCCGCGCCGGTTCAGCCCGCGCCCGCAGCGCCGGTTGCCGCGGTGCCGGACCGGGTCATCGCGCCGGAGGACTTCGAGGCCGAAGCACTGGCTGCCGCCGCCGTGCTCGCGCCGCTGGCACCGGTCATCCCGGCCGAGGAACCGGCAGCCCCCGCCGCCGACCTGCCGGTGCTGGTCGATGCGCCGGCGGCCCCCGCCGGCAAGCCCGGCTGGCGCGAGCGCCTGCGCAACAGCGCCTTTGCGCGCAGCTTTGGCGGGCTGTTCTCGCGCAATCCGAAGCTCGATGACGACCTGCTGGACGAAATCGAAACAGCGCTGCTGACCGCCGACGTCGGCATCGCCGCCACCACCGACCTGATCGGCGACCTGCGCAAGCGCATGAAGGCGCGCGAGTTCGTCGATGCCAATGCCCTGCTGGCAGCGCTGCGTTCGGACCTGATCGCCATCCTGCAGCCGGTGGCCAAGCCGCTGCTGATCGACCGCACTGCCAAGCCCTTCGTGGTGCTGACCGTGGGCGTCAACGGCGTCGGCAAGACCACCACCATCGGCAAGCTGGCCAAGCGCTTCAAGGACGATGGCCACAGCCTGATGCTCGCCGCCGGCGATACCTTCCGCGCCGCGGCCGTGGCCCAGCTGCAGATCTGGGGCGAGCGCAATGGCGTGGCCGTGGTCGCCCAGGGCCAGAACGCCGATGCCGCCTCGGTGGCCTACGATGCGCTGCAGGCCGGCAAGGCACGCGGTACGTCGGTGCTGATCGCCGACACGGCCGGACGCCTGCATACCCAGTCCGGCCTGATGAACGAACTGGGCAAGATCCGTCGCGTGCTCGGCAAGATCGACGCGGACGCGCCGCACGAGGTGCTGATGGTGATCGATGGCACCACCGGCCAGAACGCGCTCTCGCAGCTGCGCCAGTTCAATGCCGCAGTGAACGTGACCGGGCTGGTGGTGACCAAGCTGGACGGCACCGCCAAGGGCGGCGTGGTGTTCGCGCTGGCCCGCGAGTTCGGCATCCCGATCCGCTTCGCCGGCATCGGCGAGCGCCCCGAAGACCTGCGCGTGTTCGATCCGGAAGCTTTCGTCGACGCCCTGCTGCCTGAAGCGCTGGGCGCCTGATCCGCGCCCGCAGCCACGCACGGCGTGGGTCTGCTGCCGCCGGGGTGGCGCCCTGTGGGTCGCCGACCGGCACCGCAGCAGCACCCCCCATGGGTGGCTGCCCTCCTGGAGTAACGATGTCCCGCCAGCCGACCGCCAGCGCCCCGCCCCCTGCCGAGGATGGCTTCGTCGCCCGCCTGCTGCACTGGTTCGACGACCACGGGCGCCACGACCTGCCCTGGCAGCACCCGCGCAGCCCGTACCGGGTGTGGCTGTCGGAAATCATGCTGCAGCAGACCCAGGTCGCCACGGTCATCCCGTACTTCCAGCGCTTCCTGCAGCACTTCCCGACCCTGCCCGACCTCGCCGCCGCCGACAACGATGCGGTGATGGCGCAGTGGGCCGGGCTGGGCTATTACGCCCGCGCACGCAACCTGCACGCGGCCGCCAAGTGCTGCGTCGAACGGCACGATGGCGACCTGCCGCGCGACTTCGATGCGCTGCATGCCTTGCCCGGCATTGGCCGCAGCACGGCCGGCGCGATCCTCAGCCAGGCCTGGAACGACCCGTTCGCGATCCTCGATGGCAACGTCAAACGCGTGCTCAGCCGCTACCACGGCATTGACGGTTTTCCGGGTCTGCCGGTCGTCGAGAGGCAGCTGTGGGCGATTGCCGAGGCACACGTGGCGCAGGTGCCGGCCGGGCGCATGGCCGATTACACCCAGGCGCAGATGGACCTGGGCGCGACCGTCTGCAGCCGCGCCCGACCGGCCTGCGTGATCTGCCCGCTGCAGCAGGACTGCGTGGCACGGCGCGAAGGCCGTACCGCCGAACTGCCCACCGCCAAGCCCGGCAGGACCCTGCCCGAGCGCGAAGCGGTCGCGCTGCTGCTGCGCGACGCCCAGCAGCGCGTGCTGCTGCAGAAGCGTCCCGACACCGGCATCTGGGCGCAGCTGTGGACGTTGCCGCAGGCCGACGCCGGCAGCCTGCTGCAGGACTGGTTCGACGCGCACGTTGACGGTTCACTGGAAGAGGCCGAAGAACTGCCGGTGCTGCAGCACACTTTCAGCCACTACCGGCTGCACCTGCAGATACTGTCGCGGCAGGTCCGCGGACTGCGCGTGCAGGAACCCACGCTGCGCTGGGTCGCGGCCGACGAGCTGCCCGCGCTGGGCCTGCCGGCCCCGATCCGCAAGCTGCTCGACGGCACCGCGATCAAGGCGCCGCAACGAACTTCCCCGAAACCCCGCAACCACGAGTGAGTGCCATGCCCCGAACCGTCTTCTGCCAGTACGAACACCGCGACGCCGAGGGCCTGGACTTCGTGCCCTACCCCGGCGAACTGGGCCAGCGTGTGTTCAACCACATCGGCAAACCGGCCTGGGCCGCCTGGCTGGCGCACCAGACCATGCTGATCAACGAGAACCGGCTGTCGCCGCGCGATCCCAAGCACCGCGCATTCCTGGAAGCGGAGCTGGCCAAGTTCCTGTTCGAGAAGGACGCGGAGAAGCCGGCAGGCTTCGTGCCGGAAGCCTGAACCCGGCAGCGCCCGGCGCGACCGCGTTATTTTTCCGGCGCCTCGCGCTCCTGCACCTGCGCCTGGCGCAGCTGCTTCTCTTCCGCGCGCAGCGATTTGACGTCCAGCTTGCGGATGGTCTTGATGAAGCACGGCATGCGCGGCCCGCCGGTCGGGTCGCGCACCAGCACCTTGTCGAACGGCGCCGAGACCCGGCCCATGTGGCTGGTCAGGCCGATTGCCGGGGCAAAGGACAGGTCCGGGCATGGGCCGCTCAGCTCCAGCAGATAGGCTTCACTGGGCCGGGTCCACACCGCCAGTGCGCTGTCGCCCAGCTCGGTCCAGCCATTGAGGCTGCCAAAGAACTGCATGTCTTTCTGCGGGGCACCGGCATGGGCGCGGTACAGCTCCAGCTTCTCGGCGCTGCCCAGGCGGCCGGTGGTGGCACAGCCTGCCAGGACCAGGCACAGCCCGGCGATCAACAACGGCGTCTTCATTGCATTCTCCACACGGGACCTGTGCCGATCATGCACCCGTGCGGGGGGTGCCGGCGCGACGGCCGGCAGCCCAGTTCAGCCGCGGGTCGGCGGCCGTTGCCTGCCGCTCAGACGTCGGCGTGCGCCAGCGCGTGCAGGCGCCCTTCGCGCAGCTCCAGTACCCGGTCCAGGCGCCGTGCCAGGCTGCGGTCGTGGGTCACCAGCACCAGGCTGGTGTGACGGGCGCGGTTGAGCTCCAGCATCAGCTCGAACACCGTCGCCGCAGTACGGTCGTCCAGGTTGCCGGTGGGTTCGTCGCCCAGCACGCAGGCCGGGTGGTTGACCAGTGCGCGGGCCACGGCCGCACGCTGGCGCTCGCCACCGGACAGCTCGCCGGGCTTGTGGTCCAGCCGGTGGCCAAGGCCCACCGCCTCCAGCAGCGCGGTGGCGCGGCTGCTGGCGTCCGCCACTGCGGTGCCGGCCAGCATCACCGGCATCATCACGTTTTCCAGTGCGGTGAATTCCGGCAGCAGGTGATGGAACTGGTAGACGAAGCCCAACGCCTGGTTGCGCAGCAGGCCACGCGCGGTGTCGGACAGGGCCGACATGCGCTGGCCGGTGACATACACCTCGCCGGCGGTGGGGATGTCGAGGCCACCCAGCAGGTGCAGCAGCGTGCTCTTGCCGGCGCCGGAGGCACCGATGATGGCCACTGTCTCGCCGGCGTTCACGGTCAGGTCCAGCCGGTCGAACACCGGCGTCTGCATGCGGCCTTCGGCGTAGGTCTTGCCCAACGCTTCGGCACGGATCACCTCATCGCCGCGGTTGACGACCTTATTCATAGCGCAGGGCCTCCGCCGGCTGGGTGCGTGCTGCCCGCCAGGCGGGATACAGGGTGGCCAGGAAGCTCATCAGCAGCGCGACCAGGGTGATCACCACGATGTCGCCGGTCTGCATGTCGGTCGGCAGGCCGGTGATGTAGTAGACATCCTCCGGCAGCAGCTTGACGTTGAACACCGACTCGATGGCGCCGAGGATGCGTTCCAGGTTGAGGGTCAGGGTGATGCCACCGATCAGGCCGGCCAGCGTGCCGAAGATGCCGATCAGCGAGCCCTGCACCATGAACACCTGCATCACTCCGCCCGGGGTCAGGCCGAGCGTGCGCAGGATCGCGATGTCGGCCTGCTTGTCGGTCACCAGCATCACCTGCGAGGACACCAGGTTGAACGCGCCCATGGCGATGATCAGTGACAGCAGGATGCCCATCACCACTTTTTCCATCCGCAGCGAGTGGTAGAGGTTGGCGTTCTGCTGGGTCCAGTCGCTCACCCGATAGGCACCACCCAGGTTCTGCGCCAGGTCCACCCCCACTTCCAGCGAGCGGTCCATGTCATGCAGCTTCAGCCGCACGCCGGTGGCGCCGTCCGAGCGCAGCACGCGCTGCAGATCGGTCATGTTGGCAAAGCCGACACCACGGTCGACTTCGTTGTAGCCGGCCTCGAAGATCCCGCTGACGGTGAAGCGTTTCATCCGGGGTACCGCACCGGCAGGCGTGCCCTGTACTTCGGCGAACGTCACCAGCACCTGGTCGCCCACGTCCACGCCCAGCCAGATCGCCAGCTCCTTGCCCAGCAGCAGGTTGAAACTGCCCGGGGTCAGGCTGTCGTAGCTGCCCTTGGTGACCTTCTTGTTGATCACCGACACGTTCGGTTCCAGCGCCGGATCGATGCCCTGGATGATCGCTCCCTGCACGCGCGGGCCGCTGACCATCGACTGGATCTCGATGTACGGCGCGGCGCCGGCCACGCGCGGGTCCTTGTTGGCCACGTCGACCACGCGCATCCAGTCCGGCATCGGCTCACCGTCGCGGCTGATGGTGGTGTGCGCAGTCATCTGCAGCAGGCGGCCGCGGATCTCCTTCTGGAAGCCGCTCATCACCGCCAGCGTGGTGATCAGCACCGTCACGCCGAGCGCGATGCCCAGGATCGATGCCATGGAAATGAAGGAGATGAAGCCGTTGCGGCGCTTGGCGCGCAGATAGCGCAGGCCGATGGCCACGGGAATGGGTTTGAACATGCAGGCACGCCGGTCGATTCAGCCTATGGTGCCATCGACCGGGGCCGACGGGAAACGCCACGTGCCGCCACGGCCAGTCGCAGTTCACGTCGCTGCCCGGAATCGAGCACATCGGGCCAGAACAACAGGCGGCGCCGCCGCCTGTCCTCACGCCACAGCAACAGCAGCCAGGGGCCGCGCACCACCAGGCGGGGCGCATCGATGTCCTGTCCCGCCACCTGCAGCGGATCGGGCAGCGCTGGCAGAAGAACCCGCACACGCGGTCGGCGCAGGCGCCAGGCCAGTTCGGCCAGGCCCATCACCCAGGCCAGCAGCACTGCGGGCATCAGCAGCCGTGGCGGCAGGTCCGACGCACGCAGCAGCCCGGGTGCGGCCAGCAGCACCGACAGCTGGGCGGCGGCCTGCAGCCGCGAGGGGCGCCATTCAAGGCTTGAGGGCGAGGATCTTCTGCATGAGGGGGATGGCGTGCGCATGCGGGCAGGCCTCGTAGCCCATGAACCAGCGCCACAACTTATCGTCCTCGCAGTCGAGCAGGAACAGGAAAACCTCGCGCTCTTCGGTCGGCGCAGCGCCCCATTCGTGGTCCAGGTAACGGCCGAACAGCTGGTCCAGCTCGCGCATGCCGCGGCGGCAACGCCAGCGCAGCTTCTTCAGCAGAACATCTTCTTCCATCGTGCTTCTCCAGATACAGCAAAGCCACGCATGGCGTGGCTCTACTGGGTGCAGCCACGCGTGGCGCGGCTCTACCGGGTACCGCCAGGCCTGTATCAGGCGCGGCGTTCCATCATCAGCTTCTTGATCTCGGCGATCGCCAGCGCCGGGTTCAGGCCCTTCGGGCAGGTCCGGGCGCAGTTCATGATGGTGTGGCAGCGGTACAGCTTGAACGGATCTTCCAGATCGTCCAGGCGCGCACCGGTGTCTTCATCGCGCGAATCGATGATCCAGCGGTAAGCCTGCAGCAGGATCGCCGGGCCCAGGTAACGCTCGCCGTTCCACCAGTAGCTCGGGCAGCTGGTCGAGCAGCAGGCGCACAGGATGCACTCGTACAGGCCGTCCAGCTTCTTGCGGTCTTCCGGCGACTGCAGGCGCTCACGGTCCGGCGGCGCCGGGGTCTGGGTGCGGATCCACGGCTTGATCGAGGCGTACTGCGCGTAGAAGTGGGTCAGGTCCGGAACCAGATCCTTGACCACGCTCATGTGCGGCAGCGGGTAGATCGGCACTTCCTTCTTGCCGCAGTCCGAAATTGCACGGGTGCAGGCCAGGGTATTGGTGCCGTCGATGTTCATCGCGCACGAACCACAGATACCCTCGCGGCAGGAGCGGCGGAAGGTCAGGGTCGGGTCGATCTCGTTCTTGATCTTGATCAGCGCGTCCAGGACCATCGGGCCGCAGGCGTCCAGATCGACCTCATAGGTATCGGTGCGCGGGTTGCTGTCGTCGTCCGGACTCCAGCGGTAGATCTTGAAGGTGCGCACGTTCTTGCCGCCGGTCTTGGCGGGGAAGTGCTTGCCCTTCGTGATCTTGGAATTCTTGGGGAGTGAAAACTCGGCCATGGCTGCTCTCGTTGGCTCAGGCGGCCCGCGCCCGGAGGCGCGGATTGCATGTTAGGCGGGGTCGGATCAGTACACGCGCGGCTTCGGCGGCACCACGGACACGTCATCGGTCAACGTGTACATGTGCACCGGACGGTAGTCGAAGCTGCACTTGCCCTTCTCGTCCACGCTGACCAGGGTGTGCTTCTGCCAGTTGACGTCGTCGCGGTCCGGGAAGTCCTCGTGCGCATGCGCGCCACGGCTTTCCTTGCGCTGCTCGGCCGAGTTGATCGTCGCCACCGCGTTCAGCAGCAGGTTGTTCAGCTCGTAGGTCTCGATCAGGTCCGAGTTCCAGACCAGCGAACGGTCGGAGACCTTCACGTCCTGGAACGAGTCGAAGATCTTGTCCATCTTCTCGCAGCCTTCCTTCAGCGTCTGGCTGGTGCGGAAGACGGCGGCGTCGGCCTGCATGGTGCGCTGCATGCGATCGCGGATGACCGAGGTCGGGGTATCGCCGTTGGCGTGGCGCAGCTTGTCGAGCAGGCCCAGCGCCTTGTCGCACGCATCGGCCGGCAGGGTCTTGTGCGCCGCGCCCGGCTTGATGGTCTCGGCGCAACGGTTGGCCACGGCACGACCGAACACCACCAGATCCAGCAGCGAGTTCGAGCCCAGGCGGTTGGCGCCGTGCACCGACACGCAGGCGGCTTCGCCGATGGCGTACAGGCCCGGCACGACCGCATCGGGGTTGTCGCCGTCCTTGCGCACCACTTCGCCGTGGTAGTTGGTCGGGATGCCGCCCATGTTGTAGTGCACGGTCGGGATCACCGGGATCGGCTGCTTGTGCACGTCAACGCCGGCGAAGATGCGGGCGCTCTCGGCGATGCCCGGCAGCTTGTCGTCGATCACGCCCGGGCCGAGGTGGGTCAGGTCGAGCAGGATGTGATCCTTGTGCTCGCCGACGCCGCGGCCTTCGCGGATTTCGATGGTCATCGAACGGCTGACCACGTCGCGCGAGGCCAGGTCCTTGTAGTGCGGCGCGTAGCGCTCCATGAAGCGCTCGCCGCTGCTGTTGCGCAGGATGCCGCCTTCACCGCGGACACCCTCGGTGATCAGGCAGCCGGCGCCGTAGATGCCGGTCGGGTGGAACTGCACGAACTCCATGTCCTGCATGGCGATGCCGGCGCGCATGGCCAGGCCGCCACCGTCGCCGGTGCAGGTGTGCGCCGAGGTGGCGCTGAAGTAGGCGCGGCCGTAGCCGCCGGTGGCCAGCACCACGCCCTGGGCGCGGAACAGGTGCAGCGTACCGTCGGACATGTCCAGCGCCAGCACACCGCGGCAGGCGCCTTCGTCGTCGAAGATCAGATCGAGCGCGAAGTACTCGATCATGAAGCGCGCGTCGTGCTTCAGCGACTGCTGGTACAGGGTGTGCAGCATCGCGTGGCCGGTACGGTCGGCCGCCGCGCAGGTACGCTGCGCCGCCGGGCCTTCGCCGTACTTGGTGGTCATGCCACCGAACGGACGCTGGTAGATCTTGCCTTCGGCGGTGCGGCTGAACGGCACGCCGTAGTGCTCGAGCTCGATGATCGCCGGAATGGCTTCACGGCACATGTACTCGATGGCGTCCTGGTCGCCCAGCCAGTCCGACCCCTTGATGGTGTCGAAGAAGTGGTAGCGCCAGTCGTCCTCGCCCATGTTGGCGAGCGCGGCGGAGATGCCACCCTGGGCGGCAACGGTGTGCGAACGGGTCGGGAAGACCTTGGTCAGGCACACCGTCTGCAGGCCCTTGGCGGCCAGGCCGAACGTGGCACGCAGGCCGGCGCCGCCGGCGCCCACCACGACCATGTCGTACTTGTGTTCGGTGATCTTGTAAGCGGACATCTAGTCTGGATTCCTGTCTTGGTGCCTGGGCTCAGGCAACGCCGAGGGCGATGCGGCCCACCGCAAACACACTGACGATCATGCCGAGCACGGCGACGAACTTCACCGCGGTCTGCAGCACCAGGGCCAGCAGCGATTCGTGGATGTAGTCCTCCAGCACGACCTGCAGGCCGAGCTGGGCGTGCCAGAACATGGCGATCAGCAGGCCGATCAGCGGCACCGCGTTCCACGGCTTGGCGATCGCCGCCGTGGCGGTCACGTAGTCGGAGCCGAGCAGGCCCAGCACGAACACCAGGAACCAGATGCCCAGCACCACCAGCGCGGCGGCGGTCAGGCGCTGGTGCACGAAGTGCTCGGTACCGGTCTTGGCCGAACCCAGCCCGCGCACACCCTTCAGCGGAGTACGGAACTTGCTCATGCGGCACCTCCGAACATCACATAGGCCCACACCGCCAGGGTGATCACCAGGCTGCCGATGACCGACATCCAGCTGCTGCGGATGAAGGTGGCGATGCGGAAGCCGATGGCGAAGTCCTGCACGACATGGCGGATGCCATTGCACAGGTGGTAGGCGAACGACCATGTCCACGCGAACAGGAACACGCGGCCATACCAGGCCCCGGCATGGCCGGTGAAGCAGTTCCAGGATTCGGGCCCCATCATCAGAGCCAACAGGCCTCCGGCGATGATGAGGGCACCAACAGACAGAAAGATGCCCGTGGCTCGATGCAGGATCGAGGTGGCCATCTGAATCTGCCAGCGATACACCTGAAGGTGCGGAGAAAGGGGACGTGGTCTGGTCGCCATTCGCTGGGCTCGTTGTCTCGGCTGGGCGGCACAAGGCCGCGTTGGCTCAATGCTGGATCAGAAATCGATGCAGCGTCCGTTTTTCTCCCAATCGCCATACCGCACCGGATCGAGTCCGCCGCGGCCACCAAATTCTTCTTCCGCCACTGGCTGTTCCACGGGCACGGGGGCCGGTGGGACCAGCGGGGCTTCAGCTTCGGCATCGGGAGTGGGGGTTGTTTGGCCTATCATGAGTGGTCTCGCAACGCACAAATTTTAGACCTCGTTCACGTGCCTGACAACCTTCCCCCTGCTTTCGTCGCATATCCGCGCCTGCCCGGCCATCAATTGCTGAGCCTGCAGGGCGTGGACGCGGCCGCATTCGCCCACGCCCAGTTCAGCAGCGATGTCACCGCCCTGCCCCTGCTGCACTGGCAATGGAGCGCCTGGCTGAGCGCCAAGGGCCGCACCCTGGCGGTGTTCCAGCTGCTTCAGCTGGCGGAAGACCACGTGCTGCTGGTGCTGGCTGACGGCGCTGCCGATGCGATTGCGTCGCAACTGCAGCGCTTCGTGTTCCGCCGCAAGGTCAAGGTGATGGTGCGCAGCGACCTGGCCGTGGCCGGCGCCTTCACCGCCGCCGAGGCCGCCACCGGCGCCGCCCTCGCCACCGCTGCGGGCGGCGGCTGGGAGCTGGACCTGGGCAGTGACGCCCTGCCGCGCACGCTGCGCATCGGTCCGGCCGAAGCCTTCGCTGCCGGCAGCGAGGCCGACGAGGCCGCCTTCGCCCTGGCCTGGCGCCAGGCCGACCTGCGCTTTGGCCTGCCGCGCCTGGAGGAAAGCCAGCGCGAGGTGTGGACGCCGCAGCAGCTGGGCCTGGACCGCCTGAACGGCTACAGCGTGAAGAAGGGCTGCTACCCGGGCCAGGAAATCGTCGCCCGCACCCACTTCCTCGGCAAGGCCAAGCGCGCGGTGCAGCTGCTGCATACCGCAGCACCGGCACACGCTGGAGACGGCGTCCAGCAGGACGGCGCGGCGCTGGGCAGCATTGCCAGCGTGGCCGGCGACCTGGCGCTGGCGGTGCTGCCGCTGGAGACCAGCGACGGCGACCTGCAGGTGGGTGACGCGCCTGCGCAGCGCATGCCATTGCTGGAGGGTCTGGCGCGCTGAATCCGGCAGGTGCGGACCGTTGCTCCGCACGGCGGTGAGGACGCCGGGCATGGCCCGGCGCTGCCGATCCCTACAGGCGCTCGCCGCTTTCGGGATTGAAGAAATGCAGGCCCTGCGGGTGGATCGCCACCTGGATCTGCTCGCCCACAGCCGGCAGCGGCTGCGGTGCCACGCGCATGGTCAGTGCATGCGCGCCGCTGCTCATGTTGACGAAGATCTCGTTGCCAACCGGCTCGATGCCTTCGATGCGTGCACTGAACGCGTGCGCATCCTCGCTGCCTGCGGGCTGCAGATGCTCCGGCCGCACACCGACCGCGATCGGCTTCTGCAGCCACGCCGGATCGATCGTGGCCTGGCCCAGCGGCGCCTGCCACGCGCCATCGACCACGCTCACGCCACCGGCATCGCCCTGCAGCGTGCCGCGCAGCACGTTCATCGCCGGGCTGCCGAGGAAACCGGCCACGAACAGGTTGGCCGGCCGGTCGTACAGCGCCATCGGCGTATCGATCTGCTGGATGATGCCGTCCTTCAGCACCACGATGCGCTGGCCCAGCGTCATCGCTTCGACCTGGTCGTGGGTCACGTAGATCATGGTGGTGCCCAGCTTGCGGTGCAGCTGCGCGATCTCGGTGCGCACGCTGTGGCGCAGCTTGGCATCCAGGTTCGACAGCGGCTCGTCGAGCAGGAACACGGCCGGCTCGCGCACCAGCGCACGGCCTAGTGCCACGCGCTGGCGCTGGCCACCGGACATCGCCTTGGGCAGCTTGTCCATCATCCCGGTCAGGCCGAGCGTCTGCGCCGCCTCGCTGATGCGTTTGTCGATGGTGGCCTTGTCGTGGCCGCGCAGCTTCAGGCCGAAGGCCAGGTTCTCGGCCACGGTCATGTGCGGGTACAGCGCATAGCTCTGGAACACCATGGCGATGTCGCGATCCTTCGGCGCCACATCGTTGACCACCCGGTCACCGATGCTCAGCGTGCCGCCGCTGATCTCCTCCAGGCCGGCCACCATCCGCAGCAAGGTCGACTTGCCGCAGCCGGACGGACCGACCAGCACCATCAGCTCGCCATCGGCGACCTCGAAGGTGGCGTCCTTCACCGCGACCTGGCCGTTGTCGTAGACCTTGCGCACACCCTGCAACTGCACTTTTGCCATTTCACTCATCCAGTCCGCCCGACGCCGGGCTGTCTTTTGGGACTGCCTCGGCCCTCCCGATGGCAGTGATGATTGCGCGACCGCCGCATGACGGCGACCACTGCAATCGAATACAGTTGCCCATTCTGCCATGTAAACGTTTTCACGTGGCACTATCCGAGAGTCGGTGCGCACCGATCTGCGTTGGCGGTTGAACGAAGGTTCCGCCGACGCAGTGGTTTCGAATGGAACGGTCTTCCGGAACCCCGGAGAACGCCCCGGACGAGCCTCGGACAGGCAGTTGCGCGGATGTCCCCCGAACCCAGCCATGAAGCGATTGACAACGATGTCACCCGGATCTGAAACTCGAGCGATGCACGACACCCTCTTCCTGTTCGGTGCCACAGGTGATCTGGCCCAGCGCTACCTGTTCCCTTCGCTGCTTCGCCTGCTTGGCGACGGCCTGCTGCCGGAGGACTTCCGCATCCGTGCGCTGGCGCTGTCCGGGCATGACACCGAAGCCTTCCATGACATCCTGCGACCGCGCCTGCAGCAGGCGATGCCGTTGGCCACGGCGGAGGACATCGCCTCCCTGCTGCGCCGCATCGATTACCGTTCGGTCGACCTGCGCGACGTCGATTCGGTCGCGGCCGCGGTGTCCGACCTGGTCGATCGCCGCTGCGTCAGCTACCTGGCGATTCCGCCTGGGCTGTACATCTCTACCTGCGAAGGCCTGGCCAAGGGCGGCGCGCTTGCCGCACCGGCGCGCCTGATGCTGGAAAAGCCGATCGGCAGCGACAGCGAAAGCGCCGAGCAGATCATCTCCACCATTGGCCAGTGGATCGACGAGGACCGCGTGTTCCGCCTCGACCATTACCTGGGCAAGGCGGCCGTGCAGAACCTGATCGCGCTGCGTTTCGGCAACACGCTGCTGGAAGCGGTATGGAACCGCAACTACATCGAGTCGGTGCACATCCTCGTCGCCGAGAGCGAAGGCGTGGACGGCCGCGATGCCTACTACGCACGTTCCGGCGCCCTGCGCGACATGGTGCAGAGTCATATCCTGCAGCTGCTGTGCATGGTGGCGATGGAACCGCCGGCCTCGCTGGAAGCCGACCGCATCCGCGACGAAAAGGTCAAGGTGCTGCGTGCACTGCGCCCGCTGGATGCCAGCAATGCCGCGCGTGACAGCGTGCGCGGCCGTTACACCGCCGGCACCATCAACGGCCAGCCCGCGCAGGCCTACCAGCCGCCGGAAGGCAGCGATGTCGAAACCTTCGCCGGGGTCACCGCGCACATCGACAACTGGCGCTGGAGCGGCGTGCCGTTCCACCTGGTCACCGGCAAGCGCCTGCCCGAGCGCACCACCCGCGTGGAAGTGACCCTCAAGCCGGTCACCCACTGGCTGTTCGAGCGCCCGCAGCGCGCGCAGGCTGCACCGAACCGCCTGGTGTTCCAGCTGCAGCCGCAGGAGAACATCGAGCTGGGCCTGATGAGCAGCCTGGCCGGCCCGGAATGGGGCGCGCTGGAACTGCATCCGCTGGAACTGGAACTGTCGGTGCCGACCGGCCTGCATCGTCGCATCGCTTACGAACGCCTGTTCCTGGATGCCTTCAACGGCAACCACACGCTGTTCGTCCGCGATGACGAAGTGCGCGCCGCCTGGGCGTGGATCGACAGCGTGGCCGATGCCTGGAAGGCCGCCAACCTGCCGCTGGAGCCGTATCCGGCCGGCCAGTGGGGTCCGGCCACTGCCGGCGGCTTCCTGCCGCAGGGCGTGGACGCTCCCGACAGCGAGGCCTCGGCATGAGCGCGGGCAGCCAGCCGGTGCTGGTCGCCGATATCGGTGGCACCAATGCCCGCTTTGCCCTGGCCGACACCTCGCTGGATGCGCCGCTGCAGAAGGACAGCATCCGCGAGTACGCCGTTGCAGAATTTCCCTCCCTGGGCGACGCCGCACGCCACCATCTGGAACAGATCGGTGCCAGCGCGCGTCGGGGGGTGTTTGCCGTGGCCGGCCGCGTGGACGGTGACGAAGCCCGCATCACCAACCATCCGTGGGTGATCTCGCGCAGCCGTACCGCGGTCATGCTCGGTTTCGACGAGCTGCACCTGATCAACGACTTCGCCGCGCAGGCGATGGCCATTTCATTGCTGCAGCCCAGCGACGTGGTCCAGGTCGGTGGCGCTGCATGGGTTCCCGGGCAACCGGGACAACCGCGCAACTACGCGGTGATCGGGCCCGGTACCGGGCTCGGTGTCGGCGGCCTGATCCTGCGCCATGGCCGCTGCTATCCGCTGGAAACCGAAGGCGGCCATGTCAGCTTCCCGCCCGGCACCCCCGAGGAGATCCGCATCCTGGAGATCCTGTCCGAACAGTTCGGACGCGTCTCCAACGAGCGGCTGATCTGCGGGCCGGGCCTGGTCAACATCCATCGCGCGGTATGCGAGATGGCCGGCATCGACCCGGGCCAGCTGCAGCCGGTCGATGTGACCGCCCGCGCCCTGCACGGCGATCCGCAGGCGATGCGCACCGTGGATGTGTTCTGCGCGGTGTTCGGCGCCATCGCCGGCGACCTGGTGTTGACCCAGGGCGCCTGGGACGGCGTGTTCCTGACCGGCGGACTGACCCCGAAGATGCTCGATTCGCTGCAGCATTCCGGCTTCCGCCAGCGCTTCGAACACAAGGGCCGGTTCTCTTCGATCATGGCGCGGGTTCCCTCCCTGGCCGTGATGCACCCCCACGCTGGGCTGCTGGGCGCCGCCGCCTATGCCGCCGATGCCGAACGCGATGCTCCAGGAGTTGCCGCATGACCCCCCTCTTCCACGACGACCGCATCGAGCTGATCGACCACGGCGACGCCGACGCCTGGATCGAGGCGGTGGCCACCGAAATGGCGCAGGCGATCAACCACGACATCACCGAGCTTGGCCGCGCACGCATCCTGCTGTCCGGCGGCACCACGCCGGCACCGGTCTACCAGGCGCTGGCCGAGATGGATGTGCACTGGGACCGCGTCGAAGTCAGCCTGGCCGACGAACGCTGGCTGTCGCCGCAGGATCGCGACAGCAACGCCTGGCTGGTGCGCGAGCACCTGCTCAAGCGTGCCGAGGGCGCGCACTTCGATCCGCTGGTACGGATCGGCAAGCCACTGCCGGAATGCGTGTACACCGCCAACCTGCAGGCCCAGCACAGCCAGCCGCCGAGCGTGGTGGCGCTGGGCATGGGCAACGATGGCCATACCGCCTCGCTGTTCCCCGGCTCGCGCGATCTGCCGCGTGCACTGGAAAGCACCCTGCCCTATGCGGCACTGGATGCCACCGGCTGCCCGGGCGCCAACCAGTGGCCGCTGCGCATCACCCTGACCCCGCGCGGCCTGGGCCAGTGCCGCCAGCGCCTGCTGCTGCTGCGTGGCAAGCAGAAGCTGCAGGTGCTGCGCCAGGCGCTGGACAGCAATGATGCCCAGCAGTACCCGATCCTCAATGCAATCAACCTGGACGGCGCGCGCCTGCGCGTCCACTGGGCTGATTGATGTCGGCGGCGGCGTCGTGCCGCCGCCTGCCTCTCGCCACCACGAACGCCGGTAGCCAATGAGCCTCCATCCGCAACTGCAAGCCATCACAGAACGCGTCATCCGTCGCAGCGCCGCCTCGCGAGCCGCTTACCTGGCCGCGATCGACGCCGCGCTGCGCGATGGACCGTTCCGCAGCCGCCTGAGCTGCGGCAACCTCGCCCACGGCTTTGCTGCCTGTGGCGGCACCGACAAGAGCCGCCTGCGCGGCGGCGTGACGCCGAACCTGGGCATCATCACCGCGTACAACGACATGCTGTCGGCGCACCAGCCGTTCGAGAGCTATCCCGAGCAGATCCGCGCGATCGCGCGCGAGCTGGGCGCGACCGCCCAGGTCGCCGGCGCGGTCCCGGCGATGTGCGACGGCGTCACCCAGGGCCGTGGCGGCATGGAACTGTCGCTGTTCTCGCGCGATGTGATCGCGCAGGCGACGGCCATCGGTCTCAGCCACGACATGTTCGACACCACCATCCACCTCGGTGTCTGCGACAAGATCGTGCCCGGCCTGCTGATCGGTGCGCTGGCGTTCGGCCACCTGCCGGCGGTGTTCGTGCCGGCCGGGCCGATGACCCCCGGCATTCCCAACAAGCAGAAAGCCGAAGTGCGCGAGCGCTACGCGGCCGGCGAAGCCACCCGCGAGGAGCTGCTGGAAGCCGAATCGGCCTCCTACCACGGCGCTGGTACCTGCACCTTCTACGGCACGGCCAACTCCAACCAGGTGCTGCTGGAAGCGATGGGCGTGCAGCTGCCGGGCGCGTCGTTCGTCAATCCGGATACCGCCCTGCGCGATGCATTGACCCGCGAAGCCACCGAGCGTGCGCTGGACATCACCGCGCTGGGCGACGACTTCCGGCCACTGGGCCGGATCATCGACGAGCGCGCGATCATCAACGCCGTCATCGCGTTGATGGCCACCGGCGGTTCGACCAACCACACCATCCACTGGATCGCCGTGGCGCGCGCCGCCGGCATCGTGCTGACCTGGGACGACTTCGACGAACTGTCGCAGCTGATCCCGCTGCTGGCCCGCGTCTATCCGAACGGCGAGGCCGACGTGAACCGCTTCGCGGCGGCAGGCGGTCCGGCGTTCGTGTTCGGCGAGCTGATCAGGGCCGGGCTGATGCACGGCGACCTGGTCAGCGTGGCCCGTGGCGGCATGGCCGACTATGCGCGCGAGCCGCAGCTGCGCGACGGCGCGCTGGTCTATCTGCCCGGCCTGGAACGCAGCGCCGATGAAGAAGTGGTGCGCGGCGTCGACAACCCGTTCGAGCAGCAGGGGGGCCTGCGCCTGCTGCGCGGCAACCTCGGCAAGTCGCTGATCAAGCTGTCGGCGGTGAAACCGCAGTACCGCACGATCGAGGCGCCGGCGGTGGTGGTGGATGCGCCGCAGGTACTGAACAAGCTGCATGCCGGCGGTCTGCTGCCGCAGGATTTCGTGGCGGTGGTGCGTTACCAGGGACCGCGCGCCAATGGCATGCCGGAGCTGCATTCGCTGGCGCCGCTGCTGGGGCTGCTGCAGAACCAGGGCCGGCGCGTGGCGCTGGTCACCGATGGCCGGCTGTCCGGCGCATCAGGCAAGATCCCGGCCGCGATCCATGTGACCCCGGAAGCCGCACGCGGCGGTCCGCTGGGCAAGGTCCGCGAGGGCGACATCATCCGCCTGGATGGCGAGGCCGGCACGCTGGAAGTGCTGGTGGATGCGGCCGAATGGGCCGCACGTACGCATGCGCCGAACACCGCGCCGGCGGCACACGACCTCGGCCGCAACCTGTTTGCGATCAACCGGCGTGTGGTCGGGCCGGCCGACCAGGGTGCGATTTCGATTTCGTGCGGGCCGGCGGCGGCCGATGGTGGGCCGTGGGAGTACGACGCGGAGTATGAGCTGGGGCATGACGCGGCAGCTGCGGCGGCGCCGCATGAGGCGAAGGACGCCTGAGGGCCTGAAGGGCGTTGCGGGCATGCGTCGGCGGTGGGGTTCCCGGGGGCGGCGGAGAGCAGGCCGTCGCCGCATCACCGTTTCCGGCGCCGATACGCCGCGAAGTGATCACTGAAAATCAAATTCAAAAGCAAAGGCAGAAGCAGAGCTATGGGTATCGAACAACATCAGGTGCGGGCGGCGGAGATGCTGCATGCGGCCGGCATCCTGCCGGTGGTGACGATTCATACGCTGGACCAGGCGCGTGCGGTCAGTGCGGCACTGCTGGAAGGCGGCCTGCCGGCGATCGAGCTGACGCTGCGCACCCCGGTGGCGATGGAAGCACTGGCGATGCTCAAGCGTGAGCTGCCGGATGTGGTGGTGGGCGCAGGCACGGTGCTGACCGTTGAGCAGATGCAGCAGTCCATCGATGCGGGCGCGGATTTCCTGGTGACCCCGGGCACGCCGCCGGCGCTGGCCGATGCGCTGGCTGCCGCGCCGCTGCCGGTCGTGCCGGGCGCGGCCACGCCGACCGAGCTGCTGTCGCTGTATGCGCGTGGTTTCCGCGTGTGCAAGCTGTTCCCGGCCACCGCCGTGGGCGGGCTGGCGATGATCAAGGGCCTGGCCGGCCCGGTCGCCGACCTCAAGCTGTGCCCGACCGGTGGCATCACCGAAAACACCGCCGCCGAGTACCTGGAGCAGAAGAACGTGGTCTGCATCGGCGGCTCGTGGATGGTGCCGGGCAACTGGATCGCCGAAGGCGACTGGAACAAGGTGCGTGCCAGCGCCGCCGATGCGGCGAAGATCATCCAGCGCGTCCGCAGCCACTGACACCCCACCGGATCAGAGCCCTTTCCCGCAGGGAAAGGGATCCGAGCCCAACCTGCCAGGCCGCCACCCGCAACGGCAATGCGCCGCGAGGGGCGGCGCCGCTGGCTGGAATCCTTACAGCGGCCGCGCCGGATCCACCAACCCGTACTGGCTGGCCATCCGCGCCAGTGCGATGTTGTCGTGGATTCCCATCTTCTCGAACAGGCGCGCCTTGTGCGTGTTGACCGTCTTCACACTCAGGCTCAGGCGCCGCGCGATGTCTTCCTGGCGCAGCCCCTGGGTCAGCAGCAGCGCCACTTCCAGTTCGCGCGGTGACAGGTTGTCGAACGGCGAACCGTTGCCCTCCACCGTCGACAGCGCCAGGTTCTGCGCGATGCTGGTGCCCAGGTAACGGCGCCCGGCCGCCACGTCACGCACCGCACGCAGCAGTTCCTGGGCATCGCAGCCCTTGCCGATGTAGCCGGCGGCGCCGGCCTCGAGCAGGCGCTTGGGCAGCGGGCCATCTTCCAGCACCGATACGATCACCACGCGCGTGGCGCGGTGGCCGCGCACGATGCGCTCGGTCACCTCCATGCCGCTGACACCGGGCAGGTGCAGATCGCACAACACCACGTCCGGTTGCAGCTGGCGGATGGCAGGCAGCGCGTCTTCGCCGGTCTCGGCTTCGCCCACCACTTCAATGTCGGTTTCACCCGACAGGATCATCTTCATCCCGGTGCGGACCAGCGCGTGGTCATCCACCAGGTAGACTCGAATCGTCATTCACGTACCTCTTCGAATGCGGCCAATACGGGTCAACCTAGGCAGGAGTACCTGACCACCGCAAGCGCGAATGATGCGCAATTCCGGCGTTCTGCCCTGCGCATCACATTCTTCACGCATCGATGGTGCCCCCTGTCCTGCAGAACCCGTTACAACGAAACAACCCGTCCCTCAGGTAGACGCCCCGGAAAGGGCATCCACGTCACTTCCCCTGCGTGATCGCTCCGCTGGCCGTCGCTGGCGGCGAACCGTGGTGTCGCCAAGGATGCCGGCGACTGAACATGACCAGATAGCACCCTACCACCCAAACCAGCGCGGCACACCATCCGGCCAGGATGTCCGAGGGGTAATGGACCCCCAGATAGACCCGGGACACGCTGACCAGCAGGCTGAATGCCGGCGCCAGCACCAGCACCGGCCAGCGCCAGCGGGTGTTCCAGGCCAGCAGCATCAGGGTGACCGCCAGGGTCGTCGAGCCCATCGCATGGCCGCTGGGGAAGCTGAACGTCGATTCCGGGGCGATCGACTCCCACAGGCTCGGCCGGTCGCGCTGGAAGAACTGCTTGCTGGCCATGTTCAGCAGGGCCGAGCCGACGAAGCTGACCGCCACGAAGGTGGCCTCGCGCCAGCGCCGGCGCCACAGCAGCACGCCGACGATCAGCACGTCGGCCGGAATCAGGAACCATTCGTAGCCCAGTTTCGACAGCAGCACGAAGAAGCGGTCCAGCGCCGACGAATGCAGGCCATGCATCTGCCACAGCAGCGGCGCGTCGAAGTGGAACGATTCAAATTCATGCACTTCATCGGCCAGCGCCACGAAGCCGGCCAGCGGCACCAGCACGCCGGCGAACAGCAGCAACAGTCGCCAGGCGTTGTGCGCCATCCAGTGGCGGAACCCGGAGGCCGGCTCCGGCGCGGCCAGGATCGTCGGCTTATCCGGCGCTTCGGACATAGGTACGTTCGACGTAATCGTCGATCAGGGCAACGAATTCCTGGGCGATGTTCTCGCCACGCAGGGTCACCTTCTTCTCGCCATCGACGAACACCGGCGCTGACGGCGCCTCGCCGGTACCTGGCAGCGAGATGCCGATGTTGGCATGGCGCGACTCACCCGGCCCGTTGACCACGCAGCCCATCACCGCCAGGGTCATGTTCTCCGCGCCCGGGTGCTGGATCTTCCACAGCGGCATCTTCTCGCGCACGTGGTTCTGCACGACCTTGGCCAGCTCCTGGAAGAACTCCGAGGTGGTGCGGCCACAGCCCGGGCAGGCGGTCACCAGCGGCGTGAACGCGCGCTGGCCGGTGGTCTGCAGCAGCTCCTGGGCAACGATCACTTCCTGCGTGCGCGACTGGCCCGGTTCCGGGGTCAGCGAGATGCGGATGGTATCGCCGATGCCTTCCTGCAGCAGCACGCTCAGCGCCGCAGCCGAGGCCACGATGCCCTTGCTGCCGATGCCGGCCTCGGTCAGGCCCAGATGCAGTGCGAAATCCGAACGCTGCGCCAGGTCGCGGTAGACCGCGATCAGTTCCTGCACGCCGCTGACCTTGGCCGACAGCACGATGCGATCGCGCGGCAGGCCCAGCTCCACGGCCTGCTCGGCCGAGTCCAGCGCCGAGCGGATCAGCGCCTCGCGCAATACGCGGCCGGCGTCCCACGGCTGTTCGCGATGGTTGTTCTCGTCCATCAGCCTTGCCGCCAGGGCCTGGTCCAGCGATCCCCAGTTGGCGCCGATGCGCACCGGCTTGTTGTAGCGGATGGCGAATTCGATCAACTGGGCGAACTGCAGGTCCTTCTTCTTGCCGAAGCCGACGTTGCCCGGATTGATGCGGTACTTGGCCAGCGCTTCGGCACACGCCGGCTCCGCGGTGAGCAGCTGGTGGCCGTTGTAGTGGAAGTCGCCGATCAACGGCACCTCGATGCCCATCATCGCCAGCTTGTCGACGATGCGCGGGATCGCCGCAGCGGCTTCGACGGTGTTGACGGTCAGCCGCACCATTTCCGAACCGGCACGCCACAGCTCGGCCACCTGCTTCACGCTGGAGGCGACGTCCGAGGTATCGGTATTGGTCATCGACTGCACCACGACCGGCTTGCCTCCGCCGACGGTGACCCCGCCGATCTGCACGGCATGGGTCTGGCGGCGGGGCCAGGAGGTGGCATCAGAGGGCGGAGTCGGGCGGGTGACGGCGTCGTGCATGGGCGCATTCTACCGCCCGCCCCCGCATTCCGGGTGACTCGCATTCAGCCGGCGGCACGGCTGCGGCCTATTGTCGCAGGCACGCGCGCCCGTGAACGCATACGATGGGCGTGAATGACCGGTCCCGACGCCCCGTTCCTCCGAACCCTGTGCAGCCTGCGCTGGCTTGCCGTGGGCGGACAGGCCGCCACCATCCTGGTGGCCACCTGGGTGCTGGGCCTGCCGCTGCCGCAGCTGCCGTTGTGGGCCGGCGTGGCCGTGCTGGCACTGTTCAACGTGTACACCCAGCTGCGCCCGGAAGCGGCCGATACCGCGCCGCTGACCGCGTTCGGCCACATCCTGGTCGACGTGATCATCCTGACCTGGATGGTCGGCTGGAGCGGTGGCATGGCCAACCCGTTCAGTTCGCTGTTCCTGATCCTGATCGCCCTGGCCGCATTCGCCCTGCCCCTGCGCTGGGCGCTGGCGGTGGCGCTGGCCTGCCTGCTCGGCTACGCCGCCAGCGGCCTGTTCGGCCAACCGCTGCCGGATGGCTACTTCCGCGCGCACGACCTCAACCGCTGGGGCGTGGTGGCCAACTTCCTGATTTCCGCAACGGTGGTGCTGGCATTCTCGACGCACCTGGCGCTGGCCCTGCGCCAGCGCGAACTGGAGCTGTCGGCGCTGCGCGAACGCTTCGCCCGCAACGAGGGCATCGTCGCCCTGGCCACCCACGCCGCCTCGGTCGCGCATGAACTGAACACACCGCTGGCGACCATGACCCTGCTGGCCGACGATGTCGCCGAGCGCAGCGAGGAGCCGGAAGTGCGCGAGGACATGGACACCCTGCGCGAACTGCTGGTGCAGTGCCGTGAACGCGTGCTGGCGCTGGCCGCACCGGCCTCGGCCGATGCCCCGGGGCGCAGCCACTCCAGCGCCCAGCAGGTGCTGGAGCAGTGGCGCCTGGTGCGGCCGACCATCGATCTGCATCGCAACGACGATGCCCCCCTGCGCTTGCCGCTGGACCCGGGCGTAGGCCATCTGCTGATGGTCCTGCTCAACAATGCCGCCGATGCCGGCGAACAGGCCGGCCGGCCGCGCGTGGACCTGGAACTGCGCATCGAAGGCGACGACCTGATCGGCGAGGTCCGCGACTACGGCCATGGCTTCGACGCCCGTGCGGCGGTACTGCCGGGCAAGCTGTTCGGCAGCAGCAAGAGCGAGGGCATGGGCGTCGGCCTGGCCCTGTCCCATGCCACCATCGAACGCCTCGACGGCGAGATGTGGATGCGCCCGGCCCAGGGGGCCGGCAGTCGCGTCGGCTTCCGCCTGCCGCTGGCCCCACGCGAGGACACCCCATGAGCCTTCACCACTCCACCCTGGGCCTGCTGGTCGACGACGACGAGCTGTACCTGCGCACCCTGCAACGCAGCCTGGCCCGCAAGGGGCTTGAGACACAGACCGCACAGGATGCCGCCAGCGCGCTGGCGCTGGCCCGCCAGCATCCGCCGGCGTTCGCACTGATCGACCTGAAGCTGGGCAGCGATTCCGGCCTGGCCCTGATCCAGCCGCTGCGCGCCCTGCGCGCGGACATGCGGATCCTGCTGGTGACCGGCTACGCCAGCATCGCCACCGCCGTGGAGGCGATCAAGCTCGGTGCCGACGACTACCTGCCCAAGCCGGCCACGGTGCCGATGATCCTGCGCGCCCTCGGCAAGGAAGACGATGGCCCGGCCGACGATGGCGAGATGGAAGTGCCCGATGCGATGACGCCGATCAGCCGCCTGCAGTGGGAACACATCCAGCAGGCGATGCACGAGACCGGCGGCAATGTATCGGCGGCCGCGCGCCTGCTGGGCATGCACCGCCGCTCGCTGCAGCGCAAGCTGGCCAAGCGGCCGAGCCCGGAGCGCGATCCGAGCCGTTGATGCGGCGCCGGGTTCGCCGGGTTCGCCGGGTTCGCCGGGCATGGCCCGGCGCTACCAGGCGGTCATTGCGTTCGCCGGGCATGGCCCGGCGCTACCGGCGGTCATTGCGTTCGCCGGGCATGGCCCGGCGCTACCAGGCGGTCATTGCGTTCGCCGGGCATGGCCCGGCGCTACCGGATTGTTGAGGCTCAGCCCTTCAGCTGCGCCAGGATCTCGCGGGTCATCGGATCGGCAATCGCCACGTCCTCGCCCTGCAGCGCCGGCAGCAGGCCACTGGCCAGCTGCTTGCCCAGCTCCACGCCGAACTGGTCGAAGGCGTTGATGTTCCAGATCACCGACTGCACGTACACGGCGTGCTCGTACATGGCGATCAGCGCGCCCAGTGCCTGCGGCGTCAGCGCGTCGAGCAGGATCAGCGTGCTCGGGCGGCCACCCGGGTAATCACGGTGCGGATCGTCGCTGGACTGGCCGTTGGCCAGTGCCTCGGTCTGCGCCAGCAGGTTGGCCAGCAGCGCCTGGTGATTGACCGTGTATGGATCATCGTTGTGCACGCAGCCGATGAAATCGGCCGGAATGATGCTGGTGCCCTGGTGCAGTGCCTGGAAGAAGCTGTGCTGCACGTCGGTACCCGCCCCGCCCCACCACACCGGCACGGTGTCGGTGCTGACCGGCTGGCCATCGCGCTGCACGCGCTTGCCCAGGCTTTCCATCACCAGCTGCTGCAGGTAGGCCGGCAGCAGCGCCAGGCGCTGGTCGTAGGTCATCACCGCGTGCGTGGCGCAGCCCAGCAGGTTGCGGTTCCAGATATCGGTCAGCCCGTGCAGCACCGGCAGGTTGCGCTCCAGCGGCGCGTCCAGCGCGTGCGCGTCCATCTGCGCGGCGCCTTCCAGCAGCTGTTCGAAACGCTCGAAGCCGATCGCCAGTGCGATCGGGAAACCGACCGCCGACCACAGCGAATAGCGGCCACCGACCCAGTCCCACATCGGCAGCACGCGCTCGGCGGCGATGGCGAAGGCCTTGGCGGCACGCTCCGGATTGGCGCTGACCGCGTACAGGCGCTCGCTGCCGCCCAGCCAGTCGTGCAGGATCTGGCCGTTGAGCAGGGTTTCCTGCGTGCCGAAGGTCTTGGAGATCAGGATGCCGGCCGTCTTCGCCGGATCCAGCGTGGCCAGCGTGCGCTGCATGGCGGCGCCGTCCACGTTCGACACGAAATGCACGCGCAGGCGCGCACCGCTGACCGGGCGCAGTGCATCGGCGACCAGGCGCGGACCGAGATCGGAACCGCCGATGCCAACGCTGACCACGTCGGTGACGCCGCTCTCTTCCAGCGTACGTACCAGCACGCCCATGCGCTGGCGGACGTCGCGCGCGGTGGCATAGGCCTCGGCCGCCACCGGCGCATCGACCCCATCGCCACGCAGCGCGGTATGCAGCGCCGCGCGGCCTTCGGTCAGGTTGACCTGTTCGCCACGGAACAGGCGGGCGATGGCACCGCCGACATCACGCTCGGCAGCCAGCGCCAGCAGCGCCTGCAGCGCCGCGGCGTCGTACTTCTGCCGGGCGAAATTGACATACAACGGACCGACCCGCAGCGCCAGCTCCTGGACGCGGCCGGGTTCGGCGGCGAGCAGGCTGGGAATGCTTGCGCCCTTCAGGCGCTGGGCGTGGGAATGCAGCGAGTCGAATCCGTTGTTCGTTGTCATGCGGCCTGGGTCGGGATCGTGTCGTTGGTGTGGGAGATCTGGTTGTTGCCATCCACGTACACCAGCTTCGGCTTGAAGCTGTCGGCTTCCTGCTCGGTCATGCTGGCGAACGCGGCGATGATGATGATGTCACCCACCTGCACGTGGCGCGCGGCACCACCGTTGAGCGAGACAACGCCGCTGCCGGCTTCGGCGCGGATGGCGTAGGTCGAGAAGCGCGCACCGTTGGTCACGTCCCAGATGTGCACCTGCTCGAACTCGCGGATGCCGGTGGCAGCCAGCAGGTTGTCATCGATGGCGATCGAGCCTTCGTAGTTCAGCTCCGAATGGGTGACGGTGGCGCGGTGGATCTTGGTCTTGAGCAGGGACAGGTGCATGGGGGCGCTGCAACGGCAAAGGAAAGAGCGGATTCTAGCACCCGCGCGGCGCGGGGCATCACGCCGGGCACCCCGTTCAGGTAGCGCCGGGCCAGGCCCGGCGCCACGCATCGACCGGAACTCAGAATTCCAGGTTGTCGATCAGCCGGGTGGTGCCCAGGCGCGCGGCAATCAGCGCCACGCGGCCACCGCCATCGAAGGTCGGCTCGGCCAGCTCCGGGGTGCGCAGCACCGCGTAATCGACCTGGAAGCCGGCGGCCTGCAGCGCGGCCGTGGCGTCAGCCTCGATCTGCGCGCGTGCCTGCCCGGCCACGTACCCTTCGCGCATGCCCAGCAGGGTACGGTGGATGCTGGTCGCGACCGGGCGTTGTTCGGCGCTCAGGTACTGGTTGCGCGAACTCTTGGCCAGGCCGTCTTCGTCGCGCACGATCTCCGCACCGACGATCTGGATCGGGAACGACAGCTCGGCCACCATCTGCTTGATGACGGCCAGCTGCTGGTAATCCTTGCGCCCGAACACCGCCACATCCGGCTGCACCTGCAGGAACAGGCGCGCGACCACCGTGCACACGCCATCGAAGTGACCCGGGCGGCTGGCGCCCTCCAGCACTTCACTGACGCCCGGCGCGTGCATGCGCGTGGTCCTGTCCACGCCAAGTGGGTACATCGCCTCCACGCTGGGCAGCCACACCGCATCGCAGCCGACCTGGGCCAGCCCGGCCACGTCGGCCTCGGGCGTGCGCGGATAACGGCTGAAATCCTCGTTCGGCCCGAACTGGGTCGGATTGACGAAGATGCTCGCCACCACCCTGTCGGCGTACTGCCGTGCCAGGGTCACCAGCGCGTGGTGGCCGCCGTGCAGGTTGCCCATGGTCGGCACCAGCGCCACGCGCAGGCCTTCGCGCTTCCATTGGGCGATCTGCCCGCGCAGCGCGCCGAGTTCGTTGAAGGTCTGGATCATTGGGCGTACGCGTGTTGTTCGTCGGGGAAGCTGCCGTCGCGCACGGCGTCGGCATAGGCACGGGTGGCACCGGCCACCGAACCGCCTTCGGCAAGGAAGTCCTTGACGAACTTCGGACGCCGATGGCCGCTGTCCAGGCCAAGGAAATCATGCAGCACCAGCACCTGTCCGTCGCACTGCGGGCCGGCACCGATACCGATGGTGGGAACATCCACTGCGGCGGTGACTTCGGCGGCGACCGGGGTCGGCACGCACTCGAGCACCATGATGCTGGCGCCGGCAGCGGCCACGGCCCTGGCATCGTCCACCAGCTGGCGCGCCGCATCGCCGCGGCCCTGGATCTTGAAGCCGCCCAGGCGCAGCACCGACTGCGGGGTCAGGCCCAGGTGCGCGCAGACCGGAATCTCGCGCTCGACCAGGTAACGGATGATGTCGACCTTGAAGCCGGCACCTTCGATCTTGACCATCTCGGCACCGGCCTGCAGCAGCTGCAGCGAGGCATCCAGCGCACGCTCCGGGGTGGCGTCGGCACCGAACGGCAGGTCGGCCACCAGCAGCGCGCGCTGCAGCACGCGGGCCACGGCACGGGTGTGGTAGACCATGTCGGCGACGGTCACCGGCAGGGTCGAATCATGTCCCTGCACCACCATGCCCAGCGAATCGCCGATCAGGATCAGGTCGACGCCGTTGGCATCGAAAGTGCGGGCAAAGCCAGCGTCGTAGGCGGTCAACATGACCAGCTTCTGGCCATTGCGCTTGGCTTCGGCCAGGGCGGGAACGGTCCAGGGCTTGCTGTCTGCGTGGGTGCTCATGTGCTGATAACCGGGGGAGATAACCCGGGCATTATCACCCTATCGGCGCGATCCCGCAGGCATCCACCCGCATCACTGCATCCCGCACGCGGCCATGGCCGGGAATGGCCAGATCCGCGGCGATTTCGGCCAATGGCACCAGCACGAACGCGCGCTGGTGCAGGTACGGGTGCGGCACCTTCAGCTCCGGCAGATCCAGCACCTGCTCGCCGAACAGCAGCAGGTCCAGGTCGAGCGCGCGCGGCCCCCACTGCACCGCCGGGTCACGCACGCGGCCGAAGCGCTGCTCCAGCGCCAGCATTGCCTGCAGCAGTTCGAGCGCAGGCAGTGCGGTGTCCACCGCCGCCACTGCGTTGACGAACGGCGGCTGGTCCTCATTGCCCCAGGCCGGCGTTGCATACAGGCGCGAGGCCTGCAGCAGCCGTGTCGCGGGCAATGCGTCCAGCGCGGCGATGGCCGCGCGGACGGTACTGGCTGCGTCGCCAAGATTGGCGCCGAGCCCGATCCAGGCACGGGTCATGACCTACTCGGCGGCGCTGGCCGCCCCGCCGGGGCGACGACGACGGCGGCGACGCTTGCGCGGTGCCCCACCCTCTTCGTCCCCGTCCTCGTGGTGCATGGCATCCAGCGACGATTCCAGTTCGTGCCCGGACTGGGCCTGCGCCTCGCGCCAGAACGCGACGTCGGCTTCGTGCTCGGCAGAAGCGACCTGACGCAGCGCCAGGAAATCGAACGCCGCACGGAAGCGCGGGTGGGTGAGCGTGCGGAACACGCGCTTGCGCTGGCGCGAACCGAAGCGCGACTGCAGCAGCCAGATTTCCTGCATGGGCAAGGAGAAACGGCGCGGCAGCGCGATGGTGCTCAACTGCTGCACGGTGACGCGGTCGGCGGCGCGGCGCTGCGCCTCCTCCGGTGCAACCCCCTGCTTCAGCAGCGAGGCCTGCGCACGGCAGAACGCCGGCCACAGCAGCAATGCGAACAGGAACGCCGGCGAGACCGGCTCGTCGTTGGCCACGCGTGCATCGGTATTGGCCAGGCCTTCGACCAGCATGCGGCGCAGCGCGCCGGTGCGGTTCGACCTGAGCGCCTTGGCGCTTTCCGGGAACAGCACGTCGAGCAGGCCATAGCGTTCCAGGCCTTCAAAGCTGGCCACGCCATGCCCGGACAGGAACAGCTTCAGCACTTCCTCGAACAGGCGGGCAGGCGCCGCTTCATTGAGCAGGCCGGCCAGCTGCGGGATCGGTGCGGCGGTGCCCTCTTCGATCTGGAAGCCGAGCTTGGCCGCCAGGCGCACCGCACGCAGCATGCGCACCGGGTCTTCCTGGTAGCGCTGCACCGGATCGCCGATGAGTTTCATCAGGCGCGCCTGCACGTCTTCGAAGCCGCCGGTGTAATCGCGCACCGAGAAATCCTCGATGGCGTAGTACAGCGCATTGCAGGTGAAGTCGCGACGGACGGCATCGTCTTCGATGGTGCCGTACACGTTGTCGCGCACGAGCATGCCGTTTTCCATCTCGCGGTCGCCGCTGCCGTCATCGCTGTTGGCACGGAAGGTGGCGACTTCGATGATCTCGCGGCCGAACACCACATGGGCCAGGCGGAAGCGGCGGCCGATCAGGCGGCAGTTGCGGAACAGCTGCTTGACCTGTTCGGGCGTGGCGTCGGTGGCCACGTCGAAATCCTTGGGTTGGCCATTGACCAGCAGGTCACGCACCGCGCCGCCGACAAGGTAGGCGCCGAAGCCGGCATCGCGCAGGCGATAAAGCACGCGCAGGGCGTTCGGGCTGATGTCCTTGCGGGAGATCGTGTGCTGGTCGCGCGGGATGACGCGCAGGCTGAACGGTGATGTAGCAGGGGAAATGATGTTGGCGCTTCCGGTTGAAGTTTCGGGATTGCCCAATGGCATCGAGGTGCATATACTAGCGCTCCTGCCTCGGCAGCGACACCGTTACGCTCCCTTCGTCTAGTGGTTAGGACGTGGCCCTCTCAAGGCTAAAACAGGGGTTCGAGTCCCCTAGGGAGCGCCAGTCGCCGCAGCAGGAACCGAAAAAGCCCGCCTTTGTGCGGGCTTTTCTGTTTTCCGGGTTTGCCGGTGGCTGCGGTCGGGTTGGTCGCTCTGGCGCCTCCCTGCTCCTGCGTGAGAGGGGGCGGGCCACCCTTGCCTGGACACGCAAAAGCCCATCCATGGTGCTCGATGGCGCCATCCATGGCGCCAACGGTCCAGGCAAGGGTGGCCCGCCCCCTCCTGACAGTTTCCCGCGAAGGCGGTGGCAACCGCCGGACGGCGCGCTTCGGAAAATCCGCCGGAACCGCAATGCCTGGTGCGAAGGCGGGGCAGCTCAAGCCGGGACCGTTGGCGCCATGGATGGCGCCATCGAGTCCCCATGGAAGGGTTTACGGCGTGTCCCGGATTGGGCTGCCCCGCCTTCGCCCTCGATGACACGGAGGCGCCAGGCGGAACGTATCCGAAGCCGAGATTTGTCAGCCTTCCATCTGCTCCAGCTCCTTGCCCTTGGTCTCGCGTACGTAGCGCACCACGAAGAAGATCGAGAGGATCGCCGCGACCGTATAGATGCCGTAGGCCCCGGCCAGGCCGATGCCGGCCAGCAGCATCGGGAAGGTCACCGTGATCGCGAAGTTCGAGGTCCACTGCGCCGCCCCGGTCACGGCCAGCGCCGGCCCGCGGATCTGGTTGGGGAACATCTCGCCCAGCATCACCCACATCACCGGGCCCCAGGACATGTTGAAGAACACCACATAGACGTTGGCGGCGATCAGCGCCAGCCGCCCCATGCCGTCGGACAACTGCAGGCGCCCGTCGGCCAGACTGCCACTGGCGAAGGCCACCACCATCAGCACCAGCGCCACCGACATGCCGACCGAGCCGACCCACAGCAGCGGCTTGCGACCGATACGATCGATCAGCAGCACGGTCAGCAGGCAGGCACCGATGCTCAGCCCTCCGGACAGCACGTTGATCAGCAGCGCGTCGCCCTCCGAGAAGCCCACCGCCTGCCACAGCACCGCGCCGTAGTAGAACACCACGTTGATGCCGACCAGCTGCTGGAACATGGCCAGGCCGATGCCCACCCACAGGAGCGGACGCAGCTTGCCGGTGGCCCTGTCACGCAGGTCGCCGAAACGTGGCTTGTGCTGGTCACGGGCAAGACTGGCCTCGATCTCCGACTGCTTGGCCACCGCCGCGCTGCCGCCGTACAACCGCGCCAGCACCACCCTGGCCTGCGCCTGCCGCCCCTTCAGCACCAGGAAACGCGGGCTTTCCGGAATCAGCAGCAACAACAGCAGGAACAGCCCCGACGGCAGCGCCTGCATCCAGAACATCCAGCGCCAGGCCTCATGGCCCAGCCACAACGGCTCGGTCGACGCCCCGGCGGCGCGGGCCAGCAGGTAATTGCTCAGGAAGGCCGCAAACAGGCCACAGATGATCGCCATCTGCTGCACCGTGGCCAGGCGGCCGCGATAGCGTGCCGATGCCACTTCGGCGATGTAGGCCGGCGACATCACGCTGGCCGCCCCCACCGCGAAGCCGCCGAGCACGCGGGCGGCGATGAACAGCCACGAGGCGTGGGCAGCGCCGGCACCCAGCGCCGAGACCAGGAACAACAGCGCGGATACGATCAGGACGCCGCGACGGCCCAGGCGGTCGCCCAGCCAGCCCGCCAGGAAGGCGCCGATCGCGCACCCCAGCAGCATCGAGGCGACCTCGAAGCCGAGCGCCGCCTCGCTGGAGCCGAAGGCCTGGCGCAGGCCATCAACCGTGCCGTTGATGACGCCGCTGTCGAAGCCGAACAGGAATCCTCCCAGGGTCGCCACGCAGCTGATCAGGACGATAAGGGCGGTGTTCTCGCCGCCATCGACGGCGGCACCCGGTTGCACTGGGGTCATGGACAATCCTGCGTGGAAGGAAGTGCGGTCCATTCAGGACCGGTTTCAGGTCCAGCGTCGCACAGCCCTGCGCCGCCGCCAACTGCGCCTTGCCGGCGCCTGATCGCGCAGGGCCTGGAGACGGCGCCCGACAGCAGGGGCCAACCTGTTCTAGAATTGGCAGGTTCAGGAAGCGATCCATCCCCTACCCATGCCCTTTGTCGTCACCGAAAACTGCATCAAGTGCAAACACACCGATTGCGTGGAAGTGTGCCCCGTGGATTGCTTCCACGAAGGCCCGAACTTCCTGGTGATCGACCCGGATGAGTGCATCGACTGCACCCTCTGCGAACCCGAGTGCCCGGTCAACGCCATCTTCCCTGAAGACGACGTTCCGGCCGGCCAGGAGGGCTTTGTCGCCCTCAATGCCGAACTGGCGAAGGAATGGCCGGTGCTGACCGTGCGCAAGGATCCGCCGGCCGATGCCGGCGAGTGGGACGGCAAGCCGGACAAGCTGAAGCTGCTGGAGCGCTGAGGCGCGCCTGCGGCCGCAACGGAAAAGGGCGCCCTGGGCGCCCTTTTTCATTGCCGGCAACCATGGGCCATTGCCCGGCCGACCCTGGACCGCGCCGCGCACTCGCCGGGCATGGCCCGGCGCTACCGGAGCAGGTGCGGCACAGGGTCCGCACCCGATGGGCGGCCGGTTACGGGGCCAGCTTCGCCTTCAGCGCGGCGATCAGCTTCACCGGCGCCTCGGCGGTGGCCGGCAGGCCACGCGGGTCGACCGCGGAGATGTAGGCGCCGGCATCGACGGCAACCACGCGGACCAGGAAGTTGCTGCCCTCATAGGCCACGTCGTAGGAGCCCAGCAGCTGCGCGCGGCTGGCGATGGTCACGCCTTCCACGCCTTCCAGCGCGGTACCGACCTTGGCGAAGGCATCGTCCTTGCCGCCGGCGATGGTGAAGCCGGTGGTGCCGACCGCCGGAGCGGCCGCGACCGGGGCCGCCGGCTTGGTCGCCGAGCTCAGCGTCGGCACCTGGTTGTTGCCTGCGCCAGCCGGCAGGTTCAGGTCCGGCGGCACTTCCAGCGGACGCATCTCCGGGGCCAGGGCGTAGTCGCCCTTGACGCCGCGCTTGAAGCAGCCGGTGGTGCCGGCCGCGGTGGCGATGGCGAGGAGCGCGAAGGACAGCACGCGGACGGCGGAAACGGATTGACGCATGTGGATCTCCTGGATCAGACCAAGACGGAAGGTCAGTGGCTGGAAAGGGCTTCGAGGGCGGCGATATCACCGGCAAGATGGTCGGCTGCAGGCTGATGTGCTGCCGAAAGCGGCAACAGCGGCAGGCGCAGGTCGTTGCCGATGCCGATCCGGCGCAGCAGCGCCTTGACCGGAATCGGGTTGGGTTCGACACCGCAGAAGTCATGGAACGGCTGCAGGCGCGCGTCCCAGGATTCGGCGGCGTCATGATCGTGTGCCGCGGCCAGGGCGCACATGCGGCGATAGGCGCCGGGCAGCACGTTGGAGCCCACCGAGATCAGGCCGGCCATGCCGGCCTGGATCGAACGGGCGGCGGTGCCGTCATCGCCACTGAGCACGTCGAAGCCGGGACCGCGCAGCGCCAGCAGCGCCTGCACGCGACCGGTGTCACCGACGGCCTCCTTGATGCCGACGATGTTCGGGTGGCCGGCAAGCGCGGCCACCGTCTCCGGCAGCATGTCGCAGCCGGTACGGCCGGGCACGTTGTAGAGCACCACCGGCAGCCCGCCCTGGTCGGCCACCGCGCGGTAATGCGCGATCAGCCCGGCCTGGGTCGGCCGCACGTACGGCGGAGTGACCACCAGCGCGTGGGTGGCGCCCAGTGCGGCGGCACGACGGGTCTGTTCGATGGTCTTGGCGGTGCCTGACAGACCGGTGCCGGCCAGGACCGGAATGCGGCCGGCAATGCGTTCGACCGCTCTGGCCAGCAGCTGGTCGTACTCGGCATCGGACAGGGTTGCCGCCTCGCCGGTCGAGCCGGCAACGACAACGCCTTGGACGCCACCTTCCAGTTGCAGGTGCAGCAGGCGCTGCCAACCGTCGGGGTCGAGTGCGCCGTCGGCCCGGAACGGGGTCGCCAGCGCGGTGATGAGGCCGGAAAGGGACAAGGACGTGCTGCTCTTGGCTGGGGAGGGAAAACGCCCGCCACGAAAGGCCGGGGGCGATCTGAATGTTACTTGCGGCGCGAAAGCACGGGCAAGTATGCTGGACACCGGTGGATCCCCGCCTCTGGCGGGCATTCAGACTAACGCATGCATTACCCGGAATCGCCTTGACCGACACCACCCCGCGCCCCGCGCCGAGCGAAAACCACCTCCTGATCAACGCCTATACGACGCATCCGGAGTCCCCCCTGCTGTCCGTCACCCGCCGCATCGCCGACAGCGGCTGCAATCTGGTGGACGCGCGCCTGGCCACCGTCGGCCGCGATGTTTCGGTTACCGCCCTGGCCACCGGCTCGTGGGATTCGGTGGCCAAGCTGGAAGCGATGCTGACCCGGCTGGAGCGCGAGGAAGGCCTGAAGCTGGTCTGGTACCGCACGGCCGCCAAGCAGGCGCAGTCCAACCTGCTGCCGTACATCGTCGAGGTCATCGCCGCCGACAAGCCGGGCATCCTGTTCCAGCTGGCCGACTTCTTCGACCGCCAGGGCATCACCATCGAGAACCTGCAGAGCACGCGCTACCGTGCCATGCAGACCGGTGCGGAGATGTTCAGCGCGCAGGTCACCATCGGCGTGCCGGCCAACATGCACATCGCTGCCCTGCGCGACGATTTCCTCGAGTTCTGCGACCACCTGAACCTGGACGCGATCATGGATCCGATGAAGTTCTGATTTTTCGCGCGTTCGTCACGGCGGCACGCGCTTTCATGCAGTCATGCAGTTGTAGTGGAAACACCCCAGGCTCGGCAGAAGGAAGCTATGAACAACGGCGATACCCTGGACAGCACCACCCTCTCCCTGCCGCTGGCCCTGTCCGGCGGCGCCCACGCCACCCTCGGCGACTACGCCGGCCAATGGCTGGTGCTGTATTTCTACCCGAAGAACAGCACCCCGGGCTGCACCACCGAAGGCATCGACTTCAATGCGCTGCTGCCCACGTTCAGCAAGGCAGGCGCGGTGGTGCTCGGCGTGTCCCGTGATTCGGTGAAGTCGCACGACAACTTCTGCGCGAAGCAGGGGTTCGCCTTCCCGCTGGTAAGTGACACGGACGAAGCGCTGTGCAGCGCCTTCGACGTGATCAGGATGAAGAACATGTACGGCAAGCAGGTCCGTGGCATCGAACGCAGCACCTTCCTGATTTCCCCCGACAGCCGCATCGTGCAGTCCTGGCGCAAGGTCAAGGTCGCCGGCCATGCCGACGCCGTGCTTGCCGAACTGAAGGCCGCCCAATCCAAGTGAGTCCCATCGCCCACTTTGTCCGCCACCACCCTGCCCTGCAGCAGGCCGTGGTGGTTTTTCCCTGTCCGTAACCAGGAACCGATGATGACCCGAGGCAAGCGCATCTACGTGCTGGATACCAACGTGCTGATGCACGATCCCACCGCGCTGTTCAAATTCGAGGAGCACGACGTCTACCTGCCGATGCAGGTGATCGAGGAGCTGGACAACGGCAAGAAGGGCACCACCGAGGCAAGCCGCAACGCCCGTCAGGTCAGCCGCTTCCTCAACGAGCTGGTGCAGGCGTCGGGCCTGGACAACCTGGCCGATGGCATCCCGCTGCAGCGGCCGCAGGGCCTGCAGCTGCGCGGCAAGCAGAGCGTGGGCCTGCTGCGCTTCCAGACCAGCCATTTCGATGCCGGCAAGAGCTTCGGCCAGGTCATCCCGGACAACGCCATCCTTGGCGCGATCCTGGCACTGAAGGAAGAAACGCCGGAGATCCCGGTGGTGTTCGTTTCCAAGGACATCAACCTGCGGATCAAGGCCGCCATCGCCGGCATCGTGTCCGAAGACTACGAGAACGACCGCGCGCTGGATGATTTCAGCCTGCTCTACACCGGTGCCACCGAGCTGCCGGAGGATTTCTGGAAGCGCCATGGCGAAGACCTGCGCAGCTGGAGCGACAAGGGCCGCACCCACTACGAGATCCAGGCCCAGGACGGCGAGGAGTGGTACCCCAACCAGTACGTCTACCTGCCCGGCGACGACGAAGTCGAACTGCGCGTCAGCCGCGTCGTCGGCGATGGCAAGGTGGTGCTGTCGCTGGTGGATGATTTCCGCCACGGCAGCCATGCGGTGTGGGGCATCAGCGCGCGCAACCGCGAACAGAACTTCGCGCTCAATGCACTGATGGATCCGGAGATCGACTTCGTCACCCTGCTTGGCACCGCCGGTACCGGCAAGACCCTGCTGGCGCTGGCAGCCGGCCTGGCCCAGACCATGGACCAGCAGCGCTACCGCGAGATCATCATGACCCGTGCCACGGTCAGCGTGGGCGAGGACATCGGCTTCCTGCCCGGCACCGAGGAGGAGAAGATGACGCCGTGGATGGGCGCGCTGACCGACAACCTGGAAGTGCTCACCCACAACCAGGAAGGCGGCACCTGGGGGCGCCAGGCCACCAACGATCTGCTGGCCAGCCGCATCAAGATCCGTTCGATGAACTTCATGCGCGGCCGCACCTTCCTGTCGCGTTACCTGATCCTGGATGAGGCGCAGAACCTCACCCCGAAGCAGATGAAGACGCTGATCACCCGTGCCGGCCCCGGCACCAAGATCGTCTGCCTGGGCAACGTCGAGCAGATCGATACCCCGTACCTGACCGAGACCACGTCGGGCCTGACCTACGCGGTGGACCGTTTCAAGAACTGGCCGCACAGCGCGCACATCACCCTGCGTCGTGGCGAGCGCTCGCGCCTGGCCGATTACGCTTCGGAGGTGTTGTGAACCGCTGCACCCGACTGTGGCTGCCCACGGCGGCGATCACCCTCGCCGCGCTGCTCGGTGCCTGTGCGACCACGCAGGGACCGGCCAGCGTGCCGACCGCCGAGCGCACCGGCCAATCGTGGGTCGTCACCCGTCCGCTCATCGCCGCGCAGGTGCTCGACACCTGCTCGCGCCCCAGCCCCGGCCGCGAGGCCGGGCGGGTCAGCGGCTACTGGGCGCCCAGCCGGCAGCAGATCGACCAGCTGGAGGCCCGGTTGCCGGCGCTGGAAGCACAGGTACCGCAGGTGCTGGATTTCGACCGCCAGTACGTCGGTATCGAGCTTGATGGCCGGCAGGTGATCTACATCAACGCCTTCCATCTGCCCGAGGGCGCCGCGCTGCGCCCCGCGCGCGAAGCGGTGCGGGTCTGCGACGGGGGCGCCCGGTTCTGGGGGGCCGTGTTCGACCCGGCCAGCGGCAGCTTCAGCGAACTGCAGTTCAACGGCGGCAAAGTGCCGTCGCCCTGAGGCGACGGCATGGGAATCCGCCTGCCCACCTGGGTCTGGATCGGCGCGGTCGCGCTCTCGTGCGTGGCCGGCATGGTCAACGTGGTCGGCTTCCTGGGCTTCGAGCACCAGGCGGTCAGCCACCTGACCGGCAGTATCAGCCAGCTCGGCATGGCACTGGCGCAGGGCGACTGGCGCGCGGTCGGCCACCTGTGGGGGCTGCTGATCGCGTTCTCGCTGGGCGCCATGCTCAGTGGCCTGCTGATCCAGGACAGCGCGCTGCAGCTGGGCCGCCGCTATGGCATTGCCCTCGCGCTGGAATCGATCCTGCTGCTGGCCGCGATTCCCCTGTTCAAGCACCAGCAGATCTGGGGTGCGCTGTCGGCGGCGATGGCCTGCGGGCTGCAGAACGCCATGGCCACCACCTTCAGCGGCGCCGTGGTGCGCACCACCCATCTCAGCGGCATGTTCACCGACCTCGGCATCGGCCTGGGCCATCTGCTGCGCGGCCTGCCGCTGCAGGTGCGGCGCCTGACGCTGAGCGGCCTGATCATCAGTGGCTTCCTCGCCGGCGGCGTCATCGGTGCCTGGCTGTTCGTACGCTGGCATTACGACGCCCTGCTCGCCCCTGCACTGCTGACCGGCCTGACCGGTGTGGGCTATGTGCTGTACCAGCAATGGGTACGCTGGCGGCAGTGACCGGCAGCCGCGACAGGTGACGATCGGGGCAGCCCGCGCGGCCCGGCCCGCTCGGCACTACCCGCTCGCCGGTGGGCGCGGCACAATCGCTGCATGAGCCCGACCACTCCCGTTTCCGCCCTCACCATCGCCGGCTCCGATTCCGGCGGCGGCGCCGGCATCCAGGCCGACCTGAAGGCATTCGCCGCGCACCGCGTGCACGGCCTCTCGGTGATCGCCGCGCTGACCGCGCAGAACACCCGCGGCGTCAGCGCCGTGCACGTACCGCCGATCGATTTCCTGCGCGCGCAGCTGCAGGCCTGCTTCGATGACTTCGACATCCATGCGGTGAAGCTGGGCATGCTTGCCAATGCCGACGTGATCCATGCCGTGGCCGATGCGCTTGAGCAGCATCGCCCCCCGCACGTGGTGCTGGACCCGGTGATGGTGGCCACCAGCGGTGCGCGCCTGCTGGAGGACAACGCACTGCAGGCGATGCGCGAACGGCTGCTGCCGTTGGCCACGCTGGTGACGCCCAACACCCCGGAGGCGGAACTGCTGGTCGGCCAGGCCATCGGCAACGCGCGCGAGGTCGAACAGGCCGCGGCCGCCCTGCTCGATCTCGGCGCCGGAGCGGTGCTGCTCAAGGGCGGGCATCTGCACGAAGGCAACCGCGTGGTCGACCGCTACTTCGACGGCGTCAGCAGCGAGGAGTTCAGCCACGCGCGGCTGCCGCTGGATGCGCATGGCACCGGCTGCACGCTGGCCTCGGCCATCGCCGCACAGCTGTGCAACGGCCTGAGCCTGGCCAACGCCTGCGAAGCCGGCATCGATTACGTCGCGCGCGGCCTGCAGCGGGGCTACGCGCCCGGCCGCAGCGACGTGCGCGTGCTCGATCACTTCGGCGCGGCGCCGCAGGCATGAGCGCCCCCGCGCAGACGCACGCCGTGGTGAGCGGCGATGGCCACCGCTACGGCGTGATCACCTGCGTGCCCGCGCAGCCGTGCGCCCGCCTGCTGTGGCTGCCGGCACTGGGTGTGGCAGCCCGTCACTACCTGCCATTGGCACAGGCGCTGGCCGCGAAGGGCGTGGCGGTCTATCTGCACGAGTGGCGTGGCAACGGCAGCAGCGCGCTGCGGCCATCGCGCACGCAGGACTGGGGCTACCGCGAACTGCTCGAGCAGGACCTGCCGGGCAGCCAGGCACTGCTGGCCGCCGCCGATGCCGAACAGGGTGCGCTGCCGTGGATCATCGGCGGCCACAGCCTTGGCGGGCAGCTGGCCTGCGTGCATGCCGGGCGTCAGCCGCAGGCCTTCCAGCATGTGTGGCTGGCCGCAAGCGGCACACCGTTCTGGCGTGCGTTCCCTGCCCCGCGGGGCTGGCTGCTGCCGCTGTTCTACCGCTTCCTGCCCTGGATCGCGCGCCGCCAGGGCGTGTTGCACGGGCGCCGTCTCGGCTTCGGCGGCACCGAAGCACGCGGTCTGATCGCCGACTGGGCGCGCGTCGGCCTGAGCAACCACTACGCTGCCGCAGGCATCGACGAGGACCTGGACGCACAGCTGCAGCGCATCCACGCCGATGTGCAGGCGGTGCTGATGGCCGATGACTGGCTGGCACCGCCTGGCTCGATGCAGGGCCTGCTGGCCAAACTGCCCCATGCCACCTCACGCTTGCGGGTGCTGTCCGCAGACGAACTGGGTACGCGGGCCGATCACTTTGCGTGGATGAAACTGCCGCAGGCCGTGGCTGACCTGTTTTTCATTCAGTTGGATGAAAATTTTCACAAAAGCGTTGACGAAGCGCGCCGACATCCGCATAATTCCGCTCCTGTCGCAGGGCGCCCGTAGCTCAGTTGGATAGAGTACCTGGCTACGAACCAGGCGGTCGGGAGTTCGAATCTCTCCGGGCGCACCACTCGACAGGCTTCCGGCCTCCGCCGCTGGAAGCTGCAGTAAAATTTGATTGTGTACCGCGCGCCCGTAGCTCAGTTGGATAGAGTACCTGGCTACGAACCAGGCGGTCGGGAGTTCGAATCTCTCCGGGCGCACCACACACGATCAGCACAACAGGTTTATGTAATTGGCGCCCGTAGCTCAGTTGGATAGAGTACCTGGCTACGAACCAGGCGGTCGGGAGTTCGAATCTCTCCGGGCGCACCATTACACCGAAACAGCAGGCTCCGGCCTGCTGTTTTTTTATGTGCGTTTCTCGGCCGGGCCACTACCCCGCTGCCATGGCCTGCCACCACTGCGCCAGCAGCTCGGGCCGGCGCAGGCGCTCGCGCCACCAGCGCAACGCCGCGCCATCCTCGCCGGTGCGCCAGGCCAACCAGAAGGTTTCTTCCGGCTTGTGTTCCTCCACTTCGCGGATCACCAGCTGGCCACGTGCCACCGCCGCGCGCGCGCAGGGTTCGGGCAGGAACCCGAAACCCAGCCCTTGGCACTGCAGCTTCAGCTTGCTGGCCATGTCCGGCACGGTCAGCGTCTCCTGCCCCATCAACAGGCCGACGGTGCGCGGCAGCAGACGCCGCGCCGAATCAGACACCGCGATCGCGCAGTAGGGCGCCAACTGCTCCCGGCCCAGCACGCCCGGAACCGCCGCCAGTGGATGCTCCGGTGCCACGGCGAACACGAAGCCCACGCTGCCCAGCGGCTCGACCACATAGCCGCCGCCGCTGGGGCCTTCGCCGGGCGCACCGACCAGCAGATCGGCACGCCGGTCCAGCAATGCCTCCCAGGTACCGGACAGCGCTTCGCCGAACAAGCGCAGCCGGGTCGGCGCGGCGATCTCACGGAATGCGGCGATATCCGGTCCCAGCAACCAGGTCGGGAACACCGAATCCACCGCCAGGGTCAGCTCGGCTTCCCAGCCGGAGGCCACCCGCCGCACCCTCAGTTCCAGTTCGCGGGCGGCCCGCAGCAGGTGCCGGCCCTCCTCCAGCAGCGCGCGCCCGGCCTCGGTCGGCTCCGCGCGCGGACCGATCCGGTCGAACAGCTGCACTCCCAGGTCCTCTTCCAGCTTGGCCACGGTGTAGGAAATGGTCGAGGGCACCTTGTGCAACGCCTTGCCGGCGCCGGCGAACGAGCCGCGGCGATCGATGGCATCCAGGATCTGCAGGGCATCGAGGCTGAGTCTGAGCATTCGAATTTTTCGATGATGGCTGTCAAAACTATCCGTTTTTCAAACCCATGGTGCAAGCGGATACTTCTCTCCAACGGGGAAACACAGCGGCCACCGGCCCACCCCGCCCCATCGAAACCATCGAACAAGGAGATTCCATCATGCTGCAGATCCGCAAGAGCGCTACCCGTGGCCTGGCCGAGCATGGCTGGCTGTCCTCGCGCCATACCTTCTCGTTCGCCAGCTACTACGACCCGCGCTATGTGAGCTTCGGCCCGCTGCGGGTGATCAACGAGGACAAGGTGATCGGCGGCCAGGGCTTCGGCACCCACAGCCACAGCAACATGGAGATCATTTCCTATGTGCTGGGCGGCGCGTTGGAGCACAAGGACTCGATGGGCACCGGCTCGGTGCTGCGCTACGGCGACGTGCAGCGCATGAGCGCCGGCAGCGGCGTCAGCCACAGCGAGTTCAACCACTCGGCCGATGAGCCGGTGCACTTCCTGCAGATCTGGATCTTCCCGGACACGGAGAACATCACCCCGTCCTACGAGGAGACCCACTTCTCAGCGGAGGCCAAGCGTGGCCAGCTGCGCCTGATCGCCTCGCCGGACGGTGCCGATGGCTCGCTGCGCATCCACCAGGATGCCCGCATCTTCGCCACGATCCTCGACGGTGCTGACACCCTGCACCACGCCCTGGGCAGTCAGCGTGGCGCCTATGTGCAGGTTGCACGTGGCCAGCTGCAGGTCAACGGCATCACGCTGGAAGCGGGGGACGCGCTGCAGGTCAGCGACGAGGCGCAGCTGACCCTGGAGAACGGCAACGACGCCGAGGTCCTGGTGTTCGACCTGCCGCTGTAACGACATCGCCCACGGTGCTCTCGTGCATCGCGGGCGCATTCTTCAACAATGCATCGATCTTCTGGTACTCCTCGAACAGCGCCAACCGACCACGTTGCGGGCATAGTGCGGGAAGAAACCTGTCAGCCGACGACAATGCTTCGCTGTAGCACGTTGCCAGCATCGAAAAGTCACCGGCGCGGGCGCACATGGCAGCCAGGTGGAACAGCCGTCCCCGCCCACGGTGTAGCAGGATCAGGCCCAGCATCAACCGGGGTGCGGCGTCGCGATCATGCGCAAGCACATCGGCGGCGAACAGCATGCGCCCCGTGCGCCCATTGCCATCAACAAACGGATGGATCGACAACAGGACCAGATAGGTGGCCAGTGCCCGCTCGATACCCGACCGTTCTGCATGCCGACGCCGTACGTTGAACAAGCGCACCGACGCTCGGATGGCCTCTACCGCTGGCGGTCCGCGGAACCGTCGACTGTAGGAATTCTGCGTCGCGATCCCTATTCCGTGCATGCGCTGTACGGGGCGCATGCAGTTGATCGTTTCCAATGCCGTCGACAGCTGCCCCAGCGTGCATGCACTGACCACCCGGCCGAGCGCCGGTTCGAGCATTCCTTGCGCGTGCAGCCACTCATGACGTTCCAGGTTCCGCTCAAAGGCTTCCGAATGATCAAATGAGTCATGCATGAGCAGAGCGGTCACTACCGGCAACGGACAGGTGACGTCCCCCCGAAGCGGGACATCACACGAAAGGTGCAGCTGGGAAAAGGCATCAGCGATCCACTGGCCGCTGCAGGTGAAAGTGATCTCCATGGTTACTGGCGCTCGTAGATGGTAACCCGCTCGTCTGCGGCGCCGGATCGACTCATCCGATAGAGGTCGTTCCACTGCGCTGCGTTCGGGCGTGGATCCACACTGGGCGGCGGCAACCCCTGCAGTCGAGCATCTTCGGCAAGCGCGCGCAGGAACTCACGAGACTGGATCTGCACGTGCTTCGGTGACGCCATGGCGTCCACATCGGCCATTACGGTATCTACCAGGTACTGCACGGTGTGATCTCCCAGCGCCAGTGGCACCTCCAGGCGAGCTCGAAGTACGCCGGCACTATCCCGATTCGCAGGTCCAAATCGCTCCTCGTAGAGTGCGCGCTCGGAAACCACCCCCTGTTGATAGGCATACAAAGCACCGTGAGCACCGGCGGCGAAATGCTGGCTCATGGCCAGCAGGTACTCACCACGCTTGTTGAATGCGGAACCCGCAATCGTCAAAAGCCTCGGATCGCGGGTTCCTGCCAGTTGTCGCGGATCGATCGACTCTGCCACTGCCAGGTCGGCAGCTTTCGGGTAGTGATGGCGATCCATCCATGCTGCCTCTTCAACCGACAACGCAATGAGGCGGGGATCACCCGCAAATGCCTCCCGCACCGTCAGTGTGCGCTGCCGAGGTGGTTTCTTCATGGATGCCAGGGCTTCAGCGTCACGATGCGCCTTCATCCCTGCCATCGCGTCGCGGTAGGGCTGCAGGACATGATCCTCATGATCCGCCGACTGCAGCGGATCGACATCCTCACCGAGAGATGAATCCAGCAGCCACAATCCGCCACCGCAGGTCAGGACCGCCAACAGGCTTGCAGCCTTCCAGGTGAACTTCATGGTCAGCTCCCGAACCCGGGATGATCGCAATAGTTCCTGAAGGCTGCGCTGGATGTACGGCACGCCGCGTCCATCTGCGACCGGTCATAGGCCGGCTGTGAAGTCCAGGGCTCGATCCACTCCCACTGCAGAAACCTTGCATACGCCGTAGCCTGGCCTATCACGAATGCACCGAATGCCGGGAATGCACCCCCCAGTTTCTGCTGCCCATCCGCGATCATGTCCGAATCGGTACAGGTACTGGTTGCCGCCATTGCGACGTCGGCAACGGCGACGCTTCCCAGACCCACAATGCTGGCTACGACCAGCTTCAACGCGTGCGATGCGTTCATTGACGATCCCGTCCTTGAAGAGCCACCCGGTAAGCAGGGGATTCCTGCGCCAGTCGCTTCTGCGCGACGAAGAGACTCTAGGAGGTGCTTCGTGGGCCCTGTATCGGGGAATGTCCATGCTTTTGCCAAGGATTCCGCTCGTGTTGGCGCAGCGCTGGGGAAGGATCGAACGCGCTCCTCCCAATGGGAAACCGGGGGAATCGCGACGATGCATTCGTATTCGCCACGCGCTGACAGCAATGGCACTTGCCTCATGGCTATGAAAACGATTTCATAGCCAGGATTTTCCGGAGCCCCTCCTGCGCATGACGCCTTCTTCCTCCCGCGCCCAGCAGCACGCCACCCGCGCGGCGTTCTTCATTCCCGGATTCGCCACCGCCGCGTGGGCGCCGATGGTGCCCTATGCCAAGGCCAAGGCCGGATTGTCCGATGCGGGTCTCGGTGGGCTGCTGCTGTGCCTCGGCCTGGGGTCATTGCTGGCGATGCCGTTGGCCGGCGCGCTGACGGCCCGGCTGGGCTGCCGCCGGCTGATGGTGATCACCACTGCGCTGATCCTGCTTGCGCTGCCACTGCTGGCAATGGCGCCGTCGCCGCTGGCGCTGGGCACGGCACTGTTCGTGTTCGGGGCCGGTGTCGGCGCGATGGACTGCACCATGAACATGCAGGCCGTGGCCGTCGAACGCGATGCCGGGCGGGTGATGATGTCCGGCTTCCACGCCTTCTACAGCATCGGCGGCTTCGCCGGTGCCGGCTGCATGACCGGTCTGCTGGTGCTGGGCACGCCGTTGTGGCTGGCGGCGCTGGCGGCCGTGGCCGCGATGCTGCTGATCGCGCTGCTGTCTGCACCGCACTGGCGCCCGCAGCGGATCCTGCACGACGGCCCGTTGCTGGCGCTGCCCCATGGCGTGGTGCTGTTCATCAGCGTGCTGGCCTTCGTGGTGTTCCTGGCCGAGGGCTCGATGCTGGACTGGAGCGCGGTGTTCCTGGCCGACGTGCGCCAGGTGCCGCGCGACCAGACCGGTGCCGGCTTTGCGGTGTTCACCCTGGCAATGACTGCGATGCGTCTGTTCGGTGATGGCATCGTCGAGCGCCTCGGCCGCACCCGCACCCTGATCATCGGTGGCATCACTGCAGCGGCCGGTTTCATCCTGGCCACGCTGGTGCCCTCCTTCGCGGTCGCACTGGCCGGTTACCTGCTGGTCGGCCTGGGCTGCGCCAACATCGTGCCGGCCCTGTTCTCGATGGCCGGCCAGCAGCGCGCGATGCCCGAGGGCATCGCGATCACCGCGGTGACCACGCTGGGGTATGCGGGCATCCTGGCCGGGCCGGCGGCGATCGGTGCACTGGCCCATGCCACCAGCCTGGGAACCGCGTTCCTCTGCGTGGCCGGCCTGCTGCTGGGGGTAGCGGCGTCGGCGCGTTCGCTGGCGCGCCGGCTGCCCTAGCCGGTCGGCAACGGCTCAACTGCGCGCGGGGGCCTTCACCGCGGTGTCGGCGCCGTGCACCAGCCATTCGGCCTGCGCCGGCAGCTGCGGCGCCGGGCAGGCATTGCCCGGGTGCTGCCCGTCGCGCGCCATCCAGTCGTCCACCACGCCGGCCAGCAGGTCCAGCCGCAGCGGCAGCGTGATGTGGTCTTCGCCGCGCATCTCGATGTAGTGCGCACGCGGGTTTGCCTGGGCCAGCACCCGGCCCTGGCTGACCGGAATATGCTGGTCGCCCTGCCCGTGCAGCAGCAGCACGCAGGCACGGGTGTCGGCCAGCGCGCGTGCCACGTCCACCTTGTCCAGGTCGACGTCGATGCGGCGGCTGGCCGCGGCGACCACCTGGTTGATGTCCTGGCCGCCATAGCGCCAGCGTGCATAGGACGCCACCGCCTGCGCCTTCAGCCCCTCCGGCTGTAGTGCCATCAGGTGCGGGATCATGGTGCGGATCGCCACGCCGGCATTGGCGAACGATTCCATTGCCACCACCCCGGCTACCTGGTCGCCCAGCTTGTCGGCGGTGAACAGGGCGGTGGCAGCGCCGTAGGACACGCCGAACAGGTACAGCGGGCCGGTCACTTCGCCGCGTGCACGCAGCGCGGCGATCACATCGACCACATCGTCGGACTCATAGGTGCCGTAGCCGGACGGGCCGGCGCCGGACTGGCCATGGTTGCGCAGGTCCAGGGTGACCACGCGGTACCCGGACTCGGCCAGCTGCAGCGACCACGGCAGCATCGAATCACCGTTCATCATCCAGCCGTGCAGCAGCACCACGGTGCCACGCGGCGCCTGCGCACGGAACGGCTGCGGCACTGCCAGGCTCAGTCCGGTATCCAGCGGCAGCCCGTTCTGGTGGTGCTGCGGCAGGTAGTGATAGCGCGCGCCGTAGTCACCCGGGTCGAACGCGCGCCAGAAGATCGGCACGCCATCGCGGCCCGGCGCGAAGCCGTGGCGGTTGGGCAGCGCGGCGATGGCCGCGGCAATGCGCGGTTGGTCGAGCAGGGTCGAGACGCCACCTGGCGCGACCAGACGGTCGCTGAGCGAGGTCGACGACGCAGTGATCGATGAGGAGCATGCAGCCAGCCACAGGCCGGCGCACGCCAGCAAAAGCAGCAGCAGGCGCTTCATGGCACGTCTTGGGAAAGTACGACAGCGTGGCAGGGTAACGAGGGGCGCGACGGCCATCTATCGCAGCGGCATGACGGGTTGATGACAGCGCAGCATCGATTCAGCTTGTCACAATGTCGCGGACGGCCACGGCAATGATCCGGATCAATGAAGGCACCGGCGGGTTTGTCCACAGTGCCCGCATGCGCACCTCGCTCAAGCTTGCCCTTGCCCTGGCCGCCACCGTTGGCGCCGCCTACGGCATCGCCCGCAGTACCCCGTACTGGTTCGCGCCCCGCCAGCAGGCCCAGGTCGACATCCATGACCCCGCGCTGATCGCGCAGGGCCAGTACCTGTCGCGCGCGGCCGACTGTGCGGCCTGCCACACCGCACCCGGGGGCAAACCCTTCGCCGGCGGGCTGGGCATGCAGACGCCGATGGGAACGCTCTACTCCACCAACATCACGCCCGATCCGGACACCGGCATCGGCCGCTACGACTATGCCGACTTCGAACGCGCAGTGCGCCGCGGCATCCGCCATGACGGTCAGCCACTGTACCCGGCGATGCCCTATGCCTCGTACGTGATCGCCAGTGATGCGGAGATCAAGGCGCTGTACGCCTACTTCATGGGCGCGGTACAGCCGGTCAGGCAGGGCAACGCGGACAGTACCATTCCATGGCCGGCCAACATGCGCTGGCCGCTGGCCTGGTGGCAACTGCTGTTCGCCCGCCCGCGCAGCTTCGTCGCCGACCCGGCGCTGGACGCCGGCCAGCAGCGTGGCGCCGAGCTGGTCGAAGGCCTGGCCCACTGCGGCGCCTGCCACACGCCGCGTGGCCTGGCGTTCCAGGAAAAAGCAATGGCCGACGATGGCAGCGGCCAGTTCCTGTCCGGTTCGGTGCTGGAAGGCTGGTATGCGAAGAACCTGCGCAACGAAGCCACCGGCCTGGCCAGCTGGAGCGAGGCCGAGATCGTCCAGTTCCTGCGCACCGGCCGCACCGACCGTTCAGCGGCCTTTGGTGGCATGGCCGATGTGGTGGAACACAGTACCCAGTACCTGACCGACGCCGACCTGCTGGCGATGGCGCGCTACCTGAAGCAGTTGCCGGCGCGCGAAGGTCGCGCGACGCACTGGACGGCCGGCCCGGACACCACCACCGCTGCGCTGCGCGGCGGCGACTACCGCGTGGCCGGCTCGCTGGCCTACGCCGAACACTGCCAGGCCTGCCATCGCGCCGACGGCCGCGGCATGCCAAGGATCTATCCCGCGCTGGCGGGCAATTCCATCGTGTTCGCCGACGACCCCAGCTCGCTGGTGCAGGTCACCCTGATCGGCGGGCGCACGCCGCACACCCCGCACGACCGCATGGCGTTCTCGATGCCCGGCTTCGAACAGCTGCCCAACGCGCAGCTCGCCGACATCCTGACCTTCATCCGCAGCAGCTGGGGCAACCAGGCCGCTGCGGTCAGCGAAGCCGACGTGGCGCGCATGCGCCGGGTGGTGCGTGACAAACCCGTGCACGTGGTGCCGCAGGAGGCCGCTCGATGAAACGATCCCGGAAGCGTTCACGGTGGCTGGGTGCCAGCATCGCCATTGCCGTGCTGCTGGCCGCTGCGGGCACGCTGGCCTACCGGCACGCGTATCCCGACCTGGATGCCCGTGTTGCCAGCACGCTGGACATCCTCGATGCGCACGGCCAGGTGGTCGGCCAGTACCACACGCCCAGCGCGGAAGAGATCGCCAGCCTCGGCAATGCCGATGCGGTGATGTTCGGCCGGCGGCTGCTCAATGAAACCGCACGCCTGCTGCCGGACAACGTCGGCAACGATCTCAACTGCAACTCCTGTCACATGGCTGAGGGCAAGCGCCCGTTCGGCAATCACTATCTCAACACCGGGGGTGGCAGCTACCCGCGTTACATGCCACGCCCGGGCAAGGAGATTGGCCTGACCGAACGCATCAACGGCTGCCTGCAGCGGTCGATGAACGGCAAGCCGCTGGCCAGGGATGCGCCGGAAATGCGCGCCATGCTGGAGTACATGGCGTGGCTGAGCCGGCCGGTGCCGGATGGCGCGCGCGTGGCAGCACCCAGCGAGGGACCGATCGACAGCACGTTGACCCCCGACCCGCTGCGCGGCCAGGCGCTGTACGCCGCGCAGTGCGCCGCCTGCCACGGCGACAACGGGGAAGGCCGGCGCGATGCCAGCGGCGATATCGCATTCCCGCCGCTGTGGGGCGAACGCAGTTTCAACATCGGCGCCGGCATGGCGCGGCTGTACAAGGCGGCCGGCTTCGTCAAGCACAACATGCCACCGGCAGCTACCCGCGAGCCTCCGCTGGGCCAGCAGGTCATGCCCGACCAGGACGCGGTGGACATCGCCAGCTACTTCATCAACCAGCCGCGCCCGGACTTCGCCGGCAAGGCCAAGGACTGGCCACACGACCCGAAACCGAAGGACGCCCGATACTGAAACCGGCTGCGCGGCTGCAGCCGGTCACACAACACACGCCCTGCATCTGCGCGTCACCGCCATGTCATCGGCGCTGCCGACACTCCCGGACTTTCTCCTCCTCAAGGTCCGGTTTCGATGCGAACGATCGCGCGTTTTCCCCGTGTCTCGCTGCTTGCCCTGCTGATCGCCCCTGCGCTGGACGCCCTGGCCGAAGCACCGCAGGGCGAGGCCGCCGATACGCGCAGCGTCGATGCCCGTACCCTCGACCAGGTGCAGGTGATCGGCCAGGCCACCAGCTACGCCAAGACCTCGGTCCGCCAGGAAACGCTGAACCGGCAGACCGTGCTGAGCAGCGTCAATGGTGCGCTCAACGAAGTGCCCGGCGTGGTGGTCAGCGAAGCCGATGCCACCGGTTCGTCGGTGTGGGGCACCCAGATCAGCATGCGCGGCTTCGTCACCAACCGCGATACCCAGCAGATCGGCACCACCATCGACGGCCTGCCCAATGGCGGCTCCGGCTACGGCGGGGGCTCGCTGGCCAACCGCTACATCGATACATTGGACCTGGAAACCGTGGAAGTGAGCCAGGGCACGGCCGACATCTCGTCGCGCTCGAACGAAGCGCTGGGTGGCACCCTGAATTTCCTCACCAGCGATCCACTGCAGGACAGTCGCCTGCGCATGGTGGTCGGTGCCGGCGACAATGAAGCCCGCAAGTACTACGTGCGCTACGACACCGGCCTGCTCGGCGGCCATACCCGGGCGTGGATCAGCGCGTCTTCGGCACGCGTGCACGACTGGATCGACGGTACCGGTCACACCCGCAACGATCACATCGCCGGCAAGTTCATCACCGAACTGGACCGCTGGACCCTCACCGGGTATCTGTCCTACAACGACGCTGACGAGCCGGAGTACACCAGCGTGTCGCCGGGCAGCTTCGCCACCGATCCCGAGCACGATGCCCTGGTCGGCACCCTGACCGGCATCCCCTATCTGGACCAGAACTACCGCTCCGGCTCGCGCGCACTGCGCGAGAACACCTTCGGCTACCTTCGCGCGGCGTTCGACGCCGGCAATGGATTCAAGGCGTCGATGGCCGCCTATGGGCACCGCATGCAGGGCCGTGGTGACTGGCTGCCGCCCTATCTGGCCGACGTGAGTGACGATGGCGCCGGTCGCCCGCAATCGGAGTATCTCGGTGGCAGCACCGTCTACGGTGGCAGCAACCGCGGCCAGATCTACTTCGTCAATCCCGATGGCAGCGCCGCACAGCGCCTGGCCAGCTGCACGCCGCGGCTGGGTTTCAGCGCCGAGTACGATCCCAACTGCTATGCCGGCAACGTGCAGGGCGCGCAGTCCTACCGCCATACCCACTACGACAATGACCGCGCGGGCGTCACCGCCGATCTCGAATGGCGCCAGACCTTCGGCAGCCTCGACAACACCGTGCGTGGCGGTGTGTGGGTGGAAAAGCTCGACCGTTCGGCACGCCGCGACTGGCATCGCCTGCTGAACGTGGGCCAGGACATCGCCTTCGACCACCAGCCGTACTGGGTGCAGTTCGAAGACAAGTACAAGGTGGACGAGCAGATGTACTACATCGAGGACGTCGCCCGTTTCGGACCGTTCAGCGCGCGCCTGGGCGTCAAGCAGTTCTTCGTCGACCAGTCGCGCCGCCGCGTGATCGGTGCCAGTGAAAGCGTGAAGTCCGATTCGAAGTCCGATCCGCTGCTGTCCACCGGCTTCACCTGGGCGCCCGGCGTGGAAGGCATGGAGCTGTTCGCCGGCTACTCGCAGAACTTCGCCGCCATTCCCTCCGGCGTACTCGGCGAAACCGATCCGCAGCGCTTCCGCAACGTGGAACCGGAAACCGCCGACAACATCGAGCTGGGCATGCGCATCAGCCGCTGGCCGCTGACCGCCTCGGTCACCCTGTACAACATCAAGTTCGACAACCGCATCGTCTACCTGCCGGCCGGGCTGGTCAGCGGCATCGACTACCTGGGCGAAACCGATGGCGTCTACGAAAACTTCGGCGGCGTCGAGAGCAACGGCCTGGAGGCGGCGTTCGGCTACGGCTGGGACAACGGCTGGCGGGTCAATGCCGCCTACACCTACAACCGCTCCGAGTACCTGGGCAGCGGCAACGACGCGCGCGATGCCCAGCTCGGCATCGTCGATGGCGCCAAGGTGATCGGCCAGCCCGAACAGATCCTGGTGCTGTCGGCCGACTGGCAGGGCGAGAACTGGAACGTCGGCCTGTCCGGCCGCTACCTGGGCAAGCGCTACCTGGATGCGTCCGACGTCAACCGGCTGCCCTCGGCCACGGTGTTCAATGCCAACATCGGCTTTGACCTGCAGGCACTGTCGCCGCGCCTGAAAGGCATGGGCGCCAACCTGGTCGTGAGCAATCTGACCGACAAGCGGTATCTTGCAGGGGTGGACGGCCGCGACAACGCCTTCATCGGCGCGCCGCGCACCGTCGGCATCTCCTTCCGCGTGGACCTGTGAGTGTGATCCTGTGACCGATCCCGGCCGACGCCGACTGTTGCAGGCCGGCGTTGCCGCCGGCCTGTCGCCGCTGCTGCCCAGCATCGCCCGGGCAGCGGCGATCGCCCCCGCTGCACACACCCGCAGCCTGCAGGACCTGCAGCATATCGTGGTGTTCATGCAGGAGAACCGCTCGTTCGACCACTACTTCGGCACCCTGCCCGGGGTACGTGGCTTCGGCGACCGGTTCGTGGTTCCCGCATCGCCGCTGCCCGGGAGCGACGCCACGCGCAGCGTGTGGCTGCAGCCCGATGCCAGCGGCAGCCGGGCCATTGCGCCGTTCCCGCTGGATACCGCCGCGCACTTCGGCTACATGCGGGTGGAAGGCACGCCGCATACCTGGCCCGATGCCCAGCGTGCCTGGGACCACGGGCGCATGGCGCAGTGGCCGAAGGCCAAGCAGAACCATTCGATGGCCTACTTCCAGCGCGGCGACCTGCCATTCCAGTTCGCGCTGGCCGATGCCTTCACCCTCTGCGATGCCTACCACTGCGCGATGCAGGCCGGCACCAACCCGAACCGCGTGTTCCTCTGGACCGGCCACAACGATGCCCAGGGCCGTGCCGGCGGGCCGGTGATCGCCAACTCGCACGACAACTTCCCCGAACACGGCGGCCACCCCGATTCCTACCGCTGGCCCAGCTATGTTGAACGCCTGCAGCAGGCAGGCGTCTCCTGGCAGATCTACCAGGACATGGCCGACAACTTCACCGACAACCCGCTGGCCGGCTTCGAGACCTTCCGCCAGGCCTATCGCGGCGCGCCCGGGCACGACCCGCAGCTGCGCGCGCGCGGCGTCAGCACCCGCGGCCTGGACCAGCTGCGCCAGGATGCCCTCGATGGCCGCCTGCCACAGGTCAGCTTCATCATTGCCGACGCTGCTGGCAGCGAACACCCCGGCCCCTCCAGCCCGGCCCAGGGTGCGGCCTATACCGCCCGCGTGCTGGATGCACTGACCGCCGACCCGGCGGTCTGGAGCCGCACCGCGCTGCTGCTGATGTTCGATGAGAACGATGGTTTCTTCGACCATGTGCCGCCTCCCGCGCCGCCCTCGCCGATCGAAGGCGGCTGGGCCGGTGCCTCGTCGGTCAGCACCGCAGGCGAATACCACCGGCATCCAGCGCCGGGCGATGCGAAGTACGATGACGCCGCACTGCGCGGCCGGCCCTACGGCCTGGGCCCGCGCGTGCCGCTCTATGTGATCTCGCCCTGGAGCCGTGGCGGCTGGGTCGATTCGCAGGTATACGACCACACCTCGGTCCTGCGGCTGATCGAGCGCCGCTTCGGCGTGCAGGCTCCGGACATTTCGCCGTGGCGGCGTGCGGTCTGCGGCGACCTGACCGCGGCCTTCGACTTCGCCCAGCGCGACACCCGTCCGTTCATGCGCAGCCTGCCCGATGCAAGCGCTGCCGCCGCGCGCGCGGCGGCCCTGCCCGGGCGCACCGTTCCCACCCTGCCCGACGGCCTGCAGGCGGCGCGCCAGGCACCCGGCGTACGACCGGCACGCGCCCTGCCCTACCGGCCGCAGGCCATGATCGCTGCGCTCGACCCGCAGGGCATCCAGCTGCAGCTGGCCTGCGACGGCGCCGCCGCAGTGCTGCACATCTACGACCGGCTGCAGCTCGCGGCCGTCCCGCGCCGCTATACCGTGGCACCCGGCGCGCCGCTGCGCGGGCACTGGCCACTGGATGCACAGGGCCGCTATGACCTGTGGCTGCTCGGCCCGAATGGCTTCCATCGCCACTTCCAGGGCAGCACGCAGGCCCCTGCGGTGCAGGCCTCGGTGGCGCGCGTGGACGGCCAGCTGCAGCTTCAGCTGATGAACCTCGGCGATGCTGCGCAGCGCGTCCGCGTGCAGGCCGGCGCCTATGCGGGGCACATGCCGGAACAGACGCTGGATCTTCCCGCACGCGCATCCACCACGCTCGCCTGGGATCCGATGCCCACCGCAGGCTGGTACGACCTGCGGATCAGCACGGGCGGAAGCGTGCTGCGCCTGGCCGGGCGCTGCGAAGACGGCCACCCCGGTACCAGCGACCCGGCCATGGGCAGCGAACCGCTGCGGTTCGATCACGGCTGAGCCCAGGGCCCGGTGCCGGGTCGAGCGCCGCCCGACCCGGCACCGGCGTGCACCGGTTCAGGCCTCCTGCAATCCCGGCCGCCCATGCTCGACGGCATAGCGTTTCCAGCGCTGCAGCGTGCCGTTGGGGCGCATTACGGTGTCGAGCGTCTTCATGTCGCCGATCCACGCCTCGCGGGTCACGTCACACAACACGTAGCCGCGCTTGTCGGTGGTCGCCTTCAGGTAGGGGCTGTGCGCAAGCTGGTTCTCGGCGTATGCATCCACGCCCTGGCCATCGGCACCAGAGGTGATCGAGGTTGCGAGGAACTCGCTGGAAATCACCCCCGAATCGCGATGGTCCTGCACCAGGTCGCCGGCGTAATGGCGATGCGCGTCGCCGCAGGCGGTCACCACGTTGCCGAAGCCGACCTGCTGGATGTGGTCGAGCAGGCGCCTGCGGCTGGACAGGTAGCCCGACCACTGGTCATCGGAGGTCACGATCTGCCCGTCCTTCTCGCGGGCGTAGTTGCCGAGCGAAACCTGGTGGGCAATGGTGTGCCAGCGGGGCGCGGCGTCGGCCAGGCCATCGAACAGCCACTGTTCCTGGCGGGCACCGATGATGCTGCGTGCCGGTGATTCCACCTGCTCGCGCAGCGCCATGTTGGCCTGCTTGCTGCGGTACTGGCGGGTATCGAGCAGATGCAGATCCATCAGCGTGCCGTAGCGCGCGCGACGGTACATCTGCATGTGGCCTGCCTGCGGGAACGCCGAATGCCGCAGCGGCATGTTCTCGTAGTACGCCTGGAACGCCTGCGCCCGCCGCAGCAGGAATACCTCGCTGGGCGTGTCGTCCTGGTCCTCGGCGGCAGCCCAGTTGTTGTCCACTTCGTGGTCGTCGAAGGTCACGAACCAGGGGGCTGCGGCGTGCGCGGCCTGCAGGTCGGCATCACTCTTGTACTGCGCGTAGCGCCGTCGATAGTCATCCAGCGTGTAGATCTGCGGGCCGACATGGTTGCGCAGGTTGGTGAACGGCTGCCCGTTCATCCTGCGCACGCCTGGCTGGCTCTCGCCCTCGTAGAGGTAGTCCCCGTAGTGGAAGACGAAGTCGATGGGTTCGGCGGCGATGTGCCGCCATGCCGTGTAGTGCCCCTCCTCGTAGTGCTGGCAGCCCGCCACCGCGAAGCGCACCCGGTCGACGGCGGCCGTGGCGGCCGGCAGCGTGCAGGTGCGCCCCACCGCGCTGGCATGCCCGCCCACGCTGAAGCGGTACCAGTACGGACGCCCGGGGGCGAGGCCCTCCAGCTCCACGTGCAGCGCATGACCCAGTTCCGGATGGGCCAGCGCCGATCCGCGTCGCACCACCTCGCGCATGCCCTCATCGGTGGCCAGCTGCCAGTCCACCGCCATCGGCCGCGCCGGCATGCCGCCACCGAACACCAGCGGCTCGGTCGCCAGCCGCGTCCACAGCACCACGCCGTCGGCCGACGGATCACCCGAGGCCACGCCCAGGGTGAAGGGGGTGCTGGCGAAACGAGGCGAAAGCAGCAGGTTGCGGGGATTCAGCGCGCCGGCATCGGTCTGCGCCGCCAGCGCGCGGGCGGTGCCCATCCAGGCGCCGACGGCGGACAGGCCGGCCAGCGCCAGAAAGCGCCTGCGATTGATCGTATCCACGCGCGCGTCCTCAGTTGTAGATGATGTGGAAGTAGAAGAAGCGGCCGTAGTCGTCGATCTCGGTACGGAAGCGCCCATTGGGGCCGGTGCTGTAGGTCGGCTGGGTGTTGAACAGGTTCTTCGCCTCGTACTTCAGCGTGATGTGCGGGCTGACCTTGTGGCTGAAGGCCAGGTTGAAGGTCATGTACGGGTCGTAATAGGAATCCAGCCACTGCGTATCGCCGAAGTCGACCAGCATGCGGCTGCGGTAGGTACCGGACACACGCAGCTGCGCATCGCGCCACGGCATGCGCCAGATCACCGAACCGTTCACCGACCAGTCCGGCTGGTACAGCAGGCGATCGAGGCGGCGCTCGCTGCCATCGCTGATCCGGTAGTTGGTCTGCCCGTCCAGGCGCGTGGCGTTGACATACATGTCGAAACGCTGCCGGCCCCAGCGCAGGTTGCGGTTGGCCACGGCCAGCTCGACACCGCGCAGCTTCGACTCGTCGGTGTTCATCGGCTGGGTCACCCGGTAGCGGATGTCACCGACGTTCTCGAACGTGGTCAGGGTATAGATGTCGTCCTTGATCACCTTGTCGAACAGCGCGACCGAGACCAGTCCATTGTTGCCATTGAAGTAGAGGTCCCACGCCAGATCGAGGTTGGTGGAACGACGCGGCTCCAGCGCCGCATTGCCCTGCCTGATCGTGCAGAAGCCGCCTCCCTGCTCGTCATCACCACAGCTGGTGCTGGTGGCCTGGGCGATGTTGCTCGGCGTCGGCCGGCCCAGCGTGCGGCTGGCGGAAAAACGCAGGCGCTGGTCCGCGCTCAGCTTGAAGGTCGCGTTCAGTGACGGCAGCAGGTTGTTGTAGCCACCGCTGCTCCTGCGGAACGCCGAGGAGTAGGTGGTCCCGCCGTCCTCACTGAACGGACTGAATGCATCGAAGCGGGTGTGGTCGTAGCGCAGGCCGCCGATCAGCAGCAGCCGGTCCCAAGCGTAGTGTGCCGACACATATGCGTTGGCAATGTCCTCCACGTACTTGTAGTCGCTGGTGAAGTCTGCGTTCGGATAGGCTGCATCGTTGTTGCCCAGCGTCGGGTACAGCTCGTCATGCCACAGGCGGTTGTCGATCAACGGAAACCCGGGAACGCTGCCGAGCAGGGTCGAGCCCGGGTAGAGGTAATCGTTGAGGGTCGCGCTGGTCTTGTAGTAGTCGAAATCGATGTCCTGCCAGATCTTCAGGTGGCGGTACTCGGCGCCGGTGGCCAGGCCGAAGCCGCGTGCGTCCGCATCGATGTTGTAGCTGAAGTCGGCCCGCAGGTTGTCGATGCTCTCCTTCGCATCACGTGGCGAGATGTAGGCCTGGGCCGGGTTGAGCTTGAATGCCGAGCTGGTCAGCAGGCTGGAATCGGAGACCGCGACGGCGTTCGGAAAGCCGTGGCTGTCGTTGGCATAGTCGACAAACAGGTTGCTGGGATAGGCACGCACGCCCCAGTAGACCTGGGTGTTGTGAAAGGTCTCCTCGGTGTGGCCACCACGCAGGCTCAGCCGCGAGCGGTCACCGATATCCCAGTTGAAGCTGGCGATGGCGCCGCGGTTGCTGCGGTCCCAGCGGTCGTGGCGGTTCTTGATGTAGATGCTGTTGATCTGGGTGGTGCCGCCGTCTCCGCTCTGGTTGCGGATCGGGAACTTGGCGTTGCCATACAGATCGGTCTTGTTCATCGTCGAGTTCTCGTAGAACCGGTACGAATACAGCAGCAGCGAGGCGTAGAACGGGTCCTCCGCCGGCTTCCACTCCAGCTTGGCCGAGCCGCCGAAATTGGTGATGTAGTTGGTGTAGGTGCCGGTACTGAAGTTGCCCGGCGCGCGCAGCCCGTTCCAGCCCGTGGCCTCGGTGGGCTCGGTGGTGCCGTCGGTGAGGTACTTGCCGGCCTCGTTGTAGTAGTAGTTCGACTCCACCCAGCGCTTGACGCTGTTGCGCGAGCGCTGCTCATAGCGCGCCACCGCGACGATGCCGAACTCCTGGTCGGCACCGAACTGGTCGGAGAACACCGCCTTGGCGCTCTTGCCGAAATGCCCCAGGGTCTTGTGGTCACCGCCGGCGCTCCGCTCCACATTGGTTTCAGCCGTGGAGTAGATGCCGGCCACGTCGGCGAACACATAGCGGCCGGCGCGATCGAAGGCACTGCGGCTGATGATGTCGATCACCCCGCCGATGGCGTCCGGCGCCTGCTCGGCGCTGAAGCTCTTGTAGATGTCGGTGCGGGTGCCGATGTCACTGGGAATCAGCTGCAGGTTGTTCATGCGCTCGCCCGAACCGCTGCCACCCACGCTGGCGATCGCGATGCCGTCGATGGTGGTGTAGTTCAGGTTGGCCTGCACGCCGCGCACCGTCACATAGCGCGGCTCACCGGCATCTTCCACCGCGCTCAGGCCCGGCGCGGCCATCAGGCTTTCGGCCAGGGTTTCATCGCCATAGCTGTCCATCTCGTCGTAGATCACCGAATCCTTGATCACCGGCGAGGTCTTCTTCTGGTCGATCACTTCATGGGCCGCGATCACCTTGATGGTGCCCAGGGTGGGTGCCACCACGGCCTCCGCCTCACGCGCAGGCGGGGCGGCCGGCTTCGGTGCACTGCGCGCGGGCGCCGGATCGATGGCGATCACATTGCCATCCACAACGGTGTACCCCAGGCCGGTTCCGGCCAGCAGCGCGTCCAGCGCCTGCCTCACCGTGGCTCCGCGCGGAACCGCACCGGCCATGCGCGCATCCCCCGTGGCCGAGTACAGGAACTGCACGCCGGAACTGCGTGACAACTGTTCCAGCGCGCGTGCCAGCGGCTGCGCCGCGATGGGCGCGGTCACCGGAGCATCCAGGCCATCGGCACCGGCCGCCATGGCCAGCGGCATGCTGCAGGGCGACAGGGCGAGGGCAATCGACAGGTAAAGCGCGTTCCGCATCACGATTCCTTGGAAGAGAGAAGACAACCGGTGCCGCTGCACGGATCGGCAGCGGCTTCTCCCAAGTAAGAGGCGGCGCGCTCCGAAGTGGAGAACGCCGATTCGATGAATTTTTTCTGACAGGGGCGGACCACGCCGGACTCAGCGGCTGCCGACCCGCACCGTGTCGCCTTCGCGACGTACCACGAAACGCGGATCGCGCTCGAGGAATGCCTGCAATGCGCCGATGCGATGCGCATCCAGGCTGCCCGACAGCCGCGCCGACGCCGCGCCATCGTCCAGCACCCGTACCTGCACCTGGTTGTGGCGGTTGAAGGCAGCAGCGACCTCGTCCAGTCGCTCATCGAGGAAGGACACCTTGCGCTGCTGCCAGTCCAGCAGCATCGACAACGGCATGTCCAGCGATTCCACGGCGTGGCTGCGTGCATCGACCTGCACCACCCGGCCTGCGCCCAGCTGCGCAAGGCGTGCCGCGTCCCGGCCCTGGCTCCACACCTCCACCTCACCGGAAACCACGCCGATGCGCGTGCTCTGCAGCCGCCGCGACACATCGAACACCGTGCCGATGTCGCGGATCTGCAGTCCGTTCACCTGCACCTCGAACGGACGCCGGTCGCCGGCAATGTCGAATGTGGCCTCGCCCTGCAGCAGTTCCGCCCTGCGGCTGAACCAGCCGATGCGCACGCGCAGGCGGCTGTCTGCGTTGAGCCGTACCCGGGTCTGGTCGGGCAGCACCAGGTCGCGCAGCTCGCCGTGGTCGGCACTGTAGGTCTGCTCGACCGGCATCGCCGCCGGCAACAGACTGGCGCCGAGCACTGCCACGCAGGCCACCGCGGCCGCCGCCAGCCAGCGCGCACGGCCGACCCGTGGCGCGGCCCGCGACGGAGCCGCTGCCGCCGCGAACAACGGCACCACCTTGGCCGAACTGGCCCGCGGCGACGGCAACGCCGCCTCTTCGGCCAACGCCGGCTGCAACGCCTCGCCCACCCGCCGATGCAGGGCAAGCACGCGCAGATAGGCGCGCACGTGTTCGGGCGAGCGCTGCATCCACTCGAGAAATTCGATCCGCTGGTCCTGGCCCAATGGTCCTTCGCGGTTGCACAGGAACCAGTCCGCGGCCTGGCGGGCGATCCCATCGTCGGGATCGTGGGGCGGCTGCCGGTTCATGTGTGCTCCCTGGCGCCGAGCGCCTTCCTGCAGGCGTCCAGCCCCTTGCCGATATGCTTGCGCACCATGTGCACCGATACCTGCAGCTGCTGGCTGATGGTCGGGCAGTCCAGCCCATCGCGGTAATGCAGTTCCATCACCCGTCGCGTGGTCGCCGGCAGCTGCGCGATGGTGCTGCGGATGTCGTTCCAGTGCTGCGCGCGTTCGAACTCGCCTTCGATGTCCTCCTCGCTCTTCAACACCTCGGCCAACAGGTCGACATCCTGCAGGGGCGGCAGCGATGAACGCGTGCGCGCGTGTTCGCGGGCCAGATTGGCGGCCACGGTGAACAGGTAGGCTTCCGGGTTCTCGATCGCCGCGGCGTCCTCGCCGGTGCTGCGCAGCAGGCGCAGGTAGACCTCCTGCGCCAGATCCTCCGCATCCTCGCTGGCCGAGCCGCGGCGCAGGAAGAAGCCACGCAGCAGCCGTCGCCGCAGTTCGTAGCTCTTCTCCCAGATCCTCACGCTGTTCACGGCCGGCCACCCCTCCCCGAGGCGGGAAAGCCCAGCAGGGTGACCGCCGACGATGACACTGGCGTTTCAGCGCGCAGCGGCAACGCCTGCTTGCCAGAGATCCAAGTCGTGCCCGCCTATCGGAGCCACGGCACGCGACCTACGCTGGCGTCCCTGGTGACCGCCCTGGTCACCCTTCGCGTCACGGCCCGCCGCCGTTGCGACCCCGCTCCAGTGCTGTCCGCCCTGCCGCTGGTGTCGCCCTGGCAGGGAACCGGCCGGCGCCCTCTGGAGACTGCCATGAACCACGCCCCCACCCCCATCGACACCGACCCGCTGGAAACACGCGAGTGGCGCGAATCGCTGGAGGCGGTGCTGCAGGCCGGGGGCCGGCCACGCGCGCATTACCTCATCGATCAGTTGAGCGACCTGGACGCCCAGCAGCACGGTGACCTGCATACCCGCGCCTGGACTGCCTACGTCAACACCATTCCGCGCGAACGCCAGCCGGCCTACCCCGGTGATCTGGCCATCGAGGCCCGGCTGAACGCGATGATCCGCTGGAACGCGATGGTCATGGTGCTGCGCGCCGGCAGGCATTCCAACGTCGGCGGCCACATCGCCACCTACCAGTCGGCGGCGGTGCTGTACGACGTGGGCTTCGACCACTTCTTCCGCGGACGCACCGACACCTTCGACGGCGACATGATCTACATCCAGGGCCATTCCGCCCCGGGCATCTACGCGCGCGCATACCTGGAAGGCCGCATCGACCCGGCACGGATGGACAACTTCCGCCGCGAAGCTGGCCGCGACGGGCTCTCCTCCTATCCGCATCCGCGGCTGATGCCGGCGTTCTGGCAGTTCCCCACCGTGTCGATGGGCCTGGGCCCACTGACCGCCGCCTACCAGGCGCGCTACATGCGCTACCTGGAATACCGCGGCCTGAAAGAACACCAGGGCCGCAAGGTCTGGGCCTTCCTCGGCGACGGTGAGATGGACCAGCCCGAATCGCTGGCCGCGATTTCGCTGGCCGGCCGCGAACGGCTGGACAACCTCGTGTTCGTGGTCAACTGCAACCTGCAGCGCCTGGACGGTCCGGTGCGCGGCAACGGCAAGGTCATCCAGGAACTGGAAGGCACCTTCCGCGCCGCCGGCTGGAACGTGATCAAGCTGATCTGGGGCAGCGGCTGGGACGACCTGCTGGCGCGCGATCACAATGGCCTGCTGCGCCGGCGCATGATGGAATGCGTGGACGGAGACTACCAGACCTTCAAGTCGCAGAGCGGCGCCTACGTCCGCGAGCACTTCTTCGGCCGCGACCCCGAGCTGCTGCAGCGGGTCGCGCACATGAGCGACGATGACATCTGGGCACTGGCGCGCGGCGGCCATGATCCGCAGAAGGTGTTCGCCGCTTACCAGCAGGCGGTGAACACCAGCGGACGGCCGACCGTGATCCTGGCCAAGACGGTCAAGGGTTTCGGCATGGGCGACGCCGGCGAAGGCCAGAACATCAACCACCAGCTGAAGAAGATGAGCGCCGACGCGGTGCGCGCCTTCCGCGACCGCTTCAACCTGCCGGTCAGCGACGAACAGCTGGAGGAGATGCCGTACCTGCGCCCGGAACCGGGCAGCGCCGAAGCCGTCTACTTCGCCGAGCGCCGGCGCATCCAGGGCGGGCAGTTGCCTTCGCGCCTGGCCCGTGTCGATCCGCTGCCGTTGCCGCCGCTGTCGATCTTCACTACCCAGCTGCAGGGCAGTGGTGATCGTGGCCAGTCCACCACCATGGGCTTCGTGCGCATCCTCACCCGCCTGCTGAAGGATCCGGAGCTGGGCAAGCGGGTGATTCCGATCGTGCCCGATGAATCGCGCACCTTCGGCATGGAAGGCCTGTTCCGCCAGATCGGCATCCATTCCTACCTGGGCCAGCTGTACACCCCGCAGGACGCCGGCCAGCTGAGCTACTACAAGGAAGCCAAGGACGGTCAGATCCTGCAGGAAGGCATCAACGAATCCGGCGCGATCTGCTCATGGATCGCCGCCGGTACCGCCTACAGCAACCACGGCCTGGCCACGATCCCGTTCTACATCTTCTACTCGATGTTCGGCCTGCAGCGCGTGGGTGACCTGGCCTGGGCCGCCGCCGATGCGCGTACCCGTGGCTTCCTGCTCGGCGCCACCTCCGGCCGCACCACGCTGATGGGCGAAGGCCTGCAGCATGACGACGGCCACAGCCATGTGCTGGCATCGGTGATTCCCAGCTGCGTGTCCTACGACCCCACCTACACCTTCGAACTGGCGGTGATCATCCACGACGGTCTGCGCCGGATGTATGTGGAGCAGGAAGACATCTACTACTACATCACCCTGCTCAACGAGAACTACCCGCACCCTGCCCTGCCCGAAGGCGCCGAGGCCGGCATCCTCAAGGGCCTGTACCTGCTGCGCCCGGCCGCCGCCGATGCCGCCGCGCGCCCCTGCGTCCAGCTGATGGGCAGCGGTGCGATCCTGCGCGAGGTGCTGGCTGCCGCCGATCTGCTGCAGCAGGATTTCGGCATCGCCAGCACGGTGTGGAGCGCGACCAGCCTGACCGAACTGCGCCGCGACGGCCTGGCCGCCGAACGCTGGAACCTGCTGCACCCGGCCGAGGCGCCGCGCGTGCCCTACGTGCAGCAGTGCCTGCATGGCCACGACGGCCCGCTGGTGGCGGCCACCGACTACATGAAGATTGTCGCCGACCAGATCCGTCCTTTCCTCGGCGACCGCCGTTTCATCGCGCTCGGCACCGACGGCTTCGGCCGTTCGGATACCCGTGAATCGCTGCGCGCCTTCTTTGAAGTGGACCGCCACTTCATCGTGCTGGCATCACTGAAGGCGCTGGCCGACGAGGGACGCATCGAGCGCTCGCGGATGCAGGACGCCATCGACAGGTACGGCATCGATACCGGCAAACAGGATCCTGCCGCGCCGTAGCGCGGCAGCTGCGCCGCGCGCGGATCTGCGCGCGGCGGTAGCGCTACGGGATGCGCTTGAACAGGTTGGTCTGCAGGATCGGCGTTCCGTCGTGCCTGTAGAACGCCTTGGTCTCGGTCAGCGTCGAGTGATCGGCCGCCACGGTATAGATGCGCGTCGATGCCGGGGTGCCATGGTCGACCAGCTGCATCACCAGCGTGTTGGGGGCGGGCAGCTTCAGGTTGGCCTGGTCCGCACCATAGGTGCCCGACAACGGCCCCGGCGTGCCATCCAGGGCCAGCGTGCCGGCCGATGTCATCGGCTTGCCGTCGTGCAGCACGATGTCCACGTGGGAACTCCAGCGGCCGCCACCGACGTCGCGGAATTCCAGCTCGACCCGTTGTGGGCGTTGCGCTTCGGGCAACGCAGACGTGGCGATGTCCAGCGCCCAGCGGCCCAGCAGCGGTGACGGTGACGGGGTGGCATCGGCCGCCAGCAACGGCGACGCCGGCAGCAGCAGGGTGGACAACAGCACGACAGGCAACAGCTTCATACGACGCTCCGTTCGAGTGAAGAGGATGCTGCAGGGTGTGCGGGGGGCAGCGCACCGATGCTGCGCGCTGCCGGCGCCGCCGGCAAGGGCCGCTGCTGAACCGCCGCCAACCCACGCCGCCGCCCCCGCATGCGGCCGCTGCACTTGTGCCCGGCCCATGTAACCCCTTATTGTGGTTACATGGATCAGCGCCGCCAACATGAATTCATCGCCGGCACCCCCGCGCTGGACTTTGTCGATACGTTCGGTGATCGCGCAGGCACTGGCCGCGAACGCCTGGTCGACCCAGCCGCGCTTGCCGGTTGGCTGGACCAGGCCGGCCTGTGGCCCGACGCTCCCCCTTCCGCACCCACCCACGCCGAGCTGCTCGCGGCGCAATCGCTGCGCGAGGCCATCCATCGATGCGCGTTGCAGGCGATCCACGGCCGTGCGTTCGCCCAGCCCGACCTTGAACACCTCAACCGCGCGGCACTGCAGATGCCGCCACGGCCACAGCTTGGCAACGGCGTGCTGCGGCGGGTGAGCGCGCGGCCGGTCGATGCAGCGCTGTCCGTGCTCGCCGAAGACGCCCTGATGCTGCTGGCGGGCCCGAGGCGGCAGCGGATACGGCAATGCCCCGAATGCGCCATGGTGTTCGAGGACACCTCGCGCCCGGGCAAGCGGCGCTGGTGTTCGTCGAAGCAGGGCTGCGGCAATCGCGCCAAGGTCCGGGCGCACAGGGCCCGGCGTGTGCAGGACTCACTGAAGGGATGAGCGGCAATGGAGAAGCGCGTCTGTTTTGATTTCGAGGTGGAGTTCAGCAATGGCGGCGGCATCCAGGGCCAGGGCTTCCGCCTGGATATCGACAGCGACGACATCGATGACGATGCGCTCGCCGCCTACCTCATCGCGGACATGCGCCTGCTGATGGTCGGCCAGCTGCGCATCCTCAACAAGCGGATCATCGAAGAGCCGCACAAGCGCATGACCGCGCCTGCGGATGCCGGCGCGCGCGCCATCATCAACCTCAGCCATGCGGGCGGGAACAGCGCGCTGGGCTGGCACGACCTGCCCACCCCGCGCATTGCTGATCCCCTGCCACGTCGCGGCCGCAGCGACAGCATCGCCACCCACGGCACCGGCAGCGCGACGCCCGGGCACCACATTGCCCATGGGCAGGACCTCGACGGGAGGGAGCTGCATGGCGTCGCGGCCGTTCCGGGGGTCGTGGTCAGCGTCGTCGGCGCGCGCCAGCGCGCACTCGACTGGCATCACTTCGTGCCTTTCGACTGCCGCGGCCGGGCGGTGCTGGTGCACACCGGCTGGGACCGCCACTGGGGCACGCCGCACTACGCCGCGGGCGGACATCCGTTCCTGACCGCAAAGGCGGCGATCTACCTGCGTGACCACGGCGCGCTGATCGTCGGCATCGATTCGCCCTCCCTCGACGACACCACCGCGCAGTCGCCTCCGGTGCACGCCGTGCTGAGCGCCGCCGGCATTCCCATCATCGAGCACCTGACCGGTCTGGATGCATTGCCGGCTGCGGGCTTCCAGCTGCATGCGGCGGCGCCTGCAGGGGGCAGCGTGGCTGTCCCGGTGCGGGCCCACGCGGTGGTCGATTGAACCTCGCCGGCAGCACGGGGGAGGCACAAAGAGAAACGCCCGCAGATCGATGATCTGCGGGCGCTTCTTTTGCATCTGGCGGAGTGAGAGGGATTCGAACCCTCGATAGAGCTTTTGACCCTATACTCCCTTAGCAGGGGAGCCCCTTCAGCCGCTCGGGCATCACTCCGGGGTTTTCACCGCATCTGGTGCGTTGCACCTCAGCGGGGCGTGAATCATAACGTTAATCACGCGCGAAGGTAAAGCGTTATTCCGCAGAATTTTCACCACCGGTGCTGCCGGCGTCGTCACCGCGCTGGATGCGCTGGTAGATCTCTTCGCGATGCACAGCGACGTCCTTCGGCGCGGTGATGCCGATACGCACCTGGTTACCCTTGACGCCGAGCACGGTGACGCTCACCGAGTCACCGATCATCAGGGTTTCGCCGACGCGGCGAGTCAGGATCAACATTTTTGCAAGTCTCCATGGAACCGTGTGGAAGGGTATCCCCCACCGGCTTGACGCTCCGTCAAGAAGCGTGCCCACGACAAAGGGAAAAGATTTCGCAATGGTACCGTCAGCCGTCCCGCTCCTACAAGGAGGGGGACGGCCGGGGATTCATCACAGGCGGGGGCTGACCCATTCGACAACCGCAGCCAGCGCGGTGGCAAGGGCGGGCCCGTCCTCGCCACCACCCTGGGCGAGGTCCGGGCGTCCGCCGCCCTTGCCCCCGATCTGACCGGCGATATGGGACAACAGTTCCCCCGCCTTGACCTTGCCCATTGCACTGCCGTTCACGCCCGCGACCAGGGCGGCCTTGCCGTCCTGGGCGCCGGCCAGCACGATCACCGCGTCACCCAGCTGCTGCTTCAGGCGGTCCATGGCATCACGCAGCGCCTTGGCATCGAAGCCCTCCAGGCGCACCGCCAGTACCTTCACACCGGCGACCTCGACGGCCTGGCCGGACAGGTCGGCCGTGGCGCCGGCCGCGACCTTGGCCTTCACCGCGTCCAGTTCGCGTTCCAGCTGCTTCTGGCGCTGGCCGAGGGCACGGATCTTCTCGACCACATCGGCGGCACTGCCGCCCAGCAGCTCGGCCGCTTCGGCCAGGCGGGCCTCTTCGGCATCCACATAGTCCAGGGCGCCCTGGCCGGTAACCGCCTCGATGCGGCGCACGCCGGCCGACACACCGCCTTCGGAGGTGATCTTGAACAGACCGATGTCGCCGGTACGGTTGACGTGGGTACCACCACACAGCTCGGTGGAGTAATCCCCCATCTTCAGCACGCGCACGCGCTCACCATACTTCTCGCCGAACAGGGCCATCGCGCCGAAATCCAGCGCTTCCTGCATGCCCATGGTGTGCACTTCGGCGGCGTTGTTGGCGCGCACCTGCTGGTTGACCTTGCGCTCGATCAGCGCCAGCTCCTGCGCACTGATCGGCTGGAAGTGCGAGAAGTCGAAGCGCAGGCGGTCGGGCGCGACCAGCGAGCCCTTCTGCTGCACATGGGTACCGAGCACTTCGCGCAGTGCCGCATGCAGCAGGTGGGTGGCCGAATGGTTGAGGATGGTGGCGCCACGGCGCTCGCCATCGACCTGGCCGGACAGCACATCACCGACCTTCAGCTGGCCCTCGGCCAGGGTACCGACGTGGCCATGGAACTGGCCGGCGAACTTCTGGGTGTCGGTCACGGCCAGGCGCACGCCCTGCCCGCCCAGCACGCCGGTGTCGCCGACCTGGCCGCCGGATTCGGCGTAGAACGGGGTCCGGTCGGTGATCACGATCACCGCATCGCCGGCGCTGGCCGACTGCACCGGACGACCGTCCTTGAGCAGGGCCAGCACCCGCAGGTCGCCGGACTGCAGGCTGTCATAGCCCAGGAACACGGTCGGGGTCAGGGTGGCGACCAGCTCGGCCGGCAGGGTCACGCCACCGCCGAACTTGCCGGCCGCACGCGCCGTCTCGCGCTGCTGTTCCATCGCGGCATCGAAGCCGGCGATGTCGACCGTCAGATCGCGCTCGCGGGCGATGTCCTGGGTCAGGTCCAGCGGGAAGCCATAGGTGTCGTACAGGCGGAAAGCATCGATGCCCGGGATGACGCCATTGCTGGCCTTGGCGGCCACGTCCTCGAAGATCTTCATGCCGGCATCGAGGGTTTCAGCGAAACGCTCTTCCTCGGCCTGCAGCGCACGGGTGACCGTGTCCACCGCCGCCGGCAGTTCCGGATAGGCCTCGCCCATCTGCTCGACCAGGGTCGGCACCAGCCGGCTGAAGAACGGCTGGCGCACGCCGAGCATCCAGCCATGGCGCAGGGCGCGGCGGATGATCCGGCGCAGCACATAGCCACGGCCTTCGTTGGACGGCAGCACGCCGTCAACGATCAGGAACGAACAGGCCCGGATGTGATCGGCGATCACGCGCAGCGACTTGTTTTCCAGGTCGGCGGTGCCGGTCAGCTCGGACGCCTTGCGGATCAGCGCCTGGAACAGGTCGATCTCGTAGTTGGTGTGCACGTGCTGCAGGATCGCCGCCAGGCGCTCCAGGCCCATGCCGGTATCCACGCACGGCGCCGGCAGCGGCACCAGGGTGCCGTCGGGCTGGCGATCGAACTGCATGAACACCAGGTTCCAGATTTCGATGAAGCGGTCGCCGTCCTCATCCGGCGAGCCCGGGGGGCCACCGGCGATATGGTCACCGTGATCGTAGAAGATCTCGGTGCACGGGCCGCACGGGCCGGTGTCGGCCATCTGCCAGAAGTTGTCCGACGCGAACGGTGCACCCTTGTTGTCGCCGATGCGCACGATACGTGCTTCCGGCACGCCGATCATGTCGCGCCACAGCGCGTAGGCCTCGTCATCGGTCTGGTAGACCGTGACCAGCAGGCGCTCGGCCGGCAGCTTCCAGACCTGGGTCAGCAGCTCCCACGCCCAGGCGATGGCGTCCTTCTTGAAGTAATCGCCAAAGGACCAGTTGCCCAGCATTTCAAAGAAGGTGTGGTGGCGGGCGGTGTAGCCCACCTGGTCCAGGTCGTTGTGCTTGCCGCCGGCGCGCAGGCAGCGCTGGACGTCGGCCGCGCGCACGTAGCTGCGCTTCTCCGCCCCCAGGAACACATCCTTGAACTGCACCATGCCGGAGTTGGTGAACAGCAGGGTCGGATCGTTGCCCGGCACCAGCGGTGCCGACGGCACGATGGTGTGGCCTTTGCCCTTGAAGAATTCAAGGAAGTCGCTACGGATCTGGGAGGTGGTGAATTTGGCGGATGCGTTCATGGGGGCTGGCAGTCTGCGGGCCGGGGTCCGCGCCACCGGCCGCAGTGGCCGGGGTCGTGACGGACCGCCGAAACCTCAAAGGGTATCAGGCCCAGCGCCGCCAGTCTCAGTCATCCGGGTCGTAGCGGGTCGCGCGGCGGATGCTGTCACCGTCGAAACCGCGCCGGGCCAGCAGATCGGCAGCCTTGCGGCGCTGCGCCAGGTCCTGCGGACCGGCCTCGCCGAAGCGTCGACGGACCAGATCACGGGCGTTTTCCTGCCAATCGCCCTCATAGCTGTCCATCGCGGCCGCGATCTGCTCGCTGTCCAGCCCATGGGTACCCAGCTCGGCGCGCACGTGGATCGGCCCGTACCCGGTCGTGGCACGCATGCGGACCAGGTTCTCGGCGAACCGGGTGTCATCCTGCCAGCCGGCCTCGGTCAGCTTGTCGACCGCGGCCTGCGCGGCCTCCCCTTCGATCCCGCGGGACGTCAGCTTGCGGGTCAGTTCCTTGCGCGAATGCTCACGTCGCACCAGCAGCCCCAGCGCCCGCTGGACCGGTGTCTGTTCGCGGACACGGCGCTTGCGACCGGGTGCCGGAGCGTCGGAATCATGCATGCTCGCCTTCCATCAAAATGCGCCGTCCCTGGCGCCTCCCCCGTCGGGGAATACCGAATCTGCGGGACAGGGCGACGTCACTGACGGCGCCGCCCTGCCCCACAGCAAGCCTTACTCGTCGTCGCCTTCGTCGTCGCCTTCCTCGCGGGCGGCTTCGGTCGGCTGGAACTTCTCGCGCAGTTCAGCCTCGAGCTTCGACGCCACCTGCGGGTTGTCACGCAGATACCCGCGGGCGTTGTCCTTGCCCTGGCCGATGCGCTCATCGCCGTAGCTGTACCAGGCACCGGCCTTCTCGACCAGCTTGGCCTCCACGCCCATGTCAATCAGCTCACCTTCACGGCTGATGCCTTCACCGTACAGAATCTCGGTGATGACCTGCTTGAACGGGGGCGCCAGCTTGTTCTTGACGACCTTGATCTTGGTCTGGTTGCCGATGATCTCGTCGCCCTTCTTGATCGCACCGATGCGGCGGATATCGAGGCGGACCGACGCGTAGAACTTCAGCGCGTTGCCGCCGGTGGTCACTTCCGGACTCTGGCCCGGCATCATCACGCCGATCTTCATGCGCAGCTGGTTGATGAACACCACCAGCGTGTTGGAGCGCTTGATGTTGCCGGTCAGCTTGCGCAGCGCCTGGCTCATCAGGCGGGCCTGCAGGCCCGGCAGCTGGTCGCCCATCTCGCCTTCGATTTCGGCCTTCGGGGTCAGTGCCGCCACCGAGTCGACCACCAGGATGTCCACCGAGCCGGAGCGCACCAGCATGTCGGCGATTTCCAGTGCCTGCTCACCGGTATCGGGCTGCGACAGCAGCAGGTCGTCGACGTTCACGCCGAGCTTGGCCGCATAGATCGGATCCAGGGCATGCTCGGCGTCGATGAAGGCAGCGGTGCCGCCCATCTTCTGGCACTCGGCGATGGCCTGCAGGGTCAGGGTGGTCTTGCCCGAGGACTCCGGGCCGTAGATCTCGACCACGCGGCCCTTCGGCAGGCCGCCAATGCCCAATGCGATGTCGAGCATCAGAGAACCGGTCGGGATCGCCTCGACGGGCTCGACCACGCGATCACCCATCCGCATCACCGAGCCCTTGCCGAACTGCTTTTCGATCTGGCCCAGAGCTGCAGCGAGGGCGCGCTTCTTGTTCTCGTCCATCGTATTGGTCCTTGCAGAGGTCACGTCGTTGGAGGTGCTGTCTTTGGAAGTCTTCTTGGCCATGGGTTCACTTTAAGGCTGGCGTATCGCACAGGCTGAGATTCTGCCCGGCGCTCGGAAAAAAATTATCGGACATCCGTACCAACCTCAGCGGAACCAGAGAATCGCCACAAAAGACCGCGGAAAATGCAGGGTGAAGCGTTCAACGATTGGGCCGCAGCAGCCCGCAGTACAGGCCCTCGATCGAGAAATCCTGGTCCGGCAGCACGTCGATCGGCTTGTAATCGGGGTTGCGCGGCAGCAGGCGGATGCGGTCCTTGGCGATCTTCAGCAGCTTGACCGTGATCTCGTCATCGATACGCGCCACCACGATCTGCCCGGAATGGGCATCGCGGGTACGGTGCACGCCGATCAGGTCACCGTCGAAGATGCCCTCGTCGATCATCGAGTCGCCCTGCACCTTCAGCAGGTAGTCCGGTGCCGGCGAGAAGAACACCCGGTCCAGCACCACGAAATCATCCGAGCCGATATCGGCGCTGATCGGCAGGCCTGCCGCGACCCGGCCCAGCACCGGCAGACGCAGCACGCTGTCCGGCAGCTCCGGCTCGGCGAGCTTCTCCACCTGCGGCGCCTGCACCAGGCGGATCCCGCGGGCCTGCCCGGGGATGCGACGGATCGCTCCAGCCTGTTCCAGCGCCTCCAGGTGGTACTGCGCCGCGCGAACGCCCTTGAAGCCGAACGCACGGGCAATTTCAGTCTGCGACGGCGGCGCGCCCTCGCTCTCGATACGCTCGGCGATCAACTGCAGGATCGCCTGCTGGGTGTCGGTCAGGTCCATGGTTAGTAGTATTACTACTAACGCACGGGACTGCAAGTGCCGGGTACGCCATGGCGTGGTGCGGGCCGGTTGGGCACGGCCCGGCTGCCATAGACAAAGGCGAAAGCAAAAGCCGCCGAGCATGGCTCGGCTTTCCAGGAATCGCTGCGCGATGCCGCAGTTCCCGGCGGCAACCGCTGCGGCAAGCGCACTAGGTGTGCTTGCCGCTTCTCCAGATCGAGAACAGGATCCAGACGCCGCAGAATCCGGCGCCAATGAAGCCGCCGACGCCCAGTGCCAGCAGCCAGCGGCTGGAGACGCCGCCGACGCTGTGCATCACGATCGAACTGCCGATGATCAGCGCTGCGGTAACGATGCCCATCACCAGCCGGTTGGCGGCGCGATTGACCTGGTCGCCAAATCCCTGCAGCGCGCTGGTTTCCACTTTCAGCTGCAGGCGCCCGCGGCGGGCCGCCTGGACCAGCTTGCGCAGGTCGCGCGGCAGTTCGCCGGCGAAGTCGATCATGCCCAGCAGGCTGCGCCGGCCACGCTTGAGCAGCGCCCGGGGCGCGTAGCGCTGCAGCACCACCCGCTCCAGGAACGGGCGGGCAGCGCTGGCCATGTCGAAGTCCGGGTCGAGCTGGCGCCCCATGCCCTCCAGGGTCAGGAAGGCCTTGATCATCAGCGCCAGGTCGGCCGGAAGGGTCAGGCTGTAGCTGCGCAGCAGCTGGGTGATGTCGCCCAGCATCAGGCCGATCCGCAGGTCCTTCAGCGGCACGCCGCGATACTGGTCGACGAACTGGCTGATGTCGTGCTGAAGGCGGTTCTCGTCCACCTCCACCCCGCCCGCCCAGTCCAGCAGCACGTCGGCCACCCCCTGCGGGTCCTGTTCGACCAGGCCATGCAGCAGCTGCGCGACCTGGAAACGGCGCACTTCGGACAGGGCACCGACCATGCCGAAATCGATCACGCCGATACGGCCGTCGCGCAGGTAGATGATGTTGCCCGGATGTGGATCGGCGTGGAAGCAGCCGTCCTCCAGCACCATCTTCAATACGATGTCGGCCCCCCGCCGCGCCAGTTCACGACGGTCCAGGCCGGCGGCATCGACCGCGGCCAGGTCACGGCCGGGAAGGCCGTCGACGAAGTCCTGCACGTTCAGGCTCTCGCAGGTCCATTGCCAGTGCACGCCGGGGATCAGGATGTCGTCACGCCCATCGAAATTGCGTGCGATGCGCTCGGCGTTGCGGCATTCGGCGGCGAAATCCAGCTCGCGCCGCAGCGACACCGTGAACTGCTGCACCACTTCGGCCGGACGGTAGCGGCGCAGATCCGGCAGGCGCGCTTCGACGATCTCGGCCAGCCGCGCCAACAGGCGCAGGTCCGCCTCGACCACGTCGCGGATACCCGGCCGACGGACTTTCAATACCACCTCGCGGCCGTCGTGCAGGCGTGCGCGGTGGGCCTGGGCCAGCGACGCGGCGGCCATCGGGGTTTCGTCCAGGAACGCGAACACCTGCACCGGCGGCGCACCCAGGTCGCTCTCCAGCTGTTCCCGGATCTTTGCGTAGGGCAGCGCCGGCACGGCGTTCTGCAGTTCGGACAGCTCGGTGATCCAGTCCGGCGGCAGCAGGTCGACGCGGGTCGCCAGCACCTGCCCCAGTTTGACGAAGGTCGGGCCGAGATCCTGCAACGCACTGCGCACGCGCACCGGCGCGGTCATGCGCAGCATTTCCTGGCGCTCTTCGTTCCAGTGCAGCAGGCGACCGGCGCGCTCCAGCACGGTGGCCAGTCCGATGCGGCGCACGACATCGCCAAAGCCGTAACGGATCAGGACCGCAGCGATTTCCTGCAGCCGGCCAAGGTCACGGACGGTACCCAGCGTCTCCCACATCGTTGCCTACTCCGGTGGATTGCCGGAGCAGCATGTCACAGCTGGGCGTCGATGCCGCGCAATGCCGCGGCCACGGTCTGCCGGCGGATGGCTTCGCGGTCGCCGTCGAAGTGGAACAGTTCGGCACGGGCGTAGCCGCCACGGCGCTTCCACCCGATCCAGACACTGCCGACCGGCTTGTCCGCGCTGCCGCCGCCCGGGCCGGCGATGCCGGTGACCGCCACCGCGATGCCGGCCCCGGAATTGACCAGTGCGCCGGACACCATTTCCAGCACGGTTTCGCGACTGACCGCGCCGAACTGTTCCAGCGTCTGTGCACGCACGCCCAGCAGGCGCTGCTTGGCCTCGTAGCTGTACACCACCATGCCGCAGTCGAAGAACGCCGAGGAACCGGCGATATCGGTCATGCTCTTGGCGATCCAGCCGCCGCTGCAGCTTTCAGCGGTGACCAGTTGCAGCGAGGCCTGCTGCAGGCGCTGTCCCAGCGCGGCGGCCTGGGCATGGAGATCGGCGTCGGTGGGGAAGGACATCGGGATCGCGGGGAAGAAGAACCTGCACGTTGTACCGCAGTTGAGCGGTCGTGTCGCGCGCGCCGGGCGGGGCCCGGCACAGGCTCACCACTCCGGCGGCTTCTCCGGCAACAGCGCGCGGATCGGCGCGCCGTCACTGCTGGCGGCCAGCTTCTCGGCCTCGGCGATCGGCAGATCGACCTGCAGCAGCCAGCCGTCCTCGTCGGCCTGCTCGCTGCGGATCACCTCCAGCTGGTGCAGGCGCGCACGCAGGCGACCGGCGCTGGACGGCAGGCGCAGTTCGCCGGTGACGTGCTGCAGGCCCAGGCGCTTGCCCAGCACGGACTGCAGCAGCTCCATGCCCTGGCCGTCGCGCGCGGAAATCCACACCCGCTCGCGACGGGCGTCATCGGGCACCCCGTCCTGGCCATCGTGGCGCACGCCGGCACCGTCGATGCGGTCGATCTTGTTGAACACCAGCAGCTGCGGCAGGTCGCCGGCGCCGACCGCGGCCAGCACCTCATCGACCTGGGCGATGCGCTCCTCGCGGTGCGGATCGGCTGCGTCGACCACGTGCAGCAGGAAATCGGCCTCGCGCGCTTCGGACAGCGTCGACCGGAACGCGGCAACCAGGTCATGCGGCAGATCGCGCACGAACCCCACGGTATCGGCCAGCACCACGCTGCCACCGGGCACCGCGATGCGGCGCACCGTCGGGTCCAGGGTGGCGAACAACTGGTCGGCCGCATAGGCCTCGGCGCCGGTCAGCGCGTTGAACAGCGTCGACTTGCCGGCATTGGTGTAGCCCACCAGCGCAACGCGCGGAAGCTCGCTGCGCAGGCGCGCCCGGCGCATCTGTGTGCGCTGCACCTCGACCTTCTCCAGTCGCTTCTGCAGCTGCTCGACCCGCTTCTGCAGCAGGCGGCGGTCGGTTTCCAGCTGGGTTTCACCCGGGCCGCGCAGGCCGATCGAACCGCCGCGCTGGCGCTCCAGGTGGGTCCAGCCACGCACCAGGCGCGTCGCCAGGTGGCGCAGCTGCGCCAGCTCGACCTGCAGCTTGCCTTCATGGCTGTGCGCGCGCTGGGCGAAGATGTCCAGGATCAGCCCGGTGCGGTCGATCACCCGGCGCTCAAGGAAACGCTCCAGGTTGCGCTCCTGCCCCGGGCTCAGCGCATGGTTGACCAGGATCAGATCGGCGCCGGTCGCTTCGACCGCCGCCTTGATCTCGTCCAGCTTGCCGCTGCCGATCAGCGTCGACGGATTGGGCCGGTCCAGGCGCGCGGTGATGGTCGCAGCGATGCTGGCCCCTGCCGAGCGGGCCAGATCACCGAACTCCTCCAGCACATCGTCTTCCAGCTTGCCGAAATGCGGCTGGATCAGCAGGGCGTGTTCACCCTTCTTCGAGCGGTCAAACATTCACCGCTCCGGTATTACTCGTCTGCTTCATCACCCGCCTGACCATTTTCACCTGACTGCACATAACCCCCCCCCGGGCCGACCTTGACGTTGCGCGCGGGCACCACGGTGGAGATGGCGTGCTTGTAGACCATCTGGCTGACGGTGTTGCGCAGCAGGACGACGAACTGATCGAACGACTCGATCGTGCCCTGCAGCTTGATGCCGTTGACCAGGTACACCGAAACCGGCACGCGTTCGCGCCGCAGTGCGTTCAAGAAAGGATCCTGCAGCGATTGCCCCTTGGACATTGCACACTCCTGATTATTGTTCTTATTGGTTGCCGGCCGTTGCCGCGAGCCCGAGCCGCGTGCCGGCCCATGATGGTACACGGCCAGCGTCGGTTCAGCGTGCGACGAAGGCCGACACCGCGGCCGCCAGCCGCTCCTGGTCGATATGGGGGTCGAACCAGCGTGCATCAAGCTCGCCGCGCAGCCAGGTCAGCTGGCGCTTGGCCAGCTGCCGGGTGGCGAAGATCGCCCTGTCACGGAACCGGTTGGCATCGCCCTGCCCGTCCAGGTATTCCCAGGCCTGCCGGTACCCCACCGCGCGCACCGCCGGCAGGTCCAGCGGCGCAGCGACGGCGGCCATCTGCGGCAGCCGGCGCAGCGCACGTACCTCGTCGAGAAAGCCCTGGGCAAGCATGCCGTCGAAACGGGCCTCGATGCGCCGGTGCAGGACCGCCCGCTCGCCGGGGGCGAGCACGAGCTTCAGCGTGCGCACCGGCAGCGGCGCCACACCGGGCCGGCGCTGCCACTCACTGATCGGGATGCCGGTCAGGCGGTAGACCTCCAGCGCCCGCTGGATGCGTTGGGGGTCGGTGGCGTGAATGCGCGCGGCGGCGGCCGGGTCGACGGTGGCCAGCTCCGCATGCAGGGCGGCCCAGCCGCGATCGGCGGCCTCGGCGCTCAGCACCTCGCGCATCGCCGGGTCGGCCTCCGGCATCGGCGACAGCCCCTGCAGCAGGGCACGGAAATACAGTCCGGTGCCACCGGCCAGGATCGGCATCCTGCCACGGGCAATGATATCGGCCACCACACGCCCGGCATCGGCGGCGAACTCGGCCGCGGAATAGGTCTGCCAGGGATCGCGCAGGTCCAGCAGGTGGTGCGGTACCTGCGCGCGTTCGGCCGCGTCGGGCTTGGCCGAACCGATATCCAGGCCGCGGTAGACCAGTGCCGAGTCGACGCTGACGATCTCCCCCTGCAGCTGCCGGGCCAGGGCGATCGCGGTGGCGGTCTTGCCGCTGGCGGTCGGCCCCATCACCGCGATGGCGAGCGGGCGCCGGTCGGCCGCCATCACTCGTCGTCCGGCCAGCGGATCGAGGGCCTGGCGTCCACCCGCATCGCCGGCACGGCGTCGACCGCCTGCCACACACGCAGCGCGTCCACCGTCGCGGCGACATCGTGCACGCGGACGATGCGCGCGCCGCGCTGCACGGCGATCAGATGCGCCGCCACCGACGCAGCGACGCGCTCCGCCGGTGAGGCACGCCCGGTCAACTCACCGAGGCTGCGCTTGCGCGACAGCCCGGCGAGCAGAGGCACCCCCAGTTCCAGGAAGCGCTCGGAGCGGGCCAGCAGCAGCATGTTGTGCGCGGTGGTCTTGCCGAAGCCGAAGCCGGGATCGATCAGCAGGTTCTTCCTGGCGATGCCTGCCATCTCGGCGGCGAACAGGCGCTGCACAAGGAAGCCATGCACGTCGGCGACCACGTCGTCGTACTGCGGGTCGGCCTGCATGTGGCCCGGCTCACCCTGCATGTGCATCAGCACCACCGGCACGCCGCTCTCGGCGGCCGCCTCCAGCGCGCCGTCCTGGCGCAGGCCGAAGATGTCGTTGATCATGCCGGCGCCGGCGGCTACGGCCGCGCGCATGACCTCCGGTTTGAAGGTATCGATGCTGATCGGCACCGCGGTCCGCGCCGCCAGCTGCTCGATCACCGGCAGCACCCGGCGCAGTTCTTCCTCGACCGGCACCGGCGCGGCGCCCGGGCGGGTGGATTCGCCACCGATGTCGAGCAGGTCCGCGCCTTCTTCGACCAGCTTCAGGCCGTGCGCGACCGCCGCCTCGGTGGTGTCATGGCTGCCGCCGTCGGAAAACGAATCCGGGGTGACGTTGACGATGCCCATGACCCGGGCACGGTCCAGATGCAGGATGCGGCCGGCGCAATCGAGCTGGGGCGAGGTATCGAACATGGGCAATCCTGCAGGAACAACGGCGGGTAGTTTAGTTCGGCAGGGCGGCGCCCTGCACCCGCAGCAGCAACGGCCGAAGCCGAAGCCCGGCGTAACCCCATCAGCGCTGCTGGCGGCGCTTCCGGTCCACGTACAGCGTCTTGATGATGCTCAGCAGGACACCGACGGCGATGCCTACGCCACAGCCCAGCAGCAGGTTGTCCACGGTCAGGCCCACGGCGACGCCGACGATGGTGGCGATGACCATTTCGACGTTGTGGGAGATCGGTTGCGGCGGCGGGTGGGACATACGGGCTCCAGCAGATGGCTCACATCAGGGCGGGCCAGGCCCCGGAAATGACGAAGCCGGGTTGCCCCGGCCTCGTCAGGCAGTGCGTAGCGCCGATCGTCAGTGCGACTCGGCCGGACCGGCAATCGGCGGCAGCGGACGGGCGTCACCGCCCTTGTCGTTGCCACCACCGTCCTTGTTGGACTTGTTCCAGCCCGCCGGCGGCGGCGGATCGCGGCCTTCCATGATGGCGTCGATCTGCGGCGCGTCGATGGTCTCGTACTGCAGCAGCAGCTGCGACATCGCATGCAGCTTGTCCAGGTTGGCCGTCATCAGCTCGGTGGTGCGTGCATAGGCTTCGTCGAGGATGTTGCGCACTTCCTCATCGATGCGGCGCGCAGTGTCGTTGGAGACACTCTTGTGCTGGGTGACCGAGCGGCCCAGGAACACTTCGTCATCCTCTTCGCCATAGGCGATCGGGCCCAGCTGGTCCGACAGGCCCCACTTGGTGACCATGTTGCGGGCCATCTTGGTGGCGCGCTCGATGTCGTTGGAGGCACCGGTGGTGACCTTGTCGGCACCGAAGATCAGTTCCTCGGCGACACGGCCACCGTACAGCGAGCACAGCTGCGACTTGATCGCCACGCGGTTCATCGAGTACTTGTCGCCCTCCGGCAGGTACATGGTCACACCCAGCGCACGACCGCGCGGAATGATCGTGACCTTGTAGACCGGATCATGCTCGGGCACCAGGCGGCCCACGATGGCGTGACCGGCCTCGTGGTAGGCGGTGAGGGTCTTCTCTTCTTCGCTCATGGCCATCGAGCGGCGCTCGGCACCCATCAGGATCTTGTCACGGGCGCGATCGAAGTGGTCCATGCGGACCTCCTTCTCGTTGCCACGCGCGGCGAACAGGGCGGCCTCGTTGCAGAGGTTGGCCAGATCCGCACCGGAGAAGCCCGGCGTACCGCGCGCGATCACCATCGGCTCGACGTCGTCGGCCAGCGGCAGCTTGCGCATGTGCACCTTCAGGATGTGTTCGCGGCCCTTCACGTCCGGCAGACCGACCACCACCTGGCGGTCGAAGCGGCCCGGGCGCAGCAGCGCCGGGTCCAGCACGTCCGGACGGTTGGTCGCGGCGATCACGATCACGCCTTCGCCGCCTTCAAAGCCGTCCATCTCGACCAGCAGCTGGTTCAGGGTCTGCTCGCGCTCGTCATGACCGCCGCCCAGGCCGGCACCACGGTGGCGGCCGACGGCGTCGATCTCGTCGATGAAGATGATGCACGGCGCGTGCTTCTTGGCCTGCTCGAACATGTCGCGCACGCGGCTGGCGCCGACGCCCACGAACATTTCCACGAAGTCCGAACCGGAGATCGAGAAGAACGGCACCTTGGCTTCGCCGGCGATGGCCTTGGCCAGCAGCGTCTTGCCGGTGCCCGGCGGGCCGACCATCAGCACGCCGCGCGGAATCTTGCCGCCGAGCTTGGTGAACTTGGACGGGTCGCGCAGGAAGTCGACCAGTTCGCCGACCTCTTCCTTGGCCTCGTCACAGCCGGCGACGTCGGCGAAGGTGACCTTGATCTGGTCTTCGCCCTGCAGCTTGGCGCGCGACTTGCCGAAGGACATCGCGCCCTTGGCGCCGCCACCGCCGCCCTGCATCTGCCGCATGATGAACAGCCAGAAGCCGATGATCAGGATGACCGGCAGGAAGTTCATCAGGATCGCGCCCAGGGAAATGCCGCTGGACGGCTCCTCCTGCACGATCTCCACGTTCTTGGTCCGCAGCACGTTGATCAGGTCACGGTCGAACGGCGCGGTGATGGTGGACGACTGCCCACCGCGGGTGGTGTAGGTGATCTGGCTGGTACCGCCGCGCGTATCGCCGCCGAAGGCGACCTTCTGCACGTTGCCCGAGTCCACCTGGTCCAGGAACTGCGAGTAGGACGCGCCCTGCGCGCCGGCCCCGGAGGTCTTGGGCGAGAAGCTCTGGAACACCACCATCAGCACGACGGCGACGACCACCCATAGCAGGAGGTTCTTGGTCAAGTCGTTCATCCTCATTGGCTCCGGTGTTCCTCTCAGTGCGGTGTTGCGTTGGGGTCGAGCGTACTCGGCGAGCTTACTTCATGTGGGCGCGTTTTCCCTGACCCAAGGCGTACACCTCGGGCGAGCGCTTGCGCGAGGCTTCCGGCTTGCGGATGGAGACCTTGTCGTAGCGACGGCGCATGTCGCGCACGTAGTCGTCAAAGCCTTCACCCTGGAACAGCTTGATCAGGAACGCCCCACCGGTCTTGAGGTGGTTGTCGGCAAACTCCAGGGCCAGCTCTGCCAGGTGCATCATCCGCGGCTGGTCAACCGCACCCACGCCACTCTTATTGGGGGCCATGTCCGACAGCACAAGGTCCACCCGCTGATCCCCGAGCATGCCCTCGAATTCAGATAGGACAGCTTCTTCCCTGAAGTCACCATGAAGGAACTCCACCCCGGCCAGCGGCGGCATGTCCAGGATGTCCAGTGCCAGCACCCGGCCATTGTCGCCCATCTGTCTCCGCACCTGCTGCGACCAGCCGCCCGGGGCCGCGCCAAGGTCGACCACGACCATGCCCGGCTTCAGCAGGCGGTCACGTTCGAGAAGCTCCTCGAGCTTGTAGGCCGCGCGCGAGCGCATGCCCTCGGCCTGGGCCTTCTTCACGAAGGGGTCGGAGAAATGTTCCTTGAGCCAGCGCTGGCTGCTTTTGCTGCGGGTAGCCATTGGAAATAGGGGCTGATGGGGTCGTCATGATACCCTGATCGCCCCATTCAACCGTGTTTTCTGCATGTCAATCGCCCTGACCGCTTCCCAGACCCGTTTCCTGCGCGGCCAAGCCCACGACCTCAAGGCGCTGCTGCAGACCGGCGGCAAGGGCGTCACCCCGGCCTTCCTCGCCGAGCTGAACGAGGTGCTGGAGCGCCATGAACTGGTCAAGGTGAAGGTCGCCGCCGAGGACCGCGAGGCCCGTGACGTGATGATCGCCGAGATCGTGCAGGCCACCGACAGCGCCCTGGTGCAGCGCATCGGCCATGTGGCCGTGCTGTACCGGCCCAGCAAGGAACAGCGTCAGATCGTGCTGCCGCGCGGCTGACCATCCCTGCCATGCAGCTGAACCACGAACTGCCCGACTACGCCTACAGCCTGCGCGCCGCCGACGGCCGCTCGGCGCGGGTCAACGACCGCGTGCTGGGCAGCAGCTTCTTCCTGAGCCCTGAACAGCTGGTCGAGCAGTGGCCGGTTGCGCGCGCCTCCGACCTGCAGGTGGCCGACCTGGAGCCGATCCTGGCACTGAACCCGGCGCTGATCGTGCTCGGGACCGGCGACCGCCAGGTATTCCCGCCCGCCGTGGTGATGGCCGCGTGCCTGTCGCGGGGCATCGGCCTGGAAGTGATGAACAACCCGGCCGCTGCGCGCACCTTCAACATCCTGGCCGGTGAAGGCCGCAAGGTCGCTGCCGCGTTCATTCTGGAAGGCTGAGGTCGCCGGGCATGGCCCGGCGCTACCTATAGAGAGCCGTCGGGCATGGCCCGGCGCTACCCGTGTATGGACGCGGTGTGGAAGCCGCCGGGCGTGGCCCGGCGCTACCGTGTCTGCGCGGTCTATTTCGCCGGCAGGTACTGCTGCGGGTCCACCGGCTTGCCGTTGTAGCGGATCTCGAAGTGCAGCATGTCCCGGTTCGCGCCGGTACGGCCCATCTCCGCGATCTGCTCGCCGGCCTTCACGCTCTGGCCTTCGTTCACCAGGCGCTTGCGGTTGTGGCCATAGGCCGACAGCCACTGGTCGCTGTGCTTGATGATGATCAGCTCGCCGTAACCGACCAGGCCGGCACCGGAATACACCACCACGCCGTTGGCGGTGGCGCGTACCGGCGCGCCGCTGGTGCCGGCGATGTCCACGCCCTGCTTGGTCGCGTCGCCTGCCACGTAGCGGCCGACCACCGCGCCATCGGCCGGCCAGCGCCAGGCGATGTTGCTCTTCACCGGCCCGACCGGTGCCGGGGCCGGGCTGCTGGTTCCGGTACTGCCGCTGCCACGTGGCGGGGTCACCACGGTGGTCGGTGCGCGGCCACCGCCCGCCCCCTGCGGGTACAGACGGATCACCTGCCCCGGGTAGATGGTGGACGGATTGTCCAGGCGGTTCCAGGCGATCAGGTCGGCCGGCGTGATGTCATGGATGCGCGCCAGCGCATAGATGGTGTCGCCCTTGCGCACGACCACGGTCTGGCCCGGTTTGGGCACCGAGGTCTTCGGCGTGCTCACGCCGCCGCCGCCGCTGGGCCGGACCACGGTGGCGGTGCCACAGGCGGCCAGGGTGGATACCAGCAACGCCAGTGCGCCGATGCGCACTCCCTTGCTCAGACGATCTGCACTCATGCGAACTTCGACCTCCATACAAGCCAGGCGATTAGCACCACCACCAACGCGGTGGCGATCCAGCCCAGCGGTTCAATCCATCGGCGCAGCGCCGCTTCGGCACGCGCACCACCGATGCGGATGACCGCGGCCAGCACGTAGACGCGCTTGCCGCGGCCGATCAACATGCTCAGCAGGTACTGTGGCAACGGCACGCCGACGATACCCGAAGCCCACGTGAAGACCTTCATCGGGATCGGCATGAAGCCGCCCAGCACCAGGAACGTGAACACCGCCCACGGCGACTCGGCCATCTTTGCCTGCACGGTGGCGATGCCCTGCTCGATCGCCGGCAGCATGCCCAGCATCTCGAACAGCGGCTTGATCGCCTCGAAGGCGTAGTGACCCAGCGCGTAGCCGACCAGCGCACCGGCCATCGAGCCGGCCAGGCTGAGCGTGGCGAACCACCAGCCGCGCCTGGGCTGGGCCACGCACATCGGCGCCAGCATCACTTCCGGCATCACCGGGAAAATGATTGCTTCAACGAAGCTCAACACCGTCAGATAGGTCGGCGCACGCTCGTGCGCGGCCCACTTCATCGCCCGCTCGTACAGCGGCCCGAAAATCTTCATGCAACCCTGCTCCGTGGATTCAATCCAGCATGCCAGACAGCAGCGGCACGAAGGTGACCGGCGCCAGCACGCGTTGTTCGATGCTGCCATCGGCGCGGCGGTCCAGCTGCACCAGCGACTGCGCGCCGGGGCCACCGACCGGCGCGACCAGGCGGCCACCTTCGGCCAGCTGTTCGATCAGGGCATCGACCAGCGCCGGTGCCGCTGCAGTGACCACGATGGCGTCGAACGGACCATGCTCGGCCCAGCCGACACGACCGTCGTCATGCTTGGTGCGGATGTTCATGCCCAGCGCACGGAACCGCTTGCGCGCCTGCCGCAGCAGGTCGCCGATACGCTCAACGGTGTATACCTCCAGGCCCAGCGCGCCCAGCACGGCAGCCTGGTAGCCGGAACCGGTGCCGACTTCCAGCACCTTTTTCGGAGCGACCTGCAGCACCGCTTCGGTCATCCGCGCCACCACCCACGGCTGCGAGATGGTCTGGCCATGGCCGATCGGCAGCGCGGTGTCTTCATAGGCGCGCGAGGCCAGCGCCTCGTCGATGAACAGATGGCGTGGCACCACCCGGATCGCGTTCAGCGTCGACTCGTCGGCGATGCCGGCTTCGCGCAGGCGATCGACCAGACGATCGCGCACCCGCTGCGAGGTCATGCCGATGCCAACGGCCTCCGGCTGCAGGCGCAGGCGGGGGCTCATGCCGGCTGGTCCAGCGCGGCGGTCAGCCCGCCCACCCAGCTGGCGACCTTTTCCAGGGCCTGGTAGCGGGTCAGGTCAACCTGGATCGGCGTGATCGAAATGTGCCCGGTACGCACGGCGTGGAAATCGGTGCCGGGGCCGGAGTCCTGCTCACGCCCGGCCGGCCCGATCCAGTACACCTCGTTGCCGCGCGGATCCTTCTGCGCGATGCAGCCCTCGGCGCGATGGCGGTTGCCCAGGCGGGTGACTTCGAAGCCCTTGATCTCGCTCCACGGCAGATCCGGCACGTTGACGTTGAGGATGGTGTCGGCCGGCAGCGGATCGGCCTTGAGCCGGGCAACGATTTCCACCGCGGCGCGCGCAGCGGTCTCGAAGTGCCGGGGATCGTGATTGCGGGTGACCAGCGATACCGCGACCGCCGGCAGGCCGAGGAAGCGCCCTTCCATCGCCGCCGAGACCGTGCCGGAATAGATCACATCGTCGCCGAGGTTGGCGGCGTTGTTGATGCCGGACACGACAATGTCAGGCTCGAATTCCAGCAGTCCGGTCAGCGCCAGGTGCACGCAGTCGGTGGGTGTACCGGCGACCGACACGGTGTAATGGTCGATGCGCTTGAGCCGGACCGGCAGGTCCAGGGTCAGCGAATTGCTGGCGCCGGAGCGGTCGCGGTCAGGTGCGACCACCGTGACTTCGTGACCGGCTTCGCGCAACACCGAGGCCAGCATCCGGATGCCTGCAGCGTCGACACCGTCATCATTGCTGA